>NZ_OZ241975.1:0-1510000 GCF_965204195.1 Candidatus Poriferisodalis sp.
GCCACGTAGTCCCCGGACTCCGCCGTGCCCGCAGTCACCGTCAGCGGTATCGTCACGTCGCTCGCCAGCGCCGCGGTCAGCACAGCCTTCACCTTCACTGTGTCGCCCTCCGCCACGCCCACGGTGGCAATGACTGAGACCACCCGGCGGTGGGAGACGGTGAGCCGCTCCGTGTCGGACAGGCTCAAGTCGGCGCACTCGACCGTGTAAATGAGGTACGCGTCTCTCGGTGGGCCCAAGACCCGAAGCGCAATCTCCGCGCTCGTCTGGCCGGCCGCGATGACCAGTGTGCGAGTGTCCGTCCCGCGTTGGACCGAATAGTGTACGACCGAGTAGCTGATGACGCAGTGGGTGTCGGTCAACGCCGGACGGTCCAGCGTCGCGATCAGGCTGAACGGTATGCCCGGGCTCAGGGTCGTGCCCGTCCCCGTGCTCAGGGTCACCGAGGTGGGCTGGTTCTCCACCGAGGGCGTGCCCACGGCCTCGGTAGACCATGGACCGGCCCCAGCCGAGTTCACCGCCCGTACCCGCACGCGGTAGGCGACGTCGTTCGCCAGCCCGCCGACAGTTGCCGTCAGGCCGCTCACGTCGGTGTCTGAAGCAGGCCAGACGGCGTCCGAGACCCGCTTGCGCTGGACCTCGTAGCGGATGATCTCCGTCGCGCCGGTGTTCACCGGGGCGCTCCACGACGCCCTCAGCTCCGCGTCCCCAGAGACCAGCTTGAGCCCGACCGGCGCGTCCGGCAGAGGCTGCACCGGCGTGATGACGACCGAGTAGACCGAGACGCTCAGGAAGTCCGCGGAGTTGACAATGATAAGCAGCGTGGTCGCTTCGGTCGTCGACAGCGTCACGCTCTGCGAGGCGCCGGAGCCGGAGAAGACTCCTTCGCCGATCTTGGTGTCGGAGGGATTGCCTTGGGCCTTCCAGAACACGGTGTGGCCGCCGGTCCACGACGGCGTGACCGTCACGCTGGTGGCGGTGCTCAGGACCTTTGCGTTGTAGCTCGTGGTGCCGCTGCTGAACGCCGGGTCGAGCGCCAACGCGGTCCCGTCCGCCGACAGCGTCAGCCCGGTCAGGGCGGCCCCCGTGGTCGCCGAAGCGGGCGGGGCAGCGACCACGGCCGCCGAGCCCACCAGCAGCACGGCGAGAACCAGGGCCAAAAGGCCCCGCGGATTCATGGTGCGGCGGGGTGGGCGAACCTCAACGAGGCGGCGAGGCCCCCCCCCCCCAGGGTGGCGGCGGGCGTCGCTTGACTGCGTGCGGCCTAGCTTCATGTGGACTCCCTTTGAGGTTCCCCACCGGTGATTCCGACACGAGGACCCCACCACGTTCTAGACGATGCCGAACCGGTGGTTGGAATGATGGCGGCGGCGGATTCCGCGCGCCCTGCGGCTACACCTACCGCGGCGGGGTGGCGGGAAGGGTTACCCGGGCGTGGGCGCGCTCGCCCTTGCCGGCGTCGTTCTGCGCCCGCACCCACACCTTGTAGGCCGCGCCGGGTTCCAGGTTGCGGAAGGTGGTCGTGAGCTTGCCCGCCTTGGGACGATGCGTCTTTCCCTTGCTGCCGCCGACCGCCTTGAGCTGCACGATGTAGCCGTCGGGGGCGCCGCCCGACTCCGGGGCCTGCCAGGTGACGGTGACCCTTTTGCCCTTGGCCAGCAGTTGCAGGCCGGTCACCGCGCCGGGCCGCTCCACTTGCTCCTGCGGCTGGGACTCCTCTTCCGGAGGCGCCTCCCGCTCCTGCGGCTGGAGCTCCCCCTCGGGCGGCGGAGCAGCCGGTGGGTCGGCCTGCGGCGTGGTTTCGGGACCCTTGATCCGCACCCAGCCGCTGGACTGCGCGCTGAACTGCATGTAGTTGCCGCCGGTGAAGGAGCGCACGAACACGCCGGTGGCGACCCCGTTCTCGAGTCCCCTGATGGTGACGCTGGTCGCGCCGCAGGGTGCGGCAACGCCGTCGCCTTGGCTGAGGGCGTTGGGGTCGGCAGGGTTGGCCCACACGCCCGACACCTGGCTCCAGCGCAGGGCGTGCTTGATCTCGCCGTCGGGCACGCCCTCGCGAGGCGTCGGCGTCCAGCTCACGGTCAGCGTCCCGTCGCCGGGCGTGACCCGCACGTCGGACGGCTTGCTCTTCTCGGGGTCCACCACCGGGTAGTCCCTTTGCGCGTCGACGGCGTGGCAGCTCTCGTCCGGCCCCGGCTGCGATACCGCGGCCTCACCGCCCTGGTACTGCCCCTGCTGCTGGGAGGCGGTGGTGAAGGACGTCGCTTCGCTGGCGGGGCTATAGCAGGCGTGGATGGTGCGGGCCCGCACCCTGGCCGTGTAGGCGGTGCCGGGCTGGAGCCCGGTGACGGTGTAGTTTCGGTAGTTCTCCCAAGGCCGCAGTGCGGTGAATAGCGTTTCTGAGACCCACGAGCCGCCCGCGGTGAATATGTAGACGGTGTAGTCGGTGATCAGGCTGCCCCGCTGCTGCGAGCGGGCCCAGGAAAGGGTGACGGATGTGGCCGACGCGCTGGGGCTGCCGGAGAAGGCGGGCTTGGTCGGCGGCGTCATCGACTCGAAGTGGCACCAGCCGGTATCGAACCGGGCCTCGGACTGAGCTTCGGCGGGCCGGGGCGCAGGCACCAGCAGCGTCGCCGCCCCGACGAGGACGGCGACCAGAAGTGTCGCCAGCCGGCGGAGGACCCGGCGGGCTGGCTCAGCGGGCCGGGAGGCGGAAGTGCCCGGGCTTAGAGGCCGCGCGGAGTGACGGAGCGGCCCCATACCCCCCCCCCCCCCCGAAAGGTGCAGCGCCGGGCTTCGCGGAATTGCGGGCGGCCTCGCAGAACATGTGCACTCTTCTTCCCCGCGGTGATCCCGACGTGTAGATTTCGCCACATCCTAGGCGACCCCGCATAACCCAAGGCACGCCGTCAGATCCCAAGCCGAACGCGAAGCCTGGGCAATGCTGCGAGCACATCAGCGCACTATGGACCGGGTTTATGTCACATTTGCCGGGGACTTCATGCTCGATTTGCCGCAGCGAGCGTGCCTGTTTCGCCGATCCATCGTCAAGCCCAAGTCACGGTTGAGCGGCGGGCAGGGTGGTGACGGTCGCGTGGGTGCGCTCGCCTTTGCCGGCGTCGTTCTGGGCTCGCACCCAGACCTCGTAGGCGGTGCCGGGTTCCAGGTTGCGGAAGATGGTGGTGAGCTTGCCTGCTTGGGGGCGGTGGGTTTTTCCGTTGCCGCCGCCGCCGGGTTTGATGTGCACGATGTAGCGGTGGGGGGCGCCGCCGGACTGGGGGGCGTGCCAGGTGACGGTCACGTTCTTCTTGGCGGCGGTGAGTTGCAGGCCGCTCACGGGGCCGGGCAGCTCTGGGGGCGTGTCGCCTTGCTGGGCTTGGGGTTCGCGTTCCTGTTCGGGCACGAACTCCCGCGGCTCGGGTTGTTGGGGTTCGGGCTCTGCGGGTTCGGGCTGTTGGGGTTCGGGCTGCGGCTGCTGGGTCGGCGGGTCGTGTTGCTGCTGGGGTTGGGGGGCGGTTTGGGTGATGTCGATGCGGTAGTTGGTGCGGCTGCCGCCGCTGGTCGCCATGAGCCACAGCTCGGTGGGGCCGCCGTCGGGTGCGAGGGCCAGCTCGACTGGCGTGCCGGAGGGGCGTATGCGGGCGGGGCGGGTGTAGGTGGCGGCGCCCCAGCGTGATCCGGCGAGCACGTTCGCCTCGCTGTGCCATGTCGGGGTGAGGGTCACCGTTGCGGTGCCTGCGGGGACTGTGGCCCGGTAGATGGTCACGCCCGGGGCGAAGGCCGGGCTGAGCGGCACTGTCTGGGTGCCGGCTGTGAGGGCGATGCCGCACAGCGGTGAGCTGTCGGTCTCGCACTCGGGCAGCTCGGGCTGCTGCTGCTGGGGCTGCTGGTCTTGGCGGGGCCGTTCGACGCGTCGGGGTTCGCGGTCTGTCGACGCTTCGCCGCGTGTGACGGTGAGTGTGTACTCGCGTGGTGCGGGCGCTTTGGGTGCGTCGACTTCGAGGGTGATGACGTTGTCGCCGATCTCGAGCGGCACGTCCGCTGCGGAGGTGGCTGTGTCCACGGGCCTGCCGTTGACTTTGGCTTCGGCGGCGGAGTACGCGGTGGCGGCCGTCACGGTGATGCGTGCCACGTCGTGGGGGACGCTCAGCGCGAAGCTGCCGCTGGGCGAGGAGATGTCCACGGCGGTGGTCGGCAGGGTCTGGGCGGGGTCGGCGGGGGCGACGGTGAGCGCGCGCAGGTTGAGCCCGGCGGGTCCCATCAGTTGCAGATCTTGTGCTGTCAGCCGCGGCGCGTCGGTCCACGCCCCGATGGCGAGGTGTTCCACGTCGAGGCGCAGGCACAGCTTCGCGGTCGCCTGCTGGCCGCCGGGCGGTATCGCGAGGCTGTGCCCGCCGTAGAGCCGCGCAGCCCCCAGCGCGGTGCCCGCGGGCAGGCAGTCGCCCCAGTAGGCCGCGCCGACGCCGTCGATGCTGAGATTCACCGTGATGCCCGGCGTGCTGGGCCGGTCCAAGCGTGCGGTGATGTCCACCGTGCCGCCCGCGGCGGCGTCCTGGGGGTCCACGCTGAGCGTCAGCGCGGTGGGCGGGCTGTCGCCCAGCACCCGCACCGCAAAGGCGGACGCGGCGAGCCTGAGGCCGTTGGAGTCCGAGGTGCCCGCGGTAACCGTCATCGTGCGCCCCGCGGCCGCCGCGGTCGCGCACAGCCTCACCGTGGTCTCGGTCTCGCCGCGGGGGATGATGTCGGCCGTGCCGTGCTCCCAGGCGCAGTCGGGCCCCCAGCGCGCCCCGCCGCCGTCGCCAGAGGTGTCGAACCACACCTCAGTCGCCGTCAACGCCGGCCGGTCCAGCCGCGCGGTCACCATCACCGAACCGCCCGCCGCCACAACAGCAACAGCAGACCCCCCAGGACGCGCCACATCCAACACCAACGACGACGGCGGCGACGGAGCGACAGGCGTGCCGGAACCGGTGGACCACCGCGCGGGAGTCTCACCGGCATAGGCGAGCGGACGCACCCGCACGTCATAGCTGTGGCCGTTGGCGAGCCCCTCGATGGTGTAGGCACAACAGATCGAATACAAGGTGTTGCGCGTACCCGAAATGACCTTGACGGGCTCCACCCAGCCCGTGAACGGGTTGCCCGGCGTGGTGGCGGCCGCATCAGCCGCCGACGACGACTTCCAGTTCACCTCATAAGAAGCATTCGGACCCCACGGCCGGTTCCACGACAACGCCAAAGAACCGTCGCCGGGCTCCACCCTCACCACCAACCACCCCGACGGGCGGCTGTCTGCCGGCGGCGCACCCGGCACCACCGTCACAGTCACCGCCACCGACCCGATACTGGTAGAGGTCGGATACCCGGCGGTGTCGGCGGACTGGGTGACCGCATGGCTGACCGTCGCGGTCCCCGCCGCCACACCGGTCACCGTGAACGGCTTGGCGGTCGACCAGTTCGTCGGGGTGAACGTGAACGATGCCGGCGCGACGGTGGCCTTGCCGGCCGCACCAGACGTGGCGCTGACCGTGACGTTGCCGGCGGGTTTGGTGTCCAGCACCAGCGTGTAGGTGGCGGTGTTGGATGCGCCGGTGGCTTCGGTCACCGACACCGACGATTTGCTGACGGTGACCCCGGCGGTGTCGTCATCGGTGATCGTGACCGTGGCGGTGTCCTTTCCGGCGCCTTCCTTTGTCCAGCCCGACGCCGAAGTGGCGACGGTGATGGTGAACGTCTCGTTGTTCTCGTCGAGGTCGTCGTCGACCAACGGCACCGACACGGTGGCCGTGGTCTGCCCGGCGTTCACGGTCACCGACGACGGAACCGTCCCCACATCCGCCGCGGTAGCGGTGGACGGGCTGGTGTAGCCCGCAGTGACGGTGAACGCCACCCCGCCGGTGGGCGCCGCAGCCGACAGGGTGATTGTCAACGACGCCGACGCGCCCTCCGCAGCCGAGACAGTGGGGGTGATCTTGAACGTCTTGGCCTCGTCATCATCCACCGACACAGACACACCATCAATGGAGATGCTGTTGTAATCGCCGTCGCTGCTCGTCGCCGAATGCGAGACGGTGACCGACTCGTTCTCCGCGTCGCCGTCAGACACTGCCGTCACGGTGAACGTCTTCGTCGTAGACCAGTTGGCGGGGGTGAACGTGAACGACGTGGGCGCCACAGTGGCTGCACCCGCGTCGTCCGACGAGATCGCGACCACCACGTTTTGGGTGGGTTTGGAGTCCAGCACCAGCGTGTACTCAGCCGTGTTCGACGCGCCCGCGGCTTCGGTCACCGACACGGCGGACTTGGACACGGTGACCCCGGCGGTGTCGTCATCGGTGATCGTCACCGTCGCTTTGTCCTTGTCCGAGCCCTTGACCGTCCAGCCCGACACTGAAGTGGCGACCGTGACCGTGAACGTCTCGTCGTCCTCATCCAAGTCGTCGTCTGTGAGGGGCACCGTCACCGTCGCGGTGGTCTCACCAGAGGAGACAGTCACCGACGACGGAACAGTGCCCACATCCGCCGCGGTCGCAGTCGACGGGTCGGTGTAGCCCGCAGCAACAGTGAACGCCACCCCCGAAGACGGCGCCGCCTCACCCAAAGTGATCGTCAGCGAAGCACTGGCACCCTCTGCCGCCGAGGCCGTCGAGGTGATCTCGAAGGTCTTGGCGGTCACCGTCACCGCCACCGACCCGATGCTGGTGGAGGTCGGATACCCGGCGGTGTCCGCGGACTGGGTGACCGCATGGGTGACCGTCGCGGTCCCCGCTGCCACGCCGGTGACGGTGAACGGCTTGGCGGTGTTCCAGTTGGTGGGGGTGAACGTGAACGACGCCGGCGTGACGGTGGCCTTGCCGGCCGCACCAGACGTGGCGCTGACCGTGACGTTGCCGGCGGGTTTGGAGTCCAGCACCAACGTGTAAGTCGCGGTCGAACCCGCTGAGACCGCCACCGACGATTTGGACACCGATATCCCGGCGGTGTCGTCGTCGGTGATCGTGACCGTGGCGGTGTCCTTGCCTGTCCCCTCCTTGACCCAGCCCGACGCCGAAGTGGCGACGGTGATCGTGAACGTCTCGTTGTCCTCGTCGAGGTCGTCGTCGACCAACGGCACGGTGACCGTGGCGGTGGTCTGCCCGGCGTTCACGGTCACCGACGACGGAACAGTGCCGACGTCCGCGGCGGTGGCAGTGGAGGACCCGGCGTAGCCCGCAGTGACGGTGAACGCCACCCCACCGGCGGGCGCCGCAGCCGACAAGGTGACCGTCAACGACGCCGACGCGCCCTCCGCAGCCGACACGGTGGGGGTGATCTTGAACGTCTTGGCCTCGTCGTCATCGACGGTCACCGACACAGACCCGATGGAGATGTTGTTGTAACCCGCGTCGGTGCTGGTGGCCGAATGGGAGACGGTGACCGTCTCGTCCTCCGCGTCGCCGTCGGCCACTGCCGTGACGGTGAACGTCTTGGGGGTGTTCCAGTTCGTCGGGGTGAACCTGTAAGTGGTGGGCGCGACGGTGGCTGCGGCCGTGTCGCTGCTGCTGATCGTGACGGCCACGTTGCCGGTGGGTTTGGAGTCCAGCACCAGCGTGTAAGTAGCGGTGTTCGATGCGCCTGTCGCTTCGGTCACCGACACGCTGCTCGTCGACAATGTGACCCCGGCGGTGTCGTCATCGGTGATGGTGACGGTGGCTTTGTCATCGCCTGAGCCCTTGACTGTCCAGCCCGACGCGGTGGTGGCGATGGTGACCGTGAACGTCTCGTCGTCCTCGTCGAGGTCGTCGTCGACCAACGGCACCGTGACCGTCGCGGTGGTCTGACCAGAGGAGACAGTCACCGGGCTGGTGATCGTGCCGACATCGGCCGCGGTAGCGGTGGAGGGGCTGGCGTAGCCGGCGGCAACAGTGAATGCCACCCCCGAAGACGGCGCCGCCTCACCCAAAGTGATCGTCAACGAAGCACTGGCGCCCTCTGCCGCCGAGGCGGTGGGGGTGATCTCGAAGGTCTTGGCGGTGGCGGCTGTGGGTGTGCCCGAACCGGTGACCCAGACGCTTTTGCCGACCGCGTTGACGGCCCGGACCCGCACGTCATAGGCGGTGCCGTCGGTCAGCGAAGTGATCTGCGCTGTGGTGGCGGTGCCCGTGTGTGTTACTGGCACCCAGCCGGTGGCCGCATCACCGGGGGTGGTGGCGGCCGTATCGGCAGCCGTGGCGGTCTTGTAGGCCAGGTCGTAGCCGGTGATTGTTGCGCCGCGGCCGCCTGCGTCGGCGGGTTCGAGCCACTCCACGGTCAGTTTGGCGGCTGCGGCGGTCACCGCCGGGCTGTTGGACGGCGCCAGCAGCTCGACGGTGACGGCCTGGTCGTCGGTCCACGACGGCCCCCCCGACCACAAGTAGAGACCCCGGAACCCCGAAGACAGCGCATAGGAGGCGCCGGCGGCGCCGCCGATGCGCAGCTTCGTGTTCCGCAGCCCCTGGGGCAGGTTCCCGCCGGTGGACAGCCTCATGTTCAGGTTGCCGCCCGAGTCCACAAACAGCTCGGTCACCCGCAGCGACTTGCCGCCAAAGGAGAACCGGTCGCTGCCGAGCCCGCTGCCGCAGGCGTCGAGCCCGCCCGGCGCGTTGTCACAGCCCCGGTCGGAACCGTCGGCGTCGACCGTCAACGTCGTCGACCACACCGCCGCGTCGGGGCCGCCCGGCGCGCCCGGATCGCCCCAAGTCGTGACAGCGGCCTGCGGAGACGAGTTCTCAATCACCGTGGAACCGGACTTCACCACCAGATGGGCCCGCACCAGATACTGCGTCGCCTTCGCGAACCCGACGAGCACATGAGAACCCGCGGTCGACGACGTGTCGCGCGACACACCCGACGGAAAACTGTGAGCAGTCCCCCGCGACGACGGCCACTCAGCCGACGCCGTCTTGACCTGCACCACCACGTCATAAGTGGCCGCGTCAGGATTCGTGGTGACCACAGTCACCTTCGGGGTGCCGTCACTGTGGCCCCCCGCCGTCACCGCGACCCCCACAGCCGGATAGGCCCGCTCGACGGTGACGGTGTAGGCCTTGACAGTGGCGCCGTCCACCGCGGTCACCACGACCGGAACCACGTTCTCGCCCCAGTCCAGGCTCACCTGCCGGACCGTGCCGCTCTGCCCGCCGATCGACACCGAGGCGTCGGGCACCCGCGGCGTGGCCCACACCTTCACCGCCGACACGTCCTCGTCCACCTCCACCACGAACCGCGTGCCCCCCGACCCCTGAGCGGTCAACCCCAGACGCGTATTCGTCGCGTCGTCAGCCAACGTCACCCGCAGCCCCTGAAGAGACGCGTCGTCGCGGGCCTCGTCATCATCGACGGTCACCGACACCGACCCGATCGAGACGCCGCGGTAATCGGAGTCCCTGGACGTCGCCGTGTGGCTGATGGTGACCGACTCGTCCTCCGCGTCGCCGTCAGACACTGCCGTCACGGTGAACGTCTCCGCCGTCGACCAGTTCGCCGGAGTGAACGTGAACGACGTCGGCGCCACCGTCGCCGCGAAGGCGTCGCTGCTCCTGAGCGAAACGGCCACGTCGGCGGTGGGCTCGGAGTCCAGCACCAGCGTGTACTCAGCCGTGTTCCCGGCGCCCGACGCCTCGGTCACCGACACGGCGGACTTGGACACGGTGACCCCGGCGGTGTCGTCATCGGTGATCGTCACCGTCGCCTTGTCCTTGCCCGAGCCCTTCACCGTCCAGCCCGACACTGAAGTGGCGACCGTGACCGTGAACGTCTCGTCGTCCTCATCCAAGTCGTCGTCTGTGAGGGGCACCGTCACCGTCGCGGTGGTCTCACCAGAGGAGACAGTCACCGACGACGGAACAGTGCCCACATCCGCCGCGGTCGCAGTCGACGGGTCGGTGTAGCCCGCAGCAACAGTGAACGCCACCCCCGAAGACGGCGCCGCCTCACCCAAAGTGATCGTCAGCGAAGCACTGGCACCCTCTGCCGCCGAGGCCGTCGAGGTGATCTCGAAGGTCTTGGCGGTCACCGTCACCGCCACCGACCCGATGCTGGTGGAGGTCGGATACCCGGCGGTGTCCGCGGACTGGGTGACCGCATGGGTGACCGTCGCGGTCCCCGCTGCCACGCCGGTGACGGTGAACGGCTTGGCGGTGTTCCAGTTGGTGGGGGTGAACGTGAACGACGCCGGCGTGACGGTGGCCTTGCCGGCCGCACCAGACGTGGCGCTGACCGTGACGTTGCCGGCGGGTTTGGAGTCCAGCACCAACGTGTAAGTCGCGGTCGAACCCGCTGAGACCGCCACCGACGATTTGGACACCGATATCCCGGCGGTGTCGTCGTCGGTGATCGTGACCGTGGCGGTGTCCTTGCCTGTCCCCTCCTTGACCCAGCCCGACGCCGAAGTGGCGACGGTGATCGTGAACGTCTCGTTGTCCTCGTCGAGGTCGTCGTCGACCAACGGCACGGTGACCGTGGCGGTGGTCTGCCCGGCGTTCACGGTCACCGACGACGGAACAGTGCCGACGTCCGCGGCGGTGGCAGTGGAGGACCCGGCGTAGCCCGCAGTGACGGTGAACGCCACCCCACCGGCGGGCGCCGCAGCCGACAAGGTGACCGTCAACGACGCCGACGCGCCCTCCGCAGCCGACACGGTGGGGGTGATCTTGAACGTCTTGGCCTCGTCGTCATCGACGGTCACCGACACAGACCCGATGGAGATGTTGTTGTAACCCGCGTCGGTGCTGGTGGCCGAATGGGAGACGGTGACCGTCTCGTCCTCCGCGTCGCCGTCGGCCACTGCCGTGACGGTGAACGTCTTGGGGGTGTTCCAGTTCGTCGGGGTGAACCTGTAAGTGGTGGGCGCGACGGTGGCTGCGGCCGTGTCGCTGCTGCTGATCGTGACGGCCACGTTGCCGGTGGGTTTGGAGTCCAGCACCAGCGTGTAAGTAGCGGTGTTCGATGCGCCTGTCGCTTCGGTCACCGACACGCTGCTCGTCGACAATGTGACCCCGGCGGTGTCGTCATCGGTGATGGTGACGGTGGCTTTGTCATCGCCTGAGCCCTTGACTGTCCAGCCCGACGCGGTGGTGGCGATGGTGACCGTGAACGTCTCGTCGTCCTCGTCGAGGTCGTCGTCGACCAACGGCACCGTGACCGTCGCGGTGGTCTGACCAGAGGAGACAGTCACCGGGCTGGTGATCGTGCCGACATCGGCCGCGGTAGCGGTGGAGGGGCTGGCGTAGCCGGCGGCAACAGTGAATGCCACCCCCGAAGACGGCGCCGCCTCACCCAAAGTGATCGTCAACGAAGCACTGGCGCCCTCTGCCGCCGAGGCGGTGGGGGTGATCTCGAAGGTCTTGGCGGTGGCGGCTGTGGGTGTGCCCGAACCGGTGACCCAGACGCTTTTGCCGACCGCGTTGACGGCCCGGACCCGCACGTCATAGGCGGTGCCGTCGGTCAGCGAAGTGATCTGCGCTGTGGTGGCGGTGCCCGTGTGTGTTACTGGCACCCAGCCGGTGGCCGCATCACCGGGGGTGGTGGCGGCCGTATCGGCAGCCGTGGCGGTCTTGTAGGCCAGGTCGTAGCCGGTGATTGTTGCGCCGCGGCCGCCTGCGTCGGCGGGTTCGAGCCACTCCACGGTCAGTTTGGCGGCTGCGGCGGTCACCGCCGGGCTGTTGGACGGCGCCAGCAGCTCGACGGTGACGGCCTGGTCGTCGGTCCACGACGGCCCCCCCGACCACAAGTAGAGACCCCGGAACCCCGAAGACAGCGCATAGGAGGCGCCGGCGGCGCCGCCGATGCGCAGCTTCGTGTTCCGCAGCCCCTGGGGCAGGTTCCCGCCGGTGGACAGCCTCATGTTCAGGTTGCCGCCCGAGTCCACAAACAGCTCGGTCACCCGCAGCGACTTGCCGCCAAAGGAGAACCGGTCGCTGCCGAGCCCGCTGCCGCAGGCGTCGAGCCCGCCCGGCGCGTTGTCACAGCCCCGGTCGGAACCGTCGGCGTCGACCGTCAACGTCGTCGACCACACCGCCGCGTCGGGGCCGCCCGGCGCGCCCGGATCGCCCCAAGTCGTGACAGCGGCCTGCGGAGACGAGTTCTCAATCACCGTGGAACCGGACTTCACCACCAGATGGGCCCGCACCAGATACTGCGTCGCCTTCGCGAACCCGACGAGCACATGAGAACCCGCGGTCGACGACGTGTCGCGCGACACACCCGACGGAAAACTGTGAGCAGTCCCCCGCGACGACGGCCACTCAGCCGACGCCGTCTTGACCTGCACCACCACGTCATAAGTGGCCGCGTCAGGATTCGTGGTGACCACAGTCACCTTCGGGGTGCCGTCACTGTGGCCCCCCGCCGTCACCGCGACCCCCACAGCCGGATAGGCCCGCTCGACGGTGACGGTGTAGGCCTTGACAGTGGCGCCGTCCACCGCGGTCACCACGACCGGAACCACGTTCTCGCCCCAGTCCAGGCTCACCTGCCGGACCGTGCCGCTCTGCCCGCCGATCGACACCGAGGCGTCGGGCACCCGCGGCGTGGCCCACACCTTCACCGCCGACACGTCCTCGTCCACCTCCACCACGAACCGCGTGCCCCCCGACCCCTGAGCGGTCAACCCCAGACGCGTATTCGTCGCGTCGTCAGCCAACGTCACCCGCAGCCCCTGAAGAGACGCGTCGTCGCGGGCCTCGTCATCATCGACGGTCACCGACACCGACCCGATCGAGACGCCGCGGTAATCGGAGTCCCTGGACGTCGCCGTGTGGCTGATGGTGACCGACTCGTCCTCCGCGTCGCCGTCAGACACTGCCGTCACGGTGAACGTCTCCGCCGTCGACCAGTTCGCCGGAGTGAACGTGAACGACGTCGGCGCCACCGTCGCCGCGAAGGCGTCGCTGCTCCTGAGCGAAACGGCCACGTCGGCGGTGGGCTCGGAGTCCAGCACCAGCGTGTACTCAGCCGTGTTCCCGGCGCCCGACGCCTCGGTCACCGACACGGCGGACTTGGACACGGTGACCCCGGCGGTGTCGTCATCGGTGATCGTCACCGTCGCCTTGTCCTTGCCCGAGCCCTTCACCGTCCAGCCCGACACTGAAGTGGCGACCGTGACCGTGAACGTCTCGTCGTCCTCATCCAAGTCGTCGTCTGTGAGGGGCACCGTCACCGTCGCGGTGGTCTCACCAGAGGAGACAGTCACCGACGACGGAACAGTGCCCACATCCGCCGCGGTCGCAGTCGACGGGTCGGTGTAGCCCGCAGCAACAGTGAACGCCACCCCCGAAGACGGCGCCGCCTCACCCAAAGTGATCGTCAGCGAAGCACTGGCACCCTCTGCCGCCGAGGCCGTCGAGGTGATCTCGAAGGTCTTGGCGGTCACCGTCACCGCCACCGACCCGATGCTGGTGGAGGTCGGATACCCGGCGGTGTCCGCGGACTGGGTGACCGCATGGGTGACCGTCGCGGTCCCCGCTGCCACGCCGGTGACGGTGAACGGCTTGGCGGTGTTCCAGTTGGTGGGGGTGAACGTGAACGACGCCGGCGTGACGGTGGCCTTGCCGGCCGCACCAGACGTGGCGCTGACCGTGACGTTGCCGGCGGGTTTGGAGTCCAGCACCAACGTGTAAGTCGCGGTCGAACCCGCTGAGACCGCCACCGACGATTTGGACACCGATATCCCGGCGGTGTCGTCGTCGGTGATCGTGACCGTGGCGGTGTCCTTGCCTGTCCCCTCCTTGACCCAGCCCGACGCCGAAGTGGCGACGGTGATCGTGAACGTCTCGTTGTCCTCGTCGAGGTCGTCGTCGACCAACGGCACGGTGACCGTGGCGGTGGTCTGCCCGGCGTTCACGGTCACCGACGACGGAACAGTGCCGACGTCCGCGGCGGTGGCAGTGGAGGACCCGGCGTAGCCCGCAGTGACGGTGAACGCCACCCCACCGGCGGGCGCCGCAGCCGACAAGGTGACCGTCAACGACGCCGACGCGCCCTCCGCAGCCGACACGGTGGGGGTGATCTTGAACGTCTTGGCCTCGTCGTCATCGACGGTCACCGACACAGACCCGATGGAGATGTTGTTGTAACCCGCGTCGGTGCTGGTGGCCGAATGGGAGACGGTGACCGTCTCGTCCTCCGCGTCGCCGTCGGCCACTGCCGTGACGGTGAACGTCTTGGGGGTGTTCCAGTTCGTCGGGGTGAACCTGTAAGTGGTGGGCGCGACGGTGGCTGCGGCCGTGTCGCTGCTGCTGATCGTGACGGCCACGTTGCCGGTGGGTTTGGAGTCCAGCACCAGCGTGTAAGTAGCGGTGTTCGATGCGCCTGTCGCTTCGGTCACCGACACGCTGCTCGTCGACAATGTGACCCCGGCGGTGTCGTCATCGGTGATGGTGACGGTGGCTTTGTCATCGCCTGAGCCCTTGACTGTCCAGCCCGACGCGGTGGTGGCGATGGTGACCGTGAACGTCTCGTCGTCCTCGTCGAGGTCGTCGTCGACCAACGGCACCGTGACCGTCGCGGTGGTCTGACCAGAGGAGACAGTCACCGGGCTGGTGATCGTGCCGACATCGGCCGCGGTAGCGGTGGAGGGGCTGGCGTAGCCGGCGGCAACAGTGAATGCCACCCCCGAAGACGGCGCCGCCTCACCCAAAGTGATCGTCAACGAAGCACTGGCGCCCTCTGCCGCCGAGGCGGTGGGGGTGATCTCGAAGGTCTTGGCGGTGGCGGCTGTGGGTGTGCCCGAACCGGTGACCCAGACGCTTTTGCCGACCGCGTTGACGGCCCGGACCCGCACGTCATAGGCGGTGCCGTCGGTCAGCGAAGTGATCTGCGCTGTGGTGGCGGTGCCCGTGTGTGTTACTGGCACCCAGCCGGTGGCCGCATCACCGGGGGTGGTGGCGGCCGTATCGGCAGCCGTGGCGGTCTTGTAGGCCAGGTCGTAGCCGGTGATTGTTGCGCCGCGGCCGCCTGCGTCGGCGGGTTCGAGCCACTCCACGGTCAGTTTGGCGGCTGCGGCGGTCACCGCCGGGCTGTTGGACGGCGCCAGCAGCTCGACGGTGACGGCCTGGTCGTCGGTCCACGACGGCCCCCCCGACCACAAGTAGAGACCCCGGAACCCCGAAGACAGCGCATAGGAGGCGCCGGCGGCGCCGCCGATGCGCAGCTTCGTGTTCCGCAGCCCCTGGGGCAGGTTCCCGCCGGTGGACAGCCTCATGTTCAGGTTGCCGCCCGAGTCCACAAACAGCTCGGTCACCCGCAGCGACTTGCCGCCAAAGGAGAACCGGTCGCTGCCGAGCCCGCTGCCGCAGGCGTCGAGCCCGCCCGGCGCGTTGTCACAGCCCCGGTCGGAACCGTCGGCGTCGACCGTCAACGTCGTCGACCACACCGCCGCGTCGGGGCCGCCCGGCGCGCCCGGATCGCCCCAAGTCGTGACAGCGGCCTGCGGAGACGAGTTCTCAATCACCGTGGAACCGGACTTCACCACCAGATGGGCCCGCACCAGATACTGCGTCGCCTTCGCGAACCCGACGAGCACATGAGAACCCGCGGTCGACGACGTGTCGCGCGACACACCCGACGGAAAACTGTGAGCAGTCCCCCGCGACGACGGCCACTCAGCCGACGCCGTCTTGACCTGCACCACCACGTCATAAGTGGCCGCGTCAGGATTCGTGGTGACCACAGTCACCTTCGGGGTGCCGTCACTGTGGCCCCCCGCCGTCACCGCGACCCCCACAGCCGGATAGGCCCGCTCGACGGTGACGGTGTAGGCCTTGACAGTGGCGCCGTCCACCGCGGTCACCACGACCGGAACCACGTTCTCGCCCCAGTCCAGGCTCACCTGCCGGACCGTGCCGCTCTGCCCGCCGATCGACACCGAGGCGTCGGGCACCCGCGGCGTGGCCCACACCTTCACCGCCGACACGTCCTCGTCCACCTCCACCACGAACCGCGTGCCCCCCGACCCCTGAGCGGTCAACCCCAGACGCGTATTCGTCGCGTCGTCAGCCAACGTCACCCGCAGCCCCTGAAGAGACGCGTCGTCGCGGGCCTCGTCATCATCGACGGTCACCGACACCGACCCGATCGAGACGCCGCGGTAATCGGAGTCCCTGGACGTCGCCGTGTGGCTGATGGTGACCGACTCGTCCTCCGCGTCGCCGTCAGACACTGCCGTCACGGTGAACGTCTCCGCCGTCGACCAGTTCGCCGGAGTGAACGTGAACGACGTCGGCGCCACCGTCGCCGCGAAGGCGTCGCTGCTCCTGAGCGAAACGGCCACGTCGGCGGTGGGCTCGGAGTCCAGCACCAGCGTGTACTCAGCCGTGTTCCCGGCGCCCGACGCCTCGGTCACCGACACGGCGGACTTGGACACGGTGACCCCGGCGGTGTCGTCATCGGTGATCGTCACCGTCGCCTTGTCCTTGCCCGAGCCCTTCACCGTCCAGCCCGACACTGAAGTGGCGACCGTGACCGTGAACGTCTCGTCGTCCTCATCCAAGTCGTCGTCTGTGAGGGGCACCGTCACCGTCGCGGTGGTCTCACCAGAGGAGACAGTCACCGACGACGGAACAGTGCCCACATCCGCCGCGGTCGCAGTCGACGGGTCGGTGTAGCCCGCAGCAACAGTGAACGCCACCCCCGAAGACGGCGCCGCCTCACCCAAAGTGATCGTCAGCGAAGCACTGGCACCCTCTGCCGCCGAGGCCGTCGAGGTGATCTCGAAGGTCTTGGCGGTCACCGTCACCGCCACCGACCCGATGCTGGTGGAGGTCGGATACCCGGCGGTGTCCGCGGACTGGGTGACCGCATGGGTGACCGTCGCGGTCCCCGCTGCCACGCCGGTGACGGTGAACGGCTTGGCGGTGTTCCAGTTGGTGGGGGTGAACGTGAACGACGCCGGCGTGACGGTGGCCTTGCCGGCCGCACCAGACGTGGCGCTGACCGTGACGTTGCCGGCGGGTTTGGAGTCCAGCACCAACGTGTAAGTCGCGGTCGAACCCGCTGAGACCGCCACCGACGATTTGGACACCGATATCCCGGCGGTGTCGTCGTCGGTGATCGTGACCGTGGCGGTGTCCTTGCCTGTCCCCTCCTTGACCCAGCCCGACGCCGAAGTGGCGACGGTGATCGTGAACGTCTCGTTGTCCTCGTCGAGGTCGTCGTCGACCAACGGCACGGTGACCGTGGCGGTGGTCTGCCCGGCGTTCACGGTCACCGACGACGGAACAGTGCCGACGTCCGCGGCGGTGGCAGTGGAGGACCCGGCGTAGCCCGCAGTGACGGTGAACGCCACCCCACCGGCGGGCGCCGCAGCCGACAAGGTGACCGTCAACGACGCCGACGCGCCCTCCGCAGCCGACACGGTGGGGGTGATCTTGAACGTCTTGGCCTCGTCGTCATCGACGGTCACCGACACAGACCCGATGGAGATGTTGTTGTAACCCGCGTCGGTGCTGGTGGCCGAATGGGAGACGGTGACCGTCTCGTCCTCCGCGTCGCCGTCGGCCACTGCCGTGACGGTGAACGTCTTGGGGGTGTTCCAGTTCGTCGGGGTGAACCTGTAAGTGGTGGGCGCGACGGTGGCTGCGGCCGTGTCGCTGCTGCTGATCGTGACGGCCACGTTGCCGGTGGGTTTGGAGTCCAGCACCAGCGTGTAAGTAGCGGTGTTCGATGCGCCTGTCGCTTCGGTCACCGACACGCTGCTCGTCGACAATGTGACCCCCGCGGTGTCGTCATCGGTGATGGTGACGGTGGCTTTGTCATCGCCTGAGCCCTTGACTGTCCAGCCCGACGCTGAAGTGGCGATGGTGATGGTGAACGTCTCGTCGTCCTCATCCAAGTCGTCGTCTGTGAGGGGCACGGTGACCGTGGCGGTGGTCTGGCCCGACGCCACCGTGACGGGGCTGGTGATCGACCCGACATCCGCCGCGGTAGCAGTCGACGGGCTGGTGTAGCCCGCGGTGACGGTGAACGCCACCCCCGAAGACGGCGCCGCCTCACCCAAAGTGATCGTCAACGAAGCATTAGCCCCCTCCGCAGCCGAGGCGGTGGAGGTGATCTCGAACGTCTTGTCGGTCACCGTCACCGCCACCGAACCGATACTGGTAGAGGTCGGATACCCGCCGGTGTCGGCGCTCTGGGTTATGGCGTGGCTGATCGTCGCGGTGCCGTCCGCCACACCGGTCACCGTGAACTCTTTCGCGGTCGACCAGTTCGCAGGGGTGAACGTGCGGGCGGCGGGCGAGACCGTCGCCTTGCCGGCCGCGCTCGACGTGGCCGACACGACCACGTTCCCTGCGGGTTTGGTGTCCAGCACCAGCGTGTAGGTGGCGGTGCCGCCTGAGCTCAGCGCCACGCTGGACTTGCTGACCGTGACCCCGGCGGTGTCGTTGTCGGTGATGGTGACCGTTGCGGTGTCCTTGCCCGTCCCTTCCTTGGCCCAGCCCGACGCGGCGGTGGCGATCGTGATCGTGAACGTCTCGTCGTCCTCATCAAGGTCGTCATCGACCAAAGGCACGGTGACGGTGGCAGTGGTCTGGCCAGAGGAGACAGTCACCGAGGACGGGACCGTGCCCACGTCCGCGGCCACCGCGGTAGAGGGGCTGGTGTAGCCGGCAGCAACGGTGAACGCCACCCCCGAAGACGGCGCCGCCTCACTCAAAGTCACCGTCAACGAAGCACTGGCACCCTCCGCCGCCGACACCGCCGAGGTGATCTCGAACGTCTTGTTTGGGGGGGTGCTTTGGCCGGTGATCCAGACGCTGTTGCCGACCGCGTTGGCGGCGCGGACCCGCACGTCATAGGCCGTGCCGTTGGTCAGGCCGGTGATCTCGACAGTCGTGGCGGTGCCCGAATGGGACACCGGCACCCAGCCGGTGGACGGGTCGCCCGCGGTGGCGGTCTGGTCGGCCGCGGTGGTGGTCTTGTACTGGACCTCGTAGCCGGTGACTGTTGCGCCCTGCCCGCCGGGGTCTGCGGGCGCGAACCAGCCGACAGCCAGTTTCGTGTGGCCGACGGTCAGTATCGGGGTGCTCGACGGGGCCAGCAGCTCGATCGTGACCTGCTGGTCGTCGGTCCATGTCGGGCCGCCGGTCCAAGTGTGGAGCTTGCCGGGGTCGCTCAGCGGGTAGCTGGTGCCGTTGGTGCCGCCGATGCGCAGTTTCGCGGCTCGCAGGCCCGCAGGGGCGTCGCCGACGGTCTTGAGCCTCAGGTTCAGGTTGCCGCCGGCGTCCACATACAGCTCGGTGACCTCCAGCGTCTTGCCGCCGAAGGAGAACCCGTCGCTGCCCAGCGCGTCGGCGCAGTCGTCCAATCCGCCCGGAGCGTTGTCGCAGCCCCTGTCGGCGCCGTCGGCGTCGACGGTGAGCGTCGTCGACCACGCCGCAGTGTCGGGGCCGCCCGGCGCGCCGGGAACATTCCAGGCGGTGAACGCTTTCTCAGACGACGAGTCGTCGAACACGGCGGGGGTGGCGGCCTTGGTCACCAGATGCGCGCGCACCTGATAGGCCGTGCCCTTGGCGAGGCCGACGAGCACGTGGCTGTCGGCGGTGCTCGACGACGCACGCGACACGCCCGACGGCAGGCTGTGAGCCGCGGCCCGCGCCGGCCACGCAGCCGACGCTTCTTTGACCTGCACGACCACGTCGTAGGCAGCGGCGTCGGGGTTGGAGGTGACCACGGTGGCCTTGGGGGTGCCGTCGCTGTGGGCGCCCGCCACAGCCGAGGTGACCCTCGGCAGCGGGTAGGCGCGTTTCGCGACGATCGTGTACGTCTTGGCAGTCGTGCCGTCCACCGCGGTCACCACCACCGTGACCGTGTTGTCGCCGTAGCCGAGCGCCACGACCTTGCTGCCGCCCGAGGTGCCGTCGATGGTGACCGCCGCCCCCGCAGCGGTCGGCTCGGCGGTGACCTTCACCTCTGTGACGTCGTCGTCGACACGGACCGTGAACCTCGACCCCAGCGTCGGCCGCCGCGGCGTCAACTCAACAGCCGTGCCCTCCGCGTCGGTCAAGGTCACCTCCAACGACTTCAACGACGCATCAGAGGGATCCGCGGGAACACCCGACCCCGACGCCCACGAGCTCGCGCCGGCCGCGTTGGCGGCGCGGACCCGTACGTCGTAGGACGTGCCGTTGACCAGACGCCCGATCGTCGCTGCTGTCGTCGCGGGGCTAGGCACGACGTCCACCCAGCCCGTCGCCGGGTCCCGCCCCGGCGACGCCCGATCAGGCGCCGAGCCCGCCTTGTACTCCACCTCATAGCCGGCGAGGCTCGCACCGCCGGTATCGGCGGGCGCCTCCCACGACAGAACCAGCTTCGAGTCGCCCCCGGCCACGACCAGGCCAGTGGGAGGCCCCGGGTCGTCCCAGGTCACGACCTTGGTCTCAGCGCTCGACGCCTCCACAACCGACTGCGGCGGCGACTTCGTCACCAGATGGGCGCGCACCACGTACTCGGTGCCCTTGTCCAGACCCGTGCCGACATAGATCCTGCCCGCACCCACCGGGACACCAGCACCAGCGACACCGCGAGCAGCCCACTCCGACCCAGCCGACCTCTCGCGCACCTGGAGCACCACCGCGTAACGGCTCGCATCAGGATTGGTGAAACTCACCAGAAGAGACGGCAACCCGCCGACACCCGCCCCCACCCTCACCGAATCCACAACCGGAACCGGCAACACCGTGCCCGAACCGGTCGCCCAGGGGCTTTGGCCTGCGGCGTTGGCGGCGCGCACCCGCACGTCGTAAGCAGTGCCCGCGGTCAGACCGGTGATCTCCGCAGCCGTGCCGGTGCCGGTGTGGCCGGCGTCCACCCAGCCGGTGGACGGGTCGCCGCCGGTGGCGGTCTGGTCGGGGGCTGTGGCGGTCTTGTAGGCCACGTCGTAGCCGGTCAAGGACGCGCCGGGCCCGCCGACATCGGACGGCGCGGTCCACGACAGAGCCAGCTTCGCGTCGCCGGCGGTCACGTCCAGATCGGTCGGAGGTCCCGGGTCGTCCCAGGTGACGACGCTCACCTCGTTGCTCGAGGCCTGGATCACTGTTCGGCCCGATTTCACCACCAGATGGGCGCGGACCAGATATTCGGTTCCCTTCTCCAGACCGGTGCCGAAGAAGAACAGGTCATGATCAACGCCCCGAGCGCCCCAGGCATCCGCTTTCTTCTTGACTTGGAATACCACCTCGTAGACATTCGTGTCCGGGTTGGAGTAGCTGAAGGTCAGCTTGGGTGTCCCGTCTGAATACACCCCGGCGCGAACCCACTTGACGACAGGAACAGGCCGAGTGTCCGCCGGCGTTGCAGAGCCGGTGATCCAGACGCTGTTGCCGACCGCGTTGGCGGCCCGGACCCGCACGTCGTAGCCGACCGCGTTCGTCAGACCTGTGATCTCGACTGTCGTGGCGGTGCCCGAATGGGAGGCGTCCACCCAGCCGGTGGCCGGGTCGGCGGGGGTGGCGGCCGCCTGATCGGCGGCCGAGGTCTGCTTGTACTGGACCTCGTAGCCGGTGACTGTTGCGCCCTGCCCGCCGGGGTCTGCGGGCGCGAACCAGCCGACAGCCAGTTTCGTGTGGCCGACGGTCAGTATCGGGGTGCTCGACGGTGCCAGCAACTCGATCGTGACGGTCTGGTCGTCGGTCCATGACGGGCCGCCGGTCCAGGTGTGGAGCTTGCCGGGGCCTTTTGTCAGCGGGTAGCTGGTGCCGTTGGTGCCGCCGATGCGCAGCTTGGCGGCTCGCAGGCCCGCGGGGGCGTCGCCGTCGGTGTTGACCCTCAGGTTGAGGCGGTCGCTGCCGTCCACGTACAGCTCGGCGACCTCCAGCGTCTTGCCGGCGAAGGGGAACTCGTCGCTGCTGAGCGCGTCGGCGCAGCCGTC
This sequence comes from Candidatus Poriferisodalis sp., assembly GCF_965204195.1. Taxonomy (GTDB): domain Bacteria; phylum Actinomycetota; class Acidimicrobiia; order Acidimicrobiales; family Poriferisodalaceae; genus Poriferisodalis. The sequence continues at coordinate 21,884 of NZ_OZ241975.1, forward strand.
CAATCCGCCCGGGGCGTTGTCGCAGCCCCTGTCGGCGCCGTCGGCGTCGACGGTCAGCGTCGTCGTCCACGCCGCGGTGTCGGGGCCGCCCGGAGCGCCGGGAACATTCCAGGCGGTGAACGCCTTCTCAGAGGACGAATCGTCGATGACAGCGGGGGTGGCGGCATTGGTGACCAGATGGGCCCGCACCTGATAGGCCGTGCCCTTGGCGAGGCCGATGAGCACGTGGCTGTCGGCGGTGCTCGACGACGCACGCGACACGCCCGCGGGCAGGCTGTGAGCCGCGGCCCGCGCCGGCCACGCAGAAGCCGACGCTTCTTTGACCTGCACGACGACGGTGTACGCGGCGCTGTCGGGGTTGGAGGTGACCACGGTGGCCTTGGGTGTGCCGTCGCTGTGGGCGCCCGCCGCGGCCGAGGTGACCCTCGGCACTGGGTAGGCGCGTTTCGCGACGATCGTGTAGGTCTTGGCAGTGGTGCCGTCAAGAGCGGTCACCACCACCGTGACCGTGTTGTCGCCGTAGCCGAGTGCCACGACTTTGGCGGCGCCGGGGGTGCCGTCGATGGTGACCGTCGCTCCCGCAGCGGTCGGCGTGGCGGAGACCCTCACCTCTGTGACGTCGTCGTCGACACGGGCCGTGAACCTCGACCCCAGCGTCAACCGCCGCGGCGTCAAGGGAACAACCGTGCCCCCGGCGTCAGTCAAAGCCACACCCAACGACTTCAGCGACGCATCAGTCCGATCCGCGGCAACGCCCGTGCTGGCCACCCAGGAACTCGCGCCGACGGGGTTGATGGCGCGGACCCGCACGTCATAGGACGTGCCGTTGACCAGACGCCCGATCGTCGCAGTCGCCGTCGCGGGGCTTGGCACGACGTCCACCCAGCCCGTCGACGGGTCCCGCCCCGGAGACGCCCGGTCAGGCGCCGAGTCCGCCTTGTAGGCCACCTCATAGCCGGTGAGGCTCACGCCGCCGGTGTCAGCGGGCGCCGTCCACGACAACACCAGCTTCGAGTCGCCCCCGGCCACATCCAGACCAGTGGGAGGCCCAGGGTCGTCCCAGGTCACGACCCTGGTCTCGGCGCTCGACGCCTCCACAACCGAGTTCGTCGACTTCACCACCAAATGGGCACGCACACCATAGGTGGTGCCCTTCTTCAAACCCGTGCCGACATAGGTCCTGCCAGGACCCAAACCGACACCAGCACCGGCAACGCCGCGGGCAGCCCACCCAGCGGATCCCTCGCGCACCTGAACCACCACCGCGTAACGGCTCGCATCAGGATTGGAGTAACTCACCAACAAGAACGGCAACCCACCACCAGCAGCCCCGACCCTCACCGAATCGACAACCGGCACAGCCAGATTCTCAGGCGTGCCCTGGCCCGCAGCCCAGGCGCTGCCGGGGCTGATGCCGTTGCGGGCCCGCACCCGCACGTCGTAGGCGGTGCCGTCGGTGAGCCCGGTGATCTCCGCCGTCGTGGCGGTGCCGGAGTGCCCGGCGTCCACCCAGCCGGCGGCCGGGGAGGGATCACTGCGAACCAGCGACACCTTGACCTTCTGGCCGTCGATCCACGACAGGGAGCTCCCCCAACGCGCGGCGCTGAAGTTCCTGAGTTCGTGGTTGAGCGGGAAACGCGAGCCGTCGATGACCAGCGAATAGTCCACGAGGTCACCGAAATCGGAGTCTGTGATCAGCTGCAACTCGCCGCTCTGCGAGTTGAGCGAGATGCCTCTGACTGTGTAGTCCACGCTGCCCAGGCTGAATTCGTCGTCGTCGAGAGCGACGTCACAGTTGGCCAGGAGGCTGAAGCTCTCGCAGCCGAAAATAGTGACGCGCTGGTCCACGGTCAGGGTGGCCTCCCACAGCACTGCGTCGCGGTCGGGGGCCGAGGCCTCCTTGTAGTTCACGTCGTAGCCGGTGACCGCCGCGCCCGTGCCGCCGGCGTCCGCGGGGGCGTCCCACTCGACGGTCAGCTTGCTTGCGCCGGCGGCCACCGTGGGCGCGGACAGCGCGCCGGGCACGTCCCAGGTGGTGGCCGTCGCCTCGGCGCTCGAGGCGGCCACCGCGGCCGGGGTGGCGCCCTTGGACACCAGATGGGCGCGCACCGCATAGGCCGTGCCTTTGACCAGACCGGCGAACACGTCGGTGCCGGCGCTGCTGGCGTCGGTGTCGCGGGTGACACCGTCGGGCAGGTCATGAGACGTTCCCCGAGCGGGCCAGGCCATCGACGACTGGCGTATCTGGATGGCCACATCCCACACGGCCGGGTCGGGATTGGAAGTGACCACCGTCAGGGTGGGAGCACCGTCAGCCGCACCCGCAGTGACCGACGTGACTGTCGGAATCGGAGGAGCCCGGTTCACCGTCACCGCCACCGACTCGACACTCGTGGAAGTCGGATAGCCGCCCGTGTCTTCGCTCTGAGTGACCGCATGGCTGATGGTCGCGGTGCCCGCCGCCACGCCGGTGACGGTGAACGTCTCGGCCGTCGACCAGTTCGTCGGGGTGAACGTGACCGACGCAGGTGCCACCGTCGCCTTGTCCGTGTCGTCCGACGTGGCCGACACCACCACATTCCCCGCCGGTCTGGTGTCGAGCACCAGCGTGTAGTCAGCGGTGTTCGTCGGCCCTGCCGCCTCGTTCACCGACACCGACGTCTCCGACACCGACACCCCGGCGGTGTCGTCGTCGTCGACCGACACGGCCACCGACCCGATCGAGGCACCGTCGTAGTCGCTGTCGGTGCTGGTCGCCGTATGAGAGATGGTGACCGACTCGTCGTCCGCGTCGTCGTCGGACACGGCGGTGACGGTGAACGTCTCGGCTTCGTCCCAGTTCGTCGGGGTGAACGTGTGCGACGCGGGCGCCACCGTGGCCGCACCCGTATCGCCCGAAGAGATGGCGACCTCCACATCGTGGGTGGGCTGGGAGTCGAGCACCAGCGTGTAGGTGGCGGTGTTCGTCGGCCCCGCCGCCTCGGTCAGCGTCACCGACGTCTGCGACACCGTGACCCCGGCGGCGTCGTCGTCGGTGATGGTGACCGTGGCCTCGTCCTTGCTCTCGCCCGCCACTACCCACCCGGTGACGCCGGAGGCCGGGGCGATGGTGATGGTGAACGTCTCGCCGTCCTCATCCAAGTCGTCGTCGACCAGCGGCACGGTGACGGTGGCGGTGGTCTGGCCCGAGGCGACCGTGACGGGGCTGGTGATCGAGCCCACGTCGGCGGCCACCGCGGTGGACGACCCGGCGTAGCCGGCGGTGACGCTGAACGCCACCCCACCGGTCGGGGCGTTCTCGCTCAGGGTGATCGTCAGCGTGGCGTCGGCGCCCTCCGCAGCCGAAGCCGTGGCGCTCACGGCGAAGGTCTTGGGGGTGCCGTCGTCGTCGTCGATGGTGACGGTGGCCAGAGAGCCCGAGGCGTGGCGGGTGTAGTGGTCGCCCAGGTCGTCGGGGGTCGAGTCGGCGGCCACGATGCGCAGCCGGATGGTTTCGTCGATCTCCGTGTCGTCGTCGTCGGTGACGGTGATTTCCAGGTTCTGGGTCTTGGACGTGTCGTCGGGGCCGAAGGTCACCGACTTGGTGGCGATGGCGTAGTCGGTGTCCTCGGTGGCCGACCCGCCGAGAACCTCCACCGTGAAGGTGGTGGAGGCGGCCGGCAGGTGGTTCACCGTGATCGGCACCGACACCGTCCCGGCGCTGACGTCCTCGTCGACCGAGACGGCGTGGGCGCTGGTCGAGGCGGCATCGGTGCCGAACGCGATCTTGGCGCTGCGCGCCTCGTCGTCTTCGATGGTGAACGTGGCGGTGGGGTGGTCTCCGAGCTCGTAGCCGGTCGGAGGGGTGACGGTGACGGTGAAGGTCTCGTCGTCCTCCACCAGGTCGTCGTTGACGAACGCGAAAGCGAGTGCCGACCTCTTGACGCTGGGAGCTATGCCGAAACGGGTGGCGCCGTTGGTGTAGTCCACGCCCCCGCCCGTCGCCGTACCGTCACGCCACGCAAAGGTGGCGTAGCTCAAACTCGGCGGCGCATGGCTCAAGGCGAACCACAGCCAGCCCCGATAGCCGAGAGCGCCCTGGCGTCGGTTCTCGCGCACGCTGTAGGCGGCCGATTCGAATGAGATGTAGCCGTTCAAGACCTTTGCGGCTACGTCGTCGATGTGGATGCCGACGGGGTACTGGATGGCATCCGCGGTCTGGGTGACGGCGTGGGTGATGGTGGCAGCGCCGTCGGAGACGCCGGTGACGGTCACCGTCTGGGGCTTGTTCCAGTCGGCGGGCGTGAAGGTCAGCGCCCCGCTCACGGTGGCGTCGGCGACGGCGCTGCTGGTGGGCGTGATCACCACGTCGCCCGCCGGAGGGGTGTTCAGCACCAGCGTGTAGGTGGCCTTCGAGCCCGCGCCGCCCACCAGGGTCAGTGCGGTGCGGCTCACTCTCACGCCGGGGCCGGTTTCCACCAGTCTCAGGGTTGTGGCCCCGCCGGCGGCGAGCGTCACCGCGGGATCGTCCCACACCAGGGTGCCGTCGGCCTCCCGGCGGGCGTCGCGGACGTCCAGTTCGGTGCGGCCCACCATCAGGCTGTACCTGTTCAGCTCGTCGGGCGGACTCGGGTCGAGCCGGACGTGCAGCCGGCGGGGCGTGTCGCCTTGCGCCGGGGTCTGCCGCAGGGCAGTGATCGCGTACGTCTTGCCGTCCAGGTCGAAGTCGTCGTCGGTCAGCGTCGCCGCGGCGCTGCACTCGTCGCCCGCGGCGGACGAGGCGTTGTCGCACCCCGCCGCCTCCCCGTCCAGGTCCCTGGGGGTCAGCGTCGCCGACCACCGCGGCGTGACCAGGCTCAGCAGCACCTTGCGGTCCGCCGCCCAAGTGAGGCCCGTCGAGGCCCAAACCAGTTGGTCGTCAAGAACAACGTCGCCGCCGAGCGTGGCGTCGGAAAGGGCGAGCATCCTGTCGTCGATCCGCAGCACCAGGTCCTCGAGATCATCGCCGAGGCGGCCGGGGTTGCCATCGCTGAGGGTCGTGTCGAACCGCATGAGCAAGCTCCCCGCAAAGCTGCCCTCGGTTCTCAGACCAATCGTGTGGATTGGGTAGTCGGTGGCGCCGACGGTGACAACGTCGTCGGTGAGCAGCTCCCCGGGTTCGCACCCCTTCTCGGGAGTCCCGTCGACGCAGGCCAGCGCCCCGCCGGGGAACGTCGCCGGCGTCAGCGTCGCCGACCACAACGTGGGCGGCGCGACCCCCACGGCCACCGGGTCGATGTCGAGGGTGGTGGGGTACTGGATGGCGTCGGCGGTGTGGGTGACGGCGTGGCTGACAGTGGCGGTGCCCTCGGCTACGCCGGTGACGGTGAACGTCTGCGCGGTGTCCCAGTTCTGGGGGGTGAAGGTGTGGGTGGCGGGCCGCACGGTGGCCGCGGCCGTTGTGTCGCTGGTGGCCGAGATGGTGACGTCGCCGGCCGGTCGGTGGTCCATCACGACCGTGTAGGCGGCCGTCGAGCCGGCGACTGCCAGCAGCGAGGTGGGGGTGACCGTCATGGAGGCGCGGTCGTTGTTGGTGATGGTGATGATCTGCTTCCCGGCCGACTGGTAGGAGGCGGGCTGGGACAGCACTTCCAACACGATGACTTCGTCGTCTTCGTGTTCGTCGTCGCCGCAGATGGTCAGGTTGACCACCGGGGAGAGACCCCAGAATCTGGCGGGGACGCTGACTCGTGCGCTGAAGGGGAACACGAAGTCGACGCCGGGTCCGCAGGTGGTGGGGTGGTGGGTGGCGGTGGTGCCGGCGCCGAGGCTGAACCCGAGGGCAAAGGCGGGATACAGCTGGTGGTCGCGGCTGATGAACGCCTGGACCGGGGTGGTGGCGGTGGCGGCCGCGTCGGGTTCGGTCACCGTGACGGTGGGGTTCTGCAGGGTGACGTAGGGGAACCGGTCGATGCGCGCCTCCACTTGGGGCAGGGTCATGCCGGCGGGATACTTGGGGTCGGTGCTGGACACCGAGTGGCTGATCAGGGCGGTGCCGAGATCGTTGGGGCGGCTGTGGGCCGTGACCGTCACGTGCTGGTGGATGTTCCAGTTGTCGAGCGTGAAGGTCATCGCCCCGCTGACCGTGGCGTTGTTCGGCGTGCCGCTCACCGGGGTGACCGTCACGTCGGCGGTGGGCTTGCTGGTGAGCACCACCGGGTAGGTGCGGGTGCGGCTCCGGGCCACGTTGAAGGCGACTTTGCCCGACGTGGCGCTGCCCGCCGAGACGCCCGCCGTGTCGTTGTCGGTGATGGTGACGGTGGCCTGGTCCTTGCCCGTGCCCTCCGCTACCCACCCGGTGACGCCGGTGGCCGGGGCGACGGTGACCGTGAACGTCTCGCCGTCCTCGTCCACCGGGTCGTCGACCAGGGGGATGGTGATGTCGAGGCTGTCGGTGTTCTCCGCCACGGTGACCGGGGAGGTGATCGACCCGACGTCGGCGGCCACCGCGGTGGACGACCCGGCGTAGCCGGCGGTGACCGTGAACTCCACCCCGCCGGTCGGGGCGTTCTCGCTCAGGGTGATCGTCAGCGTGGCGTCGGCGCCCTCCGCGGCGGCGGCCGTGTCGCTTACGGCGAAGGTCTTGACAGCCCCGTCGTCGTTGCCGATGGTGACGGTGGCCAGAGAGCCCGAGGCATCACGGTCGTAGTGGTCGCCCAGGTCGTCGGGGGTGGCGTCGGCGGCCACGATCCGCAGCTCGATGGTCTCGTCCCGCTCCGAGTCCTCGTCGTCGGTGATGGTGATTTCCAGGTTCTTGGTCTTGGACGTGTCGTCGGGGCCGAAGGTGACCGACTTGGTGGCGATGGCGTAGTCGGTGTTCTCGGTGGCCGTCCCGCCCAGCACTTCCACCGTGAAGGTGGTGGAGGCAGCCGGCAGGTGGCTGACGGTGATCGGCACCGACACCGTCCCGGTGCTGACGTCCTCCTCCACCGCCACCGCGTGGGCGCTGGTGGAGGCGGCGTCGGTGCCGAACGCGATCTTGGCCTCTGCCGCGTCGTCGTCGGTGATGGTGACGGTGGCGGTGGTGTGGCTGCCCGGGCTGAAGCCGGCCCCGGGGATATGGCCGCTCGGCACGGTGAGAGTGACGGTGAAGGTCTCGTCGTTCTCCACCAGGTCGTCGTCGACGAGCGTGAAGGCGATGGGGAATGCGCCCGAGTACGAGCGGCCGATGGTGTACGTGGCGCCGCCCTTGGTGTAGTCGACGCCCCCTCCGGTGGCGGTGCCTGGGCGCCAGGTCATCCCGATGCGCGCCGCAAACCGGGCGGGTTCGTTCCTGATCTTCAGCAGGGCGGAGGCGGCGCCGTTTTCGTCGACCCGGTACTTGGCGGCGGTCCACGAGACGTACCCGTCCACGCCCAGGGCGACCTCCTGGCTGACCGTGTTGCCGTCGGGGTCGGAGGCCGTGATCCGTATGGTGGAGGAACCTTGGCTGATGCCTGTGATGAGGAGCTTGCCGTCCGGCGGCGTCGGGAAGGTGGCCCTGTCGATCCGTACGGTCACGGCCCTGAAGGTCAGCGGGTCGCCGTCGGGGTCTTCGAAGTAGGGGGTCATGTCGGGGGAGACCGTCTGGCCCAGCACTCCCCGCAGGTGCGTTATTCGCGCCTTCACCACCGGCGCGGTCTTGACCCTCACCTCGAAAGTGCTGATTGTCCGGTGGCCGTTGCGGTAGGTCGCCGTCACCGTGATCGTGGCCGTGCCGTGCCCCTGGGGCGTGACCGTCAGGGCGGACTGGTCGTCGGACACCGTCACCGTCGCCACCGCGTCGCTCGAGGAACCCGCCGTGATGCTCCGCCCTCCGCCGGGCGGGAACCCGTCCAGGGAGACCTCCCGCGTGCCGGTGAGCGTGGGGAACACGACGTCGGAGAGAAGGGGCGGGCCGGGCTGCAGGTACAGTGCGACCGCCCGGCCTGCTGTCCAGGTGAGGCCGGTTCCGGTCCAGGTGGCGGTGTGCGGGGTGCTGGGGTCGATCTTGGCCGTCGAGAAGTGGAAGGGGTCGTCTCCGACCCACAGGGTGTAGGCGCGGAGCTGGTCGGGGATGTCCGAGCCGAGTCGCACCGCCAGGGTGCCGTCTGAGCCCAGGGCGATCCGGTCGATGGTGTGGGTCTGTCCGGCCAGGGTGAAGTCGTCGTCGGTGAGCGTTTGCGTGGCGCTGCAGCGGTTGGCGGCGGTGATCGAGGCGCGGCTGCATCCCAGGCCCGACGCCAGGGTCTTGGGCGTCAGCGTCGCCGACCAGAACTGGCACGATGATCTGATGCTCAGCTCCACCCGATCGCCCGACGACCAGCCCGGGCCGATGCCGACCCATAGCCTCTTGGAGTTGTCATCCCGTGTGACCGACAGCGGATAGCTGCCCGTCCTGCCCGTCACGCCGACACAGAGGTTCAGGCCTGCCAGCCTCGCGCTGACGTCACGATCGAAGTCGATCTCCAAATCGCTGAGGAGGAAGCCTGGGGTTTTCTGGATTCTCAGGATGTCGATGTTGTATGTCTGGTCGCCGTCCGTGAAGGAGGAGGAAGTCAGCGTCGTAGTGCAGTGGCGCGAACTGAGACCCTGCAGACTGTTGTCGCAGCCGTAGTAGATGTTGTTGTATCTGCCGACGGTCAGTGTGGCGGACCACAGTTCGATGACTCTGGGTGTCTCGCTGACCGTGCGGGTCCATTGGCCGGGTCCTGCCGAGTTGTAGGCCCGTACCCGCACGTCGTAGCCCACGTCGTTGTCGAGGCCCTTGATCACCGCGTCCGTGCCGTCGATCAGCGGGACGGCGGTGGCCTCGTTGGGCCAGCGGGCGTCGCCCGAGGGCTTGTGCTGGACGCCGTAACGGGTGACAGCCACGCCGGTTCCCGACGGCGCCGTCCAGTCCACCCGAAGCTCCGAATCGCCCGACGTGACCGACAGCCCCTGCGGCGCCCCCGGCGTGCTGAGAGACTCTCCCGCGCCGACATCGCAGGAGGCCTTGATGCTCAACAAGACCTCCTCGCCCTTGGCGACGGCCTGCACGTCCAGCGGAGCACCCAGTTCTGTCTCGTCCGCCCAGTCCAAGTGAGCGCCGGGCCACCAGAGCTGCAGGCCGCCGAGCCTCGACCGGGCCTCCGACAGCGCGAAAGGCCTCGCGCCCACACAGAACTGGTAGCCCTTCAGCGCCTCGTTGGGGACCTTGTCGAAGCTGACAGAGAGCCTGCCCTCGATAGACACGCCCAGGTTGTCCAGCGACCCGCGGCCGTAGTCGGTGATGCCTGTGAACACATAGTCCACGCCGCCCACCGAGAAACTGTTGTCGTCCAACCGGTCACCGCAACCGGCCGAACAACCCTTTAGCGGGAAAACGGACGCAACCCGATTACCGTAACCACCCACCGTCAACACCCCAGACCACAGCGGTTCGGAGGGTCGCATGATCAGTCGGACGGAGAGGCCTGCTGTCCAGGTGAGGCCGGTTCCGGTCCAGGTGGCGGTGTGCGGGGTGCTGGGGTCGATCTTGGCCGTCGAGAAGTGGAAAGGGTTGTCTCCGACCCACAGGGTGTAGGCGCGGAGCTGGTCGGGGATGTCCGAGCCGAGCCGCACCGCCAGGGCGCCGTCTGAGCCCAGGGCGATCCGGTCGATGGTGTGGGTCTGTCCGGCCAGGGTGAAGTCGTCGTCGGTGAGCGTCGCGGTGGCGCTGCACCGGTTGGCGGCGGTGACCGAGGCGCGGTTGCATCCCAGGCCCGACGCCAGGGTCTTGGGCGTCAGCGTCGCCGACCAGAACTGGCACGACGACCTGATGCTCAACTCCACCCGGCCGCCCGCCTGCCAGCCCAGTGTGGTTCGCCATTGCCTGTCGGGCGCATCCTGTCTCTGCGGCACCGAATGCGCATGCGACAGCGAATAGCTGTCCGCCACGCCCACGCAGAGGCGGAAGCCGTTGCCCAGAGCGGCCGGTATGTCGCGATCGAGCTCGAGGTACAGCACCTTCGTTGCCCCGCCCACGTATTCGAGCAACTCGAAGTTGTACGTCTGGCCGTCGAACGTGAACGACGACGAGCTCAGCAACTCGCTGCAATGATGCGAGACGGGCACGAGAGGGTCGCTGTCGCAGCCGATTTCTGTGACGCCCTGAACGGTCAGTGTGGCGGACCACAGTTCGATGACTCTGGGTGTCTCGCTGACCGTGCGGGTCCATTGGCCGGGTCCTGCCGAGTTGTAGGCCCGTACCCGCACGTCGTAGCCCACGTCGTTGTCGAGGCCCTTGATCACCGCGTCCGTGCCGTCGATCAGCGGGACGGCGGTGGCCTCGTTGGGCCAGCGGGCGTCGCCCGAGGGCTTGTGCTGGACGCCGTAACGGGTGACAGCCACGCCGGTTCCCGACGGCGCCGTCCAGTCCACCCGAAGCTCCGAATCGCCCGACGTGACCGACAGCCCCTGCGGCGCCCCCGGCGTGCTGAGAGACTCTCCCGCGCCGACATCGCAGGAGGCCTTGATGCTCAACAAGACCTCCTCGCCCTTGGCGACGGCCTGCACGTCCAGCGGAGCACCCAGTTCTGTCTCGTCCGCCCAGTCCAAGTGAGCGCCGGGCCACCAGAGCTGCAGGCCGCCGAGCCTCGACCGGGCCTCCGACAGCGCGAAAGGCCTCGCGCCCACACAGAACTGGTAGCCCTTCAGCGCCTCGTTGGGGACCTTGTCGAAGCTGACAGAGAGCCTGCCCTCGATAGACACGCCCAGGTTGTCCAGCGACCCGCGGCCGTAGTCGGTGATGCCTGTGAACACATAGTCCACGCCGCCCACCGAGAAACTGTTGTCGTCCAACCGGTCACCGCAACCGGCCGAACAACCCTTTAGCGGGAAAACGGACCTAACCCGATTACCGTAACCACCCACCGTCAACACCCCAGACCACAGCGTCGGAGCGGTCACCGACAGCGACACCCGGTCGATGCTCAGGCCGCTCCCGTAGGTGGGGTCGGCCCCGGAGGCGACGTGGTCGATGGCGACCTCGCCCTGGGTCGTGCCGGTGAGCGTGAAGGTCTTGGGCGTGGTCCAGTCGTCGGGGCCGAAGGCGTGCGACGCCGGTGAGAAGGTCACGCTGCCTGCGCCGCTGTCCGACGGCGTGACGGTCACCGCCCCGGTCGGCTTGCTTCCCAGTCGCACCGTGTAGGTGATCTTGGTGCCCTGCGGCAGGTCGTGGAGCCCGGCGACCTCCACCGCCGCGGTGTCGTCCTCGGTGATGGTGACGGTGGCGGTGCCCGCGCCGGCCGTCCGCTCGGCCCAGCCGGTCACGCCGGTGGCGGGGGTGACGGTGACCTCGAAGGTCTCGTCGCCCTCGTCCACCTCGTCCTCGACGGTCGGGATGGTCAGGGCGGCGCTCGTCTTGTACTCAGGCACCTTCAGCGTGGCCGGCGCCGCGCCCACGTCGGACGCCGCGGCGGTGGACGGCGAGGCGTGGGAGACCGCGACGTCGAAGGTGAGCCCGCCGGTCGGGGCCGGCTGGTCGAGGGTGACGGTGATCTCCGCCGCGTCGCCCTCGGCGACCGCGACGTCGGCGACCGCGTAGGAATTGGTCCCGGTCGGCGTCGCCTCCACCGCCACGGCCTCGCCGTCTCCTCCCGGGGTGCTGGCCCACACCTGCACCTGGTGGGTGACCGTGGCGGTGAGCGAGTCGGCGATGTAGGTGATGGCGGTGGCGGTCGGGAGCACCTCCTGTCCGGCGTCGTCGGGCTGCCAGGGGGCGCTGTCGTCGTCGGTCTTCTGCCGCCAGCGCACCCGGTACCGGGAGTCGCCGATGTCGGTGCCGACGAACTCCGGTGCCTTCCATGTCAGCGTCAGCAAGCTGTTGCCGGCGACGACGGCCAGGTCGCGCACCGCAGAGGGAGGCCGCTCGAGCTTGATGGTGTAGGTGGTCGTGCCTCCGCCGGCGGCGGTCACCGCCACCGTGATCGTCTTGGCGGCCCGCGCGGTCAGCGTCACCGGCGCGGTGGGGGTGCCGCTGGAGGCCGTGCTGCCGTCCACCGTCACCGTGGCGGTCTTGTCGCTGGTGGTGGCGGTCACCTTCACCCCGGTCACGTCCAGCGCCGCCGAGCCCCGGTACCTGAAGGTGGCCACGTCATAGTTCCCGGGGTCGGCCTCGTAGGTGGCGACGGGGACCACCGTGTCGTCGTCTGTCACCACCTCATGCAGCACGATGGGGATGGCGTCGTCGCCCTGGTCGGTTACCGACAGCGCGCTCAGGGTGGCGTCGGTGGACAGGGTCGTCGTCTCGGTCGCCACCGTCTCGCCGGTTCCCCCGGCGTTGTGGGCCCACATCTGCACCTGGTAGGTCACCGCACTGGTGAGACCGGTGATGGTGTAGGAGGTGTCGTTTATGTCCACGGGCTGTCCGGCATCGGCGGGCTGCCAGGAGGCGCTGTCGTCGTCGGTTTTCTGCCGCCAGCGCACCCGGTACTCCTCGTCGGTGGTGTCGGTGCCGGCGAATGCCGGTGCCGTCCACCTCAGCGCCACCGTGTCGACGGCGGGGGTCGCCGTCAGGCCGCCCACCGCCGAGGGGGGCCGGTGGAGCTCGATGGTGTAGGTGGTCTGGTTTCCGGCGGCGGCCGTCACCACCACCGGGATCGTCTTTTCGGTCCGCGCGGTCAGGGTGATCGGCGCGGTGGGCGTGCCGCTGACGGCGGCGCTGCCGTCCACCGTCACCGTGGCGGTGTTGTCGCTGGTGGTGGCGGTCACCTTCGCCCCGGTCACGTCCAGCGCCGCCGAGCCCCGGTACCGGAAAGTGGCCACGTCATAGTTCTCGGGATTGGCCAGGTAGGCGGCGGCGGCGACCTCGGTGCTGTCGGTCTCCACCACCGAGGCCAACTCGATGGCGATCGCCGCGTCGTCCTGGTCGGTCACCGACAGCACGCTCAGGGTGGCGTTGTCGGACACCGGCGCGGCCTCCACCTGGACCTTCTCGCCGACGCCGCCTGAGTTCTGGGCCCACGCTTGGACCTGGTAGGTCACCGCATTGGTGAGGCCGGTGATCGTGTAGGAGGTGGAGGTCGCCGACACCCTCTGTCCCCGATCGTCGGGCTGCCACGCGGCGGAGTCGTCGGGGGTCTTGGGCCGCCAGCGCACCCGGTACGCGGCGCCGTGCAAGTCGGTGCCGAGGAACGTCGGGTGCTTCCACGTCAGCGCCAGCGAACCGACCGCAGGGGCCGCCGCGAGGTCCCGCGGCGCCGAGGGAGGCCGCTGGAGCGTTATGACGTAGCTGGTGGTGCCTCCGCCGGCGGCGGTCACCACCACCGTGATCGTCTTTTTGGTCTGCGCGGTCAGCTTCACCTCCGAGGCGACCCCGCTGGCGGCGGCCTCCCCGTCCACCGTCACCGTGGCGGTCTTGTCGCTGGTGGTGGCAGTCACCTTCACCCCGGTCACGTCAAGCGCCGCCGAGCCCTCGTAGCGGAAGGTGGCCACGTCATAGTTCTCGGGGTTGGCCCGATAGACGTCCTGCGCGACGCTGTTCCCGTCGCGGTCCACCACAGCGAACAGATCGATCGCGATCGCGTTGCCGGCCTGGTCGGTCACCGACGGCGGCGCGCTCAGCGTCGAGTCGCCCGAGATCGGCGTCGCCTCCGCCTCGGCCCTCACGCTGACGCCTCCGCTGGTGCTGGCCCACAACTGCACCTCGTGCACGACCGAGCCCGTGAGGCCGGTGATCGTGTAGGAGGTGGAGGTCGCCGACACCCTCTGTCCCCGATCGTCGGGCTGCCACGCGGCGGAGTCGTCGGGGGTCTTGGGCCGCCAGCGCACCCGGTACGCGGCGCCGTGCAAGTCGGTGCCGAGGAACGTCGGGTGCTTCCACGTCAGCGCCAGCGAACCGACCGCAGGGGCCGCCGCGAGGTCCCGCGGCGCCGAGGGAGGCCGCTGGAGCGTTATGACGTAGCTGGTGGTGCCTCCGCCGGCGGCGGTCACCACCACCGTGATCGTCTTTTTGGTCTGCGCGGTCAGCTTCACCTCCGAGGCGACCCCGCTGGCGGCGGCCTCCCCGTCCACCGTCACCGTGGCGGTCTTGTCGCTGGTGGTGGCAGTCACCTTCACCCCGGTCACGTCAAGCGCCGCCGAGCCCTCGTAGCGGAAGGTGGCCACGTCATAGTTCTCGGGGTTGGCCCGATAGACGTCCTGCGCGACGCTGTTCCCGTCGCGGTCCACCACCGCGAACAGATCGATCGCGATCGCGTTGCCGGCCTGGTCGGTCACCGACGGCGGCGCGCTCAGCGTCGAGTCGCCCGAGATCGGCGTCGCCTCCGCCTCGGCCCTCACGCTGACGCCTCCGCTGGTGCTGGCCCACAACTGCACCTCGTGCACGACCGAGCCCGTGAGACCGGTGATCGTGTAGGAGGTGGAGGTCGCCGACACCCTCTGTCCCCGATCGTCGGGCTGCCACGCGGCGGAGTCGTCGGGGGTCTTGGGCCGCCAGCGCACCCGGTACGCGGCGCCGTGCAAGTCGGTGCCGAGGAACGTCGGGTGCTTCCACGTCAGCGCCAGCGAACCGACCGCAGGGGCCGCCGCGAGGTCCCGCGGCGCCGAGGGAGGCCGCTGGAGCGTTATGACGTAGCTGGTGGTGCCTCCGCCGGCGGCGGTCACCACCACCGTGATCGTCTTTTTGGTCTGCGCGGTCAGCTTCACCTCCGAGGCGACCCCGCTGGCGGCGGCCTCCCCGTCCACCGTCACCGTGGCGGTCTTGTCGCTGGTGGTGGCAGTCACCTTCACCCCGGTCACGTCAAGCGCCGCCGAGCCCTCGTAGCGGAAGGTGGCCACGTCATAGTTCTCGGGGTTGGCCCGATAGACGTCCTGCGCGACGCTGTTCCCGTCGCGGTCCACCACAGCGAACAGATCGATCGCGATCGCGTTGCCGGCCTGGTCGGTCACCGACGGCGGCGCGCTCAGCGTCGAGTCGCCCGAGATCGGCGTCGCCTCCGCCTCGGCCCTCACGCTGACGCCTCCGCTGGTGCTGGCCCACAACTGCACCTCGTGCACGACCGAGCCCGTGAGACCGGTGATCGTGTAGGAGGTGGAGGTCGCCGACACCCTCTGTCCCCGATCGTCGGGCTGCCACGCGGCGGAGTCGTCGGGGGTCTTGGGCCGCCAGCGCACCCGGTACGCGGCGCCGTGCAAGTCGGTGCCGAGGAACGTCGGGTGCTTCCACGTCAGCGCCAGCGAACCGACCGCAGGGGCCGCCGCGAGGTCCCGCGGCGCCGAGGGAGGCCGCTGGAGCGTTATGACGTAGCTGGTGGTGCCTCCGCCGGCGGCGGTCACCACCACCGTGATCGTCTTTTTGGTCTGCGCGGTCAGCTTCACCTCCGAGGCGACCCCGCTGGCGGCGGCCTCCCCGTCCACCGTCACCGTGGCGGTCTTGTCGCTGGTGGTGGCAGTCACCTTCACCCCGGTCACGTCAAGCGCCGCCGAGCCCTCGTAGCGGAAGGTGGCCACGTCATAGTTCTCGGGGTTGGCCCGATAGACGTCCTGCGCGACGCTGTTCCCGTCGCGGTCCACCACAGCGAACAGATCGATCGCGATCGCGTTGCCGGCCTGGTCGGTCACCGACGGCGGCGCGCTCAGCGTCGAGTCGCCCGAGATCGGCGTCGCCTCCGCCCGGCTCCTGACGCCGGCGCCTCCGGAGTTCCGGGCCCACACCTGTACCTCGTGCACGACCGAGCCGGTGAGGCCGGTGACGGTGTGGGAGGTCCCCGACACGTTCTGTCCGGCGTCGCTGGGCTGCCACTTGGCGGGGGCGCTGCCGTCGGCGGTCTTCTGCCGCCAGCGCACCCGGTACCCCGCGCCGGCGGTGTCGGTGCCGGCGAATTGCGGGGCCTCCCACGACAGTGCCAGCGAATCGACGCCGGGGGTCGCCGCCAGGTTGCGCACCGCCGAGGGAGGCCGCTGGAGCGTGATGACGTAGCTGGTGGAGCCGCTGCCGTCGGAGGCGGCCACCGCCACCGTGACGGTCTTGGCCTTCAGTTCCTCCAGGGTCACCGGTGCGGAGGGTTCCCCGCTGAAGGCGGTTGTGCCGTCCACCGTCACCGAGGCGGTCTTGTCGCTGGTGGTGAGGGTGACCGTCACCTCGGTCACGCCCAGGGGTGCGCTTCCCCGGTACCGGAGCGTCGCCGCGTCGAAGGAGGGGGAGATCGCAATCGCCTCGCCGTTCTGGTCGGTCACCGACAGCGCACTCAGCGTCGAATCGTCGGAGACGGGCCCGGGTGTCGCCACCAACCGGACCTTCTCGCCGTCACCCGCCGCGGTCCGGGCCCACACCTCGACCTCGTAAGTCACTAGGGCGGTGAGCCCGGTGATGGTGTAGCGGGGCGAGGACGTCTCTACGCGCTGTGGGGCTTCGTTGGGCTGCCACGAGGCGCTGCCGTCTGGGGTCCTCTCCCGCCAGCGCACCCGGTAGTGCACATCGTTGCCGAAGTTGGTGCTTGCAAAATTCGGCCCCTTCCACGTCAGCGCCAGCGAGTCTTCGCCGCGGTCGACCGCCGGGTCCCGTACCACGGTGGCAGGCCGGTCCGCCTTGATTGTGTAGCTGGTCTTGTCGCCGTTGGCGGCGGTCACGCTCACAAAGGCGTAGATCTCTTGCCTTCCATGCGTGCTTGGAATCGTGAGCAACTCACCGGACGGGTATTTGCCGCCAAAATACGAAACCTCCACCGACGCGCTGGGGTTGAGGGCGGTGGCGGCGATCCGCACCCCCGGGGCGGCGATCGGCACGAGGATCTGGTACTCAAGGGTCGAGGGGTCGAAGGAGGGAGTGAGGGGGTGCGCCACCCCGTCCGGGGACGTCACCGACAGCGCGCTCAACGAGGTGTCGTTGGGCTGCACCACCGTGACCGCTACCGAGTCGATGTCCAGGTCGGTGGGATACGTCGGCGCCGCGCTGGCGGTGACGGCGTGGCTGATGGTGCTGGCGCCTGCCTCCACGCCGGTGACGGTGAACGTCTGGGGAATGTCCCAGTTGGCGGTGGTGAACGTGTGGGTGGCGGGCAGCACGGTGGCCTTGGTGTCGGCGCCGCTAGTGGCCGAGATGGTGACGTCGCCCGTCGGCGCCTGGTCCATGACGACCGTGTACGTGCCCTTGGCGCCGCCCTCCACGACGGCCAGCGACGTGGGGGTGACGGTCATCGAGGCCGCGGCGGGCGTCGATGCCGCGGCGGCTGTCGCTGCCCCCGGGAGAACGGGAAGCCCGGCGACCACCAGCACCGCGGCCAGGAACGCGGCGCACGGGGCCTTGATCACCCGCATCACGCCTTACCCGACCGCGTAGTTGGACCGCGAAGGGGGGGGGGGGGGTCAGCGCTAGCAGGCGGGCGACCGGCGCTGGGGAACGCCCAGAGCGCGGTGGCGACGTGTGACCCCGCAGCGGTACCGCGAATGAGGCTGTCTCGGCCGAGAATCATGTAGGAGCGGTCCTGCATGTTCTTGCGCAGCTCCCTCGCATCACGGCACGCCCGCGCAGCCAGCCCCCGAGAGCCGGGTTGGCCCACAGCAGCCCAAAGCGCAACTTTACTCGCACCCGCATGATCCCCATATTCGCGTGGCCCTCATTCAGTGACACACGGGTCTCGACCAAGCAGCACAGATATTGCGACACCATCGGCGGGCGATTGACCGCACTGTGGTCCGAGGAAGCGTCAGTCGGTTCGGGGTGGATTCCCGTCGCCCGTCGGCGCGGATCTGCTCGGCGGCCTCGAGATCTGCCCGCCGCTGCCGACGCTGGAACCGACTGCCAACCCATGCTTTGTGCCCGTGGCACCACGGCGCGTAACGGCTGGATGGAGGTTGTGGCTACAATGAAACTACACTGGGCACCGATCCGGAGGAATCATCATGGGCGCTGACACCGTCGTGCGAGCCCGCATCGACCCCGATACCAAGGCAAGGGCAGCAAGAGCCCTGCACGCTATGGGCTTGTCGATTTCGGATGCCATCCGCTTGCTCATGGTGCGCGTCGCTGACGAGCAGCGGCTCCCGTTCGCTGTCCAGGTGCCCACCGCCGCCACCGTCGAGGCCATGGCCGAGCTGGACGAGGGCAAGGGCAGGCGCTTCGAGAGCACGGAGGATCTGCTGCGCGATCTCGAACTCTGACGAACCTGCGACATGCTGACCCCCGTCCGGTCGTCGCAGTTCAAACGCGATGTCAGAACCACCAAGTCACGCGGCAAGGACTCCGCGAAACTGCGCGATGTGCTCCGGCTGCTCGTCAACCAGCAAGCGCTCCCATCGAGCTACCGCGACCACCCGCTGCGCGGCCCTTGGAAGGGCTACCGGGAATTGCATCTGGAGTCGGACTGGCTGCTGATCTATCGAATTCAGGGCACCGAGCTACGACTCGTGCGCACCGGCACGCACGCCGACCTCTTCGAGTAGCGCACAGCACGTTCCCAACACCTGCCCCGACGACGTCGCGGCCGATCGGACGTGCGAGGCGCCGGCGCACGCCAGTGACAGCGGCAGTCAGGCTGCGCTTGGCGACCGCCCCCGAACAGCGGGCATCTGATCGGCCGCTGCGGCTCAAGCCGGCGGCGCGTGGCCGCCGTGGTGGATTGCGCTACAGTGGCGTCACTGCTCCCCGCCTTCCCGGTTCGCCGGGAATGGCGGGGCATATTCGTTAGGGGCTGCTGTGGCGCACGGACCAGCTGGCAGCGGCGTCCGTAAACTCTGTGCCGTGAGCACTACCGGCTTTTGGCGTCCTGTGGAGATCCCCGACGATCTCGGGGAGCGCCCTGTCGCGGTCCGAAGCGGCCGGGTGAAGCTGCCGAATCACATCGCTTGGAGCGGTCAGGGCGAGTACGACCTCGATGACCCGCGGGGCCGCGAGCGCGTGTACGAACTGGTCATGACTGAAGGCAGCGAGGAGGACGTGCGCGCTTGCATCGACCTGGACGTGCTGCTGGGCATGTGGGACACGATGTGGCTCGCCCCCCATGTGCGCGACCAGTGGGCCGAGCACCTGCGCTCTCGCGGCCTGATCGTCTAGCGCGTGCTCACCCCGCTGCAGCAGCGCATCTGCCGCCTCGTCGGCTCCCTGCCCGAAGCCGGAGCCGTGGTCGGCGCCGGTCGCACGAAGTCGTACGTGAAGACCGCCTCTCCGTCCGCGGTTGCGAGCACGTAGGCACTCTGCGTGTTCCGCAGGTGCCTCGACTCGTCGTCGAGCGTCAGCGTGCGAAAGATGCGCAAACCGAAGCGAGCCTGCTTCTGCGAGACCGTCAGCGGGACGAGATTGTCCAGAGCGCCCGAGTCTTGCCTCCCGTAGCGGATGATCGCGTTTCCGTTCGGGTCGATCCAAGACGAGAGGCGGATTCCATTCGTAACGGTCCCGTTGAGCAGACCCGTGATTTCTGCGGCGAAATCGCGGGCCTGCCTCTCTAGGTCACTCCGCAGGCGGGTCAAAGGACGAGACGAGGAACCACATGCGTCGAGCGAGCTCACTTGTGAAGTCACCCGTCGCGGCTTGCTGGTCGAGCTCCTCGCGCGTGCAGCCAGCGGCGTCGAGCGCACCGCTCACGAGTTCGTCGACGTCGCCATCGCTGAGGTGCACAACCTCGATTTCGGCGGGGTCGGCTGCGTAGCTGGGTGGTTCGTCCAAGGTACGGCCAGCGACCGTTACGGCAGTCATTGTGCTGTTCCTGTGTCGGGTTCGGCGGCACTCATCACGCCGCCTGCGGCGACTCTGTGGGAGTCGTTGTTCCAAAGGGTATTCCCGGGGTGGGCTGCTTCACGATCTCAGTGAGTTGAACGGTTGCCTCAGCAGTTCTGCGCTCCTTAAGGATCGGACCCCCAGAGCCTGCGCGAGACCCAGGGTGAATCACCCCAAGGCGAGTCAGGCCTGTTCGTCGAGCAGTTCGGCCAGATCGTCTTGGACACCCAACTCGGCTGCCCATCGGTGCATGTAGCTGACGTCGAGATCGTTGACGGCAGCGATTTCGACGCAGTCTCGCCATTGGAGCTCAGAGCGCGACTCCAAGCGCCACCGGAGCTTGGCCAACACGATGTCTTCGGGCGCGGCGATCCATGTCTCGATTCCGAGAACTTCAGCGCGGACGCGCCGAGCAATGCGGGACTGGGTGAACGCGTCTTCCGACGGAACGGCGAAGATGTCGACCTTGCCGCCGCTTTGGGGATGAAGGACGTTGAAGGTGCCTCCGGAGGTGACCGCCCGACGGGCCTCTGACTCCGGGAAGTAGACCTCGCTTCCCCGAAGCGCTTCGAGCACCGCCTCGCCCGAATCGGGCACCAGCAGGACCACGATGTCCACATCGCGAGTCATCCGGGGAGTCCCCCACGCCGCCGCGGCTGTTGAGCCGACCACGACGTAGTCCAGACCGGCAGACTCAAGGGCATGGACCGTGCGCTCCAGCGCGGCTGTGAGATCGATCAGAATTCGATTCCCACCGACTCAGGCCAGACTTCGCCGGCGAGCTCAGGGCCATAGCGGGCAACGACAAGACCCAAGAAGACCTCGCTGTCGTCGTAATCGGGGTGGCGCATCCGCACCGACCTCTCCTCCATGGCCGCGCCCGCCACGTTGAGCTGACGCCATTCCTCGAGGCGCTGCGCAATTGTGCGGGCGCGGACGGCGTCCATCTGACGCCGCCAAACGTGATCAGGCGTGTCCGCCGGACGCCCGGAGGGATTGCGGCGCACCGTCACAACCCGAATCGTACTGAACCCCTGTGACATCCATCCCTATCCCCCAACGGGCGAACCCAGCGGTGACACACCCAGTTGAGTCCCGGGTAGTGGTGTATGGAGGGGGGCATCCCTTGGGCGCGTGATCACCGCGTCTACCTCTGGAAGTAACGACTCATCCAGAGAGGCAGCAGAGGTACCCCGATCGGAATCGAACGCTCCTTAGAAGGTTGAGGCGGCTCGCTAGTCTGCACCCCGTGTCAGGTCCGACTCGCGAGGAGCAGATGCCGCCCGACGGCAAGATCACTGAGCTCGCGCCGGACGTGCGCCGGCTGCAGCTGCCGATGTCGATGCCCGGTCTCGGGCATGTGAACTGCTACATCCTCGACGACGATCGCGGCGCCGCCCTCGTCGATCCCGGCCTGCCGGGCCCGGCCAACTGGAAAGCGCTCATGGCAGGGCTGGCCGAAGCCGAAGTGCCGCCGGAGCGCATCCACTCGATCATCGTCACCCACAGCCATCCGGATCACTTCGGGGCGGCAGGCCGTTTCGTCCGCGAGTACGGCGCCGACCTGGTGACCCATCGCACGTTCCGGCTGTGGTGGGACACCGCCGATGAAGACGAGGAAGCCCTGGAGCAGGTGTCGTCCGACGGGGAGAACAACGAGCTCGTGGCCGACCCCGTGTACGGCGGGCGCGATACCGGACCGGGCGGCCCCACGCCATGGGGCGGCCAGCGCTACAAGATGCCCATCCGGGCCAAGCTCGGCTACTGGGCGATGCGCAACGGGTGGGGCGGGCGCTGGTTCGCCACCCCTCAGCCCACGTACCACGTCGAAGACGCCGACCGGATCAAGCTGGCGCGGCGCGAGTTCGTGGCAGTGCACACGCCCGGGCACACCATCGACCACCTGTGCCTGTTCGATCCCGAGGGCGGGCTGATGATCTGCGGCGACCATGTCCTGCCCACGATCACGCCGCACATCTCGGGGATCACCACCGCGCGTGACCCGCTCAAGGACTTCTTCACCAGCCTCGACCGGGTCGCCAGCTTCGACGGCGTCACCATGGGCTTGCCGGCCCATGGCCAGCCGTTCACCGACCTGTCGGGACGGGTGGAGGACATCAAGCGTCACCACAACGAGCGCCTCGACCTGCTTCGCACCTCCTCGGACCGGCTCGGCCGAGCCCCCGTGCAGGACTACATGAAGCAGCTGTTCAAGGAGCGTTCGTGGGGCCCGATGGCCGAGTCGGAGACGTTCGCTCACCTGGAGCATCTGCGCTACATCGGCGAAGTCAATGTCTCCCGGCGGGCCGACGACGTCCTCGAATACGAGTTCGACTGAAAATAACTTGACACGGCCTGCCGCGACGTGGTGCTGTTGGCGCCGCTGCGGCCTATCGTCGGGTATCCGCAGCTGGCCACCAGCCCCGACCTTTCGTCCGATTGGATCCCCAATGTTCGATCACGGCGCCTACACCACAGCGCGTGCCTGCGGGTATCGCGTACGGGTGCCGGCAACTGGCGTGCGCTGTTGGCGGGCCGTCACGCGCATGCGGGAGCGCGGCACGGCCATCGGTCGGCTCGCGGCGGTGGGTCCCATGCCGGTCATGTACCAGCATGCGGTGCGCGGTCACGGTGCCAACCCGACGCCAACGACCAAGCGTCACCGCCTGCGGCCCTCGGAGTATCTGATGTAGTCCACTGAGACACCAGAACTCTCCGAACGGCCGCTGGGACAACCCGGCGGCCGTTTTGCGTTTCCGGTGCACGCACCGACACCGCTGCCCGTGAACCACAACCACTTCGCAACCCACAGCACACAGGAGAAAGCTCATGCTGGAACTGGTCATCGACAACACCAACAGCACAGCGGCCCTCACCAATGAGGGCTGGCGCGCACGGGGTCGCTGCCGCGATCTCGTGGGCACCCTGACGCCGCTGTTCTTCTCGGAGAACTTCTACGAGATCGCCCGCGCCAAGGCCATCTGCGCGGCATGCCCGGTGGTGAGCGAGTGCTTCGACGCCGCCAAAGCACGCCACGAGCCATGGGGCGTGTGGGGCGGCGAGCTCTTCGAGAACGGGCGCGTCTGCAGGGACAAACGCCCGCGCGGCCGGCCGCCCAGAAGCGGCCACCCGCAATTCGTGATCGAGGAGGTGCCGCTGCCTCCCGACTTGGCCCGCGCCTGAGTCTTCCCCTGCTCAGGCGCGTCCTCCGAGTGGACCCAGCTTCTGCGACGGGTCCCTCCGCTGGGTCTGCCGACCCCCTCCGGCAAACCCGGCACCCAGGGCCTGCACTGCCCCCGCAGGCCTCATCAAGACGGCCCGCCCCGGTGAACTGAGGCTGCCCGAAATGGGCGGCTGGCAGCCCCGGGGCGGGCCGTCGAGCGGTGATGCGATGCGGCCGTCGACACCCGCGCTAGCTGTTTCCCGCTCTTGTTCCCCATCCTCATGTGATTGGGCTCACGGGCCGCTCAGGCCACGGCTTCGCCATGCGGCTCAGCCTCCGAATCAATCGCCGCGAGGGGCGCAAGTAGCCTCGCCCCTGCATGAAGTCACCGGGCGGCGCACGCTGGCGAGCACAGCTCACGGGCTGGCGCGGCGGCCTGTTCGCGTTGCTCGGCCTCTACGCACTCGGTGCGACCGTGTTCCTGCTGGCGGGCGGCGGTCAACCCGCCATGACCTCGCTAGTGGCGATGGAAGCTGAGGTCGAAGGCGGCGACGCTTCGGCCGACACCGGCCAAGCCACGTCGGTCGAGCCGGCCGCCGCCGGCGAGGCTGCAACCGGTGCGGCCGGATCGGTTTCCACAGCGGCCGCAGCGTCGGAACCGCCTCCGGATTGCAACGACATCGACCCCGTCGAACACAACGTGGATCCAGGCCTGACGGGCGTGCACGCGCTGGACTTCGTGACGCTTGAAGAACAACCCGCAGCATTCGCTGGCTACGCAGGCTGCCCGCTCATCGTGAACTTCTTTGCATCGTGGTGCGTGCCCTGTGTCACCGAGATGCCCGACTTCGAACGCTTCTGGAATGAGCACGGCACGCAGGTCGCGGTGCTCGGCCTCGCGGCCAACGATCGGCTGGAAGATGCCATCGCAACGGTGGCCGACCGCGGCGTGACCTACCCCACCGGGCTCGACGAGGGCGAGCTATTCATCGACTTCGGCGGGCTGGGCATGCCCACCACCGTGTTCGTGTCGCCCGAAGGCCAGATTCTCGAGACACACAGCGGCCTGCTCACCCTCGAAGACATCACCAGCCGAGCAGAGGAGCACTTCGGCCTGTAGGCCGAAGCAACGACACAGCGGCCTGTAGGCCGAAGAAAGGACACAGCGGCATATGAACAGCGCTCGACTCACTTTCGCCTTCACGGCGGGCATCGTGGCCACGGTGAACCCGTGCGGGTTCGCCATGCTGCCTGCGTACCTGTCGTTCTTCTTGGGTATCGACCGCCGCGCCAGCGAGGGCAGTCCGCGCGCTGGCGTCGGGCGGGCACTGGCCACCGGTGCCGTCGTCACCACCGGCATCGTGGTGGTTTTCGGCATCGTCGGCATCGCGCTGTCGGCGGGGCTGAGCGCCCTGCGCGACTACGTGCCGTGGGCGGCCATCGTGATCGGTATCGGGCTCATCGCACTCGGCGTCGCCATCCTCGCCGGCTTCCGCCTGACGGCATACCTGCCCAAGTTCGAGCGAGGCGCCTCGGGGCGCGACGTGCGCTCGCTGTTCCTGTTCGGGGTCAGCTACGCGGTGGCGTCGGTGTCATGCGGGCTGGCAACCTTCCTAGTGGTGGTCACCGCTTCGACCGGCGACGACAGCTTCGTCGGCGGCATCGTGTCGTTCGTGCTGTATGCGCTCGGCATGGGTCTGGTGCTCACCTCGCTGGCCGTCAGCCTGGCGCTGGCTCGCGGCTGGCTGCTGAGCAAGCTCCGCGTGCTCATGCGCTACACCGACACGATCGCGGCAGTGCTGATGATCGCCGCCGGTGCGTTCACCATCTGGTACTGGTTCATCGATCTGACCGACCGCGGCGGCGACGGACTGGTGGTGACGGTCGAACGGTGGAGCAGCAGCCTGAGCAACTGGGTGGCCTCGGTCGGCGGGTTGCGGCTGGGTCTCGTGATGAGCATTGTGCTCGCCATCGGGGGCATGGCAATGCTCGTGTCGGGGCGCGGCGGCGACGCCTCAGCGGTGCCGGACCTCGCCGACGAGTCCTCCGGGCCCGACCAAGCGGGCAGTGCCGCTGAGGTGCTGAACTAAGCCACCGTGGCACTGCACCTGAAGGACCGCACGCTCCTCGATGCTGAGCGGCCATTTGCCGAGCTGCTCGCCCGGCCAGGTGTGACCGAAATGCTGCAACTCCGTTCGCGATTCGGCTTCATGGCCTTCCACGGCGGGTGGCTCGAAGAGGTCACCGACGACATCGCCGCAGCAGCAGCCGAGCGCAGCGGCGCATCGGTGTACGCGTGCCTGCAGGGTCCCAACGATCAGTGGCACCTGCCCAGCCACTGTTTCGATCCCGCCGACTCGCCGGTGCTGCGCGAATTCCTCGACCACGTCGACGTCGTGGTCGCGGTCCACGGCTTCGGCAGCCCCCGCTTGCTGCGAGCGGTGCTGCTGGGCGGGCGCAACCGGACACTCGCGGCCCACGTCGCGGTGCACTTGATCGGGCGGCTGCCGCACTACGAGGTTCTTCACCGTCTCGACGAGATCCCCAAGACGCTGGCCGGCCAGCACCCGCGCAACCCCTGCAACCTGCCCCGTGGCGGCGGCGTCCAGATCGAGTTGCCGCCGCGCATCCGCGGCAAGAGCCCGATGTGGACGGGATTCCGCGGCCCCGGACGGGTGCCCCATCACGAGGCACTCATCGAAGGCTTGGCCGCGGCGGCGCGTGCATGGACGGCCTCGGAGAATTCACACGGCACCGGCAGCGAGCTGGTGCCCGAGCCTGCTCTGGCCGACTGAGACGCCCTCGATGTCATTGCGCGTCGCAGCCACGGTTGCGGCAGCAGGAATCGTCGGTGCTGCTGTTCGCTGGAGCGTCGCCACGCAGATCGACGACAACTGGGCGCTGCTCATCGTCAACGTGATCGGCTGCGGCGTTGTCGGCTGGGCCACCGCCCGGCACGAGCGGGCCCGGCACCGCAGGCTCGTTCAGCCCGGCATCGGCAGCGCCAGCCGAAATGCCGCCGGCCCGGCGCCCGGGCTCACGGCCGGCTTCTGCGGGGCGCTGACCAGCATGTCGGCGCTCGCACTGCAGCTCGCGCGGCACCTCGACGACGGCCGCATCGCGACAGCGGGGGCATGGCTCGGCCTGACGGCTGCGGCGTGCACTGCTGCGTTTGTGATGAGCCACCTCGCTGTCGTATTCGCCTACGGCAGACGGCCATGACGGTGCTGGCCACAGCGGTCGGTTTCGGCGTGGCAGCCGCTATCGGCACGTTGCTCCGCTGGCGAGCGAGCACCACGCTCGGGCCGGGCGGGACGCTGCTCATCAACATCACCGGAGCCTTCGCACTCGGCCTGCTCGCAAGCACGTCAGGCGCAGCCGCCACCATCGTGGGCACAGCGGGCCTCGGAGCCCTCACCACGGTGTCGGGCATCTTCCCCGAGAGCGCACGTCTCATGCGGGCCAGCCCGCTGCTGGCACTCGGTTACGTCTCGCTCACCATCAGCGGCGCAACCGCCGCCGCCACGCTCGGCCTCCGACTCGTCTAGCGCTAGCCAGCCGGCCGGCCCGAGGTTCAGGCGGGGGCGGGAATCTCGGTGAAGTTGAGCCAGGGGTGGAGCACGTCTGGCACCGCGATGGAGCCGTCGGGTCGCTGGTGGTTCTCCATGATGAACACGAGCGTGCGGCCGACGGCGCATGCCGTGCCGTTCAGGGTGTGGACCAGTCCTTGGCCGTCGGGGTCGAACCAGCGAGTGCCGAGGCGGCGGGCCGAATAGTCGGTGTAGTTCGAGCATGACGTGACCTCGCGGTAGGCACGCTCGGACGGCAGCCACACCTCGAGGTCGTACTTCTTGGCCGCTGCGGCGCCTAGGTCGCCGGCCGCCACGTTGATGACCCGGTAGGGCAGGTCGAGCGAGCCGACGATCTCCTCCTGGATGGCGCGCAACGCCTCCAGCTCGTCCCAACTCGTGTCCGAGTCGCTAAACGAGAACATCTCCACCTTGTCGAACTGGTGCACCCGGAAGATGCCGCGGGTGTCCTTGCCGTACGTGCCGGCCTCGCGCCGGAAGCACGATGAGAACCCGGCATAGCGCAGCGGCAGCCCGGTCCGGTCCAGCCGCTCGCCGCGGTGCAAGCCCGCCAGCGCCACCTCCGACGTGCCGATCAGGAACAGGTCGTCGCCGTCGATCTCGTACACTTGGTGGCGGTCGGCGGGAAAGAACCCGGCCTCGACCATCATCTCCTCGCGCACGAGCACCGGCGGCACGACAGGCACGAAATCGTTGCGCTCCAGCAGGTCCATCGTCCACTGCACGAGGGCGAACTCCAGCCGCACCGCCGCGCCCTTGAGGTAGGCGAACCGCGAGCCGCTGTTGCGGGCGCCGCTCTCGGAGTCGACCAAGCCGGCCAGCGCTCCGATCTCGGCGTGGTCGTGAGCAGGCGGCTCGCCCCGCTCCCCCACCTCACGCACGGTCTCAAAGTGCTCCTCGCCGCCGGACGGCACCTCGGCCGCGGCCGGGTTGGGAACCTGCAATGCCAGCTCGGTTCGCCGCTCAGCAGCTTCCCGCTCGGAGACCTCTAGGCGTTCCACCTCTTCCTTGAGACGCGCCGCCTCGGCGATCTTGGCCGGGCGCTCGTCGGGGGCCGCCCGACCGATCTCGCGCGACGCGGCGTTCTGAGCCGCACGCGCCTGCTCAGCCTGGTGGGTGACTGCCCGCCACGTCTCGTCGGCCGCGAGCACTTCGGTGATGAACTCCGGCGACGCCCCCTTGCGGGCGGCGCCGTCTCGATACGCAGCGTCATCACGAAGCCGGCGAAGGTCGATCACGCCGGGTGAAGCTACCGGCCTCGCATCCGCACGGCGAAGTGAGCCTCGTCACTGACCGGCCGACTGCAGCAGCGCGTGACGCGACGGCCCGGTGCGGTGCTTGCGCCAACCGTTGTGGGCCGCGAGGATCGCCGGATGCCTGAACAAGCACCGACCGCCTCCCGGCACATTCGTTTCGAGGCCGACGACAAGCCTCCGCTGCCGCTCACTGCCGGACTGGGCCTGCAGTTTGCGATTCTGGCCATCGCCGGCGTGGTGCTCACGCCCGCGATCGTCGTCCGAGCCGCCGGCGGAACTGACGCCTACCTGACGTGGGCCGTGTTCGCCGCCGCAGCGATCAGCGGCATCAGCACGATCCTGCAGGCTGTCCGGTTCGGCCGCATCGGTGCCGGGTACGTGCTGTTGATGGGCACGTCCGGCGCATTCATCGCCGTCTGCGTCACTGCCCTCACCGACGGCGGGCCGGGCCTGCTCGCCAGCCTGGTCGTGGCATCCTCGCTGTTCCAGTACCTGCTCGCGGCGAAGCTGTCGCTCTTCCGGCGGCTGCTGACGCCCACCGTGGCGGGCACGGTGGTCATGCTCATCGCCGTGACGGTGATGCCGCTCATCTTCGACATGGTGACGGCGTCGCCCGAAGGCAGTGCTGCGGCGAGCGCCCCGTTGAGTGCGCTCGCGGCCATGGGCGTCATCGTCGTCATCGCGCTGAAGGCCAAGGGCAGCCTGAGGCTCTGGGCACCGGTCATCGGCATCGTGGCCGGATCGATCGTGGCGGCGCTGTTCGGGTTGTATGACTTCGACAGGGTTGCTGACGCCGGTTGGATTGGTCTGCCCGACAGCGGCTGGCCCGGCTTCGACTTCTCGTTCGGCGCTGAATTCTGGGGCTTGCTGCCCGCGTTCATCTTCGTCACGCTCATCGGCGCCGTCGAGACCATCGGCGATTCGGTCGCCATCCAGCGTGTGTCGTGGCGCCGGCCCCGGGCCGTCGACTACCGGGCCGTGCAGGGCGCCGTGGCCGCTGACGGCACCGGCAACCTGCTGTCGGGATTGGCGGGCACGGTGCCGAACACGACCTATTCCACCAGCATCTCCATCACCGAGCTGACTGGCGTGGCTGCGCGCCGGGTAGGCGTGGCCATCGGCATCTCGTTCATCGTGATGGCATTCGTGCCCAAGCTGCTCGCATTGGTCCTCGCGATCCCCGATGCCGTCGTCGCGGCCTACGCGACTGTCTTGCTGGCGCTGCTGTTCGTGGTGGGCATGAAGATCGTGATCGCCGACGCCACCGACTACCGCCGGGGGCTGATTGCAGGCTTCTCGTTCTGGATCGGCGTGGGCTTCCAGAACAACCAGATCTTCCCCGAGTACCTGACGGGCTTTGCTGGCGGCTTCCTCGAGAACGGCATGACCGCCGGTGGGCTCACCGCCATCGTGCTGACGCTGTTCGATGAGGTCACCCGGGCCCGTCCCCAGCGGTTGCGCTGCGAGCTGGCGGCATCGGCGTTGCCGCAGGTTCGGGTGTTCGTGGGCCGCTTCGCCGACCGCAACGGCTGGAGCCGAGCGATGTCGGACCGTCTCGACGCGGTGGCCGAGGAAGCGCTGTTGACGCTGATCGACGCCGAACGGCCCGCCGACGCCGACGAGGGTCGCAGCTTGCGGTTGACAGCAGGCAAGCAGGACGGCGGTGCCGTGCTCGAGTTCGTGGCCACCGCGAGCGGGGAGAACATCGAGGACCGGCTCGCTGTGCTGGATGCGCACAGCGTGGAGCGGCCCGTCGAGCGCGATCTCTCGCTTCGCATGCTGCAGCATCACGCCGCCTCGGTGAATCATCAGCAATATCACGAGGTGGATATCGTGACCGTCCACGTTGACGTGCCCGATCCCAGGCTGCTCACCGAGGCGTGAGCGCCGGGTCCACGGTCGAGGGGGTACTCCAATGACCGAACCGTCCTACGACGTCGTGTGGCCTGGAGCGCCCTCAGGCATCGAGCACCGGGATTTGGCGCCGAGACTCGACACGCTTGAAGGCAAGCGGATCGGGTTCTTGTGGGACTACCTGTTCCGGGGCGACGAGCTGTTCCCGGTGCTCGAACGCGAGCTCGCTGCTCGCTACGACGGCGTGACGTTCGTGGGCTACGAGACATTCGGCAACACCCACGGCGGCGACGAAGCCGCCGTCATCGACCGCCTGCCCGACTCTCTGCGTTCACGAGCTGTCGACGCCGTCGTGTCGGGCATGGGCTGCTGAGGCAGCTGCACGCCCGCCGTGGCGCGGGCAGCAGTAGCAGCCGAGACCGCGGGGGTGCCGTCGGTCTCGATCGTGTGCGAGAGCTTCGACGGCCAGGCCGTCGCGACCGCAAAGGGGCACGGATTCGAGCAGCTCCCGCTGGCGATCACCGTGGGCCACGTGGATGCCCAGTCCGCTTCGGATATGGAGAGCAACTTCGTCAATCACACCGTGGACGCCATCGTCGAAGGGCTGACCGGAACATCTGCCGCACGCAACGGCACGAACGGCCGCGTCGCCCGCAGCGATCCGGCCGAGGGCAACGAGCGCTCGCTCGGCCCCTCCGCGCTCGACTCAGCATCGCTCGACCCAGCCCCGTACGACACCGTGGCCAGTGGTTCGGTGGACGACATCAACGACGCCTTCGCCGAGAGGGGATGGTCCGACGGGCTGCCGATCGTGCCGCCGACGCGGGACCGGGTCGAGCGCTTCCTGGCCGGCTCGGTCTTGGACCCGCAGCAGTCGCTGGGCATCGCCCGAACAACCGGGCGCGACATGACCGTGTGGTCGGTGGCAACCAACGCCGTCATGGCGGGCTGCGAGCCGCGGCACATGGGTGTGCTGCTCGCCGCAGCGCGCATCCTGGCCGACCCGCACTACGGCGCTGAGCACTCGGGCAACACCACCGGCGCCGACGCGCTGATGATCCTCGACGGTCCGAATGCGGCAGCGCTGGGCTTCAACTCCGGCGTCGGGGCACTGCGCGACGGTGTGCGCGCCAACACCAGCGTCGGCCGCTGGCTGCGGCTCTACCAGCGCAACGTGTTCGGTTTCACTGCGGCCGAGCACGACAAGTCCACCTTCGGGAACTCGTTCCGCGTGGTGCTGTGCGAAGACGCCACCGCCCTCGCCGACATCGGCTGGGACCCCGTCAGCGCCGAGTTCGGCTTCGGCCCCGACGACGACGTGCTCACCATGGCCCGCTTCAACAGCGGGGCCATCGTCGGCAGCGCGTTCGGCTCGACCCCCGACGAGATCGTGCCGTACCTTGCCGACGGCCTGGCGCGGATCACCGGCTGGGACCTGGGGCACCTGTACGGACTCGGGCGGATGCACTACCGGCCGCTGCTGGTGCTGTCGCCGATCTTGGCGCGCACCTGCGCGGCGGCCAACGGGACCAAGGCGAACTTGGCCGAGGCGCTCTTCGAGCACGCTCGCATCCCTGCGTGGCGCTTCGAGAAGCTCATCGGCGAGTGGACCAACTTGGCGGCGGGCCGTCCCCAGCTCACCGATGTCGTCGCCGCCGGCGATCTGCCGTCGCAGTTCGCCGAATCAGACGATCCCGACCGCCTGGTGCCGATCGTCTCGGAGCCGGCGAAGTTCGTGATCGCGGTCGCAGGCGACGCCAACCGCACCAACGCCTACGCATTCAGCCACGACGGCCCCCACGGCGACTACGCCGCCGCCCCCGTCGAGCAGCTCACGTCTTGAATGGAGTGATTCAGCCGACAGCTGCATCACGACCTGCCTGCCTCGCAAGGCCGCGAACGGTGTCGCAAATCGACATCACATGTTGTTGCAAACCGACATTGTGAGGTGTTGCAAACCGACATCACAGGCTGTTGCAAACCGACATTCCAGACTCGGCAGCTACGCTCGCGGCATGGACGGCTACTTGGAGCGGCTCGCTGACCCGCTGATCGCGGAATTGCTCGAGACGCTGCCGGCTGTGTCGCTGGTCGGCCCGCGGGCGGCGGGCAAAACAACAACCGCCGTCCGGCACGCCAGCACAGTCATCCATCTCGACCGTCCAGCCGAGGCCGAGGTAGTAGCAGCGGATCCCGATGCAGCGCTCAAGGGGCTCGCGGAACCCATCCTGCTGGACGAATGGCAGGAGGTGCCCGAAGTTCTCGGGGCGGTGAAGCGCGCGTGTGACCGTGATCGCCGTCCAGGACGCTTCATCCTGACCGGATCGGTGCGAGCCGAAACCGATCATCGGACATGGCCGGGCACCGGCAGGGTGACTCGCGTAGAGATGTTCCCGCTGACCGTCGGCGAACTGTCAGCCTCGACAGCACCCATGCTCGTCGACCGCGTCGTCGAGGGCGGCCCGGCGCTGGCAGCGGTTACCCGCTGGGCAATCGATGGGGTCGGCAGTTCACCCGCTGAGGGCACCGCTGCCGACCTCCGGGACTACGTGCGGATGGCCATACGAGGCGGGTTCCCGCAAGCGGCGCTCGGCACTCCCGAACGTGCCCGCCGCCGATGGCTGGATACCTACGCCGCGGAGATCGTCGGCCGCGACGCCGCGCTCGCAGGCAACGGTGTCGACCGCAGCCGGCTGGGACGCTACTTCGCGGCATACGCCCGTCAATGCGCTCGCATCGTGGACGACTCGCTTCTCTCTACGACCGCAGGCATCGACCGCCGCAGCGCGCATGCGTATCTCGACCTGCTCGAGCGCATCTATGTGGTCAGCGAACTGCCGGCGTGGTCATCGAATCGCACGAAACGGCTCGTCAAGCGCCCGAAGCGGTTCCTCGTGGATCCTTCGCTGTTCGCCGCGGCGACTGGCACCACCGAGGCGGGGGTGATGCGCGATGCCGACCTGTTGGGCCGCCTTCTCGAGACGTTCGTCGTCGCTCAGCTTCGAGCGCAGGCCACTGTCAGCGAGCATCGCTGCACGCTGCATCACCTGCGGCAGCACAACGGTCGACACGAAGTCGATGTCGTGATCGAACTCGACTCCGGGTACATCATCGGCATCGAAATCAAGTCCACCGCCGCCCCTTCCCGCCATGACGCCCGACACCTCAGCTGGCTGCGCGACGAGGAAGACGATCGATTTCTCGCGGGCATTGTTCTTCATACCGGCCTAGGCATCATGCCGTTCGGGGACCGCCTGTGGGCAGCGCCGATCAGCACGCTCTGGTCTTCGCACTCTCCCAGCCCATAGCGCAACAGCGAGACCGTCGGGCCGGACGGGCGAGGCTCAGCAGTCGAGGTTGGGACTGAGGTCGCAGCCGGCTGGGTCGGTCCAGAACAGCATTGAGGTGCCCATAGCCGCGTAGACCGCGATGGCGAGCACCAGCCCTCCGACGAACATCCACGTGAACAGCTTGTTGTCGAAGCGCAGGTGCATGAAGTAGGCCACGACGATCTCGAACTTGACGACCATCAGTATCAGCAGCAACGGCACTTCCAGCGGGCCGACCATGTCAGCGAAGAAGTAGATCAGTACTTCGGCTGCCGTGAGCACGGCGAGCAGCAGGGCGACCTTGATGTAGCCGAAGTCGCTCAGGCCGTGGTCATGGTCGTCGTGAGCCTCGTCGGAGGGGTGGATCTCTTCGGATGCGGCTTCGGTGGCGGTGCTCATCGCTGCACTTCCTACGGGATCAGGTAGACGACCGCGAAGATCACGATCCAGACGATGTCGACGAAGTGCCAGTACAGGCCGATGATCTCGACGGTCTCCGCCCGCTCAGGACCGATGATCCCTCGATTGATCATCGCCCACAGCGTGACCAGCATGATGATGCCCAGCGACACGTGGACGCCGTGGAAGCCGGTCAACGTGTAGAAGGCCGACGACGAGATGCTGACGGTGAAGCCGAGGCCTTCCCGGTAGAAGCTCGTGAACTCGTACACCTGACCGGCGATGAACACGGCACCCTGCGCGGCAGTGGTCAGCAGCCACAGCTTGCAGCGCTCCATCTCGCCCCTGGCGATTGCCGACACCGCGAGCACCATCGTGAGCGAACTCATCAACAGCACGAACGAGCTCACCGAGGTGAACGGGATGTCGAACAGATCGGCGGCTTTCAGCGACTCCTCGCCCGACAGCGGTCGACGGTTGCGCAGCAGCAGGTATGTCGAGATCAGCGCCCCGAAGAGCAGGCAATCCGAACCCAGGAAGGTCCACATCGTCAGCTTCTCGTTGGACAGGCTCGTGGTGGGCGGGACGATCTCGTAGTCATCCCAGTCGGTGCGGGGGTAGGCGATCTGCGGTTCGTCGCCTTCGGCCGGTTCGACGGCGGCTGTCGTGCCGGCGGTCGTCGGGGTATCAGTCACCGGCGGCCTCCCCGTTTGCTGTGCTGGTGGCCAGCACGCCGTTGTGGTCATCATGGCCGTCGGGGCCGTCACCATGATCATCGTCGTGGTCGCCATGCCCGTCGTGGCCGTGTCCCGCGTCAGGGTCGGTGGCCGGTTCGAGCGTCCAGCCGAACATGGAACCGACCAGCAGCAACAGCCCGATGCCGGCGATCCAAAGGTTGTAGATCAGCCCGAACCCGATGAGCGGCATGCCCGCCGCAAGCACGATCGGCCAGTACGACGGCGACGGCAGGTGCGGGTGCTGATCGCCGATCTGGGCGATGTCGTCGCCGTTGGCAATCCGTCGCAGCTTGCCTGTCTCGTCGGGCTGGTACTTCTTGTGCCAGAAGTCGTCGACATCGCTCACCACGGGCACGTAGTCGAAGTTGTGCTCGGGCACCGGCGACGGAATGGCCCATTCCAGCGTGCGGCCGTCCCACGGGTCGGCTCCGGCCTGGGGCTCGAGGCCCCGGCGGTAGCGCCCCCACGTGCGGAAGATGTTGACGGCCAGGATCACCATGGCAATGAGCATGAAGAAGTAGCCGATCGTGGCGATCTTGTTCCAGAACTCGAAACCGTCGAATTCCCCATAGACGCTGTGCCGCCGGGCCATGCCCTGCAAGCCCACGATGTGCATCGGTCCGAACGTGACGTTGAAGCCGATGAGCATCAGCCAGAAGTGCCAGCGGCCCATCCGCTCGTTGAGGTGGTAGCCGAACGCCTTGGGCCACCAGTAGTACATGCCGGCGAACATGCCCATGAGGGCGCCGCCCACGAGCACGTAGTGGAAGTGCGCCACGATGAAGTACGTATCGGTCTGCTGGGTGTCGGCGGGTGCGATCGCATGCATGACGCCGGACAAACCACCGATCGTGAACATGGCCACGAGCGACACCGAGAACATCATCGGCACGGTGAAGCGGACCTTGCCCGCCCACATGGTCGCGATCCAGTTCAGGATCTTCACACCCGTCGGCACTGCAATGAACATGGTGGTCGCCGAGAACGCCGCCACCGACACCGGCCCCATGCCCGAGGTGAACATGTGGTGCGCCCACACGCCCCACCCCATGAAGCCGATGGCCGCACCCGACAGCACCACGATCGGGTAGCCGAACAGCGGCTTGCGGCTGAACACCGGCAGCGTCTCGGACACCACGCCGAATGCCGGCAGGATCAGGATGTAGACCTCCGGATGGCCGAATATCCAGAACAGATGCTGCCAGAGCAGCGGGTCGGCACCCGCGTCGACATTGAAGAAGTTGGCGTCGAAGGTTCGATCGAACGTCAACAGGATCAGCGCCACCGTGATGACCGGCAGGGCGAACACCAGCAGGAACTGCACCACCAGGATCATCCAGGTGAACACCGGCATGCGCAGCAGGCTCATGCCCGGGCAGCGCATGTTGATGATGGTCACCAGCAGGTTGATCGCGCCGAGCAGTGAGGCGATGCCGGCGATCTGCAGGCCCAGGGCGTAGAAGTCCATGCCGTGGCCGGGGCTGAAGGCCATGCCCGTGTTGGGCGCATAGGCGAACCAGCCGCCGTCGGCGCCGCCGCCCAGGAACCAGCTGAGATTCAGGAAGATGCCGCCGAAGAAGAAGACCCACAGGCCGAGCGCGTTCATGCGGGGGAAGGCCACGTCCCTGGCGCCGATCTGCAGCGGCACGAGATAGTTCGCGAACGCGTTCGCCAGCGGCATGATCACCAGGAAGACCATGGTGACGCCGTGCATCGTGAACAGCTGGTTGTAGAAGTCGGCGCTGATCACCTCGCCGTCGGGCGCCCATAGCTGCAGGCGCACCAGCCCGATCTCGAGCCCGCCGATCAGGAACCAGAACAGCGCGAGGGCGCCGTACATGATTCCGATCTTCTTGTGGTCCACTGTGAAGAGCCACTCGCGCCAGCCGGTTGCGTGCGTGGGACGGGCGAAGACGCCGGTACGGGGCGAGTCGTCTCCATGCGCGTCCGGCTCGGCCACCTCGAGCTCGGTGCCCGGTCCAGAGCTGTCCGGAAGATCAGGACTTTCCGGCTGATCGGTGATGATTGCCATCAGGTCGTTCTCCTAGGCCCTGCTCATCAGGGCAGCACCGGCGGGCTGCCGAGGGTCTGCAGGTAGGCCATCAGATTGTCGAGGTCTTGATCGGTCAGCACCTCTGAGAAGTCCAGCATGCCCTGCTGGTTGTCGGCACGAGCCGGCTTCATGTCGGGCGCGTTGCGCACCCACTCACGCAGCTCGGCAACGTTGAGCTTGAGACTTCCGTCGGGATTGCGCAGGTATGCCCCGTCGGGCCCGGTCTGGTAGGTCTCGTACAGCGCTCCGGCGAAGGCCGTGCGGCTCATCAGGTTGGTGAGATTCGGTGCGATGCCCGCGAGCAGGTTGGCATTGCCCCCCGCCGCGCTCTCGTAGACCCCGTCGACGACGTGGCAGCTGATGCAGTGGGTCTCGAACAGTGCGGCACCGGCCGCTTCGGGTGATTCATCGGCAGGCGCCACTTGCGCCGCCGCCTGTCCGGCGAGCTGTTCTCGCATCCAACGATCGAATTCCTCGGGAGTAAGCACGATGGTGCGCATCTGCATGTTCGCATGGCTCAGCCCGCAGAACTCCACGCACTCGCCGTAGAAGATGCCCGGCTCGTCGGAGCTGATCCGCCAGTGGTGAACCCGGCCGGGCACGGCGTCCTTCTTGCCGTTCAGCTGGGGGATCCAGAACGAGTGGATGACGTCGTTGGAGTGGATCTCGAGGTTGACCTCTTCCCCGGTCCGGATGACCAAGTCGTTGGCCGTGACGATCTCGTAGCGGCCGTCTTGGTCAAGGTTGTATTTGTCGATCTCGTCTTTGTCGAGCTCGTAGGTGAATTGCCACCACCACTGCTGGCCCTCGACCTTGATCGTGCGGCCTGTGCCTGCGGCGGCGAGATCGAACACTGTCCCGAGCGTGAAGATCGTGAGGAACACCAGCAACGCCGTCGGGATGAGCGTCCACGTCAGCTCGGCCTTGCGATTGCCATGGATCTGCGGCGGCAGGTCATCGGGGTCGTCGGTGGGCTTGGCCCGAAATTTCACGATGATCGCGAAGACTGCGGCAGCCACGAAGATGCCGACGCCGACCGCCATCCAGCCCGACAGGCGCATGAGGAAGTCGATGTCGCGGGCTTCCTGACCGACCGGCTTGGTGGCATCGAGGCGACCAGTGGCACAGCCCGCCAGCAGCAAACCGAGCAACGCCGCTACGGCCAACTGCCAGCGTCGAGCAAAGCGAGCGCCCATCACTCGTGCCCTCCGTCGGACTCGCTCATCTCACCTGACCCGCCGGCGCCATGATCGTCGGATTCGCTGTGATCATCGGCCTCGGCGTGATCGCCGACGTGGTGGAACTCACGCTCGCCGATCACGGCTGAGGTGATGCCCGCGACGATGAGCGCGACGCCGCCCAGCACCAGCATCGACGCCGTGACGGCGCGTCGCAGCTGCGGCTTCGCGTACACGAGGAAGGCGAACGCCAGGATCACCGCCGCGATCACGATGGCTGCATAGCTCGCCGCCGTCTTGCTGACGGTCAGGAAGATGCGCGAAGCGAGCACCACCGGAATGGCGATGCCCAGCGCGCCGTAGAGCGAGATCTCGAACGGCCGCAGCAATCGTGCGCGCTCGACCGCATTCGACTCTGCATCGGTGGACAGGTGCTCCGCCCATGCGCTCATGGTCCACTCGATGGCGGAGATCAGCAGCAAGGCCACGCCCGCGATCGTGAGCAGGGAGTCGGTCACCAGCCCCACCATGAGCACGCCCATGCCCACCGCCGCCATGATCGGCCAGTACGCCGGGGTCGGACGGTGCTCGTGCGAGTGCTCCCGGTCGAGCGAGTCGCCGTCACCCACCGTCAGTGCCAGGGCGAACAGCAGGGCGAAGGCCCCGGCGGCCACGCCCAGCACGATCGTGGCGTACATGACCACGTGACCGGTGCCGTCCATGCCCGTGAGCAGGCCCACCGCCACCGCGGCCACGGCAGCCAGCGCGATGCGCCCGGCGAAGTACCTGCTGGCGATGCCGACCATCGATCCCCTACTTCACCACGTACACGACGTACCAGGTGGCGGCCCACGCAAGCACGGCGAAATCCCAGAAGAAGACCGCTGCGCCCAGCGGCGTCGAACGGTCGCGGCCCACGCTGCCTCCCAGCGACCGGAGTGTCATCAGGCCCAGGTAGAACATCCCGACAATCAAGATGGCCAGCGAGAGCCCGCTGACCGCGTATGCCAAGGTCGCCCATTCGCCCGAGCCGATCTCGAGCTCCATGCGGTTCAGGCTGAACATCACCATGTTGAAGAAGGCGAGCCCCATCACCAGGGTGAGCGCCATGCCCACCCAGGTGTGGCCGCGCTCGCCGCGGCCGCTGGCCCACACCGCCCAGTGCGCCGTGACCACGGAGACCAGCAGGGTGATGAGCGCGTAGACGAGCTGCGGATTCGGCACTGATTGGCCGGCCAGCCAGTCGTGGCCGGGGTCGATGCCCGATGCATGCCGGCGCGCCATGTAGTGGCCCAATGCCCCGGCCACCGCCATGGCTCCGGCCGCGATGGCGAAGCCGGTGCCGACGAGCTGGCTGCGGGGGCGCGGCGGCGGGCCGGGAACGCTGTAACGCCCCGGCTGCGGAGCTTCGACGGTGCTCGTCGCGTCCGCCATCAGGCCGGCACCTCTTCCGCGTCGCGTTCGGCGGCGGCCGCGCTTCCGTTGAGCCCGTTGCCATTGAGCTCAGCGTCGAGCAAGGGGGTTCCCGAGGTGAGTTCCGGCAAGGCCGCAGCGGGGCCGAGCGGGGGCGGCGAGGGCAGCAGCCACTCGGGTGTCAGCCCGTCCCACGGGTCGGCCTCGGTTTCGGCGCCCTTGCGCATGGCCACGCTCACGAGCAGGTTCAGCACCACGAGCGCCACGCCGACGAGCACGATGACGACACCCACGGCGCCAAGCGCCGACAGGCCTTCAGCGACATCCGGGCCGGTCTCATCCACCTGGTCGACATAGCGGGAAGTCAGCAGCGGCGCGCCGTAGACGAACTGCGGCTGCTCGGTGAAGACACCTGACAGCGTCGGGAACAGCCACGCGAGCAGGGCACCGCCACCGATTGCCAGGAGGCTGGCGAACCCGGCAAGCTCGGACAGCCGCCGGCCCCAGATCTTGGGCGCCCACCAGTGCAGCGCAGCCAGCCCGCCCAGCAGCCCTGCCCCGTAGATGAGCAGGCTCTGCTGGCCGGTGACCCAGGTGGTGAATCGCAGCGGGGCGTTCCCGTCGGTGCCGCGTCCCGCGATCTGCAGCCAGTCCACGCCGGCGCCGATCAGGCCCACCAGTGCGGCCACAGCGATGAGCGTCCCGGCGCCGAACGCAGCGACCACCGCCGTGTTGGGCCGCGTCAATGACACTGCGCCGCTGCGAGGCCGCGGCCGGTTGCGGCTCTGCCACAGCGTGAAGCCCAGCAGCGCAAGCAAGCCCGAGACTCCTGCGAGGGCGCCCGCATACAGGCCGACCAGCACGATGCCCTCGAGGCCGTCGACGATGTCGGCGCCTTCGTCGGTGATGCCGAAGTTGGCCCACGCGCCGAAGCCGAAGAGCCCGACGAGTCCCATGGTGAAGTAGAGCGCCAGCGGCTCGAAGACCCAGCGGCGGGCGGCGGCGAGCATGATCTCAGCGACCACGCCGAGCACGGGCACCACGTAGATGAACAGCTGCGGCGTGCGGTACATCCAGTCGATGCGCGACCAGATGCCGTAGTTGCCGCCGAGAAAGCGGGGGCCGTAGCGGTGCTCGATATAGAGAATGACGATCTGGCCGAGTACCACGCCGAGGCTGACTACGAGCATTGACGCCGTGACGAGGGCCGACCAGGCGAACGGCGGGGTGCGGTCCATGTACATGCCCGGCGCACGCATGGTGAGCGTGGTGACGGCAACACAGATCGCTCCGGTGAGCAGCGATATCACGAGCCCCGCTAGAGCCAGCAGGTGCAGATCCACCCCGTCCGAGAAGCCGCCGCCGGGACCGCCGTTGGCGATGTACGCCCCCACGAGCACGCCTGCCGACACCAGCCAGCCCCAGAACGACAGGGCCGCAGCACGCCCGAAGGCGATGTTCGGCGCTCCCACCTGCAGCGGCACTACATAGATGGCGATGCCCAGGAACAGCGGGATGAGCATGCCGAACACCAGGGCGTCGCGGGTGAACGTGAACACCTGCACAAACGAGTCGGCGTTGAGAACGGTGTGGCCGCTGGACGAGGCCAGGTCGAAGCGCACAAGCAGATCTGCGATCGCGCCGGCCAGGGCGAACAGCAGCGAGCAGGCGATGAACAGCCGGCCGATGCGCTTGTGGTCGGCGGTGTTGAGCCAGCCGAACGCCGTCGGGTCTTCTGCCGGGACGGCCCCGGCAGTTCCTGCTGCATGTCCGGACACAGAAGGTCCTTGTGTATGCCCCGCTTCGGTAGTGGCGTCGGTCATGCGGCGATGTGGTTCCCGAACTCGGCTGGCAGCGCCGCTTGGGGGCGACGCCAACGGCGCACTCTAGCGACCCGCGGCCCCCTCAACCAGATTGTTCCCAGCACAACTGCATCACCAGCTGAGCCGGACGACCACGTCGACAGCCATCGCCGCGAACAGCAGCCCCAAGTACGCGATCGAGGTGTGGAATACGCGCATCGCGGTCTGGGGCGTCAGCGCTCGCCACAGCGTCACGAGCTGCCATCCGAACGCAGCGCCGCCGGCCAACGCGACTGCCCAGTACAGGCCTCCGGCGTCGGCTGCTACGGCAAACCACAGCGACAGCGCGACCACCGCGAGGGTGTGCAGCGTCATCTGCACCAGCACCGAACGCTCGCTGGCCACCGACGGCAGCATCGGCACCTCGGCGGTGTCGTAGTCGTCGGCATAGCGGATGGCCAGCGCCCAGAAATGCGGCGGCGTCCAGAAGAAGACGATCGCGAATGCGATCCAGGCCTCGAGCGACAGCGTGCCGGTCACGGCCGCCCAGCCGACGAGCACCGGCGCAGCGCCGGCCGCTCCGCCGATGACGATGTTCTGGGCAGACGACCGCTTCAGCCACAGCGTGTACACGAACACGTAGAACAGGCACGCAGCCAGCGCGAGCAGAGCTGCCAGCAGGTTGGCGCCCCACCACAGAATCCCGAACGCCGCCGCTTCGAGCACCACGCCGTAGATCAACGCAGCGCGCGGAGTCACCGTGCCGACCACCAGCGGACGGTGGGACGTGCGAGCCATCGTCGCGTCGATGTCGCGATCGATGTACATGTTGAAGGTGTTGGCGCCCGCCGCCGACAGCGTGCCGCCGACCACGGTGAACAGCATCAGCGTCACAGAGGGCACGCCACGTTCGGCCACGAACATCGGCGGCACCGTCGTCACCAGCAGCAGTTCGATGATGCGCGGCTTGGTGAGCGCGACGTATCCCCGCAATGTTGATCCACGCAGTGAAGGGCGCAGCGCCGCCAGCATTGCTGTGAGGCTACGAGTCGCCCCTAACGTTTCAGCGTGAACTTGCCGGACCCGTCGCAGCCGCAAGGGCGCCGGCGGTACGTCACCCCCGAGCGCTTCGCCGTGATTGCGCGCTGGGCACTCTGGTCGCTCGTGGCGATCGTCGTCACCGGCTCGCTTGTGCGTCTCACGGGCAGCGGCCTGGGATGCAGCGATTGGCCGACCTGCGAGCCCGGCGAGTTCGTGCCCGCGGCCGACTTTCACGGTTGGGTGGAATTCGGCAATCGCATCGTGACCGGCCTGGTGTCAGCGGCTGTTGTTGTGGCTGTGGCTGCGTCGTGGTGGCGGCGACCGCGCCGCGGCGACTTGGTGTGGTGGTCGTTGGGCCTGGTGGCCGGCGTGATCTTCCAGATCGGTCTCGGCGCCGTGACCGTGCTGACTCACCTTTCGCCGCCGATCGTGATGTCGCATTTCCTGGCGTCGCAGGTGCTGGTGGCGGCCGCGGTGGTCCTGCAGCATCGAGCGTCGTGGGAGCCGCCGCACGGCGGGAACGGCACCGCCCCTCTGCCGACCCACGTTCGGACGCTCGCTTGGCTGGCCGCGACGCTCACGGCTGCGGCGCTGTGGACTGGGACGGTGGTGACCGGCACTGGACCCCACGGCGGCGACGAGCATGTCGAGCGCCTGCAGTACGCCCTGCCGTCGGTGGCCCGCATTCACGGCATCACGGTGGCAGTCTTGGCTGCGGCCACCCTGTCGCTCGCCTTGCGCGTACGACGGCTGGTCGCGACAACGGGGGGCGACGCAACGAGCGAGCTTGGGCGGCGCGTTCGGATCGTGATCGGCGTGATGGCCGTGCAGGCGGCGATCGGGTACGTGCAGTACTTCAATGAGCTGCCGGTGCTGCTCGTGGCGCTGCATGTCGTCGGCGCAACGCTGCTCACGATCACGATGACCCGCTTGGTGCTCGCAGCAGAGACCGGTC
The DNA here is from genome assembly GCF_965204195.1 of Candidatus Poriferisodalis sp. Taxonomy (GTDB): domain Bacteria; phylum Actinomycetota; class Acidimicrobiia; order Acidimicrobiales; family Poriferisodalaceae; genus Poriferisodalis. The sequence goes on from NZ_OZ241975.1 coordinate 64,302, forward strand.
GACGCTCCTCAGCGGAGCCTGGCGTTGCCGAATCGGTTGGCATCGCGGGCCGCGGCTTCGCAGAATGAACCCGTGAGCCCGACCGCTCCGACTGTCGCACCTCGGCTGGCGCAAGCGCCAGCCGTTGCCGACCCCGAAGTTGTCCGCGATCCGACCAATGAGGACGAGCACAGCACTGACGTGCCGTGGGTGGTGCTGGTCTGGAATGACCCGATCAACTTGATGAGCTATGTCGTGTACGTGTTCCAGAAGCTGTTCGGTTACAGCGAGGCCAAGGCCACCGAGCTGATGCTGGATGTGCACAACAAGGGCCGTGCCGCAGTCGCGTGGGGTTCACGCGAGAAGGCCGAGCTCGACGTCTTCAGGCTCCACGAATACGGTCTCTGGGCCACCATGCAGAAGGACAACTGAGCTGTGCTCGCGGCGCTGCACCAGCGACTGAGCGACGCTCTGGCGGCGGAGGCCCCGTGAGCGGCACAAGGTTCGGGGCTCGCGGCTCGCTGGTGAGCGTGCATCTCGCCGACTGGGAGCGGCGGCTGCTGTCCGACATGGTGGGCGAACTGCGATCCAACCTGCTCGACCACACGCCGGCACGCGACGGCGGCGACGGGCTGGACCCGTCGTTGCGCCGCCTGTTCCCGCCCGCCTACCTGAGCGATCCCGACCGCGATGCCGAGTACCAGCGGCTCATGCGTGACGAGCTGCTGGCCGAACGCCTCGATCACCTCGATCTGCTCGACAGCACGCTCGCTGCCGATCACCTCGACGATGAACAGATCACCGCCTGGATGCAGGGCCTGAACGAGCTGCGCCTCGTGCTCGGCACCCAACTCGACATCTCTGAGGAAGACGATCCCGCCGAGATCGATCCGCACGATCCTGCACAGCGTCCACGGCTGCGCTACCACTACCTCGGCGGGCTGCTCGCAGAACTCATCGACGCCACCACCGCGTAGCCTGAGACGCCCTGCCCCCATCGTCTAGCGGCCTAGGACACCGGCCTTTCACGCCGGCGGCACGGGTTCGAATCCCGTTGGGGGTGCTGCCTCCTCAGCGTTGAAGTGCATGTGACCTAGCGCTGTCGACGTCGCCAGCCGCGATGACGACCCGGATTCCCGGGATCATCTAGATCGCTTTATCAAACTTTCGTCTTGAATCATTCATTCGCATACACTACGTTGCGCTGTGTGTATGAATCTATGTGCGGAAGGTCACCAAAGCGCGTCATCTCCTACGCCCGCGTGTCGACCGGCACTCAAGCTGCGACCGGCCTCAGCATCGACGCCCAACACCGAGCCATCGCCGATGCGTCTGCTGCACGCGGATGGCGGGTGATCGAGTGCGTCACCGACGAGGCAATCTCGGGAGCGGTTCCCGTCGACGAGCGGCCCGGGCTCAGCGCCGCACTTGCGCTACTCGAGCATGGTGACGCAGATGTGCTTGTCGCGACGCGCATCGACCGTCTTGCTCGCGACACGCTGGCGACGCTGCAGTTGTTCGACCGCGCCGAGCGCTTGGGGTGGGAGTTGATCACTCTCGATGCGCCCGAGGGCACCAAGACGCACGGCGGCCGCTTGCTGGTCGGAGTTCTTGCCGTCATCGCTGCCCACGAAGCCGGGTCAGCCCGCGCCCGCACCGTCGCAGCCCTGCAGTCGGCCCAGCGCAGCGGCAAACAGCTCGGAAGGCCCAGCCGCCAGCCTGAGGAAGCCCGAGTCCTTGCCAAGCAACTCCATGACGAGGGCTACAGCCTGCGCGACATTGCGGCGGCGCTCGAGGTTGCGGGCATTCTCACCGCGACCGGCAAGACCACCTGGCACCACTCCAGCGTCGCCACGCTCCTCAGGAGCGAAGACGAGACATAGTGCCTACCGGTGCCGTTGTCAGGCCAGCAGTCGGCGGCGGAGGCTTGATTACGTCGCTGCGCTGTGGCGGCTTCGCCACTATGGCAAGCAGCCAGATCGACCAACCAACGGCAACCACGGCGGACTACATCCATCTCGCGGCCGAATCGGTGGCCCGGAACAGCGGAAAGCACACAAGCGGCACGCCGAGAACCGCTAAGCGGCCGGCCGCTTGCTCAGACTTCGGCTGCGGCGTCGAGCTCGGCCAAGCGCCGAGCCGCGCCCTGCTTTCGGCGGCGTTCCCGCACGACAGTCACGACGTAGATGCCGATAGCCAACAGCGCGGCCACTCGCGTCACGGCCCACCAGCCAGAGCCGACCCGTTCAAGCGTCAAAAGCGGGACTAGAACCCACGACCCGAGCGCAGCGCCAAGAGCCAGCGCCACAAGCATCACCGCGCGTCTAATCACCCGCTGCTTGCGCCGAGCTGTCGTAGCGGTGTCGGTCATGGTGTCAGCAGCTCCAGCAGTGCTCCTAGGCCGAATTAGCAGCCTCGGCTTCGCGGCGCCGCTGCCGCCGCCACAGCTCTCTCAGCCCGGCGCAAATGAGCCCCACAGTCAGGCCCGACGCCGCACCTATGCCGGCGTCGCTGAACAGGTCCGTGCGTCCGTCCAGGACTATCTGGCTGAGCAGTAGGAGCGGCAAGGCGACGCCCAGCACGAGCAGCACGAGCCAGGCGATGCACAGCCCGAGCCGCGAACGAACTCGCCGCCAACGGCTCGGGCTCTGTTGGGCGGGGCTCGTCGGCGCCTCGGTGGTGCTCATGGTGTCAGGGTAGCTCCCGTGCTCATGGCTGTTTTCTCGCTCACTGGCGGCACGCCGACTCCACGCCGGTGGCGCACTGATAGCGATATTTAGCGTGCATCAGCTCAGCGAAGCTGATTTTGCCAGCGGTGAAGTCGGCTAAGGCGCTGTTCCAGGCGTCCTCGGGCGTTTCTTCGGTGCTGTCGTCGCTGCCGTCGCCGTCGTCGCTGCCGTCGTCGCTGCCGTCGCCGTCGTCGCTGCCGTCGTCGCTGCCGTCGCCGTCGTCGCTGCTGTCGTCGTCGTTGGCGTCGTCGTCGCTGCTGTCGTCGTCGTTGGCGTCGTCGTCGCTGCCGTCGTCGTCGCTGCCGTCGCCGTCGTCGTCGCTGCCGTCGTCGTCGGGGTCTGGCACCGGCACCAACGCTGTCCCAGTGCCGCACACGGTGGCAAGAAAGAGTCCTACCGCTTGGCGGTTACCCGCTTTGAGGCTCTTGCCTTTCGTGGTTTTCAGTAGGACGGCCTCGACCCCGATGTAGCACGCCGCAGCCCCGCTGCCGCCGGTGGCGGCGCGTCGGCCCGTCTCGCCGATGTCGGACCACAGGGTCTGCAAGTCGTTGAGTGTGTAGATCTCGACGTTGCTCCGCTCAAGCACGGGGTTGAGCAGGTCGAGCAGTTTCTGCTGCTCGGCGGGGTCGGTTGCGAATTCGTCCCAGTCGATGTCCAAGTCGTCGAGCTGGTCGGCGGCTTCGTTCTGCAGCGTCTCAATAACGGCCTTGAGGGTGGCTTTGCCGCCCTGTTTGAGCATGTACCCGATGCGCGTGAAGATGCTGTCCACGGCGTCGTTCTTGCGGCAGTTCTGCGAGCCGTGGCCGCCTTGCTCGGTGTGCCCGGCGGGGCAGTGCGAATGGTCGTCCCGGTGGCATTCGCCGTCGGTGGTGCCGCCCGCGAGCGGGTGTTGGTGACGCTGGTAGGTCTCGGTCGGGTCTTGGAACGGGGTACACGGCTTGACGGTGTAGGTGGTCGTCTGGGGGTCCGGATCAGGATCGGGATCGGGATCAGGGTCCGGGTCCGGGTCGGGATCGGGGTCCGGGTCCGGGTCCGGGTCGGGATCAGGGTCCGGGTCCGGGTCGGGATCAGGGTCCGGGTCGGGATCAGGGTCCGGGTCGTCGTCTTTGTCGTCGTCTTTGTCGTCGGGCGTGGGCTGGTTTATGACCGGCGTCACGTCGCACTGCGTGGCCGCTGAGCCGGACTGGCCCGAACCGGCGCTGTTGTCGGGCTGGGCTGCTTCGGCGTTGTTGGCCGCGTCGTCTCTGTGGATTGTCTGGCCGGGCCGGTCGGTTTGCAGCGGCATGTCGGGCACGCATCGCTGCGGCGGCAGCGGCTTGGGGTGGGTGTGGGGCACTGCCTCGTTCCAGCACTGCCGGCCGGCGAAGGGGTCGAATGAGCAGCGGCGCACGGTCTTGGTGTGCGCGTCGGCCGGCTCGCTGGTCGCGAGCGGCACGATTGCGAGCACCGATGCGAATACCAGCAGCGCGCCCAGCGCGGCGGTGAGTCGTTTGGGCATGGCGGGTCCCTCCTGTCTAGAAACCGTTCGTTTCGTAGACAGAGCCCGTGCGCCCGAACGGGCCCGCGCGGAAGCTCGCCGAGGCCACGCCGCACGGAACTGATGTGGCGCGCAAGCCCAGCAAGCACGCGGCTTTGCGGCTGTTTCACGCGCCGCTGCGGGCGATGAGCCGTACAGCTGGGATCCTGGCTTGACGGGCTCAGATCAGGTGTTTAATATACGAACGTTTGTTAGACACCGAAAACGGCCCCTGACCAGCAGGTTTGGGAGCACTTTCCCCTCGAAATCGGTCCGGTCACGTGGCGTGACACGGTCGCTGTCAACACCGGATTCGGCGTGCTTGCCCGACGATGGCGATCTCGGTGCGAGCGCAAGAGCCCTGAGACTCAGAGCGAGTCGACGGAAGGCGATTCGCTATCGGCCGCCAGCGGGAGCCGGAGTTCGACGGTGGTGCCGGGGCCATCGGTGTCGATGACCGACGCTGAGCCGTTGTGGCTGCGGGCCACGTAGTCGACAATCGACAGTCCGAGGCCGGAACCGGGCTGGGAGCGCGCTTCGGGGGCGCGGTAGAAGCGCTCGAAGACGGTCTCACGCAGGGCTGCGGGGATGCCGGGTCCGCGGTCGCGCACTCGGACGTTAGCCTCCCGGTCGACTGCGGCGACGCTGATCTCGATGGGCTCGCCCGGAGGCGACCACTTCACGGCGTTGTCGACGAGGTTGCCGATCGCTCGCTCCACTAGCGCCGCATTCGCGACCACTTCGCACGACTCGAACGCGGTCACAAAATCCGTCTCGGTGCGGCGGCGGTGCCGGTCCATGACCGACGCAGCCAGCTCGGCCAGATCGACGCGCTCCGGCTCGCCCTGGGATCGCTGGTCGGTCGCCAGCTCGACGAGCTCGTTCACCAGTTCGGTGAGCTGGTCGAGCTCGAACTGGACATCGTCGAGCATCTGGCGGCGCTCATTGCTGTCGAGTGCAACGACTGCATCGCCGACAGGCGCGTCGGAAGCCGTCGCGGCCGCTGGTTGGGCCGCAACCTGCTCGGCTCGCGCCAGCAATTCGATGTTGGTGCGGATGCTCGTGAGCGGCGTCCGCAGCTCGTGGCCTGCGTCGGTGACCAACCGATGCTGCTGGGCGCGCGACAGCGCCAGGGCCTCCAGCATCGCGTTGAAGCTGCGAGCCAACTCGCCCAGTTCGTCGTCGCGCTCAAGCTCGATGGGCTGGTCCAGATCTTGGGTCTGCGCGACGTTCCGTGCTGCATCGGTGAGCCGCCGGACCGGCCGGATGGCACGGCCCGCCACCAGGAATCCGAGCAGTCCGGCGCCCGCGACGCCGATGGCGGCCACAACAGCCAGCGCGTTGCGCAGGCCCGCCACGTTCGCGTCGACCTCGTCGAGCGGGCTGGCGACCATCAGCGCTCCCGCGGGTGCCACCGGCACCGTCAGCACTCGCAGGCGCACACCGTCCGCTGACACATCGGTTCGATGCCGACGAACCCGGCCATTGGCCACGGCAACGTCTGCGGGTGTTACCGGCAGCACCTCGTCAGACGCGTACACCACTGCGCCGTTCGGGGCCACGATTTGTGCGAGCACGTCCCGGGGCACGAATCGCCCGAAGAACTGCACGCTGCGGCGCTCGGGCAGACGCCCGCCGCTCGCGACCAGCACGGCGACGCGGTCGTCCAGCTTGCGGTCGAGTGCCGACCGGGCCTCGGCTCGGGCAATCCAGAGCGCTACCCCCGAGACCGCCAGCACGGCGACGGCAACCGAGGCCGCCACCAGCAGTCCGAGCCGGGTACGGAAGCTCATGTGGGTCGGAGCACGTAGCCCACGCCGCGCACGGTCTGGATCGGCCTGTGGCCGTCTGAGTTCGACGCGGAGGCGAGTTTGCGCCGCAGGTAGCCGACGTAGACCTCCAAGGAGTTCGAGGCCAGCGACGCGTCGTAGCCCCACACCGTGTCGTAGATCTCGTCGCGGTGCAGGACACGACCGGGGTTGCGCAGGAACAGTTCCAGCAGCCGGTGCTCGGTGTGGGTCAACGTGACGGGCTCGCCCGCGCAGGTCACCTCGTAGCTGGCCGTGTCAAGGACAATGCCAGCGCAGGCCAGCCGCTCGCCTTCGTCCGGCGAGGAGCCCTCGGCACTCCGGCGCAGCAGCGCCCGCAGTCGAGCCAGCAGCTCGTCGAGCGCGAACGGCTTTGCCAGGTAGTCGTCGGCGCCGGCATCGAGGCCTTCCACCCGGTCCGCTGTTGTGCCCCGCGCCGTCAGCAGCAGGATCGGCAGGCGGCTCCCGGCGGCGCGCAGGCGGCGGCACAGCTCGAAGCCGCCCAGGTTCGGCATGGTGGCGTCCAGCACCATCACGTCTGCCCGGCCGGCCAGCGCCTCGCCCTCGAGGCCATCGCTGCCTTCGAGCACGTCATAGCCCTCGAGCTGCAGGGCGCGTCGCAATGCCGCTCGGATGCGCTGATCGTCGTCGACGACGGCTACCGCGGGGCTGCTCCGGTTCGGCAGATCAGCACCCATGGCCTCATTCTGGAACGCCGTTCATGAGAAACCCATGAGAGGCCGAGCCGGCAGGTGCCGGCTGCTAGCTGGCGGCGGAGGTGCTGCGGCGCAGGTGGGAGATGGTGAGCGCGGCGCAGGCTTCGCGTTCGGTTTCGTAACTCAGTGCCCGTACGGCGTCGGCGATGTCCCACCAGGCCACCTCGTCGACCTCGCTCGGGTCGCCCGCGAGCCGCTTGGGCATCTTCGCCGGGGCCATCGCGTAGAAGAGCACCAGCTTGGGCACCCCGCTGGCGATCATGTAGCTGACCGGGTAGGGCGCAGACGTGATCGCGCACCGCACGCCCGTCTCCTCACGGACCTCGCGCAGCGCCGCCTCCTCCCAGGACTCGCCCCGGTTGAGGTGGCCCTTCGGCAGCGACCAATCGTCATACCGCGGCCGGTGCACCACCAGCACGGCGCCGTCATGGCACACCACGCCGCCGGCAGCCCGGTCCACGGGCGCATTGGAATAGCGGCCCCGCTCGATGTGGCGTCGGCGTGCCTTCACCGTGAGCTGCGCGGCAGGAGCCTGGGCCGCCTTCTTGCGGCCCTTCTTTGACGACTTCGCCGCATCGGATGCCACGGTTCGTGTCTAGCGTGTCCACGCTGGCCGGGATGCACATGTCGGCGGTCGGCCGGGTCGACAACGGGGAACAGACATGGACTTGGGAATCTGCATCGCATCGCACATCGGCGATCTCGACTACGTCGAGCGGGCCGAGGAGCTCGGCTACACGCATGCCTGGTTCGCGGACAGCCACATGCTGTGGTCGGACTGCTACGCGACGCTGGCGCTCGCCGCTGAGCGCACCAGCACCATCCAGCTCGGCACCGGCGTGTCGGTCTCGGGCACGCGGCCCGCTCCTGTGACGGCCGCGTCGATCGCCACGATCAACGCGCTCGCGCCCGGACGGACATTTCTCGGCATCGGCACCGGCAACACCGCGATGCGGATCATGGGACACAAACCCCAGCGCATCGCCGAGTTCGACCAGTACTTGGCAGCGCTGCGGCCGCTGCTGCGTGGCGAGGAAGCCGTCCACCACTTCGGCGGCAGCGCGCAGCCGATCCGCCACATCATGCCGGACAACGGGTTCGTCAACTTCGACGACGAGATCCCGCTGTACGTGTCGGGTTTCGGGCCGCGCTCGCTGGGACTGGCAGGTCGCTACGGCGATGGCGCGGTGCTCTCGGTGCCGCCTGACGGCTCGGCCACGGCGCGCGTCTGGGAGTACATCGAAGAAGGCGCCGCCGAGGCAGGTCGCACGATCGACCGCGCCGACTACCTGATGTGCTCGCTCACCACCATCGTCATCCTCGACGACGGCGAGACGCTCGCCAGCCAGCGCGAGCGGGTCCACCACGAGGCCGGCGCCTTCGCGATGGCGTCGCTGCACTACTCCTACGACCAGTACCGACAGTTCGGACGGTCGCCCGGCGCCCGCCTGGAGGCGGTCTGGGACGAGTACTGCGCGATGCTCGACGACACCGACCCCGATCGCATCCACCAGCGCATCCACGCCGGCCACAACTGCTGGGTGCTGCCCGAGGAGGCCCGGTTTCTCACCGACGAGCTCATCGATGCCACCTGCATCGTGGGCACTGCCGAGGCGGTCACCGAACGGCTGGCTGACCTGGGCGAGCGGGGACTCGACCAGATCATGATCCTGCCCAACTTCGATCCCCGCTACGAGGTGCTCGAACGCGTCGGCAGCGAGATCATCCCCCGGCTGGCCGACGGCTGAGTGGGTCGGTACCAGACTGCTCGCTAGCCTTGTGCGCTGCTGTTGAGCCCATCCCGCGGAGCTGGCACCCATGAGCAACATCTGCCAAGTCACCGGCCGCCGGCCGCACTCGGGCTTCAACGTGTCGCACTCGCATCGGCGGACGAAGCGCTGGTTCAAGCCGAACATCCAGCGGAAGCGGTTCTGGGTGCCCAACGAGAGTCGCTGGGTCACGCTGACCGTCAGCGCTAAGGGCATCAAGACCATCAACAAGCGCGGCATCGAGTCGGTGGTGGCCGATCTGCGCCGTCGGGGGGAGAAAGTCTGATGCCCAAGAGCGACAAGCGTCCCGTCATCAAGCTGAAGTCCACCGAGGGCAGCGGCTACACGTACACGACGCGCAAGAACAAGACCAACACCCGCGACCGGATCGAGCTGCGCAAGTACGACCCGGTGCTGCGCCGGCACGTCATCTTCAAAGAAGAACGCTGAGCGGCGGCGCCGTCGAGGGCGCCCCATGAGCACCGCATGACCGCGGCGCGGCCTGCTCGCCTGAGCCTGCGGGCGGCGCGACGGCTCGCCATCGGCGCCCAAGGGCTCGCCTCACCGCTGCCGGGTGGGCGGCTGGACGTCCGGCATCTGCGACGGGCCATGGATTGCATGGGCCTGCTGCAGATCGACGCCGTCAATGTGCTGGCGCGCTCGCACCTGCTGGTGCTGCGCGCCCGGATGGGCGGCACGCACGACGCCGTGCTGGGGTTGCTCGAGCGGGCGGCGTACGCACGCCGGGCAGACGAGCGGGAGCTGACCGAGTACTGGGGCCATGAGGCGTCGTTCGTGCGTGTGGCCGACTGGCCGCTGTTCGGCTGGCGGATGCGCCGGGGGGCTGCCGGCGACATGTGGAGCGGCTACGCCCGCTTCGGAGAGGCCAACCAGCCCAAGATTCGTGCGGCGCTCGCCTGGCTCGACTCCAACGGCCCCGCATCCACGGCTGAGGTGGATGCTGCGATGGAGTGGGGACCGGGCGTGCGCGGGCCCTGGGGAACACGCAGCAACGGGAAGCTGGCGCTGGCGTGGCTGTTCTGGGCAGGCCGGGTCGGCGTGGCCGAACGCACCGGATTCGTGCGGCGCTACGACGTGATCGAACGGGTGCTGCCGAGCGAGGTGGTCGAGACGGTTGTGGACGAACCCGACGCGCACCGGGCGCTGCTGGCAGACGCCGCCCGGTGCCTCGGCGTCGCCACCGCCGATGATCTCATCGACTACCACCGCCTGCCGAAGCGCATCGCGCCCGCTCGCATAGCGGAGCTCGTCGAGAGCGGACAGCTCCGCCAGGTAACAGTGGAGGGCTGGGATCGGCCGGGGTATGTGCCCGCCGGCCAGCGCGCTGCCCGGCGACGGTCGAGGTCGGTGCTGCTCAGCCCGTTCGACCCGCTGGTGTGGCACCGCCCCCGCGCCGAGCGGCTGTTCGGCTTTCACTACCGCATCGAGATCTACACGCCCAAGGCCAAGCGGCAGTACGGCTACTTCGTGCTGCCGTTCCTGCACGACGATGCGCTGGCGGCGCGCCTCGATGTGCGCTTCGACCGGGAACGTAACGTGCTGGAAGTACCGGCTGCGTGGGCTGAACCGGCGTCATGGCCCAGCGGCGCCGCGGCCTCCGCAGACGCTCTGGAGGCACTGGCAGCCGAGCTGCATGCGCTGTCAGCGTGGTGCGGCGGCGAGGGAGTGTCAGTGCTGTCTCGCGGCGATCTCGCCGGCCGCCTGCGTGCTGCGGTCGCTGGCGCTGATTGCTGATCGAGGTGGCTATCGTTGCTGCGCTCGCATCGGCAGAGATCCCGATCTCGACGTCGGCGCAAGCACACAGCAATACAGCTGGTCCCGTGGTGAAGTCTGGAGTTCACGCTGGCCTGTCAAGCCAGAGGTCGCGGGTTCAAATCCCGTCGGGACCGCGGTCGGGTAGCTCAGTTGGCAGAGCGCGCGCCTGAAAAGCGTGAGGTCACCGGATCGACGCCGGTCCCGACCACTGCCTAGTGCGAGCGAAGGGGCTTCGCCCCCGCTCACAACAATAGAAAGCTCGAAGGGCTTCGCCCCTCGGCCGCGAACTTAAGGGGTGCCGTCGCGACGACTCTCGTGGGGCGCTTGGGTGTGGCCTGTTTAGCGGCGGGTTACTTGGTCTTTTTGGGCCGCGGTTGCTACGGCGGAGGCCACTGCTGGGACTACTGAGCGATCGAAGGCTGTGGGGATGACCAAGTCGGGGCTGAGGTCGTCGCTGGAGACGCCTGCAGCGATGGCCTCGGCGGCGGCGATCTTCATGTTCTCGGTGATATCTGTGGCGCCCGCGTCGAAGGCGCCACGGAAGATGCCGGGGAACGCCAGCACGTTGTTGATCTGGTTGGGGTAGTCGCTGCGGCCCGTGGCCACCACGGCGGCAATGTCGCCGATGGCGTCGGGCAGGATCTCGGGGTCGGGGTTGGCCATGGCGAACACGATCGGTCGCTCGGCCATCGTCTCCACGTCGTCGCGGGTGATGAGCCCGGGTCCGCTGAGGCCGAGAAACACGTCGGCGCCGGCCATGGCGTCGGACACCGAGCCGGCCACGCGCTCGGCGTTGGTGTTGGCCGCCAGCCATTCCTTGGCGTGGTTCAGCTCGGAGCGACCGGGATGAATGGTGCCCTTGCGGTCGCAGGCGATCACGTCGCCGATGCCGGCGCCCAGCAGGATCTTGGCGGTCGCAACCCCGGCGGCACCCGCCCCCAGGATGACGCAGCGCAGGTTCGCCAGCTCCTTGCCCACGATCCGCGCCGAGTTCTCGAGCGCAGCCAGCGCGACCACTGCGGTGCCGTGCTGGTCGTCGTGGAACACGGGGATGTCGAGCGCGGCCCGCAGCGCTTCCTCGACCTCGAAGGCCCCGGGTGCCGCGATGTCCTCCAGGTTGATGCCGCCGAAGGTGGGCGCCAGCCGGATGACCGTCTCGACGATCTCGTCGGCCTCGTTGACGTCGAGGCAGATCGGGAACGCGTCCACGCCAGCGAATTCCTTGAAGAGCAGCGCCTTGCCCTCCATCACCGGCATCGCGGCCGCCGGGCCGATGTCACCGAGGCCGAGCACCGCCGTTCCGTCGCTGACGATGGCGACCGTGTTGCCCTTGATCGTCAGGTCGTGTACACGCTCGGGCTGATCAGCGATCGCCCGGCAGACACGAGCGACGCCGGGCGTATAGGCCATGGAGAGGTCATCGGCATTGCGCAGCGGGATGCGGGTGACTGTCTCGAGCTTGCCGCCCTCGTGCAGCTCGAACGTGCGGTCCATCGAGGAGATGACCGTGATGCCTTCGAGCCCGTTGACTGCGTCGCAGATCTGAACGATGTGCTGCTCGCTGGACGCATCCACCACGATGTGCTGGCGCAGGGTGCCCTGGGTGATGGTGAAGCCGTCGAGGCTCTGGATGTTGCCGCCTACGTCGCCGATTGCGGTGCACAGCCGGCCGAGCGTGCCCGGCTGGTGGGCCAGCTCGACTTCGAGCGTGGCGGAATAGGCGGCGGTGGGTCGCGACCCCGCAGTGGCAGTCATCGGTGCTCCTGGCGCGCCTGGGGCGCTGTCCGGATAATGGGCAGGCAGGGTATTGGGCTGGACCCGTCGATTTGGCTCTAGCTGCCCGCTTGGACCAGGTGGGCAGTGCCCGCGCCCGGGCGGATCTCGCCGATCACCCAAGCCTGGTGGCCAGCGCCTTGCGCAACCGCAACCGCCGCATCGGCCTCCGGCGGGGGCACGGCAATCACCATGCCGATGCCGAGGTTGAAGACGCGTTCCATCTCCTCGGGCGTGACCGGGCCGGCATCCGCAATGCGGCCGAAGATCCTGGGCACCGGCCAGGATCCGCGCCGCAGCACCGCATCGACATCGGGGCCGAGCATGCGGGCCACATTCGCCACCAGTCCCCCGCCGGTGATGTGCGCAGCCCCAAGCGCGCCGCATTCGTCGAAGAGCGCTAGCACCGCGGGGGCGTAGATGACCGAGGGTCGCAGCATCTCGTCGCCCAGCGAATGATCGGCACCCGGCCAGGCGGGCGAGCCGAGCACCGCCGCGTCGGGCGTCTCACCGAGCAGGACGCGGCGGGCGAGGCTGTAGCCGTTGCATCGAAGCCCACCCGACGCCAGCCCCACGAGCGTCGCGTCGCCTGCGATGGAGCCTCGCAGCCGTGCGCGTTCGGCCACGCCCACGGCAAAGCCGGCGATGTCATAGTCGCCGGGAGCGAGCGCATCGGGGTGCTCGGCCAGCTCGCCTCCGACCAGCGCGCAGCCGGCGCTGCGGCAGCCGGCGGCCAAGCCCGTCACGATCGCCTCGACGACGTCGGGGTCGAGGCGTCCTGCGGTGATCTGATCGTGGAACAGCAGCGGCTGTGCACTGAGCGTGACGATGTCGTCGACGCACATGGCCACCACGTCGATCCCGATCGTGTCCCACCGGCCGAGCGCAGCGGCAATGAGGGGCTTGGTGCCCGCGCCGTCATTCGCGCTCACCAGCACCGGGTCGGCGAAGCCCTCCGGCAGGGCCGTGACCGCCCCGAACGCTCCGATGTCGCTCAGCACCTCAGGCCGGTAGGTGCTGCGAGCGTGGGGCGCCAGACGCCGCACCGCCTCGTCGCCCGCGTCGATGCTCACTCCCGCCGCTTCGTAGGTCAGCGGCCCGGAATCGCCGGCTTCGGGTGCGCCAGCGGGTGGGTCCACAGATGCGGGCGTCATCCAGCGACGGACTCGGCGACGGCAGCACGTTGCACGCTGCCCGTCGCGATCAGCGAGCGATTCGGCTCGTCGGCAGCGCTGCCGAACACTTCGGCCCGCGCCCCCGCGCCGATCTCCACCGGATACTCGCCGGTCAGGCACGCATGACAGAACCCGCCGCCAGGCACGCCGGTGGCCTCGACGAGCTGATCCAGGCTCAGGTAGGCCAGCGAATCGACTCCCAGGTATGCCTCGATCTCGGCCAGGTCGCGATTCGCGGCCAGCAGCTCGTCGGAGGTGCCGGTGTCCATGCCGTAGAAGCACGGCCAGCGGTACGGGGGCGAGGAGATGCGCAGGTGCACCTCGACAGCGCCGGCGCTGCGCAGCATCTCCACGATCGACCGGGTGGTGGTGCCACGCACGATCGAATCGTCGACCACCACGAGCCGGCGACCGTCGATGTTGGGGCTGATCGGATTCAGCTTGGTCCGCACACCCAGCGATCGGACGTGCTGGTTCGGAGCGATGAAGGTGCGACCGATGTAGCGGTTCTTGACCAGCCCGTCGCCGTAGGCGATGCCGCTGGCACGTGCGTAGCCCTGCGCAGCAGGAATGCCCGACTCGGGAACAGGCATCACCAGGTCGGCATCGACCGGCGCGTTGGTTGCCAAGTGGGCGCCCATGCGCTGGCGGGCCGCATGCACGTTCTGGCCAGCCAAGGTGGTATCGGGGCGCGAGAAATACACGAACTCGAAGACGCACAAGTACGGGGACGCCCCGTCGCCGGTTGACGATGTGGCTGCAAAGGGCCACAGCGAGCGGCACCCGGCTGCGTCGATGACGATCATCTCGCCTGGCTGGATCTCGCGCTCGAACGTCGCGCCGACCACCTCCAGCGCAGGGTTCTCCGATGCCAGCACCCAGCCGCCGCTGGACTGGCTGCTCCCAGCGTCGTCACCCGCTTGCTCGTCGACATCCAAGCGGCCCAGGCACAGCGGCCAGATGCCATGCGGATCACGAACCCCGATCAGGCGGTCGCGGTCGGCCACCACAAACGTGAAGCCCCCGCGCAGGCTGGGCAGTACCTCTGCGAGCGCTTCCGTGACGGCCTCGCGTGGGCGGGTGCGGGTGATCTGCGGTGTGGCGTTGATGCGCTGGGCGATCAGCTCGGCCACCAAGTCGCTGTCGCTGGTGACCACCCCGTCGAGCATCCCCGAGGAGGCTGCCAGCTCGGCCGTGTTGGTGAGGTTCCCGTTGTGACCGAGCGCGAATTCCGTGCCGTCAAGCCCCCGGTAGAAGGGCTGCGCTGCACGCCAGGAGCTCGAACCCGTGGTGGAGTAGCGGGTGTGGCCGATGGCGAGGTCGCCTTCGAGTCCTGCAAGCACGCGATCATCGAAGGCGCTGGCGACCAGGCCCATGTCCTTCACCACTGTGATGTGGGTGCGGTCGGACACCGCGATGCCGGCTGATTCCTGCCCCCGGTGCTGCAGCGCGTACAGCCCGAGATAGCTCAGGTGGGCCACGGGCCCGCCCGGCAGGTACACGCCGACGACGCCACAGGCCTCGCGCGGCTTGACCAGATCCACGCCGTCGGCCGGGGTGCCGCTCACGCCGCCTCCCCGTCGACGGGCTGTGCGAACGCTCCGGGCAAGGCACCGCTCCAGCGGGCCAGCGTGTCGGCGAGGGCCACGTCGATGTCGATACCGGGTTCTGCGAAGCGCCCGATCTGCACGCTCGATCCGCCGAACGGCCCGAGCCGGCGGCTCGCGAGCCCTGCTGCAGAGGCCGCGTGCGCGAGCCGCTCGGCATCGTCAGCTTCAACTGCGACCAACACGCGGCCCGGCGGTTCAGCGAACAGCGCCCGCTCCGCCGGCGACGGGCCTCCCAGCGACGGAACCCGCGCTTGCACGCCCGTGCCGCCGTGACAGCACATTTCCGCGATCGCCACGGCGATGCCACCGTCGGAGACATCATGCGCGAACCGCACGAGACCCTCCCGCACGGCTGCAGCCACGAACCGGGCTGTTGCGGCGCTGCCCGCGAGGTCGAGGTCGGGCAGCGCGCCGTCGCGGCAGCCACGACGTTCCCACGCCCACCGGCTGCCGCCCAGCGCCGTGGGACCCCGCGACGACGTGTCGGTGCCTGTGTCGTCCCCGACGGCCGGGCCGGGCGAGCCCACCAGAATGAGCGCCGTGCCCGACGGCAACTCGTCGGCGATCGGCCGGCGAGTGAGGTCGGGATGCACACCGAGCAGGCATACCACCGGTGTCGGGCTGATATTGGTGCCGTTGGTCTCGTTGTAGAGGCTGACGTTGCCGCCCACGACGGGCACGCCGAGTGCGTCACAGGCTTCCGCCATGCCGTCGATGGCCTCAGAAAGCTGCCACATGACCTCGGGATACGTCGGATTGCCGAAGTTGAGGCAGTTGACGAGCGCGAGCGGATCGGCGCCCACGCAGGCGAGGTTCAGCGCCGCCTCGATGACCACCATGGCGGTGCCCCAGCGAGGATCGGCATCGCACCAGCGGTGGTTGCCGTCCACCGACACGGCAAGGCCGCGCCCGGTCGGGGTGCCGTTGCGAGGGTCTCGCAGTCGCAGCAGCGTGGCGTCGCGGCCCGGGCCGACCACCGTGTTCAGGAACAGCTGGTGGTCGTACTGGCGGTACACCCAGCTCGGGTCGGCGAGCATCGCCAACAGGTCCGCAGCACAGTCGCTGGAGCTGCCCGCGGCGGGATCAGCCGCCGGGTCGACGCTGCGCCGGAGGGTCAGATCGGCCGGAGGCCGCATCGGACGGTCGTACGACGGCGCGTCGTCGTGCAGCGTGCTCGCCGGAACCTCGGCCAGGACTGGGCCATCCACCCCATCGCGCACGCGCAGCATGCCGTCGCTGGTCACGCGCCCGACCACCGTCGAGCTCACCTCCCAGCGTGAACAGATCTCGAGCACCCGATCGACGTTGGCTGACGAGACAATCGCCAGCATGCGCTCCTGAGACTCCGATGTCATGATCTCGAACGGTTCCATGCCGTGCTGGCGCAGCGGCACGACGCTGACATCCACCTCCATGCCGGTACCGCCACGCGAGGCCGTCTCGCTCGCAGCGCACGTCAAACCGGCGCCGCCGAGATCCTGGATGCCGCTGACGAGCCCTGCCTCCAGCAGTTCCAGGCATGCCTCGATGAGACGCTTTTCCTCGAAGGGATCGCCGACCTGAACGCTCGGGCGCTTCGTGGCATCGTCGTCGGCCTCGTCGAATCCCGCCGACGCCAGCACGCTGACGCCGCCGATGCCGTCGCGGCCGGTGCTCGCGCCCATGAGCACGGCCGCACTGCCCACCTCGGTGGCGCGGCCGAGCACCAGACGCTCAGTCGGCATGATCCCGAGCGCGGCAACATTCACCAGCGGGTTGTCTCGGTACGTCTCGCACGACACGAATTCGCCGGCAACAGTCGGAACGCCGACGCTGTTGCCATACCCCGAGATGCCGCTGACGATTCCCTCGGCGATCCAGTTGCTGCGCGGCTCGTCCAGCGGCCCCACGCGCAGCGGATCGGCGAGCGCAATGGGCCGCGCGCCCATGGTGAAGATGTCTCGCAGGATGCCGCCGACTCCGGTTGCCGCGCCTTGATATGGCTCGATGGCCGAGGGATGGTTGTGGCTCTCGATGCGCACGGCAACGGCAATACCGTCGCCGACGTCGACAACACCGGCGTTCTCACCTGGTCCGACGAGCACACACGGGGCCTCAGTGGGCAAACGAGCGAGATGACGGCGCGACGACTTGTACGAGCAATGCTCGGACCACATCACCGCATACATCGCGAGTTCGAGATGATTCGGTTCACGCTCCAAGAGCTCGCAAATGCGGCCGTATTCGTCATCGGTCAGGCCAAGTGCCGCATGAATGCTGGTTGTATCGGAAACTATTGCAGTCACATCAACCCGAGTTCATTGGATACTGGAAAACGTCGTGCTATACAGACGTCATGAGCGAACGAACCATGTCCGACGAACACAAAGCGGTTATTGCCGCGGGCCGCATCGAGGCCGCAGCAGTGCGGGACTATCTTGAGGCCCTCGAAACTCACCGGCCTCGTCCCGGTCGCAAGCAGAGTGCGGAGTCGCTGAACGCCAAGAAAGACGCAATCGATGCCCAGATTGCCGAGGCAAAGCCCATCAAGCGCTTGCTCCTGATGCAAGAGCGCCGGGATGTCGAGGCGGCTATCGAAGCGCTGCAGGTCGAGCCCGATATGGCTTCTGTCGAGGAGGGCTTTGTCACTCACGCTGCCAACTACGGGCAGCGCAAGGGAATTCAGTACGCCACATGGCGAGAATTCGGCGTTCCTGCCGACATGCTGGCCCGTGCGGGCATCACACGGGGCGGCTGACACTTCAGATTCTCCAGCTCTCGGCGAGCGAAACGAGAGCCATCGCAGACAGACGCGTCTTCATGCGGCGCGGTGACCAGCGGCTTGGCGGCTGCTCGCTGCCGTATACAGCAACGCTTTGAGCAACTTGCGTCCGTCGGTAGAGCCCAACAGCTCCGATGTCGCCCGTTCCGGATGGGGCATCAAACCCACCACATTGCCGGTTTCGTTGCAAATGCCAGCGATGTCGTCCACTGAACCATTGGGATTGTCGACATAGCGCATCACCACTTGACTGTTCTCGCGCAAACGTCGCAATGTCGCACCATCGCACACATAGTTCCCCTCAAAATGATTGATGGGAATGCTCAGTTCATCCGATGGCGACAGCCCATGTCCCAATACATGATTCACCGACGCCATCATCAGTTTCTGCGGCTGGCACAGGAACGAAAGCCCGGCATTGGGTCGCAATGCTCCCGGCAGCAGACCTGCCTCGGTCAGTACTTGGAATCCGTTGCAGATGCCGACCACGGGACCTCCGGCACCCGCGAATGACGCCACTGCGTCCATGACCGGCGAGAAGCGGGCGATTGCGCCGGTACGCAGGTAGTCACCGTGCGCGAATCCACCCGGAATGACGACGGCGTCGACGCCGCCCAGCGAGGTTTCGTCACTGCGCAGCAGCGTTGTTCGTGCCCCGAGATCCGCCAGCGCATCGAGCGTGTCGAGATCGCAGTTCGTGCCGGGGAATTGGACGACGCCGACCGTCACACTCATTGGCACACTCATCGGCACACTCACGGGGCGCTCACGTGTTGTGATCCTGCGCCACGGCACGCAGCTCGATGCGGGCGTCTTCGATCACCGGGTTTGCCAGCAGGCGGTCGCACATCTGCTCCGTCACCGAACGGGCCTCGGAAGCATCTGCGGCGGTGACCTCCATGCGGATGGCTTTGCCGACCCGCACGCCGCTCACGCCGCCGAATCCGAGCGCTGCGAGGGCTCGCTCGATCGTGGTGCCGGCTGGATCGGCAATCTCGGCTCGTGGCGAGACTTCCACCAGCACATCCCAGCGGTTCATGAAGCGGTGGCTCCCGCCGGCACGCCGGGGTGCGCCAACCAGTCGTCGAACGACTCGCCGGTCAGCGTCTCGTACGCCTCGATGTAGCGAGCACGGGTGGCGGCAACCACCTCATCGGTGAGCGGCGGCGGGGGCGGCTCCTTGTTCCAGCCGGTGGCTTCGGTGGCGTCGCGCACCGGCTGCTTGTCGAGCGACGGCGGCGATGCGCCGGGCTGCCAGTGATCCTTGGGCCAGAAGCGCGACGAGTCGGGAGTGAGCCACTCGTCGGCGACGACCAGGGCGCCGTCCACATAGCCCAGCTCGAACTTGGTGTCGGCGATGATGATCCCCCGCTCGGACGCATGAGCGGCCGCCGTGCTGTAGGCATCGACGCACACTTGGCGGGCGGCAGTGGCGGCGTCGTCGCCGACCAGCTCTGCGGCGGCGTCAAACGAGATGTTCACGTCGTGCCCATCGGTTGCCTTGGTGGACGGCGTGAAGACCGGCTCGGGGAGCTGCTGCGACTCGAGCAGGCCGGCCGGCAGCGGCTCGTCGTGCATGGTGCCGCGCTCGCGGTATTCCTTCCAGGCCGAACCGGTGATGTACCCGCGCACGATGCACTCGATCGGCAGCATCTCGGCCCGGCGAACGAGCAGGGCTCGGCCGGCCCATTCGGATCGTTGTGCCGCAGCCGGGAAGTCCGCGGGGTCGGCTGAGACCACATGGGTCGGCGCGATGTCGCCGAGCCACGTCGACCACCAGGCCGTCATGGCCGTCAGCACCCGGCCCTTGTCGGGCACCGGCTCGTCGAACACGACGTCGAAGGCCGAGATGCGGTCGCTGGCGACCATCAACAGGTGTCTGTCGTCGACGCGGTACATCTCGCGTACCTTCCCGCGGTGGACTAGCTCGAGCTCGCTCACGTTGCCTCTCTTGTCATCGTTGATCGTCACCCGCTGCTCGGCTCACAGCACCTCGCCCGGCTCGTAGTCGACGGCTGCGCCGTACCGTTCCGCCACCTTGCCCACGGCGGCCACGAACTCGTCGACTTGATCTGCGGCGCGGCCGCTGAACGACGCCGGATCCGCCAGCGCCGCGGCGACGTCGTCGTGGCTGAGCTGCAGCTCGGGATCGGCCGCTATGCGAGCTGCGAGATCATTGCGGTCGACGGTGCCCTCGCGCAGCGCCAGCACCGTCGCGGTCGCATGGGCGCCGATGCGCTCGTGCGCCTCCTCGCGGCCGGCGCCTGCTGCCACAGCGGCGGCAAGCAGGCGGGTGGTGGCGAGAAACGGCAGGTATGCGGACAGTTCGGATTCGACCCGAGCCGGAAAGACGGCGAAGCCGTCGAGGACGCTGAAGGCAGTCTCCAGCGCTCCGTCGAGTGCGAAGAACGCATCGGGGAGCACGATGCGGCGCACCACCGAGCAGCTCACATCACCCTCGTCCCATTGGTCGCCGGCAAGCTGCGAGGCCATCGTGAGATGTCCGCGCAGGACGGTCACGAGGCCGGTGATCCGCTCGCACGAGCGGGTGTTCATCTTGTGCGGCATGGCAGACGAACCGACTTGGCCGGCAGCGAAGCCTTCGGTGACCAGTTCGTGCCCGGCGGCGAGCCGCACGCCAAGCGCCATGTTGCCGAGCGGTGCCGCGGCGCCGACCAGCGCTGCGACAACGTCCAGGTCGAGTGAGCGGGGATAGATCTGCCCGGCGGAACCGAGCACCCGGGTGAACCCCAGCTCGGCCGCGATGCGTCGCTCCAGGCGATCCACCGCCGCCTGATCGCCGCCCAACAGCTCCAGCATGTCCTGCTGGGTGCCCACTGGTCCGCGGATGCCACGCAGCGGGTAGCGCGCCACGAGCTCCTCGATGCGCTCGAGCGACGCGAGCGCCTCGGTGCCGATCGTGGCCCAGCGCTTGCCCAGCGTGGTTGCTTGCGCGGGCACATTGTGCGTGCGCGCTGTCATCACGAGATCTCGGTGGGCGCCGGCCAACGCGGCGGTGCGCACGATGAAGGCCGCCATGCGCTGGGCGGCCAAGCCCAATGCTGCGGTGACCTGGCACTGCTCGACGTTCTCTGTGACATCGCGCGACGTCATGGCGCGGTGGATCTGCTCGTAGCCAGCGAGCGCGCAGAACTCCTCGATGCGTGCCTTCACGTCGTGGCGGGTGATCCGTTCCCGCTCGGTGATCGAGTCGAGGTCGACCACCTCGACGACGTTTCGGTACGCCTCCAGCGCGCCCTCTGGCACGTCGACACCCGCGTCTCGCTGCGCCTCGAGCACCGCTAACCACAGCCGCCGCTCGAGGATGACCTTGTGTCGGGGCGACCACAGCTCGGCCATCTCCGCAGAGGCGTAGCGCGACGCCAGAACGTTGGGAATGACCTCGGGGCTCACGCCAATCTCACCGTGCCCAGCCTCACCGGGCACCAGCGGCGCGGAACTCGTCCAAACGGGCAGCGAGCTCCGTATCGGTCACCGCCAGCATCTCGGTGACGAGCACAGCCGCATTCGCCGAGCCGTTCACCGCAACGGTGGCGACCGGGATGCCCTTCGGCATCTGCACCGTCGACAGCAGCGCATCGAGGCCGTCGGCGAGGCCGCCGCTGAGCGGCACACCGATCACCGGCAGGGTGGTGTGGGCAGCCACCACACCGGCCAGGTGCGCTGCCATGCCCGCCCCGCAGATGACCGCGGCAAAGCCGGCATCGCGTGCACCGGTAGCAAACGACGCTACGGCTGCAGGTGTGCGATGAGCGCTCATCACCTCAGTCACGTGTTCGACGCCGAAGCGGTCGAGCATCTCGGCAGCGGGTGCCATCTTCGACGCATCGTTCGGCGAGCCCATCAAGATGGCGACCTTCATCGACTTGCTCTCCTGACATGCATTGGCGTAGTGCCCATCGACGTACCGTCTGAGTCTCGCCGCCCGGAGTGGGTGACGGGGCGATTTCCGAACTGGACAGCAGCTCTCATCGGTTGAGGACGGCGGCGGCCGCGGCCGCGGCCGCGGCGATGTCGGTGCGGTAGGTCATTCCTGGCCAGCTGATGTGCCGCACGGCTTCGTACGCACGGTCGCGCGCTACCGCCACATCGGGCCCGCGGCCGCACACATTCAGCACACGGCCGCCCGCTGTCACCAGCGATTCAGGCGGGGCCGCTTGCCCGTCGGCGGCCCCGACGCCTGCGCAGAAGACAGTGACGCCTGGCACTTCGCGCGCCCCCTCAAGGCCCGCTATGACGTCGCCTGTGCGCGGCGCTGCTGGATAGCCCTCCGCAGCGCACACCACGCACACCATGGCGTCCTCGGAGACTCGAATCTGGTCAGTCAGCTCGCCTGCCGCGGCCCCTGCCAGCAGCAGCGCGAGATCGTTCTCGATGCGCGGCAACGTGACCTGTGCCTCGGGATCGCCGAAGCGGACGTTGAACTCCAGCAGGCGGGGTCCGTCGAGGGTCAGCATGAAGCCGGCGTAGAGCACGCCGCGGTAGTCGACGCCTCGCCGGGTCAGCTCGGCCAGCGTCGGCTCGAACGCCAGCGCGGCCAGTTCGGCGCAGGCGGCCCGGTCGACGTCGGCCAGCGGCGACACGCAGCCCATGCCGCCCGTGTTGGGCCCCGTGTCGCCGTCGCCGACGCGCTTGTGATCGCGCACAGCCGTGGGCAGCAGCACAGCGCTGCGGCCGTCGCACAGCGCGAACAGCGACACCTCGGGGCCTCGCATTCCCTCTTCGATGACGATGCGGCGGCCGGCATCCCCGAACGCAGTGCCGTCCAGCTTGGCGTCGACATCGGCGTGGGCTTGCGCCAGCTCGTCGGTGACCAGCACGCCCTTGCCGGCAGCGAGGCCGCTCGTCTTGATGACATACGGCGGCGGCAGCGTTTCCAGGTAGGCGTGTGCTGCGCGACGCTCTGCTGGGTCACTGTCGAACGTGGCGTAGGCGGCAGTGGGCACACCGGCGGCGCTGACCACTTCTTTCATCCACGCCTTGGAGCTCTCCAGCGCGGCGCCGTCGGCGCCCGGTCCGAACACGAGCCGGCCGCCTGCCCGCAGGCGATCAGCGAGGCCGTCTGCCAGCAGCCCTTCCGGGCCGATCACGAACAGATCGGCATCGATCTCGGTGGGCGGTGTTGCGACGCTGCCCTCAATGCCAGGGTTCCCCGGAGTCACCACGACATCGGCAGTCCGGCGCAACACCGACGCGAACGCATGCTCACGACCGCCCTGGCCGACCACGCACACTCTCACCGGGATACCCCCGCTCAGTCAGCGCAGCTCACGCCGCGCCGGGTCCAAACTTCGCAGCTCACGCTGCGAAGCGGATGTACTGCTCGCGGCCAGGGCCGACGCAGACATACCGGATCGGCAGGCCGAGCTGACGTTCGAGAAAGACGATGTAGTCGACCGCTTCGCGCGGCAACTGCCATCGCTGGGTGACCTTGTCGAGCGGCGTCTTCCAGCCCGGCAGCGTGGCGTAGACGGGGACAGCCCGGTCATGCAGCGAGCGCAGGTGGGGCAGGTAGTCGTAGCGGTGACCGTCCACCTCGTAGGCGACGCAGACCTTGATCGTGTCGAGCTCGTCGAGCACGTCGAGCTTGGTGAGCGCGATCTCGGTGCAGGCGTTCAGCCGCACGGCCTGACGGCCCATGACGGCGTCGAACCAGCCGCAGCGGCGCGGCCGGTTGGTGTTGGTGCCGTATTCCGCGCCGCGATCTCGTAGATGCTCGGCGGTCTCGCCGTCCAGCTCGGTGATGAAGGGTCCAGAACCCACCCGGGTGGTGTACGCCTTGGCGATGCCGATGACCTGATCGATCGCGCCGGGGCCGATACCCGAGCCGACCAGCGCGAACCCTGCCACCGGGTTCGACGACGTGACGAACGGGTAGGTGCCGTGGTCGAGGTCGAGGAACGTGGCTTGGGCGCCTTCGAAAAGCACCCGCTCGCCCGCGTGCAGCGCTTCGTGGAGCCAGCCGATGGTGTCGGCCACCAGCGGCGCCAGCCGGGGTGCCACCTCAGTGATGAGCTGGTCGGCCAACTCGTCGGGATCGACGCCGGGATGGTCGTATACCCGCTGCAGATAAGCGTTGCGGTCGGCCAGCACGCTCAGCAATCGCGAGCGCAGCGTCATCGGCTCGAGCAGATCCTCGACTCGCAGCCCGACTCGTGCCGCCTTGTCGGCGTACGCAGGCCCGATGCCGCGCTTGGTGGTACCGAGCTTGGCATCACCGCGTTGCGCTTCGGCAAGCTCGTCGGCGATCTGGTGGTAGGGCAGCACCAGGTGCGCCGCAGGGCTGAGCATCAGCCGGCCGCAGTCGACGGCGCGGCTGGCGAGCATGTCGATCTCATCGATCAGCACCCACGGATTGATCACCACGCCGTTGCCGATGATCGGCGTCACGTGCTCGTACAGCACCCCGCTGGGAATGAGCTGCAGGGCGAACGTCTCGCTGTCGACGACGATCGTGTGCCCAGCGTTGTGGCCGCCTTGGTAGCGAACGACGTGCTGGCATTCCTTGGCGACGATGTCGACGATGCGGCCCTTGCCCTCGTCGCCCCATTGCGTTCCTACGACGATCGAGCCCGGCATGATTCAGCCCATCGCCAGCCGGCAGGACGCTGTCGTCGTCACCAAATCAGTCTAGGGAGTGGCCCCTCCGGGGCCGCCGGATTTGCGGCGGATCCGGCCGTCCGGCACGGCGTTCAGGAGGCTTGCGGCCACGGCTGCGCCCCGTCGGGCGCCGCGGGCGCGACGCGTGCCCCCCTCGACGACGTGCTGAGGCTGAACGAGCCGTCGACGTTGTCCACCGTCACGGCGTCGCCATCGGCGAACGTGCCGTCGAGCAGGCCGGAGGCCAGCGGATCGGTCAGTTCGCGCTGGATCAAGCGCCGGAGCGGCCGGGCACCGTAGGCGGGGTCGTACCCGCGGTTGGCGAGCAGTTCTGCCGCTGTCGCTGTCACGTCCAGCGTGATCTCGCGATCGGCAAGGCGGCTGCGCAGGATCTCCAGCTGCCGCTCGGCGATAGCAGCCACATCGCTGCGGCTGAGGGCGTCGAACTGCAGTAGCTCGTCGACACGGTTGATGAACTCCGGTGCGAAGAACTCCGCTGGGTCCACCGACAGGTTCGACGTCATGATGAGCACGACGTTGGAGAAGTCGACGGTGCGCCCCTGACCGTCCGTCAGCCGACCGTCGTCGAGCACAGCCAGCAACACGTTGAACACATCGGCGTGTGCCTTCTCGATCTCATCGAGCAGGACGACCGAGTACGGCCGGCGGCGGACTGCCTCGGTCAGCTGGCCGCCGTCGTCATGGCCGATGTAGCCGGGGGGTGCGCCGATCAGGCGGCTGACCGAGTGCCGTTCCAGGTACTCCGACATGTCGATACGCACCATGGCGCGCTCGTCGTCGAACAGCGCCTCGGCGAGTGCACGCGCGAGCTCGGTCTTGCCGACGCCGGTCGGGCCCAGGAACAGGAAGCTGCCGATGGGCCGATCCGGCTCGCTCAGCCCGGCACGGCTGCGCCGGATGGCATTGGCGACCGCCGCAACGGCATGGTGCTGGCCGACGACCCGGCGGGCCAACGTCTCTTCGAGGTGCACCAGCTTGTGCACTTCTCCTTCGAGCAGCCGGCTCGTGGCGATGCCCGTCCAGCGCGACACCACCTCGGCGATGTCGTTCGCGTCCACCTCTTCCCGCAGGATCCGCTTGCCGGCCTGCAGTCGTGTCAGCTCGGTGGCCGCTTCGTCGAGGCGCCGGTGCACCTCGGGCAGTTGGCCGAAGCGGATCTCCGCAGCCCGCTCGAGATCCGTTTCCCGCTCGACAGCGGCGGCCAGCGCCTCGGCTTCGGACTTCAGTGCCCGGATCTGGTCGATGGCTGCCTTTTCCGCCTGCCAGTGCGCCTTGAGCCCAGCAACCCGTTCGCGCTCAGACGCCAGTTCTTCGGCGATCGCTTCGCGGCGCTGGTTCTGCTGCCCCTGGCTGCCGAGCGCACTGCTGCTCGACCCATTCAGTGATCCATTCGACGACTCCTCGCTGCCCAGCGCCAGTTCCTCAATCTCGAGCTGGCGGATGCGCCGTTCGCACACGTCGATCTCGAGCGGTACCGAATCGATCTCGATGCGCAGGCGGCTGGCGGCCTCGTCCATCAGATCGATGGCCTTGTCGGGCAGGAATCGCTCTCGCAGGTATCGATCCGACAGCGTGACAGCGGCCACCAGCGCTGCGTCGGTGATGCGCACGCCGTGGTGGACCTCGTAGCGCTCTTTTAACCCGCGCAGGATGGCCACTGCGTCGGTGACCGATGGCTCGCCCACATAGACGGGGGCGAAACGCCGTTCGAGCGCAGCGTCGTCTTCGATGTGCTGGCGGTACTCGTCGAGCGTCGTCGCGCCGACGAGGCGCAGCTGGCCCCGCGCCAGCATCGGCTTGAGCATGTTGGCTGCGTCGAGCGAACTCTCGCCGCCCGCGCCTGCGCCCACCAGCGTGTGCACCTCGTCGAGAAAGGTGATGATCTCGCCCTCGGACTCGACGATCTCGTTCAGCACTGCTTCGAGCCGTTCCTCGAACTCGCCCCGGTACTTGGCTCCAGCCACCATCGCAGCCAGGTCCAGCGCCACGACGCGCTTGTCGCGCAGGCCGTCAGGAACGTCGCCCTCGGCGATGCGACGGGCCAGGCCTTCGATGATCGCCGTCTTTCCCACACCCGGCTCGCCGATCAGGACGGGGTTGTTCTTGGTGCGTCTCGACAGCACCTGGATGATCCGGCGGATCTCGTCATCTCGGCCGATGACGGGATCAAGCTGGTCGTCGCGAGCCTCGGCCGTGAGGTCGCGGCCGAATCGCTCGAGTGCCTCATAGGAGTTCTCCGGAGTCGGCGACGTGACCCGTGTGCTGCCGCGCAACTCGCCGACCAGAGCCGCCAGCGCATCGCGGTCGGCATCAAGGTCGTCGGCGAGCGCCAGCAACAGATGTTCGGTGGACAGGTAGTCGTCGCCCATCTGGGCGCGCTCCGCGTCGGCAGCCTGCAGCGCTTCGGCCAGCTCGCGGGCGAGCCCGGGTTGCCGTGACTCTTGCGTGCTGAAGCCGCGCGGCAGCCGCCCGAGCGCCTCCAGCGCCCGCGTACGCACGGAAGCCGGCTCGATGCCGGCGCGTGCGAGCACGGGGAGCACCAAGCCCTCTGGCTGGGAGACGAGCGCCGCCAGCAGGTGCGCCCGGGTGATCTCGGGATGACCCTGACTCTGCGCGGCGGCTGCCGCCGATGCCAGCGCCTCTTGGCACTTGTGCGTCAGCGGGCTGGACGGCAGCGGACGGTTGCAAGGATCTGCGTCGTTGTTCATGATGTCAAGTTTAACAGAAAACTTGATACTGATTGACTCAGATTTATTGATTCGACAGCTAATGGCCAGCCGAGTCAGCCCTGCGGATTCGGCCCTGCTCCGGGCCCCGAGCCCGGACGTCTGATGAGATCGGTCTGCGGCAGCGGCACCAGGTCTCGCCGGTACTGCCGGTGCGTCTCTGCCACCAGCGTGGCCGCCTCGGCTTGCACGTCGGCAAGCTTGCGCTCCAGTGCCGCCACGCGCTCCTCCAGATCCATCACGCGCTTGACACCTGCCAGGTTGAGTCCTTCGCTGGTGAGCTGGCTGATGCGGTTGAGCATCGCGATGTCGCGGTCGCTGTACCGGCGGCTGCCGCCGGAGGTGCGTGCGGGGGCCAGCAGGCCCTTGCGCTCATAGATCCGCAGCGTTTGAGCATGCACACCGGCGAGCTCGGCCGCCACCGAGATGACGTAGAGCGCCCGGTTGCGCTCGGACGCAGATGGCGTTCGCCTTGGTTGTTCGCTCATGACGATGGTCCTCGGTTCGTCCCCTAGTTGCTATCGCTGTGCTCCTGCGGTGTCGGCGAATGTCGCCGGTTCCGGCTCTGCCGCGCGCTGTCGCCGGCCCGTCCCTCCCTCAAAGTCGGTGACGTCGCGCAGCGCCTCGATTGCCGCCTGCTCCGCAGACGACAGCTTCGTCGGCACCACGATGTCGACGCTCACCAGCATGTCGCCGGTGCCGCGGCGTGTGGTGACGCCGCGACCGCGCACCCGGAAGGTCTTGCCCGACGGGGTTCCTGGTGGGATACGCAGCGTCACCGGGTTCCCGTCGAAATCCAGCACCTTGACATCGGCGCCGAAGACGGCCTCGGGAAAAGTGATCGGCACGTTGATGGTCAGGTTGCGGCCGTCACGGCCGAAATCTGCGTCCGGCGCCACGTCGACCAGCACGAACAGATCGCCGTTGGGTCCCCCGCCCGAACCCGGCGAACCTTTGCCCGCCAGCCTGATCCGCCCGCCGTCGTCGACCCCAGCGGGAATGCGCACCTTCACCATGCGCATGCCGCCTCCGGACGGGTCCGGAACGCTGACTTCGGTCACCGCGCCTTCCACGGCATCGCGAAATGAGATGCCGAGCCGGGTTTCGAGGTCGTGACCGCGCATCGGCATGGGGCCGCCGCGGCCGGCCCGTCCCCGGCCGTCGCCGAAGAGGTTGCCGAATATGCCGCCCAGGTCGCCGAGATCCTCGATCCGGATGCTGAAGCCGCCAGGCCCCGATGCGAACCCGCCCATCTGCGGGCCGAAGCCGCCAGGTCCCAGGCGGCGAGCCTCGTCATACGCGGAGCGTTTTTCGGTGTCGCCGATGACGTCGTACGCCGCGGAGATCTGCTTGAAGCGTTCCTCGTCGCCGGCGCTCGAGTCCGGATGGTGCTTGCGGGCGAGCTTCCGGTACGCCTTGGTGATGTCCTTGTCCGACGCGTCGGGCGAGACACCCAAGGCCGCGTAGTAGTCGGTTTCGAACCACTCGCGTCGCGGGTCCATCGTGGCCCCCTACCCCGCGCGCACCTGGACCATGGCGGCGCGCAGCACCCGGCCGTCGAATCGAAAGCCGCTGCGCAACTCCGCGGTCACAATCTGAGGGGCGTCGTCGACTGCCTCCTCGATCGTCACCGCCTCGTGCTGGGTGGGGTCGAACGGCTCCCCGACGGAGTCGATGCGTTCGAGCCCCGCCTTGCCCAAGGCGACCATAAGCGACTGGCCCACGGCGGCCACTTCGTCGTGCCCCTGGGCAGTGGCAGCGTCGCACCCGTCGAGCACCGGCAGCAGCGACTCGACCAAGCGGCTGACACCGGCCGAAACCTGCTGGCGCCGCTCCGCTTCGACTCGCTTCCGGAAGTTCTGGAACTCCGCCCGTTGGCGCTGCAGCTGGTCGAGGTAGTCGTCCCGCTCGGCGGTTACGGCATCGAGCTGTGACAGCAGTTCAGCCAGCTCCGCCGGATCCTCCAGGCTCTCGCCGACTGCTTCCGCAGCCGCTGCGTCGAGCTCGGTCTCGGATTCGCTCACTTCTCCTCGTCCACGATCTCCGCGTCGACGACGTCGTCGTCAGCACCGGAGCCCTCGGCACCGGCGGCGGTGTCCGCGGCCGCAGATTCGTACAGCTTCTGGCTGAACGCGCTGCTGGCGCCAGCGAGCGTCTCAGTGGCCGAGCGGATGGCGTCGAGATCGTCGCTCTCGAGTGCCTCGCTGGCAGCCGCCAAGGCCGACTCCACAGGCTCCTTGTCATCGGCGGACACGCTGTCGCCTTGCTCGTCGAGCAGTTTGCGCGTCTGATATACGAGCGTGTCCGCGTTGTTGCGGATCTCGGCCTCTTCACGCCGGCGGGCGTCTTCTGCGGCATGCGCCTCGGCATCGGAGACCATCCGCTCGATCTCCTCGGGCGACATGGCCGACTGACCGGTGATGGTGATCGACTGCTCCTTGCCGGTCGCGCTGTCCTTCGCGGACACGTGGACGATGCCGTTGGCATCGATGTCGAACGCCACCTCGATCTGCGGGACGCCTCGCGGCGCCGGCGGCAGGCCGACGAGCTGGAATTTGCCCAGCGTCTTGTTGCCGGCTGCCATTTCCCGCTCGCCCTGCAGCACGTGGATCTCCACGGAGGGCTGGCCGTCTTCAGCGGTGGTGAACATCTCCGACCGGCGCGTCGGGATCGTGGTATTGCGGTCGATGAGGCGTGTCATCACGCCGCCCTTGGTCTCGATGCCCAGGCTGAGCGGTGTGACGTCCAGCAGCAGCACATCGGTGACGTCGCCCTTGAGCACACCGGCCTGGATGGCGGCGCCCACCGAGACCACCTCGTCGGGATTCACACCCTTGTGAGGCTCGCGGCCCGTGAGCTCGGTCACCAGCTTCTGCACGGCGGGCATGCGCGTGGAGCCGCCCACCAAGATCACGTGATCGATGTCGGCCTTCGCCAAGCCCGCGTCGTTGATGGCCTGCTCGAAGGGAGACCGGCAGCGCTTCAGCAGGTCGAACGTCAGCTCCTCGAACTTGGATCGGCTCAGCTCATAGTCGAGGTGGAGGGGGCCGCTGTCAGTTGCGGTGATGAACGGCAGGTTGATCTGGGTGGACTGCTTGGACGACAGATCCTTCTTGGCCTGCTCGGCCGCCTCCCGCAGACGCTGGCACGCCATCGCGTCGGTGCTCAGGTCGACCCCGTGGTCGCCCTTGAACGACGCCACCAGCCACGCGACCACTGCGGCGTCCCAGTCGTCGCCGCCGAGGCGGGTGTCACCTGCGGTGGACTTCACCTCGAAGACGCCGTCGCCGATCTCGAGCACCGACACGTCGAACGTGCCGCCGCCGAGGTCGAACACCAGGATTGTCTGGTCCTCGGTTTCCTTGTCGAGGCCGTAGGCCAGCGCCGCGGCCGTTGGCTCGTTGATGATGCGCAATACCTCGAGGCCGGCGATCTTGCCCGCCTCGGTCGTGGCGGTGCGCTGTGCGTCGTCGAAGTACGCCGGCACGGTGATGACCGCCTCGGTCACCGTGTCGCCGAGGTACTGCTCGGCGTCGAGCTTCAGCTTCTGCAGCACCCGGGCCGAGATCTCCTGCGGCGTGTAGTTCTTGTCGTCGATGGACTTGCCCCAGGTGGTGCCCATGTGCCGCTTGACCGAGGCAATGGTGCGCTCGGGATTCGTGACCGCCTGCCGCTTGGCGACCTCGCCGGTCAATACCTCGCCGTTGCGGGCGAAGGCAACCACCGACGGGGTCGTGCGGTCGCCTTCGGCGTTGGCAATGACAGCGGGCTCGCCGCCTTCCATCGCAGCCACCACCGAGTTCGTGGTTCCGAGGTCAATTCCGACAGCCTTGGGCATCGCTGTGCCTTTCATCGTGTGGCATCCCGGCCCAAACCGGCCAAGAATGCGGATTGGTAGTACTGACAAGCATATAAATTGAGTGCTTTATTAGCAACTTCTCTAAGTCATGCTACCGGTTGAAGCCTTGGCGCAGCGGGCTACCGTGCACGCCCATGCCATCGTCAGGCGACACGCACACCCTCGTGCTCCTGCGCCACGGGCAGAGCGCCTGGAACCTCGAGAACCGCTTCACCGGCTGGTGGGACGTCGGCCTGACCGACGACGGCCAGGCGGAAGCCCGTGCCGCCGGCGCCACCCTCCTGGCGGCAGGCATCGAACCCGACGTTGTGCACACATCGCTCCTTCGGCGTGCCATTCAGACCGCCAACACAACGCTCGACGCGATGGGCCGGGGCTGGCTGCCGGTACGGCGGCACTGGCGTCTCAACGAACGGCACTATGGCGCGCTCACCGGTCTGAACAAGGCGGAGATGGCCGAACGGCACGGCGCCGACCAGGTCCATCTCTGGCGGCGCAGCTATGACGTGCCTCCCCCGCCGATGCCCCCTGATCATGAGTTCGATGTCGCAAACGATCCGCGCTACGCAGGCTTGACCCCCAGCGAGATGCCACGCGGCGAGTGCCTGGCCGACGTCGTGCGACGCATGCTGCCCTACTGGCACGAAGGCATCGTCGGAGACCTGCGGGCCGGCGCGACCGTGCTGGTCGCCGCCCACGGCAACAGCCTGCGAGCGCTCGTGAAGCACCTCGACGGCATCGGCGACAGCGAGATTGCCCAGCTCAACATCCCCACCGGCATACCGCTCGTCTACGAGCTCGACGCCAACCTGCAAGTCACAACAGCGCAGTCAGTGGAGGACCGCTACCTCGGCTGAGGGCACTGCCGCCCTCGCCGCGGTCACACGATTCAGCGCTCCCTCCGGCTAAAGAGCGTCGATGCCGCGCTCGCCGGTGCGTATCCGCACCACGCTGTTGACGGCAGTGACCCACACCTTGCCATCGCCGATGCGCTCGGTACGGGTGGATTCGACAATGGCATCCACCACCCGCTCCGCCAGCTCGGTCGCCACCAGCACCTCGATGCGAACCTTCGGAATGAAGTCGACGTGGTATTCGGTGCCCCGGTACGTCTCGGTGTGGCCGCCCTGACGGCCGAATCCCCGTACCTCCGATGCGGTGAGCCCGGTGATGTCGAGATCCCGCAGCGCCTCGAGCACCATCTCAAGCCGGTGTGGCTTGATGACCGCTGTCACCATTGCAACCGAGGCCTCAACCATTGCGCCCTCCCGACTCAGCCTCTGTAGCGTCGCACGCCGCAGGGCCGATTGCACGCAATCTGCCCGATGAATGGGCAGCGGGCGCTAGTCTCTGGCGCGTCTTGGGGACCGGGCGCATGCTACGGTCCGGCGCTTGTGGGCCAGCCAGCCCCGGCGCAAAGACCACTGCGGCAAGGAGCGGTATATGTCGGTAGCGAATCGTGCGGAGAGTCTTCGTGAAGTTGATCTGTTCTCCGACTGCAGCAAGAAGGAACTCCAACACATCGCACGCAAGGCCGAACAGGTCGATTTCACGGCCGGCGACAACATCGTTGAGGAGGGCAGCGGCGGCGCAATGGCCGGCTATGCCTTCGTGATCGTGCATGGCACGGCGGTCGTGCGCCGCAACGGGCGCAAGGTTGCCGAGATCGGCCCGGGCGAGTCCATCGGCGAGATGGCGCTGTTCGACGACGGCCCGCGCACCGCGTCGGTGGTGGCTGCCACCGACATGGAAACGATCATGCTGTCGCGGCGGGAGCTGAAAGGCATCATCGACAGCACCCCTTCGGTGGCCCACAAGCTGCTGTCGGAACTGGCCGGTCGCCTGCGCAAGGCGAACCGCAAGCTCTACGGCTGAACCACTCACCGCCCCCTCGCAGGGGCGTCAGCTAACTTCGCCAGCGTGAGCAAGCCGCCTCTGCGACCGCACCAACTCGTACTGGGCATCGGTATCGCGTTTGCGGCGATCACCGCTGCCTCAGGCATTGCCGCAGCCGCCTTCGGATTCCACGAAGACACCGACGCCGCGCATCGCGAGGTGTTCGGCAACGTGCCGGGCGGAGTCAAGTTCGCGTTCTATGCCTTGACGTGCGTGCTGATCATCTACGGGGCATGGAACTTCGCCCAGCGCACCCGCAACTGGCAGCGGGGCGCGCCCGATCGACGCTCCACAACGGCGTCCAACGCCAGCCGGCGGCTGCACGACTACCGCGGCGGCGTGCTCATGCAGACGCTGCTGCGCGACCCGGCCGCCGGCGTGATGCACGCACTGCTCTACTACGGCTTCCTGGTGCTGCTGGCCGTCACCACCACGCTCGAGATCAACCACCAGCTGCCGACGGCTGCGAAGTTCCTCGTCGGCCCCACCTACCAGGGCTTCAGCTTCGTCGGCGACCTGGCGGGAGCCATCTTCCTGGCCGGAGCAGTGTGGGCGATCGTGCGCCGGTATGCCGCGCGCCCGTACCGCATCCGGATCAAGTCGCGGCCCGAGCACATGGTGATCCTGATCGTGCTCGCCGCGCTGGGTGCCACCGGGTTCGTGGCCGAGGCGATGCGCATCGTGATCGACGGCCGGCCGGCATACGAGCAGTGGTCATTCATCGGCTACCCGCTGTCGGCAGCGTTCGACGGCCTCGCCAACATCCGCGGCTGGCACCAGGTGTGGTGGATCGCCCACGTGGGTTGCTTCATGGCCTTCCTGGTGATGCTGCCCATCACCATGCTGCGGCACATGTTCACCTCGCCGCTCAACATGTACCTGCGCGACCGCGAGCGGCCCAAGGGCGCCATGCGGATGGTGCCCGACCTGATGGAGGCCGACGACATCGAGACCATCGGCGTGTCGGTGGTGAACGAGTTCACCTGGAAGCAGCTGCTCGACACCGATGCCTGCACCATGTGCGGCCGCTGCACAGCGGTGTGCCCGGCCCATGCCACGGGCAAGCCGCTCGATCCTCGCGAGATCGTGCTGAAGACCGGCGAGATCATGGCCGCGACCGGGGAGCACGGCGGGGTGACGCCGCCGATCGGCACCGATGCCGAGATCACCGTGGCGGCGGACTCGGTGTTCGAGCGCATCACCCATGAGGAGCTCTGGGCGTGCACGACCTGCAAGGCGTGCGACGAGAACTGCCCGGTCAACATCGAGATCCTCGACAAGATCCTCGACATGCGTCGCTACCTGACGCTGATGGAGAGCGAGTTCCCCGCCGAGCTGGGCGGTGCGTTCCGGGGCATGGAGAACAACGCCAACCCCTGGAACCTCAACAACGGCGAACGGGCCGACTGGGCCGACGGTCTCGATGTGGAGGTGGTCGACGCCGATGACCCGTTCGACCACGAATACCTCTACTGGGTGGGCTGCGCCGGATCGTTCGACGACAAGAACCGCCGGGTGTCGGTGGCCACGGCCAAGCTGCTGCGGCGCGCTGGGGTCGACTTCGCCATCCTGGGACCGGGCGAGAACTGCACCGGCGACAGCGCGCGGCGCTCGGGCAACGAGTACCTGTTCCAGATGCTCGCTGCGGAGAACATCGCGGCGCTCAACGGCATGGGTGTCCGCAAGGTCATCACCCAGTGCCCGCATTGCTTCAACACGCTGCGCAACGAGTACCCGCAGTACGGCGGGAACTGGGAGGTCATCCACCACGCCCAGTTCCTCGAACAGCTTGTGGCCGACGGGCGCCTGGATCTCTCCGAAGCACGGCTGGACGAGCGGGTCGTGTACCACGACTCGTGCTACCTGGGCCGCCACAACGACGTGTACCTGGCGCCGCGCAACGTCATCGGCAGCCTGGGCGGCGTGGAGATCGTGGAGGCCCCCCGCAACGGCACCAAGGGCATGTGCTGCGGGGCAGGCGGTGCGCGCATGTGGATGGAAGAGACCATCGGCACCAAGGTCAACGACGAGCGTTCGCGTGAGCTGCTCGACACCGGCGCCGACCGCATCGCCACGGCGTGCCCGTTCTGTTACATCATGATCGACGACGGCGTGAAGGGCCACGGCGTTGAGGACGACGAGGTCAAGGTGGCCGACATCTCCATCCACCTCATCGACGCCCTAGAAGCCGCCGACGACTGAGGCCCGCCGTCGCGTCGGCAACGCCGGATGAACACCCGTGTGAGGCCAGCAGCCGTCGTGATGTCCAGCCTGCCGCAGCTTCTTTAGCGAATTTTAGCTTTTTTTAGCTTTTTTTAGCCTTCTTTAGCGATGCTGGATAGGCTGAACTGCGTGGACCATCGACTGGATACGCAGCAATGACCGATCAGAACCCGTTCCGGCCATCGTTCGGCGTTGCTCCGCACACGCTCGTCGGCCGTGAAGAACCGCTCGAACGTCTGCGTGTCGCTATGGCGGCCGGGCCGACGCACCCGGACTTCACCATGCTGATCGCTAGTCCACGCGGATCCGGCAAGACCGTCCTGCTCAAAGCCATGCGTGACGCAGCGGAGCAAGCCGGATGGGCCACCGTGCCGATCACGGCCACACCGTCTGAGAACCTGTCGGGATTGATCACCGAACAGCTCGCGGATGCCGCTGCAGAGCTCGACGATCGCCGCTCGCGCCGGAGGATCTCTTCACTCAACCTGTCTGTGCTGGGCACCGGCGGCGGAATCGAGCTAGCCGAGAGCGCAGCCGACGCCGACCGGCCGCGAACCCGGATGCTGCGGACGATGGGCGCGCTCGGCGAACTGGCCGAGTCCAAGCACAGCGGTGCTCTACTCACTTTGGACGAGTTTCACAAGGCGCACATCGACTCAGCGCGTGAGTTCGCACATGCGTTGCAGGCGGTCTCCAAAGTCGACGCCAAGCCGGTCATGTTTGTGGGCGCTGGCCTGCCGAGCATGGAAGACGGCATTCTCGCTGACGACGCTATGACGTTCTTCCAGCGCATCGCCCGGACACCGATCCAACCGTTGGAGCGCGACGAGACAATGCGAGCGCTGCGGGCACCCATCGTCGACTCAGGTCATCGCGTAACGAGCGAGGCGCTGGAGGCTGCTGCTTCGGCCGCATCTGGATATCCCTTCATGGTTCAGCTCGTCGGTTACCACATGTGGGAGTCATGCACCGACCTCGACGGCGGTGTGACCCTCGCTGACGCCGAGGCCGGAATCCGGATCGCGAACCTCGCCATGGTGGAACAGGTGCTCAGACCGGTCTGGCGGGATCTCTCCGACGGAGACCGGCGCGTACTCATAGAGATGAGCCGCTTCGCCGATGCGGAGGTCCGGCGACGAGACCTCGCCGCGGCGCTCGACAAGAGCTCCGGCTATCTCGCGACCTACCTCACACGCCTCGAGGCCGCAGGCACCCTGTACCGGCCATCGCGCGGTTCGGTGTCCTTCGTGCACGAGGCCATGAGGATGTGGCTACGCGAGGCTCACCTCTAGGCGTGGGCCGAGTCTTAGGATCGTCAGGTGCCGTCGCTGGCAGCGCTTCTGGACCTAACGGATGAGCAGGCGCGCGCCGAGTGGGGGCGCATTTTGCAGAGGGAATGGCGACCACGGCAAGAGCCGTACCGCACGGTCGAACTCGTCTTGTGTTGCGCGT
Source organism: Candidatus Poriferisodalis sp. (assembly GCF_965204195.1). Classification (GTDB taxonomy): domain Bacteria; phylum Actinomycetota; class Acidimicrobiia; order Acidimicrobiales; family Poriferisodalaceae; genus Poriferisodalis. Next base: position 100,712 of record NZ_OZ241975.1, read on the forward strand.
TGTTTCGCGTCGTCGACCCGCATCGCTTCGGCGGGCAGAACATTCATCTAATCCCGGGCGACGTGACCCGCTTGGCGGACTTGTTCAAGCGATCTTCGAAATCGATCAACATCAAGATGCTGAATCTCGATGGATCGTATGCAAATGGTGCCGCCTGCGACGTGCCGTTCTTCGACCAGATGGCAGCGGACCCTATCCACCTCGCCGAGCTCTACGAGCGCGTGCTGCTTGCAGCACGGCACATGGGCATCGGCCCGGAACGTCTACCGGACTTCCTCGAAGATGACATCGCGGACGGGGCGATGCTGATCGGCCAAGCCGGCTTACCTCATCGCCCCCTCATCGAAGCCGCGGAAACCCTTGCGGCCAAGCTCAGGGCAAGGCAGTTGGCTGCCGACGAAGGTCAGACATTCCGCGTTGCCGAGCAGCAGATCCGGCTCGGGCAACACCGGTTCGCCAAAGAGGTCCTCGCGAACTACGGGCACCGGTGCGGCTTCTGTGACTTCGCACCGCGTTCGCTGCCGCGAAAGGGACTTCTTATCGCGTCTCACATCAAGCCGTGGGCGGCTTGCGATGATTCCGAACGGCTTGATGCCTCAAACGGAATTGCCGCTTGCCCTATGCACGACACCGCATTCGATGCGGGCCTCATCACCGTCAACGGCGGCCTGCGGGTGCATCGAGCACATCAGTTGCAGCAGAGCCGTCAGACCGATCAGGGAGTCGAGCGCAACTTCGGGCGCACACTCCGGAGCCGTTTGCGTTCACCTGACGGCGCAGCTCCTTCTGCCTCCTACCTGCGGTGGCACCAGAAGTACATCTTCCTTGACACGCTCTGAGTCGAACGCTCACCAGTGGGCAAGGGGAATCTCCGTCGGAAACGACCCAGGCAGGCCGCTCCCGCCATGCGCCATCGGCACGTCGATACCTTGCACCACCGCGAGGCCGGGCTCGACGGGACCCAAACGCTCTTCAACGTCATCCTCGTCGTCGATGGACCGGCACACGAAGTACATGCAGGCAAGGTGATCTTGAGGGAATGAGAAGACGAAGATCGCGACCGCGCCGACATTCTCCGGATCGCGCAATGAGGACGGCGGGTCCTCGCTTACGCGTAAGTGCAGTTCAGGCCTCGTGTGACTCCAGGTCGTCGCTGGGCGCCAGCCGAGCTCACCGGTCGATCTGACACCGTACGAATCGCAGAGCACCACCGGTCGCGGCGGCACCTCAGAGCTAGCGAGATGTCCGGGAGCGAGCGCCTCCCACAGAGCACGAGGCAAGCGGATGCTGCCTGGAAGGTCATCGACCGTACATATGTCGCCGAGGGACAACCGTTTAGCGCAGAGAAGCGAATTGCTCGGCAGCACCTCATCAAGCCAGCCGGAGGCATCTGCGGTCCGCATCAGTCCTGGCATAGCACGCCACGATCACCACCGGCAGCTATCACAGCATGCGGCGGGAGCGGAAGTTCTCGTGGTAGCGGCTGGGGGTGGGACCGCGCTGGCCCCGGTACTTGGATCCCAGCAGCTCGGCACCGTAGGGGTGCTCGGCCGGCGTGGTCATCTCCATGAAGCTGATCTGGCAGATCTTCATGCTCGGGTACAGCGTGATCGGCAGGTTGGCCACGTTGGACAGTTCGAGGGTCAGGTAGCCGTCCCAGCCGGGATCCACGAAACCGGCCGTGGTGTGGATGAGCAGGCCGAGACGCCCGAGCGACGACTTGCCTTCGATGCGCCCGACCAGATCGTCGGGAACTGCCACGCGTTCGAGCGTGGAACCCAGCGCGAACTCGCCGGGGTGCAGGATGAACGCGTCGCCCGCGGCGACCTCCACCTCCTCGGTCAGATCGGTCTGGTCTTCGATGACGTCGATGACTCGACGGGTGTGGTTGCGAAAGACCCGGAAGGTGGCATCCAGCCGCAGATCCACCGATGAGGGCTGCACGGCTGCGTCGCCCAAGGGTTCGATGATGATGCGGCCCTTCTCGAGCGCTTCACGGATGCTCCGGTCCGACAGGATCACCTCGGCTCCCTTCCGTCTGAATAGGCTCCGGCCTCATTCTGCGGGTGTAGTTCAATGGCAGAACTTCAGCTTCCCAAGCTGATAACGGGGGTTCGATTCCCCTCACCCGCTCACCTCACCCCGCCAGCAGCGTCGCGAGCGCCCAGATCGCTGCGACCAGTCCTACGAGTGCGAGCGGCACTGCCCGCCGTGCCGGCGCCCGCACCGGCGCTCCCCCATCGCCGACACGCCGCGGGCGCACCATGGCCGCCAGGTTGCCCACCAACAGCGCGCCGCCCAGTGCCAGCACGAGATACGGGATGAGATCGTCGCCGAGGAACATCGTGCTGCCGCCGTCAGCGGCCAGCATGTGGGCGGCACTCAAGAAGCAGTCCTCGGCCATCGGCTACTCGTGCGCCATGTCGGCGAAGAGCGTGTACTGCGGCATGAATGCCAGTCGCGCGGTACCGGTGGGCCCGTTTCGGTGCTTCGCGACGATGATCTCCGCCATGCCTCGATCGGCAGTGTCCTCGTTGTAGATCTCATCGCGGTAGATGAACATGACGATGTCTGCGTCCTGCTCGATCGAACCCGATTCACGCAGGTCCGACAGCATGGGCCGCTTGTCGCTGCGCGATTCCAGGTTCCGGCTCAGCTGCGAGAGCGCCACGATCGGCGTCTCGAGCTCGCGGGCCAAGATTTTGAGGCCGCGTGAGATCTCCGCGATCTCCACCTGGCGGTTCTCGGCGTTCGCCCGCCCGCTCATGAGCTGCAGGTAGTCGACCACGATCAGACCCAGACCGCCCAGCCGGCTGCGCAGCCGCCGGGCCTTGGCACGAATCTCGGTGACGGTCACGTTCGGGTTGTCGTCGATCCACATCGGCGCGTCACCCAAGCGACCCACGCTGCGCGTGATGTGATTCCACTCGTCGGCGCGCAGCTGGCCCGTTCGCACCCGCGTGGCATCGACCCGTGCGTCGGAGGCCAGCAGCCGGCCCGTCAGCTCGGCATGGTTCATCTCCAGCGAGAAGAGCAGCACCGGCTGCTGCAATTCCAAGGCCACGCTGGATGCCATCGTCAGCGCCAGCGACGTCTTGCCCATCGCGGGCCGGGCACCCACGACGACCAGCGACGACGGCTGGATCCCCGCCAGGATGCGGTCGAGCGAGGAGAAGCCGGTCGCCAAGCCCGAGAACGCATCGCCCCGCTCGTACAGCTCCTCCAGCCGGTCCAGGCTCTCGTCGAGCAAGTCGTGCAGGGACTGGGTGGAGTCGACAATGCGGCGCTCGGCCACGCTGAACACCAACGACTCCGCCTGGTCGATGGCCGCAGCCGTGTCGTCGGGGCGACTGTGCGCCAGCTCCGAGATCTCCGACGAGACCGCGATCAGGCGCCGCAGCAGCGCGGTGTCTTCCACGATGCGCGCATAACGGTCGACGTGGGTGAGCGTCGGCGTGGCGGCTTCGAGCGCCAGCAGGCGATCGGCGCCCCCGGCCGCGGCGAGGTTGCCGCTGCGCTCGAGCTGATCGGCAACGGTCAGGCAGTCGACGGGTTCGGAGGAGACGTAGAGCGACTCGATCGCCTCGAACACGAGTCCGTTCGCGGGCATATAGAAGTGATCCACGGCGAGACGTTCGACCGCGGCGCCGATGGCATCGTTCGAGAGCAGCATCGCCCCGAGCACCGATTCCTCGGCGTCGATGTTCTGCGGTGGGATCCGCCCGCCAGGTCGGCGGGGCGCGTCCATCGATAGCTCGGCGAGACTCACGGCTGTCTACCTTGCCGCGAGATCCCTGCGGATCGCTTGGGCACAGGAGGGGGAATTCCCGTGGAATTCTCCGGCGATGACTGTGCACAACCGCCGGGTTGTCCACAGGCTTCGGTCTGGTTTCGAGGCACGCCTCCAGTTCACAGGAGGGGTGTCACATGTGGGCGACGAGGCTGACGCGAACCCGCGACAGGCCCCATCCGCAGCCGCGGCTCTAGCTCAGCGCGACGACCTCGACGTTGAAGGTGAATGACACCTCGGGGTGCAGCTGTGCCGAGACCTCGTGCGTGCCGATGGTCCGGATCGGCGCTTCGATCGTCAGCTTGCGCCGGTCGACCTCGGCGCCTGTCCGGGCTGTCATCGCCGCAGCGATCTCCGCTGTCGTGACCGATCCGTAGAGATGCGTCCCCGAGCCAGCCCGGGCAGCAATGGTCACACCGTCCGCGACCAGTTCCCTGGCGACACGCTCGGCTGTTTCGCGCTCGCGCAGATCACGCGCAGATCGCGCCCGGGCCATGGCCGCCGCCTGGCTCACGGTGCCGTCCGTCGCTCGCAGGGCCAGCCCTCGCGGTATCAAGTGATTCCGGGCGAACCCGTCGGCCACGTCGATCACCGATCCGGCCGTGCCGACACCGTCGACATCGCTGCGCAGCACGACCTTCATGCCTGCTCCCCCGCCACCGCAGCAGGCGCTGGGGCAACCACCTCGTCGAGGTGCTCGTCGACCACGTCGTCGTGGTGTTCCTGCTCGTCGCCCGGCGGCCCGCCCGCTCGATCAGCGGGCGGGCGGCGGTCGTCGCCCGGTCGCTGGCCGCGTCGCTTGTCGCCCCGTCGCTGTGTCATCGGCCGGCGCGCATATTCGATTAACGCCATCTCGCGGGCGGTCTTGATCGCCCGGGCCACCTCGCGCTGCTGCTGGCGATTGTTGCCCGAGACACGCTGGGCCCGAATCTTGGCTCGCTCGGAGACAAACGACCTGAGCAGCTCGACGTCCTTGTAGTCGACGTAGGACACCCCAGCCGTGGTGAGCGGGCTGACCTTGCGCCGACGCGGACGGCTCCGCAGGTCTTTCGCACGGGCCCGACCGGTTCGCTTGCGTGGTGGCATTAGAACGGTTCCTCCTCAGGTGACTGTTGTGGTGCGCTGTCGCCGGACTCCCAGCCGCCGCCGCGGCGCTCGCGGGATCCGCCCCCGTCGCCGGCCGGGCCTCGCGGGATCCGGGTGATCTCGGCAGTCGCCCAGCGCAGCGATGGCGCAATCTCGTCGGCAACGATCTCCACAACGCTGCGCTGGTCGCCGTCTGGTGTCTCCCAGCTGCGCTGCTCAAGCCGCCCGGTGACAACCACGCGGTTGCCCTTGGCCAGCGACTCGCTGACGTTCTCGGCAAGTTCGGCCCAGCAGACGACGTTGAAGAAGCTGACTTGCTCCTCCCAGTCGTTCGTCTGGCGGTTCATCCACCGCCGGTTCACGGCTACGCCGAGCACTGCCCGGGCGCGGCCGGTCTGGGTGAATCGAAGTTCAGGATCGCGGGTGAGATTGCCCACCACGGTGATGGTGTTGTCAGCCATGACGCCTCCGCTTAGTGGCTGTTGGTCGACCCCTCGTCGAACAGTCCGCGCCGTTGCGCTTCGTCGTCGGGGAGTCGGATGAGCTTGTGGCGGACGATGTCGTCCGCGATCCGCAGGTACCGCTCAACCGGGTCCATCGCTCCGGGCTCAGCCCGCAGCTCGATCACCGAGTAGTAGCCGCGTGTCTTGTGGTTGATCTCGTACGCAAAGTCACGCAAACCCCAGAAATCGAACGAGGCCACCTCGCCGATCTCTGAAATGCGGCCTTGGACTTCATCCATGGCCTTGCGGGCTTCAGCGTTCTCCAGGTCACCATCGCAGATGACCATCAGCTCGTACGCGCGCAATTGGGGGCGACCTCCTGTGGACCCGCCGGGGCGGGGCCCCTTGCGGGGCAGGGATATGTTCTTGCACCCACCCTGCGAACCCGGCCCCAATGAGCAGGCTTGCTGCAAGCGTCGCAGACGCCTGTGGCTGGACGGGCACGCAAATGCCCGTGGTGCGCTCGCAACGCTAGGCGCCGCGCTCATCGATCACACCCTGAATTACTCGCGCGTCACCGCGCGCGGACAGCTCTAGGGCGGGTACTGCAAGGGATCCAGCACTGCCGCAAACAGCTCACCCGTCGCCGTCGCAACGTCGATCGCGGGCGCTGCCGGAGTCGAGGTGATCCGTACCGCGGCGGTGTAGTGGGTGGTCCATCCGGCGAACCATGCGTCACCGGTCGCTGTTGAGATTCCAGCGCGGCCGATCGCCGGTACGCCGGACGGCAGCGTGAGCGAGTTCATGCCGGCACGCAACTCGGTGATCGATGTCGCTGCGGGGACCTGGGCGTGGTGCATCGGCCATCGATCTGTGTCTCGGTCGGGCAGCGATCGGCTCGGCGGCCTGTCGCCTGCTTCGAGCACGATCCGCGGTGTGCGCCGCTCCCCATCGGTTGCGGCGACGCTGAACGCTGCTGCAACCTGCGCCACGTCGCCAACTTGCAGGATGGTGCCGACCGACGTCTCGTCGTCGACGATCCACTCCCCCGCGACGTCTGCTGCCGGACCGAGCAGATCGCCGAGCGGCCGCTGTCGCAACGCGGCTTCGAACTCGACATTGCCGGCCGTCGAGGCCTTGGCGGCACTCACGAGCACGCGCACATCGCCGCTGCGGTCCAGCACGGCAACGTCGGCGCCGACTGCGAGGCCGGCGGTGCTGTCGAGCTGGGCACGAATGGCCTGTACCGCGGCGCGTTGGGCAGGCACGTCGACGCTCGTCGTGACGTGCAGCCCACCAGTGACCACTCGATGAATGCCGTACCGCTCGACGAGCTCGGCATACGCCTGCCCAACCGCGGCCGTCAGGCCGGCCTCGGCGATGAGCAGCCGGACGAACCCGCCCGCCGCGGCATCCAGGGCGCCATGGTCCGAGGTGCCCTGGCCCGCCGCGCCGATACCGAGAGCGGCCGCCGGACGAATGCCGGCAGCGACCGGTTGGGATCGCCCCGTCGCCAATTCGTCGGCCGTGAGCAGACCGTGCTCGTACATGGTCAGCAGCACCCGGTCGCGATCTTGCCGGGCCGACCGGTACCGGTCGTCGCCAGAACCCGACACTGCATCGACGCCCCAGGGATCGTCGACGAGCGACGCGATGTAGGCCGCCTGGGTGACGGTGAGGTTCGATGCGGGAATGCCGTACCAAGCGTTGGCTGCGGCATGAACTCCGTAGGCGCCACGACCCAGGTACACGATGTTGGCGAAGCGCTCAAGAATCTCCGGCCGGCTGAGGTGACGACCCAGCCTCAGCTCTGCCAGCAGCAGGCGCGCCTCGCTCGCAGCGCCGTCGTGAGGGTCGTGCACGGTGTCGAGATACCTACGCATAATGCTGTCGCTCTCTGGATCCGGTTCTCCCCAGAGTCGCCGCAGCGCCGCGGCGTACGCCCCGGCATCGACGCCGTCACGCTCCAGGAAGCTCGGGTCGAGCACCGCAACCAAGGCATCGACCAGCGCAGGTGCCATGTCTTCCAGGCCCAGCGATGCGTGCGGGACGCTGGGGCCGATTTCGGCAATCGGTGTCCCGTAGCGGTCATAGAGCACGCTCGGCACTACCGTCGCGTGCTGCGGTGGCGAGGGGAGACTGTCCAGCAGCCGGCTTCCGGTGCCTGCTGCAATCGCCAACGCCAGCACAAGCCACAGGAGCCATCGAGCCCAGCGCTGGCGAGCGGGCATCCGGCGCAGAGTACCGCGAATTCGCTGGCCGCTCGGGTCCGGGACTCAGCTGTTGCGACCGATTTGTACGCTCGACCCGGTGACATCGAACCCTGCGGGATCGACCCCGGCTCGGGAGCCACAACCGGGCACACAGGTGCTGAGCGACGACGATCGGCGCAAACTCCTGGAGCGAATTGAGCCGCTGGCAGCAGCGTTCACCGACGCGGGACACCGGTTCTTTCTGGTCGGCGGTCTCGTCCGCGACGCGCTGCTCGGTCATGGACTGACCGGCGACATCGACGTCACGACCGACGCAGTCCCCGACCAGATAGCGGAACTCGCAGCCAGCTGGGCAGACACCGTCTGGGATCAGGGCAAGCGCTTCGGCACCATCGGCGCTCGCCGAGGCAGCACGACCGTGGAGATCACCACCCATCGGGCCGAGTCCTACGACAGCGGCTCGCGCAAGCCGCATGTGCGCTTCTCCGACGATGTCGCGACGGACCTGAGCCGGCGCGACTTCACCGTCAACGCCATGGCGATCGAACTCCCCGATTGGTCGCTGCTCGACCCCTTCGACGGCTTGACGGACCTGGCGGACGGTGTTCTGCGCACACCATCGCCGCCGGAGGGCTTGTTCGCCGACGACCCGCTGCGGATGCTGCGCGCGGCCCGGTTCAGCGCGCAGCTCTCGCTCCTCGCTACGCCGGAACTCGTCGCGGCGGTGCGCAGCTCGCGCCCGCGGCTGGCCATCGTGTCGCGCGAACGCATCGAGGCCGAACTCACGAAGCTGCTCGAACTGCCTCAACCCTCCGCCGGTGTCCGTTTCTTGGACGACACGGGCCTGCTGGCAGATCTTCTGCCGCCATGGCGGCATGCCGATGCCGCATTGCCAGCTGCCGCGCTGGACGACGTTGCTCATCTCGGCGACCGGGTGGCACTGCGCTGGGCCATCCTGCTCGGACCCGTGTGCGACGAAGACGCCGCAACCCGATGCCTGTCCGCGCTGCGCTGCGACAACGCGACCCGCAAGAAGGCTGCAGCGATCCTCCGAGCTACGCGAGCACTCGAGACAGCCGCCACGCGCGCAGCGACCGACGACACAGCTCGGCGAACAACCGCACGGCAACTGATCGCAAATCACGAGCCGGAACTGGACGCCGCAGCCGCTAGCTTGACTGCATGGGGCCAAGCCGTCCACGGCCCATTCGTCGCGGAGCTTGCCGAGGTTCGAGCAACCGAGGGCGACCGTCTCCGGCATCTGCCGATCGACGGTCGTCGCGTCATGGAAGTGCTCGGAACCTCAGGTCCAGCAATCGGCGAAGCCCTGGCCTGGCTACGCGCCCAGCAGATCGAACACGGCCCATTGGATGCTGACGAGGCTTGCCAACTGCTCACAGCCTGGAACCAAGGCCGGGAGCACTAGGGGCCGGGGGCGTTTGAACCAGCGCACTAGCGTGAGCCGCGTGGCGCTCCAGCCTCGCATCGCACCCGAGCCCGCCCCGGCGGTACCTGGATCGGTTGACTACCGGCTCAGGCGGCGACGCCTGCTCGCAGATGTAGAAGCGGGCGTGGTGTCACGTGCCGAGGCATGCGACGCCCACCCCGACCTGCTGCGAGCCGCTCGCAACGCCGCCCCGCCGCTCGGCCGACGCTGCCGGCTGTGCCCCGACGGCGACTTGCGCATCGTCGGCTACGTCTTCGGCCCGCGCATGGGCAGCGGGGGCAAGTGCGTGCTCTCCGACGCAGAACTCCAGCGTGTCGCCCAGCGCAACGGCAACTTCATGGCCTACGAGCTCGAGGTGTGCCCGGAGTGCGGCTGGAATCACCTCATCCGGAAGTACCCGCTCGGCGCCGGTTGATCCGGCGTACGGGGCCGCAGCTGCGGCGACCCGGTGGCAGCAGTGAGAGTTTCTGGCATCCTCCGATGAATCCTGATCGAGAATTCCAGTAGGTGACGATGAAGTTTGAGCTTGGCGACCGCGTGATCTACCCCCACCACGGTGCAGCGGAGATCATGGCCCGGGAGGAGCGAGACGAATTCGGCGAGGCCCGCGAGTACTTGGTGCTGAAAACCGCGCACGGCGACTTGACCGTGAAGGTCCCCGCCGACATGGTCGACGAGGTCGGCATGCGGCCGCCGATCGACACCGATGACGTCGAGGATCTCTTCGAGCTGCTCGCCAAGAAGGACGTCCGCGAGCCAGCCAACTGGAGCAGGCGCTTCAAGAATCACCAGGAGAAGCTGAAGTCCGGCGACATCTACCAAGTTGCCGAAGTAGTCCGGAACCTCGCACTGCGCGAGAACGCCAAGGGTCTCTCGGCCGGCGAGAAGTCGATGCTGGAGAAGTCCCGCCAGATTCTCGTCTCGGAACTGTCCATCAGCATGGACGTCACCGAGGACGAGGCCCGCCAACAAGTGGAATTGCGGCTCGCCGGCTGAGCGGGCAGCGATCGGGCGCCACCATGCGCCGACAGCAAGGCGCCGCGGCGGCAGCAGCCGGCATCGGCGTCTCACGCCTGTCAGGCCTCGCTCGCACAGCACTCGTCACCAACGTTCTCGGGATCGGCACTATCGGCGATGCCTTCGCCGCGGCGATGCGCATCCCGAACTTCCTCCAGAACCTGCTGGGCGAGGGCGCGCTGTCGGGCGCATTCGTTCCCGCCTACAGCTCGCTGACCGAGCGCGACGAGCGAGCGGCGGGGCGATTGGCCGGCGCCATCGCCACGTTCCTGGTCGCGATCACTGCGGCCGCTGCGCTGATCAGCATTTTTGCCGCACGGCCCTTGGTGCGGCTCATCGCCTGGGGGTTTGTGGGCGAGCGCTTCGAGCTCACGGTCACGCTCGTGCGCATCACGGTGTGCGGCACGGCGTTGGCGGTGCTCAGTGCATGGTGCCTCGGGGTGCTCAACAGCCACCGGCGCTTCTTCCTCTCCTATGTGGCGCCGGTGGTGTGGAACGCGACCCAGATCGCCGTGTTGGTCGGCGTGCTCGCATGGGGGGTGGCGGGCGCCGACCGCGCGACCGCATTGGCCTGGGGCGTGACTGCCGGCGCAGCGGCCCAGGTGCTCGTGCAGTTGCGGGGTGTCTGGCGGGCCGACCCGCGGATCTCCCTGAACTTCGGTTGGAGGGAGCCGCACGCCGCCGGGGTCATCAAGCGGTTCGGGCCTGCGGTGGCCGGTCGCGGGGTACTGCAGATCTCTGCCTTCCTGGATCTCGCGCTGGCTTCACTGCTCAGCGTGGGAGCCGCAGCAGCGATGGCCGCTGCGCAGACGCTGTACCTGCTGCCGCTGAGCCTGATCGGCACCAGCATCGCCGCCGCCGAGCTGACCGAGCTGAGTCGGATCCGCGAACCCGCCACGATTGCGGAGCGCACGTCTGCACGCCTGTGCGCAACGGCATTCGGCGTCTCCGGCGTAGTGGCGATCTACTTCGCCGCCGGCGGACCGCTTACCGATTCTGTGTTCAATCTCGCCGGGCTGCGCACGGCGATCGCAGACGATGACATCACCCTGATCGCCTTGGTGCTCGGTGCCTACTCGCTCGGACTGGTGCCGCTCGTGGCGTCGAGGCTGTGCCAGAACGTGCTGTTCGCCGCGCGCGACACGCGCACGGCGGCCACCATCGCGGCGATCCGGCTGGCTGTCTCACTGGCTGTCGGCGCGGCGCTGATGCTGCCGCTGGACCGGGTGCTCGTGGTCGAGGGTGCTCTCACCGGATTCGGTGACATCGATCTGTTCTCGCTGGAGTCGACATGGTCGCTGCTGGATTCGGGGATCCGCTCAGATGCCGCACTGCCCGCCCGCCTGGGCGCGGTAGGCCTGGCGCTCGGTGCGGCGGTGGGCGCCTGGGTCGAACTGGGGCTGCTGCGTCGAGCGGTCATGCAACGCCGTCCTGCTCGGGCTGGCATGCCAACGGCGGCCGACTGGCCGGCGGGGCGGCTGTTCGGGGGCGCGATTGCGCGTCATCTGGTGCCAGCAGCCGTGACGTTCGTTGTCGGTCTGGGGGTCACGCTCGTGCTGGCGCCAGTGCCTTCCGTGCTGCGAGTCGCAGTTGCCGGCGTGACCATGGCAGGGCTTCACCTTGGCTGCGGGCTGGCGCTCCGACTGCCCGTGGCCCGAGCACTAACTTCGCAACTGTCCCGCGTGGCACCGAAGCGCGCGCAACGCTCGCACGACACGACGCACGCAGACGCCCGCACCGAGCCAGACGAGTCCTCCACCGACGACAACGAAGGAAGCTGAGCCGCAATGACAGCGCAAGCCCCAGTGCACATCATCACCGACAGTTCCTGCGACCTCAGCGAAGAGGTCGCCGCAGGCCTTGGCGTCACGGTGGTTCCGTTGGAGATCCGGTTCGGCATGCAGTCGTTCACCGATCGCGTGGAACTCAGCACGGCCGAGTTCTGGACGCGCTGCCGGAACAGCGACGAGCTTCCGTCCACCGCCGCGCCCTCCCCCGGTGCCTTCGCGCAGGCATACCAGCGTGCTGCAGACGCCGGCGCGAGCGAAGTGGTCGTGATCACGCTCAGCGGGGATCTCTCTGCAACGATCGAAGCCGCGCAACAGGCGGCATCGGAGCCGCCGAGCGGGCTCATCTGCCATGTGGTGGACAGCCGAACAGTCAGTGCCGGTCTCGGGCTGCTGGTCATCGCTGCCGCAGAACTTGCCGCCACCGGCGCCGATGGATCGCAGATTGCCGATGCCATACGGGCGTCAGCACAGCGAGTCCGCGTTCACGCCGCGCTGGACACATTGGAGAATCTGCGCAAGGGCGGCCGCATCGGCGCTGCGCAATCGCTGCTCGGCTCAGTCCTGTCGATCAAGCCCTTGATCACCGTCACCGACGGCCGCGTCGAGCCAGCGGGCAAGCAGCGAACACGCACTCGCGCACTCGCGCACCTGGTCGACCTGGTGGCCACAGAGGGCCCGAACATCTCGGTGATCGCGGTGATGCATGCGGACTGTGACGACGTCGACGATTTTGTGGCGCGGATCGCGCCGCTCACCGACACTGAGCCCAGGGTGATGCTGATCGGTCCCGTGGTCGGAGCACACGCAGGTGTGGGCACCATCGGCGTGGTCTTCATTACGAAGGAGTGACCGACACCGGCTCGAACGAACGGTACGAGCGGCACGAACTGCTGCAGCCGGGCGCAGTCGAAACGTGGTCCGGCTTGGATCGCACGCTCAATCGACCGGTCACGATCCGCCGGGCAACCGCCGAGAGCGAGATAGGTCACCGCCTGCGCCTGCAGGCCAAGGCACTGGCGCGTGTGGAGCACCACGGTTTGCTGCACATCCTCGACACCTACGACGAAGCAGACCACTTTGCGATCGTCACCGAGCAACTGCCCGCGAGGATGCTCACTGACGACCTCGCGGCGCCCAATGGAGACACCAGACGCCTCGCGGCGACCGAAGCGATCCGCGTTGTCATCACCGTGACCGAGGCGCTGGCTGTTCTGCACAGCGCGGGCTTCGCCCACGGCGGCGTCGACGCCGAGTACATCGGGTGGCGCGCCGAGGTGGGATGGGTCATTCTCAACGGCCCGCCGACAGACGATGCCGTGACCATTCCCGCGACACGGCGCGCTGATCTGGCTTCGATCGCGGTGCTCGCGCACCGCCTCATCGTCGGAGCGGCACCTCAACGGCGACCCGATGGCACCTGGGAACTCGACGCTGCCGTGCCCGATGTCGTTGCCCCGGTGCTGGCACGGGCTATCAGCGCGTCGGATCCGTGGCCCGATGTCCCATCGATGCTGCTCGCGCTGCGTTCGGTCGTGGACGACCTGCCAGCGGCCGACGGCACCGGCGCCGATCGGAGGTCGGTGTGGCAGGCCGAACGGCACTGGCTGGCACCCGTCGGCGTTCTGGTAGCCGCAGCCGCGACGCTCGTGGGGGTCGCAGTGGTCATCGGGCAGCCGTCCGAACCTGCTCCGGATACATCGCCGCCGCCTCTGACTACGGCCCCGGTCGCCGGTACGCAGCCGATCGTCACGGTGGCGCCGTCGGCGACCGTGACCGCGACCGCCGTGACCGTCGCGCCGCAGACAACGCCGACAGCCCCGCCGGCACCGACGACGACCCAAGTTCGTCGCGTACCGATCCTGCTGGAGTCCATCACCGATTTCGATCCGGCAGGCGACGACCGGATCGAGCACCCCGAGCGCCTCATCTTCATCAACGACGGCGATCCGAGCACCGGGTGGAGCACGGCGCGCTACAACACCCGCGACTTCGGCGGTCTCAAAGATGGCGTCGGGCTCATCGTCGTGCTGTACGGCGACGAGCCACATTCGGTAGAGCGCCTGGTGATCGACTCCCCCACCGTCGGGTGGTCCTTCGAGCTCTACGCATCGAGCGAGCGCAATCGCACGCTGATCGATTGGGGAAGCCCAGTGGCGGCAGCGCAGGACATCACCGGTTCGACAGCGCTGGATGTGCCCGCTGCCGAGGCCGCTGCCCTGCTCGTATGGATCACCGATCTCGGTGACGAGTTGCCCAATGGCGGGCATCGGGTCACGGTTTCGCGGATCGAAGTCACCACCACGATCAGCGGAGCCGAAGCACCCCCCAGCACCGACGCCGTCACCCCCTAGCGGCGACCGCAACACTTCTCTCTCCGCTCTTGTTCGCTGGCGCTCACGGGCCGCTCGGGCCACGGCTTCGCCTCTGGCTCAGCCTCTAGGCTTCCGCCGATGATCTCGAAGCGCTCGAAGGGCTCCGGGGAGACGTCCGACGACAGCATCGACGCAGCTGTCGCTCGGTTTACCGATGCCGTCGACGCCGTGCGCGCCCGGACCAGCGGGCCGCTGATCACGGCCGCGCGAGCGCTGGTGTACGGCCTGGTCATCGTCACCGCAGCGGTCGGCGTCGTGGTGCTGGTGGCCATTGCGGCGATCAGGGCACTCGATATCGCGGTGCCGGGCGACGTGTGGTCTGCGCACCTGATCGCTGCCGGCGTATTCGGCGGTGCCGGAGCATGGGCGTGGTCCAAGCGGCGACCGCGTGCGGCGCGAGGAACATGAACAGCAGCGCTGGATCTCCTGACGCCGCTCCGCGCGACGTCATTATCGTCGGGAGCGGCCCGGCTGGACTTACCGCTGCCATCTACACCGCTCGGGCGAACTTGCGGCCGCTCGTGATCGAGGGTGAGCCGTCGTCCACCAGCGACCAGCCGGGCGGACAGCTCATGCTGACCACTGATGTCGAGAACTACCCCGGATTCCCAGAGGGCGTCCTGGGTCCTGACTTGATGGCCAGCTTCCGAGCTCAAGCAGAACGCTTCGGGGCCGAGTTCCTTACCGCGAAGGCCACTCAGGTCGATTTTAGCGAACAACCGTTTTCTGTATGGGTCGGCGACACGTGTTACCGCAGCCGCACGGTCATCGCGTCCACCGGAGCGCAGAGTCTGCTGCTCGAACTGCCCAATGAGGAGCGTCTCATCGGTCACGGCGTGTCCACCTGTGCCACCTGCGACGGTTTCTTCTTCCGGGGTCAGGAGATCGCGGTGGTGGGCGGCGGTGACAGTGCACTCGAAGAGGCCACCTTCCTGACGCGTTTCGCAGCAAAGGTGTACGTGGTGCATCGACGCGACGAGTTGCGCGCTTCGAAGATCATGCAGGATCGGGCCTTTGCCAACGAGCGGATCGAGTTCTTGTGGAACCGGCAGGTGGTGGAGATCCTGGGCGACGAGCGCCTCGAGGGCGTCATGCTCGAGGACACGCAGACGAAGCAGCGTGCGCCGCTTGACATCTCAGGGCTGTTCATCGCGATCGGGCACCGGCCGAACACTGAGCTGTTCGCGGACTGGCTCGACCGCAAGCCCAACGGTTATCTCGTGACCGAAGCTGGCAGCGCGCGCACGAACGTCGAAGGCGTCTTCGCCTGCGGTGACGTGCAAGACGACTACTACCGCCAAGCAGTGACTGCCGCCGGCTCGGGCTGCCAAGCCGCCATCGACGCCGAACGCTGGCTCGAAGCCCGAGGTCACTGAGCGCCGTCGGGCCAGACCGCAGCGGTAGCCTCGCGGCAACGACGAGATGAGGAGCCAGCGATGGCCGAAGGCATTTCCACCTTGGACGACAGCACGTTCGACGAGACGGTCGGCAGTGCTGACAGCCCTGTGCTGGTGGATTTCTGGGCCGAATGGTGCGGACCGTGCAAGATGATCGCCCCCATTCTCGAGGAGATCGCCACCGAGCACGACAACATCCGCATCGCCAAGGTCAACGTCGACGAGAGTCCCGACTTGGCCATGCGCTACCAGGTGATGAGCATTCCGACGCTCATCATGTTCCGAGACGGCGAGCCGGCCAAGCGTCTCGTCGGCGCCAAGCCCAAGAGCGCCCTGCTGGCTGAGATCGGCGAGTTCCTCTGATCCGACCGTTCGGCATCGGCGCGGCAGGTCCGCATGTTCGAGACCTGCAGCATCGGCTGACCGCGACCGGTCACTGGCACGGCCCGATCACCGGCATCTTTGACTCGGCCACCGCCGAGTCCATCAAGGCATTCCAGGCGCAGCGCTCGATCGATGTCGACGGCATCTGCGGCCCCGAGACATGGGGACTGTTGATCGAGGCGGGCCAGCGGCTGGGAGACCGATTCCTGTACCTGCGCACTCCACACCTGCGCGGCGATGACGTCGCCGAGGTGCAGCGCATGCTCAGCACGCTGGGTTTCTCGGTCGGGCGCATCGATGGGATCTGGGGCCCGCTGACTGCCACCGCGCTCGCCGATTTCCAGACGAATATGAGCCTGGGCGGTGACGGCGTCTGCGGTGGCCGAACCCTGCAGACGCTGCAGCAGCTCGTGCGACCACTCGGCGACGCATCGGTCGTCGCCCACATCACCGAGCGGCAGCGACTGGAGTCTGCCGGCGGCCAGTTGATCGGACGGCGCATCGCAGTGGGCGAAGCCGGCGGCCTCGAACCCGTTACTGCGTCGGTACGGCGCGAGATCGGGCGAGACGGCGCCGAGGTGCTGACCGTTCACCATCCTGATTGGTCAACACAGGCCGCGCAGGTCAACCGGTTCGGTGCAGCCGTCTATATCGGCTTTGAGGTGAAGTCGACCGCTCCTTCGGTCAGCTATTTCCAAGGTCGTCACTTCGTGAGCCGCGCCGGCCAGAAGCTCGCCGCCGACATCGCGGACAGATTGGAACCGATGTTCGGCCCCATTGCAACAAACGGCATGGGGCTCCCGATGCTGCGTGAGAGTGCCATGCCCGCCGTGCTGTGCAGGTTCGAACGCATCGACGCTCTGCTTGAACGTAACCGGGAAGTGGCCGACATCGTTGCCCAATCGACCCGCGATCTGCTCGCTGATCAGCCCGCTGCCTGACTGGCCAGGGAACGGCGCAACGTTCTCCCCATGTTGTCCACAGTTAGTGGACAACATGTTCAGATTGAGGCTGCGAATCTTGGCGCCGGCGTCTCTGTGATCCAAAGCTTGAGTGCGCCGGCAAACACCACTCAACCTTCAAGGGTCACTCGAAGGTTGTCTGTTAACGCCTCGTAGAGCCGGCCGAGATCGTTCATATCAGCGAATCTGATGACAATCTGACCCCCTTGGCGGCCGAGTTGTACCTCGACGGCAGTCGTAAGGGCGGCGGCCAAGGCCGATTCGACTTCCAGTACCGCGGCCGGACGATCCTCGGCGGCGGGCGGCGATGCAGTGGGTTCGTTGCCGGGCTGATCCGGCGCCGAGTCACGTTCAGACGGCGTGCTGAGGGCTCGGACTTGCTCCTCCACCGCTCGCACTGACCAGCCTTCGTCGACTGCACGTTCGGCAAGCAGTTCGAGATCGACAGGATCGTCGCAGCCGAGCAGCGCACGAGCGTGACCTGCGGAGAGCTCGCCCTCCAGCAGGTAGCGCTGCACGCTCACCGGCAATGACAAGAGCCTGAGCGAGTTGGTGACCGCCGCGCGGCTGCGACCCATGCGACGTCCGAGCTCATCGTGAGTGACGCCAAAGTCATCGATGAGCTGCCGGTACGCAGCCGCCTCTTCCAGGGGATTGAGATCCGCTCGATGAACGTTTTCGATCAGCGCGTGGGTCAGGCTGGACTCGTCGTCCGCAGCTCGAATGACGACCGGAATCGTGTCCAAGCCAATGCTGCGCGCCGCTCGCCAGCGGCGTTCGCCCGCGATGATCTCGAAGCGCCCGACGATGCCGGTCTCGCGCACGACGATTGGTTGCAAGACCCCGATCTGGCGAATCGAATCTGCCAAGGTCTCCAGTGCTGCAGTGTCGAAGTGCTGCCGGGGTTGCAGCGGGTTGACTTCGACGGCTGAAACCGGCACCTCGCGATAGGCCGATTGGCCGGTGGGGATGAGCGCGCCGAGCCCTCGCCCGAGCCCTCGTTGAGCGTTCATGTGGGGGCTCCTTCGCGACTGATCGGCGAGATGCCGTCCGGATTCGCCTGCTCCTGTTCCCAGTCCGCATGCGAACCGGGATCATGAACCGCTCGGACGCCGGCTGCCCCCATCTGACCGCCGAGCTCATGAATCTCCCGGGCGAGCTCTCGGTAGGCCACGGCGCCACGACTGTTCGGCGCGTACACCGTCACCGGTTGCCCCATGCTCGGGGCCTCCGACAGGCGCACCGTCCGCGGGATGACCACCCGGCACACCCGGTCGCCAAAGTGCCGCCGCACATCAGCCACCACCTCGGCGGCGAGCCGAGTCCTGGCGTCGTACATGACCATGACGATGGCGCTGATGACGAGGGCAGGATTCAGGCCCTCGCGCACCATCTCCACGTTGTGCAACAGCTGGCCGAGGCCTTCGAGTGCGTAGTACTCACACTGGACCGGCACCAGAATCTCGACCGCTGCGCTCAAGGCGTTGACGGTCAACAGCCCGAGCGACGGCGGGCAGTCGATGAAGATGTAGTCGTAGTCGTCAGCGATCGGGGCAAGGGCGTACCGGAGTTTCAACTCGCGACTGAAGGCAGACACAAGCTCTATCTCTGCACCAGACATCTCTAGCCGTGCCGGTGCCACGTCGAAGTGCTCGATGCCGGTCGGTTGGATGCAGTCGACAATCTCTGCCGAGCCGAGCAATACCTGGTACATCGAGGTCTCCACCGCACGCGGGTCGATGCCGGCGCCGGTAGCGGCATTGCCTTGTGGATCCATGTCAACGAGCAGCGTCTTCTGGCCCCCCTCGGCGAGTGCCGCACACAGATTGACGGCCGTCGTCGTCTTGCCCACGCCGCCTTTCTGGTTCGTCACCGCAATGATCCGGCCCATGCAGTCTCCGTTCATTGACGCCCGAGGGTCAGCGTAGGCCAGTCGTGAACCCACCGCGCGGGCCGCAGTGTTTCACGTGAAACATGCCAGGGCCCGAGCGGCGCGGCTTGCTGATGCGCGTCGTGCATCGGATACGGTTCCCCGCATCATGACGACGGCAGACGAACGCCTCGTTGCCGTGCTGAGACGCGGCCAACAACAAGGTTTTCTGGGCCCGGGCGACCTCCTGGTCCATGTGGAGCACGCAAGAGCCCACCACGCGGCGGCGCGACCGACGCCCGGTCAACGCTGGTGCGATCTCGGGAGCGGTGGGGGAGTGCCCGGACTCGTGATGGCCCTAGAGCAACCCAGTATCGAATTCGTGCTGTTGGATCGATCCCACCGACGGACCGACTTTCTCAAAACTGCTGTTCGGGACCTCGAGCTCGCCGGTCGCGTCACGATCGCGCTCGGCGATGCCACCGAACTCGCCCACCTCACCCAGCATCGCCATGTCTATGACGGCATCGTGAGCCGGGCATTTGGTCCGCCAGCCGCGGTCGCAGAGTGCAGTGCCGGCCTGCTGCGCGCGGGCGGCAGGCTCGTGGTCAGCGAGCCGCCCAACTGTGGAGAGGCGCGCTGGCCAACCGATGCCCTCGCTCAGCTCGGGATGCGTTTCGTGCGGAGAACCGCAGACGCGCCGACGTTTGCGGTTCTGGAGTGCCTGACGGCCGCCGATCCGACATACCCCCGAGCGTGGAAACAGATCCGGAAGCGACCGCTCTTCTGATCGATCGGACAGACTACGCCTCGTCGCTCGGGTTAGGAGCATCGCTCGGGCTAGACGGCACCAGCACAACGCGCCGGCGGGGTTCATCGCCCACCGAGATCGTGTCGACACCGGCGATCTCGTTGACCGTGTCGTGCACGACCTTGCGATCAGCCGCATTCATTGGCTCGAGCCCACGTTCCGTTCCGCGTTCCACTACGGCGCCGGCGAGCTCGCGCACGTACGCCTCAAGCGCCTCGCGTCGGCGCTGCCGGTAGCCGCCCACGTCAACCCGCACGCGCGCGCGGCGCACACCTGGCAGCCTGCGCTGCAGCATGGTTTTCGCGACCTCCTGGAGTGCAACGACATGGCGGCCGCGCGGCCCGATCAGCAGCCCCAGCGCCTCGTTCTCGCCCTCAAGATTGATCTCGAAGCTGTCGTCGTCTGCTGCGACGGGCACCGCCTTGGCGCTGATGCCGAATGCCGTCACCAGTCCATCCAGAAATTCCTCCACCATGGCCTGCTGTTCGGCTGTGGTTGTCTCGCCTGTCATCTTCTTCTCCTCTGATGGGATCCTTCTCACCGAGTCGCGGACTTGCACGGACCCACTTCTGGGTAGAACTGCGCGCAGTACTCTCGGTACTTCATGATCTCGCCGTCGGCCCGCACGAGCCGCGGGCGCGGTACGTAGTGCTTGCGGCTCCAGATGACCACGTCCTGTTTCACATCCTGGATCTGAAAATCCGCGACAAACTTGTTCAGGATGGGCGCTCGCATCCGCCACGGCAGAAACTTCAGGCCGGCAATCGGCCGTTTCGGTTCCCGCAGTTCACACACCGACGAGACGATGGTCAGATCGATGAGTGTGCCGTCGACCGGGGTCGCCAGTACCCAGAGCCGCGCATCCATGCCGATTGTGTGCTCCTGGAATTCAACATACGAGTAGCCCAAACCGACCACTCGCGCGACCGCTGACACCCTCAGGGAGAGCCTCCCAAGCTTGGCGATGCTGCGGGTGCTGCTGAATCCAAAACGGCTCTCGAGACACGGACCCTCGATCGTGACGGGTGCATCGCTGGTCACGTTGTCATAGCCGTGGATATAGCTCAAATGGGCAATATCGACCGAATTCTCACTGGTCTCCTGCGGATGGCCCGCGAAACGAACTGTTCTGAGTTCGAAGTCGCTCCAATCCCCGTCATTGGGGGGTGCACTGGGCAGATGCCACTGCGGCTCACGGCCCCCGACGCCCCACCAGGCGAAGATCAAGCCTCCGATGTTGCAGGTCTCAAAAAGGCGCAACCTCGCGGACCGTGCCGGGTCGCCTGAAGGTGTGGCAACGCATTGTCCTGTGACATCGAATTCGAATCCATGAAATGGGCAAACCAGTTGGCCATCGACGACCCGCGTCCCGGCCTCGGGGCTGAGATCCGATCCGAGGTGCGGACAGACGGCCTCGGCAACGCAGATATCGCCGCGATCATCACACCAAGCAACGATCTTCCGACCCATCCACATCGCCGCGTGCGGTCTCGACTTCTGCAGATCTCGATGGGCGCCGATGAAGTACCAACCCTCTGGAAAAGGAGAGAGTGAACGAATGTTCGCTGTCTCTGCCATGTCGGAAGGCATCGATCCGGCCTCCTCACGCAACATCCAGATACGGGGATATTCCGAGCAGTCGGGTACCCTACCGTGGCGAATTTGGACATCGGTACCCGTACCCGCAGCTTGAGGCAGTGACGCTTCTCCGCTCGGCATGACCAAGCGGCGGGGGGGGGGGGGTCATGGCGACTCAAGTAACAGCGACTGAGACCGACCAGGTGCTCACCCTGTGCGACGAGCTCATGCTGCTGATGCTCAATGAGGAAACCGGCTATTTCCATCAAGTGCCGGGCTGGCATTTGAGCTGTGCGATGGCGGGCGCAGCGCTGGCCGGACTGTCGCTCCGAGCACGCATCGACACCGACATGGAATCCCTCATCCTGTTGGACGAGACGCCGACAGGGAATCCGGTCCTGGATCTCGCCCTTTCCCAGATTGCCAACGAGTCGAAACAGCGCAGTGCGCAGTACTGGGTCGAACAACTCGCACCGCGCGCCGAGATGATGATCGATCTCACCTTGGACCGGCTGGTCCAGGTCCAGATCCTCGAGCATCACGAAGGCGATTTCTGGACATTGGCGCCCGCTGGCCGGCACAGCGAATATTTGTCTGACGAAGACGCGCAGACGACCGTCGAACACGTCAAAGCACGAGTTGACAAGTCGATCTTCGGAACCGATATTCCCGATTCGAGGGACATCATCATCATCGCGCTTGCGAATGTCTGTGATGTCTTGCGCTTCATCTTTGATTTTGACGAGGCAGCGGAACAACGAGTTCAACTCATCTGTCAGATGGATCTCATTGGCAGGGCAATTGCGGATGCAGTGACGCAGAATCTGGCGGGCACGGTTCAAAGCGCCGCGCTCACCAAGACGATTCCCAAGTTGCCAATCCGCCGGCTTGCCACCAATAAGCATCTCCGCGAAGGAAACGTCCCTGCGGGATTCGCACAGCTCACCGAAGAATTCGGACCGGTCTTCAAACTCAAGTCTCCGCTCGAGAAGCAGCCGATGATCTGTGTCGCCGGCCCTCGCGTCAACCGCTGGGTGCACCGATATGGCCGGATGTACCTTCGGTCGAGCGACTATCTCCGGGGCTTGGAGGAAGCATATTTTGCCGCGGGACTCTTGCCAGCAATCGACGGAGCGGATCACTTCCGCTTGCGAAAGTCCCTGCGGGCCAGCTATGGCCGTGAACGGCTGGAACACCAAATCGACGAGACCTACGGGAATGTCCGCAAGTTCATGGCGACATGGACCGTCGGCGACACATACGGCGGTGTCTCCCTGTGCCGGCAGCTCACCAACGCATGCATCACGCCAACGCTTATCAGCGTTGAGGCCGACGACGTGATGGACGACATCATCAGCTTCAAGTCACGTGCGCTCAAGACGCAGGTGATCAAGGTCATGCCGCCGTTCATGCTGCGTACGCCCGGCATGAAACGCAAGGCCAAGGCCGTTGAGGTGCTGTTTGACCGGGTAGTGCGGTCTCATACTGCAACTCAGCGAATGGGTTGTCCGCGAGATCAGGCTGATGACATCCTGAGCCTGCACAAGAGCGACCCCACATTTGTGCCCGAATCGAACCTCCGCTTCATGTTCTCGGCCGCGGTGCTGGCGAGCATGTACGCCGGCGACGAGTTGAGTTTCTTGATGTACGCCATGCTGAGTCAGCCTGACCTGCATGAACAGATTCGCGCGGAAGCCGACGCTCTGTTCGAGGATGGGAACCCGACACCGGAGGACTTCAAGTCGCCCGCTATCGATGTGACGCGGCGTTTCATCATGGAAGCGATGCGGCTCTACCCGACCATACCGATGTCGATGCGAACCGTGATGAACTCATGTGTCGTCGAGGACTTCGAATTGCCGGTCGGATCCAAGCTTCTCATTGCTACAACAGCCTGCCACTACATGGAGGAGTTGTTTCCCGATCCCTACACGTTCGATATCGATCGCTATCTGCCCTCACGCGCAGAGCACCGGACGCCTGGCTACGCTCCGTTCGGCTTGGGCACTCACGGCTGTCTCGGCTCGCACATGGTCGATCTGCAGCTCACGCTCAACTTGCTGATGGTCGCGCACTACTTCGAATTGCAGATGAAGCCGACGAACTACCGGCTCAAAATCGATGCGTTCCCGTCGCTATCTCCCAACGGCAAGCTCAAGTTCACCATCGCCAAGCAACGGCACCCGTTGCCCGTTTGACGCTCACGTACTACGAGGTCGAGCCGGATTGTTTCGGAGCGGTGCCGCTGCGAGTTGCCCGGGACTGGCGCCGCGACGAGCGGCCGCTGCGGTTCTGGTTCTGATTGCCGCTCCGGCTCTGCTGTGCCTGACGCTGCCGGCCGCCAGAGCGTCGGCGGGATCTGCGGCGGTCTCGGCGCTGGTCGCCTACTCGCGGCGGCGGGCCGGTTGGCCGCACTCGCATACGAACGCGAGCGGGTTGGCGTCGAAGCCCCCAGTGCGAACGGCCCGGCTCAGCAAGAATCTCGATGTCCGCATCCTCAACAGCAACCGAAAGCGCATCGAGTCCGCGCTCACGCGCCTCAGCAACGGTGTGGCCGCTCACCACGATCCACTCCACGACGCAGCGCCTAACTCCGAGAGGCTGAGCCAGCAGGCGAAGCCGTGGCCCGAGCGGCCCGTGAGCCCGTATCAAGTGAGGACGGGGAACGAGAGCGGGAAACAACAGGTGACCCAACGACAAGGTCCACCAAAGCTCGCATCCTATGGGGAGCAATTGCCGGTGCGTTCATCGCTTGCGGCGATTGCGGGTCCTGCCGTCTCCTGAAGTACGACGACTCTGGATGGGCTTCGATTCTGGCTCTGGTTCGGCACGCCCGCGGCGACGGCCGCGCTCGCGGGTCTGATGCCGGCTCTGATTGCGGTCCGGTTTCTGGTCCTGATTCCGATTCGAGGATCCAGCACCGCGACGTGCTCGCTTGCGCGCATCGACAACTCGTTCCTCAGACGAGCGAGTCCGGCGGATCGTGGGAGACTCCGAAGGCTCTGACTGCGTAGGCGCCGGTGCGCGCTCGCCAGATGAGTTCTGTGAGCTCTCGCGTCGCTCTGCACGGCGACGCTCACGCTCCGCACGGCGCTCCGCCTCAGCATCAAGCGCCTTGCGTGAGCGCTGATTCGGCACCTGGCGCGGCGGCTCTGGTTTGGGGATCTCTTCGGCTTCGATGACCTTGGCGTCAGACTCCGCGGTGGTCAGCGACTGCGGGGGCTTCATCGTGGCGTGAATGAACGCTTGCTGGAGCATGCGGTAGATGCTCGACACGATGAAATAGGGCACCAGCGCCGCCGGCACGAAGAAGCTGAAGACCGGCAGCATGAACGGCAGGTACTTCATCATGATTTCCATCTGGCGGTTCGGCATGGCCGCATTGCCGCGCCGCCGCGCCATCTGGCGCTGCTGCAGCCAGGCCAGCAGGAAGGTGATGGCTATGAGCCCCAAGTACGGCAGCCCGTCGACGAAGTCGGCCTGAACCACGTCCTTCGCCACCTTCGACAGGTCCATGCCCAAGGACCGCATCTCGCCCTCCGCGTCGACGATGTCCTTGTACATCTGCGAGTCAGGGCTCAGATTTCGGGGAAACGGGTTGTCGATCAGATGGTTGTCGTCAGGTATACGCAGGTTCCAGATGACCCGGTAGAGCACGATGAAGATCGGAATCTGCACCAAGTTCGGCAAGCACCCGCCCAGGGGGCTCACCCCGTGAGACTGGTACAGCTTCATCATTTCTTCGTTGAGCTTCTGGCGGTCGCTGCCGTGCCGCTTGCGCAGCGCCGTCATCTCCGGCTGCAGTGCCTGCATCTTGGTCATCGACCGTGCGCCCCGCAGGGTGAGTGGCGTAAACAGCAGCATGATCGCCAGGGTCAGCATGCAGATCGCGAAGGTGTAGTCAGGCACCAACGAGTAGAACCACGCCAACACGGCGGCGATTCCGTCGAATATCGGATCAGCCCAGTCGAACATCAGCGCGTCTCCGGTACCGGGTCGTAGCCCCAGCCGCCCCAGGGATGGCAGCGGCAGATGCGGCGGAGGGCCAGCCAGCCGCCGCGTGCTGCTCCCCAGGTGCGCAGGGCGTCCAGCGCATACTGCGAGCACGTCGGATCGAAACGGCACGACGGCAGCCGTGAGCGGGGGAGTGCTCGATAGAGCTTCACGGCGGCGATCAACGCTCGCGCGAGCGGACCCGAGGTCATGGCCGCTTGTTCCCCCGGTCGCTCAGGGCTTCCGCGGCCAGCAGCAACCGCATCAACTCGGCTCGAGCCCGCTGGTAGGTCACCGCCGACGCTGCCGCTCGCACACCGACGAGATAGCGGCCAGGTGCCAGGTCGATGGCGAACTCGCGAAAGACCGCTCTCAAACGACGTCGAACTCGGTTGCGCTGCACTGCCGTTCCGCGGTGGCGGCTGAGCGCGAATGCCACGCGCGGCCCTCTCAGACCGCGGTCGGCCGCGAACGTCATCCACAGCAGCTCGCTGTCGAATCGACGACCGCGGCGCAGTGCTGCGAAGTCGGCCCTGCTGCGGCACGAATCGATCAGGCGCTCAGCCGTTGCCGGCCCTTGCGTCGGCGAGCGTTGACAATCGCCCGACCCGCACGGGTGGACATGCGATGGCGGAAGCCGTGGCGGCGGGCCCGTCTGCGGTTGTGGGGTTGGTACGTGCGCTTCACGCTGGAGCCTCCTGGAGGTTCAGGCCGCGGGCAGGTCCGCGAAATGCGCTGCGGCGGCCGGAGCGTGCCCGGGTGTCGGCCCGAGAGCACAGACAGCCTACGGGTGCCGATCCCCTCCGATGCGCGTAGAGGCGAGCTGACAGACAAAGCCATGGCGCGGGCGGCGCGCGCGAAGACGCGCAGCGCCCGCGTAAGGAGCCACATTGCACGTGCCGAGTGTCGACCATGACACTCGTTGCCGGAACGGCAAATTTGCCTGTCATCCGCCTGTTTTACGGGTGTTGTGGGTCTGTCGCTGAACTGTTGCGTTCCCGTCAACTTGAGCACCGCGCAGCCGCGCAAAGACGCGCTTGCAGCAGTGACAGCGCAGCCATAGGTTCCGACCACCGAATGCCGCTTGGTGGCTCGCAGGCGAACAACAGGTTCCGCGAGCACACGACGGACAGAGGCGAACGAGGTTGTCGTGGTGAGTTCTCCGCAGGCAGGTGCCGCAGCACACGAACCTGAGGATCATCACCACATCTCTCAATCACCAAAATCCCCAGCACCAGAATCCTCGGCATCTGCACTGCCCGAGGGCGCCCGCGCGAACACCGACGAGCTGTGGTCGCAGTGCCGCGACATCCTGCGGGCCACGGTGTCCGACGCGCTCTGGCTCGGCTACTTCCGCCACCTGCAAGCACTTCACATCGACGACGAGCTAGCCGTGCTGATCGCGCCGAGCAACATGATCCGCGACCGCATCCAACGGCGCTACATCCCGATGCTGCACGCCGCCTTCGAGCGGCTGCCTGTTCGCCCGCAGACCTACGAGATCGAGACCCGTCCGGAGCTCGATGATCTCGACAGCGCCAACGGCACCGACGCAGACCCGCACCATCTGGATGCACACGATGTCGACGCGATGGCCCGCAGCGACGCCTCCGCCCCAGGCGAGGACGACATGTGGCACCCGGCGACGGGCACTGATCATCCGGCGAGGGCCTCCGACGGCCCCGCCGAGACGGCCCCGCCCACGACCGATGCCAGCGAACCGCCGCGCAGAGTGCCGGGCGTCGACATCACCAATCCCCGATACACGTTCGAGAGCTTCGTCATCGGCAGCAGCAACCGGTTTGCACAGGCCGCGGCGCTCGCGGTCGCCGAGACTCCGGGCATCGCGTACAACCCCCTGTTCATTCATGGAGGCACGGGTCTCGGCAAGACCCACCTGCTGCAGGCCATTGTGAATTTCTTGGGCACCACCCTGCCGGAGCATCGTGTCCGGTACGTCTCCACGGAGACGTTTCTCTCAGAGTTCATCGAAGCCATCCGCACGAACACGACGCCGGCGTTCAAGAGGCGCTACCGCGAACTCGATGTGTTGTTGCTCGACGACATCCAGTTCATGGAAGGCAAGGAAGGCCTGCAGGAGGAGCTGTTCCACACCTTCAACTCGCTGCATGTGGCTGGCCGGCAGATTGTGATCTCCTCCGATCGCCCGCCCCGCAGCATCTCCACGCTGTCGGATCGCCTGCGCAGCCGATTCGAATGGGGCCTGATCACCGACGTCCAGCCTCCGGATCTTGAGACCCGGGTGGCCATCCTGCGCAAGAAGACCGAACGGGGCCACGTGCCCGATGAGGTGCTGGAGCACATCGCGCACCTCATCACCAACAACATCCGCGAGCTCGAGGGCGCCCTCGTGCGCGTCACCGCATACGCAAGCCTCACCCGGAGTCCGGTCACGCTCGAGATGGCGCAGCAGATTCTGAGCGATGTCCGTGAACCGCAAGAGACGCCCATCACCACCGACCGGATTCTGAACATGACCGCGGACATGTTCGGCTACGACGTGAACGAGCTCACCAGCCAGCGCCGCCAGCAAGGCCTGGTCAACGCTCGCCAGATCAGCATGTATGTCATGCGGGAGCTCACCGACCTGAGCTACCCAGCGATAGCCAGCGTTTTCGGCGGGCGAGACCACACGACCGTCATGCACGCGGTCAAGAAGATCAACAGCTTGTTGCCTGCCGAACGCAAGGTGTACGACCAGGTTGCCCAGCTCATAGCGCGTGTCCGGGCTGCTTGAGGCCGGTCCACCGAGCTCTGTCCGCTCTGCGGCCGGTGGCTGGATCTAGGGTGTCTCCACACACTGTGGACAATGAGTGGAAAAGTTCTCGACAAACCTCGGGAAAAGTCGCGCTTTTCCACGACCACGCCTGCTATGCAGAAAAGGGAAGGTGAAGCTGTGGACGCGCAGGCAAGACTGTTGACAGGCTGCGTTGCGCTGATCTGCAACAACAGCCAGTCATCCACAATTCACAGCCCCTACAACCACTACCGAACAAGTCTCAACCTTCTTATTGAGGATGATCCGCCTCATCGGTCTTGTATGGCCAAGGAGAACCGCCCGTGAAATTGCGCATTGAACGAGATGCATTGGTTGACCAGCTGACTCTGGCCAGTCGAGGGGTCAATGTGCGCGGAGGCGGGCTGTTCGTGCTGACCGGGTTGCACCTGCGAGCTGACCGCGAGGGCCTCACTGTCACGGGCACCGATCTGGATCTCACGGTGCGCACGCAGCTGCGCACCGCAGTGGAGACAGAGGGCGAGACCGTGGTGCCAGCCCGGCTGCTGACCGACATCGCCCGAGCGTTGCCGCCAGGCGAGGTGGATGTGCAGGTTGACGACGATGAAGTGCAGATCACCAGTGCGCGGGCGCAATTCTCCGTGCGGACGCTGCCGACCGCCGATTTTCCCACGCTGCCGCAGCCGACCGGAGATGATGTCACTGTGCCGGCTGGGGATCTGGCGCAGGCCTTTCGCCAAGTGGTCCGTGCCGCCAGTTCCGACGATGCCCGACCGATCTTGACCGGTGTGCTCATGGCGGCCCGGGGCGACGGCTTGCGGCTGGTGGCGACCGACTCCTACCGGCTCGCCCTGCGGGATCTGCCCGAGGCCCAGGTGCTCGACCCGGGGCAGCAAGTGCTCGTGCCGTCTCGGGCCCTGGAGGAACTCGGCCGGATCCTCGACGCCAGCAAGGACGTCACCATGCGGCTTGGGGAGCGGGAAGTCGCCTTCGAAGTCAGCGACGATGCGCAATCGGCCCAGGTGACCTGCCGTCTTATCGCTGGTGACTTCCCGAGCTACGAGCCGCTGATCCCTGACTCTCACGACAATCGCCTGGAGGTGGACCGTGCCGCGCTGCTCGACGGTGCACGCCGGCTTCGCCTGCTCGCCCGCGATACGAATGCGCCGCTGCGGATGGAGCTGCGCTCTGACGGCATCGAACTGACAGTGATCAGTCAGGACGTCGGCAGCGCGAGCGAAGAGGTCGATGCCACCTATGAGGGAGAACCGACCACGGTCGCCTTCAATCCCGACTACCTCATCGAGGGGCTCGACGCAGCCGGTGGCGACACGGTCGAGATTGTGCGTCTGGATGCCCTCAAGCCCGCTGTGCTGCGGACGCCCGGGCAGGGCGAGTTCCTGTACTTGCTGATGCCCGTTCGGGTGTCGTGATCGTTGCTTGGCTGAGCATCGAGAACTTCCGGAATCACCGGTCCACAGAACTGTCGCTCGACGCAGAGCGAACGCTGGTGGTCGGGCCCAATGGGCACGGCAAGACCAATTTGCTGGAAGCTGTCGCACTGCTGGATGGCTCTGGTTCGTTCCGCGGGGCGAGTGCGGAGACACTCGTGCGCGCTGGCCGCGATCACGCCTTCGTGCGTGCCGAGATCCGGCGAGCGCGCCGGACATACCTGGTGGAGATGGAGATCGCAGCGGCGGGCAGAACCCGTGCGCAGGTGAACGGGCAACGGGTCCGGTCATTGCGCGACCTCGCCGATGTGACCAGCACAGTGGTGTTCTGCCCAGCCGACCTGTCGATTGCGGCGGGTGGACCGTCAGTGCGACGGGAGCTGCTCGACAATGTGCTGACCAGTACCGACCGTGAGTACCGGGCGATGCGACTCGATTTCGAGCGAGTGTTGCGACAGCGCAACAATCTGCTGAAGCAGGCCGGTTATCGCCCCGACGACGAGGCCCTCGCCACCCTCGACGTCTGGGATGCGCAGTTCGCAGAGCTCGGCGAGGCGATTGCACACCGGCGTGACGCCCTGTGCACGGCGTTGGTACCTCCGGCTCAAGACGCCTACCACCAGCTCGCCGGGCGTGCCGCGGACATGGAGCTGTCTTATGCGGCCGAGTGGCGCAAGAGCAGCCTCGCGACCGCGCTGGCGAATGCACGAGCGGATGACCTGCGACGCGGCTCCACCACCGTGGGCCCGCACCGTGACGACATGACGGTCTGCTTAGACGGCCTGCCGGCGCGTACCCACGCTTCCCAAGGGGAACAGCGCAGCATCGCCTTGGCGCTGCGACTGGCCCAGCACCGCTACACGGCGCAGCTCAGCGGAGTCGAGCCGATCGTGCTGCTCGACGATGTGTTCTCCGAGCTTGACGAGGGGCGAGCCCGACGTCTCGTCGGATGCCTGCCTGCCGCACAGACGATCGTGACTTCGGCCACCGGCCACGTGCCCCCCGGAATCGAAGCCCACAGCCAAGTTCACATCCAAGACGGCGAGGTGCTTTCAACATGAGCAGACGCCGTCGCGCAACAGGCGGCCGAGAGCCGCGGTCGATCAGTGATTCGCTCAAGGCAGTCACGGCCGGTTTCGGTTCACGGGGCCGCGCGATCGACCTCAACGAGCGCTGGGCTGAGGCCGTCGGCGAGGCCATCGCGGCGCACTCGCAGCCCGAACGGCTCGAAGCAGGCCGGCTCACCGTCGTGGTGGACGATCCTGCCTGGGCGACCGAATTGCGTTATCATTCCAGCCGGATTCTGGCCGCACTGAACGCCGAATCGGGAGCCGCCACGATCTCTGAGCTGCACCTCCGCGTGCTTCCTGACACTGGGCACAAAAAACGTCTCTGACCTGCGGTTTTACCGATGCTGAAGCGGCTGTTCCTACGCCGAAAATCGGTCGCCGTCCAGTAGACTGGTTGCACTGTGACCGACACGACTCTGGCACCCGCGTCGGCGGGCACCGGCGACGACTTGATGGGGGCCGTCGGCACTGACAGCATCGCTGCCGGCGACTACAACGCCGATGCGATCACGGTGCTCGAAGGTCTCGAGCCGGTTCGTGAACGACCCGGGATGTTCATCGGCTCGACCGGCCCCGGGGGCTTGCACCATCTCGTCTACGAGGTGGTGGACAACGCCGTCGACGAGGCCATGGCAGGGCACTGCAGCTCCATCGAAGTCACCCTGCGAGCAGACGGTACGTGCAGCGTCACCGACGACGGTCGTGGTATTCCCGTGGAGGCTCATCCGCAGTACCCCGACAAGTCAGCTGCTGAGGTTGTCCTGACCGTGCTGCACGCCGGCGGCAAGTTCGGCGGCACCGGCTACAAGGTGTCCGGTGGGCTCCATGGCGTCGGTGTGTCCGTGGTGAACGCGCTGTCCTCCGAACTGGAGGCCGTCATCGACCGGGACGGTCGGCGCTGGAAGCTGCAGTTCCGCGACGGCGGCGAGCCGGTCGGTGAGCTGACCGACACCGGCCCGTCGCCTGCCCACAGCACCGGCACCACCATTACGTTCAAGCCCGATCCGACGGTGTTCGATCACGTTGAGTTCCGGGCCCAAACGCTGACCGAGCGGCTGCAGATGATGGCGTTTCTCAACGCCGGCCTGCGCATCGGCTTCACCGACGAGCGGCGAGCCGAACCGGTTCACCACGAGTACTGCTACCCAGGCGGCATCCGCGACTTCGTACGGCATCTCAACGAGACCTCAGAAGCGCTGTTCGACAACGTCGGCTATCTGTCTGCTGCCGAGCACGGCGACGAGGTGGAGATCGCCTTCCAGTGGAACAGCGGCTTCAACACCGACGGCATCCACAGCTTCGCCAACGGCATCAACACCATCGAGGGCGGCATGCATGCGGAGGGGTTCCGATCGGCGCTGACGTCGGCCGTGAACGCCTATGCCAAGGATCGCAAGATGCTGCGGCCCGACGATGGCAACCTGCAGGGCGACGACATTCGTGAAGGCCTTACCGCGGTGGTGAGCGTCCGCATGGAAGCGCCGCAGTTCGAAGGCCAAACCAAGGCCAAGCTGGGCAACACCGCCATGCGCAGCCTCGTGCAGAAGGCCGCCTACAGCGGGCTCGGCGAATGGTTCGAAGAGCACCCCAGCGAGGCCAAGCTGGTCGTGGGCAAGGCCGTCGACGCCCGCCGTGCTCGCATCGCCGCCCAGAAGGCCCGCAACACCGTACGCAAGTCGGCCCTGGGGGGCGCTGGCCTGCCCGGCAAGCTCACCGACTGCTCCTCGGGCGACCCTGAAGAGGCTGAGCTGTACATCGTGGAAGGCGACTCGGCCGGGGGATCGGCCAAGGAAGCGCGCGACCCCGCCACTATGGCGATCCTGCCCATCCGCGGCAAGATTCTCAACGTCCAGCGCAGCCGTCCCGAGCGCATCTTCGACAACAACGAGATCAGTGCGCTCATCTCGGCGATCGGCGCCGGCGTCGACGGTGCGACCGGCGAGGGCGGCTTCGACATCGACAAGGTGCGCTACCGCAAGGTGATCCTGCTGTGCGACGCCGATGTCGACGGCAGCCACATCCGCACGCTGCTGCTGACGTTCTTCTTTCACCGCATGCGCAAGCTGCTGTCGCACGGCTGCGTGTACATCGCCCAGCCGCCGCTGTACTCCACCAAGGTGGGCACTGAGACCGTGTATCTCAAGGACGACCGCAGAAAGGATGCGTTCCTGACGGAGCGGCCCAACCACCGCAACGAGTTCCAACGATTGAAGGGTCTCGGCGAGATGGACGCCCAGGAGCTGTGGGACACCACCATGGATCCGGCCAGCCGGACACTGCTGCGCGTCACGCTCGAAGAGGCCGCCACGGCGGACCTGATCTTCAGCATCCTCATGGGCGACGACGTGGACGCCCGCCGGGGCTTCATCCAGAACAACGCCAGCGACGTCCGCTTTCTCGACGTCTGAGCGTGGCGGGCAGACGGATCCGGCTGGGAGCGCTGTGAGCAACGACAAACCCGATACCGGCGCCGGCTCGCCCGACGGCAGCGACGCCTCGCATGCAGGCGGCGCGCTTGGCATTGTGGATGTCGAGATCCAAACCGAGATGGAGCAGTCCTTCCTGGATTACGCCATGTCGGTCATCACCTCGCGGGCGCTGCCCGATGCCCGTGACGGCCTGAAGCCGGTGCACCGCCGGATCCTGTGGTCGATGTTCGACACCGGTCTGCGCCCGGATCGCCCTCACAAGAAATGCGCCACGGTGGTCGGCGATGTCATCGCCAACTACCACCCGCACGGCGACGGCTCGATCTACGACGCGCTCGTGCGAATGGGCCAGTCGTTCAGCTTGGCGAACACGCTGATCGATCCGCATGGCAACTTCGGCTCGCCGTCGGACCCGCCGGCTGCCTACCGCTATACCGAATGCCGCCTGACCGACTTGGCCATGACCATGGCCGAGAGCATCGATGAGCAGACGGTGGACTTCACCGCGAACTTCGACGGCTCCCGCACCGAGCCGCTGGTGATGCCGTCGCGGTTCCCGAACCTGCTGGTCAATGGCAGCCAGGGCATCGCGGTGGGCATGGCCACCAACATCCCCACGCACAACCTCGGCGAGATCATCGACGCCACCATTCACCTCATTGGCAACCCCGACGCCACCGTCGACGACCTGATGCAGTTCGTCCCGGGGCCCGACTTCCCCACCGGCGGGCGGATGCTCGGCCGGGCCGGCGCCCGCGAGGCCATGGCAACCGGGCGCGGTTCGGTCAAGCTGCGTGCCCGGGCGGAGATCGTCGAGAACGGCAAGCGGCCGAGCATCGTGGTCACCGAGATCCCATACCAGACCTCCCTCGAGAACATCGAGCGAAAGATCGCTGATGCGGTGAACCGCAAGGTCATCGAGGGCATCACCGCGCTGCGCAATGAGTCGGCACGGGGAGAGATGCGTTTCGTCATCGAGTTGCGGCCGTCGGCGCCGGCGAACGTGGTGCTCAACAACCTGTGGAAGCACACACCGCTGCAGTCCGGCTTCGCCGTGAACATGGTGGCGCTGGTCGACGGGGTGCCTCGCACGCTGAATCTCAGGGATGCCTTGGTCGCGTATGTCGACCACCAGATCGACGTGGTCACCCGTCGCAGCGAGCATCGGCTGGATGAGGCCCGAGCCCGCGCGCACATCGTGGAAGGCCTGCTGCGTGCGCTTGACCTGATCGACGAGATCATCGCCCTGATCCGCGCCAGCGACGATCGGGCGGCGGCGCTGGCGGGGCTGTGCGATGAGCCGATGTCGTTCAGCGCTGAACAGGCGAATCACATCCTCGACATGCAGCTCAGCCGGCTGACCCGGCTGGGGCGCACGCGGCTGAGCGACGAGCTGGCCGCGCTGAGGCAGGCGATAGCCGAGCTGGAAGCCATCCTCGGCGACGAAGGCCGGCTGCGGCAGGTCATCGTCGACGAACTGAGCGCCCTGCGTGACGAGCATCAGACACCGCGGCGCACCGAGATCGTCACCGACCCGGGCGAGATGGACGCCGAGGATCTCATCGAGGACGAGCCGCTGGTGGTGACGCTGACGCGTGAGGGCTACGTGAAGGCAACGTCGCCCGACGTATTCCGCACGCAGGGACGGGGCGGTCGCGGCGTGCAGGGTGCGCGCCTGAAGGACGACGATGCGGTGGTGCGTGTGCTGCTGACGACAGCGCATGCCTGGCTGCTGTGCTTCACCAACCGGGGCCGGGTGCACCGGCTGAAGGCGTACCAAGTGCCGCTCACCAACCGCACCGCACGGGGTACGGCGCTGGTGAACCTGCTGCAGCTGGCGCCCGACGAACGCGTCGAGGCGGTCGTGGAGGCGAGGGAGTTCCCTTCGGATCGGTACCTGATGTTCGTGACACGCAACGGGCTCGCCAAGAAAACGCCGTTGCGCGCCTACGAGAACATCCGCTCCAATGGTCTGATCGCGCTGAGCCTGCGTGAAGGTGACGAGTTGGTGCGCGTGCTCGAGACATCAGGCGACGATGACGTGTTCGTCGTGTCCCGTGGAGGCCGCGCCATGCGCTTCGCCGAGAGCGAAGTGCGCTCGATGGGCCGCAATGCAGCCGGCGTGCGCGCGATGCGACTGCGGGGCGGCGACACCGTGGCTGCGGCGGACGTGCTGGACGGGGAGGACAACCGCGACCTGCTGGTGGTGACGAGCAATGGTGCCGCTAAGCGCACGGCCGCCGAGGAGTTTTCGCGTAAGGGCCGTGGCGGTTTAGGCGTGATCGCGGTGAAGACATCTGGCGACGACTTACATGTGGTAGGCGCGCGCCTCGTGGATGAGGACGACGAGATCTTGCTGGTGTCGTCGAGCGGCGTGCTCATCCGCACACGAGTCTCGGATATCTCCCGCCAAGGTCGTGCAGCGTCGGGCGTTCGGGCGATGGCGCTAGGCGAAGATGAGACCGTGGTGGCGGTGGCCTTGGTCGATCTCCCTGACATTCTCGATGCCGACGAAGGCGACGCCGAGCCCCGTGAAAACCTCTCGCCTGAGGTGAGCCCGGCGACCTAGCTTCAGCCGATGCTGACAGGTGCGGGGCGAGCGATCGGGGCTCGGACCCAGCGCGGGCAGGCGGCCCTGCCGGTGGCGCTGCTGGCCTTGGCACTGCTCGTGGGATTGGGTTTGGTGGCCCGCTGGGGTCAAGCTGCGGTGGCGAACTCGCGAGCCCAGGCCGCCGCGGACGCCGCAGCTTTGGCGACGCTCGTGGCATCTGACCGATACGCGATCGCAAACGGCGTACTTCCTGACGATGCGGCAGCATCGGCTGCGGTGCGTGAGGCCGGCGGGGAGCTGGCATCGTTCGAACTTCACGTCGGTGCTGGCACGGTCCAGGTGGAGGTGATCGTGGAACTCGATGGCCAGCGGGCTTCGGCTGCCGCTGCGGCACCGTTGCCGCTGATGGATGCCGGAGGTTGAGGCCGGGGGTTGAGCCGGGCAGCGAAGCAGCGGCTCGACGCTTCGAGCACCTTCGCGGCGACCGAGGGTCCTGCGGGCTGACTCCTACACTGCGAAGCGTGGCCGATGCGACATCGGGTGCGGAGCCGCCGTCGCCGGAGCCGGGCGGGCCGACTCCCACCGACGAGCTCTTTGCCGAAGCGCTGGGCATTACCCCAGCGAGCAGTACCCGTCGTCGCCGTGGCCGCACGCCGGCTTCGCAGAACCCGGCGCCCGGTGCGCGCATGCCGCCCCAGATCCCGCCGTCGCAGGGTCAGATTGCGCCGCCCCATGCGGCGCCGGGCCAGACTCCGCCATCGCCTGCTGCGGCCGGCCAGCCGGCGATGGCACCACCCCCCTCGGTACCTTCCGAAGAAGCCCCGGCGGTTCGCTGGGCCTGGCTGAGCCAGCGTCGAGCCCGGGTCCGACGGACGCACAGGATTCTGCGTCACATCGATCCCTGGTCGGTGTTCAAAGTGTCAGTGCTGCTGTACGCCTGCCTGTATGTCGCCGTGCTGGCAGCGGGCGTACTGCTGTGGAATGCGGCTCAGCGCTCAGGTCTCGTCGACAAGGTCGAGTCGTTCATCACCGAAGTCGGTTCCTATGAGAGCTGGACCATCGACGGCATGGTGATCTTCGGCCGCGCCCGGATCGTCGGGCTCATCGTCGCCACGGTCGGCGTGGCCTTCAACGTAGTGATGGCGATCATGTTCAACCTGATCAGCGATCTCACCGGCGGTGTCCGGCTCACCGTGCTCGAAGACGAGCGCCGCCCGCCCGCTCGCTGAACCGACTTGGCTGTGGCTGTGGCCTAGCTGTAGTGTGTGCGGCTCCGCGGGGCTATAGCTCAGTCGGTTAGAGCGCACCCCTGATAAGGGTGAGGTCGTTGGTTCGATTCCATCTAGCCCCACAAGCACGCTGCATGCTTCCAGCGGCCGGGCCCGCGGCCCGAGCGGCCCGTGAGCCCGTATCAAGTGAGGACGGGGAACAAGAGCGGGAAGCTCAGTGAGCTTTCTTCGACGAGCTCTGCTCGCCATCATCGTGGGCGGGCTGGTGACCATCGTGCTGCGGCTGCGTTCGTCGCAGGATCTCCCTCGCCGCGAAGGCAGCTGGCGAGAGCTGGCCGGACCCGACCTGCGGTGATCGCTGTACACATGAGCCCGATTTCATGAGCACCGTCGCGGTCATCGGCGCAGGCGCAGTGGGGCAGCGAATCGCACGGCAGCTCGCCTCGCGGCCCGATGTCGATCGGCTCGTGCTGGGATCACGTCACACTGCTCGACTGCGCGGCCTCGCTGCACAGCTGCTCGATGTAGACGTGGAGGTGCTGGAGCCCGGCGCATTGCCCGAAGCCGATGTCGTAGTGCTCAGCTTGCCGAGCGGAGGGCACGCTGCGCTGGCCGGCAAAGCCCTCGAGCGCCATTCGCATGTGGTGTCGCTGTCGGGCGCCGTGGCCGATGTGGAGCAGTTGCTTGAGCTGGACAAGCGGGCCACGAACGCCGGGCGGTCCGTGGTGGTCGGCGCGGGCTTCTCGCCGGGCTACAGCTGCCTGCTGGCCCGCCACGGCGCGGCACGATTCGACGTGGTCACCGAGGTGCACGTCGCCCGGGTCGGCACCGGAGGACCCGCCAACCAGCGCCAGCTGCACCGCGCCCGCACCGGTACCTCGATCGACTGGCGTGACGGGGAGTGGCGGCGGCGGCGCGGCGGATCGGGCCGGGAGCTCGTGTGGTTCCCCGATCCGCTCGGCGCCCATGACTGCTACCGGGCTGCGCTGGCTGATGCGCTCCTGCTGGTGCCCGCGTTCAGCGATGTCGAACGGGTGACCGCACGCGTCGCGGGCACGCGACGTGATCGCCTCACGGCCATGCTGCCCATGCTGCGGCCGCCCCATCCTGAAGGCGGACCCGGCGGCGTCCGTGTGGAGCTGCGCGGCTTGCGAGACGGCCGTCACTGCACGGACGTGCTCGGCGTGATCGACCATCCGAGCGCCGCGGCGGCGGCGGTGGCAGCAACCGCTGCCGGCTGGGCGCTGGCCGACGAATTGCCGACTGGCGCGTGGGGGCTGGGCATGCTTGACGATCCGCTGCCGTGGCTCGCTGAGTTGGCCGAGCGAGGCGTCCGCGCCGCCGCCTACGAGGGAGCGCGCCTCTAAGGCGGTCGGTCAGAAGCGCACGGCCCGCTGCCATTCCTCCAGCAGGTCGGTGCGGCCGAATGTTTCGAGCCGTTCGGGGCCGATGCGACCCCAGACGAACAGCAGGAGATCCTGCGCCGGGCCGCGGGCAGCGACGTCGGACTTCGCATGCGTGCGCTCTACCTGCATCCCGTCGGGTGTGCGGGTGATGACCCATTCGCCGTCAGCGTCGGTGGCGTGCAGATGCACGGTCTCGCCGTTGCCGGCGAAACCGTCCGGTAGCCGCAGGCGCACGTAGACATCGAAGAGTTCGTCGACACCGTCGACTGCGAGCTCGGGTGCTATCGATGCCGGCGTGATGCCCAGGGCGGCTTCAGCGTCCCACCGGTGCATGGTGGCTTCGTGCGCCATGCGTCGCCACCAGAAGCTCATGGACTGTTGTTCGGGGTCCCACGACCAGGCTTCGGCGTCCGGCGGTCGCCCAGTCATGAGACCGGTGAGGGCATCGAATGCGTCTGCATGCCACTGCGATACGGAACCGGGGGGCTTGGCGATGGTGGCTGGCTCGACGCGCGCCCCGGCGGTGATGCTGCTGCGCACGAATGTCCAGACCGTGGCGCAGTGCTCGATAAGCGCTTCGAGGGTCCAGTCGCCGCAGCTGGGGACGCGTCTGGCCCACATGTCCGGCGAGCGTTCGGCATCCGCGGCGATTTCGTTGAGTCGCGCGCCTTCTGCAGCCCGCAACTCTGCGTACCCTGTGGCGTTCATG
Organism: Candidatus Poriferisodalis sp.; assembly: GCF_965204195.1. GTDB lineage: Bacteria > Actinomycetota > Acidimicrobiia > Acidimicrobiales > Poriferisodalaceae > Poriferisodalis. Next base: position 139,468 of record NZ_OZ241975.1, read on the forward strand.
GCCTGTGATCTCCTGCTCCTGTCGGCCGAGCCAATGGCCGCAGCTATGACGTGAGCGGGCTCCTGGCGTCGATTCCCAGCCCGTCGCGCAGTTACATCTCGCTCGGCCCGCTCGACATTCGAGCCTATGGCGTTGCCATCGCCGTGTCGGTGCTGGTTGCGCTGTGGATCACCTCCCGCCGCTGGCGTCGGGCCATCGCAGACCGGGACGATGCGTACCGGGCGCGCGCCAACGACCTGGTGGGGACGATTGCGATCTGGGCGGTGCCGGCTGGCCTCATCGGTGCGCGGCTGTATCACGTCATCACCGACTTCGATCGCTACCAGGGCAACTTCAGCGACGCGCTGAAGATCTGGCAGGGCGGGCTGGGCATCTGGGGCGGCATCTCGGCCGGTGTGCTGGTGGCGGTGTGGATGCTGCGCCGGGGCGACCACAGCACCGGAGCGATGCTCGACGCGCTGGCGCCCGCGCTAGCTGTGGCCCAGGCCATCGGCCGGCTCGGGAACTGGTTCAACCAGGAGCTGTACGGCCGGCCCACGGACCTGCCGTGGGGGCTCCAAATTGACGAGGCGCATCGTGCGGCCGGCTATGGCCTCGAAGAGACGTTTCATCCCACGTTCGCGTATGAGGCCGCGTGGAATCTGTGCCTGGCGGCGACGCTCGTGTGGGGAGTTCCCAGGGTGCTCCCGCGGCTGCGCACCGGCTACCTGTTCGCGGTGTACGTACTCGGCTACACCGCTGGGCGGCTGTGGATCGAGCTGCTGCGCATCGACACCGCCAACGAGCTGTGGGGTGTGCGGATCAACGTGTGGACCAGCACTGTGGTCGGCCTCGCAGCGCTGATTGCCGTGCTGGTGGGCCTGCGTCGCGGCCCCGATTCAGCTCAGCAGGCTGATGAGGGTCTCGCGAGTGGCGGCTTGCTCATCGAGGGTGCCGAACGCCGATCCGGCGAATGACGTCACGCCGCAGTCGGCCAGCGCGTTGATGCGGTCGCTCACCTCGGCTGCACTCCCGATGACGGCGATGTCTTCGGGCCCGCCGAGGCCCTCCCGGTCGAGCATCGCCCGGTAGCTGGGCAGCGTGCCGTATACCACCAAGTCCTTGGCAGCCCGCTCGCGGGCGGTGCCAGCGTCATCGGTCACGCACACAGGAAAGCCGGCCACCACCTGGGGCGCTGGGCGCCCGGCCTCGGCGGCTGCGGAGTTGATGGTGGGCGCAGTGTGATCCCGCAGCGTCGCCGGCCCGGTCATCCAGGTGAACGTGCCGTCGGCCATGCGGGCGGTCAGGCGCAGCATCTGGCTGCCTAGGGCAGCGACGAACACAGGCGGTGCGTCGGCAGCCGGGGGAGTGATCTCGCCGCGCCCCACAACCGCATCGCCGCCGTGGGAGACACGGCGATCGGTCATCAGCTTCGTCAGGATCGTCAGGTAGTCGCGCATGTGCGCAATGGGCCGGTCGAACGAGTAGCCCCACATGCCCTCGACTACTGGCTTGTGCGACGGGCCGATGCCTAGATCCAGCCGTCCGCCGATCACGGCCTGGGTGGTGAGCGCCTGCTGGGCCAGCATCATCGGATGCCGCGGGTAGGTGGGCACCACCGCGGTGCCGAGCCGGATGCCGGGCACCTCGCGGCCTGCCACGGCGATGGTGGTCAGCGCGTCGTGGCCGAAGATCTGGGGCGTCCAGTAGCGGCGGAAGCCCTGCTCGGAGGCCTCGCGGATGCTGGCCTCGAAGCGCTCAGGTGTGGTGTCGAATCCGAACAGCTCGATATGCATGCCCGGCAGCGTAACGGCGCGCCTGCCCGTGTTTCCGAGTTGGCGGTCGAGACAGCCCCAGGCTCACGCGAACGTGTCGAAGAGCTCCTCGAGCGCCTTGAGCTGACCGCCGCTCGTGCTGGATGGCACCAGGATCGGCGTCTTGCAACCGGCATCGAACCATGCCTCGACGCCGTCACGGACCTGGCTGGCCGAGCCGTACAGCGTCGCGTTCGACAGCCAGTCGTCGGTCATCGCCCGGTTCAGCGCTTCGGTGTCGCCGGCGGCGATCGCCGTCTCGGCCGCTTCCATCTCGTCGACCCAGCCGGCCTGCTTCCAGTAGTTGCGGTAGTTCGGCAGCGACACGTAGCCGGCGAGCGTCTTGCGGTTCCGCGCTGCTCCGGCGGCGCGGTCGTCATCGATGACAGTCGGGATCATGTTCCCCACGAAGAAGTCGTCACGACTCGCGGCGTCACCGAGGTGGGTTACTGAGTTCTGGAAGTCGTTGCAGCTTGCGTTCGCCCATACCGCACCGGAGCTGATCTCGGCCGACAGTTCGGCCATGCGCTGGCGCAGCGTGGCCAGCACGATCGGCGGGAGATCGCCATGTTGGGACGATGCCGCCTCCATGGCAGCGATGTACTCGCGGATGTCGGAGAGCGGCTTGCCAGGCGTGATGCCGAGACGCTCGTGCACGGGACCGTGCGTCACGCCGATGCCCAGCCAGAACCGTCCGCCTGAGATCTCGTGGATGAATGCCGCAGTCGAGGCCATGTCGACCGGGTTGCGGAAGTAGATCGGCTGCACCGAGGTGCCGAAGTGGATCTCGTTGGTGACATGAGCAATCGCTTGGCACAGCGCCACCGGGTCGCCCATGGAAGGGCAGTAGATGCCGCTGAATCCTCGTTGCTCGATCTCGGCGGCGATTTCCAGGGTGCGTTCGCGTCGGCCGCGCACGGCGGCCAGCGAAATGGCAGGCATATTCATGCGGGGTTTCCTAGCAGACGTGCCCGATTGCCGCCGTTGGCTTCGTCGCACGTTTAGTTTCCCGCTCTTGTTCGCTGCGCTCACGGGCCGTTCGGGCCACGGCTTCGCCTGTCGGCTCAGCCTCAGGGAATCTTGCGGGCTACGAAGCAGTACAGCGGTGTGAAGATTCCCGTCTTGCCGCCGGCAACGTAGGCGTCGGCAGTGCGATCCAGCAGCTTGGCGATCTCGGCCGTGCCTCTGGGCAGGATCCTCAATGTCTCAGCAAAGCGCGCGGCCCCGATCGCGAGCTGTCGACCCAGGGGTGTTCCTCGCAGGGTGACACGGCGCGTGCCGCTGCGTGTCTCCATCGGCTGGTACCACGGGGTTGTCGGACCGTTCTCCGAGGGGGGGGGGGTCGCAAAGTCTGTTCCTTCGATCACCTCGAATCCGGCCGACTCGAGTGCTCGGTTGACCTCCGCGAACGTTGCGATCTTCTTGAGCGCGATCCCGCGCATGAGTTCTCGCTTGATCTCTTGGTGATTCGCGTTGTCGGGACCGAACGCGTCGGTCAGGCACATTTCCTGACCCCACAGCAGGGCGCCTGGCTTCAGTACCCGCGAGATCTCGGTGAATGCGCCGACCTTGTCCGGTGCATGGCAGGTTGATTCGATTGCATAGGCCCGGTCATAGGTGCAGTCTTCGATGGTGCCCATATCCATGAAGCTGGTCTCGACGTAGTCGATCATGTCGCTGAGGCCTGCTTCGGCGGTCAACTCCCTCGCCCTGGCGAGTTGGACTTCGCTGCTGTTGATGCCGGTGACCCTGACGCCTGCTTCACGGACCACGGTTCGCATCGGCCCGCCGATCCCGCACCCGACGTCGATCACCGACATGCCCTCGTGCAGGTCCAGCTTGTCGATCATCAGGCGCTGATGGCGGAGCTTGGAGTCTTCCAGGCTCTCCTGTGGAGTCAGCGGTGCGAAATGGAGCGATTCGCCCCAGCCGTAGATCATGAGGTAGCTGCAGATGTCGTAGTACTCCGTCGCCGTCTCGGCGTGGTCGGAAGTCGGGCCGTCGCTCGGCGCATACGTCTCGTCGAGTCGCCTGTTCAGCTGCTCCACCCGGTGTCGAAGATCCGAGCCGCGGTACGACATCTTCAGTCCGCGTGCGACCTGCCAGATGCTGCTCACCCGGGGGAGCCTAAGAGGCTGAGCCCCGGGCCCGATCCATGCACGCCCTATGGCGATCCTGTGATGGCCGCTTCCCGCATCGGCAGCATCAACAGGCCGAGCGCGATGAGGCTGGTGACGGTGACGAGCACGATTGCAGGTCCGAAGCCGGAGGCGTCGATGATGAAGCCGCAAACCGCCGGACCGGCGAGCGCGCCGACACCGAGACCTGTGTAGTAAATGCCGATCACGCCGCCCAGATTCTCCACTCCGTACCAACCGGCCAGCACGGAGGGTGTGGCGGTCACCCACACCGCCCAGCCGACGCCGTGGGCAACAGCACTGGCGACGAGCACGGCGGGGTTCCCGTCAGAGATCCACCAGATCGCCAGCGCTGCCGTCATGGCTGCGAAAGCCGACCGGCACAGCCACATCGGATCGGCGCGGTGGCCCAGCGCGCCGCAGGCCAAGCGGGCGACCACGCTCGTCGCGCCCGAGATGCCGATCAGTGCCGCGGCCAATGCCGGGGCGACACCACGGTCAACCGCGTAATCGTTGTAGAACGCGACCGGCGCGTAGAAGCCCGGCCCGATTGCCACGACTGCCGCAAAGAACAGCAGGAAGCGGCGCGAGCGCACCAGCCGGGCGACACGAATGAGCCCGGCCGTGGAGATGTTCACCCGGTCGCCATGCGTTGCGGCCCATCCGATGGCGACGAAGGCCACGGCAGCCAGCACGGCGTAGGTCTGGCGCCAGCCCAGCGTCGAGATCAACGCATGGCTCGCCAGCGGCATCACCAGAGTTCCGGCGCCCACGCCGGCCAGAAGGAAGCCCATCGCTGCGGGGCGGCGTCGTTCGGCGAAGCTGCGGCCGATCAGCCCGATCATCGACGGGTAGCAGAATCCGGTGGCCAGTCCCACCAAGACGCCGAAGGCGGCGTAGGTCTGCCACAGCGCATTCGACCAGGCGGTCAGCAGAAGACCCGCCGACATCGCCACCGCTGCGACTCCGACCAGCAGACGGGCGCCGTAGCGGTCCCCGATGCGACCCCCGATCGCACCGCCGGCGTAGTAGGTGCAGACGGCGGCCGAAAACAGTGCGGCCACGGGCCCGGTCGTGGTGTCGAGGTCACGCGCGATGGGCGTCAAGAAGACTCCGAACGAGAAGAGGATCCCGAACGTCACGAAGTTGGCGGCGAAGGCAGCGGCTGCAACCGACCACGGGGCCGACGCGTCCTCCGGTTCGCCCGGATATCTCAAACTCGATGTGCCGGCCACCAGCCCCAAGCCTGCCCTGCGCCGGCCCGCCACGCCCGTCCCGCTGACCTCGCCCGGATTCGCGCAGCGCGCTGGCCGGTACCCTCGGTGGCCCTCGCTCCATGGGGCTGTAGCTCAGATGGCAAGAGCACCTGCTTTGCAAGCAGGGGGTCACGGGTTCGAGTCCCGTCAGCTCCACGATGGCTAGCTCGCAGCAGCCGAAGTTGCTCGCAGGCGGCAACCCGCAGATTCCCAAGGGCGACGGCGATGCCCCGGTGCAGGCCTTCATCGCGGCGGTGCCGGGCTGGAAGGGCACCATCGCTCGCCAGCTGGATGAAGTGGTCGAGCGCGTCGTGCCCGACGTGCGCAAGGCCGTGCGCTGGAACTCACCCTTCTACGGTGTCGAGGGACGCGGGTGGTTCGCGAGCTGCCATGCGTTCACCCGGTACGTCAAGGTGACGTTCTTGAATGGTGCATTGCTCGTTCCCGAGCCGCCAGGCGCGGGCAAGGATCCCGATTCGCGCTGGGTGGACATTCCTGAGGATCAATTCGACGAAGCGCAGATGTCAGTGTGGATCGAGCAGTCGGCAGCACTCGACGGTTGGCACGGGTTCTGATTGACGGCGGGCTGCGACCTCACAACGTTGATCAGCACAGCTCGAAGCCGGCTACCGGACGCGCGGGTCGGCGATCGACGACGCGTGCGCAGAACGCACGTGCCTCGTCGATGCGACCGGCCTTGACATAGGCCGCGAGCAATGTGTTGGTCATCAGGTCGCGCTGGGCCCGGCTGCCGCCGATGCGAACGACTTGGGGGATGAGGGGTTCGAGCACATCGATGACCGTCGACCACTTCTCGTCGACGAACGCGCCGTAGGCCTGAGCCAGGGTCGCTCCGGTGGTGCCCGCCGGCAGACGGCCTGCCTCGCCGAGCTCTTGCAGCTGGGTAATGCATGCCCGCAGTTGTTCGGTCTCGCCGAGGACGGCGTAGGTGAGCCCAGCGTGGGCGTCGACGAACACGATGGGTTGCGGGAACCGCTCCTCGTAGAACTCGCGCACCTGCTGCCAGACGGCGCGATCACGAGGTTGCCCGGCCAGTTCCGATCGCCACATGAACGACGACGAGTCGGAGAACACGGTGATCGGCGGGCTGGTGGTTGCCCCAGGCAGGCAGTTGTGGCGGAAAGCCTGCCAGGCATCGTCGTGGCGGCTGACTGCCATGAGCACCAGCGCGTAGTGCCACCAGATGTGGCAGTGGAGCACGCTCGCCCGGTCGGAACCGGGGAGCCACCCGTCGAGGAAGCCGACCGCTTCGTCGTCTGCGCCGGCTTCGAAGAGTGCGTGCACCAGCGTGTGGGCACCATGGGGAGTGGCGGGCCGTTGTTCGAGCGCACGCTCGGCGAGTTGCTGGCCCCGGTCCCACCGGCCGGTCTCGATGAGGGCGAAGGCATGCACGGTGGCGAACCACCAGTCGTCGCCGTAGTGCGTGGCGAGTGGCTCGAGAAAGTCGAGCAGTTCGGCTTCGCGGCCGATGCGGCCGCTGAAGCCGATGGCGCCGAACACGCCGCAGGCGGGCGCCAGGGCGAACGCGTCGCGGGGGTAGTCGATGACGTGCTGGCGGATGAGGTCGAGTGCGTGTGGAACCTGGCCGGCAATGAGCAGCCGCACAATCTCGACGTGCTGCTGTTCCCTGGCGGTCGCACCGCGGCTCAGCTCGACGGCAGCCTCCGCTGAGGCCCGTGCTTCGTCGGGCCGCACGTAGAGCTGGTGCTGGCGGGCCAAGGCGGCGTGAGGGAGGGCAAACCCTGGGTCGGCCGCGAGCGCCGCCGACAGGCATTCTTCGACCCCAGCCTCGGCCGACAGCATGCGGTCGATGCCCTCGACATAGGCGTCACGGGCCTCGGCGGATGAGGTGCTCACTTCGAGGCCGTAGCGGTCCTGCATGCGTTCGGTCTCCAGCTTCGCCGCCGTCGGGCTATCCGTGGCCTCCCGGGTCGCGTCAGACCACCGCCAGCGACCAGACGAGCGGGAGGCCAGACCCGAGCTCGGTCCACTGGGCATCGTCGGACACCTGCCAGACCTCGCCGGTGTCAGTGCCCACGAGCACCCCGCCTACGTTGTCGGGATCGGCGATCAGGCCATGGAAGTTGACCGGCGACGGCGAGTGAGCGTCGTCGCAAAGCGATCGCCACGACTGGCCGTGGTCATCTGACCTGTAGAGGGCCGCATGAGCCCCGCCGTCGTCTTTGTAGTGCGAGAACGCAGTGGGGGCACTGGCGACGGTGACGCTGTAGGGGTCGCGGCGGTCGACGCACAGGGGACGCGAGTAGCGCGGCACGACGCCCTTCCAGGCGTATTCCCATGACTCGCCGTAATCGTCGGAGCGGAACACGCCGGCGTTGCCTTCGAGTTCTTCCGCAACGCCGTCGAAGCGGCCGTAGCCGGTGCTGATGAACAGCACCCCGGGCTCGGCGGGGTGGGCGAACATCATGTGGATGTCGGGGTTGTCGCCCGGCAGGTCGACCGTCCAGCTCTCGCCCCCGTCGGTGCTGCGGGCCACGCCGCCGACTTCGACGCCGACCCAGATGCGGTCGGGATCGCCCTCGTCGATGACGAGCGCACGTGCTCGGCCCGGCAGGGGAGGCTCGACCGGCACGCACCAGCGTTCCGCTTCGGGGAGCGCAGCGAACGCCGTGATCTCGTCCCACGTCGTGCCGCCGTCGTCGCTGCGGAACAGGGCGGCCGGCTCGGTGCTGGCGTACAGCCGGCCGTCGCTGGCGGCCCGGATCTGCCACACCTCGCGCCCAGGGAGCTGCGGCCCGGCCCAGGTCTGGCCCCCGTCCTCGCTGGTGAACAGGCCGCTGGCCGATCCAGCGAACAGGCGGCCGTCGACGTTGACGAGGTCGCGGACGTGGCGTGCTTCGAGCGTCTGTCTGGACCCCGCGTCGTCAATGGCGAAGACGCCCTTGGTGGTTCCCGCAAGCAGCTGACCGTTCATGGGTTCACCCTAGATCGCACGCGGAAATGGCGGGTCCGGGCCGCTCCGATGGCTGCGACCGGGGTCAGCCACCGCTTCTGCGCCGTCGAGGACGCCTGCGGACGAGCCGTTCGTCGAGAGTTTCGCGTGGATTGGGCGCTGCGGTGACGGCAGGCGGAGGTTCGTCGCCTGCCAGCACGGCCACGATCTTGGCGGTGTGTTCGGGGGTGCTGCCGCAGCAAGTTCCGATCACCGTCACGCCTGCGGCGTGTATCCGGTACGCGTGAGCGGCCAGCAGTTCTGGCGTGCCGTCGTAGACGAGCGAATGACCCTGCCACACCGGTACTCCGGCGTTCGGCTTGGAGATGACCAGCGCGCCCGGAGCGATATTGGCAATGGCGAGAACTGCCGCCTCGGTGTCGGGCACGTTGCTGCCGCAATTGGCACCGATGGCGGCAAGTTCCAATGGCCCCAGCCGTTCCGCCAGCTCCTTGCCGGTGACGCCCATCATCGTGCAGCCGGCGGTGTCGAAGCTCATGGTGACAGCGACCGGCAGGTCGCTCACCGAGCGAGCTGCGCGTACCGTGGCCTCGACTTCATCAAGCGCGCTCATCGTCTCGATCCACAGCAGATCGACCCCGGCTGCATCGAGCGCAGCAGCTTGCTCGGCGAATGCGGCTTCGCACGCTTCGACGCTCATGTCGCCGAGCGGCGCCAGCAGTTCGCCCGTCGGACCCATCGAGCCGGCCACCAGCACTGGCCGATCCGACCGCTGCATCTCAGCGTCGGCTTCGACCCGGCCGATGTGTGCAGCGGCGCGGTTCAGCTCCGGCACGCAATGTTCGAGGCCATGCAGGGCTTGGCGGAAGCGGTTGCCGCCGAAGCTGTTCGTGACGATCAAGTCTGCGCCTGCGCGCAGGTATCCCCGGTGGACGGCCTGCACCTCGTCGGGGTGGCTGAGGTTCCATTCCTCTGGCGACCAACCCGCCGACAGCCCTGCAGCGAATAGCTGCGTGCCCATCGGGCCGTCGGCCACCACGTAACCCTTGGACTCCACTAGGTCATTCAGTGTGACGGTCATCAGTCGGCGCCGATCGTTAGCTGGCTCGCTGTTGCGAAGCCCTCTGGGCGGTCATGGCTTGCATGGCAACGTACTGCTGCCTGCCTGCGTCACACGAGTGATTTTCCCGCACCAGCGCCCGCATCCGTCGTCACTCGCTCGCTCGTCGTGCAAGCATTTCGCCCAGAGGCTGAGAGGGGTTGGCCATGGATGAGGTGACCTACGAGGTCGACGGGCACGTGGCGACGATCACGTTGAACCGGCCCGACAAGCTCAATGCGATGACCGACGAGATGTACCACGGCATCGGCGAGGCACTGCTCGCGTCCGACGCTGACCCTGCTGTGCGCTGCACGATCGTGACCGGAACCGGCAGGGCGTTCACCTCGGGCCACGATCTCGGCGAGTTCGCGGACCGAACTGCTTGGATGCCGTGGCGCCCTGACCGGTTCGACATCGGTATGGAGACCGCCAAGCCCACGATCGCCGCGATCCAGGGCTACTGCCTGGCGGGCGGGCTGGAGCTGGCGCTGTTCTGTGACATCCGGGTCTGCGACGACACCGCCCAGTTCGGCTGCCCGGAAGTGCGCTGGGCCATCCTGCACGGCTACGGCGCGCTGCGGCTGCCGGGCCTGATTGGTTCGTCGGACGCGATGCGGCTGCTGCTGACCGGGGCATTTGTAGATGCACCCGAAGCACTGCGCATCGGGCTGGTCAGCGAGATGACCGCGCCGGAGGACCTGCAGGCGACCGCTCGGGGCATCGCCGACCAGATCGCTGCCAACGGTCCCGCCGCGATCCGGATGACCAAGGAGATGGCCCTGCGCGGCCGGGAGATGTCGCTGGCCGACGGCCTTCGGCTCTACCAGGAATACACCCGGGCAGCCTTCGCCTCCCCCGATGCCAAAGAGGGCCTGCGGGCCTTCGCCGAACGCCGCGACCCCGACTACGGCGCCTAGAGGCTGAGCCCCGGGCCAGAGCGGCCCATGAGCGCGAGCGAACAAGAGCGGGAAATAACAGCGCAGCCGAGCGCTTGTCGCGGACGATCCTCACGTCGGCCGCACGGCAGGATCGGTACGATCCGGGCCCGCTGGGGTTGACGGCGATCCAGGGGTGATGTGCGAGGCGTTCGGGTACTGGATCTGAGCGATGGGCGCGCGGGCGTGTACTGCGCTCGGCTGCTCGCGATGACCGGTGCCGATGTGGTGGCAGGCGAACCGTCGGACGGATCGCGTCTGCGGCAATCGCGTGTAATCGACACCGCCGCTGGCCCGGTTTCGACGACGTGGGAGTACTTGCGAGCCAATACGGCGAGCGTCGTCGTCGATCCCGGCGCCTCGCTGGACGAGTTGGCCGACGACTTCGACGTAGTCGTGCTGGACGTCCACGGTGACCTGGCCTCGACGCAAGCGGAGATCGCGGCAGTCCGAGAGGCCCACCCCCGGCTCGTGGCAGCAGCCATCACGCCGTACGGGTTCACCGGGCCGAAGTCGGCATGGCGCGCCGGTCCGCTCGAGCATTGGGCGCTGGGCGGGCATATGAGCCTCAACGGAGAGCCAGACCGGCACCCGCTGCCGGGCGGCGGTCCTTGGTTGACGCACCTGGTGGGAGCGACTGCTGCGATCGGCATCCAGGCAGCACTTGTCAACGCTGCCACGACTGGCCGTGGCGATCTGGTGGAGGTGTCAGCGCTGGAGGCGCTGGCCAATGCCCACCAGTGGAGCTTCAGCCTGTACACCCACAACGGCGTCACGAAGCGCCGGTGGGGGAACCGCTTCGGCGAGCAGCACCATCCGCTAGCGCTCTACGAGTGCATTGACGGCTGGATCTGCATTGCGTCCGTGTCGATGCACCAGTGGGAAGGCTTCTGCATCGCGATGGACCAGGTGGAGCTGCTGGCCCGCGATGACTTCTATGTCCCCGCGGTGCGATTCGACCACGCCGACGAACTCGACGAGATCATCTCCGCTTGGGCCGCCAAGAAAACCGTCGCCGAGGCTGTCGCCGTCCTGCAGGACAACCAGGTGCCCTCTGGCCCGGTCGCCAGTCTCGACGACATGCTGATCAGCGAGCAGCTCGCCGCACGCGGCTACTGGCAGCACTTCGGCGCCGTCGATGCTCAGACCGACGGTGTCCGGCCAAGTGAGCCGGGCGCTGGCAGTGTGTCGAACGCACGACTGCCAGGACCGCCGGCGCACATCGAAGGTGCGACACCGCAGTTCCGCCGAGCGCCCGCACTCGGCGCGGGCCTCGATGACCCTGCGCCGGTTCGAACAGGCTGGCCCGCTGGTGTCAAGCCGCTTGCGGGTGTGCGGGTGGTTGAGTTCACGATCGCCTGGGCGGGCCCGTTGGTCTGTCGCATGCTCGGTGATCTCGGCGCTGATGTGATCAAGATCGAGCACCCCACCGCACGCGGCCTCGCCATGCCGCCCGCCGAGATGATCCTGGCTGAGCGCGGCGGCTGGGAATGGGGACAGCTCCCCGGTCCGCTGTCGCGCAACGGGATCTTCCTCAACAACGACCCCGGCGACGACTGGTTCAACCGCCTCGGCCACTGGAACAAGATGAACCGCTCGAAGCGCGGCCTGTGCCTGGACCTGAAGGCCCCCGGCGGGCGAGATGTGTTGCGCAGGCTCGTCGAGACAGCAGACATGGTGGTGAACAACTACAGCCCTCGCGGCGTTCGCTCGGCCGGCATCACGCTGGCCGAGCTCCGCGAGATGAACCCGGGCATCGTCACGCTCGATATGTCCGGCTTCGGTGCCACCGGCCCCGACGCCGAGCGCATCAGCTGGGGCCCGGTGCTCGATGCCGCCTCGGGCCTGGCGTCCACCACCGGCTACCCAGACTCGGGCCCCTACAAGCAGGGCATCGCATTCCCCGATGTCGTCGGAGGCCTGCACGGCACGGTCATTGCGCTGGCCGCGCTGTGGCAGCACTGGCGCACCGCCGAGCCTGTCGGCGTCGACCTGTCTCAGCTCGAGACAGCGATCAATGTCGCAGGCGACCAGTTCACCGAGGCCTCAATGCGTCCGGCTGGCTCGCTGCCCCCAACCCGCCGCGGCGCCCGCACACCAGACGCCGCGCCCTCAGGCGTGTATCAGTGCCGCGGCGAAGACGCCTGGCTCGCCCTGACAGTCGAGGACGACGCAGCATGGAAAGCACTCATACAGGTGCTCGACGATTCAGCATGCAACCCCCAGTGGACCACCGCCGCGGCGCGCCATGCCGATCACGACGCCATAGACGTGATGATCGAACGCTGGACAGCAACCCGAGACAAACACGAAGCCGCCGCCGAGCTGCAAGCTGCAGGCATAGCGGCCTCAGCCGTCATGACAATCGCCGACGTCGTCAACGACGACCACAGCGCAGCCCGCGGACTGATGGTTGACCACGCCCGCCAAGGCGAACAACCCCAGCTTTTCCCCGGCCTTCCGTTCCGCTTCGACACCACACCAGCCGCCCTCAGCCCACCCCCCAAGCTGGGCCAGCACAACGACACGATCCTGGCTGAGCTCGGCTACGCCCCCGCCGAGATCACTGCGCTGTACGACAGCAACACCATCGCTACAACCCCGCCCGACTAAGCGCCCTGCCGCCGACACAGCGGGCGCGCCGCTAGGCCATGGTGAGGCCGCCACTGACCGACAGCGTCTGGCCGGTGATGTAGCCAGCCTCTTCGCTGCACAGGAATACGACGGCAGCAGCCACCTCGTGCGGTTGGCCGATGCGCTTCATCGGCACGGCCCGAGCCATCGCCCCGATGATTTTGTCGCTCGTGTCGGTGGCCGAGGCGATCTCTGCCAGCAGGCGAGTGTCGGTCGGGCCTGGGCACACCACGTTCGCGGTGATGCCGCGGCGCGCCACCTCGCGGGCGATGGTCTTGGTGAAAGCAATCACCCCGCCCTTGGCACCGGCATAGACGGCTTCGCCCGACGAGCCCACCCGAGCAGCATCCGAGCTGACGTTCACGATCCGCCCGAAACCCGTTTCGATCATGGCGGGCAGGCATCCGTGCGTCGTGCGAAGTGGACCCTTGTAGTTGATCTCGATGACCCGGTCCCAGAAATCCTCATCGGTGGTCACAAACGGATGCAGCACGTCCCACCCCGCGCAGTTCACCAACACTTCGACCGGTCCGAGTTCGTCCACCGCCGTCAGCAAACCCTGCGTCACGGCGTCGGAGTCGGCCACATCCATCTCCACAGCAATGGCTGTACCGCCCTCGCCGTTGATGGCGGTTGCCGTCTCGGTGGCCTCGGGCACCCGCAGGTCGGCCACTGCCACGCGCCGGCCATCGCGGGCCAGCCCGAGGCAGATCTCTCGCCCGATGCCTCCGCCGCCGCCCGTCACCAAGGCCACGCGGCCTGTGCCGTCTGGGTCGCTCACGTTGTCTCCTGTCGTCGAGTGCTCGGGCCGTGATGCGTTCTATGAGCGGGTGGCCTGCGCCACGTCACCCCACTTGTGCACCATGTCAGGGTCCTTGCGGATCTGCTCCTCCGCCAGGTACATGACCACCCGGCTGGCGGTGCCCGTGTAGCGGTCCTTCAACCGGTCCGCCATCTCGTCCCACGGGGCCACCAGCGCGAAATGCTCCAGCATGTCGTCGGTGATGCAATCGGCCATGCCGGCGATATCGCCAGCAGCCATGCGCTCGCGCAGCGCCGCGGTCACGCCGTCGTACCCCAGGTCGGTGAACTGGAACGAGTAGTTCGGCGTGGTGCCGTAGAAGGCGATCTGCGTCTTGGCCCGCCGGACGAGCGGTGCCAGCTCTTCGGGAGAGTCACCCGGCGCGGCGAACACCGGCACGATCAGGTCGATCTCTTCGGCGTCGCGGCCGGCACGTTCGGCACCTTGGGCCACCTCGGGCAGCAGCCGCTCGCGGATGTAGTGCATGGTGTGCATCGGGTGGACATGCACGCCGTCGGCCACCTCGCCGGCCACGCTGTTCATGATCGGACCGACAGATGAGATGTCGACCTTCACGTCGCCGTAGTCGTGGCTGCGAGGCGCCCACTGGGCCGGCAGCAGGCTCAGGTTGAAGAACTCGCCCTCGTAGCTGAGCTTCTCTTCGCGCCGGAAGGCCCGCAAGCACGCCTGCACTGCTCCCACGTAGTCGCGCATGCGTGCCGCCGGCCGGTCGAACTCAGCCGCATAGCGCCGCACGATGTGGCCCTTCACCTGGCTGCCGAGCCCCAGCCGGAAGCGGCCGTTGGTTTCGCCGGCCAGTTCCCAGGCGATCTGGGCCGACACCATCGGGCTGCGGGGGAACGCCACGGCGATGCCGGTGGTGAAGGTGAGGCTGGGAGCTGCCATGGCTGCCGCGGCGAGCTGCATCCACGGCACCTGGCCGGTCTCGGTGTAGAGCATCCCGGAGAAGCCGGCGCCCTCCACCTTGCGGGCCAGGTCGGCCGCATCGCTCCAGGTGGATGAGCCGGTCATGAGATCGAATTCCACCTCGGGTCTCCTTCAGACGGGGGCGCGAACCCGCTCAACGTAGCCCCCGCTGCTTCGGCGTGTAGCGGGTCGGCTGGGCGTAGAGAGCGACCGCTGGCATACGCTGCGGCGATGGCTGCGAATGCGACCTACGACTGGCTGCTGCTGGGCGACGCCGTCGACCGGGCGGCCCGTAAGTGGGGGAACCGCCCCGCGGTGATCTTCGGCGAGCGCCACTGGACGTACGCCGATTTCGCCGACGAAGTGGACCGGGTGGCCAAGGGGCTGATGGCGCTCGGCGCCCAGATCGGCGATCACGTGGCGGTGTGGATGACCAACCTGCCCGAGTGGCTGTGGCTGCAGTACGCCATCCCGAAGGTGGGCGGCTGCATTGTGCCGCTCAACACTCGGTACCGGACCGACGACGTGGCCTACACGGTGGCGCAGTCGGAGAGCCGGTTCATGATTTCGATCGACCAATCGGGCCCGATCGACTATCGCCAGATGCTCTGCGAGGCCTACCCGGAGATCACTGCAGCCGGCCACCTGGAACGGTTGGTGTTCACCGGCGCGGATCGTGGCGACGCCTTGGCTGATGCGATGAGCTGGGATGATCTGCTCACCGCGGGGGAGAGCGTCTCCGACGAGAAGCTGGCCGCTCGCGCCGCCAGCGTGACCGTCGACGACCGCATGATGCTGGCGTACACCTCGGGCACCACCGGTCATCCCAAGGGTGTGGTGCACACCCACCGCCCGCTGCGCAACAGCCGTGAGCGCTCGATGCTGCTGGGTCACACCACCAACGACATTCACATGAGCTACCTGCCGCTGTTCCACCTGTTCGGCTACGGCGAGGTCTCGATCCAGGCAGTGCTCACCGGCGGCTGCCAAGTGCTGTTCGACGTCTTCGACCCCGCCGCGGTGCTGGCGGAAGTGGAGTCACGGGGCGGCACGGTGCTGCATGGGTTCGACTCGCACTGGGGCGACCTGCTGCGAGCCCAAGACGAGCACCCTCGTGACGTGTCCAGCCTGCGCATGGGAACCCTCGCGGCCGGCATGGAATCGTCCACGCCAATCGCTCGCCGGGCTCAGGAAGTGTTCTGCCCGACCATCTCGGGCTGGGGCATGAGCGAGTCGTGGGCGTTCGTGAGCTGCAGCCACCCCACCCACTCCGTCGAGCAACGCACCGAGGCCTCCGGCTACCCCATGGACGGCATCGAGTACCAGATCCGCGACCTGGACACCGGCGCCGAATGCCCCCCGGACACCCCGGGAGCGCTGTTCGTCCGCGGCTACACCGTGATGGAGGAGTATTGGCGGCGGCCCGAAGCCACGGCCGAAGTGCTCGGCGATGACGGTTGGCTCGACACCGGCGACATCGCAAGGATGCGCCCCGACGGCCACGCCGTCTTCATCGGCCGCCACAAGGACATGCTCAAAGTGGGCGGCGAGAACGTGTCACCGGCCGAGGTGGAGGGCTATCTGCTCGAAGTCGACGGTGTCGAGCAGATCGCAGTAGTCGGCTACCCCGATCCGCGCCTCGTCGAGGTCCCCGTCGCCTTCGTGCAGCTCACCGCTACAGCTCCATCAGACATCACCGAAGAGTCGCTCATCGAGCGCTGCCGAGGCCGCATCGCCAGCTTCAAGATCCCCCGCCACGTGATCTTCGTGAAGGAAATGCCAGCCACCCCCTCAGGCAAGATCCGCAAAGTAGAACTCCGCGACTGGGCCCTAGAAGACCTCGGCGATCCCAGCCACGCTTGAGCGGGCGCGGTTACGGGCCAGAGAAGGCCATTGCGGGCTGGCGGGGGCCGTCCAGCGTGTGATCGGCGGCGAACCCCATGGCCCGCTCCGACTCACGAGTACGAACCTCAGCCCGAGCCACAACATGGTGATGCACCTCGTCAGGCCCATCGGCCAGCCGCAGCGTGCGCTGCGCATGCCACATGTCCGCCAGCGGGAACCACTGCGACACGCCGGCTGCGCCGTGCATCTGGATGGCCTCGTTGATGATGTCGCAGCACTTCTCGGGCACCATCGCCTTGACGGCGCTCACCCACACCCGGGCCTCCGCGTTGCCCAGCGTGTCCATGGCCTTCGCGGCCCGCAGCACCATCAGGCGCATGGCCTCCACCTCGATGCGTGACCGCGACACGATCTCCATGTTCTTGCCGAGATTGATCAGCTTCTTTCCGAAGCCCTCGCGGTTCACGCCCCGGTCGACCATCATCTCGATGGCCTTCTCGGCCGAGCCGATCGAGCGCATGCAGTGGTGGATGCGGCCCGGGCCCAGCCGGAGCTGAGAGATCTCGAAGCCGCGACCCTCGCCGAGCAGGATGTTCTCCCTGGGGACGCGCACGTCGTTGAACAGGATGTGCATGTGCCCGTGCGGCGCGTCGTCGGCGCCGAAGACGTGCATCGGCCCCAGGATCTCCACGCCGGGCGCGTCGATCGGCACGAGGATCTGCGACTGCTGCTTGTAGGTGTCCGCATCGGGATTGGTGCGGACCATCGTGATCATGATCTTGCAGCGCGGATCGCCCGCACCTGAGATGTAGAATTTCTCGCCGTTGATCAGCCACTCGTCACCGTCGAGCACGGCGTTGGTCTGCACCTGCTTGGCATCCGAGCTCATCACCGCCGGCTCGGTCATGGCGTAGGCAGAGCGGATCTTGCCCTCGAGCAGCGGTTCCAGCCATTCCGCCTTCTGCTCAGGCGTGCCGACACGCTCGAGCACCTCCATGTTGCCGGTGTCGGGCGCGGAGCAGTTGAGGCACTCCGAGGCCAGCCGGTTCTTGCCCAGCTCGTTGGCGATATAGGCGTAGTCGAGATTGCTCAGCCCTTCGCCGGTGTCCGCGTCGGGCAGGAAGAAGTTCCACAGGCCCTGCTCGCGAGCCTTGGCCTTGGCACCTTCCAGCAGCTCAAGCTGGCCGGGTGCCCAGCTCCAGCGGTCCTCGCGGTTCTCGCCCATCTGGTGAAATTCCTCGGTGATGGGGTCGACCTCGTCGCGGATGAACGCCTTGACCGCTTCGTACAGCGGCTCGACCTCGGTGGACATCCGAAGATCGAAATCGTCCATGCTCGCGGACTTCAATGCTCCGCCAACCACAGCTGCTCCCCTCGTGTGCTCGCCAGCCGCAGGTCTGCCGCTGGCGCAGTGAACCCTACCGAGATCGGTCCAACGGCACCGGGCTGCGGCCTGAGCCGCGCTCCGCCCATCCCCTAGCGGGCCAGGGCGCGCCGGTACCTTCGGAAGCCATGTTGCAGTGTGTTCGAGGGATGTGCACCGAGATGGCCACCGCAGGGTTGGGCTACGACGTGCCTGGAACGAGGGCGTGGCTCTACGATCTCGACGCGGCCACCATCGCTGGCACCTCCCGCCAGCGCGACATGATCATGCCGCTGTGCCGCGTCCATGCAGACCGGATCAAGGTGCCGGTCGGGTGGGAGCTCGACGATCAGCGGGCTTCCGAGCCAGAACCGGTCGTGGCAGCCTCTGAGCCGAGCGCCGCAGCCGCCGAGAGCGCCGAGCCGCTCTTCAAGCCCCGGTCCCGGCCCGAGCCGGCCGAGATGCCGCAGCCAGAGCCCGACCGCGAACCGGCACCGCCGTCGCTGCTCGAACGCGCCTTCCGAGCGGCGCCGTCGCGTTAGAGCAGGCTTGCTTTCCGGGCGGCGGTCAGCACCAGCCGCCCGCGGGGGTTCAGGCTCGCCCGGTAACGAACGCCCTCGGCGTCGGTCAGCACCAGCTCGTTGCCCTCGCTGGCAACTTGGAGTTCGACGCCCAGCTCCGCGGAGAGCTCTGCGCGGCTGGCCTCCAGCGCGGCCCGCATGGCGCTGCGCCGCTGCGCTTCGTAGAGGTCCATGTCGTATTCGACAAAATCCCCTGGCTCGGTTCCAGATGGCCGCACAAGACAAACAATGTCACAAGCGGTCAGGCCCCTACGGCAAGAAAGTTGCACGCCAGTAGCGTGAGAACGTGAGCCTGTGGCTGGCCGTGCCGCTCTCGCTGGTGTTCATCTACATCGTGTACCGGCTCGGCCTGCGAATGATGGCCACGTTCTCGAGACCGATTCCCCCGCCGCCCCCGCCAGGGGAACTGCGAAGGGTTCGCCTCACTTACCGGTGCAGCCTCTGCGGTACCGAGATGCGCATGACCCGCGCCCCGGTGCAGCACCCGGAGCCGCCCCGCTGCTGCAGCGAGGACATGGACCTCATAGCCAACGCCGACGAATAGGAGCCCGCTCGGAGAGGTGCAGATGTCCTGCCGCCTCCGCTGCTTCCCACAGGTTCTCCACAGCCTGGGGAAAGTTACATCCGTGTCATTACCGCCAGCGCGTGGCGAGCAGGATGCCCACCAAGACGATGCCCAAGCCGACGGCAATCCATGCGCTGGCCGGGCTGCCCGGCAACCAGCTCATGTAGTTCGACACGATCACCGCCGTGCCGATTCCAAGCAATGCCACGATCAACCAGCCGAACCATGAAGCGCTCTGGGGGGCGTCGCTGCCGGTGCTGTGCTGCTGGGCTGGCGCGTTCTGCGGTCGGGTGCCCTTGGGCGTGATGCGGCTGGTTTTGCGGGGCCGAGCCATGACGGGTCAACCTAACCGTTGGGTTCGGCTTCGTCGGCTTCTTCCTCGCCGTCTTCGCCTTCGTCTTCTGGGGCGGCTTCGCCGATGACCAGCGTGATCGTGTCGTAGTTGATCCTGATGTCGGTGCCTGGCGGCGGATCCAGGGAGATGACCTGCCCGTCAGCGGGATCGCCGGCAGCCACCGGCTGCGTGCGCCGCTTCACCGTGAAGCCCAGCTCCGTCAAGGCGGCTTCGACCCCGTCGGGATCGAATGTCTCCAATGCCTGCAGGCTCGGGATAGCCAGCACCGCCGGCGGCTTGAACATGTGGAGGACCACTTCCGATCCGGCGATGAGCACCGTTCCGGGTTCGGGACTGATGTCGCGGACGACGTTCGTGTTCACGTCGAGATTGGAGACTTCACGCGCTGTGCGCTTCACGGTGAAACCGAGCGCCACCAGTTGAGCTTCAATGCGGTCGGCGAGCGTGGTGCCGAAGTCCTCCAGTGCCGGTACCACCAGTTCCTCTGGACCGTCAGACACGATCAGCGTGATGACGCTGCCCCGTTCCACCGGCTCGGCAGCGTCAGGACTGCTGCGGATCACCGTTCCCGCACTGAATTCGGTGGAGAACTCGCGCTCCACCCGGTCGACGAGCCCGAGTCGGGCCAGCGTGACTCTGGCGTCGTCGATCGTCTGCCCGGCGAGCCGCGGCACCTCGACTTCGCCCCGACCTGCGGAGACCGTCAGCGTCACGATCGTGCCTGCGGGCCGTTGCTCGGTGCTCGGGATGCTCTGCTCGGTCACCAATCCGATCGCCAGGTTGTCGTTGCGCACGTCGATGCGTTCCACGCTGAAGCCTGCGGCGACGAGCGTCGCCTCGGCCTCTTCGTAGGTTCGCCCGACCACGTTGGGCAGCAGGATCAGGGTGCGCGGCGCAGCCACGAACAGGGTGATCGGATTGTCGGGATCGTTCGGCTCGGCGAGCAGCAGCCCGGCGCGGGGATTCTGCTGGAACACGACGTTCTCGTCGACGTCGTCGCGTTCGGAGAACTCGATGCTGACGTGCTCGAAGCCGACGTCGGCGAGCTCGCGCTCGGCTTCGGTGAAGTGCAGACCCACCACGCTGGGCACTCGCAGCCGTACATCGGAGGTGCTCTCGGGCTCGGTCACCACGCCCGGCTCGCCGCGGTCGTTGACCAGCAGGAACACCAGCCCGGCAATGACCAGCAGCAGGATGACCAGCAGCGTGATCCACATCGGTGTGCGGTCCGGCGGCTCGACAGCGCCCGGTGGTGGAGCCTGCGGGTACTGCGGTGGGTACTGAGGCCCGCCGTATTCGCTTGCGCCGCCTCCATGGCGGCCGTACGGGGGCGCCGGCGGTGCCGGAGGAGGTTGTTGGTACCTGGGCGGCGCAGTCTGCGAGGGCGCTGCGGCTGGCTCAGCAGTGGGCGCCTGCGCTGCGGCCTCGGGAGCGGCAGCGCTCACTGCCGGGAAGTACGCAGTGACATCGGTTGCTGCGGCATGGGTCGGCTGGCCCGCCCGGAACCGCAGCAGATCGTTGCGCAGCTCGGCGGCTGAGCCGTAGCGCGCGGCCGGGTCCTTGGCGAGCCCTCGCAGGCAGATGGCCTCGAGTTCGTGGGGAACGTCGGCGTTGTAGCGCGACGGCGGGACCGGCGCTTCCTGGACGTGCTTGTAGGCGATGGCGACGGGACTGTCGCCGGTGAACGGCGGTCCCGCAGTCAGCACCTCGTAGAGCACGACCGACAGCGAGTACACGTCGCTGCGCGGATCCGCTTCGAGCCCCTGAGCCTGCTCGGGCGACAAGTACGTGGCGGTGCCCATGACCGAGCCGGTGCGCGTCAAGTCGTCGGTGCCGCCGCCGAGCGCTCGCGCGATGCCGAAGTCGGCCACCTTGACCTGGCCGGACTGGGTGATCATGACGTTGCCCGGCTTGATGTCACGGTGCACCACACCGTTGCCGTGAGCGAAGGCAAGCGCGGCGGCAATGTCGATGGCGATGTCCGCGGCACGGTCGGGATGCAGCGGGCCGTCGCTGCGGATGACCTCCGCGAGGCTGCGGCCCTCCACGTACTCCATCACGATGTAGTAGGTGCCTTCGTGGTTGCCCCAGTCGTACACGCCGACCACGTTCGGTTGGCTCAGGTTCGCGGCGGCTTGAGCCTCACGCCGGAACCGCTCGACGAATGACGAATCGGTGGCGAACTCGGGGAACAGGACCTTGACGGCGACGGGCCGGTCGAGCAGGCGGTCGCGACCCAGGAACACCTCGGACATTCCGCCCCGCGCGATGCGGCTGAACAGCTCGTAGCGACCGCCGAAGATTGGGTTGTCGGTGTCTGCCATGAGCGGGGGGCAATTGCTGCCAGATCAGGCCGTCGGGCCGGCGGGGTGACTGCGAAAGGTTCGGGCTACGGGCGGTCGGAATCTGGACCCGCCCGCAGCGCAAGGGCGGTTTCCGCTGCGGTCGCAGCGATCATCGTTGCCAAGGTACCGCCGCCTCGTCCATTGCCGATGTCAAAGGCGGCGTCCGGTTCGATCACCACCGCCACGGCCACGGTGGGCGCATCGGCTGGGGCCAGCAGCACGGCCCAGTTCCCGGTTTGCGTGCCGCTGCCGGACCGATCTGCGAGCTGGCCGGTCGCGATCGCTGCGGCAAGCGTGGCTCCCTCTGCAGGAGCAAGGCTGATCGAGGCCTGTTGTGCTGCGGCTGCCATGTGAGACAGCAGTCGGGCCGCAACCGTGGTGTCAAAGAGGCGCCCGGCATCGCGGGGCGCCGACTCTGCGAATGCGTCGAGCGTCGAGGGATCGTCTTCAGCCGAGCTGGCAGCAGGGCGGGCGTCGACTCGCTGCACGACGTAGGGGCGCATCCGGACACCGTCGTTGGCGACTGCTGCGGCAACTAGCGCGAGCTGCAGCGGTGTCAGCCGCACTCCGTCGTCGCCATCATCGGGGTCGCCGCTGTCCGGCTCGCCCGGCAGATCGATGCCGGTCGCACCCGGCTCCCGGCGTGCCCCCTCCAGCAGTTCGTTCCCCACCGCATCCGGCGACTCGCTGGCGCTGAGGGCGTAGCGGCGCTGGTAGGCGCGCGCCGCGGGCGGCCCAGCACCGGGCTGGTCGTTGCCGGCTGCGAGTGACACCAGCGCGCTCGGATCGAAACTGGGACGCGACCACATCGCGATGACAGCACCGGTGGCGGGATCGACAACGACGACGGCGCCGTCACGATCACCCAGCGCGGCGCGAGCGGTGAGCTGCACGCCGTGATGAACCGTCAGTGTCACGTCGCCCACCCGATCGCTGTCAGCGAACAGGTCGGCCAGCTCCCGTACAGCGATGCCGGTCGCGGTGCCTGACAGCTCGCTGTCGTAGCTGCGCTCGATCCCGCTGGCACCGGCCTCAAGCCCGAGGTAGCCCACGACGTGCGCATACAGCGGTCCGTGCGGGTACGTGCGCAGCAGCGGTACGTCGCTCTTGCCGGGATTGATCGGGGGGGCGAGGATCTCGCCCTCTGCGCTGGTGATCGCACCGCGTGCGTTGCCGATGGCCGCTGCCGCTGCACGCGTGTTGAGTTCGTGGCGGCGCAGCCCGTCCGCCGAGATGAAGCCGAGATTGGTGAGCTGCACCAGCAGGACGGCAAAGCCGGCGGCGAGCAAAAGAGTCAGCCGGACGACGCGGCGGTTCACGGGTCACCCAGCGGGACGTGCAGCGGTTCGCCTCGGGGGCTGTTGCTGGCGTTGGAGATGGCGAGCAGCAGTCCGACGGCGATGCAGTTGCCGATCATTGCCAACTGCCCGTAGGCGACGAAGGGCAGCGCGCCGACGGTGTGCGGCAGCAACCGCAGCACTCCGGCGATGGCGAAGAAGGCCTGCAGCCCGATGACCGACGCGACAGCCGCCGCCACGAGCCGATGCGTGCCTCGCGCCCGCTGCGCGATGCCTGCGCCGACGCCGACCAGCAGCATGAACGCGACGAGCAAGGCCGCAGCGCCCAGGATGCCGAGTTCTTCGGCAATGACGGCAAAGATGAAGTCGCTGTGCGGTTCATGCAGGTGCTGCGGAGCGCCGAGTCCAAGGCCCACCCCGCTGAGGCCGCCGTCGCCGATCGCGAACGCCGCGTCGACCACCGTCGCGCCCTCGGCATCGATCCACGGGTTCAGCCAGTAGCGAATCTGTGCGGACAGCCTGTCGTACACCGTCGCGACCACGCCGACGCCCACGACGTATGTCGCGATCACCCAGTGGAGTGCCCTCGCGCGAGTCGATCGGGGCACTGTCGGGATGTCGCTGCCGACGAGATCGTCGCCGTCGAGCCACAACGGCAGCCAGGCCGCCGCGAACACGATCACCGACGAGGCGAGGTCACCGCCGATGATGAGCAGTGCCCACGCACCGACCGCCGCCGCGCTGGCCCCTGCGGCGTGGCGGTGCGGAACCAAGCGGTCGCTGAGCCAGCGAGGCGCGGTCGCCGTGAGCCCGCAGGCAGCTATGACCACGACGATCTTGGCGAGACCGTAGGGCTGAACGCTCAGCAGCGACCCGAAGTTCAGCCACTGGCGCGGTGCTTCGTACGCTCCGGCCGAGACATTGGCCCCGCCCGAGAAACTCCCCGCGGCGAGCAGCAGCGCAGCAACGAGTCCGCACGCGCCGGGTCGGCTCAAGAACCAGTCGATGTGGCGGCCGGCGACCAAGGTTCCGGCGATGACCGCAAGCCCCAGCAGCACGGCTACTGCCTGCTCGGACGCCAACAGGGAGTCGATTCGAGCGACGAAGACCCAGCCGATGCCCATAAGCAGGCCGACGATCCCCAAGAGGATCTCGTTGCTGTTCGGCGCCCATCGCTTGATCGCGACGCGCACCACCGCGCCGCAGGCCACCACGGCTGCCAGCCAACCGGCGATGCCCCAGAGCGACTCGGCTGTGCCGCGCCTGCCGGCATCGCCCCAGACCGAGCTGTGCTCCACACCCAGCGCAGTGACAGCAAATGCGGTGCAGACCACCACGCCCGCGAGTGCGGCGAGGGCTGCTTCGGTGCGACGTCGCGTGCGCAGCGGGGTCCTCAGCGCGAGCGAGAACGTCGCCAGCCGCGCCGCTTCGAGGTGCTGTGCGCGCTGCCGGCTTCGACAGCCGGCTCGGTGAGCGCAGCCGTCGGTGCGGGCAGGCCCTCGATGTCGACGTCCACGACGAGCGCTGTCGAGTTGTCCCGCCCCCCTCGGTCGTTGGCCTGACGCACCAGGGCGCGCGCCACCTCGGAGGGATGGTGGTCGGCGTCGAGCAGCTCAGTGATCTCGGATTCGTCGAGCTCGTTCGTGAGCCCGTCGGTGCACAGCAGGAAGCGGTCGTTGCCGGTGAGTTCGAGGACCCAGTCGTCGATCAACACGTCGGGCTCCACGCCGATGGCACGAGTGAGTGTGTTGCGCCGGGGATGCTCGGCGGCCTGCTCCTCGGTGAGATCGCCGGCGCGGACCATCTCCGCGACAAAGTTGTGATCCACGGTGAGCTGCGTCAGCTTGCCTGCCTGGTAGCGGTACACGCGCGAGTCGCCCACGTTGACCAGGCACCAAACCCTGCTGTCGTCGCTCTGCACGACGGCGATGGCGCACAGCGTGGTGCCCATGCCCGTCAGGTCCGCGTGGGCGGTCGACCGGTGATGCACTACTTGGTTGGCATGGCGAACCGCCGCCAGCAGCTCGGCCGGCGTCGAGGGGGAATTTGCGGCGACGGTCTTCACCGCGAGGCTCGATGCAACGCTGCCGCCGAGGTGGCCGCCCATGCCGTCGGCCACCACGAACAGGCCGATGTCTGCGTACATGGCGTCCTGGTTCTCGGCGCGTCGCAGACCCCGATCTGACGCTCCGCCCCAGCGAATGCGCATCTGGCGGCCGGGGGCAGTCATGACCCTGCAGTCTCGCGGTTTTCCGATGCGGCAGCACCCGCGCGGCTGACTCCTCCCCGTCGCCGGCCGTCGATGAAGCCCGGGCAGCGGGGCACCATCATGCGCTGACCTCGAAGACGGTCGAGCCGACCTGCACGAAGTCGCCGATGCGCACCACGGTCGCGTTGTCGACTTTCTGGCGGTTGAGGTACGTCCCGTTCGTGGAGCCCAAGTCCTCCAGCAGATGCTGGCTGCCGTCGCGGTAGAGACGGGCATGAGCCTGCGACGAGTAGCTGTCGTCGATGATCACATCGCACTCGGGACTGCGCCCGATGGTCAGCGCGTCGGCCAGCAGGTGCCGTTCTCCCTGGGCGCTCAACGGCGAGCGCACGACGAGCGCTGCCGGCTGCGGGGCGGCGTTGCCGTTGGCGGGCCCGCCGTTTCGCAATGTGCGGATCGACCTCCAGCCGAGGTGATTGCGAGGTGCTGCGACACCGGCCCACACGGCGCGCATCACGCGGAAGAAGAACAGGTACAGCAACACGAGCACGCACAGCGCGAGCAGCCGCACCAACTGTTCGGACATCAGTCCAGCTCCAGCCGCAGCTCGTGAGTGCCGATGGTGACGACATCGCCGTGCGACAAGCGCTCGCTGGTGACCTCGACGCCGTTCAGCAGCGTGCCGTTCACGCTGGCGAGGTCCACCAGCAACAGGCCGTCCGCGCTGGCGCTGATCTGCGCATGCCGCCGTGAGACCTTCGGCCCGTTGAGCACGATGTCGCAGTCGTCACGCCGCCCGATGACCGTCGAAGAGCCGAGTTCGTGGCACTGTCCGTCGCTGCCGACCAGGCTGGCGCCACCCACGGCGGCCCAGTGTAGGAGCGGAGGTTCGCGGGCTAGTCTGTTCGCCCCACGCGCGAGTGGCGGAATTGGCAGACGCGCAGGCTTCAGGTGCCTGTGCCCGCAAGGGTGTGAGGGTTCAAGTCCCTCCTCGCGCACCGCACCGAGCCGACGTACGGCAGAGGGCTCGTCCCGCCCGGGCTAAGGCAGCGGCAAGACCAAGAACCCCAAGGCCAAGAAGTCCAAGGTCGTCTTCAAGAACCTGAAACCCGGCGTCACGTACAACGTGTGGATCCGCGCTCAGGGCCACGCCGGCAAGGGCGAGCGGGTCAACGCCACCATCACCCTGCCCCAGGAGTGATTCCCTGAAAGGGCGCCTTGCTCGGCTGTTTCAATATTCGATTTTGAAATAGCCGACTTCGGTTAGGCTCTCGGTGATGACGGTTTTCAGGGATCTAGCCCCGGGGCTGGAGCAGGCGGCCCGGCACGCACCGGCGATCACGCTCACCGGTCCGCGCCAGAGCGGCAAGACCACCCTGAGCCGGGCGGTGTTCCCCGAGCATCCCTATGTGAGCTTGGAGGCGCCCGATGTTCGCTCGTTCGCGGTCGACGACCCCCGTGGGTTTCTGGCCCAGTTCCCCAGGGGGGCGATCATCGACGAGGTCCAGCGGGCGCCGGATGTGCCGTCGTATCTCCAGGGGCTCATCGATGCCGACCCGACTCCGGGGCAGTGGATCCTCACCGGCTCCCAGAACTTCTCGTTGGTGGAATCGGTCAACCAGTCGCTGGCCGGCCGCACCGCGGTTCACCACTTGCTGCCGCTGAGCCGGGGGGAGGCGATCCGCTTCCCCCACTGCTCTCGCAATCTCGAGGAGGTTCTGCTCACTGGCGGCTATCCCCGCATCTTCGACCGCGGCCTTGACCCCAGCGATTGGATCGGCTCCTACATTGCCACCTACATCGAGCGCGACGTGCGAACGCTGCGCAACGTGGGCGACCTCTCGGCTTTCGGCAGGTTTGTGCAGCTCTGCGCGGGCCGCACCGCGCAGCTCGCCAATCTCTCGTCCCTGGCCGATGACTGCGGGGTATCCCAGCCCACGGCGAAGGCCTGGCTCAGCATCCTGGAAGCCAGCTTCGTGGTGTTCCTGCTGCCGCCGTTCCACACCAACCTCCGCAAGCGGCTGGTGAAGATGCCCAAGCTGCACTTCTACGACACCGCACTCGCCTGCCACCTCCTGGGCATCCGCACCGCCGAGCAACTGGTGTCGCACCCTCTGAGGGGCCCGCTGTTCGAGACCTGGGTCGTGTCGGAGATTCTCAAACAGCGCACCCACCAAGGCCGCAGCGGCGCCCTGTCGTTCTACCGCGACCGCAGCGGAACCGAGGTCGACCTCGTCATCGAGCACCCCGAAAGGCTGACCCTGGTAGAGACGAAATCGGCCGCCACGCCCTCTTCGGGCTTTCTCAACACCGCCCGGAAGGTGGCGGGCCATCTCCAAGACCACAGCGCCTGCGACCTGTTCGCGGTCTACGGGGGTGATCAATCCCAATCCCGCACCCAGGGACAACTGGTCCCCTGGGCGCAGCTGCACGAGTCAGCCCTAGCCCAAGGAGTCTGAATCGGGTCAACGCCGCCATCACCTTGCCCGAGGAGTGAGCAGCAACCGACGTAGCGGCGACAGGTTAGGGATTTCCTGATTGACAGCCCTAACGATCCCCTGGAGCCGGTGCCGTACCGTCGCAAGTACCAGCACCGGGTCGATGCAAGGTGCGTGCCGGCCACGAGGACCGAGCTGCTGGGGGCCCTGTTCGCCAACCTGGCGGCTGACCCTTCGAACATGCCGTCGCAGACGACGGCAAGCATCTGAACAAGGCGGGCCTTCGCGTTTTCTTGGGATTCGGGCTGCTGGCTCGGTGCCAGTCGAGGATCTCCTCGTGCCAGGCCAGGAACGTGTCGACGACGTCGCTGAACTCGGGTATCTGGCCGGTGCCGTAGATGTCGGCGCGGACACTTGGGCGAACGAGTCGTGGCGATACACCGGGCACGCCAACGTGTGGGGGCTCATGTCGCTCGATGTCGAGCAGGGGCTGCTGTACGTGCCCACGAGCACGCCCAGCAGCGACTACTGGGGCGGGCGCCGCAAAGGGGCGAATTTGTTCGCCGAGTCGCTGGTGGCACTCGATGCGCGCACCGGCGAGCGGCGGTGGCACTTCCAGGCGGTGCATCACGGTCTGTGGGACTACGACCTTGCCGCAGCGCCGAATCTGGTGACGATCACCGTGGACGGGCGCGAGATCGACGCTGTCGCACTGGTGTCCAAGCAGGGCTTCACCTACGTGTTCGACCGGGAGACGGGCGAGCCGGTATGGCCGATCACCGAGCGGGCCGTGGACACGTACACCGATGTCCCCGGCGAGGAGGTGTACCCGGCGCAGCCGTTCCCCTCCAAGCCCCCGCCGTTCGCTCAGCAAGGCATATCGCTTGACGACGCCAACGACCTGACACCGGAGATTCACGCGCTCGCTGTGGCCGAGATGGGTCGATTCCGACTCGGCCCGCTGTTCACTCCGCCGAGCCTGCAGGGGACGCTCCAGCGCCCAGGCGACAGCGGCGGCGCCAACTGGGGCGGCGCGGCCTTCGACCCCGACACCGGGCTGCTCTACGTGCGCACTTCCGAGGACGTCGAAACCAACCAGGTCTGCGAAAACACTGGCGACGACCCACGCGTCGACGCCCCGTACAGCAACAACTGCCCCTACGGCGCAACACGCGTCATGTTTCGTGAGGCCGGCGGGCCGGGAGCAGTCGAGACCCCCGCCAGCGCGCTCGGCCCGATCCCGCTGATCAAGCCGCCGTGGGCGCGTTTGGTGGCGATCGATCTCAACGCCGGCGAGATCGCTTGGAGAGTTCCCTTCGGGCAAGGCAGCGACGAGATCCGCAACCATCCGCTGCTGCGCGGCGTCGACCTGCCCGAGCGGCTGGGCACCGTCGGCAACTCCGGTCCGCTGGCGACCAAAGGCGGTCTGGTTTTCCTGGGCGGCGGCGAGCCCTATCTCTATGCGTTCGACAGCGCCACGGGTGCCGAACTCTGGCGTGGCGCAACGCCGCACGCGACCTACGCGAACCCCATGACCTACCAGACGGCCTCAGGACGGCAATACGTCGTCATAGCCTCAGGCCGGGGAGCCGACGCCGTACTCGTCGCGTTCGCACTGCCTCAGCAATAGGTCGCCCACGGCGAGATCTCGCTTCGCGCCGTGGTGGCCGGTCAGGGTGTCAGTCCAGGGTCAGCTGTGCGCTGACTGCCTCATGCACTCCTAGAACCCGAGAAACGTGCAGCGGCGCCAGAAAGAACGTGGAGCGAGCTCCGGATGGTCGCGAACTGCTTGGTCAGACCAGTGCCGAGCTTATGACTGCGCCGGCAGGGGCAGCGCTGGCGGTGGGTTACGCAGCGCGCCGGATTTTGTCGGCGTTCTTCAGTGCTTCGCGAGCGGACAGTGTGCTCATGCGGTCGCGGTTGCGGGCGACGTAGTTCTCGACGGTCGGCAGGTCGGTCCATGCGAGCGAGCGCAGTGCCCACCCGATGCCCTTGCGGACGAAGAAGTCGGTGTGGGACAGGTTGGGTTCGATGCAATCGAAGAGCAGGTCGAGATCGGTCTCGTCCTTTCTGTTGATCTGGCAGATGATCGACGACCTGCGCTTCCACATGTCGCTGTCGCCGCTCCATGAGCGCATGTGGCCGGGCATGTCGCCGGGATAGGCCTCGAGCAGCTCACGCAGGCGGTGCGTGGCGACGTCGTCGACGTAGTCCCACCAGGCGCCGGTAACGACGAACTCTTCGAACATCGGCAGCGTGTCGAGCGTGCGGAAGGGCCGGCACTTCGGCGCGCCGGCGATGTCGAGCGCGATGTAGCGCTCCTCCCGGAACTCGGCGTTGCGCCAGAGCTCGAAGACCGTGTGCTGCCAGACCGTCTTGTCATCGAACGGGTGAGTACGCAGGAGTGCGCTGAGAAGCTTGCGGCGGGCCGGCTTCTGCACGCCGCGATAGGGCATCTCCGACTTCATGTAGGCACGCATGGGTTCGGCCTTGTCGGGGTCGGCATGGTCGGCGAGGGCGCGGCGGATGTCGGCAACGAGCTGAGTGTTCGCCATGATCAGAGCTGCCCGCCTTGGGCCCTTGTGCGACCGTGCATGCGCCGGCTACAGCGCGCCTTCGTGCTGGAGCAGCTGGGTCTTGAGGTCGAGCCCACCGCCGAATCCGGTGAGCGAGCCGTCGGCGCCGATGACCCGGTGGCAGGGAAGCACGATCGGCACCGGGTTGCGGCCGTTGGCCTGGCCGATGGCTCGCACAGCCTTGGGCCTGCCGACGAGAGCGGCCTGCTCGCCGTAGCTGCGGGTGCTGCCGTAGGGGATGTCGCCGAGTGCCCGCCAGGCTGCCTCCTGAAACGGTGTGCCGCGCAGGTCGAGCGGCACATCGAAGCTGGTGCGGTCGCCGTCGAAGTACTCGTTGAGCTCATGCGCTGCTTGACGCAGGATCGGATGGTCGGGGTCTTCGACCATGTCGTCGGGCAGCTTGACCGATGTCTCGTCGCCGCGCCACGACACGGCACGCAGTCCCTCGTCGGTCGCCACGAGGCCCAACGGCCCGATGGGACTGTCGATGGTGGTGTGCCAATGCGCATCTTCGTCTGGGACGGTGCTGCTTGGGGTGGACGGCGGTGGATTCATGTGTCGTTTCCTGGATCGGGATGGGGTCAGTGCGAGCGAGAATCTGGTGGGCGTGGACTGGACGCCGCGGCGGCATGCCACAGGTGCTGTGCAGCCCACGAACGGTAGGGGCGCCACGACTCGGCCAGCGCCTTCAGCTCACGGGCGGAGACGGGGTGGCCCAGCAGACCCTCGGCGGCCCGGCGCAAGCCAAGGTCTGAGGCGGGGAACGCATCGTCGTGACCCAAGACCCGCATAGCGATGAGGTGCGCGGTCCATGGGCCGATGCCGGGCAGTTCACAGAGCCGTTCCACGGTGTCTTCGAGCGTGTCTGTGGCACTCAAGTCGAGATCGCCGCTCGCTACCGTCTTCGACAGGCCCACGATGGTGTCGATACGGCGCTGGGTGAAGCCCAGCCCAGCGAATCCGGACGGTCCGGCATCGGCCAGGCTCGCCGCACCCGGGAACAGGTGGGTCAGGGGCACTTGGACGTCGACGCAGCACTCCGACGGGGCGTCGAAGGGCGTGCCGAAGCGCTGAGCAATCCGGCTGCACATCGTGGAGGCCGCTGCCAGTGAGATCTGTTGGTTGACGACGATGCGTATGGCGGTCTCGAACCGGTCCCACGACCGCGGCACTCGCAGCCCGGGCGCGTGGCGCACCAGGGGACCGATGAGCGGATCGTCTGCGAGAGCGGCTTCGGCCGGCGACGGGTCTTCGTCCGCGCCGAGCATCGCCCGGCAGCGGCTTACGGCATCGATGATCGAGTCGTACGTCGGCAGGTGCAGCCGCAGCTGCGGCTGGTTGCGTTCGCCACCGGCATCCTCAGGCACAGCGGCGGTGCCGTTGGGCCCGGCCGCCATAGAGGCGGCGTCATTCGGCCCGGCCGCCATAGAGGCGGCGTTGTCGGGCATCGCCAGTTCGGCGATGCCGGGGTGACCGCAGGCGCTGAAGCTGCGGATATAGCTGGGGTTCCCGCCGGGATCAACGCCGACGGCTTCGACCCCGGCGATGACGCGAGCGGCCTGGTGCGAGATGAACGCCTCGAAATCGAACGGCGCCAGGTACGGCACCGTGAGCACGAGACCGCCGTCGAGCTGAGGGCGCTCGCCCTGCCGCCGCTTTGAACGCAGTTCGGTGGGCGTGAAGCAGAACACCGAAGTGATGGCCCGGTGCAGTTGGCGCGGCCCGCCGAAGCCCGCAGCCCGGGCGATCTCGCCGAACGTCAGGTCGGTGTCGTCGATCAGGCAGCGGGCGAAGTGCGCACGGCGTGAGCGGGCGATGGTGGTGGGCGTCGCGCCGACGTGGTGCTCGAACAGCCGCCGCAGTTGGCGGGCGCTGTAGCCCACGTGCGCCGCGAGCGCCTCTTCGTCGTGATCGTCCAGGTAGCCGTCGTTGATCCGCAGCAGGGCCGCCCCGACCGGCGCAGGCACGTCCAGATCGGCGAGCGACCCGGCTTGGCGTTCTGGATGGCAGCGCAGGCATGGGCGGAATCCGTTCGCCTCTGCGGCCACCGGGTTGGAGTACTGCGTCACGTTGTGCGGCAGCGGTTGCGCCGAGCAATCCGCCCGGCAGTAGATGCCCGTCGTGCGAACGGCCGATACCTGCATGAGGCGAGTCTGGCAGCTCGCATCAGACACAAACGGACATCCCGAATCGTGTCCGTTTGTGTCCGATACAGCGAGCGGTCATCGAAGACCGCTGAATGGCGACGGTGAGATCAGGTCTCGTCCGAGGTGCCCGTAGCGGCGGCCCGGGGGGCACGGCGGCGGCGCAGCCACCACCACGCCACGACGAGCGCGATCGCGATGACCGGCAGGAACGGCAGCAGCGCACCGATGATGAGCAGCACGGCGTTGCCGACGGCAACCAGTGCGTTCCAGCCGCCCCTCAGCGCATCGCCGAAGGTCGGTGGCGTGTCCTCTTCGGTGACAAAGAGATACAGACCCTGGCTGCGGGCCAGCCGGGCCAGTTCGGTGCCGGTCTCGGTGACGGGCACGGCACTCAATCCAACGTTGATCTCCAGCCCGCGGGTCGCCACCCGCCCAGCGATGCGCCCGTCCGTGACCGGCAGGGCCAGCGTGGCAACCGCTCGCTCGCCGGGCTCGATCCGCTCGAGATCGACGCCGTCCGGCACGATCAGGTCGTCGGTGTTGAACCGCAGCTCATTCGAGCTCAGCATCACCTCGGTCAGCACTGTCTCGCCTTCGTTCTCCAGCTCAAAGCAGAAGCCCACATCACCGTCCGGCGGCGTTGCCAGGTCGGTGAACCCGAGGCACGGGTCCTCGTCGCCGGCTGCCATCCAGGCCCGCAAGATCACCGAGGTGCGCGGGACCGCCTCAACCGACTCCGTGATCGACAGCGTGATCGTGGCCAGGTCCACCCGGTCGCGCAGCGAGCGAAGT
Source organism: Candidatus Poriferisodalis sp. (assembly GCF_965204195.1). GTDB lineage: Bacteria > Actinomycetota > Acidimicrobiia > Acidimicrobiales > Poriferisodalaceae > Poriferisodalis. The sequence continues at coordinate 172,504 of NZ_OZ241975.1, forward strand.
TGCCCACGAAGTCGCTCCAGATCGGTCTCGCGGCTCGCCAGCTCGCGTTCCAGCTCGGCGACGCCTTCCACGTCGGTGGCCTGCGACAGGAATTCGCGCAACCGGTTCACGCTGATCTCGGCAGTCGAGATGCGACTGTTCAGGTCGACGACGATGTCGGTGACATCCTCGGCGTTCACCGACTGCTCAACCAGTTCGCCCACGTTGGACAGCCGCTCCAACGCAGTCGAGAACTGCTCGGGCCGGACCTTGAAGGTCAGCGTGGTGTAGGCACGGTCTTGGGTGCGTGTGTCCTGGGAGAACGTGAACCCGCCGAGTCCTTGGATGATCGAGTTGGCCTGCGCCGCCGCGGCGGCCACGTCGGCCGTCTCCACCGAGATCCACGCCGTGTAGATGATGTCCCGGCCGAGATCGGCAGGCACAGCGGGCACCCCTGCAGCCAGGGTGCTCGTGCCAGAGTCGTCCGACATATCTTCTTCGGCGGCGGCGCCGCTCGAAGTCAGCTGGACCTCCCTGGCCTCTTCCGCCATGGCCATCTCTTCTCCGTCGTCCGAGGCTGGCGCGGCTGTCGGTGCATCTTCTTGGCTGGCCATCTCCACAGTCGCTGCCGGTGCGTCGCCGTCGGCATCGTCGTCGCCGCTGCCAGCGCAGGCGGACATCAGCAGCAGCAGCGCCGCTGCGACGGCCAGCCATCGTGCCCATCTGCCTGAGTTTCTGCTGGTCCGGCGGTTGCTTGGAACGGTCATAGCGTCCCCTCCCTCGGTTGGCTGCTCATCGAGCGGCACTACCTGAGTGACTCCCATGGTCCCGTGGTCGTTCCGGCAGCGCCATTGCAGTTCAGTGTCGGTCGCGAGACCATGGCGCGCCTGCGCTGTCATGCGCGTCGGGGCGCCGTCAGCGGAAGGCGGGAATGCTGGTGATCTGCTGGCCCAGGATCAGCCCGTGGATTTCCTCGGTGCCCTCGTAGGTCATGACCGATTCCATGTTGGCCGCATGGCGCATCGGCGCGTACTCCGTCGAGACGCCGTTGGCGCCCATCATCGCCCGGGCGGTGCGGGCCGTGTCGATGGCCACGCGGCAGTTGTGCCGCTTGGCCATCGAGATGTGATGCGGTCGCAGCCGGTGCTGTTCCTTGAGCTGGCCCAGCCGCATGGCCTGCAGGTTGGCGTTGGTGATGTCGGTGAGCATGTCGGCGAACTTGATCTGGCTGATCTGGAAGCTGGCCAGCGGCTTGCCGAACTGGGGGCGCTCAAGCTGGTAGCTGAGCGCCTGTTCGTAGCAACAGCGGGCCACACCCACGGCACCGAAGGCAATGCCGAAGCGGGCCTCGGACAAACAGCTCAGCGGCGCGCCGATGCTGAGCGCGTCGGGCAGGCGCATCGACTCGGGCACTTCGACGTCGTCCATGTAGAACTCGCCGGTCACCGAGGCCCGCAGCGAGAGCTTGTTCTGGATCTTGCGAGCCTCGAAGCCGGGCGAGTCGGTCGGCACCAGGAAGCCCCGGAAGCCGTCGTCGGTGTTGGCCCACACGATGGCCAGATCGGCCAGCCCGGCGTTGGTGATCCACCGCTTGGCGCCGTTGAGGATCCACGTATCGCCTCGGCGCACTGCCCGGGTGGTCATCGAGGCCGGGTCGGAGCCGTGGTCGGGTTCGGTCAGCCCGAAGCAGCCGATGACCTCGCCGGCGGCCATGCGCGGCAGCCAGTGCTCCTTCTGCTCGGTTGAGCCGTAGCGCCAGATCGGGAACATGCACAGCGATCCCTGCACCGACACGAAGCTGCGCAGCCCGCTGTCGCCGGCTTCGAGCTCGCGGCAGGCCACGCCGTACGCCATGGCCGAGGCGCCTGCGCATCCGTAGCCGTCGAGGTGCATGCCGAGCAGGCCCATGTCGGCGATCGTCGGGATCAGCTCCATCGGGAACGTGCCTGCTTCGAAGTGCTCGCCCACGATCGGATCCCACTCTTTGGCCACGAACGTGGCGACCGTGTCGCGGATCATGGTTTCCTCGTCGGACAGGAATTCGTCCATCTCGTAGAAGTCCGACAGCGGTGCAGGCGTTTGGCTCATGGGCGCATACTGCCGCGCTGGCACCCGACGGGCCAACCCGAGCGTGCCCTTTCGCGCGGCTGGTGAGTACTGTGCGCTGCCATGGGTGACGACACCGCCGCTGATTCGCAGGCACGCCAGCCCGGCGAGAGCCGGTTGTATTTTCGCCAGCTGCTGTCGGGCCAGGACTTCGCCACCAGCGACCCGATCGCCCGCCAGATGGTGAACTTCGCCTACCTCATCGGCGACCGGGAGACCCGCGAGGCGGTCGCGGTGGACCCGGCGTATGCCGTCGACGACTTGCTCGACATCCTCGCCGAAGACGAGATGCAGCTCACCGGCGTGCTGGCCACGCACTTCCACGCCGATCACATCGGCGGGAACATGATGGGCTACAACATCGAGGGCGTCGCCCAGCTGCTCGAGCGTCAGGGCACGAAGATCCACCTGCAGGCGCCCGAGGCCGAACTGGTGCGCAAGACCACCGGCATCTCGATGAGCGACATGGAGCTGCACGCTCCTGGCGATGTGGTGTCGGTGGGTGCGGTGGACATCGAGCTGCTGCACACCCCCGGGCACACCCCTGGCAGCCAGTGCTTCTTGGTGGGCGGGGCGCTCGTGGCCGGCGACACCCTGTTCCTGGACGGCTGCGGACGGATGGACCTGCCCGGCAGCGATCCGGCTGCGATGTACCGCTCGCTCCACGACACGCTTGCCAAGGTGCCCGACTCGGCCGTGCTGTTTCCCGGCCACCGGTACTCGTTCGAACCCAGTGCCACCATGGGCCAGACACGCCAGATGAACTACGTCTTCAAGCCGCGCAGCGAGGCGCAGTGGCTGATGATGTTCGGGCAGGGTTGAGAGCGGTGCCCTGCGCCGAGCGTGTGATGGCGGCGCAGTGGCTGATGATGTTCGGGCAGGGTTGATGGCTCCGCTGCCGCCCGTGGTGAGCGCCGCAGAGCTGTCTGGCCGCGACGACGTCGTGCTGTGCGACGTGCGCTGGTATCTCGACGGCCGGTCCGGCCATGACGCCTACCTCGAAGGCCACATCGCCGGGGCCATCTGGGTGGACCTCGACGCGCATCTGTCCGCGCACGGCGCGCCCGGGCATGGCCGCCATCCATTGCCGACCGCGCAGAGCTTCGCCGCATCCTTGGGAGTCCTGGGTATCGGCCCCGACGACCCGGTAGTGGCGTACGACGACCTGAACGGCACTGCCGCAGGCCGGATGGTGTGGATGCTGCGAGTGCTCGGCCACGATGCGGCACTGCTCGACGGCGGCCTGGGCTCGTGGACGGGTGCCACCGAGACGGCGCCGAGCACGCGAGCCGCCCGCGAGTGCCCGGTGCGAGCCTGGCCGGAAGGCGCATTCGTCGGCATCGACGCTGCGGCCGACGCTGGTGCCAGCCCAGAGATCGTGCTCATCGATGCCCGCGGGGGCGACCGCTACCGCGGCGAGACCGAGCCGGTCGATCCGCGTCCGGGCCACATTCCCGGAGCAGTCAATGTGCCGATGACCGAGAATCTGGGCCCCGAGGGTCGCTTTGCTGACCCCGCAACGCTGCGCGCCCGCTATGAGGCCGAGGGCGTCGAGACCCCAGTGTCGGCGGACGCCGTGAGCGCTCGCAACAACGCTGTCGTGTACTGCGGCTCAGGTGTCAGTGCCTGCATGGACGCCCTGGCCATGGAGCGTGCCGGCCTCGGCCGTCCGCGGGTGTACATCGGCTCATGGTCGCAGTGGAGCCACACCGACCGGCCCTCTGGCACTGACTGAGAGCTGCCGCTGCGGCAAGCGCCAAGGGACCTGCCGTCTGCACGGTGAGTCCCGATCTACGTCGGGGAGCCGGGGGGCGGGCCTGCGGAGGTGAAGCGCGCATCGGGCGGGTCGACGGCCCATCCCGCATCCTGGTCCCAGCGATCCTCGTACACCAGCTCGCGCAGCGGCCGTCGCCGCACGGGGCCGTGGCGCCCCGCAGGCCGCCCGAGCGGGATGGTGGCATGGATCGCCACGCCCTCGGGAATGCCGAGCAGCTCGCGTAGCTCGTCCTCGACATCGTGGTGCCAACCGGTGATGACACCGCCATAGCCGAGCGCCCGTGCCGCCAGCAGCAGGTTCTGCACCGCCGGGTACACCGATGCGCCCTCGGCGTAGGTGGGCTTCCGGTAGCGCACCAAGCACGCCAGGACCACCACCGGCGTCTCCTCGAAGTGGTCCACGAAGTGCTGCATGGTGCGCGCCATGCGGGCCTTGGGCGAGTCGTCAGCAGCGCCGGAGCCCTGCGTGTAGCCGTCGCCCGAGCGCTTCGCATTCCAGCCGTCACGAAAGCACTGGCCGAGCAGGGCCTTCGCCTGCTGCGCTGCCGGCCCGTCGCGCAGCACCACGAAGCGGAACATCTGCCGGTTGGAGCCGCTGGGCGCCCGGCTGGCATGCCACAGGATCGATGCCAGATCCTCGTCGGGGATCGGCTCGGGCAGGTAGCGGCGGATTGCCCGGGTTGTCGCAAGACCCTCGAGCAGCCCGATCGGCTGCGGCTCGGCTTCATTCATCATCGGTCTCGTTTGTGTTGTGTCGGGGGAGGGCTCAGCGGTCGCCTTGTGTCTCGTTGAGGAAGTCCACCAGCTTGACGATGGCATTCTCGGTGACGACGCCCGCGATGCGCCCGCCGCTGTCGACCACGGGATACAGCTCGATCTCGGTTTCTGCCATTGCCTCGGTGACCTCGCGCAGCGTCCACGACGGGCGCGCCGGAGTGATGTCGGCCGTCATCACCTCGCCGCACGTCACCGACATCCAGTCGTTGCGGTCCACGTCACGGGTGTCGCTCAGCCGTATCACGCCGAGGAATTCCCGTTCGGGTCCGGTCACGATGGCTTCGAGCTGCTTGCGTGGCAGTGCGACTCCCCACACGAAATCGGCCAGTGGGGCGTCGGCATTCACGGTCGGCACCTCGGTGGACATGGCGGAGTTGACCGGCATCTCCAAGCGCCGCTCGAGATGGCCCGTGCGGCTGTCGCGCTGGAACTGCGACACCGAGGCATTGCCGATGAGCACCTGCGACACGGCCACCGCCACGAGTGCGGGCACGACGAACAGGGGCGCGCCGGTGGACTCGGCCACGAACATCACCCCGGCCAGGGGGGTGCGATAGCCAGCTGCCAGGAAGGCGGCCACGCCGATGAAGGGAAAGAACGCCAGCGACTCGGGCCCCAGCTCGATCCACCCGCCCACCAGGCGACCCACGATCAGGCCGAACACAGCGAGCGGGATGAACACGCCGCCCACCCCGCCGCCTGCCAGCACTGTCGAGGTCGCCATCATGCGGATGACCAGCAACAACCCCAGCAGCCACAGCGATGCCTGGGGGTTGAGCGCCCAGTCCACCAGTTGGCCCTCGGCTGTCGGGCCCAGCGACAGCGGCGCGTCGAACACCAGCTCGCAGAGTGCGGCGAGACCGATCAGGATTCCCCCGGCACACAGCGCGATCATCCACCACGGCCGGTCGGAGGCGTGAATTCGCTTGGCCAAGTTCAGCACCCGGCAGAACCCCGACGCCAAGAGCCCACAGAGAGCACCAACCAAGGCAGCGCCCAGCAGTTCCTGACGTCCGAACTGGACGGTCACCATCTCGGTGCCGATCTCGAACGGGCGGTCGTCGAACCCCGTGACGAGCACGTACACGACGTAGCTGGCAGCGCTGGAGAGCAGCGCGGGCAGCAGTGCTCGGCGGCCCAGGTCGCTCTTGTAGGGGGCTTCGAGAGCGAACAGCACGCCGGTGGCGGGCGCCTGGAAGATGGCGCTGACACCCGCGGCCGCGCCTGCCACGAGCAGCGCGTAGCCCTCCCGGCCCCGGAACAGCCGGCGGACCACCCGTTGGATCGCGTTGCCCGCGGTGGCGCCGGCGTAGATGGACGGACCCTCCAGACCGACTGCACCGCCGGAGCCGACCGTCACGATGCCCGCCAGCAGGCGAGCAGGCAGGTCTCGGAACCGCATCGGGTGGTTGCGGTCGTGGAAGGCGCGGATGTACTCCTCGGAGGTGGAGGGCGCGAGCCGGCGGCCGGCATCAGCCCAGCGCAGCATCAGCACGGCGCCCCACAGACCGAGTGCGGGCGCGATCATCCACTGCCAAGGCGGCAGATGCAAGACCTGCTCGAGCAGCACCTTCTCGGTGAGCACGGCGACTGCGGCGACGATGAAGCCCGTCACGACGCCCACAGCGACATAGGTCGCGAAGCGAAGCAGCCGGTTCCTCATGCGGGCCTACTTCCTCGTCCCCAAATGCTCGGCCAACGGTACGCGGCGAGACGTGCGCTGCGGGCAGTTCATCGAGCCCCGGCAGTTCAAAGAACCGTTTACTAGCGTCGCTGCGACGGTTGACGACAATGATCGGTGATGACAATGGAACTCTGGCTTCACGCATTCCCGGCGCCGCTGCAGATTCGAGATGTGGCCAAGGCAGCCGAAGACGGGGGCTGGGGCGGGCTGGCGGTCGTCGACACGCAGAACCTCAGCGGTGAGTGCTTCGTCGCGCTGGCGCTTGCCGCCACCGCGAGCGAGAGGATCAAGCTCGGGCTTGCCGTGGGGAATTCGGTGACCCGCCTCCCGGCGGTGAACGCAGCCGCGTGCCTGAGCATCGACCAGGTCTCGGGCGGACGCTTTGAGTTCGGCATCGGCCGGGGCGATTCGTGTCTGGTGCATCTGGGCCGCGCTCCCGGTCGCCTGGGGCATTTCGAACGCCACCTGAAGCAGCTGCAGGCGTATCTCAGTGGCGGCGACGTGCCCTTCGATGAGATCGACATTCCGCTCGAGTACGCAGCGCCGGCCGATGCGCTGGAGCTTGCGGAGGGACCAGGCGTCAGCCGTATGGCGTGGGGCACGCTCAGCGAAGACTCGCTCGGCACCAACGGCAGCAAGGTTCCCGTCGAGGTGGCGGCCACCGGCCCCAAGGTGATCGGCATCGCAGCGGTTCATGCCGATCGGGTGATGTTCGCTGTCGGCGCCGACCCCGAGCGTCTCGCGTGGGGCATCGATGTTGCCAAGGCGGCCCGACGCAACGCCGGCCTCGATCCTGACGGTGTGAAGTTCGGCGCGTACCTGAACATGGCGTGCCACGCCGACCCCGACACTGCCCGTGATCTGATCAGGGGCCCCATGTCGGTCTTCGCTCGCTTCCAGGTGATGCAGGGCGGCACACCGGTCGGGCCCACCAGCGAGGAGACGGCGAAGACGCTTCACACGCTGCACGAGGTCTACGACTTCGGCGGGCATTCGCGAAACGAGTCGCCACAGGCCGCGTCGCTCCCGGCCGACTTCATGGACCGGTTCGGCGTGGTCGGCACGCCCGACCGTTGCATTGCCAAGCTCAACGAGCTGGAGTCGATGGGCATCGACAAGGTCCTGTTGTCGGGCCAGTTCAACGAGAACGTGTATGCATCCCCCGAGGGGGCTGTCGCGCGCAGGCTGCTGGAGACCGAAGTGCTGCCTGTGGTGCAGGGCGGCTAACACACGCCGGAGCGGCCCCACCCCAGCGTTGCCGACGGCGATATCACAGGTGCGGAGAGGGTGGGATTCGAACCCACGAACCACCTTGCGGCAGTTACTTCCTTAGCAGGGAAGCGCCTTCAACCTGACTCGGCCACCTCTCCATGCACGGCCAAGCCTTTGGGCGCCAGCCGCGCCGACTCAAGATAACCCCAACCAGCGGGCTTCAGCGATCCCATTTCCCGGCAGCGACCCCGAGGTACGCCGCTAGCTTGGCCTGCGGAGGGGTGGCAGAGCGGACGATTGCGACGGTCTTGAAAACCGTTGAGGCGCAAGCCTCCGGGGGTTCGAATCCCCCTCCCTCCGCCAAGTCGTTCAGGCCAAAGGAGACGATGCAATGAAGAGGACGCCAGTCAACCCGTGGCCCTGGTCACTGAATTTCGGTTTCAACCAAGCCGAGATCATCGAGGGAGCGAGCAGGCAACTGGTCTGTGCAGGTCAGACATCGGTGGATGCCGAGGGCAAACCGCAGCACGCCGGAGACATGCGAAGCCAGATGACGCTGGCGCTCGACAACCTCGAAGCCGTCGTGAACGCCGCCGACATGGATCTGTCCAGCGTCACGCGACTCACCGTCTATGTCACCGATATGGACGATGCTCTGAGGAACTTCGGCGTGTTCGGCGAACGATTCGGACCGCTGGGCGCAACCCCTCCGATGACGTTGCTCGGGGTCACCCAACTCGCCTTCCCTGGACTCATGATCGAGATCGAGGCCATCGCCGCCGATTGAGACATCAGGCCCGTAGCTGCCTTCACTGCGGTTACCGGGGCTACGTCGGCGGGCCGGCGAATGGCTGCGGCGAGCTCGAGTGACGGCCAGCGGTCAGGGCCGGGGCCCGGCACCTCGCTGCGCAGCAGGCTGAGCGCGGTGGCGGTGCCCGCAGCTCGATGCCGTGGGCGGCGGTCACCCATTCGACGGTCAGGATGCGGCGCAGCTTGGCCCCGTCTCGGCGCAGTCTGCGGGCCGCACTCCAGACCATGAATACGTGGTTTGTGTGCTCCTCACGGTGCCGCTGCATGGAAGGCGGGGCTGCTGACCGTCTGCGACGGTGGTATTCGCCCATCGCAACGCCCGAGCCGTCTGCCTCCAGAACCTCACGGGCGCGCGTCTCAGCAGCCCTCTAGTTCCGGGTGCGCGTCGCAGAAGCGCTCTGCTTCGCGCTCGATGATCTCGCGATCCGTCAGCGGCCGACGCGGCCCGTCGCTATCTGCCGAGCCGACCACGCCAGCGATGACCACGAGCGCGAGAGCGATGGCCGCAATCCAAAGAATGACCTTCACTTACTGGGGTGTCACTCGGCGCAGCGGTTCGCGACTTTGGGGGTTATTGCTCTTGGAAACTGCTTGATCCACTGGGAGCGGCCAAAGTCTTGGAACTCGTGACGGCTTTGGTATCGGCCGGTCCACGCTGGGGCGCGGTCACGGCTGGTGATGTCTTTGGCGAGCTGTGTGGCGCTGTCGAGGTCTGGGCACCATCGCAGGGCGACAAGCCGTCCGCTGTCCCTAGCCGATTGGTTGAACGTGCGCTTGTCGCTGGCGGGGACGCATGGGGTGATCGACCATGAGCCGATGTAGTTGACGGTAGTGAACCGAGTGCTCGAACTCTCGGGGGTGTCGGTGGTGCCCGGCGTAATCCAGTCCGGGAATCCCATTGTCTGGACGCCATCGAAGAACACGGCCCATTCGCAGGGTGCTTCGGTGTCGCCCTGCCCGCCTTGGTAGGTAGCGCCTTGGGCTTGGGGCCGGTGCCATGTGAGCTTGGCCCGCTCGCCTTTGCCTGCGGCGTTGCGGGCGCGGACCCAGAACTTGTACGTGTCGCAGTGTTTGAGATTGCCGAACGTCACTGATGTTGTGTCGGCGCTGACGCGCTTGGTCTTCTTCTTGCCTCCGCAGTCGGGGATGGCCCGCACGATGTAGCCCGTTGGCGTGCTGCCCGTCGGAGCCTGCCAACTCACCGTGATTGCATCACCGGCTTCGTTGGCGGTTAGGCCGGTCGGCGGGCCGGGCGGCAGTTCAACCGGTTCCTGCGCGCCAGCGGCAGCGGGCAGCGCGAGCACTGACGCCGCGACGGCGGCAGCGAGGATCAGCCGCGACGCTTGTCTGATGCAGCGCGACGTTCCTCGACGACGACCGCACAGCGGGGGGGGGGGGGTGAAGCGTTTCTCATAGCGCGACCCTACAACGGCTGTCTGCATATGGAGTGCAACCATGCAACTGTGTATGGAGCACCCAGCCTGTTGAGATCTCCGCGGCGGCGATGCGCCACGGCGACAGCAGCCCCCAAAGCGCGGTGAGCGAGTAGCGCTGCGCGTCTGCCCACCCGCCTTGAACTGTGTCGAATGCCGCGCCAACACCGCTACATCTACGTGACCTACATCTACGTGATCTACGAACTGTTCCTCTGCGCCCGCGGCCACTGGGTTCTACGAGACGAACTCACACAACCCTGGACCTTCGCTTCCGAATGAGCCGCCGACGACATGGTGCGCCGCCTCAGTGGCGAGTCGCCTGTTCGGGAAGCAGTTCGAGGCGAGGGGTGTGCGACGGCCGCACGATCGCGAAGTCACGGTGGTTCAGTGCGGCAACACGAGTGGCGCCCATCCGTTCAGCGACGGCCACGACAGGAGCCGGGACAATGAGCCATTCTTCGGAACGGAGCAGGTCACGGCATGCTCCGTGGTGCGCTTCGTTGCGGCTGCGCGCCTCGAACAACACGCTCGTGTCGACGATGAGCACAGTGACCTAGCCGAGACCTCTTGACCGTTCGGATGAACGAGCGCGGCTTCGGGCGAAGTCTTCGCTGATCGCCTGATGCTCGGTCAAGAGTTCTTCTGCGAGTTGCTCGCGCGCACGATGAATGTCGAACGGCTCGCGGATCGGCTCGTCGGCACCACCGATGAAGGCCTCGAGCGCCCGCCGACGGTCAGCCCGCTCGACGAGTTCGCAGATGAACTCGGCGACGGTGACACCGCGTTCGGCGGCCCGCTCGGCTGCAGCGGCAGCGACGTGATCCGGAAGTTGCACGACCATCGCCATGAGGTGCAGCGTACTCATCGCCCCCAGAAGGACCGAACGAATTTCGCGGCCTTTCAACGGTGGGCGGTTGATCGGCCGTGGCTTGTTTAGGGGCTTCGGTAGATGTCGCGGCGGTGGCCTACCCGGACGACTTGGATCACGAGCCGATCATCGATGATCTCGGACACGATCCGGAAGTCGCCGACCCGTACCCGGTGCGCAGAGGCCTCGCCGGCAAGCTGGACGCAGCCAGGAGGGTGTGGCTCGCCCGCCAGCAGGTCGATCGCTGCCCGAACCCGGAGCCCCTCGGCGCGTTCGAGCGCGGCGATCGCCTTGACCGCCCGGCGGGAGATCTCGACGCTGTACTGACTCACCGATGTGCCGGCTCACTCGAGCCCGAGCGCAGCCTTGACTTCCTCCCACGGCACGTAGTCATCTTCGGCGCGGGCCGCGTCGAGCTCGCGACGGTCCTCGGCCTCATCGGCACGGTCGACGAGCCGATCGAACGCGTCGGCGCCCAGGATCACTGCGACACGACGGCCGCGTCGCGTCACGGAAATCGGCTCGCCGGACCTGCTGGTCTCGGTGATCACATCGGCCAGACGATTCCGAGCATCGCTGAATGCGATTTCGGTCATGTACGAATTGTACATATGCGGTGTCGGTGGCGCGGTCGCGAAAATCTGGCGGTGCGAGAAGTCGTACGCTCTAGCTTGTGCCGCTCATGGCGAGCGGACGTCCACGGCACAGAAACCGCGACTTCGAGCGGCTGTTCAAACAAGCTGAAGACCATGGCTGGCGCGTCAAGAAAACCAAGGGACACTTCGCCATGTACTGCCCGGCCGCTTGCGGCAAGCACATCGTGGCTGTGTCCGCGACGCCGTCGGATCATCGCAGTCTGCGAAACACGAGAACGCAAATGAGGAAATGCGAGACGACCGAGGAATGGGGATGAGCGCACCACGCACTGAGGCGACCTGCAAGATCGGCATCGTGCACGAGGATGAGCGCGGCACGAGGCCCTTGACGTATGACGAAGTGTGCTCATTCGTGAGCGACGTCATGGAGCACCTGCTCGGTGATGCGCGCGTCATCGACCCCGTGGTCTCCGGCGACGCAGAAACGGGCGAGATCGAGATCACGTTCGAGTTGCCGCGACCAGTTGCGACTTCAGAGACAGATGTTGAAGTATTCGACATCGTCCACGACGCGGGTGCCGCTCTCGGCGCAGAGTGGCGCAACATGCCGACCGGAGACCTCGAGCCACGCGCTCGGAAACGACCGCAGGCGACAACGAAGTTGACGCGACACAGCCAGCGTGTACAGGACGTACGCGAGCCAGTTCCTGCCTAGCCACGATCCCGGCTCCGGTCGCAGTTTTCACTGCCCGAAATGGCGTAACCCCGGCCGTTTGCCGAGGCATTGACGGTTCCGGGGTCTTCGACCGCGAGCTTACCCAGGTGCGCGAAGATGTGGCTCGCCTCGTTCAGAGGCACGACCTCCTCCGCAACAGGCTGAGCTGGTTCAGGCGAGGGGGCCGGTGGTTGATTCGACTGCGGGGACGAGGGCCTCGTCGGCGAGCATCTGATCGGCTGCGGCGAGCTCGGGCGACAGCCAGCGGTCGGGTCCGGGGCCCGGCACTTCGCTGCGCAGCAGGCTGAGCGCCGCTGCGGTGCCTGCTGCGGGCTGCAGGGGTGCACGCAGCTCGATGCCGCGGGCCGCGGTCACCCATTCGATGGCCAGGATGCGGCGCAGGTTGGCGACGGCCCGGCGGAGCTTGCGGGCCGCGCCCCAGCCCATCGACACGTGGTCCTCCTGCATGGCCGAGGTGGGCAGCGAGTCCACCGCGGCCGGTGCGGCTAGGCGCCGGTTCTCGGCACACAGGGCGGCCGCCGTGTACTGGCCGATCATCAGGCCGCTGTCCACGCCAGGGTCGTCGGCCAGGAAGGGCGGGAGCCCAGCGGACCGCTTGGGATCGAGCAACCGGTCGATGCGGCGCTCCGCGATGGCGCCCACCTCGGCCGCGGCGATCGCGAGATAGTCGGCTGCCAGCGCCACCGGAGCTCCGTGGAAGTTGCCGCACGACTCCACCCGACCGTCGGGCAGCACCATCGGATTGTCGATGGCCGAGGCCAGCTCCCGATCGGTCACGTCGGCGGCGAAGTCGAGAGTGTCGCGAGCTGCGCCGTGGACTTGGGGCGTGCACCTGATGGAGTAGGCGTCCTGCACCCGGTCGTCACCGTGGCGGCGGCTGGCCACGATGGGCGAGCCGCCCAGCACGGCGCGCAGGTTGGCCGCGCTGGCCTGCTGGCCGGGATGGGGCCGCAGCTCGAGCAGGTCGGCGGCAAAGGCCCGGTCGGTGGCCAGCAGCGCCTCGACGCTGCAGGCAGCCACGATGTCGGCAACGGTGAGCAGGCTGGCCAGATCGTGGACGGCTAGGCAGAGCATTCCCAGGATCCCGTCAGTGCCGTTGGTGAGGGCTAGGCCCTCCTTCTCGGCCAGCACCAAGGGTTCGATGCCCGCCGACGCCAAGGCCTCGGCCCCGCTGATCGTGCCTCCGCTGTCGGTGAGCACCTCGCCTTCCCCGACCAGCACGAGCGCTGCATGAGCGAGCGGCGCAAGGTCGCCGCTGGCCCCCAGCGAGCCATGCTCTGGTACCACGGGAACCAGGCCCGCATTGATCAGGCGCACCAGCGTCTCCGCCATCTGCGGTCGCGACCCCGAGACGCCGAAGGCGAGCGTGCGGGCCCGCAGGAACATCATGGCCCGCACCACCTCGGGCTCGACCGGCGGTCCCATCCCGGCGGCATGGGACCGGATCAACGACTGCTGCAAGGCAGCGCGACGATTAGCGGGAATGGTGGTGTTGGCTAACGCGCCGAAGCCGGTGGAGACGCCGTAGGCCGGCTCGCCCTCGGCCAAGGTCTCGACGATGTGGCGGGCCGCGGCCATCCGGCCGAGCGCGCCGGCGCTGAGGCGAACCTGCTCTCGGCGGCGGGCAACCGCGACGACGTCGGCGACGGTGACGCCCGGGCCGTCCACTTCCACCGTCATGCCCGAGGCTGAGCCGGCAGGCGAAGCCGTGGCCCGAGCGGCCCGTGAGCGCAGCGAACCAGAGCGGGAAACAACTGGCGATGCGCCGAAGCGTTCATCGTTCGGTACCTCCAGCAGGAGTCGAAGGGACGGAGGAGAACGCGGCCGACGTGGCGACGGCGGCTTCGACCACGGCATCGGCCGCCGTCTGCAGGCGGGTGCCGGTGAGCCGGTCCGCCGGGCCCAGCACGGACAGCGCGGCGATCGCGCCGTCGGGGCCGTGGACGGGAGCGCAGACCGCCGTGACGTCGGGCTCGATGGCGCCGGTGTTGAAAACGGGCGCTGGACGGGCGTCGCGGCCCAGGGGAGCGGCCTGCAGCGCCGCGCCCACGGCGGTGCCGTCGATCGGCACCGAGCGGCCCACCCAGCCGACGTGGCGGATCGCCCGGCGACCTTCGACCGTGGCGATGTAGACGGCAGTATCACCGTCGCGCACGGCCAGGTATGCGGATTCTTCGGTGGCTTCCACCAGCCGTTCGAGCTCTGGCCCCGCAGCGGCCCGGAGCCGGGCGTAGGGACCGGATTGCAGCGACGCCAGAGCGGTGCGCACGAACGCCGGACCCACCGAGTACGAACCGGACGTGTCCTTGACGAGATAGCCGCGGTCGGTCAGCACTCGCAGATGCCGCAGCGCCGTGCTCGCCGGCATGTCCGTGCGGGCGGCTGCCGCAGAGAGGCTGAGCTCGCCGTTGGTAACCACGGTGTCGAGCAGTTCCAGCACCCGTTCTGCGGAGCGCGATCGGTGCAGCGGAGACACAGCAGTAGTTTCACTATCTGAAATCACTTGCTGCATATTGACAGCATAGGCCGAACCTCGGTAACGTGCGGTGCACCGCACACCCGGCGTCGAGGTTGTCTATGGCCACCAGCACAGAGCACGCCGCCAGCGCCCCGCCTGGCGGGGTGAGGGCTCCCACCGGCACGGCATTGACGTGCCGCAGCTGGCCCCAAGAGGCCGCCTTCCGGATGCTGCAGAACAATCTGGATCCCGAGGTGGCCGAGCGCCCCGACGAACTGGTCGTGTACGGGGGCACCGGCCGGGCGGCGCGCTCGTGGCCCGCCTTTCACGCCATGATCGGGGCGCTGACCGACCTGGCCGACGACGAGACCCTGCTGGTGCAGTCGGGCAAGCCTGTCGGCGTCGTCCAGACGCATGAATGGGCGCCCCGGGTGCTGATCGCGAACTCCAACCTGGTGCCCGATTGGGGCACCTGGGACGAATTCCGTCGCCTCGAGCATCTCGGCCTGACGATGTTCGGCCAGATGACTGCCGGGTCGTGGATCTACATCGGCACGCAGGGGATCCTGCAGGGCACCTACGAATGCTTCGGCGCCATCGCCCGCAAGCGCTTCGGGGGCTCGCTGGCTGGCACTCTCACCGTCACCGCCGGTCTGGGCGGCATGGGCGGCGCTCAGCCGCTGGCCATCACCATGAACGAGGGAGTCGCCCTGTGCATCGAGGTCGACCCCGAGCGGGTCGCTCGACGGGTGGAAACCCGCTATCTCGACGTGGTCGCCGACGACTACGCCGATGCGCTCCGCCGGTGCGACGAGGCCGTGCAGGCCCGCCGCCCGCTGTCGGTCGGACTGGTTGGCAACGCAGCCGACTTGCTGCCCCGACTGCTGGCCGACGGCGTCGCGGCCGACATCGTCACCGACCAGACCTCAGCCCACGACCCGCTCACCTACGTGCCCAACGACCTGTCGCCCGAGGCGTCCGAGGAGATGCGGCGCAACCAGCCCGACGAGCTCATACGCCGCGCCCGGTCGGCCATGGCCACCCACGTGGAGGCGATGGTGGGCTTCCTCGACGCCGGTTCGGAGGTGTTCGACTACGGCAACAGCCTGCGCGCCGAGGCCGAGCTCGGCGGCTACAGCCGGGCCTTCGACTATCCGGGCTTCCTCCCGGCCTACATCCGGCCCCTGTTCTGCGAGGGCAAGGGACCGTTCTGCTGGGTTGCGCTGTCGGGCGACCCGGCCGACATCGCCGCCACTGACCGGGCCGTGCTCGAAGAGTTCCCCGACGACGAGCCGCTCAAGCGTTGGATCAAGCTCGCTGGCGAGCGAGTCGCGTTCCAGGGCCTGCCGGCGCGGATCTGCTGGCTTGGCTACGGGGAGCGCCACCGGCTGGGATTGCGCTTCAACGAGCTGGTCGCCTCAGGCGAGATCAAGGCCCCGATCGTCATCGGCCGCGACCATCTCGACTCGGGATCGGTGGCTTCGCCCTACCGCGAGACCGAGGACATGGCAGACGGCAGCGATGCCATTGCCGACTGGCCGCTGCTCAACGCGATGGTCAACACCTCGTCGGGGGCGTCGTGGGTGAGCATCCACCACGGCGGCGGCGTGGGCATCGGCCGATCCATCCATGCCGGCCAGGTCAGCGTGGCCGACGGGACCGATCTCGCCGCGCAGAAGCTGGAGCGGGTGCTGCTCAACGACCCGGGCACGGGCGTCATGCGCCACGCCGACGCCGGTTACGACCGGGCGTGGGACGTGGCCGCCGAGCGCGGCGTGCAGATTCCGTCCGAACGGCCGGCCGCGCAATGAAGCCCAGCACACGAAGACACGCGATATGACCGTCCGGGAGATCCTCTTGATTGGCCATCCGGTGCTGCGTGAGACGGCCGCCGTCGTGCGGCCTGCCGACATTGCCGGTGAGCGTGTGCAGAGCATCATCGACGACCTCATCGACACGATGCGCCACGCCAACGGGGCGGGCCTGGCCGCGAACCAGATCGGCGAGACGGACCGGATCGTCGTCATCGAGGTGAACGACAACCCTCGCTACCCCTACAAGCCGCCGATCCCCTTGACCGTCGCCATCAACCCCGAGCTGGAAGTGCTCGACGACGAGACCGTGGTGATCAATGAGGGCTGCCTGTCGGTGCCGCTGCGGGGCGACGTGGTTCGCTCGGTCAACCTGGGCGTCCGCTACTTGGACCGTGACGGCACCGAGCACTGCAGCACCGCACGCGGCCTGACCGCGGGTACCTGGCAACACGAGTGCGACCATCTCGACGGTGTGCTGATCACCGACCGTGCCGACCCGTCCACCCTGTGCACTTGGGACGAGTTCGAACAGCACCACCGTGACGCGTTCATCGAGCGCATCACCCGTTTCAACCAGCAGGTTGGAACATGACGGCGCATTACTGGTGCGAGCTGGCCTGGCTCGGCGGCCCCCGGGTCGCAGAGGGTGTGGTGATCGCTGTCGAGGGCGATCGCATCACGGCGGTGCGCGCTGGTGTGCCCGTCCGGCCCGAGGGCGCGGTGCCGCTGGAGGGGCTGACCCTGCCGGCATTGGCGAACGCGCACAGCCATGCGTTCCACCGGGCCCTGCGCGGCCGAACCCACGCGGGGCGGGGCAATTTCTGGACGTGGCGCGACCTGATGTACCGGGTGGCGGGCCGGCTCGACCCAGACAGCTACGGCCGGCTGGCCCGGGCAGTGTTTGCCGAGATGGCCCTGGCCGGCATCGGCGTGGTCGGCGAGTTCCACTATGTCCATCACCGTCCCGGCGGGGGCAGCTATGACGATGCCAACGCCATGGGCGCGGCACTGGTGGCCGCGGCCCGAGATGCCGGCATCCGCCTGACCCTGCTGGACACGCTGTATCTCCACGGCGGGCTCGACCGCGCGCTGGACAGCGGCTACGAGCCGCTGCGACCCGAACAGTCCCGCTTCAGCGACGGCAGTGCCGACCGGTGGGTCGCTCGGGTCGAGGAGTTGGCTTGCACGTTCTCCGGCCCGATGGTGCAGGTCGGCGCAGCGGTGCACTCGGTGAGAGCTGTCGATCCGCCCTCGGTCAAGATGGCCGCGGACTGGGCACAGCAGCGCGGCGCCCCGCTGCACTTCCATGCCTCCGAGCAACCGGCGGAGAACGAGCAGTGTCTCGGCGTCCACGGTGTAACTCCCATCGACTTGATCGCGCAGGCCGGAGGGCTCGGCCCGATGACGACCCTGGTGCACGCCACCCATGCTGACGGCCGCGATCAGGCGTTGATCGGCGAGGCTGGCGCGCTCTGCTGTCTGTGCCCCACCACCGAGCGCGACTTGGCCGACGGCATCGGACCCAGCGCCCGCTTGGCCCGCCATGGCGCCCGTCTGTGCCTGGGTTCCGACTCCCACGCCGCCGTCGACATATTCGAAGAGGCCCGCACGGTCGAAGGCGATCAGCGCGCCACGACGGGCGAGCGCGGCGTGTTCGCCGCCGATGATCTCGCCGCGATGGCCACCTCCGGCGGCTACGAGTCGCTCGGCTGGCCCGACGGGGGCAGCCTGGAGGCGGGCGCATTGGCCGACTTCGCGACGATCAGGCTCGATTCGGTACGGCTGGCGGGCACCGACGCCGAGACAGCGCTGGCCGCTGCGATCTTCGCGGCCGCTAGTGCCGATGTGCACCACCTGGTGGTGGGCGGCACGACCGTCGTGCGTGATGGCCGGCACACGACGATCGACGTGGCGACGGAGCTGGCATCGGCCATCACGGAGGTCGTCGCGTCATGACTCTCGTGATCGACAACATCGGCGAGCTAGTCACCAATGACCCCGCGCTGGGGGATGGGCCGCTGGGCGTGGTGACCGATGCGTCGCTGGTGATCGACGGCGACACGGTGGTAGCGGTTGGTCCGTCGGGCGCCGTTGCCGATGAGCGCCTCGACGCTGGCGGCCGGTGCGTGCTGCCGGGATTCGTCGACTCCCACACTCACTTGGTGTTCGCAGGCGACCGCTCAGAGGAATTCACCCGCCGAATGGCCGGCGAGCCCTACGACGGCGGCGGTATCCGGGTCACCACCGAGGCCACCCGCGGCGCCGGCCGCGACACTCTGGCGGATTCGCTCGACCAGCGGTTGGCCGAGACGCACCGGGCGGGCACGACCACGGTGGAGATCAAGACCGGTTACGGCTTGTCGCTCGACTCCGAGATCGAGCTTGCCTTGCTGGCCGCCGAGGTCACCCCCGAAGCCACGTTTCTGGGAGCCCACCTGCTGCCCAGCGAGTACGCGGGACGTGCCGACGACTACATCGACCTGGTGTGCGGGCCGATGCTGGACGCCGTCCGCGACCACGTCCGCTGGATCGACGTGTTCTGCGAGACCGGCGCGTTCAACGTCGAGCAGTCCCGGGCGGTGCTCGAGGCGGGTCGGGACGCCGGGCTGGGCCTGCGCGTGCACGGCAACCAGCTCGGCCACGGACCGGGCGCGCAGCTTGCCGTCGAGATGGACGCCGCGTCGGTGGACCACTGCACCTACCTCTCCGACGACGACATCGAGGCCCTGGCCGGCAGTGACACGGTGGCCACGTTCCTGCCGGCCACCGACTTCTCCACCCGCCAGCCCTACCCGGATGCCCGGCGGGCCATCGATGCCGGGGTCAAGGTGGCGATGGCCTCGAATTGCAACCCGGGCTCGAGCTACACGACGTCCATCTCGTTCTGCATCGCCATGGCAGTGCGCGACATGGGCATGACGATCGACGAAGCCGTCGCCGCAGTGACGGTCGGCGGAGCAGTCGCGCTGGGCCGGACTGACGTTGGGCGGCTCACCAACGGCAGTCCGGCTCACGTGACCATCCTGGATGCACCCAGCCGCCACCACCTCGCCTACCGGCCCGGTGTCCCCTTGATCTGGCGGACGCTGGGCGCCGACTACCGGCTCCCGCCCGCCGACGACCAGACGTGATCCCTGACTGAAAGAAGGACAGCCATGACCAACTCCATCCCCAATCCGCCAATTCCAAATCCGACAGAGCACAACCAGTGGTACCCGTTCGCCAACCGGCCCCTGCCGCCTGAGGTGGACGGCCAAGCGGTCAACCCGGCCGTCATCCCCGTGTTCGACGCCGTGCCGCTGCCGTCCCACGCCCGCTTCGTGGTGGTGGGTGCCGGCGTGCACGGGCTGTCGAGCGCCTACCACCTGGCCATGTACCTCGAGCGCACCGGCAAGGGCTCCGGCAGCGACGTGGTGCTGATCGACAAGCAGGGCCCGGGGGCAGGCGCCACCGGGCTGGCCTGCGGCTGTGTCCGCAACATGTACATGACTGGGCCGCTGCACGCCATCCTGCGAGCCAGCGTCGAGGTGTGGGAATCCGACCCGGTGAATCTCGGCTTCCAGCAGGTCGGTTACGTGTCGGTGGGCGAGGTCAACCAGACCGACGACTACTTGAAGCTCCAGGCGTCCCAGGCAGCCAGCGGCTACCCGTCCGACGTCTACATCGGTGCAGAGGCCCGCGCCTTCCTCACCAACCTGTGGCCCGACTTCAAGACCGACAACTGCGACGTGGTGCTGCACGAGCACCGCTCCGGCTACGCCGGCACGCACCTGGCCGTGTGGGGTCTCGATCAGAAGTGCCGCCAGTGGGGCGTGCAGCGGGTGTACGGCGCCACCGTGACCGGCTACCAGTTCGACAACTCGGGCTCGGTCACCGCGGTCGAGACCACCCAGGGCTCGATCACCTGCGAGCAGGTCGTGGTGGGTGCAGGGGCATGGACGCCGACGCATTGGGAATGGCTCGGCGGCCCCAGCCAGCTCGACGTGCTGTACCCCGACGGGCACGTCGAGGAGCAGATGGACATGTGGACCTACTGGCGGCTGCTCGAAGGAGAGGTCCTGCTGCCGCCCGGTGTCGATTTCCGCACCGCGCAGCACCGCGACTCGCCGGTGCTGCACGTCGAGCTCATGAACACACCGGTGTACTCACCCGACGGCCGGTTCCTCAAGGACCACTTCTATTCGTACACGCGCTACGCCGCGGAGCGGGTGGGCGCACCCGGCCTGCAGGGCGGCACGATCCCGATCAAGATCGGGCCGAGAGCAGCAGTGGAGCCCTACGGCCACCTGAACGACGAGTACCAGGCCGAGGAGTGGTTCGCCGACTACTACTGCGCCACGCTGGGCATGCTCTTCAAGCGGCTGGAAGACCTGCGGCCGTACTTCAAGGAACGCCGCAACGGCGGCATCGGGGCGTTCACGCCCGACAACGTGCCGGTGTTCGACTACGTGGCCGACAACGCCTGGGTGATCGCCGATTCCAACCACGGGTTCAAGATGATCGGCGTGGGCAAACTCACCGCCGAGATGATGGTGCACGGCCAGAAGCCCGACGAGCTCAAGCCGTTCACGCTGGACCGCTACCGCACCGGCGGCACCTTCGGCGACCGCAACTCAAACTGCCCCTGGGTCTGACCCACCCTCGCCTCAGGTGCTCGGTTCGGCGTCCTTGAGGGCTGCGTCGAGCAGCGCCCCGAGCCCCATCGATGCGGCAGTCTGGGTCAGGTCGGCTCGATCCAGCGTCGAGCCTTGCGTCCGCAGGATGCCCACGACATCACGCCACTGACGCTCTGAGACTTGCCCGCCTGCTTGGTACCACTCCAGCTTGCGCAGTACCTGCTCTGCGGGTGCCGTCACCCACAAGTGCTGTGGCGGATCTTCCTGCACCATGACGCGCCGACGATGTTCGATCTGGCGCCGGTCAAGCGGGCTGTCGCCGAGTACGAAGAGGTCCACTTTGAGTCCGGCTTCGTCGATGAGGTTGAATG
Source organism: Candidatus Poriferisodalis sp. (assembly GCF_965204195.1). GTDB lineage: Bacteria > Actinomycetota > Acidimicrobiia > Acidimicrobiales > Poriferisodalaceae > Poriferisodalis. The sequence goes on from NZ_OZ241975.1 coordinate 193,743, forward strand.
AGGTGCCCTGTTCGATCGCCTGCTGAGCGGCTTCTGCGGGCACGTAGAACTCGATGCCCAACGTGTCAACGAGATCGTTGAATTGTTGGTGCTCGAGGCGGATTGCCATGTCTATGTCGATCGTGCCGCGCGGCTCGCCGAACATCGAGCTTGCGAGCGACCCGCCGAGGGCGTAGCTGATGCCGTGTCGTTCCAGGATTGCTGCCACTCGCAGAGCCAGCGTGATGGGATCGGTCACTGTGGCCATCGGCCGTTAGCGCCGAACGCGGCCTCCGCTACTTCGGTGCCGTACCGGCGCTGTGCTACGAGAAAACGAACGCGAGTGTCGTCGGCATCGGGTTCGCCGGCCAGGATGCCCGCCCGTACAGCGGTTTCGATGGCCGTCGACATCGCTGCTGCCAGCGTGGCCCGCTGGGCTGGCGTCATTGACGCCCACTTGGCCGTGAGTTGATCCCAGACCTCAGGCGACGTGTCGCTGGGCCGCGCTGCGCCGGTACTGCGCTCGTGTGGGGCCTTCCGTGCTGGCACAGCATGGGTGCGATGGGCAACGCGGCCGTCCATGTCCCAACGGTAGGTCCCTGCGACGACGGACAAATGCCGCGTGTTGTTCAGCGGATGAGGCGGCGGAGCGACTTCATCCAGTCGTCCGACGTGTTCCAGGCTTCCTCGCTGACCCGCTCGCGGCCCGATGAGTTGCCGTTCGCGGCAGGGAACGAGCCCAGGAACTTGACGTCACGCTGCTTCATCTTGAGCGCGCGCAAGCAGTCGGCAACCACTTCGTCGGAGATGTGACCCTCGAAGTCGAGCAGAAAACAGTATTCGCCGAGGCCGCGCCGGGTCGGCCGCGACTCCAGCCGGGACAGGTCGAGACGGCGGGCCTCGAACTCCATGAGGATTCCCAGCAGGCTGCCGGGTTCGTTCTGCTGCTGGAACACCACGATGCTGGTCTTGTCGTTGCCGCTGGCCGGCGGCACCTGACCCTTGGCCAGCAGCAGGAAGCGGGTCTGGTTGTCGCGGTGGTCCTCAATTCCAGGCACGACGGTCTCGAGCCCGTAGAGCTCGGCTGCCGTCGGGCTGGCGATCGCTGCGACACCGGCGAGCTGTTCCTCGCCGATGCGCCGGGCCGCCAGCGCAGTCGAGGTAGCCGCCTCGATCTCGACGTCGGGAAGCTGGGTGTGCAGGAACGCACGGCACTGGGCAATGGCCACAGGGAACGACAGCACGGTGTGGATCGCCGCGAGGTCGTCGGCCGTGGCCGTGCCGGGCAGCGCCATGAGGTCGAGCTGCACGTTCACGACCACTTCCCGCTGGATGAGGAAGTCGAAGTCGAACGCGAGCGCGTCCTGGGTGACGTTGACGGCGCCTTCGATGGCGTTCTCGACGGGGACGAAGCCGTAATCGACCGCGCCGTCGTCGAGTGCAGAGAGCACCTCGGGCACCGAGATGAGAGGGACAGGCGTGCACTGCGACAGGTCCGGCTGGGTCGCCAGCGCAGCCTCGGTAAAGGTGCCGTGCGGGCCCATGTACCCGATGCGCGTCGACGGCGAGAGGGCAGAGGCGCCCTGGGGTGCAGCGGCAGCAGCCATCGGGGCAGGATACGCACCGGGCCGCGGGCACCCGACGCCGGGCCGCGGCGGGTAGAACGGCAGGCGATGGACGCTGAACAGCTCGCCGGATTGCTGGCAGAGGTTCGTGACGGGACGGTGACCGCTGATGAGGCGCTGGCGCGACTGCGCCGGCTGCCGTATGCGGAGATTGCCGGGGCGCGCATCGATCATCACCGAGCGCTGCGCACCGGCCATCCCGAGGCGGTGTACGGGCCCGGCAAGTCGCCGAGCCAGTGCGCTCGCATCGTGGCCGAGATGCTGAGCGGCGGCTCCGGCCCGGTGCTGCTGACCCGAGCAAGCATCGATCAGGTCGCAGCGGCGCTGGCCGCGTGCCCCGGCGGCGTGGTGCACCGCCCCGCCGATCGGGAGCCTGACCCGGCTGATGGCGCCGCCATGCCTTCAGCCGATCTGGCGACGGTGGTGTGGCGCGCTGCACCAGCGCGTCACGAGCGCGTGGTGGTGGCAGCAGCGGGCACATCGGACGGACCGGTCGCGAGCGAAGCCGCAGCGGTGCTCGGGGCATTCGGCGTCGATGCCGGGATGGTGTCCGACATCGGTCTCGCGGGCCTCCATCGCTTCCTGGCCGAGATCGACACGCTCGCGTCGGCCGATGTGGTCATCGTGGTGGCAGGCATGGAGGGAGCACTCGCCACCGCTGTCGCAGGCGTGGTGCCCGCTCCGGTTGTTGCGGTGCCGACCAGCGCCGGCTACGGAGCGGCGCTCGACGGGGTGACAGCGCTGCTGGCCATGCACGCTTCGTGCGCGGCAGGCATCACCGTGGTGGGCATCGACAACGGCTTCGGCGCCGCAATGGCCGTCATGCGCATCCTGGATCTGGCGGCGAGCCGCGACGGCGGTGCCGGGTGATGCATGACATCGCAGCCGCCGACGCGTCGTCGGTGACGCCCCAAGCGCCGGTAGCCGCGTCGTCATCTGCAGACGGCGAGCGAAGTGCTCCCGACGGCACGGTGGCGTGGTTCGACCCGGTCTCGGGCATCGCCGGCGACATGGCGCTCGGGGCGCTGCTGGATGCCGGTGCAGACCTGGAGTTCGTCATCGAACAGCTGCAGTTGCTGGGTGTCGACGGCTGGCAGCTCAGTGCCGAGCGGGTCCGGCGGAACGAATTGGCCGCGACGCGGGCTGTCGTGGACGCCCCCGAAGGGCATCACCATCGGCGCTGGCGCCATATCCGGGAGCTGCTGGAGAGCGCACCCTTGGGAGACCGGATTCGCGGCCGCGCGCTCGCGGCGTTCGAGGCGCTCGCTGTTGCCGAGGGCCAGGTGCACGGAGTGCCACCCGACGAGGTCCACTTCCACGAGGTCGGGGCGCTGGATGCGATCGTCGACATCGTCGGCGTGTGCGCGGCGCTGGAATCTCTGGGCGTCGATGAGGTTGTCTGCGGACCGGTTGCCGTGGGCAAGGGCACCATCCACGCCGCGCATGGCGTGCTGCCGAACCCGCCGCCCGCAGTCGGGTACTTGCTGGCGGGACACCCAGTGGTGGGCGTCGATATCGACATGGAGCTGACGACCCCGACGGGGGCCGCCATCGTGGCCGCCCTGGCATCGACGTTCGGGCCAGTACCGCCCATGACGGTGACGGGCGTCGGCTTCGGTGCGGGCACCCGCGAGCTGCCCGGTCGCCCCAACGTCACGGGCGTGCTGATCGGTACTCGGACAACCGAAGTGGGCCGTACTGATGCAGGGCTGGCCGCGACTATGGCGGCCATCGAAGGCGCCGAATCCACCACCGAGCTGGTGGAACTGGCCACGAATCTCGACGATGTCTCGGGCGAGCTGCTGGGCCACGCGATCGAGGAGCTGCTGGCAGCCGGCGCGCTGGATGCGTGGGCGGTCCCGATCGTGATGAAGCACGGCCGCCCAGCACACACGCTGATGGCGCTGTGCAGTGCCGACGAAGTGACAGCGCTGGGCGACCTGATGGCGCGTCTCACCGGCACGCTGGGCTTGCGGGCGCGGACCGTCGTGCGCACGGCGCTCGAACGACATATTTCGACTGTCGATGTCGACGGCCAGACCATTCGGGTCAAGCACGGCCCGCACCGCAGCAAGCCCGAGTGGGCCGACGTCGTCGCCGCAGCCAAAGCGCTCGACCGCACACCGGCCGATGTCGCCCGCGCGGCGGGCACCAGCGAACCACGTAACCGCGAAGCCGACGCTCCCTGACGACGCGAGCGTCGGCGAAATCCTCGGCGCTCGCAGAAAACAGCCTCGTACACTGTTCGGGCGCCGACGGGCCCTCCGGCCCGGCCAGTGGCAACCAGCGCTTGTAGCTCAATTGGACAGAGCATCTGACTACGGATCAGAAGGTTCGGGGTTCGAATCCCTGCAAGCGCGCTCACCTCATCCGCCTCCCACCTGAGGCATCCCAAGGGCGGGAGCACGATGACGCAGCGCAGGATCGCAATCATCGGCGGAGGCATGTCCGGGCTCGGCGCCGCATGGGCGCTGGCCCACCATCCGGACCGGTTCGACATCCGGCTGTTCGAGGCCAACGATCGCCTCGGCGGCAACGCTGTCACTGTCGACATGCCGCAGGACGACGGCACGTCGCTTCCCTTCGACATCTCAGTCACTGCGTTGATCCCGTCGGTCTACGACCACGTCCTGCTGCTCTTGGAGCGCTTCGGCATCGAGCTGTTCCCGACCAAGTTCAACTACAGCGTGAAGTACCAGGGCGGCAGGTACGCCCACGACTTCGACTCCGACATCAGGGACCAGCTGCAGCCCGAGATCGAGCGGTTCCAGCGCCTGCTGGGTCGCCTGCACTCATTCGGTCGTCTCACCCGGGCGCGGTCGAAGTTCCTCAATGCGCTGAACCCGTTCAACTACATCAGCATGCGGACGGTGCTGAACGTGGGCGGCTTCTCCGCCGACTTCAGGTACAAGATCCTCAAGCCGATGTTCGTCAACTTCCTGATGGCGACGAACGTGTTCGACATGCCCGCCGCGCTGTTCGCCCGCTATCTCGAGTTCTTCGACATCGAGTCGGCGACGCCCATGCAGACCTGGGACCAGGGCACGCGGCGCATCTACGAGCACCTGACGGCGGACTTCGGCGACAAGATCTATCTGAGCCGACCTGTCCGCAAGGTGTACCGCGGGACATCGGAGGTGGTCGTCGAGGACGCCGACGGAGTCCGCGAGACCTTCGACGAGGTGATTTTCGCCTCGAATGCCAACCAGACCCTGATGATGCTCGACAAGCCCACGGCGCTCGAGCGTTACGTGCTCTCGTCGGTCCGCTACGAGAGCGAGCTGCACAACCACACGCTGGTGCACTCCGACCCGTCGGTGCTGCCCGACGACGAGGTGGAATGCCTTCGCACACGCAGCAATCACATAGAGCAGTACGGCGCCCGGCCCGACAACTACGAGCTCACCTACATCATGCACAACCAGCAGCCATGGACTTTCGGCTCCGACAAGCCCTGCCTGGTGACCTACAACTCGAACACCCCGATCGACGAGGACAAGATCGTGAAGCGCTGGTGGTTCCAGCACGTCGTGCATGACGTGCGCCAGGTGACGCTGCTCGTGCCGCTGTTCCGCTTCATCCAGGGCAAGCGCCGCAGCTGGCACTGCGGAGCGCACACGCTGGTCAACAGCCAGGAGACCTGCTTCGTGACCGGGCTCGCCGCAGCTACCCAGATCGGTGCCGACTACCCGTTCGACGACGAAAACGCCCGCGAAGTCTTCAACTACTACGGCGGCATCATGTACGGCGCCCGCTTCCGCAAGATCACGTCCTGACTCACGACGATCCCGGCTGCATCCCGCGTCGGCGGGCGGCCTGACGCGCCACGCCATATGCGCCCTGCTGGCGCACCACGAAGTCCTTGCGCGACGGCGACGCTCGATATAGCGTTCGATTAGAGATCGTCATATCGACGGCATTACCCGAACGGGTATGAACGGCTGGATATGCGCACAGGCACCGCGGCTGCGACGGCACATGTGGACCGGTTCGTCCTCGATCGTCTGCCGCCTGCAGAGCACTGGCCGCAGATCAGGCTCGACGAGTCGCTGTACTGCTACCCGAGCCGGCTGAATGCCGCCTCGATCCTGCTGGACAGGGCAATCGAACGGGGCTGGGACCAGCGCCCCTGCATGGGGCTCGGCGACGACATGTGGACCTACGCCGACGTGGCCGACTGCGCCAACCGGATCGCCGCGGTGCTGGTTGAGGACTACGGCGTCGTTGCGGGGAACCGCGTCCTGCTACGGGGCGCCAATGCACCTTGGATGGTGGCTGCCTGGCTTGGCGTGCTGAAAGCCGGCGCTGTGGCCGTCACGACGATGCCGCTGCTGCGCGCCGCCGAGCTTGCGAAGGTGTTGTCGAAGTGCGAGCCGGCGGTCTCGTTGTGCGAAGCGGGAATGGAAGCCGAGCTGCAGAAAGTGACCGGCGGTCCGATCGCCATCTGGGGACCGGACGGAGATCTCAACGTCGCGGCCGCAGTCAAGTCAGGCGAGTTCACCGCAGTGGACACCGCGGCAACCGACCCGGCCCTGCTGGCGTCCACCTCGGGCACCACCGGCGACCCCAAGGTTGCCGTGCACTTCCATCGCGACCTGCTGGTGATCGCCGACGCGTTCGAGCCGATCCTGCGAGCAGGCCCCGACGACGTGTTCGTCGGGAGCCCGCCGCTGGCGTTCACGTTCGGCTTGGGCGGCGAGGTGGTCTTCCCCATGCGAGCAGGAGCGTGCACCTGGTTCTGCGACGAGCCGGGCCCCGCTGCATTGGCGGAGCTGATCGCCAGACGGCAGGCCACCGTGTGCTTCAGCTCGCCCACCGCGTACCGGGCCATGACGATGCTCGATCCCCGGCCGGACCTCTCCTCACTGCGCTGCGGCGTGTCAGCCGGCGAATGGCTGCCGCGATCCACGTTCGAGCTCGTCGAGCACGAGCTCGGCCTGCGACTGAATGACGGGATCGGCGCCACCGAGCTGCTGCACATCTTCATCTCCGCGCCCGACGCCGAGATACGGCCCGGTTCGACGGGCAAGCCCCTGCCCGGGTGGGAGGCAGCGATCCTCGACGCCGACGGCGCCCCGGTGCCTGACGGCCGGCCAGGCCTGCTCGCCGTGCGAGGACCAATCGGCTGCCGCTACCTCGACGACGAACGCCAGACCGTCTACGTGCACAACGGCTGGAACTTCACGGGCGACGTCTATGTGCGTGACGCCGACGGCTACTTCTGGTACCAGGCCAGGGCCGACGACATGATCATCAGCTCTGGCTACAACATCGCTGCCCCCGAAGTCGAGGAAGCCCTGCTGACACACGCCGCAGTGGCCGAAGCGGGAGTGATCGGCACGCCTGACGCAGAGCGGGGCATGGTCGTCCACGCTTTCGTCCGTCTGACTGACCCGTCGTCTGCCACCGACGCGCTGGCGTGCGAGCTGCAAGACCACGTCAAGGCCTCGATTGCCCCCTACAAGTACCCTCGCCGGATCACCTTCTGTGCCGAGCCGCTGCCCACGACGCCGACGGGGAAGCTCCAGCGGCGCGGGCTGGCTGCCCCGCTCGGCGAATAGTGGCGAGGACTGGGTCGGGGACGGCATGACGAAGTCCCCGAGAGACCGCATTCTCGACATCTACGGGCTGTTCGCCCGCGACTATGGCGGCTGGGTTGCTGTCGGCGGGCTCATCGCCTTGCTGCGCGAGGTCGGCGTGGATGCGCAGGCCGTGCGATCCGCAGCGTCTCGCATGAAGCGCTCCGGGCTGCTGGTGCCCGAACGGGTGGACGGCAAGGCCGGGTACGCCCTCAGCGCTGATGGGCGCGAGATCCTCGAAGCGGGGGATCGGCGCATCTTCGGCAACGGCGTTCGGCCAAGCGACGACCGATGGCTGCTGGTGCTGTTCTCGATCCCCGAGCCAGAGCGCAGCAAGCGCTACCTGATCCGGTCGCAGCTCGCCCGCCTGGGCTTCGCGCCCGGCCCGGCTGCGTCATGGATCGCCCCCGCCTCGCTGGCGGATGAGGCTCGCACGATGCTGCGGCGCCATGGGCTCGACGGTTACGTCTCGTTCTTCGAGGGTGACTTTCGGCCCGACAGCGACGAGCCCCACATAGCGACCAGCGCATGGGATCTCGACATGATCAACAAGCTCTACGGCGAGTACCTCACCGCTCAACGGCCTATCTCGGACGCGTGGGTCACCGAGCCCGGGTCTGACTGCGACGCATTCGTGGCGCACATGAACAACATCAGCGCTTGGCGGCCGCTGCCCTACGCCGACCCGGGGCTGCCTCGCTCGGTCACACCTGAGGGATGGCTCGCTGACGAAGCCCGTGAGGTGTTCACGAAACTGCACCGCCAGCTGCGACCCGGCGCACACCGCTTCTACCTCGACACACTCAACACCGCCACCCGCCGCTAAAGAAGCACGTGTCATAGCGACTGGGGCGCATTCAGCGCAGGTCGCGGTCGATCAAGGCGTCGGGCACCTGCTCGCGCCGGCGGCTGGTGCGACCCTGCCAGTACTGGATCGGCCACGGCTGCTCGCTGCGGCCCAGATCGATCGCCGCGTTCAGCGTCCAGTAGGGATCGACCAGGTGCGCACGGGCGATCAGGCAGATGTCGGCCCGACCCGCCATCAGCACGGTGTTGACGTCGTCGATGCTGGAGATGGCGCCCACCGCCATGGTCGGAATGCCGACGGTGTTGCGGATGGCCTCGGCGAATGGCGTCTGGTACAGCCGCCCGTACGCCGGCTCTCCGCTGGGATCGACCTGGCCGGTCGAGACGTCGATGATGTCGACGCCGACGCCCTTGAGCATGTCGCTCAGCTCGATGGCCTCCGATCGGCTGAACCCGCCTTCGACCCAGTCGGTGGCCGAGATCCGCACTGACAGCGGTTTGCCCTGCGGCCAGGCCTCCCGTGCCGCCTCGGTGACGCGCAGCAGGAAGCGGGTCCGGTTCTCAAGCGAGCCGCCGTGGTCGTCGCTGCGCTGGTTCGTGACCGGCGACAGGAACGACGAGAGCAGGTAGCCGTGCGCAGCATGCAGCTCGACCAGGTCGAACCCGGCGTCAGCCCCTCGCCGGGTTGCCGCCACGAAGTCGTCGAGCACGGCATCCATCTGGGCATACGACATCTCGGCCGGCACTTGGCTGCCGGTCCGGTACCGCAGCGGCGACGCCGAGATCAGCGGCCAGTTGCCCGCTTCCAGGGGGACGTCCTCACCCTCCCACGGCACTCTCGTGGAGCCCTTGCGGCCCGCGTGCCCGAGCTGCAGGCCGATCTTGGCGTCGGTGAAGTCGTGCACGAACTGGGTGATCCCGGCCCATGCCTCGGCTTGGCGGGCGTTCCAGATCCCGGTGCAGGCGGGCGTGATGCGAGCGTCGGGCGAGGTGCAGGTCATCTCGGTCATCACTAGGGCGGCCCCGCCGACGGCACGGCTGCCCAGATGCACCTTGTGCCAGTCGTTCGGCATCCCGTCCACGGCGCTGTACTGCGCCATCGGCGACACGCCGATCCGGTTGTGAAAGCTCACGTCCCGCAGGGTGAAGGGGTAGAAGATAGGCGGCGTGTCCGGGGTCGGCGGCCGGTGTGCAGGCGGCTGCTGTTCGGCGAACCAGCGCAGGGTCTCGTCGTGGTACTGCGGGTCGCGCTCGCGCAGATTGTCGTAGGTGACTCGCTGCGACCTGGTGAACAGCGAGAACGCGAACTGCTCGAACGGGCGCTGGCGGTGATGGTCGACATTCGCGAACCAGTCCTCGCTGGTTGCCGCGGCCCGCTGCAGGCTCTCGATCTGGGGTCGGCGCTCGGATTCGTAGTTCTTGAGCGCCGTAGAGACATCGCCTGTTGCGGCCATGGCATCGGCGAGTGCGATCGCGTCCTCCAGCGCCATCTTCGTGCCGCTGCCCACCGAATAGTGAGCCGTGTGTGCGGCATCACCCAGCAGCACGACGTTGTTCGCGATCCACGACTCGCATGAGATGCGCGGGAAGCTGATCCACCGCGAGTTATTGCCGATGAGCGGCCGTCCGTCGAGATGGTCCGAGAAGAGCCGGCTGCACCACTCCAGGGCGTGCCGGTCGGACTGGCCTGGCGCCAGCCCGTCATCGTGGCCCCCGAGGCCGGCCAGTTTCCACGTCGGCTCGGCCATCTCGACGATGAATGTGGAGCGCGTGTCGTCGTAGGGATAGATGTGCGCCTGCACGGTGCGGCGCGCCCCGTCCTCGCAGCATTCGATGTCCTCGCTGTGCTTGATGTCTTCGAAGATGAACGTGAAGCGGTCGAAGGGGGCGTCGGTGGCGGTCCAGATGTACTTCGCCGAGCCGTGGCGGATCGTTGGGCGAAGGTCATCGGCATAGCGGGATCGGGTGTTGCTGTTGACGCCGTCGCCGGCTACGACCAAATCGACCCCACCCGACAGCGCATCGACATCGGCCTCGGTGGAGAATTCGACACGCACGCCGAGTTCGAGTGCCCGGCGGGTGAGGATCTCGAGCAGGCGCACCCGGGACAGCGCGGCAAAGCCGTGCCCGTCGGAGGTGACCGTCCGTCCCCGGTAGCGGACGTCCATCGTGCCCCAGTAGCGAAACTCCGACTCGATCGCAGCGATCGAGTCGGGATCGGTCTCTGCGATGTTGGCAAGCGTCTCGTCGGAGAACACCACGCCGAACCCGAACGTGTCGCCGCGGCGGTTGCGTTCGTACACGGTGATGTCGTGGCCCGGGTCCTGCTTGGCCATCAGGATGCTGAAGAACAGGTTTGCCGGACCGCCCCCGATGCAGGCGATCTTCATCGAGGCATCCGTTCGGGACCCGTCATCGTTCGTTGCATCCGTGAGATAGCGGGAAATTTGCGATGTCAAAAAGAGTAGTACGGTTCCGAGCATGCTCGACAACGCCGGAGCCGCCGCATGAGCACGGCCGTCGTCACCGGAGGCACTCGCGGGATCGGCCGGGCCATCAGCCTCGAACTCGCCGGTGCGGGCCACGACGTCATCGCCCTGGCCACCTCTGCGCCTGCTGAGCCGCTCGCCGGCGTCGACGCCCGCATCTGCGATGTGACCGATGAAGCGCAGGTGGTCTCGACGTTCTCCGACATCGGTCGAGTGGACATCCTCGTCAACAACGCCGGGGTGTCGGGATCGAACCGGCTGGGCCGCACGACTCTGGAGGAGTGGCACCGCAGCATCGCGGTCAATGCGACCGGGGCGTTCCTGTGCACCCGAGCGGTCATCGACGGAATGCTGGAACGCGACGCAGGCAGGATCGTGACCGTTGCCTCGATCGCAGGCGTCGAGGGCGCGAAGTACATCGCCGCCTATGCATCGTCAAAGCACGCGGCTATGGGCCTGATGCGTGTGGTGGCGGCCGAGGTGGATGGCACCGGGGTCACGGCCAACTCCGTGTGCCCGACATTCGTCCGCACCGAGATGACCGTCGCCACGATCGCCAACATCGCCCGCCAAACCGGCAAGAACCTCGCCGAGGCCGAGGCTGCCTTGGCCAAAGCCACCCCCCACGGGCGGATCATCGAGATCGCCGAAGTGGTCGAGGCGGTGATGGAGCTGCTCGACGGCGATCACAACGGCCAAGAGATCGTGCTCGACGGAGGACCGTCATGACATTGCGCGCCTCAGAGGTGCCGAGACGGAAAGGACTATGAGATGAGCACACCGCACCGGCAGATCAGCCCCGACTCGATGTCCCCCTCGCCGGGCTTTTCCCACGCGGTCGTGCCGGCCGACGGGCGGACGGTGTACCTCGCCGGCCAGATCGCCGCAGACCCGACCGGCGCTGTCGTCGGTGACACGTTCGCCGAGCAGTACGACGTGGCACTGGGCAACGTCGTCGAGGCGCTGGCGCATGCCGGCGGCGAACCCCACGACATCGTGTCGATGGTGGTGTACGCGACCGATGTGCAGGCCTACCGCAGCGATCTTCGCGGCGTGGGGGCCGCCCACCGCAAGCACCTCGGCCGGCACTTCCCGGCGATGGCGCTGCTGGGGACGACTGGGCTGGTCGAACCCGATGCGATGGTGGAGATCATCGCCACGGCCGTCGTTCCCGACTGAGAGCAGGCTGTGAGACGGACCTCGCCAAGGACGGCACGTAGGGTCCTGCCATGAGCCGAGCAGCCCTTGGCTGGGATTTCTGGGTGGATCGGGGTGGCACCTTCACTGATGTGGTGGCTCGGCGGCCCGACGGCAGCCTCGTCTCGCACAAGCTGCTGAGCGAGGACCCGCGCCGCTACGACGACGCAGCCACTACCGCCATCGCCGACCTGCTCGAGGTGCCCCGCGGTGAGCCGCTGCCGCCGGAGCGGATCCGGTCGGTGAAGATGGGGACCACGGTGGCCACCAATGCGCTGCTGCAGCGCCGCGGCGTGCCGACCCTGTTCGTGACCACGGCCGGATTCGGCGACGTGCTGCGCATCGGCTACCAGACCCGCCCGCACCTGTTCAAGCTCGACATCGTGCTGCCCGAGATGCTCTATGCGGAGGTGCTCGAGGTCGACGAGCGCATCGCGGCGGACGGCACGGTGCTGTGCCCGCTGGACCTGGCGTCGGCCACCGACGGCATGGCAGCGGCACGTGAGCGCGGCATGGAGGCCGTGGCCATCGTGCTGGTGCACGGCTACCGGCACACCGACCACGAGGCCGCTCTGGCAGCTGCGGCCCGCGAGATCGGCTTCTCGCAGGTCTCGGTCAGCCACGAGGTGGACCCGCTGGTCAAGATCGTCCCCCGCGGCGACACCACCGTGGCCGACGCCTACCTGTCCCCGATCTTGCGCAGCTACGTCGACGCCGTCGCGTCGAGAATCGGCACGGTCGATGCCGTGGCATCGAGAATCGGCACAGCCGCGTCAGCTGAGGGGCCGCAGCTGCAGTTCATGCAGTCCAACGGCGGTCTGGCGGATGCCCGGCGCTTCACCGGCCGCGATGCACTGCTGTCGGGTCCTGCCGGGGGTGTCGTCGGCATGGCCCGCACCGCCCAGGCGGCCGGGTTCGAGCGGCTCATCGGCTTTGACATGGGCGGCACGTCGACCGACGTCTCCCACTTCGCCGGCGAGTTCGAGCGGGCGAACGAGACCGAGGTGGCGGGCATCCGCGTCCGTACGCCGATCATCGACATGCACACGGTCGCTGCCGGGGGCGGATCGCTGCTCACGTTTGACGGCAGCCGGTTGCGTGTCGGCCCCGAGTCGGCTGGCGCCGACCCCGGGCCGGTCTGCTACGGCAACGACGGCCCGCTCGCGCTCACCGATGCCAACGCGGTGCTGGGTGTCATCCGACCCGAGTACTTCCCGGCGGTGTTCGGCGCTGACGGCACCGAGCCGCTCGACGCCGATGCTGCGGCCCGCGGCATCGCCGAGCTGGCCGACCGGATCGCGGACGCGAGCGGCGCGCGACGCAGTGCCGCCGAGGTGGCGTTTGGCTACGGCGAGATCGCAGCCGAGAACATGGCCAACGCGATCCGCAAGATCAGCACCGAACGGGGCCACGATGTCAGCGCCTACACGCTCGTCTGTTTCGGTGGTGCCGGCGGCCAGCACGCTTGCCGGGTCGCCGATCGGCTGGGCATCTCCACGGTCCTCATTCACCCGCATGCGGGCGTGCTCTCGGCGCTGGGCATCGGGTTGGCCGATGTCACCGACCTGCGTGCCGAACCGGTCGAAGCCCCCCTCGATGAAGCGCTCATTGACGAGCTGTACCGGCGATTGGCTGATGCCGCTCCCAGTGCCATCGACGCCGTGGCTGCCGCGGGCGTATCGCCCGATCGGATCGAGGTGACCGGCCGCCTCGCCGTCCGTTACCGGGGCTCGGACACGACGCTCGAGGTTCCACTTGGGACCGCGGCCGAAGTGGCCGCTGCGTTCGAGCTCGCACACCGGACGAGATTCGGCTTCAGCCCGCCCGGAGCGGCGAACTCCGCAACAGCACTGGTGGTCGATGCGCTGCATATCGAGGCCCGCGGTCAAGCTGTTGACCCGCCGCCTGCCGCACCGACACCCGGCGACCGCGAGCCGCTGCTCGCCACGCATCCGACCTACATGGGCTCAACCGCCGGCACGGCAGCGAATGGCACCGCACCAGCCGACGGCAACACGCAGCCGACCTGCGAGCGCTACGACACACCATTCTGGGACCGCACCGCCATGGCGCCCGGCACGGCGGTGGCAGGCCCAGCGGTCATCGTCGAGCCGAACGCCACGACGGTGATCGAGCCGGGCTGGCAGGGCACCATCACCGACCGAGGCGATCTCGTGCTGGATCGGGTGGTGGCCCGACCCTCACGCATCGCGATCGGCACGAGCGTCGATCCGGTGCAGCTCGAGATCTTCAACAACCTGTTCATGAACATCGCCGAGCAGATGGGCGTGGTGCTCGAGCACACCGCCGTGTCGGTGAACATCAAGGAGCGGCGCGACTTCAGTTGTGCGCTCTTCGATCTCTCCGGCGAGCTCGTCGCCAACGCACCGCACCTGCCGGTGCATCTCGGCTCGATGAGCGAGTCCATTCGCACCGTCATCGAGCAGAACCCCCACATGGCACCCGGCGACGTCTTCGTGCTCAACAACCCCTACAACGGCGGCACGCACCTGCCCGATGTGACGGTGGTGCGACCGGTGTTCGACGCCGCGGGCGGCGAGCGCATCTTCTACGTGGCCTCCCGCGGCCACCACGCCGATATCGGCGGCTGCGTCCCCGGTTCGGCGCCGGCCGATTCGACCACCATCGACGAGGAGGGGCTCGTGCTCGACAACCTCCAGATCGTGACCGAGGGACGCTTCCTTGAGGACAAGGTGCGCGAGGTGCTCGCCAGCGGTCCGTGGCCGGCGCGCAACCCCGACCAGAACATCGCCGACCTGCGCGCCCAGGTGGCGGCCTGCGAGCGGGGCGCCGTCGAGCTGGCCCGCATCGTCGAGTACTACGGCCTCGATGTCGTGCACGCCTACATGGGCCATGTCGCCGACAATGCCGAGGAGATGGTGCGCCGGGTCATCGATGCGCTCGATGACGGCAGCTACCGGATGGAGCTGGACGACGGCAGCGTGATCTGCGTTCGCATCTCGGTGGATGCCGACCAGCGCAGCGCAGTCGTCGATTTCGCCGGCACCAGCGGTCAGCATCCGGGCAACTTCAACGCCCCGGTGGCGGTGTGCCGCTCGGCGGTGCTCTACGTGTTCCGCTGCATGGTCGACGACGCCATCCCGCTGAACGCCGGCTGCCTGCGGCCGCTCGAACTCGTGGTGCCCGACCCCTCGATGCTGTCGCCCCACCCGCCCGCCGCAGTCATCGCCGGCAACGTCGAGACGTCCCAGCAGATCACCGATGCGCTGTTCGGCGCGCTGGGGGTGGTGGCTGCCTCGCAGGGCACCATGAACAACTTCATCTGGGGCAACGCTGCCCACCAGTACTACGAGACGATCTGCGGGGGAGCGGGTGCCACGGCGCGGCGCCCAGGCGCCGATGCGGTGCACACGCACATGACCAACACCCGCCTCACCGACCCCGAGATACTCGAGCAGCGCCATCCGGTGCTGCTCGAGCGGTTCGAGGTGCGCCAAGGCTCGGGCGGCCGTGGCGCAAACGACGGGGGCGACGGCGTCGTGCGGCGCCTGCGCTTCGGCGAGCCCATGACAGCCAATCTGCTGTCGAGCTGCCGGCGCATTGCGCCGTTCGGCGTCGCCGGCGGCGAGGACGGTGCGCGCGGGCGCAATCTGCTCGAACGGGTCGACGGCACCGTCACCGAGCTGGCCGGCTGTGCCCGAGTGGAGGTCGGCGAAGGCGACGTGATGGAGATCCACACGCCCGGAGGCGGCGGCTACGGCAGGCCACTTCCGGCTGCTGCGGGGTGAGTGCCCCATGAACTGCTAAGCGAGACAGGGTGAGTGATGAATGAACAGGTGCTGACG
Source organism: Candidatus Poriferisodalis sp. (assembly GCF_965204195.1). GTDB lineage: Bacteria > Actinomycetota > Acidimicrobiia > Acidimicrobiales > Poriferisodalaceae > Poriferisodalis. The sequence goes on from NZ_OZ241975.1 coordinate 209,246, forward strand.
CCCGAGCGAGCCGAGCTCGTGACCCGGATGGCCGAACTGGGGCCTGCATTTGCCGAGCGTGCGCCCACCTACGACCGCGATGCCAGCTTCCCGCATGAGAACTGGGCCGACCTGGCCGATGCCGGGTTCCTGGGCCTGTGCGTGCCCAAAGAGGTCGGCGGGCTGGGTGCAGATTTCGTGGGCTACGCGCTCGTGGCCGAGGAGATGGGTCGGCATTGCGCAACCACGGCGCTGACGTTCAACATGCACACCGCCACCGCGCTGCTCTCCGGCCCGATCGCCGAAGCATTGCTGGCCGGCGAGCGCGGGCGTGAGCTGGATCCCGATGGGGCCATGGCTGCTCATCTCGCCGAAACCCGGCCGCACCTGTGGGAGGGAATGGTCGGCGGCCGCGTCATCCATTCCCAGCCGTTCTCCGAGGGCCAGGCGCCGGGCGCGCGATCGGGTTTCAGCACCATGGCGGTGCCCACCGAGGGCGGCTATCGCGTGACCGGCCGCAAGATCTTCGCCTCGCTGAGCGGCGCTGCTCACGTCCACAACGTGCTGGCGGTGGTGGAGGGCGATCCCCACATCCGCCTGCTCGGCGTGCCTGCCGACGGCGAGGGTGCCGAGATCGTCGGTGACTGGGACCCGATCGGCATGCGCGGCACCGACTCCCGCACGCTGGTGATGGACAACGTGTTCGTGCCGGCCCGCAATGAGGTGCTGCCGCCGGGCATGTTCAACGCGATGGTGGAGCGCTTCCCCCAGTTCTACATGACCTTGTCGTTCAGCTATCTGGGGCTGATGCGGGCCATCCTGGATGCCACGCGCACCTACTTGCGGGGCGAGTCGGGGGTGAAGGCGTCACGTGACCACCCGATCAAGCAGACCGGCTGGGCGCAGCTGCAGCTGATCTACGACCGGGCGCAGTCGCTGACCTACCGGGTGCTCAGCGAGCTCCGGGCCGATCCCAGCCCCGAGGAGCTGCGCCGGGCGCATGTGGCAACGGTGACCACGATGGAGAGCGCACCCGAGATGGCATCGCTGGCACTGCGCACTTGCGGCGGGAGGTCGTTGCTGCGGCCCGGCCGCCTCGAGCAGCACTACCGCGATGCCCGCTGCGGCGCCACCATGCTGCCGTGGAGCACGGAGGAACTGCTGGTGCGTCTCGGCCGCAACGGCCTCTACGACGAAGTCGCCGACGACGGCTAGCCGCTAAACCCGTCGGCTGCTTTCGCTCCTCGGCGTTACGATGTGAGCGGCATACACGACGTGTCGTGAGGACGGGATCCGCCCGGTGGTCAGAGCTACTCCGGTAGCGGGGGCGGTCCCGTCCCGTGCCGAACCTACGAGAGCCCTGCTGCGCGGTCACTCTGATTTTCTTCGCTGGAGCGTGCCTCGTTGCCCGCCTGGGTCCGCTGACGAGCGGATACTGAGTTGCTCACGGTTGGGTCATCGATGCCGTTCGTCCGGGTCGATCCTTTGGAAGACAATGTCGAAGGGAACCTCAATGCGAGCTCGAATGTCGTCCGCAATCGTGGCGAAGAGCTCGTCCTGGGGCGGCCATCGATTGTCACCGTAGGAGTTCGGATCACCTGTGAGCATGACGGAACCGACATCGTGCGGGATTCGGTAAGTGTCAATTGCGATTTCCAGCGCGTTGGCCCTGTGATTGATCCACGTCCACGCGACAGCCTCTGACAGTTCGATCGCTTGGACAGCACCATCGAGCGTGTCGCGCGGAAGATAGATGCCATTCCCGTCACCGAACTGCTGCTGAGCGGATTGGATCTGGGCGTAGGTTACCGATGCGCCGATCCGAAGCTCGATGTCAGAATGCTCGGCGGCAACTTCTTGTGCCTGCGGACTTGGTGGATCATCACCGGTGAGCCAAAGCCATGCGACGAATGATTCACCGATCCGCATATACGGATCCGCTTGATCGATACCCCAGCCCGCCGTTCGCTTCGATTCTGTCTCACGTAGTCCTGCCAGCACTATCTCCATTTCCGGAATGCGTTCCAGTCGGCGGTTCGCTTCGGTTGGCAGGACTCGATGTGTGGATGAATATATTGCAACTGTGCATGCTCGAGTGAAGCGATCACTCAGATAGCCGCAGCTTTCAATGCTTGAACCGCGCAAAATACGGTGATTTCCGCACTCTGGACTTCGATCGACTAACCATTGGGCATCGTCGATCATAATCTCTTTCCCAAGCGAGAATGGGCCAGCAGTGTGAACACGATGATGAAACCAGAGTTCTTCGTTCGCCTCATCATATTGCACAAGATCATTTGGCAAGGACAGCACCCAGCGCAGGGTGTCCCTCGGGCCATCCCCCGGGAAGCTCGGACGTTGATGCATCCTGTAAAACACATCGAGATAAAGACACTTACCTTCGACATGTGGGACACCAACAGCTCGACTCAGAATCGATTCTGCGACTTCGTAGACTCTGCGCTCGTACATCTCATGGAAGTCCGCCCACGGCAGCGGCCGTATGTTCTCGAGTCGTGGATACCATAGGGATTCATTGATAGCGGATGTTGTCCGTGTAGCTATTTCGCCTTCAGTCAAGGATGTTACGATGGACTGCGTTTGATGCCGATTCGTCGGCACCGGAGCACGGTTATCAGGTGGTACGCTCATTCTGAGTTCGCTTGATACACTTGGTTCAGCACCGTTACCGGGCCCGGTTTCATAACCACGTGTACAAGCTATTGATAGCAGCATTAAGCCCGTGAGCATCGCGTGCCGCATGACACTATTGACTCTGGTCCAATGCTGACAACCTCGCAGTTAGTGCACAGGGATTATGGTACATCTTCAGGCCAATTGGTCACTACTGTGACCCCAAGAGCATTCTGTACTCGCCGGATCGAGCTGAACACAATAAACGAATTGGACTTGTTGCACGGGTTGTCTTCTGGTCCTGCTTTGTGAATGCCATAAGCGGCACTGTAACTGTAGACAGGACCGCCACTATCTCCCTTGCATGACCGGACGTTCGGTCCAGACGCGCGAACGAACACTGCTTGGCAGGTCCCTCCGTATCCATCACATCCATCGCTACTGCTGGGCTGGAACCTGACGTTGTCGACGGTGCCGCAACTTACACCGGAATTGGTGCCCGCGCGGCACACATGATCATCAAGCATCAGCAGCCGTCCTGGACCAATGCTACGGACTGCGCAGGTTCGAGGGTTTTCAGGATGGTTACTGCAGAGGATCCTGTTGGTGGCGGTGTGAGCTTGATTTCTCGGAATGAGATAAAAGGCTGCGTCGTTGCTGGCGTTGTATGCGCGCACCCCGAAGGTAAGCGCCACGCCTTGTGTCGTCCATGTGCTGCGACGGCAGTGGCCAGCAGTGATGATCCCATATCTGCCGTGGTTGCTGTGGTAGGCGGTGAATCCGGATGTGCAGACAGCTGATCCATTTGTCATCCGGTGGCCGCCTTCGAAAGCGGTTTGATCCTCGATTGCGTCAGCTTTGATGACGTTGTACGGGACGGCGATGTGGGGTGCCAGCAGGGCGGTGATGATGGCGAGCGTCCCGGCGTCGTCCGGGGCATCACCTGTGCTGCCAACCGGTCCGAATGGGCCACGACCTTCCAGAGCGTCGAGCGCACCTGATGGCGGGGCTGGTGCGCTGCTGGTGTCGATGCCGATTTCGAGCGCATTGGCCCTCACGTCCACTGCGGTGTGTGTGATCAGATCGCTGATGTCGATCTGGACAGCGTCTGCTGCGCCGGTATTGCCGACTGGTCCGATGCCCTCACCGATGCCGAACTTGTCTTGGGCTGCGGTGAGTGCCGCGAATGTGAATTTTGCGCCGGTGCGGATCTTCACGTCGCTGTGCGCGTCAGCGATTTCGGCGGCAGCGCTGCTGGGCGGTTCTGATCCGGTGAGCCACACCCACGCGGTCATTGGACCGTGATGATCGATGCCCCACCCGGCGAGCCGATCTGCTTCGAGACTGTGGAGAGCGCCGATGATGTCCTGCAGCGCTGGGATGCGTTCGAGCCGTCGCTGCGCTTCGGCGAGCGTGACCGAGTAGTCGGATGCGTAGGAAGCGACGACCGGGTGGATTGCCGGCTCGCTATCCGCAGCGGTGTCGGCGAGGGCGCTCGCTGGCAGCAGGGCACCGAGTGTGCAGGCGATGAGAAGTACGGCGAATGCTTGTCGCATTCTGCGATGAAGTGGGTCGCCTCGGGCTTGTCGGTATGGGTGGTGTCGCATGGCGTGTCTCCTTTCGAGTCGGCGGCGGACTCGGGCGAGACGGCTCGCCACGAGCCTTCCGCTGATTCGAACTTACTAAACGTTCAGTAAGTGACGTGACACCTGTGAGGTCGGCATCGACAGACCAGGCTGTTGTGAGCAACTCTGCATGCGTTGTGGTGCTGACCGGCTCTACCTCGCATCGCACAAGGCGCTCGAATCGGTCTGGCTGGACTCGCTGGAGCGTGCCTCGTTGCCCGCTTGGGCCCGCTGAGCAACAAATCCGGGCGCGATCTGCGCACGCATCGGCCATAGTGAGGCCGTGACCGGGACCGAAGATCCACTAGAGCAACCGATCGTCGTGTGGGACGGCGCGCCGAACCTGCACAATCCGCTCCTGCTGGTGGCGTTCGAGGGCTGGTTCGACGCCGGCGAGTGCGCCACCGGCGCGCTCACGTGGATCCGCGAGCGAAGCGAGGCACGGCGGGTCTGCCATATCGACCCCGAGGAGTTCTTCGACTTCCAGGAGAGCCGCCCGCACATCGAGATCGCTCCCGATGGGGAGCGCCGTATCCGCTGGCCGGAGATCGAGTGCCACGTCGTGCCGGCTGCCCCGCCGCACGACCTCGTGCTGCTGTCGGGCATCGAGCCGCGGATGCGTTGGCGCACGTTCTGCGAGGGAGTGGCGGAGATCGCCCGTGGACTCGGCTGCCAGATGGTGGTGACGCTCGGGGCCATGGTCGCGGGCGTGGCCCACTCGCGGACCGCCTCGGTCAAGGGCAGCGCCGCCAACGGGGAGCTGGCCGCTCGCCTGGGCCTCGACAGCCCTACCTACCAAGGCCCCACCGGCATCATCGGCACGCTGCACGACGTGCTGGACCGGGCAGCGTTTCCTGTGGTGTCGCTGCGCGTGGGGGTGCCGCATTACGTCGCGGGCCCGCCGAATCCCAAGGGCACGCGGGCACTGCTGGCCCATTTCGAGACGGTCACGGGCGTGACCACCGGTTACCGCGAGCTGGACAGCAGCGTGCAGACCTGGGAGCAGCGTGTCGATGAGGCGGTGGCGCGAGACCCCGAGATCGTGGCCTATATCCGGCAGCTCGAAGCCGAAGCAGACCGCACCGCCGAGGAGAACCTGCCGAGCGGCGACGACATAGCGCTGGAATTCCAGAAGTTCCTGGCCGAGCAGCGCGAGTCGCCCCCCGACGAGCCGTCGTAGGGTTCTCACATGGGCGGCAGCACGTTCGGGGACCGCTTCGCGGTCACCACGTTCGGCGAATCGCACGGCGGAGCGCTGGGGGTGATCATCGACGGCTGCCCGGCGCGCATCGAGTTGAGCGAGGCCGATGTGCAGGACGACCTCGACCGGCGCCGTCCCGGCCAGAGCCGCATTGTCACCCAGCGCCAGGAGGCTGACCGGGTGACGATCCACTCGGGTGTCTTCGAGGGCCTCACGCTGGGCACGCCGATCGGCATGACCGTGGCCAACACCGATGCCCGGCCCGGCGCATATTCCGAAATGGCCACCAAGTACCGGCCGAGCCACGCCGACTACACCACCGAGGCCAAGTACGGCATCCGCAACTGGCAGGGGGGCGGGCGTGCATCGGCCCGTGAGACCGTCGGCCGGGTTGCGGCGGGCGCGGTGGCTCGCAAGATCCTGGCAACGGCCGGGGTGGAGGTGCTGGGCTGGGTCAGCTCGGTGCGCGACATCACTGCCGACGTCGATCCCGCGGAGTTGACCCGCCACGACGTGGAGGCCGACCCGACCCGTTGCCCTGATCCCGCCGCCGCAGCCCGCATCACCGAAGCCATCGACGCTGCCCGCCACGACGGCAACTCGCTGGGAGGCGTGGTGGCCTGCGTGGCACGCGGTGTGCCGCCGGGCTTGGGCGAACCGGTCTTCGACAAGCTCGACGCTGAGCTTGCGGGCGCGGTGATGTCGCTGCCGGCGGCCAAGGGCATGGAGATCGGCAGCGGCTTCGCCGGAACGCTGATGACCGGCCGCACCCACAACGACGAGTTCGCGCCCGGTCCCGACGGCCGACCCGTCCCGGTCACCAACCGCAGCGGCGGCATCCAGGGCGGCATCAGCAACGGTGCCGACATCGTGCTGCGTGTGGCCTTCAAGCCCACTGCCACCATTGCGAGCGAGCAGAAGACGGTGACCAGCTCGGGCGAGGCCACGGTGCTCGCCGCCCGCGGTCGTCACGATCCGTGCGTGCTGCCCCGGGCGGTGCCGATGGTGGAGGCGATGGTCTGCCTCGTGCTGGCCGACCATCTCCTGCGCCAGCAGACAACCCAGCTCGCAGACGCTCCTTCGCCGCCGCAGCCATCTGGCTGACGGCCAGCCGATGGACATCGCACAGATTTCGCTCGTCGCAGCCGCGGGCGTGGTGGCGGGCGTGGTCAACGCCATGGCCGGCGGCGGTTCGCTGCTGACGGTCAGCCTGCTCACGGTGGTGGGCGATCTCGGCGGGTTGGTGGCCAACGGCACCAACCGCATCGGCGTCGTCACCCAGAACCTGGCGTCGGTTGCCGGCTACCGGTCGGAGGGCGTGTCGGGCTTGCGCCGCTCGGTGCCCGTACTGCTGCCGGCGCTGATCGGTTCGGTAATCGGCGCCTACGCGGTCTCCAGCCTGCTCAGCGACACGGCCTTCGAGCGGGTCTTCGGCATCTTGATGGTGCCGCTGCTGATCCTGAGCCTGTGGCCGCCGAAGGCCCGCGGCGACGAGATCGTCTGGCCGAGGGCGCTGACCGTGGCGGTGTTCTTCCTGATCGGCGCCTACGGCGGCGCATTTCAAGCAGGTGTGGGGCTCTTGCTGGTGTTGGCCCTGTCGCACGCCGGGCTCGACTTGGTGAACGCCAACGCGGTCAAGGTGGTGGTGATCGCTGTGCTGACCGTGGTGGCAGTGCCGGTGTTCATCCTGAACGACCAGGTGCACTGGGGATTCGCCGTCATCGTGGCCGCGGGCTTCGCTGTCGGCGGCTGGCTGGGTGCCCGCTGGGCGGTGCGCGGCGGCGAGCGGTTGATCCGGCCCGTGCTGGCCGTCGCTGTCCTCGGCCTCGCCGGCCGCATGGTCGGCCTGTACTGAGAGGCTGAGCCCCCAGGCGAAGCCGTGGCCCGAGCGGCCCGTGAGCGCAGCGAACAAGAGCGGGAAGCAACGGGTGCGACAACGAGAAGGTTCACCTATTGGCGCAGCCTTTGAGAACCCAAGGGTCGGGCGCGTAGGGTCACGCCGTGATATTCGAACTGGACGCCGAACGGGTTCGGAACCGCCCGGGCATCAAGTGGGGACGCGAGGGCCCGGACGTGCTGGCGGCATGGGTTGCCGACATGGACGTGGAGTTGCCCGCAGTCGTGCTCGACGCCGTGCGCGAGCGCATCGACTCGGGCGGCCTGGGCTACGACTTCTACGACCAGCCGATCCCCGTGCTGCGTGTCTTCGCCAAGCGCATGAGCGAGGCGTTCGGCTGGCAGGTCGACCCGCTCGACGTCGTGCGGGTGCACGACGTGATCCAAGGCTTGGAGCTGGCGATCACCTACTGCACCGCGCCCGGCGACGGCGTCATCTTCCAGACGCCCGCCTACCCGCCGTTCTTCTCCAGCGTCGAGGGGCACGGGCGCCGGGTGGTGCCCAACCCGCTCATCCGCCACGACGACGGCTGGCGGCTCGACCTCGACCACTTCGAATCGGTGGCGTCGGCGCCCGATGTGACCGCGGTGATCCTGTGCCAGCCGCATAACCCGTGCGGCATGGTGCTCGACGCCGACGACATCGCTGCGGTGATCGACATTGCCGAGCGTCACGATCTGGTGGTGATCTCCGACGAGATCCACTGCGACCTGGTGTATGCGCCCCGGCGGCACATCCCGGTGGCTTCGGTCAGCGAGCTGGCCGCCGAGCGGACGGTCACCGTCACCGCTGCCACGAAGTCGTTCAACATGGCAGGGCTGCGGATGGCGTTCCTGCATTCGGCGTCGTCGCGCTACGGCCCCATCGTCAAGAAGATCCCCAAGCGGCTGATCGGCGGCATCGGGATCCTCGGGCAGGTCGCCACCATCGCCGGCTGGACCGAGGCGCCGGACTGGCTGGACGAGCTGGTGGCCGGGCTGGACAGCAACCGTCACCTGCTGGCGGAGTTGCTGACTGAGCGGCTGCCCGAGGTGCAGTACCGGCCGCCCGATGCCACTTACCTGGCGTGGATGGACTGCCGCGAACTGGGCCTGGGCGACGATCCTGCCTCGGTGTTCCTGGGGCGGGGTCGCGTGTACCTGAACTCCGGGCTCGACTTCGGCCCCGAAGGCGCGGGCCACGTGCGCCTCAACTTCGCCACGTCGCCCGCCATGCTCGACGAGGCCACCGCCCGCATGGCCAAAGCCATCGGCCGCTAACCCCTCAGTCGTCGGCGATCTATTCGGATTCGCCTGCGGGATCCAGTGCAGGTGACGGGGATCAGATTAGCCGGATTAAACACCGGTCGCCATCTGCGGTGTTGACAGATCGCCGGCCAAGGCGCTTCAAGGATTCTTCGGGGCACACTTCAATCGTTGTTGTTCGTCAGCGAGTCGGCGAGTCGGCGTACTCGGGCCGAGGGGTGTATCTCGAGTTGCGCGGCGATCAAGTTCACGACTGGGCGGTGGGGCGGACTACTCGCTTGCAGGCCGTTTAGCAGGCTCAGTTGGATGCTGGTCGCGTCGCTACAAGCGAGTTTCAGCGCGGCCGCGTCAAGCCCGCGGTTCTCATCGTTGCAGACTCGATGCCCGATGCAGTAGGCGGCGTTTGCGCGCACCAAGAAGTCTCGATCTCCGGCGAGCATCGCGAGAACGATGTCAGCTCGGTCGCTGCAGAGCTTGTGCGCGAGGCGAGCAGCATCGCATCGCTCAAGATGGGTGCCGGCAGCATGCTCGACGAGAGCGGTCTGGGTGTTGCAGTCCGAGACTGCGCCGAGCGCATACAGCATGCTCGTGTGCATGGCGCCGATATCGCTGTCGCCGCGGTAGATCGGTGTCAGATGTTCGATCTGATCGCAGCCGGCAATGAAGCGTTGCGCGACTTGCACTGGGAGTTTCTCGGCGTGTTCGACGGCAGCTGCGCACAGCGCCCGCTTGGTGTGGGTGTTGACAAGAGGCTCGCCCAAGAGCGCGAACGCGTCCTCCCAGTCAGCTTCGAGGGGATGTGTCGCGCACGCACCCACCAATGTTGCGGCGATCCAAGCGCCGTCACCGCCGTATCGCCTTCGTCGAGCATCAGCGAGCACCCCGTTGGCGCAATCACTGAGTGCGTCAAGCACATCACGTGCCTCCGCGTCGCCCAGCTCGCTCAGGTCACCAAGCTCAGCCATGGCGTATAGGTCGCGGGCGGCGGCGAGGCGAGTCAATTCGTTGCGGGCTGCCGTGTCACCGTTTGTGTAGAACCAGCCGAGCACGGCAGCGACGGCACGCGCATTGCCGCGTCTCGCCAGCTCGCGCAGCCTTTCGCGGTCTGCAGGCTCGACGTGATTCCAATCGAGCTGATCAAGGACGTTGCCGATGCGCATGCTGTAGGCGAGCTCTGCGTTCGGCGGCAGCTCAGCGAGGTCTCGGGCCACTTGGCTGTGCAACGAATCGCTGGCGGCAGCCATCAGTCCTGCTGCGCCGTCGAGCGCGGCCATCATCAACCCAGGAGGCGTCAGTTCGCAACGCGGAAGATCGGGTGGGTCGCCGCGTGCGAAACGGGCACATGACAACAGCAGCTCGCCGGCGGCGTCCTCGTCTAGAAAGTGGCCCGCGAGCTTCAGCGCCTCGAAGTTCGCAGCGATGGTGGTACCGGTCCAGCCGGTCTTGGGCAAACAGCGCAGAGACTGCGCCAAGGCGTCTGCTGGACCGACGCGAAGCAGATGACCGATGGCCTGCCCGAGCGATTGCTGTCGGCCGCATCGGCGCAGAGTGTCGAGTCCTTCAGCCAGTTCTTTGACTTCATCATCGCCCTTGGAGGCGTGCATTAACAGCCGACGACCGCGGCGCTCGGCAATGGAGCGCCAGGCACTGTGCTCGGCCGTCAGGTCGGCATTCAGTTCGGCAGCGAACAACGCATCCTCGCCCGAGGACCCAGAGACGATGTCCTGGTTTGGGTCGTCCTGTGCCCAATCGCGGAAGCTCTCGTCCTGTTCGGCGCTCATCGCGGCGGAGACTTCTCGGGAACGCCACCAAGACACCGCCGTGTCGAATGCGATGAGTAGTCCCTTGTAGCGCTGCTGCTCGTCCTCATCTTCCGAGACGAGTTCGCCGATCTCGAATCGTCTCATCCATGCAGCGCGGTATAGCGACCACGCTGCTGATGCGCTCAGCGCCGAGACCGTGACGTCGTCGCGGTCGCCCGCGAAGCAACCTTGAGCTTCGACTGCGTCTTCATGAGCGCCGTCCACGTCATCGACTTCGATCTTGTTGCGCGCTCTCTGGACGAGCACCCATCCGCGATCCACAGGGTGAAGCGACTCGTGCTCGGCGAGGCTGTCGAGCACTGCTGTGCTGGCATCGGGCTGCTCCTCGCGTCGCAAGGCGCAGGCCAACAGCACAGCGCTCGCCGCGTGCGACTGATCGTCGGGAGCCGACTCGAACACGAGACGGAGGCTGGCGAGAGAGTCATTGATCGTCCAGTCCCACATCGCGGCTGCGAGTTGCCATTGCCATGTCGCGTCGTCGCTGATCTGTTCAGGATCAGGGACGTCTTCATGTGCATCCGCGTAGTTCACCAGGTCGCGGAAGCGACCCGCTGCGATCAGCGCGATCGCTTCTTCGGCACAGATGGAATTCTCGTAGCCAGCTGCGCGAGGAGGTGCGGCAAGTCGCGGCGCGATCAGCGCATAGCGCAGGCGGCGAGAGTGCGGCAAGTCGTCGATGCCCGCTGAGATCGCCAACCCTTCCAGCAACGGCGCTGCCTTCTGGCTCGCCGCGATCTTCACAACGTCGTCGACTTGTTCGGCCGAAATCACCTGGTGCCTCGGCACCTGAATCTTGGCGCTGTCGCCAGCAGGCTCGATCTCCTCAGGAGTCACATGGACCCAGTAGGAAACGCGTTCTTCGAGATCGCGCAGCACGATCAAGTGAGGAAGGGCGTGAGTCGACCAGTAGTCGAAATGGTCTCGGTGATCCGAACACCACCAGCCGACGATCTCGCCGTCGTCGCCCTTCGCAGGACTACGGAACTGCGACGCTGCCGACCTCACCTGGATGCCCAAGACGAGACGCAAAGCGTGACGACGCTCGTCGAACAGCTGGACGTACAGGTCGGTGCCGATGTCGCCTGCCTGCGGGACCTCGATCGCGTGCCAACCCAAGTCTGTGAAGTCGGTCTTGACCTGCTGCACGCCCTGATCGCTGGTCCGATGCGATCTGTTCATGCGCATGTCGATCCCTCTCGAATCAAGGGCACTCTGAGTCGCCCGGTTCAGTCAGGCACCGCGGTGTGCGCGCCCCGCCGGCGAGGCTGCGTCGCAGATGCTTCTCTGAATTCCCGTGCTTGGGACTGAGAACTTCGGGACGGCCAGGCGGGCACGGGACGTCGGCAGTCACAGCCCCTCGTCAGATTGGGTGTCAAGTTGACTGAGCAAGACGAGTCGGTCCTTCAACGGAGTCCTGGCCAGAGCCTCGATCTGGTGGTCACCGAGGACGCAGAGGCGACGCATCATCTGGTCGGCAAAGCGATTCAACCCACGTTCGATGAGGCGCCGCGCCGTCTCAGAACGGTTGAATCCATACATCTCACCGAGGTTGTCGAGGTGATCCAGCGTGGTGTCGGCCAATCGGACCTGCAACGGATGCGACTGAGGCATGGAGGCATTGTAGTTCAATTGAGCTACATCTGCCTAAGCAGCCCGGCGAGGCGACGGCGGTGCTTGGGCACCGTGGCCGGCTCGAACGGTCCCGCGGCACCGCCAGGCCGACGTCGCCGACCTCGGTCCTTTCCGTCTTGGGCGTCGACCCGTTCCAAGAGTTCCCTGTGCCTCTGCCCCCAGGGGCGTGACGCTCGTAGCCCAGATGTTTAGTCATCTCGACCTCGAGGCCGGCCTGGAGCACGTGGCGCACCGAGCCCGCAGCCAGCTCGACGGCACCGCTCTGCCTCACCCGAAAACCGCCGAAGGCATGACCCGACGCGAAGCACGACGAGCCCACAAACGCCACCTCGCCAACCGCGTCATCCGCAGAATGTGGCGCGACGAACAACACCGACTGAAGACCCAGCTTCAGGCCGCCTGACGACCCCCCTTGACAAGGGTGCGTCTGACAGGCCTCGATCCGGTGCCGTCCCAATCCGCGTTGCCGCGCTCCGATACCGTGCTCACTTGAATGTCACACCGTGGCGCGAGAGTGATGCCTGACCTAGGACCTATCGCATCACCGGGAGGAATGGCATGTCCAGCGAGGAACGTGCCGGACAGCAGCTGACAGCGCTGCTGGGTGCGGTAGGTGAGCAAGACATCCGCCGCAGGCTGGCGAACCTGCTAGCGGAACTCGACGCTGGCGACTACTCACTTGAGGTACGGGCCGGAACCGGTGCGGCTGATCTTGTGTGTCACGAGTACCGGGTCGTCATTGAGACGAAGGCCCGTGGCGAAGCAGACCCCACGAGGCTCAGAACCGGCGCCGGCGAGACGCAGTTTGATCAGGTCGCTCGCTACGTCGAGGCATTCGCCGAACGCCGGCTGGAACTCGGCTCCCAGCGACCTTGGCGGGGGTTCCTGACGGACGGCCGCACTTGGTGGGGCTGGGAATGGCAGGCGCCTTCGGGTGCGCTGTCCTCCGGTGAGGGGCAACTCGTTCAGCTGCCTCACGTTCAGGGGGCGGTCTTCGCAGACGACGTAGAAGTCTTCGGTCAATTCGTCGTCGAGTATCTGGCACCCCCGGAGCGACGGGGTGCACCGTCTCCTCCGTCGCCATTGCGAACGCTGTTCGACCCCTATCTGACCGAGCTTCGAGAGCTGCTGCCCACGGTCGAAACCGAACCGTTCTACGAGACCAAGTTCGGCCTGTGGCGGCGCACGCTCCAAGGGTCGGGTCTGGTCGGACCCGGTGCCATCGGGCAAGCGCACAACTTTGCCGAACACACGATGCTCGTCGTGGCGGCCCGCATGATTGTGCTCGCCGCGCAGGAGGAGTCGACCATCGATGAGCTGCCCGCCGCTGTGGCAGACGGCTTCTGCGCGTGGCTCGGCGACTTCGCCGCTGGCATTGATCTCTTGGAGCGTTTGGCCGGCAGCGTGTCTCAATATGACTGGCGCGCGGCCGACCGAGACTTGTTGAAGGAGCTGTACCACGATCTGATCGACCGCGACGACCGCAAGGAATTCGGCGAGTACTACACACCGGACTGGCTCGCCGCAGATGTCGTGGAACAGGTGCTCGTGAAGGAACCTGCTCGGCTGGATGCAGCGGTCGAAGCAGCAGCGCGGTCACTCGACGTGTCCGCAGCGTCCGAGCTTGTGGAAGCACCGCCATTTTCGGTACTCGACCCGGCCTGTGGTTCCGGCACATTCCTGTTCTGGTCGGCTCGAGCCATCGCTAAGCGCATTCGTTCCGCGCATCCGCTGTTGGCGGGGCGGACCAGAGAAATCGTGGCGACAATGGTGACCGGGCTCGACGTACATCCCGTTGCGGTCGAGATGGCCAAGGCGACGCTTGCAACGGCGCTTCCGCCCGGTGCCGCGGTACCGTTGCGCGTCTATCTCGCCGACGCGCTGCTGCACTCCGAGCAGGCTCAGAAGAACATGCAGGGGACGCTCGGCCTGACATCGGCTCAAGGCCAGCGCATCGACATTCCCGCCGAGGTCATCGAGTCGCCGCACGCCGAACGGCTGGTGCGGACGCTGGTGGATGCTGCTGTTGGCGAGCGCAGCCTTGACGCGGTCGATGCCGAGACGCAGGCCATGCTGAGCGGCGCGGTAGCCCAGCTGTCCGACGCAGTGGCCGACGAAGGCGATCATGTCTGGCGCTGGTACATCGGCAACCAAGTTGCACCATCCGCGTTGGCGCGCAACAAGGTGATGGCGATTGTTGCCAATCCGCCGTGGCTGGTTGCCAACGACACACCGGCCGGCACGCGCAAGGATCAGATGGCCGCGCTCAGCGAGCGGTACGGGCTGCGTCCCAAGGCCAGATGGTCGGCCAAGGGCGACTTGGCGTCGCTGTTCTCGGCGCGTGCCACTGATCTCTACTTGGAAGACGGAGGGGCGTTCGGGCTGGTGTTGCCAGGCAGCGCACTCATCAACCAAACATGGAATGAGTGGCGCTCAGGAAACTGGGGTGAAGCGAAGGTCGGCTTTGACTATGCGGCAAGCCTTGATGACGTAGAGCCGCCCCCATTCCGGCATGCACCCAACGGCACCTGTGTCGTCGTCGGCCGGCGGGTTCGTGAGGGCGCTTCCGAATGGGGCAGCGCAATGCTGTTGCGCTACTCGGGCGATCCCGAAGCGCCGACTGTGTCCGAAGTTGTGCGGCGCGCCAGTAGCCCGTCGCCGTACGCGCGGCGGTTCCGCCGTGGCGCGGTGGCATCGCCACTGGGCCTGTGCTTGGCCATCGACCCGATCGACCCGGTCGAGCTGGACGACGATGGTTCAGCCAAGACAGTCAAGGTGAGCACGAAGGCGTCTACGAAGAAGCCTTGGAAGGGCGTGAGCTACGAGGTCGTTGTGGAGACGTCGGCGCTCACGAGGACGCTGCGCGCGCAGACGCTTCTACCGTTCGAGTGTTCGCCGGATGCGTGGCTCATCGCGCCGCTTTCGGGGGACCCTCCAACTGTCATGTCCCTGAACGATGCCGAGTTTCGGGCGACTATGCCGCGAGCGCGCGAGTACTGGAAGACCGCTGAAGCTCGCTATGCACGTGATCGGGCCAAGACAGCCGGGGCGACGTTGTCAGAGAACGTCGACTTCCAAAGCACGCTCACGAATCAGCTTGCCGCTGGAACCTCTGAGACTCACCGCAAGGTGTTCTACAACAAGTCAGGCGAATCGCTGCGAGCTTGTCGGGGACCGTCAGGCCTCGTCGCCGACGACAAGCTGTACTGGTACGTCGCTGCCTCGGATGAAGAGGCGCTGTACCTAACAGGTGTGCTGAACGCTGAGTGCCTGCAGGACGCTTGGCGCGAGTCGAAGACCTCGAAGCTCCACTTCGATACGAATCCGCTGAAGCATGTTCCGGTCCCGGTGTTCGATCCCGACTCGGAGCTGCACGCCCAAATCGCACGAGCAGCCCGTGAGGCCGAGCGCTACCCGTCACGGCCCCGTCCGGCCTTGGAGACAGCTGTTGCTGAACTCGTTCCCGACTACGCGTCCGCAGATTCCTCGACTGACGCATAGGCGCGCCATCGCACGGGACGGCGGGCACACGGAGCGTCCCGTGTCCGTTTCGCGCAATGGTAAACGCACCGCGTCGGTGACGACGGCTGCTGGCGGTGTTCAGTCGTCGGCGATCTGCTCGGATTCGCCTTTGCGGGCTTGGTGGCGCAGCACGAGCGTGTAGCCCACGATGGCCACGGCGGCGAAGCTGAACCACTGCACCGTGTAGCCCAGGTGTGGTCCGGCATTGAGCTCCGGCGGCGGGATGAGCTCAAGCACCGGGGTGCCATCCGATTGGTCTCTGCGAGGCTCGATCACGGAGCCGTCTGGGTTGCGGAAGCTGATCACCTCGACATACGCCGGAACAAGGTCGAGGTTGGATTGACGGTTGATGCGCTCGACATCGACACGGGCCAGCGTCTCTAGCCGTCCTTGGGCTGGATCAGCAGGCCCGAGCCACCCGCGTTCTTGGCTTCGTCGTATCCGACCCTCCACCTGTGTGGCGGCCACAAGCGGAGTCCGGATGACCATCGGTTCGCGCACGAGCACCGCTTCGCACGCTTGCAGAGGAAGCCAACCGGCAACCACCAACACACCTCGAGACTCGGTGCTGTCGTCGGAGGGAACCTCTGCAGGCACGGCGAAATGGCACCCTGCGACGCCGTCGAGACTCCGGTTGCGGATGAGCACGGTGCCATCCATATCGAGACGTCGAATCGGCAGTGTCACGGTTCGGTACTCCAGTTGGTCGATGCCCGCGGGGTCGGCTACGGCTTCGAAGAAGCGGTCGGCATCGAGGGGTTGCATGTCTTGGCGCTCGGTGATCGCTGCGTTGCGGTCGCTCACCTCGTTGTGGCGGCTGAGCTGCCAGAAGCCTGCGATCACAAAGATCACCAGCAGGCCGCCGGCGAGCGCGTGCCCGGCCAGCCAGATCGGCCTCCGGGCGAAGCTGTACACGGCCCGAACCTATTGGGGCTGCTGCTGACGACCCTCGCGCACCTCGACGCGGGCGATGTCGCCGGCGGGCTCGAAGCCCAGCACCTGGCCGAGGAACGACAGCTCGGCTTCGAGCGCCGCCACGATGTTGGGGCCGCGGCGGAAGCCGTGCCCCTCGCCCTCGAACAGCAGGTAGGCGTGCGGTACGGCTGCGCTGGCTAGGGCTTCGACGAGTTGTTCGGACTGGCTCTGGGGCACCACCCGGTCCTCGGTGCCCTGCAGCACGATCATCGGGGTCCGCAGCTGGTCGGTCCGCCAGATTGGCGATCGCTCCCGGTACAGGCCGGCCTGCTCGGGCCAGGGACCGATCAGCCCGTCGAGGTAGCGGGCCTCGAACTTGTGGGTGTCGCGGGCGAGGGCCTCCAGATCGGCGACCCCGTAGCGGGAGATGCCGGCGGCGAACACGTCGCTGCCGGTCAGCGCGCACAGCGTGGTGTAGCCGCCTGCGGAACCCCCCTTGATGACCAGGCGCTGGGCATCCACGGCGCCTTCGCTGGCCAAGTGGAGTGCCGCGGCGATGCAGTCCTGCGTATCGACGACACCCCACTGGCCCCGCAGCAGGTTGCGGAAGGCGGTGCCGTATCCGGTGCTGCCGCCGTAGTTCACGTCGACCACGGCGATGCCGCGGGTGGTCCAGTACTGGATGCCCAGGTCGAGCGAGCTGCGGGCCGAGCCGGTGGGCCCGCCGTGGCTGAGCACCATGAGCGGCGGCAGCTCATCCGGCTGCGCGGTCACGGCCGAATTGGCAGGCGGGAAGAAGAAAGCGTGGGCTTCGCATCCGTCGTCGCTGTCGAAGGTGAACGCCTCGGGGACCGAGACGTCGTCGGAATCGAGCACGGACGGCTCGCTCGCGCTGAGCTGGCGATGGCTGCCGTCGGGTGCGATCTCCACGACGGCGGCCTGGCGGGTCCAGCCGGCGGCCACCGTGACGACCGATCCGCCGGGTGTGACCGCGAGGCGGCCGAAGTCGGTGAACCCGCTCGGAGCCTCCTCCAGTTGTCCATCGCGGATGATGCCCAGGTGGCCGACACCGCCTGAGGTCCACGTGCACCACAGCGTTCCGTCGGCGCTCCAGCCGTAGGTGGCCTGCGCGAAGACCCATGCCGACACGCCGAACTCGCGGCCGTGCTCCCCGCCGGCCGCTGTGTTTCCGAGCACCGGTTCGGTGGCACCCGTCTCGGTATCGACGTGGTGGATCGACCACCAGCCGTCGACATCGGTGACGGTGTGCAGCTCGCCGTCAGGGCTCCAGGCCGGTTGGCTCAGGGCGGGGCCGTCGACCAGTACCCGGTCGGTCCCCGGTACCGCCATGCCGCCGTCCAGGTCCACTAGGTGCAGGCGCACATGGTCCCACGGCATGTTCGGGTGATCCCAGCTCAGGTAGGCCAGTGCGCTGCCATCGGGTGACGGTCGTGGCGACGAGTAGAAGTCGGCACCGGTGGCCACCACGCTGATCGTCCCGTCCAGGCGGATCGCGACCAGCTCGTTGCGCGGCTCGTTCCCGGTGTCGTCATGGGATTCGCGCACCCACACGCTGACCGGGCTGACGGCCGCGCCACCGGCGCTGCCGGGCGGTACGGGCACCAGCGCGGGGTCGGCGTATCGCAGCCCCCGCGGGATGTCCGGTTCTGGCGTCACTGCACGCGGCGCGGCCTCTCCCGCCGCGTCGAACAGCCGCACCCGGTGATCGCTCATGCAGCTGGCGAGCACGAAGTGGTTGCCGTCGGCTGCTTCGAACGGCAGCCAGGCACCGCCGCCGTATTCGTGGACGGCGGTGCGGATGTCTGCCTCCGCGGAGTGGGGAACATCGACGGGCCCTGCGCCGGGCTCGTTGAGGCGCACCCGCACCACGGAACCTCGCCCGTGGTCGAGGGGTCGCTCTTCCACCCAGTAAGCCCATGCGCCTGCGATGCGCGGCTCGGTCCGTCGCACAGCACCTGCGGCAACATTGGCCGCTTGCAGCGGCGACGGCCACGCACCATGCAGAAAATCCCCGGAACTACTGGGATATCGGGCCGCATCATCTTGACAATTCGATGGTGAACTCATAGGTTCCTCGTTGATTTCGACGAGCCGCCGCGGTCACTCACAGTGGGCAGAATCCGCAGTGGCGTGAGCGTGCGCTCCGGGTCTTCCACCGGCCCGTGACGCGCAGGTGGACCGGGGGAGCGCCCACCAACTCCCTCGGTCCACACATGCCCGCACGGCCACTGCTCAGAAGTCTTCCTCGGCCGTGGTCGCCGGTTCGTGCTGGGCGAGGATGCTTGTCAGCGACAGCTCAGTGGCACGCAGGCGTCCCTCGCAGTGCGCGATCAGCAGCGAGGCTCGCTCAACCTTCGAGGCCAGCGTGTCGATGTCGACATCGTCGTTCTCGAGGCTGGCCAGGATGGTTTCGAGCTCGGCCATTGACTCGGCGTAACCGCCGAGCTCGGCATTACCTGGGTCCGCGTCAGCGCGATGGTCGGCATCTTCAGCCATCAGTTGTCCTTCCCGTCGTCGGATCGTCAGCCAGCCTGTTGGGCTCATCGCCGGTCGCGTGGTCGTCGCGCACAACGCTGGCGAACACTGCGTGCTGGGTCTCGGTGGAGATCGTGTCGCCAGCGGCGGGCATCTCGCGCACGATGCTGCCGTCGGCTGCGCGCGTGATCGAAAAACCCCGGGCCAGGGTTCGCTCGGGTGCAACCGCCGACACCAGCGCCGATGCAGAACGCAGCCGAGCCTTCGCGGTGCCGAGGTGTCGCGCCGACGCTCCTTCCAACCGGGGTCGTTGGGAGGCGAGCGACGCCATGCCGCGCTGCACATGGGTATGACTGCGCTGCAGCGACCGGCGCGCGCCGACGAGCTTGCCGGCTGCAGCGCGGCAGTGACGCTGCGTCTGGTGGCCCAGCCGCAGTCGGGCCTCGCCGAGCCACGAGCGAGGGCGAGCTAGGCGGCGCTCGGCCAGCAGGCCCAGCGTGCTTCGAGCAGTGGCCAGACGCGCTGCTGCGGCAGTCGCCCGGGAGCGGGCAAGCCGGTGCACCTCGCGACGGGTTTGAGCCAGGCGTTCGTCGAACGCGGTGACATGGGCGACGAGCGCGGCGGCGCATGCAGTCGGCGTCTTGGCGGCCGTGTGTGCCACCTGGTCGGCCACCGAGGTGTCGATCTCGTGGCCGATCCCGCAGAACACCGGCAGCGGGCACAGCGCGATGGCCTTCGCCACGCTCGCGAGGTCGAACGCCAGCAGATCGGTGCGGTCACCCCCGCCGCGCACCACCGCGATCACGTCGACGTCGGCCTGCCCAAGCGTGCGCAGCGCCGCCACCAGATCGGCCTCGGCCGTCACGCCCTGCACTCTGGCATCGCACAGCAGCACTTCGAACGCGTACCCGCTGGCTTCCAGCTCATGGACGAAGTCGGCGTGGGCAGCGCTGCCACTGGCCGTGACGAGCCCGACGCGCAGCGGCACCAGGGGCAGTGGCACAGCGGCGTTGCGCCGCAGCAGCCCCGACTCGGCCAACTCGGCAAGGATCCGCTCCCGGTCGGCAGCCAGCACGCCGAGGGTGAAGTGCGGGTCGACGCCGCTCATGATGAGCTGCACCTGCCCGCTGCCGGCGTAGTACTCGACTTCGGCCCGGATCCGCACCTCGATGCCGTCGTCGAGCGTCAGACCGCCTGCTGCGGCGAGGTCGCGGTTCACCAGGCGCTGACGTCCCTTGAACAGGGCCACCCGCATGCGTGCGCCCCGGCGATCGTTGCCGGAACCCGGCTCGATGAGGTTGAAGTAGATGTGGCCGCTCGCCGCCACCGAGTAGCCGATGATCTCGCCGCGCACCCAGACCTCGCCGGGAAAGGCCCGCTGGATCGTCTCGCCGACGGCGGCCGTCAAGTCCGAGACCGACCACGTGCCGTCGGCCTGACCTGCCGGGTCTCCGGCCGCGGCCCCGGTGCGGTCGACAGCGCTGTTCACGGCTCTGAGGCTGTCACGAATTCGTCCGCGTCGCGACCGAATTACGCCTCGCCAGCCGGGCTGCGAGCTGGGCGGTCAGCCGGGCAGGCGTCGATAGGGTGCGCTGCGGAAGGTTGCCAGAGCGGACGAATGGGGCGGTCTCGAAAACCGTTGTGGCCTTCGGGTCACCGTGGGTTCGAATCCCACACCTTCCGCCACCCCCGGCCGCTCCCGAGCGTCGTGGCGCTGCGCCGCGAGCGATTCAACGATGGGCGCTGAAGAACTCCGTGAGCAGCTCGCCGCACTCTTCTTCGCGCACGCCGCCGACCACCTCGCAGTTGTGGTTGAAGCGCGGGTCCACCAGCAGGTTGTAGTGGGTTCCCGCGGCACCGGCCTTGGGGTCGTAGGCCCCGAACACCACCCGGGCTACCCGGGCTGACAGCGCAGCTCCCGCGCACATCGGGCAGGGCTCGAGCGTCACCGCCAGCGTGGCGCCGTTCAGCCGCCAGTCGCCGATTGCCGCCGCGGCATCGCGCAGGGCCAGCACCTCGGCGTGCGCGGTGGGGTCGTTGGTGGTCTCGCGCTCGTTGTGTCGTGCGGCCAGCACTTGGCCGTCGAGGATCACCACCGCGCCGACCGGCACCTCGCCGATCGCCGCAGCCCGACGGGCTTGTTCCAACGCCAACTCGATGGCTGCTTCGTCTGTCACACCCGCAGTGTGGCCGCTGCTGCCCGATATCAAGCGGCAGCGTCGGGCCTCGGCGTCAGGCGGTCGAGATGCCGCGCCGCCGCCTGGGCCCGAGCGGCCCGTGAGCGAAGCGAACAAGAGCGGGAAGCAAGAGGCAATTCGGTGTCAGGCGGTGGTGACGCCGCGCCGCGCCTTAGCCCGCTCACGCATCTTGGCGTGGGCCTCGGGCGTGCCGTCGTGGAAGGTGCCGAACAGCTTGTCGAGCGGCACGGGCCGGTTGCCGTAGTTGCACTCGAAGTAGCGATGATGCAGGTGGTGGAAGTAGTCGGCTCCGGCCATGGTCGGTCCCTCGCGCTTGCCGATCTCGAAGCGCTCGAATCCCGAGTGCGAGAACGACGTGGCCACGGCGTTGGACAGCAGGGTGAGGATCAGGATGAACGGGTGGGCGGGCACCACCCACCACAGCACGATCATGCTGAGGTACATCATGTGCTCGACCGGGTGCATCGACAGCCCGCTCCACGGCCCGGTGTTCACGTTGCGGTGATGCAGGTAGTGCACGTGGTCGTAGACCCAGCGCGTGTGCAGCACCCGGTGGATGCAATAGAAGTGCACCACCGACCACAGCGACGCGATCACCGTGAGCGCGCAGATGTACGGCCACCAGGTGCCCCACTCCACCGACGGGATCCAGTCGTTGGCGTAGAACCACATGGTCAGCGCCTCATATGCCGACCAGACCGCACAGCCGCTCGCCAGGCACCAGAAGATGTTGTCGCGGGTCTGGTTGTTCCACAGGAACGCCCGGTTGGTGGTGCTGAGCCACTGGCGGTTGTACTTGTAGCGCTGCTGCTGCACCCGCCGCACGTACAGCGCCACGTGCAGCGTCCCCGCGACCAGCGTGAACAGCACCACGTTGCGGACGTAGATCTCCAAGATCCACCTGGGGTGCAGGCTGGCCATGCGCTCGGGGGACGGCGTGAAGAAGTTCCACACCACTGCCGACATCGCCACCCAGAGCATTCCCTGCGGAAGCATCATCAGCGAGATGTGCCGCAGGGTCGCGAGCGGCCGCGGCGGCCAGTCCAGGATCGTGGACACCGAGATGGGCAGGTCCGGCTCGTAACCCTTGGCGTCCCTGGTGGGCAGCCCGGAGCTGGTCATCACTGCTCAGTCTGACATGCGGAGAGTGTGGGATTCGAACCCACGGAGGCCGATGAAAGCCTCACACGCTTTCCAAGCGAGCCCATTCGTCCACTCTGGCAACTCTCCGTACCGATGCGCCGATCGCAGGGCGATCGGCGTGCAGCAGGCGTGTCGCCGTCTGGCGAGGCGGCCAGGCGATCTGCGGCACACAACGAGGTCCGCTGAGAGCTGCTGCCTCCCGGCCCTGACTCGGTTCACGGGTCGCCGTTGCACAGGACCCGGCCGCCACGTCAGACGGCGACACGCCCCGAACGATAACCGCAGAGCCGCCGGATCGGTCACAGTCGGGGCCTAGCGGCCCCGTGAGCGACAGCGAACAAGAGCGGCAAGCAATTGGCGGCCAGAAAGCGGTCGGCGAATCTCTGCCCGGCCTCCGGGGCCTAGCGGCCCCGTGAGCGACAGCGAACAAGAGCGGCAAGCAATTGGCGGCCAGAAAGCGGTCGGCGAATCTCTGCCCGGCCTCTTAGGATCGCCGCGAGATGCAGCACCAGTCGCTCTACCGGAGGTTCCGGCCTCAGCGGTTTGCGGAGGTGGTCGGACAGCCGCACTTGGTTCGGGCCTTGCGCAACGCCGTACGCGAGGACCGCGTCGGTCACGCGTACCTGCTGAGCGGTCCTCGCGGCACCGGCAAGACCTCCACCGCCCGCATCCTGGCCAAGGCGCTCAACTGCGAGGCGCTCACCGACGAGGGCGAGCCATGCGGTGTCTGCGACAGCTGCGTCGCCGTTGCTGCGGGCACCTCGATGGACCTCATCGAGCTCGATGCAGCGTCCAACAACTCGGTGAACCACATCCGCGACATGACCGAGAAGGCGGCCCTGGTCAGCTCCGGGCGCCGCAAGGTGTACCTGCTCGACGAGGTGCACATGCTCTCTGCGGCGGCGTCCAATGCGCTGCTCAAGACCTTGGAGGAACCGCCGTCGCACGTGGTGTTCATTTTGGCCACCACCGATCCGAACAAAGTGCTGCCCACCATCCGCAGCCGCACCCAGCAGTACGAGCTGTCGCTGGTGGGTGCGGACGAGATGGCGCCGCATGTGCGAGCCATTGCCGAAGCCGCTGGCGCGCCGGTCGATGATGCCGTCGTCGACTACGTGACCGAACGGGGTGCCGGGTCGGTCCGCGATGCGCTGTCGGCGCTCGACACGGTGCTGGCGGCCGGCGGCATCCCCGACGATCGCGCCGACGTGAACGCACTGGTGCAGGCGCTCGCTGGCGCCGACTTGGCCGCGACCCTGATCGCTGTGGCAGAGGCCACGGCTGCTGGCGTCGACGCCCGTGATTTGGCCGAGCGCACCGCACGCCGCCTGCGTGACATGTTCCTGGTGGGCGCAGGTGTGGAGCCCGCTGAACTGCCGCAAGCCGACATCGTTTCGGCGCGAGAGCTGAGCGACGTGATGGGTCGCCGTGCCAATGTGCGGGCCCTCGAGGTGCTCGGCAGCGCCCTGGCGCAGATGCCCCAATCGGCTGATCGTCGCCTGACGCTGGAGACAGCGCTAGTGGGCCTGCTCGCCGATGATCTGCTCGGCGCCGCCAAGCCCGATGCAGGGCCTTCCGCCGTAGCGCCGGCCCGCGGCGGAGCGGGCGCGCCAGCGCCGCCCGCTGCCGGCCCCGCCGCCGCCCGAGCGGCCATGGCCGCAACTACGGCACCCCCCTCACTCGATGCCCCGTCCGCAGCCCCGCCGCCCCCGCCTGTGCCCCCTGCACCGGCTGTGCCGCCCGCTCCGGCTGAGTCCGTTGCTGCGCAGGTGCCTCCCGAACCGCGGCCGGATCCGGCGATCGAGGCCGCTGCCGCGCCCTCGCCTCCCGCTACGTCGCCCGGCGCGGACGCGCAGCCGCCCACGACGGCCGAGCCTGCGCCGGACTCTGGCTCTGCGATGTCAGCCCCTGAGCTCCAACGCATGTGGGAATCCCTGATTGTCGGGAAGCTGCGTCCGGTTGCCGCAGGTCTATTCCGTGACGCAACCGTTCTCGCCCACGAGCGCAATGTGGTGACCGTCCGGCTGACTGAAGGCGTGCCCCTCGCTCAGGCCCGGCGTCGAAGCAATGAGGTGGAGCCCATCTTGTCGGACTTGCTCGATCAGACGGTGCGTCTCGAGGTGAGCGACGCGGGCGGTGCGCCCAGTCCGCCTGTGCCGGCCAGCGCCGAGTCACCGCAGTCGGCGCCGTCGACCTCAACCGAGGATGCCTCGTCTTCGGCGGCGCAACAGACCGCGACCGAGGGTCCGATCGCATCAACGCCTTCGCAGGAAGCGGCCGCTTCTGTGTCCTCGCAGGAGGACAAGGTGCAGCGGATCGTGGACCGCTTTCCGGGCTCGGTCGTGGTCCGCGACGACGAGGACGCGACCTGACAGCCTTGGTTGACCACCACCAGCGGCGGGGACAGACGTGTACGACGACGCCGTCGAAGACCTGATCGACGAACTCAGCCGCCTGCCCGGCATCGGCCCCAAGGGCGCCCAGCGCATCACGTTCTGGCTGCTGAAGCGGCCGGCCGCGGACGCTCATCGCCTCGCCGCAGCCATCACCGCCGCCAAAGACCGGGTCGGTTTCTGCAGCCAGTGCTGGAACCTCAGCGAGACCGACCCATGCCCCATCTGTGCCGACCCGGCGCGGGCCAACGGGATGATCTGCGTGGTGGAGGAGCCGCGGGACGTGGTGGCCATGGAGAAGGCGGGCTTCCGGGGCCGCTACCACGTGCTCGGTGGGGCCCTGAACCCGCTCGAAGGCATCGGGCCCGAACAGCTGCGCATCCGCGAGCTGCTCGCCCGCCTCGACAGCGAGTCGATCACCGAGCTGATCGTGTGCACTAATCCGAACATCGAGGGCGACACGACCGCCATGTATCTCGCACGTCAGCTCGAACCGCTCGGCGTGCAAGTGACCAGGCTCGCCAGCGGCCTGCCCGTCGGCGGCGACCTCGAATACGCCGACGAGCTCACCCTCGAACGAGCTCTCCGCAACCGCCGCACCCTCACGCCCTAAATCGCTGGACGGGTGAGCTGTACCTGCTTACTGTCCGGCCGACACTTCCCCAGCGGCCTGCACTCCCAAGGAGTGCCATGGCTGCCTTCGACCCCGACCATCGAACCTCACGCGACTTGCCTGTCGCAGTGTTCAGGCCGTCACCCGACCAGCGAGTGCTCGTGACCGGGAAGTGCCACGCGCGTGCGCTGTGCCTGAGTTCCTGTGCTGGCCCGGACGGCATTGCCGCGGTGTTCGTCGATCCGTGCGGCGCGCTGCTGGCGATTGCCACTGCGCCAGCGGCGGTAGTAGGAGCGATGCTGGTCGACCCGGCCCCATTTGCCAGGCTGACTGAGCTGCTCGGCGCGAGCCGTGTGTATCTCGAAGCACCCGCTGCAGATGCGCGAGCGGTCAGCGATGCCGTCGAAGCTGCGATGTGGCCGATGTCCGTGGCGACCGAAGTGCTCGCCCGACCCGAGGCCGCCTGAATCGGCTCGCGCCGCTGCCGTTCAGAGGCCTTGGTGAAGTGAGATGGATTGGACGGAGTGACTATGCAACCCGCAGGACGACAGCGTCGCCCTGACCGCCGCCGCCGCACAGCGCCGCCGCGCCCAGTCCGCCGCCACGGCGGCGCAGCTCGCTGGCGAGGGTGAGCGCCAGACGGGCACCCGACATGCCGATGGGATGGCCGAGCGCTACCGCACCGCCGTTCGGGTTCACGATCTCCGACGACACGCCCAGCTCCTCGGTCGACGCCACGGCCACCGCAGCGAAGGCCTCGTTGATCTCGAACAGCGACAGGTCGGACACGTCGAGGTCAGTGCGCTCGAGCGCACGGCGGATCGCATTCGCCGGTTGGTGCAGCAGGCACGTGTCCGGCCCCGCCACCATGCCGTACGACACAACTTCGGCCAGCGGCTCGATGCCGCGCTCAGCAGCCGCCTCGGGTGACATGACCACCAGCGCGCAGCCGCCGTCGGAGATCTGCGATGCATTGCCGGCCGTGACCGCACCGTCCGGTGCGAACGCCGGCCGCAAGCCCGACAGGCTCTCGGGCGTCGTACCGGGCCGGATGCCCTCATCGTCGAGCACCGTCAGCGGATCGCCGCGGCGCTGAGGGATGCTGACGGCCACGATCTCGTCATCGAAGCGACCGTCCTTCTGCGCGGCCGTCGCTCGTTCGTGCGACTGGGCGGAGTACTCGTCCATCGCGCTGCGGGCGATACCGGCGCTCGCCGCGTCTCGCTCGGTGCCGTCGCCCATGTGACCGTCGTCGAAGGCGCACCACAGGCCGTCGTGGATCATGGCGTCGAGCACCGTGCCCGAGCCCATGCGCATGCCGTTGCGGCCATCCGGCAGCAGGTAGGGCGCATTGGTCATCGACTCCATGCCGCCCGCGACGACCACGTCGGCGTCGCCCGCTGCGATCATCTGGTCGGCCATGTAGATCGCGTTCAGGCCCGACAGGCACACCTTGTTGATCGTGATGGCGGGCACATCCATGGAGATGCCGGCGTTGGTCGCAGCCTGCCGGGCGGTGATCTGGCCCTGGCCGGCCTGCAGCACCTGTCCCATCACCACGTAGTCGACGTCGCCGGCCGCCAAGCCGGAACGCTCCAGCGCACCTTCGATGGCAATGCCGCCGAGTTGTGCGCCGGTCAGGCCGGCCAGTCCGCCGTTGAACTTGCCGATCGGCGTGCGCGCACCCCCGACGACTACCGAACCAGCCCTCCCATTACGAGCCATTGCAACCCCCTCGCCTGCACCGACGCGCCAGCCCGCAGGCTCGGCGACTGATCTGTGCACGGCGAGTGTACGAAACGGCCTGCGAGGCTGCCCGAGCCCGGGATCGACGGGCCGGATCGTCACCAAATTGTGGCACTCGCGGCTCTGCCGCACCGTTAGCGTTCGGCCCCGTGAAGCAGTTCGCTGATGCCATCGATGCCGGCGCGTCCGGCCCCGAACTTGAGGCCATGCCGATCCCGGAGAGCTTCAGGGCGGCATACGTATTGCGTGACGAGCAGACGATGTTCGAGGGCCGTGCCTCGGCCGACAAGGATCCCCGCGAGGCCACCCACATCGGCGAGGTCGCCACGCCCGAGCTCGCGCCCGACGAGGTGTACATGGCGGTGATGGCCAGCGCCATCAACTTCAACACCGTGTGGACCTCGATCTTCGAGCCCCTGCCCACGTTCGGCTTCTTGGATCGGCTGGGTCGGGAGAGCCGCTGGGGTGCCCGCCACGCGCTCGACTACCACGTGCTCGGCTCAGACGCCTCCGGAGTTGTGCTGCAGTGCGGTTCGGCGGTGCGCAATTGGCGCCCCGGCGACCGGGTGGTCGTTCACTGCAATTACGTCGACGATCAGGATCCTGCAGCCCACGAGGACTCGATGAAGGCCTCCAACCAGCGGATCTGGGGCTTCGAGAGCAACTTCGGCGGGCTGGCCGACCTCACCATCGTCAAGGCCAACCAGCTCATGCCCAAGCCGGCGCACCTGTCGTGGGAGGAAGCGGCGGTGAATGCGCTCTGCGCCGCCACCTCCTACCGGATGCTGGTGGGCGACAACGCCGCTCGCATGAAGCAGGGCGACTCGGTGCTCATCTGGGGCGCCACCGGGGGGTTGGGCGGCTATGCCTGCCAGCTCGTGCTCAACGGCGGCGGCGTGCCCATCGGCGTCGTCAGCTCGCCCGACAAGGCGGAGCTGCTCGGCCAGCTCGGCGTGGAGCACACCATCGATCGCAGCGCCGAGGGTTACCGCTTCTGGAGCGACGCCAGCACCCAGGACGAGCGCGAATGGCGGCGCTTCGGCAAGAAGGTGCGCAGCCTCATCGGGGACGACCCCGACATCGTGTTCGAGCATCCAGGCCGGTCCACCATGGGAGCATCGGTGTTCGCCGCCAAGCGGGGCGGCACCGTCGTGACGTGTGCCGCCACCAGCGGGTACATGATCGAGTACGACAACCGGCATCTGTGGATGAAGCTGAAGCGAATCGTGTCGAGTCACTTCGCCAACTACGCCGAGGCGTGGGCGATGAACCGGCTCATCGATCAGGGGCGCATCCAGCCGATCCTGTCCAAGACGTTCACGCTCGAGGAGACGGGTTTGGCCGCGCGGCAGGTCCATCACAACCTGCATGAGGGCAAGCTCGGCGTGCTGTGCCTCGCCCCCGAACCGGGTCTGGGCATCACCGATCCAGAGAAGCGCGAGCGAATCGGCGATGACCGCATCACGCTGTTCGCCCGCCATGCAGCCTCGCTGGAAGCCGCCAGCGCCTGAAGCCGCCGACACTGAGCCGCCAAGAAATGGGGAGCAGCCCGATGATCCTGACCGAGATCGACCACGTGGCCATCGCCGTGAACGACCTCGACGCTGCGGTCGCCTACTACGCCGAAGCGTTCGGCGCTGAGGTCGCCCACCGGGAAGTCGTCGACTCTGACGGCGTCGAGGAGGCCCTGATCAAGGTCGCCGACAGCTACATCCAGCTCACTGCGGCGACCCGCCCGGATTCGCCCATCGCCAAGTTCCTCGAGCGCCGGGGTGAGGGCCTGCACCATGTCGGCTACCGGGTGGATGACTGCGCCGCAGCACTCCAGACAATGATTGACGCCGGTGCGGTGCCCATCGACACCGCACCCCGACCCGGCTCCCGCGGCACCACGGTCGCATTTGTTCACCCGAAGGGCAATCTGGGCACGCTGGTCGAACTCGTGCAGGAATGAGCGCGCATAGGCTCGCCTGCAAACCGGCGGGGCCGCTGCGGCCCGGCCACGTCACGGGTGCGAACGGGAGGGCCTCCATGACGAGACTGACAAAGCGGTTGGCACTGGTGTTGGCGATCGTTGCGCTGCTGGCTGCAGCCTGCACGGGCAGCGACGACAGCGAGGCGTTCAAGATCGGCTTGGTCACCGACACCGGCAAGGTCGACGACAAGAGCTTCAACCAGTCGGCGTGGGAGGGCGCGCAGGAAGCCGCCGCCGCGCTGGGCGCCGAAGCCGACTACATCGAGACCGAAGAGGCCAAGGACTACGAGAACAACATCAACCTGTTCGTCGAAGACGGTGTGAACGTCATCATCACCGTCGGCTTCGGCCTCGGCGACGCCACCATCACTGCGGCGAAGGAGAACCCCGACATCTTCTTCATCGGCGTCGACCAGTTCCAGGCTGAGGCGCTGCCCAATCTGGCCGGGCTGATCTTCCCCGAAGACCAGTCGGGCTTCCTGGCCGGCGCGCTCGCGGGCATGCTCACCGAGACCAACATCGTGGGCGCCGTGCTCGGCACCGATCTGGTACCTCCCGTGGTGGCCTTCAAGGAAGGCTGGGAGCACGGAGCCCGCTATACCAACTCGGCCGTGGAGACGATCTCCACGTACCACCCCGGCGGTCTGGACGTTGCGTTCGGCGATCCCGATTGGGGTGCTGCCACCGCCCGGCAGGCCCTCGACCAGGGTGCCGACATCATCTTCGGCGCCGGCGGTGCCACTGGCAACGGGGCGCTCATCGAGATTGCTTCGCAGGAAGGCGCCTACTGCGTGGGCGTTGACACAGACCAGTGGAACACGGTGCCCGAGGCGCGGCCGTGCCTGGTGACGAGCGCCATGAAGCTCATCACCCCGGGCGTGGCCGACCTGGTTGCCCAAGCTGAGAGCGGTGACTTCGCCGGGGGCAACTACCTCGGCGAGGTCGGCTTGGCGCCGTTCCACGATTTCGACAGCATCGTCACTGACGAGATGCGGGCGACGCTGGACGACGTGCTGGCTGGCCTGAACGCCGGCGAGATCGACACCGGATGGCCGCCAGGCTGATCCGGCGAGCCAGAAGCTGAGCGGGACGCCCCCGAGCGCGGGCACCTCACCTCGCCGTGAGCACGCCCGCGAGTCCATCGCCGCCCGCGGAGGCTGACCGCCTCGAAGCGGAAGGCAACGCCGCCGACGCTCGCCAGAGCCCGATGCGTGGGGTGATGCGCGCCGCTGCGGTGCCGCTGGCATCGGTGGTGCTGGGCCTCGTCCTAGGCGCCGTGCTCATCGCTGTGCAGGGCCACTCGGTGACGAGTGCCTACGGCGCGTTGGTGCTCGGCGGGGCGGGCGACGCCGATGCGCTGCTGCGCACCCTGCAGAAGGCGACGCCGCTCGTGTTCGGGGGCCTAGCTGTTGCTTTCGCGTTCAAGGCGGGCCTGTTCAACATCGGCGGGCAGGGCCAGCTGCTGGTTGGTGCGGCATTCGCGGCGGGCGTGGGCTTCGGACTCGAGGGCGTGCCGCTGGTGGTGCATCTTCCGCTGGCGCTGCTGATAGGTGCCGCTGCGGGGGCTGCGTGGGGTGCCATCGCCGGCGTGCTGAAAGCCACATCGGGGGCGCACGAGGTGATCGTCACGATCATGCTCAACTTCGTGGCCGGCAACCTCACCGACTGGCTGGCGGCGAACCCCTGGCAGGACCGATCCGGCTCCAACATCATCGCCAGGACCCCGCTGGTGGAGCCGTCGGCGGAGATCCCCACCTGGGGATGGCTGCCGGCGGGCTTCGTGCTGGCGGTGATCGCCGCATTCGCCTGCTGGTTCATCCTGGAACGCACCACCTACGGCTTCGAGGTGCGCAGCGTGGGGGCGAACCGTCACGCCGCTCGGTATGCGGGCATCTCGGTGGGCTGGATCATGGCCTCGACCATGGCGGTGGCGGGGCTGCTGGCCGGCCTCGGCGGAGCGATCGAGTCGCTCGGCGTCGACGGTCGCTTCGAGGCCGGGGTGAACGTGGGCCTCGGCTTTGAGGGCATCACGATTGCGCTGTTGGCTCGTACCAACCCCATCGCCGTCATCCCCGCTGGTCTGCTGGTGGGTTTGATGGAAGCGGGCGCCGCCAAGATGCAGTTTGAGTCGGGGGTTGCGCCGGAGATCATCGATGTGATCCAAGCGCTGATCCTGCTGTTCGTGGCAGCGCCGTTGATCGTGCGCTGGCTGCTGCGGTTGCGTGATCGGCCCGATGCGCCGGATCGTCGCCTGACGCTCGGTGCGGGGTGGGGCCGATGACCGCCGGCGCAGTCCTTCGCTGGTCGCACGACCCTGCCGCGGCCTCGGAGCTGCGGTTGCTGAGGCACGGCGGCAGGCGGCCATGAATATGCCGGCAACGGACCTGACCGCCAGCACGCTGAGCGACCGCGCTGGCTTGGGGCCGTCGGGCTGGTCGCCGCAGCGCGTGTGGTCAGTGGCGGGGGCCGTCGTGCTGGTGGCGTGCGTGTGGGGCTTCTACGCCTGGGACGGGGCGCAGACCACCGCCGTGCTCGGGGGCACCGTGCGCGCCGCCACCCTGCTGGTGCTGGGCGCCATGTGCGGGATGATCGGCGAGCGTTCGGGCATCGTGAACATCGGCATCGAAGGCCAGTTCCTGATGTCGGCCTTTACGGCCTTCACCGTGGCGTCGATGTCCGGCTCGCTGTTCTTGGGCGTTGTCGCGGGCGTCAGCACCGGTCTGGCGATGGGCTGGATGCTCGCTGCAATGTCGGTCGGGCTGCGAACCGACCAGATCATCGCCGGCACGGTCCTGAACATCGCGGCGCTGGGCCTGACCTCGTTCTTCTACGACCGGGGGCGTTCGCTGGGCCAGCCGAAGTATCAATCGATCGAGCTCGGCCCGCTCGCCGACCTGCCCGTCGTGGGCACGGCGCTGTTCAACCGCCCGCCGCTGACGTACTTGGCGCTCGTGCTGGTCGTGGTGCTCCACGTGCTGCTGCTGCGCTCGGTGTGGGGGATGCGCACGACCGCCATCGGCGAGCACCCCGGTGCCGCGGCCACCGTGGGCATCGATGTGATCCGGCTGCGCTACTGGAATGTGACGCTGGCGGGCGGCTTGGCCGGCCTCGGCGGCGCGTACTTGGCGCTGGAGTCGGTGGGCACGTTCACCCGGGCGATGTCGGGCGGGCGGGGCTTCCTGGCGTTGGCCGTGATGATCTTCGGTCGCCGCACCCCGCTGGGCGCCTACGCGGCGGCGCTGTTCTTCGGCTTCACCACGGCACTGCAAGGCCAGTTCCAGCTCAATGACACCTTCGACATCCCGGCGCAGTTCGTGGGGATGCTGCCGTTCGTGGTCACGATCATCGTCGTGGCCGCAGCAGGCCTGTTCGGCCGCATGCGCGACCCGGCTGCGCTCGGCCAGCCGTACGAGGTCCGATGATGGCTGCGACCGCTGTCTCGCAGGCGGAGCCCGAGGTGCTGCTGGCCGGCCACGGCATCACCAAGCGCTTCGGCGCGGTCGTGGCCAACGACGACGTCTCGGTCGAGCTGCGGCCCGGGCGGATCCTGGCGCTGCTGGGCGAGAACGGTGCGGGCAAGAGCACCCTCGTCAACGTGCTGTTCGGCCTGCACCGCCCCGATGCGGGTCAGGTCGTGATTGCCGACGAGAACGTCGAGCTGTCGAGCCCGCACGATGCCATCGCCCGCGGCGTCGGCATGGTGCATCAGCACTTCCAGCTCGTGCCGCCGATGAGCGTGGTGCGCAACATCGTGCTCGGTGCCGAGCCGCGCAAGCTCGGCATGATCGACGTGGCCCAGGCGCGCCGCCGGGTGATGGACCTGGCCGACCGATTCGGACTCCATGTCGACCCCGATGCGGCGGTGGAGGACCTGCCGGTCGGAGCCCAGCAGCGCGTCGAGATCCTCAAGGCGCTGTACCGCGATGCGAGGGTGCTGATCGCCGACGAGCCGACCGCAGTGCTCACCCCGCAGGAGACCGATCACCTGCTCGACGTGCTGCGCGGCCTGACCGCCCAAGGCGTGGGCATCGTGTTCATCACCCACAAGCTGCGCGAGGTCATGGCCGCAGCCGACGACATCGTGGTGCTGCGCGAGGGCCGGGTGGTGGGCACCACCACGCCCGCGCAGACCAGCGAGGCGGCACTGGCCGAGCTGATGGTGGGCCGCGCGGTGGATCTGCACGGCGACCGGTTCGAATCGGGTGCCACCGGCGTGGGATCGGCGATCTCGACGCCGGCTGTCACCAGCGACGAAGCCCCGATCGCCGAGGCTGGCGAGTGGCCGGTGGTGCTCGACATAACTGGCCTCTGCGCCGATGATGACCGCGGCCAGCGAGCCGTCGACGAGCTGTCACTCGCAGTACGCGCCGGTGAGATCGTCGGCGTCGCCGGCGTGGAGGGCAACGGTCAGCGGGAGCTGGTGGAAGCCATCACCGGGCTGCGTCATGGCACGGCCGGCACCGTGTCGATCAGCGACCGGGATGCGTCGGGTGCCCGACCGCGCCAGGTCACGGTGATCGGCGTGGGGCACATCCCCGAGGACCGGGCCAAGCACGGCCTGATCGGCTCATACTCGGTGGCCGACAACTCTGTCCTGAACCGCTACTTCAAGCGGCCCTTCGCAGCCGGCGGCATGCTGCGGCGCGACCGCATCGACTCCCACGCCCGCGATGTCGTGGCCACCTTCGACGTGCGGACGCCCGACGTGGAGTCCCCAGCCGACAGCCTGTCGGGCGGCAACAAGCAGAAGCTCATCGTGGGCCGCGAGTTCTCCGACGAGATCGACCTGCTCATCGCGGCGCAGCCCACCCGCGGCATCGACATCGGCGCCATCGAGTTCATCTGGCGCCGCATCCGCGAGCGCCGCGACGAGGGCACGGCCGTGCTGCTGGTGTCGGCCGAGCTCGACGAGGTGCTGGCACTCAGCGACCGGGTCGTTGTCATGTACGAGGGCCGCATCGTGGCCACGGTCGATCCCCGCACCGCCACCCGTGAGGAGATCGGCCTGCTCATGGCCGGCGCCGCCCCCGCACCTGAAGACCCGTTGTAGACATCCTCAGGACGCGCTGCTCGGCGCGGAGTGGGGACCGCATTTGCAAGCCACGCTGCGAGGCTGGATTCAGCGAGCGAATTGCAACAGTTCTTCGAGCGGCTGGTCGTCGAAATAGTTCGGGTGAGTGACTCGGATTGCCTTTTCCGAATCGGCACCGAGCAGCACCACCTCGATGCGCGGGTGGTCCTCGTATTGACGCTCAAGATCGCCGTATGCCTCGACGGCCCGGGCGCCATTTGTGAATTCCTCCATCACGATTCTGCTGCGCGTGTCATGGTCGTACGCGATCAAGAAGTGGATCGTCTTGCACCGAAGGGGAGCGGATGCCATGCACGCAGGGTAGTCCGCGCCTCTGCACGCCGTTCCTCGCCGAGCGCTGGACTACTCAGCGAGCGGATGCAGGTGTGATCAACTCCATGATCTCCTCTGCTAGTGCGCGCAGTTCGTCGTCGGGGACCCAGCGGTCCGGCCCTTCGATATCGCGTGCTGCGTACAAGTCGCCAAGTGACTTCAACCCGCTGTGGTGCCCAGGTGGGCCGTCACCGCTCTTGTAGTCCACACCTGTACGGCTAGTGAGATCCTCGATGAGCCTCGCCCAGAGGTGCTGCCACGGCGTCCTCAACTGCACCTCGATGCGTCGACCGCCGTACCACGTGCGGATGTGGACGGCTCGGTATCCCGATTCACGAGGCTTCGTGACGTAGTCGATGATGCGGTCGGTTTTGCCATTGCGGCGCTGACTGTTGGCGGTGAATCGGCGGCTCACTCTCTCGACCGCCTTCAAGGACGGCAATACGACTCGGCAGCCGCCAATATCGTGCATGCGTGCCAGATTCATATCCGGTTCGCGGCGGAGTTTGTCCCAGATGGTGCTTCGTCGCTTGAGACGCTGCGTGATTTGCGTGTCGCCGCCGATTTCGTACCCCTCAGAGATGACGCAGGACCGTAACCCCATCCGCGCTGTCAACATTGGCTGGCGGTGTACGGCACGAAATGCGTCCGCCGTACGCGCGGCGTCGCGCAGCTCGTCAGGTGATGGGCCTGGGAAGTCTCCGTTCATGTGTCGGCGCAGCACGATTCCCGCGCGTTTGACTTGTTTGTTTGAGAGCTGAATCGGCCCAGCCACCGGCTGTGGAGGCTACGCAGCCGATCCCGGCAGCGGGTCGGTACTGTCACGGGGGTGCTGGAGGCGGAGGGGCAGACGCTGGGCGAGCGGGCTGCGGCGCTGGTGGGGCAGCGGGTCAGGCTGCCGGGCGAGGCGGCGATTGTGCTGGTGGACATGTGCGTGCCGCGTGGGCTCAAGCTCGATTTGTACGTGGCCGACCCATCCGAGTCGGACGGCAACGACGATGACGATGCTTCGCTGCGCAAAGTGTCGCTGACAACCGAGGAGTTCGAGTCGCTGCAGGTCGTGGCTGCTGACTGCCTGGCGGCGCCGGAGACGGTGCTGGCCGGGCTGTGGACAGAGTGGATGCTCGACGCTGCTCGTGCCGCAGCGTCCACGGTGCTGGTGTCCACTCGGCTGCGGCCATATCCGCATCAGATGGATGCCGTATACGGGCGGATGCTGCCCCAGCCGTTGCTGCGCTTTCTGCTCGCCGACGAACCGGGCACAGGTAAGACGATGATGTCGGGGCTGTGGCTGCGTGAGGCTCAACGACTTGGGCTCGTGAAGCGGGCGCTTGTTGTCTGCCCAGCGCACTTGGTTGGCAAATGGCAGGCCGATTTCGAGAGGTTCCTTGGTGGAGGCCTGCGCGAGGTCACCGCCGAGACCGTGCGCTGGGATGGTTTGGCCACCACTCAGGCCGACACCTGGGTCGTCTCGTTGCACTTGGCAGCGGCGAATCCGCAGGTTCGCGAAGCGCTGCATCCCGACCGCGCAGGTTGGGATGCCGTCATCTTCGATGAAGCGCATCGCATGACACCGACTGCGGAGACATTTCATCGAGTCGGTCGCGAGCTGTCTGCTGACGTGCCGCACGCGCTGTTTCTCACCGCGACGCCCCATCGGGGCGATGAACGCTACTTCCGGGAACTACTACATCTCGTCGACCCGATCATCTTCCCTAGTGCGGTTGGCGGCGACACTCTGGCGTCGCCGCCCGGGGGCGGTGCACCGCTCACCCGCAAGTTGATTCGCCCTGGCTCGCTGCACTTTCTGCGCCGCATGAAGGAGCAGTTGGTCGACTACGACTCGCACACACGGCTGTTCCGTGAGCGCGAGGCGTTCAATCTCAAGGTGCGGCTGAATGCCACCGAGCGGCAGTACTACGACGCTTCGCAGCACATCGCCAATACCTACTTCCCGGTTCGCGGACGCCAGCTCGCCGCGATGGTCTATGGCAAGCGGGCGGCGTCATCGCTGTACGCGCTCGCCTGCACGCTGCGGCGCCGCCTTGACCGGATGGGCACCGCCGACGGACCGGCGCTCGCGGGCGACGACGATGTGGCAGTCATCGAACGTGAGAGCGACGACGACGCAGCCGAGGAGCAGGTCACCGCAGCCCGTTCGCTCAATGCGCGCGCCGAGCGGGAAGCGATCACCGAATTGCTGGCCGACTTGGAAACGGCCGTCGACGCGGCATCCAGCACCGCCGCCGACACCAGTTCAGCAGTTTCCAAGTGGCTGCCTCTGGGCAAGTGCTTGGCCGAGCACGGCATCACTCCCGGATCGGGCGAGCAGCTCGTCGTGTTCACCGAGTACGCCGACACGGCCACATGGCTCGTGCGCATGTTCACGAAGGCCGGCTACACGGCACGCAGCTACTCGGGCGCAGACAGCCACCCCGAGCGGGCCACCACGCGCCAGCAGTTCGAGGACGGCGAGTTCGAGGTGATCGTCTCCACTGATGCCGGCAACGAGGGCATCGACCTGCAAGCCGCCCATGTGCTCGTCAACTGGGATATCCCGTGGTCGCTCGTTCGCCTAGAGCAGCGCATGGGGCGCATCCATCGCATCGGCCAAGACGACAAGGTGTACCTCTACAACTTGGTTGCGCTCGGCACGCGCGAAGGGGACGTGCTTGCAACGCTGCTTGAACGGCTGATCGCCGCCGCGAACGAACTCGATGGCCAAATGTTCGATTGTCTTGCAGCAGTGATGGAGCGCGCCCGCGCTAATGCCGGCACAGCAGAGCAATCCCTCCTGCCGTGGTACGGCGAGACCTCGTTCGATCCGGCAGACCCTTGGCCCACCGTCGATGAACTCAGGCGCGCCAGAGACGACTACTTGGCGGAGTCCACGCAACTCAGCGTGGAAGTGGATACCGAGACGGCGAACGCAGCGCGCATCGACGAGGTTGTTGCCCGCGTCAATCCCGTCATCGTCGAGCATTTCTTGGAGCGGGCCGCCTCAGCGGGTTTGATCGGCTGCCGGCCAGCGCCGCTCGGCGACGGCTTCTACTACCTGTCTGCGGACTCACAAGCCCAAGGTTGGGATCTGCCCTCAGCTCTCGGCGGTGCCGACGGTCAACAGTTGTTGGTGGTGACCCGGCACGAAGCTCAGTCGGCCGCAATAGCCCAAGGTGTGAAGCGTGCAGCCGATGCCTACATGCTCGGGCCGAGCGACGACGCGTTCGGCGCGCTGGCCGAAGGACTGCGTGCCCGGCTTGAGACCGACATGTGGCAGGGCGCTGTGCTTTGCGACACCGCTTCTCCCGAGAGCTACACGCTGTTCGTGTTCGAGAGCGACATCACCGAGGGTGGAAACAGTGACAACCCGCGGCATCACCCCAGGCACAGCACGCAGACTTGGCTGATCGCCGTATTGGCCGATGGCACCACGCGCCGCATGTCGTGGGCGGAATTGCCGAACCTCGTAGCGCCGTCGTCAGAGATGACTAGCACCGGTATCGCGGTTGAGCGCGTACCGCTTGATGAATCAGTCGCCAATGCCGCGCTGGCCGTGGCGCATAGCGCCGCCGAGTCCGAACGCGCAGCACGCGAACAGCGGCTCAGCAAGTGGGTGGCCCAGCTACGGAGCCAGCTACTGCCGTTGCCAAACCATCTGACCGACCACATCGCTGATCGTGCGGTTGGCAGGAAGGAACGTCAGCGAATCAAGTCCGCGGTTGACAGCCGACTTGCCGAAGCTCAGAAGGTCGCGCAGGTGACCACATCCGGACCGCGCCGCATCGGTTGGGCGCGTGTTGTGGCTGGGCTGGATGCCGACCCAGCTGATCTGGAGTCTGCTGCTGAGAGTGAGGAGGTGTCCATGCGTTGGGTCACTGAGCATCTGGTAGCCGATGGCTGGCATGTCACCGATGTCCACACGCAGAACCGTGGTTACGACCTCGAAGCTCGTCGCGGACCTCAAGTGCGTTGCATCGAGGTCAAGGGCGTGGCCGGTCAGGCCTCTACGAGCGGCGTGCGTCTGACCTCCGGCGAATTGACCAGTGCCCGTCAGCATCGGGATGACTACTGGCTGTATGTGGTGGACAACTGCATCGACGGCGAGGGCAGCCTGTTCGGGCATTGGCAGGACCCAGCGAACGTCTTCCGCGACAGCCTCCAGGACGTCACCGAGTACCGGCTCGCCGGCAGCGCATTGAGCGCGGCACTTGAACATCAAGGCGACGATGCATGAGCACGCGCTTGATCGAACGGTGGTTCCCGTGTGAGGAAGTATCGACGCACTCGGCCCGTGGCTGGGGCACGGGCTTCGCTGAGAAGAGCTTGTTCACCTGGTTCGCATCACGACCACTGGCCCAGGCCAAGGCGGCCGTGCTCTGCTCTTTGTTGCCGTGGCCTCACGATCCGAGCGAACAAGAAAGCCTGAAGAATCTCGTTCGGGAGGCGATGACTGACTACGACGCCGCGAATGTCGAATTGCGCGCCGAGCTTGCCAAGCATTACCCCGACGGTGCGAAGCTCTGTGATCCGTTCTCGGGCAGGGCGATGATTCCGCTCGAAGCCGCCCGGTTGGGCGTGCAGGCCTGGGGCATCGACTACTCACCGGTTGCAACTCTCGCCGGCCGCTTGTTGGCCGACTACCCGATGCGCAATTGGGACGACGAGCCGCCGTTGCCGTTCGAAGGGTACGACGAGCACGCCGCCGAGTACTTCACCGAACCGCGGCTATTGCGAGACGTGCGATTCGTGCTCAACGAAGTAGGACGTCGTTACGAGTCTGTGATGGGTGAGTTTTATCCAGTCGTCAACGGCAAGCGTCCGTGGGGCTACGTGTGGGCCGTGACGTTGCCCTGCACGAACTGCGGCAACCGATTTCCGCTCACCGGAAGGCTCGCCCTTCGCAATCCCAACCCAAAGAAGGACGACCCGGGACAGTCCTACCGAATCGTTCCCCACGAATCGTTAGGTGCCTGTGCTGCCGAGGTTCACGACGGGAAGCCGGAGTCTCAACCCACACTGAGAGAGACTGCGGGGGATCGCGGCAAGAGCGGCGTCTGTTCGTTCTGCGGCCACACACATCACTCGGAAACGCTCAAGCGCATGATGCGCGACGGCCTCAAGGATGATGTGATGCTTGCAGTTGCCGATCTTGATGCTGATGTTGGCAAGCGTTACCGCGAGCCCAGCAGCGCCGATCTGGCTGCCGCGGAGAGACTCGACGCGGTACTCAGCGCGGAAGGGCCATTCGGGCCTGACTTATCTGCAGTGCCCCGTGAGCCGATGGACCCCGGGCTCTCGAGGTTCATCGCCCCCGTGAACTTCGGATATCGCAGTTGGGGCGAACTGTGCAACGACCGCCAAACCCTTGGGTTCGTCCGGCTTGCACGCATCGTCAACCAGATGAGTGCGCGGATGCAAGCTGCGGGGGCCAGCGACGACTACGTCTCGGCGCTGGCGGGCTACGCCGCTTCGAATCTCGCCCGTCGAATGAAGTACAGCAGCAGGTGCGCGACGCTTCAGGTTCCCTCGCAGAAGACGGGGCACATCTACTACAACGACTCCGGTATCTCACACAGCTTCGATTACTTCGAAACCGGATGCGGTGAGGGTCCGGGCACGTGGATCTCATTGTCGGTTCACACGATTCGAAGCCTCCGAAAGCAACTTGAGCGAGCTGCTGGCAATCCGGCATCGGTGCAGCGCGGTTCTGCCACCGAGTTGGCGCTGCCAGATGCGTCCCTCGATTCAGTGGTGACTGACCCGCCATACGACTCGATGATCAACTACTGCGACTCATCTGACTTGATGTACGTGTGGCTCAAGCGGCTCCTGGTCACCGCCGATCCCTGGTTCGGGGTGACCACCGACGCCGGTGGGCTGCAGGAGAAGACGCATGAAGCGGTTATCAAGAAGACAACCATCGATGATCCTGATCACCGCACGGAAGCTCATTACAGGCAGACCATCACGAAGGCTTTTGAGCAGGCGCGACTGAAGGTCAAGCCCGACGGTGTGGTCAGCATCGTGTTCGGGCATGGAGATCCTGATGCTTGGGTTCGCGTGCTCACGGCCATCAGCGATGCAGGACTGGTTTTGACCGGCTCGTGGCCGTGCAGCACCGAGAAGGGCGGCAAGCAGGCTGGCGAGTACATCGACAATACGATCATGATGGCGTGCCGCGCCGCCCGACAGGATCGGCCCGTTGGTGATGTCCGCATGGTGGACGAGGAGATTCGGGCGGTGATCGCATCGCGTGTCCCTGCTTGGACTGCTGATGGCTTGGCCGATTCCGACCAGCGCATGGCGGCGATTGCCCCGGCGATGGAGGTTGTCGGCAAGTACTCCGAAGTGCGCGACTTCACTGGCCAGCCTGTGCCGTTCGATCACTTTCTGGGGATGGCGCATCGTGCAGTCGAAGCCGCCGCCGATGTACGGATTGATCGGTTCAAGCTGACTGACTTCGATGTGCGTACCCGGTTCGCGCTCTCGTGGCTGCGTCAGCACGGCCGCGGCGTCGCCCCAGCGTCCGAGGCACGTTGGCTGCGACTGTCCTACGACGTGACTGAGGACGATGTCAAGGGAGTGCTGCAGAAAGTGAAGGGCGGTCCACGGTTGGCATTCGGCGATGAGACCGTCGACTCGCTCAGCCTCCACCCCACAAGCCCCGTGGTGGACATCGTGTTCGCTGTTGCCGCTGAGGGGCGTTCGATCAGCGACATCGCGACGGCCTTGCACCTGCTGGAGCGGGCGGATGACGAGATGCTGTGGGCCGCCATGTCCGAATTCGGTCGCGTGCTCGGCGAGAGCGATCGTGACGGGCAGACCTTCACTTGGGTCGTGCGGCAGCGGCATCTGATCGCCGAGCGGGCCACGCGGCTGACGCATGAGACCGGCGAGCGGCTGGCGGAAGAGGAACGACAGGATCGACAGGGCACGCTGTTTGTGCAGGAGGGGATTGACTGACGATGAACGCGAGTACCCAAGCGCATCCGTGGTGGGAAACCGTCGCCTTGCGTCCAGAGGTCACGCGCAGCGATGGTGCGGTAGACGACGTGCAGATGTCACTGCACGACGCCGTGTTCGGCGTGGCTGGCATCGAGTCCAATCAGACGCCATACGCGTCACCGTCGTACTTCGGCGCGATTACTCACCCGACGGGTGACCTCGTCGAGCTCATGGCACGGGTTGCTGTGCGACTCGGTGTGGAGGGATCAACGCAGACAGCTGCCGTATGGCGACTCGACCAAGCGATGGGCGGGGGCAAGTCACATGGGTTGATCGGCCTCTGGCATCTCGCCGCTCATCCCACTGAGCTGGCACCGACCGATTTGGGCCGAGAGGTATTCGCATCGGCGCGAGAGATCGCCGGTGATGGCAACGTGCGACCCGACCTCGGCAGCCCGGTCTGCGTTGTGCTTGATTGCGACAACACCACTGCTGCGAGCGAAGACTTCGGCCCTGCGCAACTGCTCGGCGAGCGGTTCTTGTGGCGGCTCTTCGACAAGGACGGGCACCGCTACGACCAGTTCAAGGAGCACATCACCAGTAAGAAGCATCTAGCCGAGGCGCTGCGGAGTACCGGTCGGCCGGTGCTCATCCTGGTCGACGAGATCATGGACTACATCCGGCTGGCGGCGGCCAACGATCCCGACGGTGCACTGCGTGAGATGGCGTTCCTTCGGGCGTTGCTCGATGTCGTGAACGACGTGCCGAACTGTGTCGTCGTGGTGGTGATGATCGCGTCGGACCAAGACGACATGGCGTTGAACGAAGCGGGTGCCCAGTGCCAAACCGAACTGGAGGCGCTGCTGACCCGCAACGGCCGTACAACGGCGGTAACGGGCGGCGGCGACTTCGCTGAGATCATCCAACGGCGGCTGTTCGAACGCCTGCCGCCCCGTGCCGAGACCGACCACGTCGCGGACCGTTTCACCGAGCACATGCGAGGTCCGTGGGCGACCAAGGTGTTCGACAAGCTTGGCGGGCCGACAGGCGCCGCGTTTCGTGACGCCGTGGCCCGCTGCTTTCCGTTCCATCCCAGCCTGATTGCCCTCGCCGAGAACGAGTGGGCGCAGCATGCCGGTTTCCAGCGTGTCCGTTCCACCATCCGCCTCTTCGCGTCGACTGCCTATGAGCAGTCGCGTCGGGCTTCCGACGGCGAATGGGTTCCGGAACTGATCGATAGTGGCGACCTGCCCTTGCAGTCACATCAGGTACGCGACTCGCTGCTCAGTTCCGGTTTGGTGGCCGATCACCGGACCCTGTCGAACTTGCGCGAGGTCGCGAGCGTCGACATCGTTGATCAGCACAATCCGGACCGGGGTGTAGCACGTCGGCTAGACGCGCTTCGCACCGAGGGCTGGAGCAACGACAATCCGCGATCAGCGGAACGGATGGCTACAGCGCTGTTCGTCCGGTCGCTGTGTCCCCGAGCGAACGGTGCTCGGGGTGCGACCGAGGCGGAACTGCACGCTGCGTCGTTCGTGCCGGTCAGCGGCTACGGCGCTGGCGATGCCGAGGCGGTGGCTGTTGAGCTGCTGGAAACCGATGCGGGCATGGCCTCGGTGGACTCGATTGCGGGTCGAGGCAGCAGTCCTAAGCGGTGGGTCGTCGAGACTCGCAAGACGCTCGGGATGCTCACCAAAGCCGAGAAACAGGCGGTCAGCGAGGCCGACCGTGACCAGGCCGTCACGGAGCGCGCGTTTGCGCTGACGAGTTCGGGCCCCTTCGGTGACGTCGTTTCTGTCGATGGCGGCGATGTCCCTCCAGAGGGCGTTTCGTTTGCAGCGGCACGCGACGTGATCGGACAGGCCGGCATCGACCGGCAGCACCAGACGCGCCTGGTGATCCTGGACTCGCGCTGGTTCTCGCTGTTCAACGGCGACGACACGGTGACCCGCGAGGCAATCGCAGCCGCGATGGGCCGGGGTTCGTCGCCCATGAGCGTGCAGTGGGCATCGTCGGCTGTATTTGCAGTCGCCAACACGGCCACTCGGGCGCAGGCCCGAGGCCTCGCCTCGGAGTGGCTGGCCCGCAAGCGTGTGGCCGAGCTTCCTGCCGTCCAAGCCGACGACGACATGGCTGCCCAAGCGAAGCGGGACGCCGCCGAAGCGCTCAAGGCGCTCGATGCTCGGGTCAAGCTGTGTTACCGCCACATCGCATACCTCGCACCGAAGGGCGAGTTCGAACGGGAAGAGCGCTTCGTACGGCTCGCAACCGACAAGCAGGACGCCTTGAACGGAGCTCACGTGTGGGCATTGCTGCGCGACGAGAGCAAGGCGTTCGAAGTCGGTGAGTTCGGCTACAGCGCTCTGATGCACAACCTGCGCGACAGTGACTACGGCGTGCCACTCGCCGAGGTCCGCGACAGCTTCTGGTCGAACCCGCACAAGCCACTGCTGCCTACTGGAGCAGGTGAGCTGTCCGAGGCCATCTACGAAGCCGTCCGTCGCGGTGATGTCGAACTCATCGACGACGGCAACAACGTGTACACCGTTCACGACCGCGGCGACATCAATCTGGCCTCTCGTACCGTGCGCCTCCGGCGCGCGACGGTGCCCGAAGCCCCCAGTCCAGCACCCGAACCTGCCCCGCCCGATGTCGTCACCCCGGCGCAGCCTCAGCCCACCCCACCCACGCCGACTCCGCCACCGCCGCCAGCCCAGCACTGGCAGCTCTCGCTGACCGCCAACACGAGCCTCGGGCCGGAGGTAGACCGGGACAGCCTCGTCAACCTGTTGCGCGAGATCATCAACCGCATCGAAGACGGCTTCGAGAACAACGAGATCCAGCACATCACACAAAGCACTCAGATCACGCTCACGGCCGAGCCCGCCGATATCGAAACACTCCGCGCTCTAGCCCAAGACGCCGGCGTCACCATCGACGCCCGCCAGTTCTAGCTGCTTGTCAGATTCAGCCGGTGGCCTGCAGGTGCCTACGCTGCAGCGCTCTCGGTATCAGGAAAGTCGTCGTGCGCCGGGAGTGTCTCGCTGAATTCCGCGTCAAGCCAACCCAGCATGCTCAAACTGCGGATCGCGTCGGCAGCGTCCTCTTCGGCCAGAGGTGGGCGGCGTCGTGACTTCCAGCGCATGACCTGCGCCAGCACCTCGGCCTCAGTCGGCCGCCCGCCCTTGTCGTGAGCTAACAGAACGGCCGCGAAGTGCGCCGACGCGTAGGCTTCAGCCCGCTTTGTGTCGACGCGGAGCATGAGATCAGCCGTGCGCTCGATCGCTTCGATGTGCACTTCGATTTCATGCTGGCGGCGGCGTACCACATCGCG
Source organism: Candidatus Poriferisodalis sp. (assembly GCF_965204195.1). GTDB lineage: Bacteria > Actinomycetota > Acidimicrobiia > Acidimicrobiales > Poriferisodalaceae > Poriferisodalis. Next base: position 253,968 of record NZ_OZ241975.1, read on the forward strand.
GTACGCGGCACCTGTGTGAACCTCGAACATTCGGCCCACCTTGGATTCCGCCAGAATTCCGTTGTTGATAAGCCTCGTCTGAATTGACTTGAGTCCGTTGGCGAACGGTCCGTAGCTTCGTTGCTCGAACTCAAGGCCAGTAGGAACACTTGCGACGGTCGCGAAGTACGCGAGCTTCTGAAACGAAGTTCGTCCGACAGGTGCCGCATAACGCTCTCGCTCTAGCTTGCGGATGATCACTGCCAGAGCCATCCAGGCTGCCGGAATGTTCGAATCGGGATCGGTCGCTGCTCCGCCACCGCCTTCCATCAGGAACTCCCTGGAGACCTGCTCGACGGGCGTGTCTTGGGGCGCGTAGAGAATCACCGGGATTGCCAACTCCTCGAGCCGGCGGTACAGCACGGGTCCCACAGTTGGCCAGTCGAGACCGCCCTGGCCACAGCCGAGAGGAGGCACTGCCATCGACGTGATGCCCCACTGCGTGAGATGGGATGCGAGGTAGTCGAGTCCCGCCTCAATGTCGCTGAGCCGTGACACAGATCGCCAATGGTCCTTAGTAGGGAAGTTGAGTATCCAAGGCTCGACGAGTGGTCTGAAGAGGTACGGTTCTCCAAGCCGCACCAAGCCTTCTCGGCATCGCTCGGCGTAGTCGCGGAACATCTCAGGAAACCGCTGCTTGAAGCCCAGCGCGACGCCTTTGCCCATTACGCCTACGCAATTGACCGTGTTGACGAGCGTCTGAGCATTGGCCGAGAGCACATCGCCTGTCGTGAGATGAATCACGCTGTCCCCCCGGCTGTGCTTCCTGCCTTGTTCGTGCCTACTCGCATCAACGAAAAAAGAGAGACTCCTTGACGATCGCGCGAACGTTCGCAACGCTAGCCGAGACTGAGGCAGCGATCCGGTCACTGGCGACGTAGACGCCCGAGATCATCGCAGCGTCGACGGATCTTGGCACAAGGATTTCAGCACACATCACCCGTCGGTGCTCTCGCTTCTCCAACGGATCTGCATGGTTCCAATTCTGGGCGAAGACGCGTTGACGCTCGATCGCAGCCAAGCCGCTGGACACCGAGCGGAACGCCGTCGGACCCGAGGCAGCGTTTCCGTCGGTCAGCACCACGTCGTCGTGGTCAAGTACCTGCGTCGAGACTGACAACACACACAGATGTTCTACGTCGTTACCGCCGTCGGTGACCCGATACAGCATCGGGTTGCGTGCATTGAGATACAGATTCACGTAGTCGTGTAACGGACGGCCGCCCGGCACCGTCGTCCTAGCACGTCGGCCTTGGACATCTTCGTTCGCGATTCGGGTCGGGTGGTGTCGTTGAGCGTGCCTATGGCTGAGGATGCCGTTCGCGAGAATTGACGGCAAGTTGTTCATATGGCAGATGTAGTGCAACTCGGTCAGGTCCGCGCGCTCCACGGCGCACCTCCACTTGCGGGCGTGCACTCCCCACGTTCGCGCGTCGCGTCGCGCACGTAGCGGATAGGAGGGGTCGGCCCGGCTAGATGACTCGGTCGCTGCCGCCGTCCTGGGGGATCTGGGCGCCGGTGGTGTGGGCGAACGCCGGGCCGCACATTTGGGCGATCAGCGCGCCGACGTCGGGTGACGCCAGTTCGCGGCCCAGCAGGTTGCGCCGCCGGTACTGCTCGGAGGTGAGCCCGTAGCTGGCAGCGCGCTGGGCGATGAGCTCGTCCGACCACAGCCCCGTGTCGAACACGCCGTCAGGATGCACGACGTTGACGGTGATGCCGTCGGGCGCCCATTCGAGCGCTGCCACACGGGCGAGCTGCGTCAGCGCTGCTTTCGATGCCGAGTAGGCCGCTGCGCCTTTGCCGGGTGCGGGCACGTTCTTCGAACCGACGATGACAACACGACCTCCGGCCGGCGAGTGCCGCACCACCCGATGAACCGCGGCGAGGGTGTTCGCCGCGCCGCTCACGTTGATGTCGAATGTCTGCTGCCATGCCGTGCCGAGGCCGGAGTCATCAACGAGCTCTTCCAGCGGCGCCGACGGGCCGAAGATGCCGGCCGCCGCTACCACGATGTCGATGCCGCCGAAGCGCTCGATTGCGCTGGCAACCGCTTCGGTCACCGCTCCGGCATCGGTGACGTCGGCCTCGATTCCGAGCCATGCCGAACCGTGCAGTGCTGACGGCCGGTCGCTGTCGCCGTCATCGTCGTGCGTGATGCCGATGTCGATATCGATGCCGACTATTGCCGCTCCGGCTGCGGCCAACGCCGCGGCTGCGGCCTGTCCGATGCCCGAAGCAGCACCCGTCACGAGCGCCACCTGGCCGGCCAAGCCAGCTGGCGCGCCGGCCCGCGCCAGCTTCGCCTGCTCGAGCTCCCAGTACTCCACGTCGAACAGGTCGGCTTCGCTGAGCGCGACGTAGCCCCCGAGAGCCTCTGCGGCGCTGATGACGTCGATCGTGTGCAGGTAGATGTCCGCAGCGATGTCGCAGTCGGCTGCGCGGCGGCCCGCGGTCCACAGCCCGAGTTCGGGATCGAGCACCACACGCGGTGCTGGGTCGAGCATCGTGAGCGAGGTCTGCGAACTGCCTTCCTCGTCGGATCTGTGATCGGATTGCGATGCGCCGTCGGCGTGACGCCCGCAGTTTCGCTCGAAGTACGCGCGGTAACCCTCGATGAAGGCATCCACGTCGCGGCCCACCATCGGGAACTGCTTGGTGCGAATGATGTGATCGGGCGTCGCCGGCCCTCGCTGTGCCACCGAAACCAGGTCGTTGCGGGCGCAGAACGCTGCTGCCCGCTCGTCATGCACGGCCCGCAGCAGCATCGGTACGCCCGCCGCGGCCGACATCTCTGCACGCAGCTCGGCCACCGTTTCGACTTGGTCCGCCGTCAGAGCCCCGGCGTCGGCGCTGCCCCACAGTTCTTGCAGCAGGCTGTCGTCGCCGGTCTCGCCGAACGATGTCACGCCCGCTTCTGCGAGGCACTGCTCGGCCTCGCTGATCCGGTCGATCATCGAGTCGTATGCCTGGCGCGTGGTCTCGCCGAAGGTGAAGATGCCGTGGTTGAGCAGGACCATCGCCTCGGTGCCGTCGTGGGCCTGCGCCTGCCATTCGTCCGCGCAGCGACGGGCCAGATCGAAACCGGGCATCACGTAGGGCACCACGACAGCCCGGTCGCCCCACAGCTCGCGCACCCGCCCGTCGCCGTCGGCGGTGTTGGTGAGTGCCAGCACGGCGTCGGCATGACTATGAAGCACCGAGCGGTGGGGCAGCAGCGCATGCAGGATCGCCTCCACCGACGGGTTCGGAGCGCTGGCGTCGAGCAGTTGGATCCGCAGCTGGTTCACCATCTCGGTGTCGCTCAGCTCCGCCAGCTCGGCCAGGCGCCGGACGGGCTCCAAGCGAAGCGGTGCGAAGCCGGGCGGTTCGATGGTCGCGAGATCCCAGCCGCTGCCCTTCACCCACAGCGTCGGGACCGGTTCGCCCCAGGCGTCGGTGCTGTGGCCCTTGATGGACGTGTTGCCGCCGCCGTGCAGCACCAGCGCTGGATCGGCGCCCACCACGCGCGAGCCGTAGGTGATCTCGCCGAGGTCACCCAGCTCGGCCCAGCGTGCCGCCTCAGCGTCGTCCCAGCGGTTCAGCACCGGCCTCTCCCCGGTTGGGCCGAGCCCAACGCCACCGGCGGATATTCGCTTGTGCCCTTCATTCGACTGACTCCCGCATGTCGTCTCCGGCTGCAGCCAGCGCCTGAGCAATGGACCGGTCGTACGGCGGTCGCAACACGCCGGCGTCGGTGATGATCGCCGTGATCAGGCGGGCGGGCGTCACGTCGAATGCGGGATTGATGGCGACGGCTTCCGTAGGGGTCAGACGCGTCCCTCCGGCGTGGTGCACCTCGTCGGGGTTCCGCTGCTCGATGGCAATGCACTCGCCCGATGGAAGCGCTGCGTCGATCGTGGTGGTCGGGGCGGCGACATAGAAGCCGATGCCAGCGTCCGCGGCAGCGAGCGCGTGCGCCAGCGTGCCGACCTTGTTGGCCGTGTCGCCGTTGGCAGCGATGCGATCCGCGCCCACGACTACCGCGTCCACCGCACCACCCGCGATCAGCGACGCCATCGCGGCATCGGCGACCACCGACACATCAATGCCCGCGTCGGCCAGTTCCCAGGCGGTGAGCCGTGCACCCTGCAGCAGCGGGCGGGTCTCGGCGGCCAGCACACGCACCGGTTCGCCCCCCGCGGCTTTCGCGTACACGACGCCCAGTGCCGTGCCCGTGCCCGCCGTGGCGAGCCGTCCTGCATTGCAGTGCGTCGCAATGACAGTGGCGTCGGCGAGCAGCTCGCGGCCGAACCGTCCGATCTCGGCGCACGCCCGAGCATCTTCCGCTCCGATGGCCAGGGCCTCATCCAGCAGCCGCCGGCGCAGCTCGGCAACGCTGCCTGCACTGCCGCTGTCGCCGGTGTTGCCCTGCTCACTGGCGCTGCCATCGCCCGTGTTGTCGCTCGAGCCGAACGAACCGGCGGCAGCCAGCGCGGCATCGATCGTGCGGTCCACTGCCCATCGCAGGTTGACCGCGGTCGGGCGGGCGTCGCCGATCTCGGTCCTGAAACGTTCCAGCACCGCACCGGCGTCACCCAGCGAACCGGGTTGCGCCTCGTCGAGGCCGACAACCAGCGCAAGCGCCCCGAAGGCCCCGAGGGCTGGCGCGCCCCGGATGGCAAGCCGCTCGATGGCATCCACGGCGCTGGCCACGTCGCGCACGTCGATCAGCACCAGCTCGCCCGGCAGGCGCGTCTGGTCGATGATCTCGATGCTGTCGCCGGTCCAGCGCAGCGTCGGCGTTGCAGCGGTCGTATCCATGCAGCCGACAGTCTCGCGCCCACGTGCGACAACTCCGCCAACGTCTCATCCATTTCGAGCGAACGATCCCGCTCGTTGCCCAGCGGCAGCCCTCGCAGCGCCGCGCTCGCCGAGCGCAAATTCCGGCGGGCACGAGCGGCCGCATCGGTAGTGTCCGCGCCGTGCGACGACTGGTGGCGCTGGCGATCGGCGGCGGTGATCGCTTCGTAGCCGAGCTGCAGCAAGCCTGGGATGCCGGCGACGCCGTGTTGCCCGTCGATCAGCGGCTGCCGGCCACGGCGCAGGAGTCGCTCGTCGAGCGCATGGGCGCCAGTGTCGTCGTGGACGCCACCGGCCGCCACCGCCGCCGAGGCGGCTGGGACGTCGAGGCCGGCGACGCACTCGTCATGGCCACCAGCGGCAGCACCGGCGATCCGAAAGGCGCCGTCCTCACCCACGCAGCCATCGAGGCCAACGCGATGGCAACCAGCTCAGCGCTCGCCGTAGATCCCAGCACCGACCGCTGGCTGGCATGCCTGCCACTCGCACACGTCGGCGGCCTCGCAGTAGTCGTCCGCACACTGCTCACCGACACGCCCCTAGAGGTCCACGACGGCTTCGACGCAGCCACGGTCGAAGCAGCAGCCCGCCAAGGCGCAACCCTCACCTCGCTGGTACCCACCGCGCTAGCGCGCATCGACGCATCGGCATTCCGAGCGATCCTGCTAGGCGGTTCCGCGATGCCCGCCCAACGGCCCCCCAACACCGTCGCCACCTACGGCATGACCGAGACGTTCAGCGGCGTGATCTACGAAGGCTGGCCGCTCGAAGGCGTCGAGCTGCGCATCGCCAACGGCGAAGTGCAGCTCCGCTGCCCGATGCTGCTGCGCTGCTACCGCGACGGAACCGATCCCCGCACGGCCGACGGCTGGTTCCCCACAGGAGACGCCGGCGCCGTATCAGAAGACGGCCAGCTCGCCGTCTTCGGAAGAGTCGACGACATGATCACCACCGGCGCCGAAAAGGTCTGGCCAGTAGCAATAGAACGAATCCTCGCCGACCTGCCCAACGTCGCCGAAGTAGCAGTAGTAGGCCGCCCCGACCCCGAGTGGGGCCAAGCAGTAACAGCCGTAGTAGTCGCTACCGACCCCGCACAACCCCCCCGACTAGAAGCACTACGCGAAGCAGTGAAAGCGGAATTCCCCGCCTACTGCGCCCCCCAAGCCCTTGAGTTGGTAGCCGAGCTGCCCCAAACCCCCCTGGGAAAAACCCAGCGCTGGCGTCTGTAGTCGGAAGGAGGTTGGACCCATGTCCAATGGCAGCCAAGCTTCGATCACCGGGCACCTCCTCGATGAGGCCCGAGAACTGCGCCGCAAGCAAGACGAGCGTCTGCGCGGCCTGCAGTCTCTGTCACGCAGCATGCTCGCCGGGTTCCTCTCTGCAGGACTCGTGGCTCTCGCAGCCCAGCCCGCCGATCAACCGGTCAGCCGCGAGTTGGGTCTCTGGATTACCTACGCCGCCGTGGCCTTGGTGGTTCTGACACTGCTCGTCGAACTCTCGGCCAGTCGCTGGAACGAAGGCACCGATGTCGATGCTCTCGACTACTTCTCGAACCAAGCCTCAAGCGTGGAGGACTTCGAACTGTCTTTGGCGTTCACGCACGAAGGCCACCGCAAACGCAACGAGAAATCGCTGACGAGAACGAAGCGCTTGGTAGCGCTGCAGGTCTATGCCACGTTCGCTGGGGGGACGCTTCTGCTTGCTTTGCTGCTCGGTGTAACCTGACGGCATGGGCGAGGCCAGCACGGTCAGGACGGATCCAGAACAGTCCGAGTCTCCTAAGCTCACGCCGCCCCAAGCATTGCCGAGCGTCACCGTGAGCCGGGGTCTCATCGGCATACCTGAGTTCTTCCGCTTCTGGCGCCGGGGCAAAGCCACAGCCTCCTAGCCGACAGAGACGCGTAGGTTCTGCCCGCAGCCACGAGCATTCACATGAGCGTCGGGCTGCCGCCCGCCTCGACCAATCGGCTTGGAACTGCTGCCCGCTCACGCAGCGGATCGTCGCCGCTCACGCTTCATCAGAGAGTGTTAGGTTCCCTGCCCATGTTTGCTGCCCCCCCCCCCCCGTAGATATGTAATTTCGCTGCGGCGCATCAGCGTCGCGGCAGTGGTGGTGTGCCTGGTAGGCGCGCTGGCCGCGTTGGTTCCCGCAGGGGCCGTGTCGGCGCAATCCGCTGGAGTGGCGCTGCCGCCGCAATCGCAGGGGTCGTGTGCGGGTGAGGATCCGATCGTGGTCGGTTCGGATGCGGCGGCGCAGTCGGATATCTACGCCGCGGCCATGCTCGCAGGGGTGATTGGCAGCGACTGCATTGTGCTCGCCGGCCCGCGTGACGAGCCGATGCCTGCCGATCAGCAGGCGCGTCTGGCCGCTGCGAATGCGGGCGGGTTCGTTGTGGGCGGAATGGCGGCGGTACCGCCGGCGAAGATCGCGGGCCGCTCGATGACCTCATTGTCCGGGCCCGATCGGTGGGCCACGGCCCGTCGCGTGGGTCAGCACGCGGCTGGCGTAACGCCCGACGCTGCAGCAACTCAGGGCGTCCCACCCAGGATCAACGGCGTTGCAGTGCCGCCGCAGTCGCAAGGGTCGTGTGCGGGTGAGGATCCGATCGTGGTCGGTTCGGATGCGAGGGCGCAGTCGGACATGTACGCCGCGGCGATGCTCGCAGGGGTGATCGGCAGCGACTGCATCGTGCTCGCCGGCCCGCGTGACGAGCCGATGCCTGCCGATCAGCAGGCGCGTCTGGCCGCTGCGAATGCGGGCGGGTTCGTTGTCGGCGGCACAGCGGCGCTGCCGACGGCGAAAGTCGCCGATCGCTCGATGAGGCGTCTGTCCGGGATTGACCGGTGGGCCACCGCGCGACTGGTAGGCCAGCGCGCCGCCGGCGACACCACTGTGGGCACCCCGACAGACCAAGAAGCGATCAAGGAGTTGTTCGCCGAAGCAGCTGCTCAACGCGCTGAGATCGTCGATGAGCTGACGCGGCAGATCAGGGCAGGCAACTACGGCATCGACGACGACAACGTCCTGCGCGGGCTGGCTGGGTTCCGGATCGACCTCGACGACTGCCCGAGTGGCTGGTCCGACATGGCAGGCGTCACCGACGCCCAGATCCGCATCGGCTACTCGTTGGCTCAGTCGGGCCTCGCCGGCGAGAACGCACGGGTCGGCGCCGGCATGGAGAGCTACTTCGACTGGGTGAACGCCAACGACCCGGTCTCGGGCCGCCAGCTCGTTCTCATTTCCAAAGATGACGGGTTCGTCGCTCAACGGGCGATTGACAACGTGGACGCCTTCATCAAGTCGGAGAACGTGCTGTCGATCGTCACGCTTGGATTGCCCAGCACCATGGCGACCTACGACCGGATCAACGACGAGTGCATCCCGCACCCGTTTGCGCAGAGCCATCATTCGGCCTGGGGCGACCCAGCGACCCATCCGTGGACCACCGGCTCGCTGTTGGCGTATGGCACCGAGGCGGTGCTGTGGGGTACTTGGATCGAAGAGAACCTGACCGGGAAGCTGCCGGTGCGCGTGGCCTCGGTCGTCATGGACAACGACTACGGGCGTGCCTACGAGGCGGCGTTCGGGGAATGGGCCGAAGCTCACCCCGAGGTCGTGTCGAGCTTCACCCCGGTCCGCCACGACCCGGCCGCGCCCTCGCTCGCGACCGAGATGCAAGCCGTGGCTGACGCGAACCCCGACGTCTACATCTCGATGACCGTCGGCGCCGCGTGCTTCCTCGCGATCCAGGATGCGGGTTCGAACGGGCTGATCGCATCCATTGAGGCGAGAGGCGGCGCGATGTTCACCTCGTCCGTCTGCAGCGAGACCGACGTTTACATGAAGCCCGCAGGCGCAGCCGCCGACGGCTGGCTCGTCATGGGCGGGGGCGCAAAGGACAACATCGAGCCGCGTTACGCCGGCGAACCGTTCATCAAGTTCGTCAACGAGAACATCGAGGACGCCGACCTCGACCGCGACAAGCAGCTGCACGCACTCGGCTACCTGTTCGGGTATCCCTACGTTGAGGCCCTGCGCATCGCCGCAGAACTGCCCGCAGGGATCACGCGCACCAATCTCATCTTGGCCGTGCGCAGCCTCGACATCGACCATCCGATGTACTACGACGGCATCCGCTTCAGGCTCAACGGCAGCGTCGATGCGTACCCGGTCGAAGGCTCCGGTGTCTACCGATTCGACGCAGATGCCCAATCGTGGGGAACACCGCTCGAGATCATCAATGTCGAGGGACAGACCCCGAACTGCCCCTGGGAGACGCACGTCGGCCGCTGTGCATCCCTCACGCGCGACCGTCTGACGACCCTCGCCGCCCACTTCTCCGATGACGCCGACGAACAAGACAACGCGGCCTGGGTGCCGGCAAGCGCGCATCGCACGGGCCAAGACGCACCAGAGGGCCGGCTCAAGCCCGGCTACTGGCAAATCACCGCCGATTCGGAATGCCTGTACTACGACCGCGGCCTTGCAGAGTGGCGTGAACCGGCACGTCGCGGGGTCGGCTGGATCGGAGTCAACGGCAGCGGCGTCGAAGTCAACACGTCTACGCGCGTTCGGGTCGAACACCGCGACACGGTCGAGCTCGCTACCTACCGAGGAGGGGACGACGGTCCCTTCCGCTGCGAGCTGAACTGGGTGGCCGACCTGGACTAGCTGCGTCTGCCGCCGGTACCCGTCGCTGAGCTGCCCCAGACACCGCTCGGCAAGGCCCAACGCTGGCGCATCTAGGGCACGCCGACCGGCACAGGCAAGTACCCGCCGGCAGGCGTCACATCCTCCGGCAAGGGCTCGGCGAACAGCGTCGCCGTGCCGATCCCATGCACGCCATGCGGATCGACCGCGACGGCGGTCTCGCGGGCGATGCGCAAACCTGCGGGGCCGCAGATGAACGACGACACCACCGAGCGAACACCACGCATCGCCGCCCGCCGGGCCAAGTCATAGACAGCGTGCGGACCGCCCAGCACCGCCGGCTTGAGCACCGCGACCTCGATGGCACCGACCGCAATCAGCCGGTCAAGCGCGTCGGCATCGCGCAGGTGCTCGTCCGCGGCGACCCGCAGCCCGACCGTGCGGCTGATCTGCGCCCAGTCAGCGGCATGAGGCGTGGGCTCCTCGATGAACTCGATGTCGAGGTGGCTGACGGGGCGCAGCACTTTCACCGCTGTCGCACGGTCCCAGCCGCCGTTGGCGTCGAGTCGCAGTGCCACACCGGCGGGCAGGGAGCGGCGCACGTGTGCGATGCGCACCGACTGTTCGGCAATGTCCGCGGCGCTGCCGTTGCCGCCACGGCTGGCGTGGTCGCGGGCGGCAACCTTGAGCTTCACCGCCAGGTGACCTGCCGCTGCGGCGTGCGCTGCGCGCTGGGCCGCAGCCTCAGGATCCAGATCGGACACCAACGCGTGGGTGGCGATGCGCCGCTGCGTCGGTGGGGTCTCGGCCAGCAGCGTGGACAGCGTGACGCCCTCGATCTCGGCGTCGAGCTGGGTGAGTGCCGATTCCACTGCGGCGGCAGCACACGGTTCGCGGGGCGGCTCGCCCTCAGGATGCTCAGCCCAGCGCTCCAGCGCCGCCAGCGCTTCTTCATACGTCTCGACGCCGAAGCCCGGCAGCGGTGCCGCCTCGCCGGTGCCGACGCAGGCGTTGTCGCCGACGCGCACTTCGATGCCCCGTCGCACGGCGATCGAGCCGTGAGCGGTCAGCAGCGGCCGTGCCAGCGGCAGCTCGAATTCCTGCAGTGTCACCTGCACGGCGTGAACGCTATTGGCTCAGTCGGGTGGCGTCGGTGGCCGTACTCTCGTCGCAGAGGCGACGGAGGAGGCAGGTTCGGCATGGCCGAGGACACCGCCATCGGATGGGCCGAACTGCGTGCTCGGGCGCACGCAGCGTCGCGCATGGCGTACGCGCCGTACTCGAAATTCCACGTCGGCGCAGCAGGCCTTGTGGACGACGGCCGGATCGTCACCGGCTGCAACGTCGAGAATGCGTCCTACGGGCTCACGCTCTGCGCCGAGTGCGGCATGGTCAGCGACCTGCATCGCAGCGGGGGCGGTCGCCTGGTGGCGGTGACCATCACCGATGCAGACGGCGAACTGCTTGCTCCATGCGGCCGGTGCCGCCAACTGCTCCTCGAGGCGGGCGGTCCTGACTGCGCGGTGAACGAGAACACCACCGTTGCCGAGTTGCTGCCCGGCGCTTTCGAGTTCCCGCTGCCGGAGCTGGGTACAAGCGCCGGCGGGCCCTGACGGCCCCAGCGGCTGCTGCTGCGCCGCGTGACGATTCGTGGCGCGGGCACTCAGCGGCAGCGAAAGCATGAACACGAACTGAACACGCAACGCACCTCATGAGTTGTTTGATGGGCAGCGTCATCGCATGAAACAACCATCGTGAGGTGATATGGCGGGTCATTGTTCGTTGGTTGGCTGGGTCCGTGTGCTGAGCTACTCTGCTTCGCTGATGACCCGGCCCTCTCCGATGACCGATCCGGGGGGGGGGTACCGCGGTCGGGCGGTTGGGTGACGGGTCGCTCTGCGGTTCGGGTCGGTGTCGCGCTGTCGGTCCTCTTTGCGGGCGGATTTGTCTGGCGGCTGCTGGCAGCGCAGGAGTCTGAACGATCGACGGGTGACCTGTGGGTGTCGGCCGCCGCGACTGCGGGGGCGTCGACGCCCGTTTCTCATGAGGCGCCCGGGGTGCCCGAGATCGAGCCGCTCATCGAGGCCGGCGGCCAAGGCACCATGGCGGTACAGCATGCGCCAGTGCAGCAGTCGTCGGCGGCAGTCCCGCCCGTCGACGACGAAGAGGGCGACGCAGAGGCATCAGCGCCGTCGGAGCCGGCGTCAGGGGAGTCCTACACATGGCATGACGGCGACCGTGCCCTGGTGGTGCGACTGCAGCCCGATTTGGTGCTCTTGGACGGCGATGTCGTTCCCCGTGACGACCTAGCCCCGGTCGGCAGCGATGCCGATAGTGCGGCGGCGCAGAGCGAGGATGGTGCCGCCGGCACCGGCATGGCGCTGGCTGTGTATCGCTCCGATGAGGGCGAGCTGATGGCATTGCCGGGCGGTGTGGTGCTGGTGCTCGACCCTGACTGGGACGGTGCGGCGGTCGGTTCGTTCTTCGAGCGCAACGGCATCGCGGCCGGCCGCACGACGGCTCTCGACTACGTGGCCAACGGGTTCTTCGTTGAGACCCGACCGGGATTGGCGTCGTTGGACCTGGCGAACACGTTGGCCGCCCAGCCAGGCGTGGAGCTGTCCAGTCCGAATTGGTGGCTGGAGACCGCCACCGATTGAGCATGCTCGGCCATCCGCTGAGCGTGCGGCGCGCGTGCCTCTGGGCGCTGCTGCCGGCCTCGGTGGCAGTGCTGTGGTCACTAGCCGGCAGCGGCGTCGTGCTGGCCCAGTCGATCACGGCGCCGACGATCGACCATGTCGCGCCGGGTGACACTGCATTGACGCTGGCGTGGACAGCGCCCGCGGGCGCGACCGGGGTGGTGGCCTACGACGTGCGCCACATCCTGACCAGCGCCACCGACAAGTCCGACGCCAACTGGACGGTGGTGGACGACGCGTGGACCGAAGGGCCCCTGCGGGCGATCCTGACCGGGCTCACCAACGGTTCCTCCTATGACGTGCAGGTGCGGGCGACCACAGCCAGCGTGGACGGCGCCTGGTCGACCACCACCACGGGAACCCCGGCCGAGCCGGGCGGGTCGCTCTCGACAGCGGTCAGGATCGTGGCGGAACTCCCGGTTCAGGGCGTCCTCGGCCCGAACGCCGACGCGGACTATTTCCGCTTCGACGTCACGGGCACCGCCGACCGCGACTACTACGCCTACACGACGGGGGACACCGACACCTACGGCGAGCTGTACAACCAGAGCGGCATCCGCCTCAACCTGTCCGACGACGCGTACGTCGTGTCGGGCCCGCGCAATTTCATGATGACCGGGGAGCTCTCGCCGGGGAGCTACTACGTCAAGGTCACGGGCCACAGCGGGGCGCAGGGCGCCTACACGCTGTACGTCGGCACCCTGGCGGAGCCCGTCGCTCTGGCCGATGCGCCGCTCATCGAACTCGGGGGAGTGGGGCGCGGCGTCTTGACAGCGGCAGACACCGACTTCTTCAAGCTCGTGCTGACCGAGACCACCGACGTGGCGGTGCGAAGCGGTGGCTTGGTGCCGGATCTGGCTGGCAAGATTCTCGTTCCGGGCGTGACCCACAGCCAGAACGACGACGCATGGCTGTGGCCGCATGATCTCCAGTTCGCGATGCGCACCCGGCTGGCGGCCGGGACCTACTACATCAGCGTCAAGGCCTTCGGCAGCCAGCCCTACGGGAGCCGGACCGGCTTGTTCACCCTGCATGTGGATGCGGCGCCCGAGCCGGGCAGCACGCGTGCGATGGCAGCGCCCCTGGCGCTGGGCGCCACCGGCGGCGGCCGCATCGACCCGGCAGGCGACGTGGACTGGTTCCGAATCGAACTCGCCTCCTCGGAGCAGGTGTGGATCTCGGCGACGAGCTTCGATCGGACGGGCAGCGACATCGTCGACGTCGAACTGGAGTTGACGGACCAGAACGGCAACACGCTTCCCAGGCACATCTACGATGTGCGCAAGAGCACCATCGGGCACCAAAGCATCTTCAGGGGCACGTTGGAGGCGGGGACCCATTACCTGCGAGTCAGCGCCGAGGACGCGACCGACACCGGCCCGTACCTGGTGGTTCTCCGCCGGGTCCAGTCATTCGACCGTCTCCCGCTCGACTGCGCCAAGGCGCCGGCCGGCGTCGACGATCCCCTGCTCGGCTGCCAGTGGCACCTCGACAACGACGGCAGCCTGGGCGGCACAGCGGGCGAGGACATCAACCTGGGCGCTGCGTGGAACACCACCATGGGCGCTGGGATCAACGTGGCGGTGGTGGACAGCGGGCTCGACTGGCGCCATGAGGATCTGCGCGACAACGTGCTGACGTCGCGCAACCACAGCTACATCATCGGCAGCGTCTCCCACGCCGATGATGGACACGGCACCGCCGTGGCCGGCCTGATCGCCGCACGCGACAACGATGTCGGCATGCGGGGCGTGGCGCCCCGGGCGAGCATCTACGCCTATGAGGCCGCGAACTACGGCACCACAGCCAACTACGCCGACTCTCAGTCGCGGGGCCGGGCCACCACGTCGGTTTCCAACAACAGTTGGAGCCGGAGCAAAGATGGCCATGTCGGCCGTCAACCCCGGCTGATCGATCTGGCTATCGAGTCGGGGCTGCGCGAGGGCGACGGCGGCAAGGGAGTGGTGTACGTCACCTCCGCCGGCAACGACGACGACAGTGGCGGGTGGGCGTCGCTGGACGGGTACAAGACCCACCACGGTGTGACCACGGTCTGTTCGGTCGACGCGTCTGGCGAGAGGGTGTTCAACTCAGAGCAGGGTCCCAACCTGTGGGTGTGCGCGCCTTCCAGGGGCCTGAGCGCCGCTCCCGGAATCGCCACCACGGCCAGGATCCACCATTACCAGGACAGCTTCGGCGGCACGAGCGCCGCCACGCCGATCGTGTCGGGGACGGTGGCGCTGGTGCGTGCCGCCAACCGGACACTGACTTGGCGGGACGTGAAGCTGATCCTGGCCGAGACGGCCCGCAAGAACGACGCCTCCGACAGCGGCTGGCAGCGTGGGGCCCAGCGGCGCGGGGCGTCCGGCCAGCATTACGAGCACAATCACCAGTACGGTTTCGGGGTGGTGGACGCCGAGGCGGCGGTGCAGCTCGCCTCCGCTTGGGCGAACCTTCCGTCGATGCGCACCGCCGCGGTGACCTCGGCCGGCGGCGCGGTGTCGGTTCCCGACAATGGGGCACGCGTTTCGCAGAGCGTGGAGTTCGACGCGCCGATCGACTTCGTGGAGTGGGTGGAGGTGGACGCGTCGTTCCGGGCGCCGGCGTTCCGAGACCTGGAGGTGGAGTTGGTGTCGCCGTCGGGCGCGGTGTCGGTGCTGTCGCCGCCCGCGTCCGTCGCCGCCTGCCCGGCGAGGTGCGGGCTGTACGCGCCGTTCCGGTTCGGTTCTGCGCGGCATCTGGGGGAGGACCCGTCGGGGACGTGGACGCTGCGGGTGCGCGACCGGCGGTCGGGCGGGGCTGTTTCGAGGCTGGACTCGTGGACGCTGACGGTGTACGGGCATCGTTCGGGGCCGGGGGCGCCTGCGCTGGGCGGGGTGGCGCCGGGCGACGGCTCGTTGACCGTGTCGTGGACCGCGCCGTCGGATCCGGGGGGTTCGGCGGTGGCGGGTTATGACGTGCGTCATATCCGCAGCGATGCTTCTGACCGCTCCGATGGGCAGTGGACGGTGGCGGCCGACGCGGCGGCGGCGGGCACCCGCAGCTACACGATCACCGGACTCGCCAACGGCGCCCGTCGCGACGTGCAGGTGCGGGCCAAGAACAGCACCCGCACCGGGGCATGGTCGGTGGCCGCGCCGGGCACGCCGGGCGCTTCCAACGGGGTGCCGTTCTTCTCCGACGGCGAGTTCGCCGTCCGCACCGTCGCGGAGACCGCCGGTGCGGGCGCGGGCATCGGCATGGCGCTGGCGGCGCGTGACAGCGACGGCGACACGCTGTCCTACACGCTCGACAGCCAGGGCGCAGCCTTGTTCGACATCACCTCCGCGGGCCGGCTGCAGACAAAGGCTGCGCTGGACTACGAGACGCGGCGGCGCTATTCGGTGACGGTCTCGGTGAGCGACAGCCTCGACGACGCGGGCGAGGCCGACACCGTGATCGACGACACCATTGCCGTCACTGTCGAGGTGACCGATGTCGATGAGCCCCCGGTGGTGAGCGGGCCGACCAGCCCGGGCTTTCCCGAGAACGGCATCAGCGCGGTGGCTGTCTATTCGGCTGTGGACCCCGAGGGTTCTGCTGTGTCGTTGTCGTTGTCCGGTGACGACGCCGCCGCTTTCGGCTTCGCCGGGACCGTGCTCGTGTTTGTGTCGCCGCCTGATTTCGAGTCTCCTGCCGATGCTGATGGTGACAACGTCTATGAGGTGACGGTGGCAGCGTCCGACGGGGCGACGACGGGGACGTTGGACGTGGAGGTGACGGTCACCGACGTGAACGAGACCCCGGTTCTGTCGGGGCCGTCGACGGTGGGGGTCGACGAGGGAACCGCTGCGACCGTGGCCGTTGCCACCTTCGCTGCCGCCGACCCTGACAACGACCCCATTGCATGGGCGCTGTGGGGCAACGACCGGGACGACTTCAGCATTTCCGATAGCGGTGAGTTGAGCTTCCGGGCGGTGCCCGATTTCGAGAACCCCGCCGACCGCAGCCGTGACAATGCCTATGCGGTGACGGTTCGGGCGTCGGACGGGTCGGTCACCGTTTCGCGGCAGGCGACGGTGAGGGTGCGCAACGTGGACGAGGCCGGCACGGTCACGTTCGCGCCGTTGCATCCCCAAGTCGGCGCCTTGGTCGGCGCTCAGCTTGCCGATCCCGACGGCGGGATGACATCGGTCGCCTGGCAATGGCAGCGGTCGCCCGACGGTCAGACCTGGACCTCGATCAGCGGAGCGACCGGGACGAACTACACGACGAGCTACACGCCGGTGGCCGCAGACGAGGGCCAGTGGCTGCGTGCGCAGGCCGGCTACCGTGACCGGCACGGTTCGGGCAAGACCGCCACCGGCACGTCGGTGTCGGCGACGCGGGCTGCGCCAGTGGCGAACCGGCCGCCCGTGTTCGCGCAGAGCCCGGTACAGCTCAGTGTCGACGAGAACACCCCGGCCGGTGTGAGGTTCGGCGCGGCCACGGCCGCCGACGCGGACAGCGACCCGCTCACCTACGTTCTGGATCACAGCGGCCGTGCGTTGTTCGGCATCGACGCCGGTACCGGCGGTGTGCTGACCAAGGCGCCGCTCAACCACGAAGCCCGCGGTTCGTACACCGTGCGGGTGACGGCCAGGGACCCCTCGGGCGCGTCCGCCGCAGTCACGGTGAGCATCGAAGTCGCAGATGTCGACGAAGAGGGAACGCTCACGCTGCCGGGCACACCGCTGCACGAAGGGCAGGTGCTGCGGGCCGCGCTCACCGAACCCGACACCGGGACGACCGGCCAGGTGTGGCTGTGGGAGCGCTCCCCCGACCAGAGCAGCTGGACAGCCGTCGACGGCGCCACCCAGCAGAGCCTGCTGCTGAGCGCCGCTGATGTCGGCCACTGGCTGCGGGCCACGGTCACCTACACAGACACGCACGGCCCCGGCAAGACCCTCGCGGCCGAAACGCTGCAGAAGGTGCAGCCCCGACGCGTTCAACCCCCTCCGCCGGGACCGGGAACCGGGCCGGGACCGGGACCCGGGCCGACGGGCGGCGGCGGCGGCGGTGGTGGCGGTGGTGGTGGCGGCGGCGGCGGCGATGATGATGAGGACGAGAGTCAGGGCGAGGCGGTGCGGTTGTGGGGCGCGGACAGGTACGCGACATCGCTGGAGGTGGCCCGGCAAGTGGCAGCGCTCAACGACGGCAAGCTCGACACCGTGGTGCTCGCCGGCGGGCACAGCTGGACCGACGCGCTCACCGCAGGGCCGCTGGCGGGCGCGCTCGACGCGGCGTTGCTGCTCACCGCCCCAGGCGGCCTCCCAGCAGGCACCGTCGCGTGGCTCGAGCAGCTTGGCGTGAGCGAGATCATCGCCGTCGGCGGCACACAGCACATCAGCGACGCCGCGCTCGCCGCGCTCGCGCACATCGACCCCCACCCCGAGCGCATCGCCCACACCGACGGCCTCGCTGCCGCCGCCGTCGCGGTCGCCCGCCGCGTCGGGCGGCCCGCCGGCCTCGGGCCGATCTACGGGCGCCTCGTGATCGTCGCGTCAGGACGCACCTTCGCCGACGCGCTCGCCGCGGGGCCGTTCGCCGCATCGGGGCCCTATCCGATCCTGTACGCCGACGCGGGCGCGCTGCACCCCGATGCCGCCGCGTACCTCGCCGAACATGCCGACCATGTCATCGTCATGGGCGGCACCGCCGCGGTGTCGGCCGACATCGAAGCCCAGATACGCGCGATTCCCCAAGCCAACCGCAGCGGCCAGCGGCCCATGGCCCTCACCCGCCTCGGCGGCGCGGACCGCTACGCCACCGCGGTCCGGTTCGCCCGCTGGCTCGACACCCCCTTCCTCGACGGACGCCACTGCTTCAAAGCCGACACCGTCGGGCTGGCCACCGGCACCGACCCCGCCGACGCCGCCGCCAGCGCGCCCCTGCTCGCCCGCCGCTGCGCGCCGCTGGTCCTCACCCGACCCGACCGCATACCGCCAATCACCAACAGCTACCTGCGCGTCACCCAAGAACTCATCGTGTTCGGCGGCACCAAAGCCATCAACCCAACCGCACTCGCCGACTGGAACCAATAGCCCCCCACTGATTCACCCCGGCCCACCTTCCCGAACTCGACGCGCTCCGGGACGCGGTCAAGGCCCACCTTCCCGCCTACTGCGCCCCCCGAGCCTTGGAACTCGTCAGCGAGCTGCCCCGAACATCGCTCGGCAAGACCCAGTGCTGGCGCATCTGACAACAGCGACCACGCGGTTTGACCCAGGCTCGGGCCGTGTCGTGCATTGCACCGGTGACCGAGTGTTGCATGATTTGGTTTCACCGAAATCAAGTTATGCTAACTTGTGCACGAGAGCACAGGATTCTCTATGCACCCCAAACCGAAGAGCCTGCACGACCGTGACGTCGAGTGGCGGGATCTCGCCGACTTCGTCGCCGCGCATGGCCCGCGGCTGCGACTGGGCCTCATGTACGGGCGTCGTCGATATGGCAAGAGCTACCTGCTGCGACGGCTGACCGAGACCTTCGGCGGTGTGTACCACTTGGTGTTGAACGAAGGCCAACGGGCTGCCCTGGACAGGTTTGCCCGCAGCGCGGCTTCGCTGCACCCGGGCGCCCCGCCGGGGCATTTCAGCGACTGGGGCGATGCGCTGTCACAGGTCGTCGACACCCTTGGCGATCGCCAAGACGGACCCCACGTGCTCGTGCTCGACGAGTATCCCTACCTGCGCGACACCAGCGCAGAACTGGATTCGGTGATCCAGTCCCTCATGGACGAATCGAGCGGCGGCGATCTCGGGGCGGACTGGCGCGCTCCGGTCTCGATCATCGTGTGCGGCTCGGCCATGTCGGTCATGACCGGCATCCTCAGCGGCACCTCGCCGATGCGCGGACGCGCGAGCCTGGACATGTCGCTCGGATCGTTCGACTACCGGCAGTCGCGCGACTATTGGGGCTTCGCCGACGCGGCGATCGCCTTGAGCGTCGATGCAGTCGTGGGCGGCGCGGCCGGCTACAAGGACCTCACCGCTGGGGCAGGCGTGCCGCAGAATCTCGACGAGCTCGGCCAGTGGATCTGCGACACCCTGCTGAACCCGTCCCACGCGCTCTTCCGTGAAGACGAGTACCTGCTGCGCGAAGACCCCCGGGTGACATCGGAGGCACCGTACTACTCGCTCTTGCAGGCGATCGCCGCAGGCCGTTCCTCCCAAGGGCAGATTGCCGCAGCGACTGGCCGGGCGTCTAGCGACATCGTCCACCAACTCGGCGTGCTGACCAGCGCCGGCTTTGTCCTGCGCGAAGACGACCTGTTGACCGCTCGCCGGCCCGCCTACCGGATCGCCGATCCGATCGTGCGCTTCCATCACCTCGTGACACGGCGCGACCGCGCACTGCTGGAAGACCGGCGAGCAGCAGAGGTCTGGAACTCGTCGACGCGCACATTCCAGTCTCAGGTCTTGGGTCCGCACTTCGAGACGGTCTGTCGTCGATGGGTCGGCCGCTACGCCTCGAGTGCGACGCTGGGCGGTGCCATCGGCCCGGTTCGGCGGACGCAGGTCAACGACCGTGGACGCCGCCAGTCCTTCGAACTCGACATCGCGGCGATGAGACGGTGGCCTGACGGCCGAACGACGCCGAGCGAGGTTGGTGTGCTGGGGGAAGCCAAGCTCTCCGTCTTGGGGACACGAGATCTCGATCGCTTGGACCGGACAGCCGAGCTATTGCAGCGCCGGGATGATGTCCGTGTGGCGCCAGACGCCAAGCGGGTGCTGTTCTCCGTTGCGGGATTCGACCCCGAGCTGCGCGATGCCGCCCAGCGTCGATCCGAAATCGAGCTCGTCGACCTCGAACGCCTCTACGACGGCGACTGAGCGGTCGGCAGGCCGAATGATCGGACAAGACGCTGCTCGGTAGCGAAGATGGCTCAATCAGCGATGGAAGAGGCCTCGGTAGGCACGGGCAGGTAGCCGCCGGGGCGCAGCACCTTCACGGCTGTCGCTCGATCCCAGCCGCCATTGGCATCGAGCCGCAGTGCCACGTCGGCGGGCAGGCGGCTGGTGCGTGGATTTGTTGGTTGGCTGGGTCCGTGTGCTGAGCTACTCTGCTTCGCTGATGACCCGGCCCTCTCCGACGACCGATCCGGGGGGGGGGGGGGGGGTACCGCACGTCGGGCGGCAGGGTGACGCGTTGCTCTGCGGTTCGGGTCGGCGTGGCGCTGTCGGTCCTCTTTGCGGGCGGATTTGTCTGGCGGCTGTGGGCCGCGCAGGAGTCTGAACGATCGGCGGGCGGCCTGTGGGTGTCGGCCGCCGCGACTGCGGGGGCGTCGACGCCCGTTTCTCATGAGGCGCCCGGGGTGCCCGAGATCGAGCCGTCCGTCGAGGCCGGCGGCCAAGGCACCATGGCGGTACAGCATGCGCCAGTGCAGCAGTCGTCGGCGGCGGTCGCGGCTGTCGGCGACGAGGAGGGCGAGACAGAGGCGTCGGCGCCGTCGGAGCCGGCGTCGGGGGAGTCCTACACGTGGCATGACGGCGACCGTGCTCTGGTGGTGCGGCTGCAGCCCGATTTGGTGCTCCTGGACGGCGATGTCGTTGCCCGTGACGACCTGGACCGGGTCGGCGGCGATGCCGATAGTGCGGCGGCGCAGAGCGAGGCCGGCGACGCCGGTCCGGGCCGAGTGCTGGCTGTGTTTCGCTCCGATGAGGGCGCGCTGATGGCATTGCCGGGCGGTGTGGTGCTGGTGCTCGACCCTGACTGGGACGGTGCGGCGGTCGCTTCGTTCTTCGAGCGCAACGGCGTCGCGGCCGGCCGCACGACGGCTCTGGACTACGTGGCCAACGGGTTCTTCGTTGAGACCCGACCGGGATTGGCGTCGTTGGACCTGGCGAACACGTTGGCCGCCCAGCCAGGCGTGGAGCTGTCGAGTCCGAATTGGTGGCAGCAGACCGCCACCGATTGAGCATGCTCGGCCATCCGCTGAGCGTGCGGCGCGCGTGCCTCTGGGCGCTGCTGGCGGCCTCGGTGGCAGTGCTGTGGTCACTAGCCGGCAGCGGCGTCGTGCTGGCCCAGTCGATCACGGCGCCGACGATCGGCCATGTCGCGCCGGGTGACACTGCATTGACGCTGGCGTGGACAGCGCCCGCGGGCGCGGCCGGGGTGGTGGCCTACGACGTGCGCCACATCCTGACCAGCGCCACCGACAAGTCCGACGCCAACTGGACGGTGACAGACGACGCGTGGACCGAAGGGCCCCTGCGGGCGATCCTGACCGGGCTGACCAACGGTTCCTCCTATGACGTGCAGGTGCGGGCGACCACAGCCAGCGTGGACGGCGCCTGGTCGACCACGACCACGGGAACCCCGGCCGAGCCGGGCGGGTCGCTCTCGACAGCGGTCAGGATCGTGGCGGAACTCCCGGTTCAGGGCGTCCTCGGCCCGAACGCTGACGTGGACTATTTCCGCTTCGTCGTCTCTGGCACGGGAATGCGCGAGTTCTACCTCTTCACTACCGGGGACACCGACACCTACGGCGAGTTGTACACCCAGAGCGGTACCCGCCGCTACCGGTCCGACGACGCGGGTATTGCGTCGGGTCCGCACAACTTCGTGATGAGCGGACGGCTCTCGCCGGGGACCTACTACGTCAAGGTGGAGGCGGGCCGCGATGGTGAGCAGGGTCCGTACACGCTGCACGTCGGCACCCTGGCGGAGACCACCGGCTTGGCCGACGCCACACCCATCGGCCTCGGCGAGACGGCGCGCGGTGTCTTCAGTTCCTTCGGCACCACGGCAGATGCCGATTACTTCAAGCTGGTGCTGGCCCAAGAGGCGGACGTGGCGGTGCGGGGCGGCGGCCAGGTGGCTGACACGCAAGGGGCGATTCTGAGTTCGAGCGGGGCCTGGATCAGCATCAACGATGACGCATGGCTGTGGCCCTCCACGAGGCAGTTCGCCATGCGGACCCGGCTGGCGGCCGGGACCTACTACATCCGGATCCAGCCCTGGACGAATCCGAGCATCCTACGACTCTCTGCTCCGACCGGTTTGTACAATCTGTACGTCGACGCGGCGCCCGAGCCGGGCGGAACGCGAACCACGGCCGCCCGCTTGGAACTCGGCGACACCGGCGGCGGCAAGATCGACCCGGCCGGCGACGTCGACTGGTTCCGCATCGACCTCGCCTCCTCGGCACGGGTGTGGATATCGGCGGCAAGCCGCGATGTCGACATCGACTTCGATCTGACCGATCACAATGGCAGCGCGTTGTCAAATCATGTCTACGATGTCGCCTTCGTCAACAGCAGATCGCTGACTTTGGCGTACTACAACGTGCTCAGCGACACGTTGGCGGCCGGCACCTACTATCTGCGGGTCAGCGCCGAGCAGGCGACCGCTACCGGCTCGTACCTGGTGCTGTTCTCGGGCGATGTGGGCTACGACCGTCTCCTGCGTCACTGTCCGCAGGCGCCGTCCGGCATCGAGGATCCCTTTTTTGGCTGCCAGTGGCATCTGGGCAACGACGGCAGCTTGGGCGGCACAGCGGGCGAGGACATCAACCTGGGCGCTGCGTGGAGCACCACCATGGGCGCCGGGATCAACGTGGCGGTGGTCGATGGGAGACTCGACCCGTTCCATGAAGACCTGCGCGACAACGTGCTGACGTCGCGCAACCACAGCTACGGCCCGGTTGACGGGTCCGTGGACTTCCACGGTACGGCGGTGGCCGGTCTGATCGCCGCACGCGACAACGATGTCGGCACGCGGGGCGTGGCGCCCCGGGCGAGCATCTACGGCCACGACCTGTTCTCGGAGTTCAGCGCGGCGAACGCGGCCGACGCTCTGGCGCGGGGCCGGGCCACCACGTCGGTCTCAAACAACAGTTGGGGAAATGTCGACAACGTCGGTGTCGGGCGCTCTTCCCGGCTGTTGGACCTGGCTATCGAGTCGGGGCTGCGGGAGGGCGACGGCGGCAAGGGAGTGGTGTACGTCGCCTCCGCAGGCAACGACCACTTGATCGGCGCATGGGCATCGCTGGAGGAACTCAATACCCATCACGGGTTCATCCCTGTCTGCTCGGTGGACAGCTTCGGCGGGCGGGCGAGCTATTCCGAGCAGGGCCCCAACCTGTGGGTGTGTGCGCCGTCCGGCGACCGGTCGCTCAAGAGCCGCCCGGATATGGCCACCACGTACAACTACAACCGTTACAGCGACGCCTTCGGTGGCACGAGCGCCGCCACGCCGATCGTGTCGGGGACGGTGGCGCTGGTGCGTGCCGCCAACCGGACACTGACTTGGCGGGACGTGAAGCTGATCCTGGCCGAGACGGCCCGCAAGAACGACGCCTCCGACAGCGGCTGGCAGCGTGGGGCCCAGCGGCGCGGGGCGTCCGGCCAGCATTACGAGCACAATCACCAGTACGGTTTCGGGGTGGTGGACGCCGAGGCGGCGGTGCAGCTCGCCTCCGCTTGGGCGAACCTTCCGTCGATGCGCACTGCCGCGGTGGCCTCGGCCGGCGGCGCGGTGTCGGTTCCCGACAATGGGGCACGCGTTTCGCAGAGCGTGGAGTTCGACGCGCCGATCGACTTCGTGGAGTGGGTGGAGGTGGACGCGTCGTTCCGGGCGCCGGACTTCCGGGACCTGGAGGTGGAGTTGGTGTCGCCGTCGGGCGCGGTGTCGGTGCTGTCGAGACCCGTGGCGCACCACCTTTGCCCGCAGTCGGGCCGGAGATTGTGTGCACTGCTGGCGCCGTTCCGGTTCGGTTCTGCGCGGCATCTGGGGGAGGACCCGTCGGGGACGTGGACGCTGCGGGTGCGCGACCGGCGGTCGGGCGGGGCTGTTTCGAGGCTGGACTCGTGGACGCTGACGGTGTACGGGCATCGTTCGGGGCCGGGGGCGCCTGCGCTGGGCGGGGTGGCGCCGGGCGACGGCTCGTTGACCGTGTCGTGGACCGCGCCGTCGGATCCGGGGGGTTCGGCGGTGGCGGGTTATGACGTGCGTCATATCCGCAGCGATGCTTCTGACCGCTCCGATGGGCAGTGGACGGTGGCGGCCGACGCGGCGGCGGCGGGCACCCGCAGCTACACGATCACCGGACTCGCCAACGGCGCCCGTCGCGACGTGCAGGTGCGGGCCAAGAACAGCACCCGCACCGGGGCATGGTCGGTGGCCGCGCCGGGCACGCCGGGCGCTTCCAACGGGGTGCCGTTCTTCTCCGACGGCGAGTTCGCCGTCCGCACCGTCGCGGAGACCGCCGGTGCGGGCGCGGGCATCGGCATGGCGCTGGCGGCGCGTGACAGCGACGGCGACACGCTGTCCTACACGCTCGACAGCCAGGGCGCAGCCTTGTTCGACATCACCTCCGCGGGCCGGCTGCAGACAAAGGCTGCGCTGGACTACGAGACGCGGCGGCGCTATTCGGTGACGGTCTCGGTGAGCGACAGCCTCGACGACGCGGGCGAGGCCGACACCGTGATCGACGACACCATTGCCGTCACTGTCGAGGTGACCGATGTCGATGAGCCCCCGGTGGTGAGCGGGCCGACCAGCCCGGGCTTTCCCGAGAACGGCATCAGCGCGGTGGCTGTCTATTCGGCTGTGGACCCCGAGGGTTCTGCTGTGTCGTTGTCGTTGTCCGGTGACGACGCCGCCGCTTTCGGCTTCGCCGGGACCGTGCTCGTGTTTGTGTCGCCGCCTGATTTCGAGTCTCCTGCCGATGCTGATGGTGACAACGTCTATGAGGTGACGGTGGCAGCGTCCGACGGGGCGACGACGGGGACGTTGGACGTGGAGGTGACGGTCACCGACGTGAACGAGACCCCGGTTCTGTCGGGGCCGTCGACGGTGGGGGTCGACGAGGGAACCGCTGCGACCGTGGCCGTTGCCACCTTCGCTGCCGCCGACCCTGACAACGACCCCATTGCATGGGCGCTGTGGGGCAACGACCGGGACGACTTCAGCATTTCCGATAGCGGTGAGTTGAGCTTCCGGGCGGTGCCCGATTTCGAGAACCCCGCCGACCGCAGCCGTGACAATGCCTATGCGGTGACGGTTCGGGCGTCGGACGGGTCGGTCACCGTTTCGCGGCAGGCGACGGTGAGGGTGCGCAACGTGGACGAGGCCGGCACGGTCACGTTCGCGCCGTTGCATCCCCAAGTCGGCGCCTTGGTCGGCGCTCAGCTTGCCGATCCCGACGGCGGGATGACATCGGTCGCCTGGCAATGGCAGCGGTCGCCCGACGGTCAGACCTGGACCTCGATCAGCGGAGCGACCGGGACGAACTACACGACGAGCTACACGCCGGTGGCCGCAGACGAGGGCCAGTGGCTGCGTGCGCAGGCCGGCTACCGTGACCGGCACGGTTCGGGCAAGACCGCCACCGGCACGTCGGTGTCGGCGACGCGGGCTGCGCCAGTGGCGAACCGGCCGCCCGTGTTCGCGCAGAGCCCGGTACAGCTCAGTGTCGACGAGAACACCCCGGCCGGTGTGAGGTTCGGCGCGGCCACGGCCGCCGACGCGGACAGCGACCCGCTCACCTACGTTCTGGATCACAGCGGCCGTGCGTTGTTCGGCATCGACGCCGGTACCGGCGGTGTGCTGACCAAGGCGCCGCTCAACCACGAAGCCCGCGGTTCGTACACCGTGCGGGTGACGGCCAGGGACCCCTCGGGCGCGTCCGCCGCAGTCACGGTGAGCATCGAAGTCGCAGATGTCGACGAAGAGGGAACGCTCACGCTGCCGGGCACACCGCTGCACGAAGGGCAGGTGCTGCGGGCCGCGCTCACCGAACCCGACACCGGGACGACCGGCCAGGTGTGGCTGTGGGAGCGCTCCCCCGACCAGAGCAGCTGGACAGCCGTCGACGGCGCCACCCAGCAGAGCCTGCTGCTGAGCGCCGCTGATGTCGGCCACTGGCTGCGGGCCACGGTCACCTACACAGACACGCACGGCCCCGGCAAGACCCTCGCGGCCGAAACGCTGCAGAAGGTGCAGCCCCGACGCGTTCAACCCCCTCCGCCGGGACCGGGAACCGGGCCGGGACCGGGACCCGGGCCGACGGGCGGCGGCGGCGGCGGTGGTGGCGGTGGTGGTGGCGGCGGCGGCGGCGATGATGATGAGGACGAGAGTCAGGGCGAGGCGGTGCGGTTGTGGGGCGCGGACAGGTACGCGACATCGCTGGAGGTGGCCCGGCAAGTGGCAGCGCTCAACGACGGCAAGCTCGACACCGTGGTGCTCGCCGGCGGGCACAGCTGGACCGACGCGCTCACCGCAGGGCCGCTGGCGGGCGCGCTCGACGCGGCGTTGCTGCTCACCGCCCCAGGCGGCCTCCCAGCAGGCACCGTCGCGTGGCTCGAGCAGCTTGGCGTGAGCGAGATCATCGCCGTCGGCGGCACACAGCACATCAGCGACGCCGCGCTCGCCGCGCTCGCGCACATCGACCCCCACCCCGAGCGCATCGCCCACACCGACGGCCTCGCTGCCGCCGCCGTCGCGGTCGCCCGCCGCGTCGGGCGGCCCGCCGGCCTCGGGCCGATCTACGGGCGCCTCGTGATCGTCGCGTCAGGACGCACCTTCGCCGACGCGCTCGCCGCGGGGCCGTTCGCCGCATCGGGGCCCTATCCGATCCTGTACGCCGACGCGGGCGCGCTGCACCCCGATGCCGCCGCGTACCTCGCCGAACATGCCGACCATGTCATCGTCATGGGCGGCACCGCCGCGGTGTCGGCCGACATCGAAGCCCAGATACGCGCGATTCCCCAAGCCAACCGCAGCGGCCAGCGGCCCATGGCCCTCACCCGCCTCGGCGGCGCGGACCGCTACGCCACCGCGGTCCGGTTCGCCCGCTGGCTCGACACCCCCTTCCTCGACGGACGCCACTGCTTCAAAGCCGACACCGTCGGGCTGGCCACCGGCACCGACCCCGCCGACGCCGCCGCCAGCGCGCCCCTGCTCGCCCGCCGCTGCGCGCCGCTGGTCCTCACCCGACCCGACCGCATACCGCCAATCACCAACAGCTACCTGCGCGTCACCCAAGAACTCATCGTGTTCGGCGGCACCAAAGCCATCAACCCAACCGCACTCGCCGACTGGAACCAATAGCCCCCCACTGATTCACCCCGGCCCACGGGCTGAGCTGCGCGCCACGGCGCAGCAGACGGTGATCTGCTTGCGCCGTGTTGCTTACTGAACGTTCGGTAAGCTCACGGCCGCGAAATGCTCGTGGCGAGCCGTCTCGCCCGCGCCAGTGGCTCGAAAGGAGGGCACCATGGGCCACCGACACCCCCACCGCCCCCAAGCAGCCAGCGGCGGCCCGTTAGGCCGGGGAGCACGGCAACTGCTCGCCGTGCTGGTTGCCGCAGCGGCGCTAGGTGCGCTGCTGCCGACAGCCGCTCACGCCGCGTCCGCTCCTGATGACGAGTCCGCGACCCACCCTGTCGTGGCCTCATACGCATCTGACTATTCGGTCACCTACGCCGAGGCACAGCGGCGTCTGGAACGCATTCCCCAATTGCAGGAGATCATTGCATCGCTTCATGAACTTGAGGCCGACCGTCTGGCCGGTTGGGGCCTTGACCACAGAGGCGCGCTGACCGCGTGGGTGTTGCTCACCGGTCACCAGCCTCCCAGCAGTCCGACCGCTGCAATCGCTGCCGCCCATGCTGATGTGGAGATCCGCACCGGTGCTGCCTCCACCTTCGCCCAGTTGGTCGCCGCTCAGGACCGGTTCGGCTTCGGCGAGGTGGTCGGCCCGGTCGGCAACACCGGCGCAGTAGACAGCGATGCAGCATTCAGTGACGCCGTCACCCACACGGGTATCGACCTGCGCGCCAACGCTTTGGAGATCGGCATTCACACGGCGAACGTTCCAATCGCCCCCTCGGTGACTCCTGGAGGGGAACTGCCTGACGACGTTGGCCCTGTCGGATCCACTGGAGAGAACAGCCAACGAGACGCCGCAGTCCTGCGCAGTGTGCGAGTGCTCTTGGCTCCACACATTGACGTCAGCTTCGACGTTGTAAGTTCGGAACCCCTTGTAGACGAAGTCGCATTCGAAGGCGGCCGCAGCATGGGCACATGTACCTCAGGGTTCACAGCCATCCAGAACGGAACGGGCCGCCAGGGCATCATCACAGCTGGACATTGCCGCGGCCGGTCTCGCCAGACACAAGGCGTGACGGTTGCGGAGGATGTGCGACATTGGCATCGATTCGTCGATGCCGCCTTGTACCTGATACCGCAGGGCCAGAACCACAGCGTCACGCACCGAATCCGATGCAACACGGACCTGCTCCGACCCGAGACGTGCGCGATTCTCAGCATCGGACCCAACAGACTGCAGATGAATGGCCACTACGTCTGCCACTTCGGAATTGGTTCGGCTGCGAGCTGCGGCACAGTTGACAACGTCAGTGTTCGGCCGAACCCTTCGAGCGGCTGTGACGTAAATGGCACAAGCTGTGCAGCGGTCTTCGTCCGAGCTACCGGACCTGACATGCGTTCGTGCAGCGGCGACAGCGGCGGTCCTGTCTACAGCTATTCAGCCGCTTATGGCATCCACAAGGGCAGCAATAGCGGGAACAATTGCGACAGGCCGAATACGAAAATCTATTTCAGTGCGATTCGAAGGGTCCAGAATTATCTTGATGTCTCGGTCGTGACGGGTTGAATCACCCCGGTCTTGGTGGAGGCCTGTGGGGGTCCCCGTCACCGGCCTGCCAGTTGCGGCAAGGCGGGCCGGTGCGCTGCTGACGACCGGATATCAGCGTGCTGCGAGGTGCCCGCGGATGGCGCGTGCGCAGTCGTCGGGGGCTTCGAGATGCGCGGCGTGGCCGGCGCCGGTCAGGATGGCGAGATCGCTGCGCGGGAGCAGGTCGTTCATCTGGTGGCCGATCTCGACGAATTTGGTGTCCAGTTCGCCGCACATGACCAGCGTCGGCACGTCGAGTGCGTCCAAGCGATCCCAGAGCGGCGTCATCGAGCCCGTTCCGGCGGCACGCAGCGAGTTCGCCAGCCCGGCGGGATCGGAGCGCAGGCGCTGATCGATGGACGCCTGCCATGCCGCCGAGCTGAGGCTCGCTCGGAGCGGATCCCACATCGGCAGGTCCATCCATTCGTCGACGAAGCGGGTCAGGCCGTGCTCCTCGATCCGATCGGCGAGCGCCTGATCGGCCCGGCGACGCAATGCACGCTCCGCGACATCCGCGATGCCGACGGTGGCGCTGATGAGCGTCAGTGACCTGCAGACCTCCGGGTGGGCCGATGCCAGCGCCAGCGCCACCCGGCCGCCCATCGAGTAGCCGATGACGTGACACGGCCCGTCAGCTACGCCAGATGCGAGTGAGGCGACTGACGCTGCCATAGCCTCGACGCCATAGGGCGCGAGGTCGACCGGGGAGGGACTGCGACCGTGGCCGACGAGGTCCACGGCGATGCACCGGTAGCCATCGAGACGGTCCGCCAGCGGCGCCATCGCCTCAGCACTGCCAGTAAATCCGTGGAGGACGATGACCGGCTCGCCGCTGCCCCTCGTGGCGACCGCGAGTTGCACGCTGCGGTGCTCGCTCATGGCAGCACGCGGTGCGCCACAGCGCCGCCTGCCAACCCGCGGGTTGGGCCGGACTGGCGGCGGCCGATGTTCGCTATCTGGGTAGCGGTTGCCCAGGCGTCTGCGAACTCGGCATCTGCGCCGGATTGGCGGGATTGTTGCCTCGGTGTCAAGGTTCTGCGGTTCCGCTGCCGCCAAGCGCCATCTCGGTGGCGGCCGCGATGCGCCGGTGCTGATCGCGGTTCGCATCGGCGTCGATGTCGATGGTGATGACACGCACGCCCCGATGTGACCCGGGAACGGCCAGCAGCGCATGCAGCTCGTCACACGTACCGATGTGGTGGTGCTCGAAGCCCATGGCCGCGGCGAGCCCGCTTGCGAGCTGCGAGCTGCTGTGCTCGGGAGGCGTCGTCAGCAGCCGGTCGAATGCTTCAGGGTCGATGAGGCCGTAGGCAGGCAGGAACGAGAAGATGGTGCCGCCGCCGTTGTCGACGACTACCACGG
The DNA here is from genome assembly GCF_965204195.1 of Candidatus Poriferisodalis sp. Lineage (GTDB taxonomy): Bacteria > Actinomycetota > Acidimicrobiia > Acidimicrobiales > Poriferisodalaceae > Poriferisodalis. The sequence continues at coordinate 284,224 of NZ_OZ241975.1, forward strand.
TGAGATCCGGCCCGCCGGGACCAGCATGGGTGCCGGACCCTGGGTCGAACGTGCCGAGCAGCCCGCCGAGATCGTGGCGGAATGCCAGGTCGCCGACCAGCACTGTGGTGGGGGTGCCTGACGCAGCCACGCCGGTCGCAGCCGAGATCACGCCGTCGATGCCGCTCGCACCCCGGCTGGCGTGCACTGCCAGCGGCTCAGCCCGAGTTCGCAGGAACGAATCGACATCGCGCACGGGCATCGAGTTCGACACGTACAGCGCGTGACCCGCCGGAAGGCTGCGCCCGAGTTGGCGAGCCACACCGGCTTCCAGCAACGGCTCGGCGTCGAGCACGCCGTCGATTGCGGCGCCGGCGTGTGCATCGGCGTCGGCCCACCGTTGCGCCCACCTGGATTCCGGGGCTGACAGCGTGCGGGTCGCGTCGGCCACGGCGTCTGGTCCGATCGTCAAGTGCAACGAGACGCTGAAGCTCGCATCGGTCCAGGTGCTGGCCGGATCGACGAATGCGAACGCCGGGCGGTGCCGCTCGATCCACAGCCTCAGCGGCTTGGACGTGGGCGCCCCGCCGATGCGCAGCACCGCGTCCGGCGGCTCGGCGTCCGCCCACGCCGTGCGCAGCAGCAGGTCGTGATGATCGGTCACCACCACACCATCCAGTTCACGCCGAAGCTGCGAGCAGGGCTCAGCCAGCAGCGGCCACCCACTGGCCCGGCAGAACGCGGCCACAGCATCCGCCCACCGATCCCCGTCCCACATCGGCCCAGCCACCACGACGCCCCGCTCGTGCGCAGCAGCCCATTCGCTCAGCACGGCAGCGGCTCCAGCGGCTCCCGGAACGGCACGTTGAGATGGACGGGACCGGGATCGGCGCCCGTCGCCTGCTCCGCTGCTCGCGCTGCCGCCGCACCGAACCACCGCGCGGCCTCGTCGGGTGGCAATTCGGACGCCACGGGGGTCTCGCAGAACCAGCGCACATGGCTGCCGTAGAGCCGGTGCTGGTCGATGGTCTGCCCCGCTCCCCAGTCCCGCAGCTCCGGCGGCCGGTCGGCGGTCACCACCACCAGCGGCACACCGGAGTAGTGGGCCTCGACTACCGCCGGCAGGTAGTTGGCCGCTGCCGTGCCCGACGTGCACACCAGCAGCACCGGTCGCCCCGAGCCCTTGGCCAGCCCGAGCGCGAAGTACCCGGCCGACCGCTCGTCGATCCGCACCCAGGTGCGCAGCTCGGCAGTGGCGTCGACGGTGAGCGCCAGCGGCATCGACCGTGAGCCCGGCGATACCACCGCATCGGTGACGCCCGCAGCCACGAGTCCCTCGTACAGCGAGCGGCAGGCCAAGTAGGCGGCATCGTCGCCGGAGATCTGCATGCTGCTGCTCAGTCGCCCTTGAGCGCGTACAGCAGAGCTTCGAGCTTGATGTTGGTCTCGGTCAGCTCGGCATCGGGATCTGCGCCTTCCACGATGCCGCCGCCGGCGAACAGCCGGGTCTCGGCGGGATCGGTCAGCGCGCAGCGCAGCGCGACGCGGAACTCGCCACGCCCGTCCAGCGTCGTCCAGCCGACTGGCGCGGCGTACCAGCCGCGTTCGAATCCCTCGTGCTCGGAGATCCAGTCGCGGGCGATACGCCGCGCCAGCCCCGCGACCGCCGCCGTGGGGTGCAGTGCACCCGCGAGCTGCAGCACGCTCGTGCCTGCGGGGGCACGCCCGCTGATCGGCGTGTGCAGGTGCATGATGCGCCGCAGTTCCATGACGCCGGTCGGCGAGGGGGCATCGAGCGCCGCGCCGCACGCGCGCAGCGTGTCGCGCACATCGGTGACCACCATGGCGTGCTCGGTCAGTTCCTTGGGATCGCGCTGCAGTTCGGCCGCGAGATCGGCGTCCCGCGCTGGATCGCCGACACGGGGCCCCGAGCCGGCCAGCGCGTCGGTCTGCAGCCGCAGCCCGTCGAAGTGCACCAGTTGTTCGGGAGTGGCGCCGAAGAACGTCTGCGCTCCGCGCCCGAAAGCGAACGTGACGCAGGACGGGTAGCGCGCTCGCAGGCGGTTGAGCACCGCGATGGGCTCGAGCCCCGACGCGATGTGCAGTTCCCGCGCCGTCACCACCTTGTCCAGCCCGCCTTCGGCGATCCTGCCGAGGGCGCGCCGCACCAGCTCGGTGTAGCCGTCGTCTGCTCGGTAGCTCCCGCCGAGCATTGCCAGAGTCGCCGCATTCAGATCGCTCGCGGGCCCCTCCGTCAGTTCAGGATCCGCCAGGGTGTGCGCATCTGCGCTGGTGAGATCGTCGCCGGCGTGGCCTCGCATGGTCGTGCCGTCGCGGGCGCAGTTCGCGTCCGCTGCCCCGGCAGCAGCGGCGAGGCCGCAGACCCCGCTGCCGTCAGCGACGCCGCAGGTGGCACATGCCCCCCCGACCCCTGATCGGGATGCAGCCATGATCGGCCAGACGGGGGCACCGGGCACCGAGGTCAGCCACGACTGGCCGCCCCGGCGCACGACGAGCACTTCGGGCACGGTCAGGCAGCCGGTGCCGAATGGCTCCCACACCGAGTCCGCCGCGGGCGCCTCGGGACGGAACGAGAAGCCGCCCACGGCCAGCGGCCCGATCGGGTGACCGCTGTCGCCGCGCATGGCGACATCCAGCAGGCTCAGCGCCTCGGCGACGGAGGCGAAGCGGTCGGCGCCGGCCCCGGCAGTGGCGTCGAAGGCGCTGCCGAGCGCACAGAACTCCAGGTCGCCGTCGGGACACGCCCAGTACACCCGTTGGTGCGCGTCGGATGCGGCGAACACTGCCAGCGGGTCCAGCTCGCCGGACAGCTCCCGGCATTCCAGCGTCAGGGCGGTTCGGGTGCGCAGCCCCGCTGCGGTGCGGCGTCCCGAACCTCCGGCGGCCGGGGCGTTCGGCGCAGCCTTCGCCTCGGAATGGGCCCCTCCATCGTCGATGTCGCCGGCCAGGATGCGCTCGGTGGCGTGCTCGACGAGCGATTCGCGGAAGTGCTGTGCAACCAGATCGGTGACCAACGGGATCAAACGGCCGGCCAGGTCGGCGCGCTGCGCCGCGGGCACGTCGGCAAAGCGCTCGGCGAACAGCCCGACCGCATCCGCAGCGACGGCTTCCATGTTCGATGCATGCCGCAGCGCCAGTCCGATGAGATCGTCGAGCGGCATCTCGGCGGCGAGCAGCTCCGTGGCTGCGCGCAGCATCGTCAGCGCACCGGTGCTGTAGAGCGTGTCGGCTATCGCACCCTCGCCCACACCCTCACCGGTGGCCGCCTCGCCAGCACTGCCGGCGGACGTGCGCAGCGGTCGCACCAAGCCCGTGTCGGTCGCCAGCCGCACCAGTTCTGCGTCGAGGCCGGATTGCTGCACCAGTTCGTCGAAGGTCAGGGTGTCGCCGTGGCGAGCGCCCAGCGCGACCAGCATCGGGTCATCGTGGCCGTCGCCGAGCCTGCGGATCTGTGCCAGCGAGAAACCCGCCTCGGACAGGTGCCGGATCTCGCCGAGCCGCCGCCCATGACTCTCGTCGTACCGGGCCATCCGCCCATGGCGTGCGGGCGGGTGCAGGAGCCCGATCTTCTGGTAGTAGCGCACGGTGTCGACGCTCACTGCGTGGGCCGATGCCAGCTCCTCCACTCGCACGGCCCCAGCGTACGCCCATCATGGGAGTGATGACTCCAAGAGTGATCGCTCTGTGGGTCCATGCCGGCTTTGGCATCCCCAACTTCCGACCGGCAGGCTGCTGGCTAGGGTGGCCCGATGGCCGAGCGGGAGCGCCTGAGTGCCGACGACTGGGTAACGGCAGCTCTGGAAGTGCTCGTCAACGACGGCATCGGTGCTGTGAAGGTCCTGCGGCTCGCCAACAAGCTCGGCGTCACCCGGGGCAGCTTCTACTGGCACTTCGAGAACCACGAAGCACTGCTCAACCGCTTGCTGGAGGTCTGGGAAGAAACCAACTCGGGTTCGATCATCGCGGCCGCGACGCTGCCCGGCAGCATCGTCGAGCGCTACGTCGCGCTGATGCGGTGCTGGCTCTCGATGGAGCGATTCGACCCGCACCTCGAAGTGGCAGTACGCCATTGGGGGCGGCGCAACCCCGAGCTGTGGGACCGCCTGCGAGCGACCGACGAGCGGCGGGTGGAGGCCTTCGTGGCGATGCTGACCCCCGAGGTTCCCGACCCCACGATGGCCCTGCACCGCGCCCGCACCATGTACTACCTGCAGATGGGCTGGTACGAACTCGACGTGGACGTGCCGATGGATGCCCGGATCGAATCCTGCACGTACTACTTCGAGATCTACGTGGGTCGTCCGCCGACCGATGACGAGCGAGCGACCATCCTCGCCGGCTTGCGCATCTGACATTCAGTTCTTGCGTAACTGGCATTTCATTCATGTTGACGTGATCCGTACAGGTCCGTACGGTTCGATTGGTGATCCCAATCGTGACAGGTACGGTTCGACAGCGACGTAGCGACGATGACGCGTCGAGGTCGTAGACGCCAGGCCGCAGCCCCCGCTGCAGCGGCGCCTCAGCAGCAGGCACGCAACACGTTCACGCCGCTCGAGCTCATCAGCGCCGACGAGGTGGAGCGCATCCACGAGGCGTCCCTGCGGGTGCTGTCCGAGACGGGCATGAACTTCCTGCTGCCCGAAGCAGTGCAGATCCTGTGCGCGGCAGGTGCGACATCCGACGACGGCGTGCGGGTGCGGTTTGATCCCGAGATGGTCGTCGAGCAGGTGGCGCTCGCACCGTCGCAGTTCACCCTGCACGCGCGCGACCCCGCCAACAGTGTCAAGTTCGGGGCCGACTGGGTGGTCTTCGGCATGGTGGGCAGCCCACCGAACGTGTCCGATCTCGATCGTGGCCGGGTCACCGGCAACTACGTGGACTACTGCAACATGCTGCGCCTGCAGCAGTCGCTCGACGCCGCAGACGCGTGCACCGGTCACTCCGTCGAGCCGATCGACCTCGAGGTGCGCACCCGCCACCTGGACGCGGTGTCGGCGATGTACACCCTGTCGACCAAGCCCGGGTTCTGCTACTCGCTGGGACGCGCACGTGTCAGCGACGCCATCGAGATCGCCCGCATCGCCCGCGGCATCGACCATCAGACATTGCTGCGCGAGCCGTCCATCCACACCGTGGTGAATGCAAATTCGCCGCTCGTGTACGACAAGCCGATGCTCGAGGGCGCCATCGAGCTCGCCCGCCACGGCCAGCCGGTGGTGTACACGCCGTTCACGCTGGCGGGAGCGATGGCGCCCGTCACGATCGCCGGCGCGCTCACCCTGCAGAACGCCGAGGCGCTCGCGGGCATCACCCTGTCGCAGCTCGTGAACCCCGGCGTCCCGGTCGTCTACGGCAGCTTCACGTCCAACGTCGACATGCGATCGGGAGCGCCGGCGTTCGGCACGCCCGAGTATGCGAAGGCCACCATCATCAGCGGCCAGCTGGCGCGCCGTTATGGCTTGCCGCTGCGGGCCTCGAACGCGAACGCCTCCAACGCCCCCGACGTCCAAGCCGCCTACGAGTCGCAGATGTCGCTGTGGGCGTGCATCGTCGGGGGCATCAACTACGTGCTGCACGGCCTCGGCTGGATCGAGGGCGGGCTGTGCGCCTCGTATGAGAAGGTGATCATCGACGCCGAGATGATCCAGATGATCCGGGCGATGCTGCAGCCCGCCGTCATCGACGATGCCTCCCTGGCGGTCGATGCCATCGCCGAGGTGGGCCCGGCGAACCACTTCTTCGGTGCCGCCCACACGCTCGAGCGCTACAACACGGCGTTCTACGAGCCGATGCTGTCGGACTGGCGCAACTTCGAGACGTGGTACGAGGACGGCGCGCTCGACGCCACCCAGCGGGCCAACCGCATCTGGAAGCAGCTGCTCGCCGACTACGAAGAACCGCCGATGGACGACGCCATCCGCGCCGAGCTCACTGACTTCGTAGAGCGCCGCCGCTCAGAAGGCGGCGTCGAACCTCTCTAGCTGTCGCAGCGGTGGCGCGCTAGTTGATCTGCTTCTCCATGCCCTCCCAGTACGGGGCACGGAGCTTGAACTTCTGCAGCTTGCCCGTGGCCGTGCGGGCCAGCTCCTCGCGGAACTCGACGCTGGTGGGGCACTTGAAGTGCGCCATCCGGTCCCGGCAGAAGTCGATGAGATCACGATCGGTCACGGCATCGGCTGCGGTGTCGACGACCACGAGGGCCTTGATGGTCTCGCCCCACTTCTCGTCGGGCACGCCGATCACTGCCACCTCGGTCACCGCGGGATGGCTGAACAGCACGTCTTCCACCTCGATGGACGACACGTTCTCGCCGCCGGAGATGATCACGTCCTTCTTGCGGTCCGAGATGGTCACGTGGTGCTCGTCGTCCATCGAGCCGCCGTCGCCGGTGTGGAACCAGCCGTCCACGATCGCCTCCGAGGTCGCCTCGGGCTGGCACCAGTAGCCCTCGAGCACCACGTTCGCCCGGGCCAGGATCTCGCCCTGGTTGTCCACGTCGATCTTCACGCCGATGGCCGGTGCGCCGGCCCGGCTCAGCTTGCGAGCCTTCTCGTCGGGCTCGAAGTCGTCCCATTCGGGCCGGCAGCGGTTCATGGTCAGCAGCGGCGCCGTCTCGGTGAGGCCGTAGATCTGGATGAACTCCCAGCCCAGCTCGGTCTCCATCCGGGCGATGGTGCGCGTGGGCGGCGGGGCGCCCGCCACCACCATCCGCACCCGTCCGCTGCCAGGAATGGGTCCTTCCCACTCGGCCGCTGCATCCAGCACGGCGGCCACCACCGCAGGCGCGCCGCACATCAGCGTCACGCCGTGCTGGTCGATGCGCTTCAGGATCTCGGGGCCGCGCACCTCGCGCTGCACCACGTGCTTGCCGCCCATGCCGGTGACGGCATAGGGCATGCCCCAGCCGTTGCAGTGGAACATCGGCAGCGTGTGCAGGTACACGTCACGGTCGCTCACGCCCGAGTGCCAGCCGAAGGTGGTGGCGTTCAGCCACAGCGCCCGGTGGGTCTGCTGCACGCCCTTGGGGCGGGCGGTGGTGCCCGAGGTGTAGTTGATGGTGGCGGTGACGTCCTCGTCGGGCGTCCACGGCGCCGGCTCGGTGCCCGGCGCATACATCTGGTCGTCGGCGTCGGTGCCCATTACCACGAAGTGCTCCACGTCGATGTCCTTGCAGGTGTCCTCCATGGAGGGGTCCACCAGCAGCATCGTGGCGCCGCAGTGATCGATGATGTAGCTGATCTCGTCGTGGCTGAGCCGGAAGTTGATCGGCACGAAGATGCGGCCGTAGCCCGACACGCCATAGAACGACGTCATCAGCCGGCCGGCGTTCTGCGACACCATCGCCACCCGCTCGCCGTGGGAGATGCCGAGCTGGTCCAGCTTGGCTGCCTGGGCCCGTACGAGGTCGCCGAACTGGGCGTAGGTGATCTCCCCGAGCCCGCCGCCAGGCGCTTCGGGTTCGTCGGCCAGCGCCACCCGGTCCGGGTACACGTTCTCGGCCCGGTACAGGAAGTCGGAAACAGTAAACGGAACCTTCATGTCGTCCCCTCGGGATCATGGGTTGTCGTACGCGGCGGTCGCCGTGGTGTGCGGTGCCCCGCCGGAGGTGTCTCCCGGCGGATCGGCCGCGCCAACTCTAGAGCGGGCTGCCGCGGCAGTGCCCTGCGGAGGCTGAGCGGCCTCCTAGGGTCGCGGCCATGGAAGGATCAGCGGGAGCGCCGTCCGCCGCCGGCCAGGTCGATGTTCACCTGATCGACGGCACCTACGAGCTGTTCCGCCACTTCTTCGCGGTGCCCAGCCGCAAGGCGGCCGACGGCAGCGAGGTCGGGGCGCTGCGGGGTGTGCTCGGCAACATCGTGATGTTGCTCGAGGGAGGCGCTACGCACGTAGCTGTCGCGACCGACCATGTCGTGGAGTCGTTCCGCAACGACCTGTGGACCGGGTACAAGGACGGCTCGGGGATCGAGCCCGACCTGCTGTCGCAGTTCCATCCCACTGAGGAAGCGCTGCGGCTGCTGGGCGTAGCCGTGTGGCCGATGATCGAGTTCGAAGCCGACGACGCCATGGCGGCGGGCGCCGCGATGGCTGCCGACGACGAGCGTGTCCGGCAGGTGCTCATCTGCACGCCCGACAAGGACTTGGGCCAGTGCGTCGGCGGCAAGGTCGTCCAGTGGGACCGCCGGGCCGACGAGGTGATCGACGTGGCGGGCGTCGAGGCGAAGTTCGGCGTCAGGCCTGAGTCGATACCCGACTACCTGGGCTTGGTCGGCGACAACGCGGACGGATTTCCGGGCCTCCGGGGCTGGGGCGCCAAGTCCACATCGGTGATGCTGTCGCACTACGGCCACATCGAGAACATCCCCGACTCGCACGACGACTGGGCGCCGAAGGTCCGGGGCGCGGCCGGTCTCGCTGCAACGCTCGCCGGCGAGCGTGATCTCGCCCTGCTGTTCCGCCGCATCGCCACGGTGCGTACCGATGCGCCAGTGTCAGACAGCGTCGACGAGATGGCCTGGCGCGGCCCGCATCGGGGTTTCGAAGAACTCTGCGAACGGATCGGCGCCGAGAACCTGTTCGACCGGGTGATGAACCTCGCGGCCTACCGCGCGGACATGTAGTCGAGGCTCACCGGAGTTGAAGCGAGGCTGGGCTCAGGCGGGCTGGTTCAGCTCGATCATGTTGCCGGCCGGGTCGAAGAAGAACGTCTGGCGGGCGGTCATACCCGGCAGCGCCACTGGGTCCTTGACCTTCACGCCGGCGTCGCGCAGCTCAGCCACCGTGGCATCGATGTCGTCCACCTTGAACGCCCAGTGCTGGCCCTTCGGCGGCACCCAGTCGGCCACTTCGATGAGGTGCACCTCACCGCCGCCAGGTGTCTGCAGCCAGCGTCCGTTGAAGCCGAGGTCGGGCCGGTCGAGCTGCTTCATGCCCAAGATCTCGGTGTAGAACGGCGCCGCTGCATCCACATCGGCGCAGTTGATCGATACGTGATGCACGGGCCCCAGTTCCATGCCCGCAGCTTAGGCCCGCCCTCACGTCTACTTCCGCTGAGAGCGCGAGGCACGTCCCGAGCAGTTGCCGGCACGGCACCGGGTACGTCGAGTGCCTTCGCAGGTCTCTGGTGTGGCATAGAAATACTATGGTTATGGCATGAGGCGGCGAGTAAGCACAACGGTCGATGGCGATCTTCTGGAACAGGCTCGTGGGCTGCAAGCGTGGGAGAGCGACGCGGCGATGATGGACGCTGCGCTCGAGGCCCTCGCCAAGCGTCACCGCAAGGCGGAGATCGACGCGCAGTACGAGGTGTATGACCGCATTCCCATGAACACGCCCGACGAGTGGGGCGACTTGGAGTCCTGGGCTTTGAGGAACAGTGCTCGCTCGCTCGAACCCGAGCCCAGCCACGAAGCGTCGGCAGAGTCGTGACAGGCTCGCGTCCGCGCTGGGGCGAGGTTTGGTGGTGCGAGTCTCCAGACATCGGCCAGCGCCCGGTGGTGGTCCTCTCGCGGGATTCCGCATTGGATCGCCTGACAACTGCCATTGTCGCCCCGTGTACGAAGACCATCCGGGGATTGGCTAGCGAGGTCGTGCTTGAACCGGGCGATGACCCGGTGACGTTCCCGTCTGCGGTCAACCTTGATTCGGTCCACTTGGTCAGCCAAGCATGGCTGGTGACCAGATTCGGTTGGCTGAGTGATCAGCGGATGCGCCAGATATGCGCTGCTCTCGAAACGGCGGTCGCCTGCGACTGAACCGGGCTTCTCTGAGATTGGCGAAAGCCTTTCTCGTAGGCTCTGCTGAATGTCTGAGCCGACGATGGACGAGCGGCTGGAGGAGCTGGCCCGGCGCCGGGACGAGGCGCTGAACGCCGGTCCGGAGCGGGCCGTCCAGCGGCAGCACGACAAGGGCAAGATGCTCGCTCGCGAGCGCATCGAGTACCTCTTCGACGAGGGCACCTTCCACGAGCTCGACATGCTCGCCCGCCACCGGGCGCACGACGTCGGCCTCGACGAGCGCCCCTACACCGACGGCATCATCACCGGCTGGGGCAACATCGACGGCCGCAAGGTGTTCGTGGCCAGCCAGGACTTCACCGTGTTCGGAGGCGCCCTCGGCGAGGTGTTCGCCGAGAAGACCCACAAGGTCATGGATCTCGCCGAGTCGGTGGGTGCGCCGATCATCGGCCTCAACGACGGCGCCGGCGCCCGCATCCAGGAGGGCGTGGTCTCGCTGGCGGGCTACGGCGGCATCTTCCGCCGCAACGTGCTGGCCTCGGGCGTCATCCCGCAGATCAGCGTGATCATGGGCCCGTGCGCCGGCGGCGCCGTCTATTCGCCCGCCATGACCGACTTCATCTTCATGGTGCGCGACTCCAGCCACATGTTCATCACCGGCCCCGACGTGGTGAAGACCGTCACCGGCGAGGACGTGACGCTCGAAGAGCTCGGCGGCGCCGGCTCGCACAGCACCAAGTCGGGCGTGGCCACGTTCGTCGCTGCCGACGAGAAGGCCGTGCTCGACGACGTGCGCTACCTGCTGTCGTTCCTGCCGTCGAACAACCTCGACGCGCCGCCGGTCGTCGAAACCGCCGACGAGCCCGATCGCTGGTGCCCGACGCTGCGTGATCTCATGCCGCAGAGCCCCAACGTGCCCTACGACATGAAGCAGGTGATCACCGAGGTCGTCGACGACGGCGAGTTCTTCGAGTACCACGCCGCGTGGGCCGGTTCGATCGTGTGCGGTTTCGCACGCGTCGGCGGCCGCTCGGTGGGCGTTGTGGGCAACCAGCCGATGGTGATGGCCGGCGTGCTCGACATCGAGTCGTCAGAGAAGGCGGCCCGGTTCGTGCGCTTCTGCGACGCCTTCAACATCCCGCTGCTGACCTTCGTGGACGTGCCCGGCTTCCTGCCCGGCGTCGATCAGGAACACGGCGGCATCATCCGCCACGGCGCCAAGCTGCTGTACGCCTACTGCGAGGCGACCGTGCCGCGGGTGCAGGTCATCACCCGCAAGGCCTACGGCGGCGCCTACGTCGTGATGGACTCCAAATCGGTCGGCTGCGACGTCAGCTTCGCGTGGCCTACCGCCGAGCTGGCCGTGATGGGCCCGCAGGGCGCGGTGGAGATCCTGAACCGGCGCGAGCTGCAGCAGGCCGCCGATCCCGAGGCCCGCAAGGCGGCGCTGGTCGACGAGTACAGCCGTAAGTACGCCAACCCCTACATCGCGGCCGAGCGGGGCATCGTGGATGCGGTCATCGACCCCGCCGAGACCCGCCAGAAGGTCATCGCCGCGTTCGACATGATCGGCGCCAAGCGCGAGGAGTTGCCGCGCCGCAAGCACGGCAACGTGCCGCTGTAACGGGCGAACGACCGGTGACCGCACCCGTGATCGACGCTTCGCACGTGGCCATCACTCCTGCAGCGACTGCCGAAGAGGCCGCCGCCATCGTCACGGCGCTGGAGCTGCTGTGGCCCCGTCCCGTCCCGGCCGCTCCGCACGCGGCGACATCCAGCAAGTGGCGTTTCAGCGGCCGCCCCTGGCAAGCCCCCACGTCCTGGCCCGCGGTCCGCTACCGCTAGCCGTGCCCGAAGGCCCCAACCGCGCTGCGGTCATGCCGCTCGACGGCCTACGAGTACTGGACCTCTCATCGGTGTTCGCCGGGCCGCACTGCGCCCGCTACCTAGCCGATTTCGGCGCCGATGTCATCAAGGTGGAGCGCCCCGGCGGCGACACCGTCCGCAACATGGGATGGCGGGATGCACAGGGCGAGACCCTGTGGTGGCGTCTGGTCAACCGCAACAAGCGCTGTGTCACGCTCGATCTCAAGGCCGCCGCCGACCTCGCGCTGCTGCGCCGGCTGCTCGCCGTCGCCGATGTGCTGGTGGAGAACTTCCGGCCCGGCAAGCTCGAAGCGCTCGGCCTGGTGCCCGACGAACTGATCGCAGCCAACCCGAAGCTGGTCGTCGTGCGGCTGACCGGCTTCGGCCAGGACGGCCCGTACCGCGACCGGCCGGGCTTCGCGACGCTCGCCGAGGCGATGAGCGGCTTCGCCTCGATGAACGGCGAGGCCGACGGCGCGCCGCTGCTGCCGCCGGTGGCGCTCACCGACGAGATGGCCGGCCTGGCCGGAGCGTTCGCGGCATTGGTGGCCCTGCGCAGCGGCATCGGCCAGGTCGTCGACGTCAATCTCCTCGAGTCCATGTCGCAGGCGATGGGCCCGCTCATGACCGCATGGCATACCGAGGGCTACCTGCAGCCCCGCCTCGGATCAGGCATCCCCTACAGCGTCCCCCGCGGTACCTACCAGGCGTCCGACGGCGGATGGCTGGCTGTCAGCAGCTCCACCGACTCGGTCGCTGCACGGGTCATGGAGATGATCGGCATCGGCGACGACGAGCGCTTCACCACCTTCGAAGGACGCATGGCCCACCGTGCCGAGTTGGACGAGGCAATGGCCCAGTGGGTGTCACAGCGCACGCTCGCCGAAGCAGTTGAGGCATTCGACAACGCCCAAGCCGCCGCAGCCCCGGTGCTCGACATGAGCCAGCTCGCAGACGACCCTCACGCCAAATCCCGCGAAGTGTTCGTGGAAGTCGACGGCCTCATGCAGCAGAACGTGATCGCCCGCCTGAGCGCCACACCCGGCCAAGTCCGCTGGACCGGCCGCAATGAAGGCGCCGACAACCACTCCCTAGCCAACATCACAGACAAGACCGACCCCTGGCCCCAACCCTGAGAGCTTGAGGACCCGCAGAAACGAGGGGCGGGTGCGGGCAGATGCGCCCACGCGCAGTTCGCAGCGCCAAAGCCCATCCACCTCGCTACGGGCGGCGCTGCGCATGTCTGAGCATGGGTGTAGCTGCCCGTAGCCGCCCCGGAGCCAACATCAGTCGTCGGATGGGATCGGCGCCACGCCCTTCAGCTTCAACAACACCCACCGCCCGGCCTTCATCAGCGGGTACGTGAAGCGCGAGATCAGCGGCGAGCTGAACGCCAGCCGGTTGAACTTGTTGAAAGCACCATGATCGGTCGACAGCAGCGCGAGCACGTGCAGCGCTTCATGACCGACATAGTGCCGGTCGCCGATCTTCACCACCATCCCGTCATTCAGGTCGTGCGGCAGCCGCCGCACTTCGTCGACGATCGGCCCGCCTTGGCGCGCGTCGACCAGCACGAATTCCCCCACAGATTGCCGCAGCCTCAGGTACTGGGCGTAGTTGCTGCACATCGGGCACTCGCCGTCGTACACCAGCCAGACCCGATCCGTCTCCTGAGGCCGTTGCGATCGCTGGCGCCGCTGCATGAGACGGAACGGTATGCCAACGAGCGGCAGCGACCGCACGGTCCCCGACAACGAGAACCGGTCAGGAGCAAGCGGAGACAGCAACAAGAAGAGACCCAACAGGAAAATGCTGTATTCGTTGAAGATCCTGAGTGTCCAACCGCTCAATAGATGGAAGAGGATCAACGAGAACCCATACAGGCGATGCAACCGGGGGCGGAATACAACCAGCAACGCCGTTACTTGAACGTAGAGCAGCCCCAGCCACATCGCATAGCTCAAGAGTTCCCATCGCACGACAATCGGCAGGGCCGGAGGTATGTCGCCAAGCTGATCGAGTGCCCGATTGAGCGCGGTGCGCGTCAGGGCGCTGGGAGACAGTGCGTCGAGACCGCTGAAGTAGAGCTTCTGAATCCCGGCCAGCGTGTATGGCATCAGGACGAGAGCCTGCGCAAACCAGAATACGGCCAGAATTCGAGTCGCCCTGCGATACCTCGACTGTCGCCGCTCGCTGGCTGTGGGCAAGAAGATGAGAGCGAAACTGGCGAACAACAGAACATGCAAGCCGTGATTGATGGCTCCGTATGAGTTGCTGAGTGCCACCTGCAGCAGGACATAGAGAAATGTCCCCCATCTGGGCAGGGCAGTTCTCTGAGATACGGCGGACCACAGCGCAAACACGACTCCTGCGGCCGTAAACGCGGTCGCATGCTTGAACCACTCCGGGCTCAGCAACCACTCAAATATGCGAATCGGCCAGAGCGGAGCATGCGGCGCTGTGCCGGTATATGCCTGAGCAAATCTCAGCGAGGAAACGGCAATGAGCCATGCAACATAGAGATAGAAGACTCTTGCGAGCCACATGACTCTGGTCGTGGCTGATATCAGGTCTGACGGCGACCGTCGCTCGGTCGTGCGCAGGTTCAACACAGACCTGCGAAATCTGCGCAGCCGCGCCCTTGTCGCTCGGTGCAGATACTTGCCGGAACGCAAGCGTCCACTGTCCGTTTCCTTCATCGCAGCAGTCGAGTCGTCAGTAGATGTCAAAGAGCATTCCGCCGCTGCACCAGACGGAACGGTATGCCCGCGAGCGGCAGCGAACGCACGGTTGCCGGCAGCGAGAACCGAGCTGGTGCAAGCGGCGACAGCAGCAGGAACAGGCCCAGCATGACGATGTTGAGCGAGAACGAGATGTTCATGAGCCAATCGCTGGTGATGTGGAACAGCATCAGCACCGCGCCGAACGGCCGGTGCAGGTGGGGCCGGAACACCACCAGCAGCGCGAAGACTTCGATGTAGAGCGTGAGCCACCACATCGACTGCGCCAACCAGTTGTGCTGCGCCACGAACGGCAGCAGGATCGGGATGTTGTCTGCCTCGAGCAGCGCCCGGTCCAGCAGGATTCTCGACATCGCGTCAGTCGAGAACACTTCGAGGCGGCTGTGCCAGAGCTTCCAGAAGCCCGACAGCGTGTACGACAGCAGAATCAGGCCCTGCGCAAACCACAAGACCGCGAGACAGCGGAGCACGCTCTTGCGTGCCATGAGGCGGCCCTCGTCGCGGCCCGGCAGGAACAGCAGCGCGAAGCCGACGAAGAGCATGATGTGCGAGCCGTGATTGATGGCACCGTAGGAATTGGCGAGCGCCACGTGCACCAGCAGGTAGGCGAAGCTGCCAAGACGCCACACCAACAGCCGGGGGAAGCCCGCAGCCCCGATGGCAAACAGCAGCCCAACCACCGTGACGACGCGGTCGTGTTCGAACCACCCCGATCCGGTCAGCCAACCCACGGCGTCGATGGGCCACAGCGGCGCCGTGGGCGGCTGCCCCATGTAGGCATGGGCGAACTGCAGTCCTGAGGTGCCGATGTTGAAGGCGAGGAAGAGGTAGTAGAAGCGGCCGAGCATGATCACATCGGCGGCTGCCCCCCTCAACTCAGCCTCCGAGCGTCGCTCGGCTTCATCGACCTGCAGTGCTGACTTGCGGATCCGACGCATCGGCGCCGTGGCGCGCACGGCCGTCTACTCCGTTTCCGCGGACGGCTCGATCCGGCCGGTCTCGGTGTTCCACCGGCCGATGACGCTGACAGGCCGGTAGAAGTCGGTCCTGAGAGCGGTTCCGTCCGCGAGATCGTCTACACCGTCCCGAACATCACCCAGGTCGACTTCGGCTTCGATGATGCTGAAGTCGATGCTGCGGTCTCCGAGCGCTCGCCGCACGATCGGTACCAGCACGTCGGAGACCGTGTCGTCGCAGGGATCGCCCCGGCGGCACGCCCAAGCAGTGCTGCTCAGCACCTTCCAGTCCCTGATGTCGGTGCTCGGGATCAGGTAGAAGCCGCCTTCGGCTGGCTCACCGTCGATCGCGTCGATGAACAGTCCGAACTCGGTTGTCTGCCAGTCGGGGATGTTCGCGAACAGCTTCCACCTGAAAAAGGGGAAGACCTCAGAGTGGTCATCCTCGATGACCCCGTTGAGCGGGATCATGGCGAGATAGAGGACGAAGAACATCGGAACGAGCAGCTTCCACCGACGGCGGCGCCTGATGCGTGAGGCGGTGCCGGTCACGGGATCCTCAGGTCTCCGGCGGGTGTTGTCGTCGGCGTTGGGTGCAAGACATGAGCGTGGCGCGCGGTTCAGCCAGTGCCGGCGCGTGACTGCTCGGCCAGGCCGGCAATGTCGGCCATGATCGCGGCGAGTTCGAAGTCCTTCGGGGTGTAGACGGCGGCGACGCCGGCGTCTCGCAGCGCCTGATGGTCCGCAGGCGGGATGATGCCGCCGACGATCACCGGGGCGTTCACGCCCTCAGCGTCGAGGCATGCCAGCACCTCGGGCACCAGCTCCAGGTGCGACCCCGACAGGATCGACAGGCCCACCACGTCCACGTCCTCGTCACGTGCGGTAGCGGCGATGTGGCTCGGGGTCAGCCGGATGCCCTCGTACACCACTTCCATGCCGGCATCGCGAGCCGCAACAGCCACCTGCTCGGCGCCATTGGAATGGCCGTCGAGGCCCGGCTTGGCAACCAGCACGCGGGGCGGCCCGCCCTCCATCGCCGCGCACCGCTGGGCCACGTTCGCCAGCGCCGTTCCTCTCGACGCCTGGACGGCACGCGCGCCACCCAAGCCGGTCGGTGCACGGAACTCGCCGAACACCTCGCGCAGGGCTTGCGCCCACTCGCCGGTCGTCACCCCTGCATGGGCGGCCTCGATGCTCGGCCCCATGATGTTCACATCGCCCGATGCGGCCACCCGCAGGTCGTCGAGGGCAGCGACGACCCGGTTCGAGTCGCGTGCGCCCCGCCAGCGTTCGAGGTCGGCAACCAGCTCGGCTTCGGTCTCGGGATCCACCCGCAAGATCGACTCGTCGCCCTCCAGCGGCGAAGGCGCCGTCTCGGTGAACTCATTCACCCCCACCACGGTCAGTTCGCTGGCCTCGATCTGGCGCACCCGCTCGGTGTGGCTCGCCACCAAGCGCCGCTTCAGCTCGGTGATCGCGGCGAACGCGCCCCCCATGGCGAGCACGTCGTCCAGCTCAGCCTGCGCCGCCTCGACCAGTTCGGCGGTGCGACCCTCGACCACAACGGAGCCGTCGAAGATGTCGCCGTACTCCAGCAGGTCGGTCTCGTGTGCCAGCACCTGCTGGATGCGCAGCGACCACTGCTGGTCCCAGGGCCGCGGCAGCCCCAGCGCCTCGTTCCACGCAGGCAGCTGCAGCGAGCGGGTCCGCGCCCGCTGCGACAGCGTCACGCCCAGGGCTTCGAGCGTGATTCTGGCCACGTTGTTCTCGGGCTGCGCCTCGGTGAGCCCGAGCGAGTTCACCTGCACGCCGTAGCGGAACCGCCGCAGCTTCGGGTCGGCCACGCCGTAGCGCTCAGCGCAGATCTGGTCCCACATCTGGGTGAAGGCCCGCACCTTGCAGACCTCTTCGATGAATCGGATGCCCCCGTTCACGAAGAACGAGATGCTGCCCACCGCGGCGTCGAAGCGTTCGGGGGGCACCTTGCCGCTGTCGCGCACGGCGTCGAGCACGTCGATCGCGGTGGCCAGCGCGTAGGCGATCTCCTGGGTGGGCGTGGCGCCGGCTTCCTGCAGGTGGTAGCTGCACACGTTGATCGGGTTCCACTGCGGCACATGGGCCGAGCAGTACGCCACCACGTCGACGGTGAGCCGACGGCTCGCCTCGGGCGGGAAGATGAACGTGCCCCGGCTCAGGTACTCCTTCACGATGTCGTTCTGGGTGGTGCCCCGCAGCGCCTCGGCCGCCACCCCGGCGTTCTGCGCGTTGGCGATGTAGAGGCTCAGCAGCCAGGGCGCCGTGGCGTTGATGGTCATGGAGGTGTTCATGGCATCGGGCGGGATGCCGTCCATGAGCTGGGCCATGTGACCCAGGTGGGTGACCGGCACGCCCACCTTGCCCACCTCGCCGCGCGCCATCGAGTGGTCGGGGTCGTAACCGGTCTGTGTCGGCAGGTCGAAGGCCACCGACAGCCCCGTCTGGCCCTTGGCCAGCATCGACCGGTACAGCTCGTTGGAAGCCCGGGCGGTGGAGTGCCCCGAGTACGTGCGCATCAGCCACGGACGCGAACGCTCCGGCGTCGCCATGCGGCTCAGCCTCTCAGCCGTCGAGCATGCGGAAGACCATCGGGCGCAGCCAGATCTCCGGCAGCGGCCGGGTGATGGCTTCGGCCAGCAGCTCCAGGTACGCCGCACGCTCGACCTCCACGGCACCCAGCCCGGCCAGGTGCGGTGTGGTCCATTGCACGTCCAGCAGCGCCCCCCCGGTCACCTTGAGCGCGTCCACCAGCGCCACCAGCGCCACCTTGGAGGCGTCGGTCTCGGTGTGGAACATCGACTCGCCGGCGAAGAAGGCGCCCACAGCCACGCCATACAGGCCGCCCACCAGCTCGTCGTCGAGCCAGGTCTCCACGCTGTGGGCCCATCCGAGTTCATGGAGCTGCAGATAGGCCTTGTGCATGTCGTCGCTGATCCAGCCGTGCGGCCGGGCGGGATCGGCGCACGACTCCAGCACCTGCTCGAAGGCGGTGTCGATGCGGATGTCGAAGCGTCGGCAGGCTCGCCGCAGCGAACGGCTCACCCGCAGGTAGCTGAGCGGCAGGATGCCGCGCGGGTCGGGCGACCACCAGCCGACGGTGTCGCCCAGCGGCATGGGGAACAGTCCGGCCCGGTAGGCGCCGAGCAGCGTGCCTGCCTCGAGGTCGGCGCCTGCACCGACGAGGCCGTTCTCGTCTGCGGTCGACGCGGGAGGGAATGACCATCCCGACGCGGGTGGCTCCGTGGGGCCGTCTTCAGACTGGCGCTGCATGAGGGCGACTCTACGCCTGATCGGTTCGACGCGTTGGGCCCGCAGCCCCGTTCTCGCTAGCTGCGCGCATCGGTGTATGCATCGATCTGAGCTTGGCTGGCCTCGCTGATGGTCACGCTGTTCACCACAACATCCTGGACCGGCACGTCGCCTGCCGCGGTCGCGACACCTTCGATCTCCATGACGACGTCCATGCCCTCGACGACATGGCCCAGCGGCGAGTAGAGCGGCGGCAGCCCGGCGCCGTTGGGGCCGGTGATCACGAAGAACTGCGAGCCATTGGTGGCCGGATTGCCCCGGTTGGCCATGGCCACCGAGCCGATCCGGTACCAGTCGTCCGCGGGCGGGAAGTCACCGGTGAATTGGTAGCCGGGACCGCCGCGGCCGAAGTCGAGCTGCACATCGCCGCCCTGGATCACGAAGTCGGAGATGATCCGGTGGAACAGCGTGCCGTCGAATGCGCCCCAGCGGCCCAGCACCACGAAGTTGTTGACGCTGTCGATGTCGAGCGCAGGGTCGAGCAGCATCGTGAAGCTGCCCATGTTCGTCTCGAAGGCCGCGGCGTACATGGTGTCGGGATCGATGCAGAGCGGCGGCGGGGCGTCGAACTGGTTGAGCGGCCCATCGCTGCCGTCCTCCGCAGGACAGGCCGTGGGGTCTGGCGCCGCCGCCTCATCGGAGCCGCTGTCGGCCTCAGCCTCGGCCGCAGCCTCAGTAACCGGCGGAGCTTCGTCGCCCGGCTCATCAGTTTCGAACGCAGTGACCTCAGTCACCTCGGCAGCGATCGCAGCATCGCCATCGTCAGAACCGTCGCCGCTGAAGATGCTCCAAAGCAGCAGAGCCAAGAGCACCGCCGCCACAGCCAGCACCACCCGCAACACCTTGCGAGTAGTGCTCGAACGCTTCTTGGCGCGTTCCGCTTCGGCAACCGCCCGCATGCGGTTCTCCCGCTGCCGCTGTCGTTTCTCGCTGCTCATAAGTGCCCCTGAGATGTGCCGGCGGTCACACTACCGACGCCCAGTCGACACCCTGGGCAAAGACACAACGCAGCAAGGGGTGGGCGGGGGCAGGTGTGCCCGCGCGCAGTTCGCAGCGCCAAAGCCCATCCACCCTGCAGCGGGCGGCGCTGCGCTTGTTTGAAGCACGGGTGCGCCTGCCCCCGCCCACCCCGGAAGCATGTACCGCCCTGGACGCACTTGATCAGAAAGCGCCCGCAAGCCCCCCCGATACCCTCGCCCAACGTGCCCCTAGTCGTGCAGAAGTTCGGCGGAACGTCAATCGCCAGCGCGCCGCGCATGCGCGAGGTAGCCGACCACGTAAAGCACTGCCGCAGCCGCGGCGACGAGATCGTGCTGGTCGTCAGCGCCATGGGCTCGGAGACCGACGACCTCCTCGCGCTGGCCGCCCAGATCACCGACGAACCGTCGGGCCGCGAGGTCGACATGCTCATCACCGCAGGCGAGCGCAAGGCCATCGCGCTCATGTGCATGGCGCTGCACGATGTGGGCGTTGCGGCCGACTCGTTCACCGGCAGCCAAGCGGGCTTTCTCACCGACACGAACCACCGCAACGCCAAGATCCTGTCGGTGACACCCAAGCGGGTCACAGAATCGCTCGAAGCCGGTCGCGTCGCTGTCGTCGCCGGCGCGCAGGGCGTGTCGACCGACAACGACGTGACGTTCCTGGGACGCGGCGGGTCAGACACCACGGCCGTTGCCCTGGCGCACGGCCTCGGCGCCGACGCCTGCGAGCTCTACACCGATGTGTCGGGAGTGTTCACCACCGATCCACGGGTGTGCCCCGCCGCTCGCAAGATCGCGCGCATCGGGTTCGATGAGCTGCTCGAAATGACCGCGATGGGCTGCCCCAAGCCGGCCGCCCGCTCGGTCGAGGTTGCCCGCACGTACGGCGTTCCCCTGCACGTGCGCTCGGCGTTCACGTGGGAACCGGGAACATGGGTCGTTGACACGGAGTCAGGCATGGACGTGAGAGAAATGGAAAAGCCGATCGTGACCGGCATCGTGCCGGACACATCGCAGGCCAAGGTGACGCTGGTCGGCGTCCGCGACGAGCCAGGCATCGCCGCCAAGGTGTTCCGCACGCTCGCCGATGCAGCGGTCGTGGTCGACATGATCGTGCAGAACGTGGGCGACCACGATCGCACCGACATCTCGTTCACGGTGCCCGCAGAGAGCGCCGATGAGGTGCGCGGCATCTGCGAGGGAATGGTGGACACGGTGGGCTTCTCGTCGACCAACACCGATGCCGACATCGCCCGGGTCTCGCTCGTGGGTGCCGGCATGGCCAGTCACCCCGGCGTGGCCGCCACCATGTTCGAGACGCTGGCATCCCAGAACATCAACATCGAGATGATCTCCACCTCGCCGATCCGCATCTCCTGCGTAGTAGCCGAAGCAGACGTAGACCGAGCCACAGTCGCCCTGCACACAGCCTTCGGCCTGGATTGACCAGGCGAAGAAAAGACGGCCTGGATTGAAATCCACGCGGAACGAGGGGTGGGCGGGGGCAGGTGTGCCCGCGCGCAGTTCGCAGCGCCAAAGCCCGTCCACCTCGTAGCGGGCGGCGCTGCGCTTGTTTGAAGCACGGGTGCGCCTGCCCCCGCCCACCCCGGTAATTCACAAAAGACCGCCGAAGGAGCCTCGGTAGCCTTGACCCCATGCGAGTAGGAATCGTCGGAGCCACCGGCCAGGTAGGCGGTGTGATGCGGGCCATCCTGGCCGAGCGAGCATTCCCGATCGACGAGCTGCGGCTCTTCGCGTCGGCCCGCTCAGCCGGCCGCAAGATCGGTTGGAACGGATCCGAAGTCACCGTCGAGGATGCCGCCGAAGCCGACTTCACCGGTCTCGACATAGCCCTGTTCTCCGCAGGCAAGACCACCTCGCGAGCCATCTCCGAGCGCGTCGCTTCGCAAGGCCCGACGGTCATCGACAACTCGTCTGCGTGGCGCATGGACCCCGATGTGCCGCTGGTGGTGCCCGAGGTGAACGCCAAGGAGGTGTTCAACGCTCCCAAGGGGATCATCGCCAATCCCAACTGCACCACGATGGCGGCGATGCCGGTGCTGGCACCGCTGCATGCCGAGGCCGGTTTGACCTCGATGGTGGCTGCCACCTACCAGGCCGTGTCCGGTGCCGGTCTGGCCGGTGTCGACGAGCTCGACCAGGCGCTGTCCGCAACGAGGGACGGTGCCGCCGCCCTCACCTACGACGGCGACGCTGTCGGCCATCCCGAGCCCGACAAGTTCCCCGGGCCGATCGCGCACAACGTGCTGGCGCAGGCTGGCAGCTTCGTCGACGACGGCCTCGGCGAGACCGACGAGGAGCAGAAGCTCCGCTTCGAGAGCCGCAAGATCCTGGGCATTCCCGATCTGGCGGTGTCGGGCACCTGCGTGCGGGTGCCGGTGTTCACCGGCCATTCGCTGGCGCTGAACCTGCGCTTCGAGAGACCGATCTCGCCCGAGCGGGCCACCGAGCTGCTGGCAGAAGCGCCAGGCGTGGAGCTGGCCGAGGTGCCCACGCCATTACAGGCGGCAGGTCGCGACCCCTCCTATGTAGGCCGCATCCGCCGCGACCCCACGGTCGAGCACGGCCTGGCGCTGTTCGTAGTAGGAGACAACCTCCGCAAAGGCGCCGCCCTCAACGCCGTCCAAATCGCCGAGGTTCTCTCGGCGACCTGAGACACAGTGCCGAGGTTCTCTCGGCGACTTGAGACACAGTGCCGAGGCCCTCGCCGCCTAGCCGCGGCGCACCACGACTTCGGCGCCCGGCACTTCGGGTTCGTCGTCGACGATCTCGGCCGGGAAGCCGGGAGCGGTGACGGTCTGCCCGGTGGCGTCCTCGAGCCGCCGGATGATGTTCGGCGACCACTCCCGGTCGCCATAGCGAGCGGCCCCGTCGGCGAACACCTCCACCAGCACCGGCGACAGCTCCAGCGGCAGGCCCTGCTCGGCTGCGATGTCGGCGAACAGGCCAATGTCCTTGCACACCAGGTCCATGGTGAAGTTGATGTCACGCGAGCCGTTCAGGATCACCTGGCTCTCGGTCTCGTGGACGAAGGAGTTGCCGGAGCTGATGCGGATAGCTTCGTAGGTGGTGGCCAGGTCCATGCCCGCCGCCTGGGAGGTGGCCAGGGCTTCGCACAGCGAGACCAGGTTGGCGGTGGCGAGATAGTTCGTCACCACTTTCAGAATCGATGCCGAACCCAGCGGACCGGTGTGCAGGATGCGCCGACCCATGGTCACGAGCAGCGGCAGCATTGCTTCGAAGGTGCCGCGCTCGCCGCCGGCGAAGATCGAGATGTTGCCGGTGGCAGCCCGGTGGCAGCCGCCCGACACCGGGCAGTCGATCGCGGCGCCGCCCGCCGCCTCCACCAGCGCACCCAACCGGCGCACCTCATGATGATCAGTAGTGCTCATCTCAGCCCAGATCTTCACCCCCGACCCAGCCGAGCCCGACGAGGCCGCCGAGCCAAACCCAGCCAGCACTCCATCAGGCGCCTCCAGCACCGCCGCAACCGCAGCAGGCGAAGGCAAGCAGGTAATCACCACATCACAGCGTTCCGCGAGTTCAGCCCCAGAGCCAGCCGTCGAGGCACCAGCCTCAAGAAACGGCGCCATAGCCCCCGGATCCAAGTCGCGCACCACCAGCTCAAACCCATTGCGCAACAAAGACCCAGCCAGCTTCCCCCCAACATTTCCCAGCCCAACAAACCCCACACACCGGGCGCGGGCGGATCCGGAAAGTACCTCTGCCATAACGCAAGTATCCGCCGCCCGCGACCCAGGTCGAGAACGCAGCGAGACTTGCGCCACCAATTGTCGAAAGCGCAGGCAAAGCCTGCGCTTTCTGTTGTTGCGAGCGTGGGGCGAAGCCCTTCACGCTCGCACTAACCAGTCGGGCAGGCGGGATTTGAACCCACGACCTCTTCGTCCCGAACGAAGCGCGCTACCAACCTGCGCCACTGCCCGTATGCGACCGCCGCGAGCCGATCGCTCCGGCCGAAGCTACCGGTCCGGCACGCAGGAGCGCTACAGGAAGACGAGCCGGCTCAGCCCGTGCTCGCGGCGTCCCGCTGCAGCAGTTCCTGCGCGGTGCGCCGCAGCAGCAGCGGGTTGAGCGGCTTGACCAGCCACGCATCGGCATCGGAGCGCCGTGCCAGGAAGACGTCGGCTTCGCGGTCGGCCAGCATCAGCACCGGCACCCGCGGCAGCCGCCCCATGCCCGACTCCAGCCGCAGGTCCAGGCAGGTGGCCATGCCGCCCATGTTCCCGATCTGGAAGTCGAGGATCACCAAGTCCGGTGTGCTCGCCTCCACGGCAGGCCGGACGTCGTGTCCGGACCGCACGACCCGGAAGGTCACCTCGGGGGCGGAAAGCGCCGCGGCCACCTCTTCGACGACCCAGTCGGCGTCAGTGGCCAGCAGCACGTCGGTCACGGTGGCGCAGCGTAATGGGACCCACAAGCCCCTGTGCCGTGCCTCGGGGCCGCGCTGGCGGTCCGCTCGCTTCCGCTGCGTGCTGGCTGCGCTGACGAGCAGTTCGGGCCCGGCTCCGCTTGCGGGGTCAGCCTCTAGAGTTCGGGCCGCCGCCGATGCAAGGAGCCGTGGTGAAGGTACGTCTGCGCCGTCGCGGGTTCGCGCGTCTCGTGGTTGCCGCGCTGCTGCTGTCGGCGGTGTTGGGCCTGGTCGCCATGCCGGCGTCAGCGCACGACGACCCCGAAATACCGCACGTGATCCCCGATGATCCCACCACGCCTCATATCACCGGGGAGGCGCGCCCTCGCCAGATCGTCGTGGTGGAGGTGAACGGGCTGATCGACCCGATCATGGCGTCGTACATCAAGCGTCAGCTCGTCACCGCGACCGGGCTGCACGCGATCGGCGTGGTGCTGCAGATCGACAGCGCCGGCACCACGCTCGACGACGGTGAGCTGGTCGACTTGCTCGACAGCGTTCGCCTCGCGCACCTGCCGGTAGGGGTGTGGGTGGGCCCCAGCGGGGCGCAAGCGCTCGGCGGCGCCGCCCATTTGGCCACCACAGCCGACTTCGCCGCGATTGCACCCGGCGGGCGCATTGGTGAGTTCACCGCCGTGGCGGGCCTCGTCCATGCCCACGGCGCCGCCTCGCGGCGCGAAAGTCAGCAAGGTGCCGCCTCGCGGCACGACAGCCAACTCGGCGCGGGCGCTAGCGGAGTTGACAGGGGCGATGTCCACAGCCACGAGGGCGACGGGCTTCACTCGGGCACGAGCGTCCGCTACTACGACGCCGACACCGCGAAGGGTGCCGGCCTCACCCACAGCACGGCACCGGTGATCGGCGAGTTCATCTTCGCCATGTCCGATGAGGGCCTGCTGCCGCCGATCGGCCAGAACGTGACCGGCCACGACGGCGTGGTCCGGCGGGCCCCGGCCGACGACGTGGTCGTGTCATTCGTCAAGCTGCCGCTGCTCGACGGGCTCTTCCACACCGCTGCCAGCCCGGCCGTTGCCTACTTGCTGCTGGTGGCTGGGCTGTCGTTGCTGTTGCTTGACTTCTACACCGGCGGCATCGGCATCGCCGCCATGGTCGCAGCCGTGTGCGGGCTGCTCGCCGCGTTCGGCCTGGGGACGCTCGACATCCGGCCGTGGGCGCTGGTGCTGATCATCGCCGGCTTCGTGTCGTTCGCGGTGGACATTCAGACAGGTGTGCCGCGCTTTTGGACTGTGGCCGGCGGCGCAGCAGTGCTTGCCGGCTCGCTGACGCTGTTCGGTCAGCACTCGATGAGCTGGATCCCGCTGCTGGTGGGCTTGGTTGGCGTCGGCACCTTCGTGCTGTCGGGCCTGCCTGCGCTGGTCCGCACCCGCTACGGCACCGCCACCGTGGGGCGGGAGTGGCTGATCGGGGTGGAGGGCGCTGCGGTCACCGATGTCGATCCCGACGGGACCGTCGAGGTCCATGGCGCGCGCTGGCGGGCCCGCGTCAACCGTCTCACGCCGCTGCAGGCGGGCGAGCCGCTGCGCGTCAGCGGCCTGAGCGGGGTGGTGCTGGAGGTGGAGCCGCTCGAAGGAGCGGCGAGGGACTACCGGGAGATGAGAAAAAAACGGGCTGATTCGACGGTTTCCGAAACCGAATGAGGTTTCGTTTACCTCTTGTCAAGCGATTTTTCGTGATCTAGTGTCCCCTCCGACAAGGGGGACATATGAGCGCTCTGCTGGTCGACGAGTGGCAGGACAAGGCAGCCTGCAGAGGACCTCAGGCGGCGGTTTTCTTCCCGCCGCCCCGCACCGAGCGGCGCGACGAGAAAGCTGAGCGTGAAGCCCGAGCCAAGGCCATCTGCGGCCAGTGCTCGGTGATCGACGACTGTCTCGACCATGCGCTCGACGTGGGCGAGGCGCACGGCATCTGGGGCGGGCGCAACGAAATCGAGCGCCGCAACATGCTGATGCTGCGCACCGACGCCAGCTAGCGCTCTCCCGCCTGTCGTCGTCCGCTCTTGTTCGCTGCGCTCACGGGCCGCTCGGGCCACGGCTTCGCACCGTACTTCCCGCTCCTGCTCGCTTCGCTCGCGGGCCGCTCGGGCCCTGGGCTCAGCCTCTAGCCAGATACTTCGGGCAGCCGCGGCCCGGCGATGCGCAGGTCCCCGCGCCGCCGCGTCACCCCTGTCCTGTCCAGGTAGCCCACCAGCGGCAGCGCGTACTTCCGCGTGGTGCCGAGTGCTTCGCGGATCTCAGCCACGGTGACGCCGTCGGGCTGAGCGCTGAGCAGGTCGGCGATTCGCTCAGCTGCGGCCTCGATGGCGGACGCCGCAAACCAGACCCCGTCCGCGTGCACGAGATCGCCGCGCGCGGCCAGTGCAAGAAGCTCCCGCTGGCCGACGCCGCTCGGTTCAGGCGGGGAGAAGGGCGCTGCGGCGAGTTCGGCGATGACCGGGTGGTCGGCAAGGACATCAGCCGCGTCGGCCGGCCGGGCACGCCCCGCTTCGATGGCGACGCCGTCGAGCATGTCGATCGCGAGCCGCTGGCGTTCGTCGAGCCCGGCCAAGTCCAAACCGAGGGGGCCGGCGCGCTCGATCCGTTCCCGGAGATCGTCCACCAGCGCCTCGACCAGTTCGGACGGCGCCACCCAGCCGCCCAGCACCGGCTCCACCCGCTCGCCGGTGAGCCGCTCGAGCTGCGTCGCCTCGATCCACCCGCGTTCGGCCACTAGGCGCTCGATACGGGCGTCGGGTTTCGCGACCGCAGCCCGGAGTTGCGGATCGGGATCGAGCACGGTGCCGCCGCCCACGGTCTGCCCCCGGCCGAAGTCGCGCAGCACGAAGCGATCTCCCAACACGAGCGGCAGCGCGACCGGCAGGTGCAGCCGGGCGTAGCCGGTCTCGCCGGGGGAGATGCGCTCGGGCCCGAGCACGCGCAGCCGCACCGGCCACTCGCCCGAGCCCAGGTACAGGGCGTAGGCGCCTCGCCGGGTCACATCGCTGCCAAGGCTGCCAAGCACGGTCAGCTCCACGTCGACGCTGCGGGTGTGGTGCCACTGGTCGGATCGCACCAGAGCGATGCCGCGGCCCAGGTCGTCGGCGTCGACACCCGTGAGATTGAGCGCGACACGGTGCCCCGGGCCGATGCGCTCGACCGCGGTGCTCTGGGTCTGGATTGCTCGCACCCGCGCAGCGCGGCCGCCTGGCGCCGTCCGCAGCTCGTCGCCGGCTGCGATGCTGCCGCCCGCGAGCGTGCCGGTCACGATGCGCCCCGCCCCGGTCGCGGCGAAGGACCGGTCGATCCACAGGCGCGGCCGGTCCCGGTCGGCCGCGGTGGGCGTGGCAGCGCACAGATCGTCGAGCGCGCCGCGCAGCTCGTCGAGACCGGTGCCGTCGATGGCGTCGGTGGCCACCACCGGTGCGTCAGCCAAAAACGTGCCCTCGACGTGGTCGGCGATGTCGAGACGGGCCAGCTCGGCGAGCTCATCGTCGACGAGGCCGATCTGGCTGAGCACCACGACGCCGTGGGAGATGCCGAGCAGTTCCAGGATCGCCAGGTGCTCGGCCGATTGCGGCTTCCAGCCTTCGGGTGCCGCCACCACGAACAGCGAGGCATCCACGGCCCCCACGCCGGCCAGCATGTTCTTCACGAAGCGGATGTGCCCGGGCACGTCCACGAAGCTGACCTGCCGCCCCGACGGCAGCGTGCAGAACGCGAACCCGAGGTCGATGGTGAGCCCGCGCTCCTTCTCCTCGGCCAGCCGGTCCGGATCGGTGCCGGTGAGGGCGCGCACCAGCGTCGACTTGCCGTGGTCCACATGCCCCGCAGTGCCGACGATATGCACGCTGCCAGCTTGCCCCGCCCTGACTGTCAGTGTCGAACCGTCCGGTCGTCGTCTCGGCCGCGAAATCGACTTGTGTATCCTGCCGGTGCGGCCGTAAGGTCGCTGGTGGAGCTAGACGGAATCGAACCGTCCGAGGCCGGGTATCAAGTTGGCTCGCCGCACCAGCGGTAGCCCCACGAGAGCCGCACTCTTCGGGGTGCGGCTCTTGTCATGCTGGCAGACAGAACGTCAGTGACTCTCATGAATTTTTGATCTGACGCTGGCACGCGCCGAGGCGGCCTGAGGGTCAGAAGCCGTAGGGCTCTACTGCTGGCTGAGCGCGTGGCGGACGGCGGCCGACATGACGGTGTCGTCGGCGGGATCGACCGTGCGCAGGTCGAGCACGGTGGTCTGCTCGTTGACACGAGCGATCACCGGCGGGTCGAACGCTCGCAGTGCACCCGTGTAGTCGCCGTCGAGTTCGATTCCCGCGGAGGGGATCTCCTGGCCGGGCAGCGACCCTGCACCCGCCAGCGCCGTCGTTTGGGACGGCCGGCCCACGCCGAGCGCCTCGGCGCGCTGGGCTAGCTCCTCGACCGGCACCTTGGCCATGCGCCAGAACGGGATCGCGTCGGCGTCGCGGCGCAGGTACGCCAGCGCCACCGATTGCAGCGCGTCCAGCACCAGCGATCCGGGCCGGAAGGCCCGCATCAGTGGGTGCGCCGCGCAGGCGGCGATCAGGTCGGCGCGGCCGCAGATGATCCCGGCCTGGGGGCCGCCCATGAGCTTGTCGCCCGAGAACGTGACCAGCGCCGCGCCGGCTGCCAGTGTCTGGCGGGCACCGGGCTCGCCGGCCAGCCAGTCGGGGCGCTGCCCCAGCCACGGGCAGCGCTCGTCCAGCAGGCCCGAGCCCAGGTCCGACACCACAGGCGGCCCGATCTTCGCGAGCTCCGTCACGCCGGCTTCCTCGGTGAAGCCGGTGATGCGGTAGTTGGACGGGTGCACCTTCAGCAGCAGTGCGACATCGTCCCGCTCGGTGGCCGCCCGGTAGTCGGCGGCACGGGTGCGGTTGGTGGTGCCCACCTCCACGAGCCGTGCGCCCGACTGCTCCATCACTTCGGGCACCCGGAAGCCGCCGCCGATCTCCACGAGCTCGCCGCGCGACACGGCCACGCCGCGGTCGCGGGCCAAGGCCGCCAGCACAAGCGTCACCGCGGCAGCGCAGTTGTTGACGACGAGCGCCGCTTCGGCGCCGGTCAGCGTTGCCAGCAGCAGCGAAGCGTGCGTGGTGCGCGAACCGCGCCGGCCCGACACCAGGTCGAACTCCAGGTTGCTGAACCGCACCGGGCTGTCGTCAGACTCCACGTCGAGCGGAGCTCGACTGTGCTGATAGCCGAGCGGGGCTCGGCCCAGATTCGTGTGCAGCAAGACACCGGTGGCGTTCACCGCAGGTCCCAGCAGGCTGCGCCGCAGCCGGTGCGCTTCGTCGGCCGCCGAGTCCGGGTCGCCGGCGGCGATGGCTGCCCGGGCCGCGATGACCAGCAGCGGGTGCGGCAAGCCCACGTCCGCGATCCGCAGCGCCAGGTCGTTCACCGACGGCGGCCTCATCGCCCGGACTCGCTTCAGCCGCGGCGTGCGCTGAGCGTGACGGGGATGGGCCCGTCCATGCGGGCGGTGCAGGTGCCCATGTCCACCGGCGGGCAGATCTCGGTGACCAGCAGTTCGGTGATCGCCTCGAACACCCCAGCTGCCGGCCCGCCGGGCCCATCGCCGGTCACCGGCTCGCCGGCATCGCCGCCGGCAGACACCGCAGGTTCCAGCGGGATCGAGCCCAGCAGTGGCACGTTCAGATCGGCAGCCAGGCGTTCCCCGCCGCCTTCGCCGAAGAACGACCACCGCTGCCCGTCAGGTGCGGTGAACGCACCCATGTTCTCCACCACGCCCACGATCGGCATGTGGCTGCGGCGCGCCATGTCGGCCACGCGCACTGCCACCTTTTGCGCGCTCAGTGCCGGGGTGGTCACCACCAGCATCTCGGCCTGGGGCAGCAGGCGGGCGAGCGCCATCTGCACGTCGCCGGTGCCGGGCGGCATGTCGATGAGCAGGTAGTCGAGCTCGCCCCAGTCCACGTCGTGCAGGAACTGCTCCACGGCCTTGGCGAGCATGAGGCCCCGCCACATCAGGGCGGTTTCCTCGGTCTCCACCAGCAGCCCGGTGGACACGACCTTCAGCAGGCCCTCGCCGGCGGGGCGCTCGTCGGGCACGATCTTGCCCCGCTCCTCGCCGTCGGCCGGGGGGCGGGCGCCGAGGCGGCCTTCCATGCCGAGCATGCGGGGAATGCTGAACCCCCAGATGTCCGCGTCGAGCACGCCCACGACGAAGCCGCGCGCGGCGAGCGCGGCCGCCAGGTTCACCGTCACCGACGACTTGCCCACGCCGCCCTTGCCCGACGCCACAGCCAGCACCCGGGTACTGGCGTGCACCTGCGTCGGCGCGGCGTTGTCGCGCGCGGTGCGCCGGGCACGTTCCATCACCCGAGCTTTCTCGGCAGCGTTCAGCTCATCCCAGTGCAGCCGCACGTGCTCGATGCCGGCCAGCCCGGCGACGCGCGTCTCGCAGTCTCGCTTGATGGTGGCGCGCAGCGGGCAGCCTGCGGTGGTCAATGCCACGGTCACGTGCCCGGTGGTGCCCTCGCGGTAGGCGTTGCGCACCATGCCCAGGTCGACGATGTTGTCGCCCAGTTCGGGATCCATGACGCCCCGCAGGATGGCGATCATCGCCTCGTCATTCACGGGAGCATCGGTAGACGCGCTCACGGGTGCAGGGTAATGGCGCTGTGCGCGGGCCCACGACGGCGCCTGCTGTGGCCCCGCCGCCGGGCTCGTCGGGCAGCATCTGCGCACGGCGCTCGCCGGTGCAAAAGGGCCAGATGGCACTAGCATCGGTCGCAGAACGTTTGCCCATGTGGGGCTGATTCGGGAGTCGCTGTTGTGATCACCCTGACCGATACCGCCGCTGAGAAGGTCCACGAGCTCATCACTCAGGAGTTGTCCGAGGCGGGCGGCGAGACCCAGTTGGCGCTGCGCGTCGCCGTGCGGCCGGGCGGCTGCTCGGGCTTCAGCTACGAGATGTTCTTCGATTCCGAGGTCGCCAACGACGACATGTCCCAGGCCTACGGCGACATCAAGGTGGTGTCCGATCCGATGAGCGCGCAGCTGCTCGAAGGCGCCACGCTCGACTTCACCGACGGCTTGATGGGATCGGGCTTCGCGATCGACAATCCCAACGCGCAGCGCACCTGCGGCTGCGGCAACTCGTTCAGCTGAGCCGCCCCGAGTCCAAGCCAGAACTGCCCGAGCCTGAACCGGCCCGGGCATCGGCGCTCACCGGCGACACACTCCAGTTCACCGTCGACGGCCGCGCCGTCGAGGTTCCCGACAACGGCGACACGCTGCTCGGCGTGCTGCGCGACCACCTCGGCATCGAAACGGTGCTCGACGGCTGCAGCCCGCAGGGCCAATGCGGCTGCTGCACCGTGCTGGTCGACGACGCGCCCCGCGTGGCATGCGTCACCCCGGCACGCCGGGTGGCCGGGCGACACGTCACCACTGCCGCCGGCCTGAGTGCCGCAGAGCAACAGCGATGGTCTGACGCATTCCTCGCCTGCGGCGCAACCCAATGCGGCTTCTGCACCCCAGGCATCGTCTGCCGGTTCGTAGGCCACGAACGCCGCGGCGCCGACCTCTCCGATCGCACCACGGTCGACAAAGCCCTGGCGGCGCACCTGTGCCGCTGCACCGGCTGGCAAACCATCCGAGAAGCCGCAGCACACGCCGCCGCCCCGCCGTCTCCGGATGCGACCGAACGCGATCCCGACGCAGCAGCCCGCCGCGCGTCGATCGAAACCGGCGGCCCCCAACGATCAGTAGCGGCCAGCGTCCTCGGCGGGTTCGACTTCGGTGCCGACGCCGCACCGCCAAGCACGCTCACCGCCATCGCCGGGCCAGACGGCAACTGGCACACAGCCGAGAGCCTGACCGAAGCCCGCCGGCGAGCCGGCAAAGTGCAAGGCCGCCGAACCACCCTCGAACCCAGCCCACCCATCGAGATCCCCGAACCTCCGCCCGGCACCCAGTGGGCCGTCCAGCTCGCCACCTGCTGGACCGAACCCGCCTACCTGGAGACCGACGCCGCTTGGTGCGAACCCGGCGGCAACCCGTCCGATCCCTTGGCAAACGGCGGAGCCTTCGGCGGCAAAACCACATCACCAGTCCGCGACGAGGCACGGCAGCTCGCCGCCGACCTCGACCAACCAGTCCGTGTCCTCTGGTCAAGAGAAGACACCGTCCGGCGCGGCCCAAAACGCCCACCCCTAGCAGCGGGCCTCAGCACCAACGGCACCGGCATAGTCCGAATAGCCCGCACGCCAGGCGCAGCCGATGTGCTCCGCTCAGTGCTCCCGCACGCCGAGGTCGTGGAAGTCGACACTCCCGGTCCACCAACGTCAATGAACCTGCGCGCCGCAGTCTGGGCCGAAGCCCAAATGCTCGCCGCAGCCCTGAGCCGCCTGCAAGCTGGTGAATTACTCGAAGCAACCACCGCCGCTGTCGAGGTGAGGTCGCCCGAAGGCGCCACAGCAAGCGCCACAGTCAGCCCAGACGGCATCGAGCTACATATCGACGCCGGCGACCCCCTCGACGAAGTCACCCTGCGCAGCTATGTCATCGGCGCGAGCCACATGGCCTGGAGCTGGGTCACATCAGAAGCCCTGTCAGTCGACGCCAACGGCGAAATCCAAGACCTAACGATCCGCAGCTTCGGAATAGCCCGCTCAGCCGACACCCCTCACATAGACGTCACGATCAAACCCTCGCAACAACCCCCTGTCCAAGCAGGCAACGCAGTCTTCGCAGCAGTAGCAGCAGCCACCTGGCTCAGCCGCGGAGCACCCGCCCAACTCCCCACCAGCTGACGGTCCGTAAGACGCAGAGCGCAAGAGGGGGGCGCTGGGGCAGGTTCGCCCGCGCGCAGTTATGAAGCGCCCCAAGCACACCCAACAAGCGCACGAAGCGCTTCATCTGTTTGAAGCACGGGTGAGCCTGCCCCTGCGCCCCCCGAGCCGACACATGCCGTGCGCCCCCCGGGCCAACACCGCGCGCCCCGGGGCCAACACCGCGCACTGCGCTAGCGTCACCCACCGATGGCTGAACCAGCAGAAGACAAACTCCGCCGCCTAGTAGCCGCCGAAAACGGCCTGTGCAGCTTCGTCTGCCTCGACAGCAGCGGAAGCCCACACGTATCCATCATCAACGCCGGCGTGATGGACGACCCCGTAACGGGCGAGACCAGCGTGGCCTGCGTGGTGCGCGCCAACGCCCGCAAGGCCCGCCTGCTGCGCAGCGACCCCCGCGCCGCAGTGGCCTTCCGCCACCGGTGGGACTGGGTGGCCGTGCACGGCACAGCGCAGCTCATCGGCCTCGACGACCCGGCCGAGGGCGTCACCGACATCCCCGAGCTGCTGCGCGACGTGTTCCGCTCGGCCGGCGGCACCCACGAGGACTGGGACGAGTACGACCGGGTGATGGCCAAGGAGCGCCGCCTGGCCATCTTCGTCACCCTCGACCACATCACCTCCAACACCGGCACCATTTCCTGAACAACACAGGCTGACAGAACAGGGGCAACGCCCATGGCCGCACCCGTCGCTCACTATTCGAAGTGGTACCGAGCCGGCGACTTCGTGTTCGTCTCGGGCCAGATCGGCCTCGCCGATGGCGCCCTCGTCGAAGGCGTGGAGTCTCAGGCCCGTGTCGTGCTCGCCAACGTCGTCGAGGCGCTGGAAGAAGCCGGCGGCACTCTCAACGACGTGGTCAAGTGCCTCGTGTTCATGACCGACATCGGCAACTTCTCGCTCATCAACTCGATCTACGCCGAAGCCTTCGGCGACCACCGCCCGGCAAGAAGCGCCATCGGCGTAGCTGCCCTCCCCCTCGGCGCCGAAGTAGAGATAGAAGCCATCGCCCACCTCCCCGAATAGTCACGCCGCACACCGCGCATCAGTACGCTGCGATCCATGGCCGGCGCCATAGTCATAGTGGTAGTGCTCCTGCTGAGCCCCTTCATCATCACCATCTCACTGGCAGCAATAGCAGCTGCCCTCGGCAAGCTCCTCACCGACGACGCCGAGCAGCGCCACGAAGGCAGCTCCCTCCTAGAAACCAACGTCTAACGCGCAGACGAACGAGGTGTGGGCGAGGGCCATGGTGCCCGCGCGCAGTTCGCGGCGCCACAGCCCATCCACCTCGTCGCGGGCGGCGCTGCGCATGTTTGAAGCACGGGTGCCATGGCCCTCGCCCACCCCGGGCGCGCGCCAAACGAACTAGCGCCAGCGATACGTCCCCAGCCGGTAGCCGACAGACCGAACGGTCTGGATCAGATCAGCGTTCTCCTCGCCCAGCTTCGCCCGCAAACGCCGCACATGAACGTCCACGGTCCGCGCGCCCCCGTAGTACTCGTACCCCCACACCTGGTTCAGCAGCGCCTCACGCGTGAACACCCGCCCCGGCTGCGACGCCAGGAAGCGCAGCAGCTCGTACTCCATGTAGGTGAGGTCGAGCGGGCGCTCGTCCACCACTGCCTCGTACGTGTCGAGGTTGATGCGCAGCGGCCCGTACTCGATGATCTCGGTCGACCCGCCGTTCGACGCTGCGGCCAGGTGCGCCAGGCGAGCTTCGAGCTCGCGCGGGTGGAACGGGTCGAGGCAGAAGTCGTCGAACAGCTCGTCGCGCATGGTCAGCTCGTCGAGCGCATTGCCGCGTACCAGCACCAGCACACCCAGCGTGGCTGCAGCGTGCTCACGCAGCGCCCGTGCCACCGCCCAGGCCACGTCGGTGCCGCCCGCGCCCGCGCTGTTCGGGTCACCGCCGTCGAGCCGGATGATCGCTCCCGCCCAGCCCTCGGGCGGCGCACCCGCCGTCACGTCGGCCGTGGTGGCCACCGGCTTCCAGACGTAGCCGCCGAGGTCCAGGAACTGCGCCAGCTCGGTGCTGACAGCGGCGGGGTGAACGGCGTACATGAGTGCAACTTCACACAGCGGCGAAATAGTTGTCCAGTTCGAATTGGGTCACTTGCGTCTGGTACGACGACCATTCTCGCCGTTTGTTGCGCAGGAACCATCGGAACAGGTGCTGCCCAAGCGTTTCCGCCACGAGCGCGCTGCCCTCCATCTCGTCGAGCGCCTCGTCGAGCGAGGCCGGCAGATGATGCCCGTAGGCCGGCCCGCCGTGGTCGCTGTAGCCGGTGATCGACGGGGGAGTCTCGGGCGGCAGCTCGTAGCCCTCCTCGATGCCTTTCAGCCCCGCGGCCAGGATCACGGCGAACGCCAGGTACGGGTTGCAGGCGGGGTCGGGCGCCCGGTACTCCACCCGCGTCGCCTCCTCGCCCTCGTTGCGTGTCGGCGGCACCCGGATGAGCGCCGCACGGTTGCTGCGGGCCCACGAGATCGCCACCGGTGCCTCGTACCCGGCGATCAGCCGCTTGTAGCTGTTGACGAGCTGGTTGGTGACGGCGGTGATCTCCCGGGCGTGGCTGAGCAGCCCGGCCACGAACCCCCGCGCCACGTCGGACAGCCCGTCGGCCGAGCCGGGGTCGCTGAACGCGTTGCGCCCGTCGGCGAACAGCGACATGTGGGTGTGCATCCCCGATCCCTGAACCCCGGCCAGCGGCTTGGGCATGAACGTGGCGTGCACGCCGTGCTCGAAGGCGATCTCGCGCACCAGCAGCCGGAAGGTCATCACGCTGTCGGCCATGGTGAGCGCGTCGGCGTAGCGCAGGTCGATCTCATGCTGCGACGGCGCGTCCTCGTGGAACGAGTACTCCACCGGGATGCCCATGGTCTCGAGCGCGCTCAGCGTGCGGTGCCGGATGTCGGACGCGATGTCGGCGGTGGTCAGGTCGAAGTAGCTGCCGGCGTCGAGCGGCACCGGCCGCCCGTCCACCCGGTCGGGCTCGAACAGGAAGTACTCCATCTCGGGCGCGACGTAGAACGTGTAGCCGGCGGCGCGCGCCCGGTCCATGACCCGCCGCAGCACACCCCGGGGGTCGCCGTCGAAGGGTGTGCCGTCGGCGCCGGTGATGTCGCAGAACATGCGAGCGGAGACGTCGTCGCTGCCGTTGCCGTTGCGAGCCGGCATGAGCTCGAACGTCTCGGGGTCGGGCAGAGCCACCATGTCGGCCTCGGCGATGCGGCTGAAGCCCTCGATGGACGATCCGTCGAACACCATGCCCTGCTCGAAGGCCGCCTCCAGCTCCGCCGGCGAGATGGCGAACGACTTGAGCTGCCCCGCCACGTCGGTGAACCACAGGCGGATCAGGCGCACACGCCGTTCGGTGACGCGGCGCAGCACGTAGTCCTGGGGTCGCTCCCGTTCTGAGATGGTCGGGCTCGGGATCGTCACAGTGGCCTTCCCCTTCCGGTCGGGACTCTGCTGGCTGTGCACTGGGGGCTGGCTGGGCCCGCAGCAGGGCGTGTCGGGACCACATTGAATGGGCCCATTGGCTGAACCCCCATTGTCGGCGGTGCAACGGTGCCCGATCTAGGGCCAGGAGCGAGCTTCACGCGCTGTTCACAATTGGGCAATGGCCCGGAAACCCTGGGTGGTTTGTATCGTGCGCACGGATGTTGGTGTCAGCCGCCAACCGGGCCAGCCGAGCGCGGGCCCGCAGGCCGCCCGGCTGGGCAATGCGGCTGACCCGATCCGCAGTTGACGTACATGCGAATCAGCGAAGGAGCATGCAGTGACCTACCGGGCCGAGTACATCTGGACTGACGGCACCGAGCCCACGGCCGAGGTTCGTTCCAAGACGAGAGTCTTGGCCGACGGCGACGAGCCGGGCATCTGGGGCTTCGACGGTTCGAGCACCAACCAGGCCGAAGGCAGCGACTCCGACGTCGTGCTGCAGCCGGTCTACCAATGTCCCGATCCGCTGCGGGGCGGCAACGACATCATGGTGATGTGCGAGACCTTCCTGCCCGAGACGATGGAGCCGCACCCCACCAACATGCGGGCCAAGACCCGGGCGATCCTCGACAAGTACGGCGATCAGGACTTCTGGTTCGGTCTCGAGCAGGAGTACACCATGCTCGACCCGGTCACGAAGTGGCCCTCGGGCTTCCCGCCCAACGGTTTCCCCGGCCCGCAGGGGCCCTACTACTGCGGCGTGGGCGCGCTGCGCATCCACGGCCGTGACGTCGTGGAGCAGCACACCACCTGGTGCATCGATGCGGGCCTGAACATCTCGGGCACCAACGCCGAGGTGATGCCCGGCCAGTGGGAGTTCCAGATCGGCCCGTGCGACGCGCTGACCGTGGGCGATGAGATCTGGCTGGCCCGCTACCTGCTGTATCGCGCCGGTGAGGATCACGAGATCGAGGTGAGCCTGGCCGCCAAGCCCATGCAGGGCGATTGGAACGGTGCGGGCATGCACACCAACGTGTCCACCAAGGCCATGCGTGAGAACTACGACGCAGTGGTGAAGGCTGCCCAGTCGCTGGGTGCGCCGGGCAAGCCCGAACAGCACATCGCCGGCTACGGCCACGGCATCGAGCTGCGCCTCACCGGCGAGCACGAGACCGAGCGCTACGACACGTTCAGCTACGGCGTGTCCGACCGCGGCGCCTCGGTGCGCATCCCGTGGCAGGTCCACCAGGACGGCAAGGGCTACATCGAGGATCGCCGGCCGAACGCCAACGCCGATCCCTACGTGGTGACCGCCCTGCTCAGCCAGACGATTGGCGAGGCCCTGGCCTAGCCAACCCGCAGACGCGCAGCGCTCGCCAGCGACACGCGCGCTCAGCGATAGAAGTTCGTGATCGGCATGCGTCGGTCCTTGCCGAAGCTCTTGGCAGTGATGCGAGGACCGGGCGGCGACTGACGCCGCTTGTACTCGGCGATGTCGACCAGCCCCGTGATGCGGTGCACGACATCGGGGTCAGCCCCGTACTGATCGAGCATCTCGGCGGCGCTCAGGTCGCCTTCCACGTAGGCCTCCACCAGTGGGTCCAGCAGCTCGTACGGCGGCAGGCTCTGGTCGTCGCGCTGATCGGGCCGCAGCTCCGCTGAGGGCGGCTTGTCGATGCAGGCCTGCGGGATGCGTTCGCCGTCGCCCTGGCGGTTGCGCCAGCGGCACAGCTCGTACACCAGCAGCTTGGGCACGTCGCGGATGACGGCGTACGCCCCGGCGGTATCGCCGTACAGCGTCGTGTAACCCACGGATGTCTCGGTCTTGTTGCCGGTGGTGAGCACCAGCCAGCCGAACCGGTTCGACAGCGCCATCAGCAGCACGCCCCGGATGCGACTCTGCAAGTTCTGATCGGTGAGGTCGGCCGCCGCACTGTCGCGGGCCGAGCCAGCGTCAACCGGGCCAGCGTCGGCAGCCCCTTCGAGCATGCCGCCGAGGGCCATGTGCGCTGGCTCGATGGGCACCGTGCGAAAGTCGATGCCGAGGTTGGCGGCGAGCTGGGCGGCGTCGGTTTGCGACCCCTCACTCGAATAGCGCGACGGCATCGACACGCCATGCACATGTTCCGGCCCGAGCGCATCAGCGGCGATGGCCGCCACCGCACTCGAGTCGATGCCACCAGACAGCCCCACCGCCACATCGGCGAACCCGTTCTTGCGCACGTAATCACGCGTCGCCACCACCAACGCCTGCCACACCTCCTCCAACGGATCGGGCGATGCTGCGAGCACGCCGCCGGCCACAGCGGCTTCGCCCGTCAGGGGGACGTCGCAGACGGCAACCTGCTCGGCGAACGCCGGCAGCCGGCAGATCACCTGCCCGCCGGCATCGGTCACGAACGAGCTGCCGTCGAAGACCAGCTCGTCCTGCCCGCCCACTTGGTTCACATAGACAACGGGAACCCCCAGCGCCGCCGCCCGCGTCCGCGCAACAGCCTCTCGATCAGCCTGCTTTCCCCGCCGATAGGGCGACCCATTCAGGTTCACCAGCAGCTGCGCCCCCATCGCAACCTGCGCCAGCGCCGGACTCGTGTCGGCCTCGCCCCCCACGATCGACGGCAGCCCGCCGTCCTCAGCGGCGGCGTCAGCAGTGCGAGGCGGCCCCCACAAGTCCTCGCACACCGACACACCCACCGCCACGCCGTCGACAGTCAGCAACGGCCCAGCCTCAGTCCCCGGCACGAAGTAACGCTGCTCATCGAACACGGCGTAGTTGGGCAACAGGTGCTTGCGAAACACCCCACGGACCGTCCCGCCCCAACAAAGAGCAGCCGAGTTCCACAACCGCACAGGCCCACCAGCACCGCTGTCCTCAGGAAAACCAACCACCGCAGGCACGTCACCCGTGTGCCCAGCAATCCGCTCCAGCGCCAGCGCAGCCCCCTCCACAAACGCAGGCTTCAGCAACAGATCCTCAGGCGGGTACCCAGTAACGGTCAGCTCACTGAACACCACCACCTGCGCGCCCGCACCCACGGCCTCGTCGTACGCGTCCACGATCATCTCGGCGTTGCCCGCCAGATCGCCAAGACGAAGATTGAGCTGAGCCAGCCCCACACGCACTGACATCAGCTCACCCTACGCAAGCACGGGCGCGCGGAGGCATCGGAGCAAGTCATAGGTACGCTCACCCCTCACCGGGGGAAGCAGTTGCAGAAGCCGGTCGCATCAGCAAGCGGGGGACGACCAGTCGAGGTGGCGCGGTGGCCAAAGAGAGGGTCGAACGTGACGAGGAAGATCTCGTCCGCCTGTACCTGACCGACATCGGCCAGTACCCCCTGCTGAACAAGGACGACGAAGTCCGCCTAGCCCAGCAGATCGAAAAGGGCATCGCCGCCAAGGAACAGCTCGAGTCTCCGCGGGAGATATCGGGCGCGCAGCGCCGCCGGCTCATGCGCACCCAGCGCGAGGGCGCCCGCGCAGAGCGCACGTTCGTGCAGTCGAACCTGCGGCTCGTGGTGTCGATCGCGAAGAAGTACCAGGCCTCGGGGCTGCCGCTGCTGGATCTCATCCAGGAGGGCAACTTGGGCCTGATGCACGCGGTCGAGAAGTTCGACTGGCGCAAGGGCTTCAAGTTCTCCACGTATGCGACGTGGTGGATCCGCCAGGCGATCACCCGCGGCATCGCCAACACGGGCCGCACGATCCGGCTGCCCGTGCATGCGGGCGACACGCTGGCGCGCCTGCAGAAGGCCCGCTCCCGGCTCGAGCTGAAGTACGGCCGTCCGGCCACGCTGGGCGAGCTGGCGATCGAAGTCGACATGCCTGAGCAGAAGGTCACCGAGGCGCTGCGGTTCGCCGCGGAGCCGCTGTCGCTGTCGGAGCCGCTGCGCGAGGACAGCGACGCCGAGCTGGGTGACGTGGTCGAGGACCGGGCCGCCGAGTCGCCGTTCGAGGTGGCCGCCACCACGCTGCTGCCCAGCGAGATCACCCGGCTGCTGTCGCCGCTCGATGAGCGCGAGCGCGAGATCCTCAAGCTCCGCTACGGCCTCGACCGGGGCGAGCCCCGCACGCTCGAAGAAGTGGGCGAGCACTTCCAGCTCACCCGCGAGCGCATCCGCCAGATCGAAGCCCGGGCGATGTCCAAGCTGCGCCATCCCAGCACCGACACCGGCGCACGCGACCTGCTGTCTGTCTGAGCGCCCCGCCGAAGTGGTGGGCTTGGCAGCGAATGGCGAGCCGGGCAGCTTGGCGGTGCTCGATCCGGTGACGCTGCAGGTGCGACCGGCAGCGCCCGCGGCCGCGGCGGTCCCGCAGCTCTAAGTCAGCCTGTCGTGGCTCAGGCGTCGGTCAGGCGTCGAACCACGATGACGATCAGAGCGCCGACGATCACGGCGAGCAACAGCTTTTTCATGGTGCAGCGTCCTCTGTGCGAGATGACTGTGCGGGATGACTGGGGTCACCGGCACAGCGAATGCTAGGCGCACATCTCCCGAACAACGCGCGCACGAAATGGCGGAGGTGGACGGGAATCGAACCCGCCGGACGGGGATCGCCCGTCCCGCCCGCTTTGAAGGCGGGGGAGCCCACCAGGCGCTCAGACACCTCCGCTCGTCATCTTGGCCCACGGTCGCAGTCCGCGCCAGCGGTGGAACACAGCGCGCCAGCCGTCGGGTACAGCAGGCCCGCCGGAAAACCAGTTGATCGCACCCCCATGTATCGGCCAATGTCAGTGCTAACGATGAATTTCATTTGTTGTCATGTACTCAGGAGTATCAATGATCTATGCCTATGTGGGCGCCAAGGGCGGCGTCGGCAACACGGTGACCGCCCTGCTCGCCGCCAGCAGTGCCAAGCGCGCCGGCCGTGATGTGGTTCTCGTCGACTTGACCGGCGATTTCGGCGTGGTGCTGGGCACTGCGCCCGATCTGCCGGGAATCGCCGAGTGGACGGCGGCGGAGGAACTGTCGCTGGGTGCAGCCTCGGCGCTCGCGGTGGATGTCGCGCCGGGCGTCAGCCTGCTGCCGCGTGGCAGCGGCGACATCGACGATGCCCGGCTGGGCACGCTGTGGTCGCTGCTCGCCGGCAAGCCGCGGGTCAACATCATCGATGCGGGGCGCGGCCCCGCAGCCCTCGAGCGGGCGGCGGGCCCGCGGGTGAGGCGCTTGCTCACCATGACCTGCTGCTACCAGGCACTGCACCGCGCCCGTGAGCTCGTGGTCGATGTCGACGACGTGATCGTGCTGACCGATACGCAGCGCGCGCTCGGGCTCGCCGACATCGAAGCTGCGCTGGGGAGGCATGCCGATGCGGTCGTGGCCGTGGATCGCTCGATCTCGCGCTGGGCCGACGCCGGCCTGCTGCTGGACCGCTGCGCCAAGTCGGCGCGGTCGCTGGATGCGTTCCTGTGAGTCGCATGGCGCGTGCTGTCGCCCGCCATCCAGCCAGCCAGGTGCCGACCGATCCGGCCTTCGTGGAAGAGATCCAC
This sequence comes from Candidatus Poriferisodalis sp., assembly GCF_965204195.1. Taxonomy (GTDB): domain Bacteria; phylum Actinomycetota; class Acidimicrobiia; order Acidimicrobiales; family Poriferisodalaceae; genus Poriferisodalis. Next base: position 326,074 of record NZ_OZ241975.1, read on the forward strand.
GAACGGTTCCTTCCGGCGCCCGCGCCGGCGGCCCGCGATGTCGCTGCCGCCGTCGAGGGAGCTGCCCCGCTGCTCGATCGCCATCACGCAGCCGATCTCGTGTCCGAGGTGCTGGCCCGCCTCGCAGGCGTCGGGCCGCTGGCGGAGATCTGGGCCGACGATGAGGTGACCGAGGTGATGATCAACGGCCCCGGGCCGATCGTCATCGAGCGGCGCGGCATGTTGACCACAGCAGGTCGGATCAGCGCCGCCGAGGTGCATCGCCTGGTCGAGTATTTGCTGGGGCCGACGGGGCGGCGTGTCGACCGGCGTCTGCCCATGGTGGACGTGCGGCTCGACGACCGCACGCGCTGCCACATCGCCGTGCCGCCGGTGGCGGTCGACGGCCCGTACATCACGCTGCGCCGCTTCCCCGGCGGCGCCCGCCGCCTCGACGAGCTCGCTGGTCCCGGCTTCGCTGCCTGCCTCGACCGTCTTGTCGCCGAGTACAAAAACCTGATCGTCTTCGGCCCCACCAGCACCGGCAAGACGTCGCTGCTGGCGAGCCTGCTGGCCACGGTGGCCGAGCGGGAGCGGCTTGTGGTGGTGGAGGAAGCAGCGGAGCTGCCCCGGCTCGGTGCCGGCACCGTGCGCTTGGAGGGCCAGCCGCCCAACGTCGACGGCGTCGGCGCGGTGACGATGGCCGAGCTGGTGGCGGCGGCGCTGCGGATGCGGCCCGATCGCCTGGTGATCGGCGAGGTGCGCGGCCCCGAGGCGGCGGCGCTGCTGCAGGCGCTGACGACGGGCCATCGCGGCTCGCTGTCGACGCTGCATGCCGACGATCCCGCGCATGCGCTGTGGCGGTTCGAGCAGCTCGCCCGCGCTGGCGGCGCGGTCGGCGATGTGGCCGCACACATCGCGTCGGTGCTCGATGGCCTCGTTCACATGAGCCGCGGCACAGGCGGCCGCAGGACGGTCGCCGCCATCTACGAAGTGCGCCACGACGGCTCCTTCGGCCGAGCCGCAGCACCGCCGCCCGCACGCATGGCTGAGGCGGTCTGAGGCAAGCAGATGAAGGTGCTGATGCGCTGGGCGGAGATCGGATGCTGAGGCTCGTCGTGTTGCTGGCCTGTGTGGGGGGCATCACGTCGCCGGCGGCGCGCGATTGGTTTCGCCGGCGTCGGAACCGGCGTCGCAGCGCGATGGCAGTCGCGGCTCGCTCGGCGGGCATCGGCGACTTCTGCGCTGGGGTGTCACGCGGGCTGGGGGGCGGCGACACGATGCTGCAGGCGCTGCGGGCCGCCGCCGATGGACCCATGCGGTCACCGGTGGAGCAGATAGCCGCCGAGCACGAGCGCGGGGTCACGCTGAGCCGTGCCGTGCAGCGTTGGGCGGCGCGCGAGCAGACCTCGGAGGCGGCGCTGCTCTCCACGGCGGTCACGCTGGCCTCCGATCGGGTGGGCGCGCAGCCGCAGCTCTTCGATCACGTCGCTGCGACCGTCCGGACCCACGCCGACATGGCCGCTGAGGCTCGGGTTCACGCGGCGCAGGCTCGCGCATCGGTGTGGGTGGTGGCGGCGCTGCCGTGGGCGGTCGCGCTGGCGCTGCTCGCCGAGGGTGGTGCTGCTGCTCGGGTGCTCACCTCCACACCGCTGGGTTGGTTCTGCGCCGGCGGCGCGCTCCTGCTCGAGCTGGCGGGCGTGTCGTGGATGCGCGCCACGGTCGCGCGGGCGCTGCGATGACCGCCGGGGTGCTGGCTGTCAACAGCGTCGTGCTGTCGAATCCGGTTGTCATCGGCGGATTGGCAGCCGCGGCGGTGTGCTGGGGCGGTTACGTGACCCGCCCTGATCCCGGCCGCCGTCGCGTGCTGCAGCTCGCGCCGCCTGACAGGCCTGCCGCTGCCTCGGCACGCGGCGCACCGAGCCCCGCCGGCCTGCAGACGCGGTGGCTGCGCCGCGGCGATGTCCCGCATCCGGATCGCGTGGCCGCCGAGCTCAGCGCCATGGTCGACGTGATGAACGTGGCCCTGACGTCGGGGCTGTCGATCATCGCCTCGCTGCAGCTCGCCCTCAGTCATCTCGACGGGGCGAGCGCCCTCAGACGCCGCCTCGCGGGACAGGCCGCCTTCGAACATCTCGACGAGACCCTGGAGGAGTTCGGCCGCACCTGCGGCCCGCGCGCCCGCGTCTTCGCTGCCGCCGTCACGGGATCCATGCGCACCGGCATCCCGCTCGCGCCCGAGATGGAACGCCTCGGCCGGGAGCTGCGCGAAGACCGTCGCCGCCGGCTCGAGGGCAAGGTGCGCCGCCTGCCGGTGCTGCTGCTGTTCCCGCTCGTGCTGTGCGTGCTCCCAGCGCTCGGGCTGGTCGCCATCGTGCCGGTCCTCGTAGCGGCTTTCGGCGGCTGACATGCCTCGCCTGTCCCAACCATCAGAACCAGAAGGAGTTCCCATGCCCGAACGCTCGACCACCCGCCACAGCGGCCCTCATGCTCAGGCACGCCGCACGCACCGCCTTGACGCTGATCAGGCTGCAGCGACCAAACCGACCGCCGCAGCCGACGAGGCTGGGCAGACCACCGCCGAGTACGCGTTGCTCACCGGCGCCATTGCACTGCTGGTTGCGGCAGTCACCGCCTGGGCAACCAGCACCGGCAAGATCGGCCGCCTGCTCGACGCGGTCTTCAACTACCTGACCAAGGCCATCTCCTGAACTTGAGCCCAGCGAGGCGAACCCTGCGGTCGGCTCGGCCTTCGAACTCGCATCCCCGGCAGGAACGCGGGCAGGCCACCGTCGAGCTGGCCCTGCTGCTGCCCTTCCTGGTGCTGCTGCTCATGGGCATCGTCCAGACGGCGTTGGTCGCGCGCGACGCGGTGCTGGTGTCGCATGCGGCCCGCGTGGGCGCGCGTATTGCCGCCGTGGAGCCGTCGATGGACGCCATCCGCACGGCCGTGGAGCAGGCTGCGGCGCTCGATCCGGACCGGCTGGAAGTGGAGCGACATGTCGAAGCGCAACTGGTGCGCGTCACCGTGCGCTACCGCTCTGCAACAGAGGTTCCGCTGGCCGGTGCACTGGTCGGCGACGTGCATCTGAGCGAGTCGGCGGCGATGCCCGACGAGCGCCTGCAGCCCTGAGGCTGAGCAACCGAAATTGCCGCTTGCGCATGTCACACCCATGGGGTTCAATGGCAAGTCACACACCTGTAATTACAGATGAGCAATCTCGGTCGCCGATGAGCGCAGCGGACACGGCCGCCGAGTTGGATTCGGGGAGGGCCGATGGCATTCGCAACTGACGTAGCAGTCGAACTACCAGCAGGGAATTGGTGGGACGAGGCCAATTGCCTCGGGGTCGATCCCGACCTGTTCTTTCCCGAGCGCGGGGCGAGCACGCGCGAGGCCAAGGCGGTCTGCCGCGGCTGCATCGTCAGCGACGAATGCCTCGAATACGCACTGCAGAACAGCGAGAAGTTCGGCATCTGGGGCGGCATGAGCGAGCGTGAACGCCGCCGGGTGCGCCGCCAGCGAGCCCTCACCAGGCGCGCCGCCGCCGGATAACGCCGCGGGCCGCCGCGCCGTCGGCTGGCCGTTGGCCGACGGCAGAGCAAGTGCAGCTGCCGGCTGACCCGGCCCGGCTACCGGTCTGATCGGGCACTGGTACGCTCGCGAGCGTGATGGCCATCGCGCTCGGACCGCCCGAACTGCTCATCCTGCTCATCATCGTGCTCGTGCTGTTCGGAGGAGCCAAGCTGCCCAAGCTGGCGCGCTCGCTGGGCCAGGCTCAGCGCGAGTTCCGTGAGGGCGTGAACGACGAGGACAAGGCGGCCGGCGACAAGGCGTCTGGCGACAGCTCGTCGAAAGACTCCTGAACTAACTGCAGTTCCTCGACCAGATCCTGAGCCCGGCCTCGGCGTACCCAACCCTCAGGCGGCGCGGGCGGCCTTGCTGGCCCGTCGACGGTCCCGCAGGATCCGCCGACGCTGCCGCTCCGAGGTGCCGCCCCACACGCCGTGCGTGATGTTGTTGGCCAGCGCGTATTCGCGGCAGGCGTCGGCCACCGGGCACTGGGCGCACACCTTCTGAGCCACGATCACGCCGGCACCGTCATTGGGAAAGAACACGTTCGGGTCCATGTCGGCACACCTGCGGAACGCGACCCACTCCGCAGCCAGGCTCTCGGAGCCCTGAGACATCTGCGGCTCGTACACCGGATTGATCTGCAACATCATGAGAACCAACGCCCCAACCAGCCAACCGGTTCCCTGATTCGGCCACTCTCATCAAACGTTCATGTAGCGCGTCGGTACCCTTGCGCCACCGCAAACAAGGACAGCCGTGACCGACATCGCCACCGAAGCCGAGCAGCTCCCGCCAGAGGTCGGCATCCGCATCATCTACTTGGGCCCCGTCGCACCGCACTGGGAGATCGAGGGCATCTACGGCGACGAAGCAGCCGTCGACGAGTTCCGCCGCCGGACCAATGCACGCCTGCAGCTCCTGCCGCCCCACGACCCGCAGTTCCGCCGCAACCGCGAGCGGGTCGTGCGTGACGCCGAGCGCGAGAACTACGAGCTCCACTGGGACCTCGGCATGCCCGAAGAAGAAGACGAGTAAACGCGTTCACGGATTGTTCACGGCATCCGTCCCCGCCGTTCACCACGAACCCGCGAGGCTGTCACCGGCCGTTCGTAGCGTGCGCGTTCATGCGAAAGACCCCCTTGTCATCCCGCCGCGGCACGAAGTTGCTCGTGGCACTGCTCATCGCCTTCGCGCTGATTGCCGCTGCGTGCGGCAGCGACGACGACTCGTCTGACGGCGACGGCGGCACCGCCACCGCTGCTGCGACAACGGCTGCGCCGGCCGACGACATGTCTGACGACATGGCCGACGAAATGTCGATCAGCGGTTCCATCGACGTCACCGGCTCCTCGACCGTCGAGCCCGTCACCAACCTGTTGGCCGAGGCCTTCTCCGAGAAGCACCCAGACGTGGCGTTCTCGGTCGCAGGACCCGGCTCGGGCGACGGTCACAAGGCCGCGGCGGCCGGCGAAGTGCCCATCTGGAACAGCTCTCGCCAGATCAAGGATTCAGAGGCCGAAGACATCAACGCCGCCGGCATCGAATTCATCGAGCTGCGCGTCGGCATCGACGGTATCTCGGTGATCACCGCCGCCGGCAACGACTCGATCGACTGCCTGAACTTCGAAGACCTCTACAGCCTGGTCGGCATCGAGTCCACCGGATTCGACTCGTGGGCAGACGCCAACAGCTTGAACGCCGAGCTGGGCGGTAACGGTCCGTTCGGTGACGGCGCGCTGGAGATCTTCGCTCCGGGCGAGGAGTCGGGCACCTTCGACAGCTTCATCGAGATCGCACTCGAGGGCGTGTGGGAGCACCGTGTCGAAGAGGGCCACGCCGACGAGAACTTCGCCGTGCGTCCCGACTACAACGCCTCGGCCAACGACAACGTGATCATCGACGGCATCGCCGGCAACCAGTACAGCCTCGGCTGGGTGGGCTTCGCCTTCGCCGATGAGAACCGCGACAAGGTGAAGCTGGTGGAGGTCGACGGCGGCGACGGCTGCGTGTCGCCCACGCCCGAGACCATCGCATCGGCCGAGTTCCCGATCGCTCGCTTCCTCTACACCTACATCGACGCTGCGCAGGCCTCTGACCCCGCCATCAAGGCATTCGTCGACTTCATGCTGAGCGACGAGGGGCAGACCTACGTGGTCGACGCCGGCTACGTGAACCTCGACCCTGCCGACCTTGAGCAATCGCGCAGCAACTGGGCCAACCTGACCACCGGCAAGACGTTCTAGCCGCCGGCTGGTGAAGAAACAGTTCCTGACCCGAACCACTTCATAAGATGACGCCGCCCATGTCACAGGACTCCTCCAACCTGAGCGTCGCCGACTTGCGCACGTCGGCGAGCCGGCGGGCGTGGTCGGCCGGGGCACGCTGGGTCTTTGCGCTGGCGGCGCTCGCCACGGTGCTGGTGAGCGCGCTCATCATCTGGACGGTGGCGTCGGGAGCGTGGACCTTCATCAGCCAGGTTGTCTGGGGCAGCCTGACCGAGATCGGCTGGTTCCCCCGCCGGGGCCTGTTCGACCTCAGCACGCTGCTGGTCAACTCGGTGCAGATCTCCGTCATTGCCATGCTCGTGGCGGTGCCGTCGGGCTTCGGCGCCGCGATCTACCTCTCCGAGTACGCGCATCCCAAGGTGCGCAAGGTGATGAAGCCCACCCTCGAGCTGCTGGCGAGCGTGCCCAGCGTGGTGCTCGGCGTGTTCGCCATCAGCTTCATCACCCCGTCGATCCTCAGCAACTTCTTCAGCGAGATCAACTTCTTCAACAAACTGGCGGCGGGCATCGCTGTGGGACTGCTGGTCATCCCCCTCATTGCCTCGATCGCCGAAGACGCCCTGCGAGCCGTGCCGGTGGCACTGCGGGAGGCGTCCTCGGGTCTCGGCGCACGCAAGGTCACCACCTCGATCCGGGTGGTGCTGCCCGCCGCGATGTCGGGCCTGATGGCCGCCATCATCGTCGGGTTCAGCCGTGCCATCGGCGAGACCATGGTGGTCACGATCGCGTCGGGCGGCGGCGACACATCGCTGTTCAACCTGTCGCTGTTCGAGCCGGGCGGCACATTCACCTCCGCCATGGCGGCGCTGGGTCTCGGCACCGACCAGGTGGCCGGCAGCACCTTGGCGTTCCAGAGCCTCTACTTCCTGGGCGCCCTGCTGTTCGTCATCACCCTCGTGCTCAACATGCTGGGCGACGTCATCGTCCGGCGGCTGCGAAACAAGTACTGATGGCTGTTCTCACCACTCCCTCAGGCATCGCCACCGGTGCCGCCGATGCCCTGCGCCGCCGCCCCGGCGCCGACGTGGCCGGCTCGGCCTTCAAGTGGCTGCTCATCGGCGCCACCGTGTTCGCCACCGGCTTCCTGGCCGTGCTGCTCGCCGTGATGATCGTGGACGGCTGGGACGTGCTGTCGGGCAACCTCTGGCACTTCCTCACCCACGGCTTCTCCCAGCGCTCTGCCGGCGAGGCCGGCGTGTGGCAGGGCATCCTCGGCAGCCTGCAGGTGGCGCTGGTGACCGGTGCGTTCGCCGTGCCGACCGGCGTGGCCACGGCCATCTACCTCGTCGAGTACGCCCAGGGCAGCCGGTTCGCCCGCATCGTCGAGCTGAACATCCGCAACCTGGCCGGCGTGCCCTCGATCGTGTACGGGCTGCTCGGCTTGGCGGTGTTCGTGCAGACGATCGACGGCTTCACCAAGGGCAAGACGGTCATCGCGGGCGGCATGACGCTGGCCGCCATGGTGCTGCCGATCGTGGTGATCACCTCGGTGGAAGCGCTCAAGGCCGTGCCAGACTCGCTGCGCGAAGCTGCCTACGGTGTAGGGGCCACCAAGTGGGAGGTGCTCTCACGCCAGGTTCTGCCTGCGGCACTGTCGACGATTCTCACCGGCACGGTGCTGGCGCTGGCGCGCGCCCTGGGCGAGGCTGCCCCGCTGATCCTGGTGGGGGCGGCCACCGGCTTCATGAGCTTCGGCGATGCCAACGTGTTCGAGACCTTCACCGGCCCCTACACGGCGCTGCCGGTGCTCATCTTCAACTTCGCCCGCCAGCCCGGAGCGGACTGGGGGGTGAACGCGGCTGCGGCCAGCGTCATCATCCTGGTGCTGGTGCTTGCCGTGAACGGTCTGGCTATCTACCTGCGCAATCGCTTCGAGAAGCAGTGGTGACCGCCCCGCCATGAGATCATCCGGAACAGGTGAATCGTGAATCCCGAGAAGGCACTGATGACCGACGAGTCCGACGCACCAGAGATGCTGGCGCCATCGGAACCCCACACACAGAACCGCATCGACGTGAGCGCGGTTGCGGCCGTGGCCGGCCAGCGCGCCGACACCGAGACGGTGTTCGAATGCGGCGACATCAACGTGTACTACGGCGACTTTCTGGCCCTGCGCGATGTCACGCTCAACATCGCAGCGCATGAGGTGACGGCGTTCATCGGCCCGTCAGGCTGCGGCAAGACCACCTTCCTGCGCTGCTTCAACCGCATGAACGACCTCATCGAGGGCGCCCGGGTCGACGGCACCCTCCACTACCACGGCGTCAACCTGTATCAAGACGAGGTCGACCCGGTGGAGGTGCGGCGGCGGGTGGGCATGGTGTTCCAGAAGCCGAACCCGTTCCCCAAGTCGATCTACGACAACATTGCGTACGGGCCGCGGCTGGCGGGCACCAAGCGGTCCGAGCTCGACGACGTGGTGGAGGGCTCGCTCACCCGGGCGGCGCTGTGGGACGAGGTCAAAGACCGCCTGAAGATGTCGGCCTACGGCCTGTCGGGCGGTCAGCAGCAGCGGCTGTGCATTGCCCGGGCCATCGCGGTGCAGCCCGACGTGGTGCTGATGGACGAGCCGTGCTCGGCCTTGGACCCGATCGCCACGGGCCGCATCGAAGAACTCATCGCCGAGCTGAAGACCGACTACACGATCATCATCGTGACGCACAACATGCAGCAGGCCGCTCGCATCAGCGACATGACGGCCTTCTTCTCGGTGCAGGCCAACGAGATGGGCCAGCGCACCGGCCTGCTCGTGGAGTACGCGCCGACCAGCTTGATCTTCACCAACCCCGACGACCCCCGCACCGAGGCTTACATCACCGGGCGGGTCGGTTAGCCCTGAAACAGCGACTGGGCAGCGCGAATACGCCACACTGCTGACATGACCGAAGAAGTACGGACCGAGTTCCATCAGCTGATGGACGAGGTTCGTGCCGATCTCGTGCAGATGGGCGGCATGGTGGCCGAGGGGATCTCGGCGGTGAGCGCTGCGCTGCTGGCCGGCGACATCGGCGGCGCCGACCAGATCATCGCCGCCGACGACGAGCTCGACCTGCTGAGCCTTGAAGCCGAGGAGAAGTGCGTGCAGCTGCTGGCCCTGCAGCAGCCGGTGGCGGTCGACCTGCGCACGATCCTGACCGACCTGCGGATGATCTCCGAGATCGAGCGCAGCGGTGACCTGGTCACCAACATCGCCAAGGCGGTGGCCCGGCTGCACGGCGTGGAGCTGGAGCCGCGGGTGCGAGGGCTGATCGACCGGATGCGTGAGCAGGCGGTGAAGCTGACCGCCAGGGCCATGGACGCCTACGCCGAGCGCGACGCCGGCTTGGCGTCGGTGCTCAACGACATGGACGACGTGCTCGACGACCTGCACAACGAGTACATCGTGGCGGTGTTCGCCTCGCACGAGCTCGGCAAGATCAGCATCCAGCATGCGGTGCAGCTCGCGGTGGTGGGCCGCTTCTACGAGCGCATCGGCGATCATGCGGTGAACGTCGCCGAGCGTGTCGAGTTCCTGGTGACCGGCGAGCTGCCTGAGCATCTGGGCGCCAACCGGGCTCGTGCCCGGCGGGAGCAGGACGAGATGTGATTGCGGCGCTGGTGGCGGTGGCGACCGCACTGGCAGTTGCGCTGGTCGCTGTGGTGCTGCTGGTGCGGGGGCGCAGTTCGGCCGCGGAGCGGCTGGGACGTGTGGTGCACCGGTTCGCCGGGGAAGGCGATGAGCCCCGTCCCGGCGAAGCGAGGCTCGACGACAACAGCCTGGACGACTGGATCACCTACCTGGAGTCGGTTGCCACCACGGCTGCCATGACGGCCAACCTGGCCGAGCGCGACCGGACCCGCTGGCAGCTGGCGATGAATGAGTTGGCGGTGGGCGTGGTGCTGGTGGACGAGGACGGCAATGTGTGCGCCAGCAATGCGCTGGCCGACGAGATGATGTCGGCGCGAGATGCCATGGCGCTGGTGGGTGCGGGTGTGACGCAGCTGCTGGAGTCGGCCCAGGAGGGGCAGGCTCGTTCCCGCACGGTGAAGCTGACGGGGCCGCCGCCGCGGGTGATCGAGATCAGCGCGCATCCGGTTGCGAGCGACAACCATGGGCTCGGTGCTGTGGCGGTGATGGCCGACCGCACCGATGGCGTGCGAACCGATGAGGTGCGCCGGGACTTCGTGGCCAACCTGAGCCATGAGCTGCGCACGCCCGTGGGCGCCATTGCGCTGCTGTCGGAGACGCTGGCCGGGGAGGATGACGCCGCGGTGCGCACCCGGCTGGTCGACCGGATCGGTGCGGAGGCCGATCGGGTGAGCCACATCATCGACGACCTGCTGGAGTTGAGCCGGGTGGAGCTGGAGGGTTCCATGCGGCAGGAACCGGTGCCGGTGGTGCCGCTGCTGTGCGAGGTGGCGCACCAGTATTCCGAGCACGCCCGCAAGCACAATGTGTCGCTGGTGGGCCCGGACGTTGCCGAACAGCTTGTTCTTCATGCCGACCGGGGTCAGCTGCTGCGGGCGGTGGGGAACCTGGTCGACAACGCCATCAAGTACAGCGACCCGGGCTCAGAGGTTCGGCTGTCTGCTGCGCCACGCGCTCTCGATGATCGGCCCCCCTCGGAGGTGCCGGCCGATTTCGATGAGCAGGCGTGGGTGGACGTCGTGGTGGCCGACGAGGGCATCGGCATTCCCGCCGACGAGACCGAGCGGGTCTTTGAGCGCTTTTACCGGGTCGACAAGGCCCGAGCCCGGGCCACCGGCGGCACCGGGCTGGGCCTGAGCATCGTGCGTCACGTGGTGATGAACCACGGCGGCGAGGTAATGCTGCACACCCGTGAAGGCGTGGGCACCACGTTCACGCTCAGGTTCCCCGCAGAACAGGACAGGGCGAGCACATGACATCGGTACTGGTGGTTGACGACGAGCCGTCGTTCACCGAGGCCCTCACGGTGGGCCTGCGGCGCGAGGGTTTCGAGGTGCGCACGGCGGCAGACGGCCGGGCGGCGCTGGCTGAGATCAGCGAGGCCGAGCCCGATCTGGTGCTGCTCGACGTGATGCTGCCCGGCATGTCGGGCCTCGACGTGTGCCGGGAGATTCGCAAGCAGTCACGCGTGCCGCTCATCATGGTGACCGCCCGGGCCGAGGAGATCGACGCCGTGGTGGGCCTGGAGGTGGGGGCCGACGACTACGTGGCCAAGCCGTACCGGATGCGCGAGCTGGTGGCCCGCATGCGGGCGGTGCTGCGACGTGCTTCGGGCCAGCCGCCTGAGAACATCGATGCGGCATGTCTCGCCGAGGGCGATGTGGAGCTCGACATCGACCGGCACGAGCTGCGGGTGCGGGGCGAGCTGGTCACTCTGGCGCTGAAGGAGTTCGAGCTGCTGGCGTACCTGCTGGCCCATGCCGGCCGGGTGGTCACCCGTGACAGCCTCATGCAGAACGTGTGGGGCTACAACTACGTGGGCGACACCAAGACGATCGATGTTCACGTCAAGCGGCTGCGGGCCAAGATCGAGGACGATCCGTCGAGCCCGCAGCGCATCACAACCATTCGTGGTCTGGGCTATCGCTACGAACGAGCCGTGCCGCCTGCTGGCTGATGCAGCCGTTCACGTGGCTTGCCCGCACGCATCTGCTATCTGCTGCCGGCGATGCGCTGATTGCGATCGCGCTGGCCGGGTCGCTGTTCTTCAACCTGGATCCTGCGGCGGCTCGGTCCCAATTGTTGTGGTACTTGGTGCTGACGATGGCGCCGTTTGCGGTGGTGGGGCCGCTGATCGGGCCGCTGGTGGATCGCAGCCGTGGCGGGCGGCGGGGGATGATCATCGGCGCCGGCATTGCCCGGGCGGTGCTGGCGCTGCTGATGGTGCGCCATCTCGATTCGCTGTTGCTGTTCCCCGAGGCGCTCGGCGCGCTGGTGGCGGGCAAGACGTATCACGTGGCCAAGAGCGCGGTGGTGCCGGGGCTGGTGCGCGAGGAGCGCGACCTGGTCGAGGCCAATTCGAAGCTGATGCTGTTGAGCGGGCTGGGGGGCGCGCTGGCCGTGGGGCCCGGCGTGCTGCTGAGCCTGGCGTCGTCGCGGTGGGTGCTGGTGCTGGCGGCGGTGGTGTTCGTGCTGATGACGTTCCCGGCACGGCGGCTGCCCCGCTTTGCCGTGCGGCCCGGTCGGCCCCCCCAGGGCGCTGAGCTTCAGCAGCCTGCTCATGCTGGTGAGACCCGACAGGTCTCGAGGCGGCGGGGCGGGATGCTGCTGGCGGGTTCGGCCATGGGCGTCGTGCGGGCCATGACGGGCTTCACGCTGTTCCTGATCGCGTTCTGGCTGCGCACCGACGACGCGGCCCCGTGGTGGTTCGGCTTCATGTTCACCGCCAGCGCTGTGGGCCAGCTGATCGGTGCAGTGTCCGCGCCGTGGCTGCGCCGCCGCATCCGCGAGGAAGTGCTGCTGGCCAGCACGCTGCTGCTGGCGGCCGTCGTGTCGTTCTATGTGGTGACGGCGCCCGACCGCTTCTCAGTGCTGGTGCTGGCCATGGTGATGGGCCTCATGTCGGCGCTGGGGAAGCTGTGCTTCGACGCGATCGTGCAGCGCGACGAGGTGCCCGCCGACCGGGGGCGCACGTTCGCCCGCTTCGAGACCCGCTTCCAGCTCATGTGGGTGATCGGCGGGCTGGTGCCGGTGGCAGCGCCCAGCGGCATCCTGCCGCTGCGGGCCGGGGTGATGCTGCTGGGCATTGCCGGCCTGGTTGCGGTAGTGCTGTATGCGGGCGGGCTGTGGGCGCTGGCGCGGGGCCGGCGGCCGCCGTCAGAGATCATCGTCACCCGGGTCCGCACCCGGGTTCGCGCCCGCGTCCGCCGCAACAGACCGCAGCCGCCTGGATAGGTGCGTCCTCAGCTCTGGTATCTGTGCCTGTCCGCTGACGCTCGGGGGAGCGCTAGAGCGGCAGGTCGAGGCGGGCGAGCCAGAGGCCGGGTGCGACGAGCTCGTTCGGCGTGGGGAGCCCGCCAGGCTCGAAGAGACGTGCCAGCCCTTCCCGTCCGGCTCGCTCGATCACACCGGCGACGAAGCTGTCGCCCCGGTCGCGTGCCTCGGCAGTCAGCCGCACGCCCAGCAGCCGGTCGGCATAGTCGGCGCCTGTGAGGGCGCGGCGGCGCACGGCCTCGCTGAGCGCACCGAATCCGCCGATGAGGCGGGGGCCCGCCTGTGCGACCACGTCGTCGACGTAAGCGGTGAGCACGCAGATCAGCGTTTCAAGCTGGCTGATGCTCTGGTGCTCGTCGCGGGTCACGCCGAGCAGCATTTCGGGGTTGCCGAAGATGCGCTGGAGCTGTTCACCGAATTGCGCTTGGAGCTGCTGCGGGTCGCTGGCGTCGCCGAGCGAAGTGGGCAGCTCCAAGTCGCCGAAGTCCATGGGATCGCCGCGGCGGAAGCCGTCGACATGTTCGACCAGCAGCCGGTCGAGATGTTCGCGAATGCCGGGCTCGGCCAGCACCGCGTGCATGGTGTGCTCCCGGATGGCCACCCACAGCATCACGTCGTCGACGTCGAGGCTCCATTCGTTGGCGAAGTCCGCGATGTTGGCGGTCACGATGAGCACGCGGGGCATGGGGATCATGAGGTCGGAGTTGCCGAACGCGCTGGTGGCGAGGTGGCCGGCCATCATGCCGGCGGTCATCGCCACGGTCATGGGGCTCATCATGGCGAGCAGGCCGGCGAAGGGGTCGTGAGCCGTGCTGCTCGCTGGATCGGGTTGCTTCAGGCGTTCCGACAGCCGGTCCATGAGCGGGCGGATGGTCTCCAGCGCGCTGGTGGCCCAGCCCGAGCGGGTGACCGGCTCGAGCTGCGGTGCGACCTGCAGGCCGGTGACATGTGCCACGTGCAGCTCTGCCACCCGGCTGATCTCGCTGAGGCGATGCCGCTCGACCGGGTCGACGTTGTGCTCGAGCTTGCCGCCGGTGGCGAGCTGGTTGGCGGCCTGGCGGGCACCTTCCCAGAGCTGCTCTTCGTTGCCCCCGAAGATGGATGCGATGTCGCCGAGGAACGGGATGCCCGAGAACGGGTTGTCGTCATCGTCGGCCACAACGGCATCGTACGACGGGCTGCAGTGACCGGGGGCATCGCCCTGAGTGAGGCATGGTAGGGATATGAGCCGGATTGCCGTGTCGGGTGCGGGCGGTGTGATCGGCGCCCGGGTGCTGCAGTGGCTGGCCCAGACGTTCGATGTGCTCGACGTCGACGCCGCCGATGCCGACAGCCAGCACGACCTGGGCGGCGCGGAGACGCTCGTGCATCTGCGGCTGACCCGGGAGGTGACCTCCGACCGCGTGCGGCGGGTGCTGGCGGCGGCCGACGGCGTGCGGCATCTGACCATGGTGTCGAGCGCCAGCGTGTACGGGGCCTGGCCCAACCACCCCACGCCGATCTCGGAGGATCTGCCCGTGCGCCCCAACCTGGAAGCGTCGTGGGCTGTGCATCATGCCGACGCCGAGCGGATGGTGCTGGAGTGGTGCGATCAGGGCGATCGCTCCGTGGCGATCCTGCGGCCGGCGCCGGTGGTGTCGAGCGGCTTGGGCGGCCCGATCGGCGAGGCGATGCTGGCCGCGGCCCCGATCCGCACGGGCAGCGACGACCCGCCAGTGCAGTTCCTGCACCTCGACGATCTGGCCTCCGCCGTGGTGTTGGCCACGCAGCGCCGGCTGTCGGGCGTGTTCAACGTGGCGCCCGACGGCTGGCTGTCGCCGGGCGAGCTGCGGGCGCTGCTGGGGGCCCGCCCCAAGATCCGCCTGCCGATGCCGCTGCCCAAGCGGCTCGACCGCTATGTGGCCCGCCGGGTGGGCCACGCTGCGCCCGAAGGACTGCTCCCGTACACCCGCTATAGCTGGGTGGTGGCCAACGACCGGCTCCGGGCCGAGGGCTGGGAACCGCGCTACAGCAGCGCCCAGGCGTTCGTGGTCGCCGACGTCGGGATGCCCTGGGACGACCTCAACGCCCGCCAGCGCCAGTACGCCACGCTGCTCGGCGCGGGGGCTGCGGTGGCGGCAGGCGGCTGGGCTGCCGCGGCTTGGCTCCGGCGCTCCTACGCTTTGCGGTGATGATGTCGCCAGATGCGAGCCCGGCCGATACCTGGGTGGAGCTGACGCACGACGAGCTGCCGATCGCCGCGGTCTATGAATGGGCGCTCGACCCGGCGGCGGGAGCGGTCGTGCTGTTCTCCGGCACGGTCCGAGATCATGCCGAGCACCGCACGGGCGTGACCCGGCTGGTGTACGAGGCGTACGAGTCGGAGGTGGCGCCTCGTTTCGCCGAGATCGCCGCCGAGTTGCGCCAGCGGTGGCCGAGCGTGCGCAAGGTGGCGCTGCTGCACCGGGTGGGCTCGCTCAACCTGAAGGAAAGCTCGGTCGTGGTGGCGGTCTCGGCACCGCACCGGGGTGAAGCATTCGAAGCTGCCCGCTTCGGCATCGATACGTTGAAGGCCACGGTGCCGATCTGGAAGCAAGAGCATCACGACGCCGGCACCGACTGGGGCCTGCAGTCGCAGCCGATCGCGCAGGTGCCCCGGTCATGAGCCCGCTGCTGTTCCTGGCGATCGCGATCGTGGTGCCGCTGCTGGGGATGATCGTGCTGGGCGTGGGTGCTCGCATCAAGCACCAGAAGGCGACCGACGACGAGACGGAGCCGTTCCGGCGCAAGCTCGAGTCGATCGCCCCCCCTGACACCGATGACCTGCCATCTGGCACGCCGGGACTCGTGCGGGCGATGCGCCGACGGAGAGGCGGCAACTCCCGCAGGCCAGCAGCCGGCAATGCTGCCCCCGAGTCGGGCGATGCCGAGGCCGCTCAACCCGGGCCGCGTCAGGCTGTCCAGAAGCAGCCGGCACCGGCGAGCATCCGGCTCGTCGAGCGTGACTACTCGGTGCCGCTGCTGCCGCCGCTGAGCGCCGATCTCGAAGAGCTTCCGCTGCCCGAGGGCGAGCGGAGCAGCCGCCGGGCGATACCCCGCCCGCCCGAAGCCGAACGGCGGCACGACCGGGTGATCTCCGCCGACAAGAGGCGCCGTCCTGGCTCGTGACCTGGCGATCGATCTCGGCACCGCGAATACGCTGGTGTACGAGCGGGGGCGCGGCATCGTCTTCAACGAGCCTTCGGTCATAGCGCTCAACGAGCGTTCTGGCGACGTGCTGTCCGTGGGGCGCGAGGCCTGGCAGATGATCGGGCGCACGCCGAGCTACATCATCGCTGCGCGGCCGCTGCGCAACGGTGCCATCACCGACTTCGACATCACCCAACGGATGATCCGGCTCATCCTGCAGGGCGTGGGCGTCGGTCGTTTCGGCCGCACCCGCGTGGCCGTCTGCGTGCCGTCGCTGATCACTCCGGTCGAACGGCGGGCGGTGATCGAGGCTGCGCGGCGGGCCGGGTCGTCGGACGTGCGGCTCATCGAGCAGCCGATCGCTGCTGCCATCGGCTCGGGCCTGCCGATCCACGAGCCCACCGGCTCGCTGGTGATCGACATCGGCGGCGGCACCGCCGAGATCGCCATGGTGTCGCTCGGTGGCCTGGTGTCGCTGCGTGCCGTCCGCATCGGGTCGTTCGACTTCGACACTGCGTTGATGAACCACGCCCGCCGTGTGCACGGCATCGCGATCGGCGAGCGCACTGCGGAGGAGCTGAAGATCAGCATCGGCTCGGCATGGCCGGTCGACGACAAGTTCGACGCCGAGGTGAAGGGCCGTGACCTGTCGACAGGTCTGCCTCGCACGTTCCTCATCACCCCCACCGAGGTGCGGTCCGCACTGGCCGACACAGTCGAGCTCATTGTGGAGGCCGTCCTGGAGTGCTTGGGCGAGGCTCCACCCGAGCTGGCGCAAGACCTCATCCACACTGGCGCCCTCATGGTCGGCGGCGGCTCGCTGCTGCAGGGCCTCGACCATCGCATCGCGTCTGAGGCACGTGTGCCCGTGCTGCGCTCGGAGTCGCCGCTCGAGACCGTCGTGCTCGGCGCTGGCCGGGCGCTCGAGAACTTCGAGTCGCTCCACGCCTCGCACACGATCCCCGGCCGCTAGCCCCGGGCTGCCGGGCTCCGGCGTGTGTTGAACGCTCCAGGCCTCGGGCGTGTGCGGCGGATTGCACCAGTGCGCCTGGCGGCGTTTCTTGCAGCGGTGCTGCTTGCAGCAGGCTGCACGGAACCGCCCCCTGAAGGCAGCCCGCCGGTGCTGCCACAGCTTGCTCCTGCCGACGGCTACGACGCCGGCGTGTTCACGTTGGGCGTGCTGGTGGACATGGGTCAAGCCGAGGCCGACCGTGCCGCGTTCGCCGGCGTGCAGGCCTACTGGGCCGGAGTCAATGCCCGTGGTGGCCTCGCCCAGATCTACCCTGTCGAGCTGTCAGTGAAGTACCGCGACACTGCCGCCGCCCCGGAGGGAGACGCGACTGGGCTCGGGGAGTGGGATGTCGCAGCGCTGGCCTACGTGAGCAGCGGGATCGACGCGGCCAGCGTGGCTGGACTGGCCGGCGCGACGGCCGAGCTGCCGTTGCCTGTGGTGCCGGCCGTCGCCACGCTGGCCGGTGACGACTTGGACTGGGTGCTCACATCGGCGGCGCCAGTCGAGCTGACCACCGTGGCCCTGCTCGACCGCTTCCGTGCCAGCGGACCGGGCGCAACCTGGTGCGTCATCGTTGACGGTTCACCCCTGGGCCGCCAGGTCGCCGCGGCGGCCTATGCCGCGGGCGCTGCCCGCGAGACGGTGCCGGCAATGCTTGACCTCGACGTGGGCGAGATCGAGGTGCTCGACCTGGATGCGTCCGTGTTCGATGTCACCGACGCGGTCAGCGACCGCCGGTGCCTGTACGTGCTCGTGGAGGCGGCCGAAGCCAGAGCGATCGGCGTGCTCGAACAGCTTCCGCCGAACCTGACCGTCGTGCGGCGCTCCACCCTGGCCGCCGGCCATGAACTGCCCAGACAGGTGGAGCTGATCATCGACCCCGCCCCGCCCTGGCAGACCGGCCACTCCGCCGTCATGGATGCCTTCGCAGCCGACTGGACGAGGTTCCATGCCGAAACGGCAACCAAGCCGCCGGCAGACCCCCGGGCACGGGCCGGGTGGCTGTCACAGCTGCGCCTGCACCTGTTGCTGGAGCAGGCGGTCGTTGCCGGCGATGTAAGCCGGGAACGGCTCGTTGCCCTGGTGCCGCATGTCGAGCCGGTCGACCCCGACCGCAACACGCTGCCCGGCGTGCCCCGCATCGGCATGGACATCTCCGAGCCGGTCGGCGGCGGACCGCTTCGCACGCTCCGTCTCTACGGACGCAGCGATGTGGCCGCCGATGGGCTCGGGCTGCGCCAAGTGCTCGTCGTCGACGTGACGCACCTGATGGAAGGGCTGCGAGAACGTCTCGGCGGTTAGCTCAGCGCACCGGCACGCCGAGCAGTTCGCCGGCCACGGCCCGCACCTGGCGGTCTCGATCCTCGAGCGCTGCCCGCACTGCATCGGCGGCCCGGTCGTCGTCGAACTGGTACAGCCCCAGCAGCGCACGGCGTCGGATCTGCGGCCGGTCATCCATGGCAGCCAACAATGTCTCGAGCGCCATCCCCCGGGCAGCGGCGTGCGGCGCACCCGCCTCGGCGTCTGGATCTGCGGCAGCGGCGTGCGGCGCACCCGCCTCGGCGTCCAGGCCGGCGGCGATGGCACCCAGCGCCGCCGCAGCGCTCTCCCGGCACAGCGGATCATCGTGACTGCGCGCTACCCGGCACAACTCTGCGACCGGCTCGGGATCGCGGTCGCGCTCGCCGAGCGCAGCCGCCACAACCTCAACCACCGACGCATCCGGATCGCTCAGCAGCCCCACGAGCTCGACCTCAGGCGGCGCCAGCTCCGCAGCCCGGCACCGCACCGTCGCCGCCTCGTCCCCCAACGCCCGCTCAACCTGCTCCGCCCGCAGCGCGCCGCACCGAGCCAGCGCTCCGAGCGCCGCCGCCCGCACGCCCGCGTCATCGTCGTGCAGCAGCCGTTCCGCCACCGCGGCCTCGCCCCGATGACCCGCCACAATCGCTTCCAGCCGGCGTGCGTATGCCTCGCCCTCCGGCGCGCCGTCGCTCACCCGATCAGCGCTTCGAGCACCAACGCCCCTACCACCGCGCCGACCACCACGAGCGCCACCAAGGCAATCACGCAGATAGCCGTGAACGCTCCCAACCCGAGCACTGCAACCAGCTTGCGCCAGATCGCTGTGGGCTTGTACGGCCACCGCCCCGGCTCGGCGCGCTCAGATTCCAGGTGCCTCGGCTCGATGCGCCTTGGTTCCATTCGCCCAATATGCCCGATCCGCGACCCCACTGCGCGTGCCCGCAACAGGGCGCATGGCACGCTGTGCGCCTGTGACCGACACGACCGCCGGCCCGCCGGAAGAGGATCCCGACGACGCGGATCTCGGCTGGCGTGCTCTCGCGGGATCACTCGACGATCTCGGATTCGCCCCGCCGCCCGCCGCCGACACCGAGCGACCCGACCGCGACAACCCCGCAGACGAAGCACGCTCCGCCTCTGAGCCCACCGCCACTGCGGTCACGGCCGCCGACCTCACCGACACCGACGACACCCCCACCGCATCGGGCCACCCACGCCCCCGCCAATACTCCCGCGGCGCCACCGCCCTCATTCTCGGCCCACTGCTCCTGGCACTCGTGATCGTCGCCGGCTTCACCACCACGCTCATCGACAAGGCCGTCATCGCCCCCGGCCACACCGCCGACATCGAGGAATTCGTCGACGTCCGCGACCACCCCTCCTACGCCTCCGACGCCACCATCTCCCTCGTCAGCGTCCGCACCAGCTTCGCCCCGTCGCTGTTCGAAGTGATCGGCGGCTGGCTCGACGGCGCCCTCGAAGTGGTCGACATCGAAGACATCCTCGGCGAGCGCACCGTCGCCGAGAACCGCGACGCCGGCCGCCTCCAGATGGACCAGTCCACCCAGGTGGCCGTGGCCGTCGCACTTGAGCACTTGGGCCACGAGATCATGACCCCCATCGGCGCCCGCATCGAGCGGGTCATGCCCGACGCCCCGGCCGACGACGCCCTGCGCGAAGGCGACATCGTGCAAGCGGTCGGCGACACGGCCATCACCACGGCACAGCAGCTGTCCGACACGGTCAAGGCCCACGAACCGGGCGCCACTGCCACGTTCACCGCCCTCGCCCCCGACGGCCAGACCCGCACCGTCACCGTCACCCTGGCCGACCGCGACGGCGTCGCCCTGCTCGGCGTCATCGTCACCACCCACGTCGAATTCGCCGAGCCGCCCATCGACGTGACGCTTCACATCGAGAACATCGGCGGCCCCTCGGCCGGCCTGGCCTTCACGCTGTCGGTCATCGACGCCCTCACGCCCGAACCGCTCACCGGCAACCTCGACGTCGCCGCCACCGGCACCATCCACCACGACGGCTCGGTGGGCCCCATCGGCGGCGTGCCGCAGAAGTCTCACGCCGTCGTGCGAGCCGGCACCGACCTCTTCCTCGTGCCCGCATCGCAGGTGGAAGAAGCAGTCGCTGTGGCCGAGCCCTCCGTCGCCGTGGTGGGCGTCGAAACCCTCGAAGAAGCCCTCGCCGCCATAGCCGCCCACCGCTCCTGACCGCCCCGCCGCCTCCCACTCCGCGACAGCCGCGCCCGACACACCCCCAGCGCTCGCAGCAGCGACCGTAATCGCCACCCTCCACCCATCTCGGCGACCCGCCAGCCAGCGAGACTGCGGCTGATCAACCAACAGATCACCGTCGCCGACCGAGCCTTCGCTACTCCCAGGGGTTGATCAGTCTTAGGTCGAGTCCTTCGAAGTCCGAGACATTGCGAGTGGCTAGGGCCAACCGTCGAACGCCGGCCGTGGCTGCTATGAGCGCATCGCTCAATTCGAGGGTGCGACCGGCGCGCCGCGCCTGCGCTCGCAGTTCGGCAGCGTGCTCTGCTTCGGCCGCGCCGACAGGCACGATCCGCCGCACCTCAGAGACGAGCTGCCTGACGGCACTGGCGATGGCGTCGCGACGCCGGCCCGGCGCCAATAGCTCGATTCCGTACTCAAGCTCGTGCACCACGATCGCCGACAGCCACAGGTTCGGCTCGCTCGACAGGAACGCCATGACGTTCGCGTCGGGTTCTGGCCGGACAGTCTCGGAGACGACGTTGGTGTCGAGCACGATGCCGTTCACGAAACGTGCTTTGCGCCGCCCGCGCCCGCGCCGCCTGCCCCAGTACCGCCGATGTCATCGTCGATAAACGGAATGGGCCGACTCGAGCGGCGATCCGGCAGTTCCAGCTCGTAACCGCGGGGCATGTTCTCGACGAGCCAGCGCCCCACGTGCATCTCAGGCTCGGCCCGTTCCCGCCAGACATGCTCAGGAACGATCACAAACGTTCTGCGTGTGCCGATGCGCTGGGGCCCGTCCTCTTCGGCGCAACGGAGAATGTGCGACAGGCGCGCCTTCGCCTCGGCCACCGTCCAGACCCGGTCCGTTCCCGTCACATCCGCCGACATCAAGCCCTCCGCCAGAACCAGTGCCCAACCCAAACTAGTCCATATTGGACCAGTAATCACCTGAACTGAACTAATGGTGCCCGCGGAGTTACTGCAGGCAGTGCAGATATTGCCACGGCGTCATCGGGCATCGCCAAGTGACCGATGCTTACCTTGCCGCGCTCGCCCGGCACTTCGGCGGCCGTCTCGCACCACTCGATCGCGGCCGAGGACTGCCTCTAGCAGCCGCCGTCCTTGAATGGGTTGGTGCCGGCAGCGGGAAACAGGTTGGGGTCGAGATTCGTCATGATCCAGTCGGTGTCGCAGAACCCGCCGAACTCCCCGGCAAGATTCGCCAGCGCCTCCGGCGACTGGCGCTGCAGCCAAGCGGCCCACAGCTTCCGCCCGTCGGTGATGTTCTTGGCGTACCAGTCGTTCACCCGCCCGGCGAGCGCGTCGCGGATGACCTGCTCGGCTTCGTCCGACGGCAGATCGGGAAGCGCATCGCAGTAGGAAGTCTCGTAGTAGTGCAGCCGGGCCTCGGGGAGCACGACATGGGTCAACGTGTCGGCCAGGATCTCGAACGGCAGGTACGTGTCGGGGCCGCACTCGGAGTAGGCCGTAGCAAAGTAGAGCTGCGCGGCACCCCATGCCTTGCGCGGCGCCAGGCCGGTCTGCGAGTCGTAGACATGGGCGAGCTCGTGCACGATGACGCGCAGGCTCATGTCGGAGATGATCATGCTCTCGGCATAGCAGCGGTAGTCGTCGCCCGATCCCTCACAGGAGATGAGCACCGAGCCGGCGGCGCCCGACGGCGACACCCAGACCCGGTCACGGGAGTGATCCCAGGCAGCACGCAGCCAAGGAAACTTCGCTTCCCGGCCGGCGACTTCCTGGTCGACCCACGCCAGCAGCAGGTCGCGGTTGTTGCGTGGCACCTCGTCGGCGGGGATCAGCTTGGGCGTCTTGGCACGCGTCGGCGACAGCCGGTCCGTGGTCGTGCCGTCGCCGACCTGCCCGAAATTGTTGCCTCCCCAGCACGACACGCGCCCGTCGCGGTGCAACGCGCACGTATGGGCGGTGGCCACGGTCTTGGGCGAGCCGTCGCTGAACCGGGTCGAGTACCGGCCCACGCTCAGGTCGATCACGTCAGAGATGCCCGCCAGCCGTTTCGGCGTCGTTCGAGGAACGGTGGTGCCGTCGCCCACCTGCCCCCACCTGTTGTCCAGCCCCCAGCACGACACGCCGCCGTCGCGGTGCAACGCGCAGCCGTTGCCGTCTGCCATCGCCACGTCCACGACGTCTCGCAGGCCTGGCATCTTCCGCAGTGTGCGGGGCGTGAAGTAGGTGTTCCAGCACGTCACCTCGCCGTCCGTGACGACGGCACAAGACTGGTTGCGGCCGATGGAGATGGCGGTCACGCCCTTGAGCCCCTCGACTCGCTGCGGCGGCCCGCGGAACGGGTGTCCCCAGCACGTCAGCTGGCCGCCGCTGTGTACCGCGCACGTAGCGTTGAGACCTATGGAGATGGCGACCACATCGGTCACGCCTGGAACCCGCCGAGGAAAGTAGAAGTGCGGCACATCGCCGCCGTCGCCGAGTTCGCCGGTGGCGTTGTCGCCCCAGCACGACACGCCGCCGTCGCGATGCACCGCGCAGACAGACTCTTGGCCGACGGCCAGTGACACTGCGTCGGTGAGGCCCTGCACTTTCACCGACATGTAGTGGTCCACGGTGTCGCCTTGGCCGAGCTGGCCCCAGTATCCCGAGCCCCAGCAGGAGACGGTGCCGTCGGCGTGCAGGGCGCACGCGGGCAGATGCCGGTCGGGGTTGCCGAGCTCCTCGCCGCTGCTGATCGCAACGACGTCGGTGAGGCTCGAAGTGCTGAGCTGCTCGCGCAGGCCGTTGCGGCCCCAGCAGGTCACGGTGCGGTCGGGGCGCACCATGCAGGTGCGGCCGGCGGAGGCAGCCAGGAGATGATCGTTGCTGCGGGGCCCTTCGATCGCCGGGTACTCGCTGGGTGCGTCATCGTCGGTGTCGTCTGACTCGTCGTCTGATGCTGCGCCGTCGCCGCTGAGATACGCATCGAGCGCCTTCTGCGACACCGCCGCGTCGCCCCCGAACACATGCAGGTCGACCGTGTCGTTTGCTGCGCGGGCACGGTCGAGGTAGGCGGCGGTGTCGGCAGGGACCGACTTCGGGTCGGCCAGCACCAGCGGGGCGCACAGCCGGCCCAGCAGCGGCGCAGCGCTGAACGAGTCGAACGGCACCCGCGCCCGAGCCAGCCCGATCGTGCCGGTGGCGAAGCAGTCCTTCCCCGCTGTGTCGCTGTAGCGGTCGTCGACGAGATCAGCTGCCTTCACGGCGGTGTCGTAGCGGGTGGTGCCCGCCAGCCGGGTCACCCGCACCCCGAGACCGCGGATCGAGGTTTCGACGCCGGAGGCAAGCGCTGCGGTGCCGCCCATCAGCACCACGTGCTCGATGTTCGCCTCGGACAGGTAGCCCGCGACGCCCTTGTTCAAGCTGTCAGGTGCGGTGAGCAGCACCGGGTGGCTGCCGTAGGCCGCGAACGGTCCGGCCACGAGCGCGTCGGCGAAGACGTCGCCGCTGGCCACGATTGCCGTGCGGCCCAGCCCCGGCATCGCCCCTGGGGTCACCCGGCGCGCTGCTGCCACCGCGGTGCCGTAGCGGTCTGAGCCAGCGACGCGCTCGGCCGCGATGCCGGCGCCCTTCAAGGCGTCGAGAACAGTTGCGCTCACGCCGCGACCGGGCCCGTGACCTGCACCGGCGTTCTCGGGGCCCACCACCAACGCCTTCGACACCCCGACGCGCTGCAGGAACGCCAGCGCATCGGCTCGCAACTCGCCCGGCGGGGTCATCAGCACCGGCGCCCCGAGGTTCCCGGCGAGCGGGGCGGCGACCACGGCGTCGGTCCAGCGTTCGCCCGACACCACCACCGCCCAGCCCAGCGACCCGCCGGCCTCGTCTGCGACGGCCTCGGCGACCAGCAGCGAGGTGGCGTAGCGGTCTGCACCGCCGTATCGAGCGACGTCGACGTCTGCAGTGGCCGCAGCGACCGGCCCCGACGGGACCACCACGCCGCCGAACCCGACGACCGCGGCAAGCAGCGACAACATCACCGCCTTCATGCCCCGCACCCGCCGGACCTTAGCCACCCAAGCCAGAGCCGTCGCAGTCGCCCTCACCACCGACCGGCCGGCATTGCATGCAGTGGGCATCCTGCATTGCATTGTTTGGTCGTTTTGTATGGCAATGAGTGGGCAAATTGTATGGTCCAATTGCGGCAAGGTAGCCGGTGGACGTGAGCGGGCCGGATCGTGACGCTGCGGATGAGACCGCTGGCGCTGTGCGAGCGCTGGGACGCCGAGGCGTTCGGCGCTCCGACGGTCAGCCAAGACCGGGCCTGCCGGAGCAGCCGCAATCGCAGGGGCCCCGGTCCCGGCGGACTCGAGGCGCTATTTCGGTGTGCAGTTCTATCTCGAGGACCTGCTGGGCGCCCGTGTCGATCTGGTGACCGACAAGGCGCTTCGCAGTGAGCTTCGCCCCTATGTGGAGGCCGAGGCCGTCGATGTCTGATCCCCGGCCGCGTCGTTGGGATCACTACGTACGGAAAGGAGCCGAACAAGGAGAAACAGGATCCTGGCTGTTCGATCGAACCAGCGGGCAAGAAAAAGGGACCCCGTGCGGTCCGGGGTCCCGTTGCCGCGGTGCTTCGGTTGCATTCGGCTTGCGCCTACTAACCGAACCGTTCGACGACCCGAGCATAACCCAGCGCTCTTGCTATCGGAACAGCAGAATCCGATTGCGGAACTCGCGACCGGTATGCGTGCTTGCGCCATTGGCAGGCGAGACATTGCACACGGCGTCCATCTCGTGCGCTACGGCGGCCATGCTTGCGTCGCCCTCGATGTGTCGGCGACTTACGCCAGATACGAGATCGGCCACCTGCAGGGCCTCTGACGTGTGCGAGGCCGCGAAGTAGACACCGCGATGCAATGGCAAACGATGCGCTGCCACGAACGATGCCACTGAGGTGCTCGTCAGGGCGTCGAGATGATGGCTTGACCGGTCGATGACGACTACCCCGACCGACTGCTCAAGTCGGCACTCGACCGAGAAGTGCTCTACGGCCACCTGCACCTGCAATGGCAGAACGGTCTCGAGCTTCAGAGGGTGCTTCAGCTGCGACTTCTCGAAGCCCACGGAGTAAAGCGTGCAACCGAGACCACCGACGATGCGCAGCATCTCCTGGACGAAGTCACGATTCTTGCGGCGCTTCCATGGGTTGGGTCTCACAGAGTCGATGGACTTGAGTTCCCACTCCGCCGGTTGACCCCGGTTCGGAAAGAACTTCGCCTTGGCGCCCAACAGCCGCCGGGCGAGCACAGGAACGTGAACGGACGGAATCGAGAGCCCTCCCAAGACGACCGCCCGCGAAGGATGACTCAACTCGGGCTTGCCCGAGTCGTCGAGGAAGAGAAGGCGAGTCGTCATTGGCGGCGCTCACCTCGGCGCCAAGTGCAGTTCATGAATACGTGAAGCTACTGACGAGAGGCGCCGGTGGCCGCAGCAATTTCGCCTCTCGCACACGCTTCTAGGCAGCAGTCGCGGCGGGTTCGATTTGGCGTGGTGGGCGGCTAGCGAGGGGCGGGGCGGACCATGAGGTCGAGTGTGCGCTGGATCTGGGCCATTCGGCGTGCCTCGTCTGTGGCACTGAGGTCGGCCAGCAGCATCTGCATTTCGCGAACGTCCTGACTGGCCTGCATGGCATCGATCTCGTCGAAGTGGGCCCAGCGGTTGCGCGCATCACGCAGGTGCTCGAGCGTCGAGCGGGTCGTCACCGTGAAGACCTTCTCGAGGGTCGCCGCCTCGGCCTCCTTCATGAGCACTTGGATGT
The DNA here is from genome assembly GCF_965204195.1 of Candidatus Poriferisodalis sp. GTDB lineage: Bacteria > Actinomycetota > Acidimicrobiia > Acidimicrobiales > Poriferisodalaceae > Poriferisodalis. The sequence continues at coordinate 352,317 of NZ_OZ241975.1, forward strand.
ACACGTAAGGGTCGTGCAGCGGGACACGGTCGTCCGACCTGAAGATGCCGTGTTCCTTGCGCATCTCGTAGTGCCGGTTGTCGCCGTAGCGCAGCTCGAATACGTCGTGCATGCGCGGCAGCATCCCGTGGCCGAGGAGCTCGAGTGCCTTGCCCACGAGGTCTCGGGGGCTGTCGACGGGCGACACCGGCCAGAATGCGACGATCGTGTCCCGCATCGAAGCGGGCACTCGCTTGCCGTCCTGGCCGATCCAGGCCTCCTCCACGTACTTCGGCACTTCAGCGGTGCGCTGAGCCTTCCTCATTCGTGCGTTGAAGCACCAGCGAACATCGTCCCGACCACGCCAGCCGTCGTCGTCGTAGGGAAAGCCCACGTCGCCTGCATCGAGCACGTTGTGATCACTGCCTGGAACGTGCTGCCACTTCCAACTGTCGATCTCCACAACGGCCCGTGTCACGCCACGGTGAAATGCCACGGCGTACTTGATGTTGAGGCTCCTGACCTCGTCGGGATCCAGCTCCCACCAGCCCCGCATCGACGCGACAATGCGTTCCCTGCCGTCGCCCGGGCGGTACCCACTGCGATGATCCGCATCCGCCCGGTAGCTGAGACGGAACAGGATCGCCGGCGGTGCGTCGTTCGGCACATTGGGCTCTACATCAGCGTCGGTCACGGAATCTCCTGATTCGCACACGTGAACTCGCCGAGAGTAACCAGCGGCGTCGCGAGACGAGATCGAGAAGCGCCGGGCACCCTCGGCTGAATCCGCCGAACGAATCGTGCAACGAGGTCGAGGCAAGTGGTGCTACTGGCCCGCAGCCCGATCAGCGTTCCGCTGCGCTGCCGCTTGGACAGCGCCTGGCGGGAGACCCCGAGCATCGCGCACACCCGGGCGGTGTCATAGCGCTCCCCGACGGCGGCCGACCAAGCCGCTGAGGCGACGACCGACTCCGCCGCGGTCTCGTCGAGATCCCCGAGGCCGTCCGTGGCGTACCGCTTCTGCTTGTGAGGCGTGCTGTTCTCGCGCAACGCGCCAGCGTCTACGCCCCATCGACTCGAATCGGCGTGCTCGTCGCCATACGGCCACCTCCCCGACAACTGCAACAGATTGCTGCCGACAGGAGGAAGCTCGCCTGCCGAGCGTGTCGCAACCGGAAAAATACTGAAATTCATTTTTGTTCAGCAATCGATGGCTCTACGGTTCGCGGCCGACCCCGTTCTTTGCATCGCCCAGGAGGCCGTCATGTCTGAAGCACTGCGCTCACGTCTCTACGATTGGTTCTGTGAGCACATCGACGAGCCCACTGCCGAGTACGCCATGTCGTGCTTGAGCCCGGTGCCCGTGTCCGAGCTCGCCACCAAGGACGACATCGCGCGTCTCGAGACCGCCACCAGGAAAGACTTCGAGCGTCTCGATACCAAGTTCGAGCGGCTCGTCGATGCCCGCGAGGCTGACCGCAAGGAAGCGCGGCATCAGTTCCACTGGCTGGTGGGCATCGTCGTGGCGATCCACGGCGTCAGCATGTCGGCCCTCGGCGTCATATTGGGGTCCGGCGTCTTCTCGTAGCGCTCGTCGGCACAACCCCGACGGCGCAACGAGCGTCACGCCCGCTAGGGCCGACTTCGCCTCCCCCCGCCCCCGTGAATCTCGCACGTAGAAACAAAACGAGGGGCAGTTGTCACTCTTGGCGGTCAGCCGACCGGCACCGCGTGGCTGCCACTATCGATCCCGGTCCATGGTTTTCGGGTGTCCTTCTCTACGCCCCGCGCAATGCCCGAAGCCACCAGCGTGTCGCGCAGAACGCTGTCGGGCACTTCGACGGTGCCGAGGTCGTAGGTCTTGCCTTCGAACTCGGCCGTGAACTTGATTTCGCTCCTTCACTCTTCTCCTCTGTCTGAGTGGATCACGCTGTCGGAGTCGAATCGGCGATCCGACCAGCAGCGTGAACCTGCCTCCCAGCAATGCAGCGATCAGCCCTGCCGGCATGCCGATCACCACGCTGGGCGACTCTGTGCTGCGCTCGATGCGAACGTCGGGCCTCGCTGGGTCTCGCGGCGCTGGATAGCGCACGTGTGGTTCTCGTTCGACCGCCGCATATGCCGGGCAGCGAGGCACGGCCACCATAACCGGCCCCGCCACCGAATCCGGATCCAATGAGAGCGCAGGTGCTTCACGCGTTCCCCATCGGCCCCGGCTGCCAACGCAGAGCGGCAGACCAGTGAACCATGGAAAAATACTGAAATTCATTTCAACACCGGCGTGATGCCGCCTACGGTGCACCGCAGATCGCTACCGAAGGAAGCTCGCCGTGTCAGAAGAAGACCGCTCTCGCCTCTACGCTTGGTTCCGTGAGCAGCTCGACGAGCGCCGCGCGGAGTACATGATGTCGTGCCTCGCGCCTGCGCCGCTGTCGGACCTGGCGACCAAGGAATTCCTGACCGGCGAGCTGGCACGGTTCGCCACCAAGAAGGACCTCGCCGCCGTCGACGAGAAGGTCGCTCGCCTCGACGAGAAGGTCGATGCCCTGGTGGCCCAGCGCGCCGAGGATCGCGACGTGAGCCGAGTTCGTCACTATTGGCTTGCCGGCATCGGTCTGACCACCGTGGTGTCGATCTGGCTCGACGCTGCCGGCGTAATCGGCTGAGCGCTCCGCAGTTCTCTCTTGGCGGTCACCCGCCAAAGCAGCGATGACCGCAAGCCTGCATTCAGGAAGCCTGCATTCAGGGTGTTTCAGATATCGAGGCGCAAGCGGTGTCGGTCATCCTCGTTGAGGAAGCCCAGGTTGCCCAGATGCTCTAGCAATGCAGATCTGCCCCCCACTGGTAATGAGAGTGCAGGTGCTCAACCCGTTCTCCATCGGCCCCGGCTGCCAACGCTGAACGGCAGATCAGCGATACTCTGAAAATCACTGAAATTCATTTTGCGAGTCGAGACAGACTTCCTACTGTCCACAGCGGATCGCTGCAGAAAGGAATCCGCTGTGTCTGAACAAGATCGTTCCCGCCTCTACGCTTGGTGGTGCGAGCAGGCCGACGAGTCGCTCGCCGAATACGTCATGTCCTGTCTGAGCCCTGTGCCGCTGCCCGATCTCGCCACCACGAGCGACATCGAACGTCTCGAAACCGCGTTCGCCCGTCTCGAAACCGCCACCAGAGACGACATCGCGCGTCTCGATACCGCGTTCGAGCGACTTGAGTCCAAGTTCGAGCGGCTCGTCGATGCCCGCGAGGCCGACCGCAAGGAAGCGCGGCATCAGTTCCGCTGGCTGGCCGGCATCGGCGTGTCGATCCTCGGCGTCGTGGTAGGGCTCGGCATTTTCTCGTAGCGCTCGTCGGCACAGCCCCGACTCCAGCGCGCAGCCACACGGCCCCTCGACGCTCGTCGCCGCCGGCGTGATCGGCTGAGCGCCCCACAGCTTGCGCACCCCTGCTCCGCTCGAGCAATGTCGCAAGCTCATGGCCGCCTGGGCCGACTTCGTCGCCCCCCGCCCCCGCCGACAGCGCCCGTGATGCAGAACCGCGTGTCGAGCCAGAGGCCGGTCCTCGTTGATGGGGCTGATCAGAGATTCACGACTTGCGGCGGCGCCCAAGCAGGCCAGCCTGATTGCCGCACGAGCAGGCCGTTTCGGTATTGAGCGACAAGGCGGAACGGCGTCGATGCCGAAGTGTTGTCATAGACATGCGATTGGTCGGCTATCCGGACGGCAGCAGCGACATGGCCCCACAGTCGACGGTGGCGTGAACGGATCTTGTCCTCAGGAACTGCGTGGCCGCCGTTGGAGACGCGATCTTCGACTCTGGCGACCGCAAGATCCTCTGGGACGATGACGACATGCAGGACAACGATGTAGCCGGATCGGGACGCGTTGCGCACAAGGCCGACCTTGGACTCGTGCGAGAACACCGTCTCGGCCACAAATGATCGATGCGCTTGGATCAACTGCTCTCGGCGCTGTTCCGCCATCTGCGCCGCTTGGTAGGCGTGCTCACCTGGATCATCGGGCCATCGCTGGGCTGCGATCCGGTCGGCGTTGACGAACTCCAATGACGAGGGTGCGAGCACGCGTTCAACAAAGGTCGTCTTGCCGGCACCGTTGGGGCCCGCAATGACATGCAGCACCGGTGAGGTCATCACGAGCTCCGCGATCAATCCTGGGGCCGCGGCTACGGCTGGCGAGTGACGATGTTCCCGTCGTCGAGTTCGACATACGAGCGGCCTTCGGCAGCGAACTCGTCGGCCAAGTTGAGGTCTCGGCGGCGCTGTTCGGTGCGTTCGACCCATTCCGCCCGCACAACAGCCTGCTCTCGTTCGTTCAGGTCGTCGTAGGAAGCCCTGCATCCGAGCACCTGCTCGATCGCCTGGGTCGAGACGTTCGGCGCAGACTCGAACTCCTTGCCGATCCGCGCCCAGTGGCTCACTTGCTGGGCGGCGCTGCGGCTCATCAGCGGCGCCACCGCAGTGGCGAGGGCATGGATGTCCTCATCGACCCGAATCGGTGTGCTTGTCGCCATACGACCACCTCCCAAGCAACTGTAGCAGATTGCTACCGAAAGAAGCCCGCCGTGCCACGTGCCTTCCTCCGGCGCCGCTCCCGTGAATCTCGCATGTAGAAACAAAACGAGGGCCGAATGCTGGCCCTGAGTCAGGAATGCAGCATCAGCTCCATCCGCTTTTCTTCGCTGAGAAAACCCAGATTGTGCAGGTGCCAGACCAGAGCAGCCCGGCTGACATCGAGCTTGTATGAAAGGTGCTTGATGCCCCGGTGTGTGTCAAATGCACCCGGCGCCCAGGCGATCACCTCCCTCAAGCGCTCAGGCGGCATCAGCAACCACGCTGCGAACGCGTTCGCACGTTGCTCGATGGCACTCGGTGCCCAAGGGCCGCTGGCGATGGCCAAGCCGACACCATACGAACGGTCGTGAAGCAGATGGCACAATTCATGGGCCAGTGTGAACCGCTGTGCCCGGGAGGTCTGGGCGGTCGCGTGACTCCGGTTCAGCGCGATTGTGGGCGCGTGGTTGGCGCTGACGAACGAGACCGCCCGAACGCTCCGGTCGTGCAAGACAACATCACGGACTCTGACGTTCCAGCGGCGAAGCATCATCTCTAATCGGTCGGCCGGTGCCAGCCCGTCACCCTCGAATTCCTCGAGCAGCTCCGCAGCGAGCTCGTACCCGTGTTCCCAGGGGTGCCGTGCGCGGTCAATCGATTCGTCGACCACCACGTCGGCCATTCCATCCACAGGCGACCGCTCGTATTCGTTCAAGAGAAGCTCTGTGAGCGACCTGACATCGGAGTCGTCGATTGTCGGACTCGTAGATCCGAACAGCAGGGATGCGGTGCAGCTCCCTTCAATGACGGTTTCGGAGGACTGATCCACACGAAATGCAGCATCTATTGCACTCCTGGCCCTCTCACCGGCCATCGATTCGCCGATCGACCTGACACGACGCCATCGAGACTTCATCTGATCTCTGTCGGTGCCCAGCCGTGCTAGCCACGCAATGCGTTCTTCAGTCCGCTGGTCCGACGTCAAAGCCTCGACGGCCGCGACAAGCGCGGAGCACCGACTCGAATCAGGCAGCTGTTGGTGGAGCCACGCTGCTGCCGAGGCAAGGACCTCATAGAGAGGCTGCGCAACTGCCAGCGGCCGCAGGTAGTGGGCGCCCTGGGGTGACATGAAATGCACATCTTCTGCTCCAGGCATGGGGTGCGCGGCCCACGCAACCTCGACGTGATCTCGGAACCGCCGAAGCCGCACGTCGGGAAAGATCCCTCCTTGGCGAGCGGCCCGCAGAGTGTGTCGCTCCCTCCAGTCGTACTGCTGTGTGAATTCATCGGGTTGGCTCTCGTCGGCTTCGATTGCGTAGGTCATCGCCAAGGCGATTCCTGAGACATCTGATGCTGTCTGCATGGCCTGTTTGCCCTCTGGTGGGCGCTCTTCATGGAACAGCGGATCCCAGTTGGCGCTGAGCCACTCGAGAAGCGGCAACAGGTACCAGTAGCAAGAGTTCAACTCCACACCTTGGTCGATGTGGGCGCACAAGTTCCTGCCCCGGACCCAAAGCTGGAACGCACCCCAGCTCTCGGCCATTTCCGGTGTCGCGGCTTCGCCATCGTCCGGATCGCGATGAAACGCAAGCCGAGCTGCAAATGACGATGTGTCGCCGGCGAATCGCTCCCAACGAATGCTCATGAGATCCCGCCTCGGGTCGTGGCAATGCGCGCCGTAGACCAATTCACCATCAGTTGCGTATCGCTGCTGACCATCGGGCACACTGTTGTTCAGCAGCTGCTGGGCGGCTTGAGCGTCTAGGTGCTTGGGGCACCGTGTTCCCCTGCGACCTGGCGAAGCTGGGCGGTGCTTGGGGTTCGATTCGTACTGCACCGCTCTCCTTCAGGCAGGGCGTCACCGTAGCGCTCTTGGCTCCGCATCCCTGTCTGGTAGCGCCCGGGCCGACTTCGTCGCCCCTCGCCCCGCCGAAGATCTTCCTGAGGTTGCCAGCCTCGACGCCGACCAGCCCTGCTGACGTCGATTGCCGCAACCAACTAAAGGATATGAAATTCATTTTAATGCGGTGCTGAAGCGATCTACGGTGCGCTGCGGATCGCTACCGAAGGAAGCCTGCCGTGTCAGAAGAAGATCGTTCTCGCCTCTACGCTTGGTTCCGTGAGCAGCTCGACGAGCGCCGCGCGGAGTACATGATGTCGTGCCTCGCGCCCGCGCCGCTGTCGGACCTGGTGACCAAGGAGCATCTTGAGAGGGTGCTGTCGTCGGCGTTCTCGGAGTTCGCGCTGAATCTGTCCGACCAGCGCGAAGCCGACCGCAAGGAGATGGCCGACCAGCGCGAAGCCGACCGCAACCAGCGCGAGGCCGACCGCAAGCAAATCGCCGACCAGCGCGAGGCCGACCGCAAGGAGCGCGAGGCCGAGCGCAGGGAGATCGCCGACGAGCGCGAGGCCGACCGTCAGGAGGCCCGCAAGCGTCACAGGTGGCTGGTGGGGATCGCTGTTGTGTTGGCGTTGGAGATCGTGGCGGCCGAGGCGGGCTGGTTGCAGCCGCTCACCGACCTGCTCACCGCGGCGTCCTGATCCGCTGAGCGGTTCGCGGCTCGCGCACCCTGCTCCGTTCGAGCAGGCGCCCTGGGGGCGACGTCAGTGCGCGATCTGGGCCGGCCGAAAATTCCCCTATGACGCGGCGGCGAAGGCCGTTACACTGGTCCTGTTCCGCGTATCTCGCGTATGCGGATCACCAGGTGGGGCCCACTGGGTGCGAATGCGCTGCGGTGAGCCCTTCAACCGGTCGGCGCTGTCACAAACCGCGGCGACGCGGGGTTTGACAATGCAGAGCGGGAGCATCTCCCGTCGTACAGAACAAGGAGAAAAGGAACCTTGACTATTCGAACGAAGCGGCGTGGCAGGCGCTCGCTCGCAGCGATCTTGGCGGCGATGCTGATGGCATCGGTGCTCGCGGTCGTAGCGGGGTCCCCGGCCCAAGCCGCTAACACTTCTTTCGAGGTGAAGACCGATCACGACAACAACGCGGCCACCGACATGGTCCGTGAGTTCGCTGGTCAGGATCGCTACGACACGGCGCTGCGGCTGGCGAAGAACTTCGCTCAGTCCAAGGGCGGCCTTGGTGCTGTTCCGAATGCGTTCGTGTCGTCGGGCGAGACGTTGATCGACTCCATCTCGGTTGCCGGCCTGGCCGGCTATGTGGACGCCCCGATCCTGCTGACCCCCTCGGGCAGCCTGCACGGCGGCGTCGCTGATTTCATCGAGGACTACGGCGTGAGCACGGTGTACGTGCTGGGCGGCTCTGCTGCTGTGGCCGACTCGGTGGTGACCGCCATCGAAGGGCTCGACGGGAAGCCGAAGGTGATGCGCGTCGCGGGCGATGACCGCTACGCGACTGCCACGGCGACTGCGTCGATGATCGACGCGAATTCGTCGTGGTGCGGCACCGACGCGGTGTCAGCAGTGCTCATCAACGGCTCCTCCGACATGCTGTCCTACGGCGTGGCGGTGCAGACCATTGCGTACCGCCTGCAGCTTCCGGTGCTGATGACGGCTGCTGACGAGCTGCCTGACGCGACGGCGGAGTACATCACCGAGAACGATGTGGAGCATGTCGAGATCATCGGCGGCACCGGCGCGGTGTCTGCTGATGTCGAGGCGGCGCTGACCACGCTCGGTGTCGACACCGTGGCCCGGGTCACCGGCGACTCTGCTTCGGCGGTGTCGGTGGAGCTGGCCAAGATGGCCAACAACGGCTGCAACGACGACTTGGGCCTCGTGTCCAGGGAACACGTGGCTTTGGTGCGCGGCAACCCTGACGGCGTTGTGGCTGCCCCGGTGCTGTCGTCCAGCCTCGAGAGCGGGCTGTTGGTGCCGCCGCTGGTGGTCGGTGACAGCCTGCCGGCGTCGGTGCGCGACTACCTCGCCGCCACGCCCAAGACCATCGGCGCCAACAAGCTGAACCTGGGCATCGTCGCCATCGGCGGCATGGCTGCGGTCAGCCAGGCCACGATGGACGCCGCTCTCACGGCGGCGGCTTCGTCGGGCGCGCTCACCGTGCAGATCGGCGCCAACAGCGACACCAACCTCGACAAGACCATCAACCAGGACGACCCGGTGCGGCCCGACACGACCACGACGATCGCCGTCGATGCCACGACGCCGAGTTCCTCGACGGGGCCGAAGTTCACGCTGTACTTCAGTGACGACGTCGCCCCTGACCTGGCACAGATGCAGGACATCATCGAGATCAACGGCGTGCCCGCGGTGATCGGCAATGCGGCGTCGAGCATAGAGGGAGGCGCGTGCGACAAGCGCCGGGTCGACATCACGCTCGGCCAGCCGCTCAACGCCGGCGACGTGATCTCGATCGTCGCGTCGAGCGCCACGTTCGGCACCGGGACCGACAAGCGCACCGTTGCGCCGACGTCGACGACGGTGACGGCTGCGGCGCCGGACCGTTCACGTCCGACGATCTCGATTGTCGGCATCGCGGAGGCGTCCACGCAAAGGACCTCGTTCAACCTCAGCTTCTCCGACAACGTGGCCCTTGCCGGCACCGCTGTGCTCGCCGACAATGAGGTGAGGCTCGTTCCGGGGCCTGGCGGCGCTGCGGCGGAGGCGGACTCCGACCACGCTGCGGGCGAAGCTACGGCGACGGTCAGCATCGGGCGAAGCTTGGTGCCGGGTGACCGGCTGGTGATCAGCCCGGGCGCTGTTGCTGACACGTCGGGGAACGTGAGCGCCGGGACGTCGGGATCGGCGATCAAGGCGCAGGCGAGCCCGCGCATCAGCTCGGTGCTGATGAGCAACCTGAAGCACTCCGCGCACGCCAGCTGGACGGTTCCGGCCGCGCTCGTGGGCGGCGCTGCTGGCGATCATGTGATCGCGATCGGTGCGAAGCCCGGCGGTGACGCTGCTGGCGCTGCGGGCAACGGCTGGACGATGGTGTTCGACCGGGCCAGCACCTACAGCCCTGCCAAGCCGTTGGACATCGACGTGCGCGTCGACACCAAGGGCCAGCGGGTCACGGTGCGGTTCAACAACGGCCCCACCACGGCCACCTTGGGCGATCTGCTCGCCGCGCTGAAGGCGAACGCCGCCTTCGACGAGCGATTCTCGGCAGGGTTCTCCAACTGCGAAGACGGGGTCGCCACGACCCCGCTGGGCCTGCTTTCGGTTCGGAACCAGTCGGTTGCCGCTAGCGGTACGGGGCGCACCCAGTTCGCGATCGAGGTGAACTTCAACGCCTTCGTCGACGTCGTCAGCAACGCTGAGCTGCTGACCGACGTCCTGACGGCGGCTGCGGTGCGCACCCGGCCCAATGCGTCCGAGACGCTCGCAGCGGGCATCACCCGGATCCGCACGGAGCCGACTACAGATCAGGCTGACAACGGCCTGCGCATCGTCGACGACCTCTCGGCCGACTCCCCGTCGCTGTCCGAGACGGTGGTAGCCGCCACGCCTCCGACGCGCAAGGTGCGCTACGAGATGGAGACAGCGCTGGTGAAGAACCTGCCGATGGCACGTGATCTCGTCGAGACCGAAGCAGGCACCGGCGGCGGCCTCGCGGTCGTCGGTCCTCCGGCGATCGCAGCGTTCGATGCCGTCGCGGCGGTTGCTACTGGCTACGCCGCTGACGCTCCGACCGGGGCCGACAACACCGGCGCACAGGACAAGGTCGACGAGAACTTCAACGGCGCATCGCAGGTGCGGATCGCCGTGTCCAGCAGCGTCAAGACTCCCTAGGAGTCAGACGCACAGTCGGCCTGAACCGTTCGGGCGGCCCGCCCGCCTGACCGGCCAAGCAAACTGAGAAGAGCCCCGGGGTTTCGGCCCCGGGGCTCCTCGCGTCTGTGTCCGGCTCCGCGAATGCGTCTCGTCCCGCCCGAGCCGTGGTCTCAACTCCGGCGACGCTGGCCCACTGGTCGCCCTGCCCCGTGACGTTCCTGGCCGCGGCGCCAAGGTGCGACGTTCGTCCACCACCAGTCGACCCGCTGCGAGTCCGTCTCCGATTGCGTCGCCCTCCGCCCCGCTCGAGCTGACGCTCGCGCGGTGTGTCGCGTGCCAGCCGTGCAAAAGCGGAAGTGAGACGGGCAAGCTGCTCCATATCGCAGTCGCTCATGGCCAACCCGGCTTACAGTGGTGGTGTTGATCGGCGCAGCCTGCGATGAGGTTGCGCCCCGCAGCAAGAGGACCCCCGTGGCCGAGACCGTTCACATGCTCCTGCCCATCGACACTGACGACTCCGAGGCATTGGAGTTCGTCGCCCGCCAAGCGCAACGCTGTGCCGACCGAAGCAGAGCCGTCGGTGACATGGGCGCCGGCCCGGACGAACTGCGAGAGATCTTCGAGGAACGTGGCTGGGCTGTCGATAGCAGGTGAGAGCTGGCGCTGGCTGTCGCTGAGACAGGTGCTCGACGCGTGGGAGCCGTTGCTTCCCGATGTCGAGACGACCGACCTGTTTCGGTTGCTGCTGGAGGTCTCAGACTCGCCGCTCGACGAGCTGCCCGGTGAGCCGATGGGGCCTGCTGAATCACGAGTGCGCACCAGTACCGGTTACGGCCTCGAGATTGCGTACGTGGTGGTGCATCCTGTAGAGGAATACGGCCTGCGTTTGGTGAACATCCGACACGTGTAGTCGAATGCGGCACTGCTGCTGTCAGCCAGGCCACGATGGACGCCGCGCTCACCGTTTCACCGGGACGCACGGCCGAAACCGTCTCGGGGCTCGTGTATGTGATCACTGGCTGGATGGAGCAGGCTGATGCGGCCGCCTCAGGGCCGTCCTGCCGATCCCTGATCCTCACGGCGCTGTCGGATGGGGCGGCGCGCCCGTCCGAGCTCGCAGACAGGCTCGGCAGAAGCCGTCCGCAGGTCTCCGAAGCGCGTGCGCGGTTGTCCTGCGCCGTCCAGATGGCCGGCCGGGCTTCGGCCAGTTCGTTGAGTGCCGGGCACAGCTGGTCATCAATGCCAGACAGGACGCGAAGTGCGACGGGCTCCCGGTCGATGATCTTGCGGCCGTTCATGGTCTGGCCAGCAGCCCGCGTGCGGCGCTGATCGCGATCATGTGATCGCGATCAATGCGAAGCCCGGCGGTGACGCTGCTGGCGCTGCGGGCAACGGCTGGACGATGGTGTTCGACCGGGCCAGCACCCACAGCGCTGCCAAGCCGCTGGACATCGACGTGCGCGTCGACACCAAGGGCCAGCGGGTCACGGTGCGGTTCAACAACGGCCCCGCCACGGCCACGCTGGGCGATCTGCTCGCCGCGCTGAAGGCGAACGCCGCCTTCGACGAGCGATTCTCGGCAGGGTTCTCCAACTGCGCCGCCGGGGTCGCCACGACCCCGCTGGGCCTGCTGTCGGTTCGGAACCAGTCGGTTACCGCCAGCGGCACGGGCCGCACCCAGTTCGCCATCGAGGTGAACTTCAACGCCTTCGTCGACGCCGTCAGCAACGACGAGCTGCTGACCGACATCTTGACGGCGGCCGCGGTGCGCACCCGGCCCAATGCGTCCGAGACGCTGACTGCTGGCATCACCCGGATCCGCACGGCGCCGACCGCCGGTGCTGCCGACGGCGGTCTGAGCATTTTCGCCGACCTCTCCGCCGACACCCAGGCGCTGCCCGACATCACGGCGGGGACTGACACGGCTCCGGTGCGCAAGGTGCGCTACGAGATGGAGACAGCGCTGGTGAAGAACCTGCCGATGGTCCGCGATCTCGTCGAGACCGCCGCAGGCCATCAAGGCGCCGCCACTGCCCAGGGCGCCGCCAACCCGGTGATCCCTGCCGTGACTGCGGTCGCGACCGGCTACGCAGCCGATACCGACACCGGGGCCACTGACACGGTGTCCGGCTCCGACAATGCGTTTGACAAGGTCGACGAGAACTTCAACGGCAAATCGCAGGTGCGGATCGCCGTGTCCAGCAGCGTGAAGGCTCCCTCCTAGGAGCTAGCAGCACAGTCGGCCTGAACCGCTCAGGCGGCCTGCCCGCCTGACCGGCCAAGCAAACTGAGAGGAGCCCCGGGGCACCCGCCCCGGGGCTCCTCGCGTCTTCGCCCTCAAGACGTGTTCAAGCGCAGGTACCCGCTGCCTGGGCGCAGGCCGTCGGCATCGGGGTCCAGGGCAGGGCCGAGCGTTCGCAGCAGGTTTGAGATGTCGCCGGGAAGCCTGGGCAGGACCTCGGCCCATGGCTGAGGACGCTCAACTCGCGCTTCACGGGACATGGCCTGTATCGGTGCATCATGTGTCGGCAGTACGCTGACGGCAGCGAAAGGCGAGCCCGATGGACACCCCGGAGCCCAGCAGTCAGTCAGCCGCTGCGATCGAGCCGACCATGTGCATCGACACTGCGGCGACCCGTCTCGACCCTGCAAGCGCGATGCTCATGGAGTGGGTGGAGACCGGCGAACTGGACGCGGCGCTCGACCGCATAGGCACTGAAGACGCTGACTTGGCAACTGGCTGATTCCATTTCTCGTGTACATCATCGACGAAGTGCTGGCTGCCCGCGCCGTTGCGGGCCAACTGCCTGTCAGCTTGACTGAGGCGCCGTTGGCAATTTGCACGTCTGCCCACTGGCGGCTGCTGCGGGCGGTGCTGGCGATGCAGTTCGCCGCACCGGGGCCGGTCGGCCAGATACAGCGTCTCTTGGCACCGATGAGCAGGCCGCAACGGGTCGCGATACACGCGCCTGCCCCCGAGGTGCTCCAAGTGATGGATCCGCGTTTGCACAGCAGCGTCGCGGCGTCATTCGCGAACGAGCACGGCTTGAACTGGTTCGTGGCCGACCATGTCGGCGCAGCGGCATTCCACGAAGCCGAGCTCGTGTTCTCCAGCGCCCGTCGCGTGCCGCCGGCGATCACGACCGGCAGAGGCACGGGACTGGTGCCATATCGCATCGTCACCTGACCCATGCTCTCCGCCTGAGTAGCCCTGCAGCGCCAAGAGCATCAGGGAGCCGCGCTGTTTGGCCTAGACGGCCTCAAGCCAGAATCCGAAGCCTCCTGAGCGCAGAGGCAGCGGCTCTGCGTGCCTCGGGCACCGCCGAAGGATCGAACGCCTTCGATGACGCGAACCCGTCTTGGGGACGCGGCGTCGTCTGCCCGTTGGCCATCGTGGTGAAGGCCGCGACTGAGTGCGCTACCGACGCGGCGGTGTCGTCATGGAGCGCGCGGCGTGTGTCAAGGTCGCCCAGCAGGCACCAGATGTCGTAGTAGTGGCGGGCATGCCGGCCATCACCGCGTCGATGTCGGCGTCTGTGAGGCCCGACGAGGTGAAGAAGATGTCGATGTCCTCAGAGAATCGCTCGATCAGCCGGAACGCCTTGGACAGGCTGGTGCCGCCCTTGCCAGTTCGGGGTGGCTCGCGCAAAGGTCCATCCAGCGCTTCCTCGCCAGCCTGTGCGGCTCGCCGGCGGCGGCGGCGGCTATCTCCTTCATTCGCGCCCTGCCGTCGCGTACCAGCCGGACGGTCGTGTAGGCGAGGTCGTCCATGCCCGACTCGGTCACCATCGGCCCTGCGCGCAGCACCTCGAGCACGGCAACCTCCCAAGGGGTCAGCGAGTTCACGAGCCGCCCAACCGGGCGCTGAGTGAACCTCAGCCCCGCATAGGCCGTGGGCGTCCGTCCGGGCACCGCTATCGAGACCGTCGCAGGCACTTGCGTCGTGAGCCCGAGCATGTTGGCCGCCGCGACATCCGCCGGGCCCGAACCGGGGCCGCCGAGCGCAATCCCGATTTCTCTGGTGCGAGGCAGTGACATGCCGATCGGCGTCGGGGTCCCCTTCCAGTACAGGCCCGGTCTGATGCGAACGAGAGCGTCGTTGCGCGTCAGCCGTGACAGCGCCGAGTCCACCGGTCCCCGCGGCCCGCCGAACTCGCTCGTGCGCAGGAATGCCCGTTCCGGGAGATGTTCGACACGGCGGGCGACTTGCGCTGAGACCGAATCGCTCATGACAATAAATCATAACGAATTTCTGCCAAGAAAGCGAATGGCACGCGATCTCGTCGAGACCGCCGCAGGCCATCAAGGCGTCGCCAACCCGGTGATCCCTGCCGTGGCTGCGGTCGCGACCGGCATCGCCGCCGATACCGACACCGGGGCCACTGACACGGTGTCCGGGGCCGACAATGCGTTTGACAAGGTCGACGAGAACTTCAACGGCAAATCGCAGGTGCGGATCGCCGTGTCCAGCAGCGTGAAGGCTCCCTCCTAGGAGCTAGCTGCACAGTCGGCTTGAACCGCTCGGGCGGCCTGCCCGCCTGACCGGCCAAGCAGACTGAGAGGAGCCCCGGGGCACCCGTCCCGGGGCTCCTCGCGTCTGGCGTGTGCGCCGCCAATTGGCCAGCGGCTTCGGGCCGGGCGGACGTAAATCGTTGGACTCCGGCAGGGGCCTCGTGTTTGCTGTCCGCAAAGGCGTAACCCCGGCCGTTTGCCGAAGCATTGACGGTTCCGGGGTCTTCGATCGAGAGCTTACCCCTGGCGAGTCACATGTCAACGCTAGAACTGCAACGCATCGCTGCAATGATCACACCCGCACGCCTCAGCTCCTACCTGAGGGCAACCTCAGGAGACCTTGAGGCCGCGATCAGACTGTACGACTGGAATGTCGCCGTTGGCGCAGCGCTGCACGAGGATCTGGCGCGCTTCGAAGTCGTCTTCCGCAACGCCCTTGACGAGCAACTCGTCCGCTACGGCTCTCAACAGGGATGGAAGCAACCCTGGTATCTGCAGCCCAGCCTGTTTCCCGGCAAGCGGACAACTGCACCCTTCGCCGTCGGATCCGTTCCGAGTGCGACGCGATGTCGCTCCCCTGGTTCAAGGCCTGAACTTCCTTCGCAACCGAATCGCCCACCACGAACCGATCCACCGGCGCGACCTGGCCGCAGACCACGACAACCTCCTGAGCATTACGGGGTGGATATGCGAGCACTGTCACCAGTGGCTGTCGAGCTCAAGCCGCACGCCGTTGGTCATCGCATCCCGGTAACTCGCGCGGCCTGACTTGGGACGGCAATTCGCCGCGCACTTCTGCTTTGAGGACTGGCCCGGCGCCCGTGCCGATTTGGCGGCCGACGATGCACTGCGTAGCGAGCTTCGCCCCCATGTGAAGGCCGGGGCCGGAGCACGGCCCGGCCGCTGCGTTCGCGTTCCTAGGCTGAGGTCCTGCCCGATGAGCCACAGGAGGCGTGCGATGACCAGGCACTTGACTGCGATCATGGAGCGGCAAGGCGACGGCTATGTGGCTCTGTGCCCGCAAGTCGATGTCGCGAGCCAAGGGCTCGCCATCGCAGAGGCCAGAGAGAACCTGGCCGAAGCCCTGACCCTGTTCTTCGAGACGGCGTCCGCGAGCGAGATCGACCATTCGAACAAGCGCACTAGCCACAACGGTGCGTGAACGGCGCTGACCTTGCCCACTATCGCCAACAAGCCGACCAATGGGCGGTAGCCTTCGGCCGCGACTATGTCGGCGCACGCACCGCTCACCGCTTCGGCTGCCCGCCTTCGAGACACGATTGAGCGCGACGGGCTGGACCGACTGCCGGAGCCGGTCGTGCTCACATCCGGAGCCGAGTCGAACGACTACATCGACGTGAAGCAAGCCTTGGCGTCCGGTCCCGAGCTTGACAACGCCGCCGAAGCGGTGCTCGACGCAATCGACGGCATCGACTTCGATGCTGTCGGCGGACTGACACTCGGCGCAGACCACATCGCAGCCGCGATAGCGATACGTGCCAGCGTGGGCTGGTTTGCTGTCCGCAAGCAGCCCAAGACGCACGGAGCGAAGCGTCTCATCGAGGGCGCCCGTATCGACAAGCGCAGCCGAGTGCTGCTGGTGGACGATGTAGTGACCAAGGGCGGATCGATCATGCAAGCGTTCGACGCTGTGCGTGGAGTTGAAGCGACAGTAGCTGCAGCGGTGGCGCTGGTGGACCGCGGCGAGCACGCAGCACCCCAGTTCGCCGAGCACGGCGTGCCGTACTTCGCGGTCGTCACTTACAACGATCTCGACATCAAGCCGGTTTGATCCGCGTGTCGGACGATCCGCGGCATGAAGCGAACTGACGAGCGTTCCGGCGTGGATCGTTGGGCTGCTGCCGAATGCCGCGAACGGCTGTGGTAGTCGTCCCCAAAATCATTCGATAAATCGTGCAATCTGGGCGGCGTTCTGCGGCCTGGAAGCGAGATCTCAGATCTACCTTGCGTCCATGCACTCATGCGCGGAGCAATTGTCCTTCAGTCCGGCAGTCGACGCGTCACTTCACCGTGATCGCTCATGCCGACGTGACCCGGCGTTCGCTCGCCGGTGACCCGCGTTCGCTTGGCGGCCGCTGCTGCGGCCGTTGCCTTGGCAATCGCCGCGCTCTCAGCGGCGTTCGTGGTGCCCGTCGGCGCCCAGGAAGCCGATGCCCTCGCGGCGCGGCCCGCTGTTCAGGGTCCGACGCGATCGCCCACCGCGTTCAGGCTCGGCGAGGTCGTCTACGTCTTGCTGCACTTCGATGTCGACGTGACCGTCCAGGGATCACCGCGCCTGCCCGCCACCATCGGCAGCCGGACCGTCTCGTTCAAGCATCAGCCGTACGTGTTCGCTTCTCGCCAGGCGCTGTTCAGCTACCGGGTCGCCGAGGGCGACTTCGACAGCGATGGCGTCTCGCTCAGCACCGGCACGCTTGAGCTGTCGGGTGGCACGTTCACGCCGACGTCGGGCGGCGCCGCAACCAACCGTGTCACGCTGCGCCCGTTCGGGCCCGATCATGTGAACTATCTCATCGACGGCGTGATTCCGACCCTGGACGAGGTCCGTGCGGTGGCGGCGTCATCGGTTGGCATCCACCGGCCGGGCGATGTCGTCGAAGTGGAACTGCGCTGGAGCGAGCCGGTCTCGGTTCCGCAGCAGCACATGAGCGGTACGTCTGTGCGCGTCGGCATCCTTCCTGCCGGCGGGTCGGCCAGCGAGCGTTCTGCCGCGCTGTCGGCCGGCAACGGCACCGACATCTGGCGCTTCCGCTACACCGTGCGGGCCGAGGACGGCACTGGCGCGCTGGGCGTCCTCGGGTCATCCTTGACACTCCCCGCGGGCGCGAATGTCCGTGACGCCGCAGGCAACCTGGCGACCCCCCGCTGGCAGCCAATCGAGACGCGCCTGACGCTCGACGCGCCCGTGCCCAGCCCGTGCCCAGGATGCGACAATCTGCCGAGAACGCCGACAGGCGACGGCCCGACCGGTGTGCGCGGAGTGACCACCACGCGTGTTTCGGGCACCGACCCCACGACGACCTCCGTCGAGGTGGCCGAAGAGCACGGCAGGCGAGTTCGAGCGGCCGGCGGCGATGTGGACACGGTGATCGTGGCAACCAGCAGCCGGTTCCCTGACGGGCTCGCAGCGTCGTCGCTGGCCGGCAAAGCGCAGGCGCCGATCCTGCTCACCGATCCCGACCGGCTCTCAGAGGAGGTGGCGGGCTTCATCGGGCGCCACGCGATATCGCGTGTGTACATCATGGGCGGTGTTGAAGCCGTGTCGCTCGACGTCGAGCGGTCGCTGGCGGCGCTCGAGCCGGTGCAGACACTCACCCGTCTCGGCGGCGCCGACCGCTACGAGACCTCTGTGTTGATTGCGCGCGAGGTTGGCACCCCGCAGGCGTTCTGCAATCGGAACAAGCGCACCGTGCTGCTGGCAACGGGCGCGGTGTTTCCCGACGCCCTGGCTGCGGCGCCGGTGGCGGCGGTCGGCACGCATCCGCTGCTGCTGACCGAGCCCGATGCTCTGCCGCCGAAGGTCCGCAGCTACCTGCGCAACGGCAAGCATTACGACTGGATCCACAACGTGCTCGTCATCGGCGGCGAGAACGCCGTCTCGGCCGATGTCGCCCAGGACATTGCCGACATGGAACTGCGCGTCGTCCGAGTGGGCGGCGCCGATCGCTACCACACGGCGGCGCTGCTTGCCGAGCATGCGGTGTCGTTCGCATCATCGCCTGTGAACCGTTGCCTCGGCAACCGCCGCGTCGGCGTGGCGGTCGGCACGAGCTTTGCCGACGCGCTGGTTGCCGGGCCGCTTCTTGCGTATGTGCGAGGCCCGACCCTGCTCGTGCAGCCCGGCTCCGTGCCCCCCTCCGTGGTTGCCTTTCTCGAAGGGTCTGCGCTCAACCGCGATTCGCTCGAAGTGATCGCCGTCGGCGACCCCGCGGTTCTTGCCGATCGCCTCCTCGAACGCCTGAGAGGTCACGCGACCGGAGCGCCACCGACGCCGTAGGACGCCGCTCCGAATGCCGTAAGCAGCACTACCCTTGCTGCCTGTGCCGACTTCGCGGCCCGACCCGTCGGCAAGCGGGGGTCGGTGATCGGCGTGCGAGCCGGACGGCAACCCAATCGTGACGCGTTCATGACTCACAGCCATCCTGACAGTGGCACAGCGCAGCGGCGACAGCCACGGTTGGCAGCGGCAGCCGCTGCCGTGCTGTGCGTGCTCGTCCTTGCAGTGCCGAGCGTGGGCGGCCAGAGCGCCCCCGAGGACGGCCCGATCTCGCCTCGCCAGTGGCCGCGCTCGTTCCTGGCAATACCTGAGCTCGAGGCGTGGCCCAACGCCGTGCGCATGTGGGGGCCCGACCGGCACCAGACCGCGCTGGCCGTGTCGCTGACCCTGCGAGGCGCCGGCGGCTACCCCTTCGACTCTCCCGATGCCACCTCGGGTGCCGGGCGCAGCCTGGGCTCTGCGGAGGGATGGTGGGGGCTGGGCATCTGCCCGCGCTCGATCATCGTGGTGGCGTCGGACGTGCCGGCTGACGCGGTGACGGCCGCCTCGCTGTCGGACTCCACCGGCCGCTCGAGCGAGCCCTACCTGCGCCGTGTGGCCGCCAGCGACCCCCTGTTCGACCCCATCGGCGGCTTCGCCCGGGTCGACACCTACGCCGCACCCATCCTGCTGACCGATTCGGTGCGCGACGGGGCCGATTCGCTGAACCACGCCGCCCGGCTGGCAGCGCAAGACCTGCGCAGGGGCGGCTGCAATGCGGCGCGGCAGGCCATCATCGTGGGCGGCGCCGCCGCGGTGCCCGTCGAGATCGAACGGGAGCTCGTCTCGATCGGCTACGACGAGGTCTTCCGGGTGAGCGGCGAGACCCGCTACAGCACCGCGGCGGTGGTGGCTCAGTCGCTGGGGACCCGCTCGATACCTCGCAGCGCCACCGGGTGCAAGGACTCTTCCGCCGCCGACGGCAATGCCGTGCCGGCGTTCTATGCGAACTCGGTGGTGGAGTGGCGCTCGCGGGCGAGCCGGTGCGAGCTGCTGGGCCGCACGGTGGTGCTGGCCGTGGGTCTCGACGCCCTGGCTGCGGGCTGGTGGACGAGCTTCTGGCAGGTGCCAGTGGTGCTGCACGACGGCAGCGAGGAGCTGCCCGAAGAAACCGCTGTGGCGCTCAGCCTGCTCGACGTGGAGAACCTGATCGTGCTAGGCGACACGTCGCAGGTGCCCGCAGACGTGGCCGAGCTGGCCGCACAGATCGCCAGGGCCGAGCTGCGCCGGGTGGCGGGCGCCGACCGGTACGAGACCAGCGTGGAGATGGCCAAGATCTTCGGCGGCTGGTGGCCGACTCGTTCGGGCGACCACTTCGCCCGCTCATCGGTGTGCCTGGCGGCCTTGAGCGACGGGGAGCGCGGCACCCTGGGCTGGCCCGACGCGCTCGGCGCGGGTGCGTTCTGCGGCGCTGCCTCGGCGCCGTCGCCCCACGAGATTCCCTATGCGGTCGAGCGGCTTGCCGGGCCGGTCGACGCGACCGAGCCGGGCCTGTTCACGGTGGCGCGGCGCCCGGCGGCAGCGGCGCTGTCGGCTGCGCTGCCCCGTCCGAAGCGTGCCGCAGTGCCCATGCTGCTGGTGCCCGCAGGAGCCACCGAGCTGCCCGAGGTGGTCGAGGAGTTCCTGCGCGACGTCTTCGTGCCAGGACGGCTGTGCTCGCAGGCCGTGGACGGCATCGAGTCGGACGGGTCGGGAGCCGACGATGCCGCGGCGTACGCCGCAGCGGTCAACGAGGGGCGGTGCTTCGCCCCCGGCATGGTGCTGGCGTTCGGCGGGGAAGCGGTGATCACCGCCGAGGTGCTCGGCCAAGCCTCGTCGCTGGTGAGCGGGCGCCTGGCGCCTCGTGCCGAACCCGACGTGCCGACGCTGGTGGGGGCGTATGCGCCCCATCATGAGGATCCCGACCGGATCGAGAAGGCACCCGACGCCAAGCGGGGCCTGGGAGCGTTCGCCACCCGCCTTCCCTTCGACGGCACCGTGTTCCACCGGGCCGATGCCGACGGGGCGATCAGCGGCGCCTCGTCGTTGGCCGATCGAGACTGGGTGTGCCTGCCGCGGGGAACCTATGCCGATGCACGATGGCTGGTGGCTGAGACATCACCAGATCGTGCGCCATATCTCGAGGCCGATCTGACGGCGCTGGGCTGGTACCGGGGCGATGTCGACGGCGAGCGCCGCAAGCCGGAGCCGGCCAGCCCGGGCTGCCTCGCAATGGAGCTGTCGGAGTCTCATTCGACCTACGTGCGGGCGGTGGGGCCCTACGGACGGACGTCACGGTCGGTGGCTTTGGTGGCCAACGCCAACCGGCGATTCTGGCTGACCGATGTGGTGGAGGCGGCCGAGCCGGTGTCGGGCGGCGTGCCCAGCGACGAGAGCCCGTTCACCGGCGAGAACACCCGGCTGGCCTTCCGCAACCGCGATCTCATCAGCGTGTTCGCACACCTGTCGCCGCACCGTCGGCAGGTCAACGAGGCGTTCGTCTCCTTGGAGATCGACCGGGGGTTCGGCGCGGGCCGCCCGCACACGTTCAACGCCCGGTGGTCGGTGGAGACCGCGGCAGGCACGGTGTCGGGCATCGCCGAGGGCGAGGCGAAGTTCACCTCGGACCGGTGGGAGCTGCGCGGCATGAGCGTGGTGCGGTCGGGGTCGTGGATGCGCTCGGTGTACGGGACGCACCCCGACGAGCCCTCCGAGATCCTGGCGGGGGCAGCCGTGGCAGGCCTGGCCGACGACGGCTACGGAGCCGGCGGGTTCATGGCCACCATCACCGTGAACGACTTCGGCAGCGACGACGACACCATCGTGTGGAGAGTCGACGCCTACATCAACGCTCGCCCCTAGCGGCCAGCGCGTCCCGTATCGTTTCGACGACTGCAAGCCGTGGAGTGTGAGGTCGGCATGAGCCCTGCGAGAAGGCGGCCCCGCCACGGCCCGCGGCGGCTGTTTGTTGCCATGTTCAGCGTTGCACTGGCGGGCTCGGTGCTGTTCGCGCCGCAGCCCGCAGGCGCCCAGTCGGCGAGCATCACGGTGCAGCGGGTGAGCGGCGCCAGCGTGTACGCGCTGGCGGCCAACGTGGCCGGCGGCAGCTGCGACAGCGACATCGGCTCGCACAGCGTGGCGCTGGCATCGGGCGAGAACTGGCCCGACGCCCTGGCCGGCGCAGCGCTCGACCGGCCGTTGCTGCTGACCAAGCAGGCCTTCCTGCCGGCAGCCACCCGGAAGTACTTGGAGCCGTGCGCATCGCACGCCAAGGCCAAGGTGATCATCCTGGGCGGTCCTGCGGCGGTGTCCGAGAGCGTGGCTGAGACGCTGCGCGGCATGGGGTTCCGGGTGGACCGGTTCGCCGGCGACGACCGCTACGCAACCGCCCGCCGGGTCGCACGCACCTTCGCCCCCGACGAGATCGACACCGTCTATCTGGCCTCCGGCGTCAACTTCGCCGATGCGGTGGCGGCCGCCCCGAGCGTCACTAGCGACAACCCGCTCATCCTCACCACGCCCGACGAGCTCGGTGACGAGGCCCGCCGCTTCCTGACCGACGAAGACCGGCAGGTTTCGAGGGTCACGATCCTCGGCGGCACGGCGGCCATCTCGGCCGCGGTGGAAGAGGAGATCGCCGAGCTCGGCATCGACACCGATCGCATTGCCGGCGCCGACCGCTACGAGACGGCCGCCTTGATTGCCCGCCGTGCGTTCAGCACGTCGGGCTGTCACCCGGTCACCGACGTGGCCGTAGCCAGCGGCACGGTGCCGTTCGGCGGCCTGGCGGCGGGAGCGGTCCGCGGCCCCTGCGAGCCGCTGCTGCTCGCTCCCGCCCCCGACGAGCCCGTGCCCGAGACGCTGGGCCGGTTCGGTCAGGACTGGCGGCTCGCCATCGACAGCGACACCCAGGCAACCGTGACCGGCGTCGGCCCGGGGTCGTCCGTGCCGACGGCGGCGCTGTCGGCTGTGGCGACGGGCATCGTGCGTGGCTCCGGCTCGGCCGATGCAGGCGTGTCTGACGGGTTGGGCTGGAATCTGGTGGCCCCGTCAGTCGTGCAGATCCGCTGCGTGAGCGTCGCCGGCGGAACCGCCCGGTCCGGATCCGGGTTCGTCGTGGGCGATGGCCGCCACATCGTGACGAACGAGCACGCAGTCCACGACGACGGAATCCCGTGCATCCGCATCCGGGCCTATGTGGGCGGCACCTTCGAGCAGGCGCCTGAGAAGTACCTGCCAGTGTCGATCGTGCGGTCGTCGGAGACGCACGACCTTGCGTTGCTCACCACTGATCCCGGCATCGACCCGCTGCCCACGGTGACCATCGCGACCGAGCCGCTGCAGGCGGGCGAGATACTCACTGCGCTCGGGTATCCCCGCATCGGCGGCGACACCATGACGCTCACGACCGGCCGCTACTCGGGCACCCAACAACGCAACGGCGTGACGTGGATCAAGACTGACACGCCGGTCGCTCCGGGCAGCAGCGGCGGGCCGGTCTTCAACGATCGTCGTGAGGTCATCGGCGTCAGCACGCTGCTGCGCGTGGCCCTGCAGGGCGAAGGGGGAGCCACGCTGGGAACGCTGAGCCTGTTGGCAACTGCCGAGAACGTGCAGGCCCTGCTCGCCGGCGACATCGGCGAGTGACTCCGCACCCATAGGCGTTGATGCGTCAGCGAAGCGTGCCCTGCTTGCCGATGGCCACCTACGACGACATAGGCATCCCCGCCAGAGGCACCGCAACCGCCACCGCCTGATGGCGGTATTGCCAGGGACATCTCTGGCGCCGTCAGGAGCTCACGACCCCGAGGCTGTGTTCGCTGGCCGCTGCGGCGAGCTTGGCGTCGAAGGTCACGATCGCTCGTGCTCCGTGGGTGAGCGCAGTGTCGAGCACGACGGCATCGGGAAGCCGCAGTCCGGTCTCGGCTCGCAGGGCCGCCCAACGCACGGGCGCATCGCGTTCGATGTCGGGCACTTCGAATGCAGCGCGCAGCCTGAGCACCGCATCCTGCAGCACGCCCAGGCGGGCCGGCGCGACGAGGCATTCGGCGAGCGTGACGGGGTGCAACCACACGTCTTCGTCGTCGATGCCTCGGTTGATGGCAGCCGCCGGAAGATGGTGATCGTCGTTCGGATCGCGTAGCGCCACGACCCAGCTCGCATCGGCGACGATCACGCAGGCCAGTCCTCGCTGCGGTCGTACAGGTCTGCCGAGCCGGGCAGCGACCCAGCCAGCTCCGCTCGGGCAACGGCGCGAGCAGCCGGCGATCGTCCGCCGCTGGCCCAATCCAGCAGCACGAGTTGAACGAGCTTCGCTCGAGAGACGCCCGACCAGCGCTGCGCCGCCGCATCGAGCACGTCGGCGATCTCATCTGTCTCAGTTACTGGATGACGAGGCCGGGTGGTGGGCACCTCAAGAAGTGTAACACTAAGTGTCACACCTCACTTCCGCGGGCTCTAGCCGCGTCCGCTTTGCCGCTCTGGGGTTGCTGCGTACAGGCAGCTACTACCTTGCGGCGGGTGCGACGTTTGATGTTGGTGGTGCTGTCGGTGCTGGTGGGCTTCGGCGCTGTGCTGGTGCTTCCGGCGACTGCGGCTGGCGCTGCCGAGCACAACGGCTCAGGCGACGGTTCGGATGTGTCGGTGACGCGTTATGGCGGCGCGGACCGCTATGAGACCTCGCTGCAGGTTGCCGAGGCGGTGGCTGCTGATGCTGACGGCTCGCTGGAGTGGGTGGTGCTGGTGTCGGGCCGGCGGTGGACCGACGCGGTGGTGGCCGCGCCGGTGGCGGGCGCGTTGGGGGCGCCGGTGCTGATGACCCCGCCCGGGGAGCTGCGCGCCGACGCGCTCGGGTTCCTGCAGCGCGTGGGTATCTCGAAGGCGCTGGTGGTGGGGCCAGATGCGAGCGGCGGCGCGCACGGTTCCGGTCGTGGGGTCGAAGCGGGGGTGCTCGAGGCGCTCGGCGAGGCCGGCATCACAGCGGAGCGGGTGGCGGGCGATGATCTGTATGGCACCGGTGTGGCGGCTGCGGGACGGGTGACGCCGGGTGTCATGGGTGATCGGGGCCGCACGGCGGTGATTGCCAGCGGTGAGGTGTTCGCCGATGCGCTGGTGGCGGGCCCGTTCGCTGCGCGGGGCATCCATCCGGTACTGCTGAGCCCGCCCGGCGAGCTGCACGCGGAGGTGGCCGCCTACCTGGGCGACGCTGGTATCACCCACGTCGTGCTGATGGGCGGCACCTCCGCGCTCAGCGACGCTGTCGAGCAATCCGTCGAGGATCTCGGCATTGAAGTGTCGCGGGTTGCGGGCAGCACTCGTTATGACACCGCAGTACAGGCTGCCGAGCTCGCCGAGGGTCGGTACAACGCCGCGGCCGGCAAGCCGTGTTTCGCGAAGGACACGATCGGCGTCGCACGGGCGCGGGTGCCGTTCGATTCGTTCAGCGCCGCGCCGTTGCTGGGCCGCTTGTGCGCCCCGCTGGTGCTCGCTGACCCGGATAAGATTCCCGACGACACCGCCGCATATCTCGATGTGGCCCGCGAAGCACACGACGCCGTGGGCCTGCGGGTGTTCGGCGGCGACGCAGCCGTGTCCCAAGCGGCCATCGACGCCTACCTCACCGGCACCGAACCCGACACCGGCGACGACGACAACGAGGCCGAAGACGACCAGGCCAGCGCCGCACCCGGTGTTCTGCCCGCCGGCATCTGCGGCGGCGCCATCGACGACGAGCCGACACAGCTCGTGCCCTCCACCAACGCCGAAGACCCCGCATGGTCGCCCGACTGCAGCCGCCTCGTCTACACCCAGGACGGCTCGCTGTGGACAGTCAACAACGACGGCACCGATGCCCGCAAGCTGGTGGACTACGACGGGCTCTACTCGTACGCCGCCGTGTGGTCGCCCGACGGAAGCCGCGTCGCTTACTCCCGTGGCCAGAACGACGAGAACGGCAACTGGGTGGCGCACATCTGGACCGTCAACGTCGACGGCAGCCACAACAACCAGCGCACCGAAGGCGACGTGATCGATCGGTGGCCAACCTGGTCGCCCGACGGCAAATGGCTGGCGTTCGAACGCGAGACCGGCAGCGGCCGCGATGAGCATGGCCACCTGCTCGGCGCTGACCGGCACATCGTCGTGATGACGTCGTACGGCAACAAGCCCAGGGCGCTCAACGAGGGAGGCGCCTGGGAGGGCAGCCCCGCGTGGTCGCCCGACGGCAGCCAGCTCGCCTACCAGACCAACAGCTTGCTGGTGGTGTCCGACACCGACGGAAGCAATGCACGGCGCTTGCACGCCGGGGTGTACTTCGACGGCGGGATGTCGTGGTCGCCGGACGGCACACGCATTGCCTTCACACGCGGCGGCGGAGCCCAGACGTCCATCGTCATCGCCGACATCGACGGCATCGACGAAGCGGTGATCTTCGACGAGGGCATTCTCACGCTCGCCCCGCGGTGGTCGCCCGACGGTCAGCGCATCGCCTTCCACACCATCGACACCGACGGCAAGCACCGCACCTATGTGGCCGGAGCCAGCGGCGAGCCTGCTGGCATCGCGGACGACTGCCGTCCCCGTGGCGTATCGGGCGTCACTGCAGGATTTCCGCTGCCCGACTGGGCACCGTCGGCCACGGGGACGCTGCGTGTTGCGGTGCTGTTCGTGGACTTCCCCGGCGCCCAGGCCACTCACACCGTCGAGGAAGAAGCTGCGCTGGGGCTGCCGTGGGCCGAGGAGTACCTGGAGGCAGTCAGCTACGGCAAAGTCGACGTGCAGTTCGTGTCCCATCACGAATGGCTGCGAGCACCCCACAGCTACTCGGACTACTTCGGGGAGAACGGAGCAGACGGCCGACTTCTCGCAGGAGAAAACATCGGGAGCGATGTAGTGGAACTCGTTGATGACGAGATCGACTTCAGCGGCTTCCACAGCCTGGCTGTGATTCTGCCCAGCACCCACTTCGGCGGCGGCATAGCAGGCGGGAACGTCGAGGCCGACGGCGTGTCGCTGCCCAGGCACATCAACAATTTCTGGCGACA
Source organism: Candidatus Poriferisodalis sp. (assembly GCF_965204195.1). GTDB lineage: Bacteria > Actinomycetota > Acidimicrobiia > Acidimicrobiales > Poriferisodalaceae > Poriferisodalis. The sequence goes on from NZ_OZ241975.1 coordinate 379,156, forward strand.
CGACGAACCCGGTGAACCCAGACACTGGGGCTCCGTCGCCGCGCACGAGCTCGTGCACAACCTCGGCTTGCTCGACTTGTACCCCTATGACGACAGCGTGCACGAACGTCCCGCTGCCAGGAGTGGCCATGAGTGGGTCGCCGTCGAGTGGGGCCGGATGAACATGTGGGCTTGGTATCTCTCTCCCCAGAACGACCCCCGACGCCAAGTGCTGACGCGCTTCCCCGGCGGCGGCACGTCGTCCTTTCCAAAGACGCATTTGAGTCCCCAGGAGATGCTCTCGTGGAGCAGATGGCAGCTGGGTTGGCTCGACGACACCCAGATTCGCTGCCTCAGCGACGCTGAGGCCGAGGTGACGCTGTCGCCGATCGAACAACCAGGCGATGGGATCGCGATGGTCGCCTTGCAGCTCAGTTCCCGCGACGTGATCGTGATCGAAAGCCGCCGCAAGCTCGGCTACGACCAGGCAACCGACTACACCGCTTCGAACGGCGCTCGAACCACGTCCCCGAACCTGATCGAAGAGGGCGTGCTTGTGTACACCGTCGACACGCTGGTGCCATCAGGCGAGCTGCCGATGCGGGTCGCCGGCGACAGCGGCAACGGCCAAGTCGACGGCTTCCCGGTGCTGGGGCCCGGCGAGTCGGTGACGCTGCACGGCTACACCATCACGGTCACCGCCGACGACGGCGATACCCACACGGTGTCGATCACCCGCGACAACTGAGTGTCGCGGGCCAGAGAGGCCGTCGATGCGGTCGGCAGCGCAACTTTTCTAACTGCCAAAATGTGACGGCAATAGCTCTTGGGGGTCGCGGTAGCATCGTCGTTGACGGGAGCGATGGCGTTCCCGCTGTTTGGATGCGTAACTGCAATGGCCTTGCGTCTTGAAGACCGAGATCTGGTTCTTGCGTACCAAGCCGGCGACGACGAAGCGTTCGCCGAGTTGGTGCGTGAGTACCGGCCGCAGCTGCTCGGTCACGCGCGCCGCAAGCTCGGTTGCCCCGAGGCCGCGGAGGACGCCGTGCAGGAGGCGCTGGTGCGTGCGCTGCGTGCCATGCCGCGCTTCAACGGCAACTACCTGGTGGGGCCGTGGCTGCACCGCATCCTGTCGAACGTCTGCAGCGACGAGGGCAACCGGCAGCGGCGTGAGGGCGAGAAGACCGAGCGGTACGCGTCGAATGACCGGGCGCTGAACCCGCCGTCGTCTATTGAGGACGAGCTGGGGCTCGACCTCGACGATTCCGAATTGGCCGACGCCGTCGACAACCTGTCCGAGCAGTACCGCGAAGCGCTCATGCTGCGCTTCGTCGACGAGCTGAGCTACGAAGAGGTTGCTGCCAGGGCCGGTGTTTCCGAAGAGAACGCCCGGGCACGGGTGTCGCGGGCCCGCAACGCTGTGCGGGCCGCGCTGAAGCTGGCAGCCGCTGCGCCGGTGGCCCTGATCGGGCTGCTGCGCCGCGGCGAGCGTGCCGCCGCAGCGGTGACGAGCCAGTCGTCGCCCGGGGTCGGCCGTGCTGCACTGAACTCGGCCATGCCGGTGCTGACTGAGGCTGCGCCGATGGCCAGCCGGGCCGCCGCCGCTACGGCGAACGCAGCGACAGTCGGCGTGCCGGTGATGGCCAAGGCTGCGGTCGGGTTTGGGCTCGCGACCGCGGTGATCACGCCGACCGTCGACTCGCCAGTGCACAAGGCGGCCGAGCGGGTGCTGCCCGACTCGGTGATGGAGGTGCTGACGCCGTTCGCCGTCGAGGTGCCCGCACCTGATGCGCCCGTGGTGGTGAGCACCGCGGCGCCGGTGACCGGTATTGCCGACGTGACCGATCCGGCTGGCGCAGAAGGGTCCGCGGTGTCGACGCCGGATGCTGCGGTGGCAGCCGCTCCTGAGCCCGAAGCGGCTCCGCAGGCGGTCGAGGCCGAGACGCCGGCCGCTGCTGCCGTGGTTGTCGCGCCCGCGGTCGACGACGCCCAAGTTGCCGAAACAGTGGCCGAGGACACGCCCGAGATCGTCGAGACGCGAGTCGCGACCGAGGTGGTGATCAATCCCGATCCCGAGACCACCGTGAGCGACAGCAGCAGCGTGCAGGGCGCCCAGCTGACGTTCACGCCGTCGGGTGCCGACCGCTACGACGTGGCCGGTTCGATGTCGCTGACAGTCACGACCACGACGACCATTGCCGACGGCGGTGAGGAGACCACCGAGACGGTCACCACGAGCGAGTCGCTTGCGGTGATCTCGCCCAGCTCGGCCTCGCTCGAAGCTGCCGATCCGGCGGTCGACGAGCGCCGCTTCAGTGCCCTGCTGGTGTTCGCCCCCGGCGACGACGGCGTATCTGCGGAGATGCGCCTGGCCGCCCGCGGCACAGCGAACGACGACGGCTCACTTCAGATGACGGGCTACTTCACCGCCACGGGAACCGAGTCGCTGCCGCTGGCCGAACGCGGCAACCTCTCAGGCACACTGTTCCTCGACGCCGACGGCATGCCCGCCTCGCTGTCGATCACCCTCACCCAGTAGCCCGCTGCCAACCGTCGCAGCGCTCAGTTGCTGAACAGGCGTTGAAACCACGAGACGAACGGCGCGGACTCGGGGTGATTTGCGTCGAGAACCCGATTCTTGACAGCGATGTGCAACTGCAGCCCTGGGTTTTCCTGCCATGCGAGCCACGTGTGCGCGGTCGACTTGGTGACATCGTGATCTCTGACGGGAGCGCCGATTGCGCGCGCTGCTTGGACAGACTCCCGTGCCAACTCAAGGAGACCGGCGGCGTCGCTTGGCACGAGGTTCAGCAAGAAGTGCTCCAATGCGCCTTGATGCTGATTGTCGGGCATGATCCACACGCCGAACTTCGAACCGTCGGGCCGGGGGCACACCAATCCGTTGCTCGGGATCTGGTCCGGCATGGGCGGCAGGTCTGGCAACTCGTCTGAACAGCGATTCTTGATCGCAGTCCACCGTTGAAACACGTCTCCGTTGGCGTCAACGATGATGCCCAAGCTTTGCAGGCCGCTCGCTCTTGCCTCTGATGAGATGGCACCGCGCTTGAGGATGTTGCGCACGCCCCCGAGATCCTTGATCAGCGGCACGTCTACGCCGACCGCGTCATCGTCCCATGCTGCGCCGTTGGCTCTCATGAGTTCCGGGACAAGCCGTTTCTCGGTCGGTCCCTCGACCAACAACAGCTTCGCCGGATCGCGGCGGCGGATGCTCAACTATCGGACCTCAAGCTCGCGTTCGCCGACGATGGCAACTTGGTGCTCGCTGAAGCCCACGGTGTGGGCCCGGTCCGTCTCGATGCGATGAATCGACACCCGTCCGGGCGCAGGAGCGTCGGCCTCGGCGATGGACCCGAGGCTCTCGTAGCAGTCACGGCTGTGGGTGGTGGCAAACACCTGCACGTCAAGTGCCTGAGAGCGCTCAACGATCATCTTCCACATCTTCTGCATGACCGAGTAGTGAAGGCCCGTGTCGATCTCGTCGACGAGGAGGACGCCGCCGCGCGCCCGGGCCAGTGACAATGCGAGTCCCAGCATCCGCCGCATACCTTCGCCGAGACTGCCAAGAGGCACCCGAGCGTCGAGACCGCGAAGCCTCACAAAAATGCCACCGTGTGAGTCGCTTCTCGGCATCCAGCGGCCGAATGGAACCGTGGCGATGCGCTCCACCCGCGGCTCGATGATCTGGAGCGCTTCTACGGCTCGATCTTCGGTTTCGGTCATTACCGCGGCGCCGAAAGTCCTGCTTACTTGCTCGGACGTCAGCCCGCCCGTACCGATGAATTGAACTGGGGGTACGTCGCCGTTGATTGGCCGTCCCCCTCGCATCAGCGATTGCGGAGGCAGCAGTCCTTCCGCGAACAGGCCAGCCCGGAACTCTCCGTCCGTATCGCTTGCACGCCACACAAGAGCACCGCCGTGATCTTCGGACAGAGCTTCGGACTCGTCGAACGAGAATTCCGGTGGTTCTAAGGGGTCGGTGCTGTCGGCCTCGATCAATAGCTCCGCCGTCGCTGTCTGCGCGCCACGCAAGCGATACCCTGCGCGCTCTCCCCACAACGAAACGTGGCCAGTGGTGTCATGGCCAGCGAACAAGTGGCGGACGTCGTACATGCGGCCACGATCTTCATCCACCAGCCACTCACCGCGTGCATCAAGAACTGATCGCAGCATCCGGTGGTCCCCTGCGGCATGCAGCAGGCCGATGCATTCCAGAATGGAGGTTTTGCCCGAGTTGTTCGTACCGACCAGCAGATTGATCCGGGTCAAGCCGTCAAGCCTCAGGCTGGACAGCCCTCGATAGCCCTTGATCTCCATCGACGTGTACAAGACGGCTGCTCCAAGTGGCTCCAAGGTTCGTACTGGCGCCTCCATCACCCTACCTGTGACGCCCGCTGGCACCGGCAATGGCGGCCTATCGCCGATGACCTCCAGATGACGGGCTACTTCACCGCCACCGGCACCGAGTCGCTGCCGCTGGCCGAGCGCGGCGACCTCTCAGGCACGCTCACCCTCGACGCCGACGGCATGCCCGCCTCGCTGTCGATCACCCTCACCCAGTAGCCCGCTGCCCGGGCGCCGGCTCAGGCGTTCTTGATGAGGAGGCCGCCGTCTACGGGGAGCACGGCGCCGGTCATGTACTGGCTGGCGGGCAGGCAGAAGTTGAGCGTGCCGTGGGCCACTTCCTCGGGCTCGGCGTAGCGGCCGAGGGCGGTGCGGCGCTTGGCGAAGATCGTCTTGTGCTCGTCGGGGATGTCGGCGGTCATGGCGGTGCGGATTGGCCCGGGGCAGATGCAGTTGACCGTGATGCCCTCACGGCCCAGCTCCACCGCCAGTGACTTGGTGAGCCCGATCACGCCGTGCTTGGCGGCGGTGTAGGGCGAGCCGAACTTGGTGGCGCCCCAGCCCTCGGTGGAGGCGATGTTGACGATGCGGGCCGCGTCGGACTGGCGCAGGTAGGGCAGCGCCGCCCGCACCGTGTAGGTGTGCGCCGTCAGCAGCACCTCGAGCGAGATGGCCCAGTTGTCCTCGTAGTTCTCGGCGTCGATCGGCGAGAAGCGCGAGATGCCGGCGTTGTTGATGAGGTGGTCGATGCCGCCGAAGCGCTCGGCCACCTCGTCGGTGACCTGGTTGACCCGGTCGCGGTTGGCCACGTCCATCGTCCAGCCCGCTGCTGAGCCGCCGGCGTCGTTGATCTCGGCCACCACGGCGTCCACATCGGCTTGGCGCAGGTCGGTGACCGCAACGTGTGCCCCCTCGTCGGCGAACAGGTGCGCCGTCGCCCGTCCCTGGCCCATGCCGGCGCCGGTGATCAGCGCCACCCGGCCCTCGATCGACCGGCTCAATGTCGACAGTCGCTTCGTCGTCCCCACAGCAGTCCTCCAATGCTCGCCGGGCACTGCGCACGGCCGCGGCGGCGCTCAACGTAGCCGCAACAACTTCAGCCGACCCACTCGCCGGCATCATGCGTGTTGAGACGATCCGAGACATGAGGCAACGGTCAGCGCAGGAAAGCAAAATGCGAGCGTCTCTGACCTAAGGCAGAACGAATCTGTCTTCGTACGAGGACATTCCTAACCTGTCATCGCACAAAGACGAACAAGGAGCTTTCCTGCGTGGAAACCACGAACGCAGTTCGCCCGTTGCTGACTAGCCGGCAACTCGGAGCAGCCATCGCGGCGGCGCGCAAGGAGCGTGGCTGGTCTCAAACAACCTTGGCTGAACAGGCCGGCGTGGGCCGCCCGTGGCTGTCGACCTTCGAGAACGGCAAGCCCACGGTGTCTTTGGACGGGGTGTTGCGCGTGATGATCGCATTGGGTCTAGGTATCGGCATCGTTCCGGCCGATGCCGATATGGACATCAGTGCTGGCGTCGGCAGCGAGAGCGGCGGATTCGATCTCAACCGGTATATCGACAACTGGAGTACCGGAGGCTCCGAACTCGAGCCGTCAGCCTGAAACTGCGGCTGTGGTCAGCCGGTTTGCCAGGCGGTGCCGCCGTCGATCTTGAGCACCGAGCCGGTGGTGTAGCTCGACGCTTCTGAGGCGAAGTAGAGCGCTGCGCCCACCACCTCGTCAGCCTCGCCGCCGCGGCCCAGTGCGATCTCGTTGGTGGCCCGTTCGTTGAACGCTTCCATGTCCCACGCCTTGGAGATGTCGGTGAGGAACGGGCCGGGCATGATGCAGTTCACCCGCACGCGGGGGGCGTACTCGCGGGCGAACGACTGGGTGATGGCGTGGATGCCCGCCTTGGCCGCCCCATATGCCGTCTCATTCGGCGAGGGCGCTACGGCCGCCACCGAGCTGACGTTGATGATCGAGCCGCCGCCCGCTCCGTACATGCGCTTGCCGAACACCGCCGAGGCCCGGAACGGCCCCTTGAGGTTCACGTCGATCACCTTGTCGAACAGCCCCTCCGACACCTCGTACAGCGACGGGTACAGCGGCGACAGCCCGGCGTTGTTCACCAGCACCTCGCAGTGGCCGAACTCGTCGTAGACCCGCTCGCACAGGGCGTCGTTCTGGTCCCAGTAGCCCACGTGGCACTCCACCGCCAGCGCCTGCTGGCCGGTGGTGTCTCGCACCTCGGCGGCCAGCGCCTCGCAGTTGTCGAGCTTGCGCGAGGCGATCACCACATCGGCGCCGGCACGGGCGAACGCCAGCACCATCTCGCGGCCCAGCCCACGCGACCCGCCGGTGACCACGGCCACCCGGCCCGACAGGTCGAACAGCGCTGCGTTCGAGGTGCCAGCCATCTCAGCGGCTCCAGGAGTTCCAGCTCATCACCGAGTCGAGATCGGTGCGGGTGGCCAGCTTGAAGTCGGTGCCCACGGTGTAGGCAACCGGGCTGAGCGCGTACTGGCGCACCGTGTCATAGGGGATGCCCAGGATCTCGGCGGCCTCGCGCTCGTAGCCGAGGTGCAGGGTGGTCCAGCAGGTGCCCAGGCCCCGCTCGCGGGCGGCCAGCATGAAGCTCCACGCTGCGGGGATGATCGAGCCGGCCTGGCCCACCATCATGCGGGCATCGTCGGTGCGGCCGGTGATGCAGGGCAGGAACAGCACCGGGCTGCGATGCATGTTCTCCGACAGGAACTCGGCCGAGGAGGTCACCCGGGCCTGCTGCGCCTCTCGCTGGGCGCCCAGGCCCGAACCCACCCGGCCCGCGTACATGGGGCTGTTGCGGTACGCGTCGAAGCCCTGCTTGTAGAGCGCCGAGATGGCCTCGATCTTGTCGCGCTCGGTCACGAACACGAAGTGCCAGCCCTGCATGTTGGAGCCCGTCGGCGCCTGCACGGCGATCTCGACGCACTCGCGCAGCACCGATTCGGGCACCGGCCGGTCGAAGTCGAGCCGCTTGCGCACCGCCCGGGTGGACTGCAGCACCTCGTCGGCCGACAGGCCCAGCTTGATCCCGTTATCGCTCATCGTGTGCTCCGTTCGGTCGTGCTCGGCGGGGTTGTCAGCGCCGATGTCCCGCAGCAGAGTAACCGGCGCCCGCGGGACGCACCCAGGCCGTTCAGCGCAGGAACTTGCTCGTCGTGTTGTCGGCCAGCACCCGCCCGCTGGTCTGGCAGCCGGCGCAGTAGTTGACGGAGTAGTCGCGGTACTCGACGGCCCGCACCACGTCGCCGCAGACCGGGCACTGCTCGCCGGTGCGGCTGTGCACCGCCGAGGGACGCTCGGCCGACCGGCTCATCTGGGGGAGTTCCCGCTCGGCGGCCAGCGACTCGTCGACGACAGCGCCGATGGCGGCCACCACGGCCTCGACGCCTTCGCCGTCCATCCGGCCGGTGGGTGCGAACGGCGACAGCTTGGCCCGGTGGCAGATCTCGTTGGCCAGCCGCCGCCCGAGGCCAGACATCACGCGCTGATCGCGCAGGAAGTTGTGCAGGCGGGCTGAGTGCGCCGCCATGAGCTCGGCCATCGCTGCGGCATCCACCTCGGTGGCTTCGGGCCCCAGGCGGGCGAGCGGTTCGGCCTCGGCGGGATCGCTGGCGATCACCCACACGCCGGCCCGCTTCTGCGTGCCCGGTTCGGTCAGCAGCAGCCCCAGCCCGCTCTCGAACTCGAAGCGGGCCAGCCCGTCACGGGGCCGGCGCGGCCGCTTGGCACCCGGTTCAAGCACCCGCAGCCGCCCGCCCTGCATGAGATGCACCACAAACGTCAGCCCATCCCCGGCATCGGGCGCGAAGCGCAGCAGCAGGAACTTGGCCCGCTGGCTGACGCTGCGCAGCGGCCAGCCGACGGCGTCATTCGGTGACGGGCTTGCAGTCTTGAGCGCAGTGAACGACAGCGGCTCCACCCGCTTCAGCACCTCGCCCGCAGCCAGCGCCTCGAGCCGTTCAGCGTGCGCCCGGATCTCAGGAATCTCCGGCACGAAGCGTCAGCCCCCGCAGTCGTCCGGCCCGCCGCCGGAGGCACTGTCTTCCTCCTCGGCGAGCGCTCGCCCCAGCGCCGTGTTCACCAGCGCCAACGCCTCGGAAGCCGCGATCAGCACCCGCACATCACCGCTCACCTTGATGAGCCCGGCCTGCAAGGCGGCCAGTGCACCCATGTCTCCCCGCCGCACGGCCTCTGCCGTCTCCCGGGACTGGCTCATTACAACCACGCCGTCATCACTGACGTCGAGACTCTCGCTTTTGCCGCCCGCCGCGTCAGCAGCATCGGGTAGCACCGGTTCGAGATGCGCCCGACCGCCGTCGATCACCAGCCGGTAGGCCACGACAGGCCCCCCGTTGCCGTCGCCGATCCGCTGCTCCACCGTGGCCCGCACCTCGGGCAGATTCACATCCGCCAGCACCTCGGACATCGCAGCGCACCAACCCTCGGACCCGATCTCCACGCCAGCGAACCTATGCCGCCCGCCACCGCATGTCACGCCAGCGGTCTGCCAACAAGCCACTGCGAGCGATCCGGGGACACGTCCGACTCGGCGATGCACGATGGGCCTGAAATTCAGTGGCGACGGCCCGCGGGCGCTCGCTACGGTGCACCGCAACGCATCAATGCGTACCCGTATCGCTGGCAGTTCGCCGGTCTCTGGGCGGAAATCCCGCCTGTTACCGTTCCGAAAGGAAGTCCTATGGACGCGAACTCATTCGTCATTCTTGCTGCAGTCGTGACGCTGTTCAGCTTCAACCTCACGGCCAGCCTGATGTGCTGCCGCTCACTGGGCCGGCGAGTCGACCGACTCGAACACCGCCTTGACCGACTTGAAGATCGCATGGATCGCTTCGAGCAGGTGCTCATGCAGCTGGTGGTGGACATGGCGCTGGTCAAGACGGATGTCGCGCTGGTCAAGGCGGATATGGCGCTGGTCAAGATGAAGCTGGGCATGGAGACGGCCTCGCCCGCCGTCGCGCAGCAGCCGGCAATCGCACCTCCCTCGGGCGGTTCTTCCGGCGCAGCAGCGCAATAGCATGGCGAGGTGACCTTTCCGGCTCGCCGCCTTCGTCGGTTGCGTCGCACCCCGGCGCTGCGTCGGCTCGTTGCGGAGACAACCGTCACGCCCAGCGACCTCATCGCACCTCTGTTCGTGCGTGAGGACGTCGCCGAGCCGCAGCCGATCGTCTCGCTGCCCGGCATCGTGCAACACAGCCAGGAATCGCTGCGCAAGGAAGTCAACGAGCTGGCCAACCTCGGCATCAGCGGGGTGATCCTGTTCGGCCTGCCGGCCCGCAAGGACGCGGTGGGCTCCGAGGCCTGGAACCCCGACGGCGTCGTGCAGGTGGCGTTGCGCAACCTGCGTGACGACCACGGCTCGGAGATGGCGATCATCGCCGACCTGTGCGTCGACGAGTACACCGACCACGGCCACTGCGGCGTGGTGACCGACGACGGTTACGTCGACAACGACGCCACGCTCGAGCTGTACCAGCGGGTGGCGCTGGCCCAGGCCGAAGCCGGCGTCGACATGGTGGGCCCCTCGGGGATGATGGACGGCCAGGTCGGGGCGATCCGCCAGGTGCTCGACCACAACGGTTACGAGCACGTGCCGATCATGGCCTACTCGGCGAAGTACGCATCGGCTGAGTACGGGCCGTTCCGCGACGCTGTCGACGTGACCATCGCCGGCGGGGGCGACCGCAAGGGCTACCAGCAGGATCCCGCCAACGCTCGTGAGTCCATGGCCGAGATCGAGCTCGACATCGCCGAGGGCGCCGACATCATCATGGTGAAGCCGGCGCTGGCGTATCTCGACATCATCGCCGCGGCCCGGGCCCGCTTCGACCTGCCGCTGGCGGCCTATCACGTGTCGGGCGAGTACGCGATGCTCAAGGCAGCGGCTGCGAATGGCTGGATCGACGGGGCTGCCACGGCAGTCGAGCACCTCACGGCCATCAAGCGGGCCGGTGCCGACATGACGCTCACGTACCTCGCCCGCGAGTTCGCCGAAACCCTGCAGTAGCCGCGTTCGCCGGCCCTCGCCTTCGGCCCCTGAACCCGCGACACTGAGCCCAAGCTCGCGTGCAGCAGCCTTTCCGGCCCGCAGATGCCAGCGGGTCAGCGGGACGGATGCGTGACTCGCGCGACGGCGACGGCGCAGAGCGCCCCGATGAACTGCGCCACGATGAACAGCGGCGCGCTGGCGGGGGCGATGCCGGCGAACGTGTCGGAGAACATGCGGGCGACGGTCACGGCCGGGTTGGCGAAGCTCGTGGACGACGTGAAGAAGTACGCCCCGCCGATGTAGGCGGCCACGGCGAAGGCCACGAACTGGGTCTTGCCCGCGCGCACCACGCCGATGATCACGATCACCAGCCCGAACGTGGCAATGATCTCCGACAGGAAGGCGGCGCCGCTGATGCGGTCCTTGGTCGACCAGAACACCGCATCGAGCTCGAAGATCACGTTGGCGGCGATGACACCCAGAATCCCGCCGGCAACCTGCACCACCACATACAGCCCGGCCATGCGGTTGTCGAGATCGCCGGCGAGGCGCGCCCACAGCGTCACTGCCGGGTTGAAGTGCGCCCCCGACGTCGACCCGAACAGCAGGATCAGGCACGTCAGCGCACCAGCCGTCGCGATCGAGTTTTCCAACAGCTGCAGCCCCACATCGTCGGGGCTCAGCCGCTCGGCCATGATCCCCGAGCCCACCACGCTGAGCAGCAGGAACCCCGTCCCCACGAACTCCGAGGTCAGACGGCTCGCCGTGGTCTCACGCAGGGCTGTCACCGCGACAGCCTGCCACCCATGGGTAAACGAGCGTCAACGACGCCGTGAATTCATGACACTGCGGGCCGAATGCGAGGAGCATCGCAGCGCCTGTGCGAGGCCCGGGCAGCTCAGTTCTCGCGGAGGTCGAAGGCGATCTTGACCGAGCCTCGGGAGCCGGCGTTGGCGGCGTGTTCGAGGGCGTTGCGGTACTCCCCCAGCGGGTACAGCTCGGACACCAAGCGCTCCAGGTTGCAGTCGCGTACCAGCTTGATCGCGGCTTCGAAGGTGTGGCCCCCGTCGAGCCTCGGCTCGGTGCCATAGCAATAGGCGCCAACCAGCTCGGTCTCGCGGTGCCACAGGGCGGACAGGTTGAGCTCGACGTTGGCGGGCATGCCCAGCACCACCACGCGGCCTCGGGGGCGGGTGAGGGCGATGGCGTCGGTCAGCGATTCCGACGAGGCCACGGCGTCGATCGTTACGTGTGTGCCCGAGCCGAGCGTCTCGCCGATCACCCGGGTGCCTGCGGCCCGGCGCACGGCCCGGCCCAGCTCGTCGGGCGACACTGCCAGGTCGGCACCGAGCTCGCGGGCCAGGCGACGCTGGTGGCTGTAGCGGGCGCCCACCACGATCGCCGCGACACCGGTGCACTGGCGCAGCGCAGCCACCGCCACCAGGCCCATCGTGCCGGCGCCGATCACGGCCGCGGTGCCGCCGTCGGTCACGCCCGACCGCAGCGCAGCGTGAACGCCCGCCGCCGTCGGTTCGATCATCACCGCGGCCTCGTCGGACAGGTCGTCGGGCCCGAGCGAACCCAGCGAATGCAGCTGGGACTCGTGCGCAGCGAACATCTCCGACCAGCCGCCCCCGGTGGACACACACGAACCGGTCTGCAGACCCGCCTCGATCTGGCCCCCGATCAGGTGGCTGTAGTCGTCGCCGTCGGCGGGAGCAGCGTCGGGCCACGGCGGGGCATAGCCGTGGGCCTCGTGACCGAGCACCGCCTCGAGAACCACCCGTGTGCCGTCGTCGGAGTGGCCCACCACCTCATGGCCCGGCACGAACGGGAACGACACCAGCGGCTCGAAGTAGCGCGAGACCTTCCCATCCACCGTCGCCAGGTCAGACCCGCAGATGCCCGACAGGGTGGGTCGCACGTACTGCCAGCCGTCGCCGGGCAGCTCCGGCGGATCCATCTCGGTCAGCCGCAGCGGGCCGACACCCGCACCCGATCCCGGCTTCAGCTTCCCCGCAGCCATCGCCGCGGCAAACCGCAGCTCCTTGCGCTCGAAAACCAGCGCCTTCACGTCACGTCGCTTGCGAAACCCACATCAGTGGTCTTGTTGTCTACTTCGTCGGCCAGTCGGGCGATGAACTCAGCCAGCGGCACGTCGCGCCGTACCTTCTGGCCGCGGGGGTTCACACCCACCGTTCCCGCCGCCACGTCGTCGTCGCCCACCACAAGCACGTAGGGCACCTTGTCGAGCTTGGCCCGCCGGATGCGCGCGCCCAGCGGGTCGTCTGCCGGCACGGTCTCGGCCCGGAAGCCCGCCTCGCCGAGCTGGGCCGCCACCGACTCGGCAAACGAGTCATGGTCGGCCCGCACGCCCATCACCACCGCCTGCGTCGGCGCCAGCCACGGCGGGAACGCACCCGCGTAGTGCTCCACCAGCACCCCGAAGAACCGCTCGATCGAGCCGAACAGCGCCCGGTGGATCATGATCGGCCGGTGCACCTCGCCGTCGGCGCCGGTGTAGCGCAGGTTGAATCGCTCGGGCAGGTTGAAGTCGACCTGGATGGTGGACAGCTGCCACGAGCGCCCGATCGCATCGGTCACGTCGATGTCGATCTTCGGCCCGTAGAACGCGGCCTCTCCCGCCGCCTCCAGGTAGTGATGGCCGCGCCGATCCAAGGCATCCCGCAGCGCAGCCGTCGCCTGTTCCCAGCCCTCGTCGTCGCCCACGTACTTGTCGGGATCCTGCGTGGACAGCTTGAACTCGAAGTCGTCGAAGCCGAATGCGTTCAGCACCGACAGCACGAAGTCGAGAAGTCGTTCGATCTCATCGGCGAGCTGCTCAGGCGGCACATATATGTGACTGTCGTCTTGGGTGAACCCCCGGATCCGCATCAGCCCGTGCAGCGTGCCCGAGCGCTCGTAGCGGTACACGGTGCCCAGCTCGAACAGCCGCAGCGGCAGCTCCCGGTACGAGCGCTGGCGCTGGCCGAAGATCAGGCAGTGCATCGGGCAGTTCATCGGCTTGGGGTAGTAGACGCCGTTGTCCATCTCCATCGGCGGGTACATGCCCTCGGCGTAGAAGTCGAGGTGCCCTGAGGTCTCGAACAGCTTGGCGTTGGCCAAGTGCGGTGTGTAGACGAACTCGTAGCCGCCCGCCTCGTGGCGATCGCGGCTGTAGTCCTCCATGAGCTTGCGGATCACTGCGCCCTTGGGGTGCCACACGGCCAGCCCGCCGCCCAGCTCCGCAGGGAAGCTCAGCAAGTCCAGCTCGGTCACGAGCCGCCGGTGGTCACGTTTGGCGGCCTCTTCCAGCCGCTCGAGGTGCGCAGCCAGCTCGGCCTTCGAGCCCCACGCGGTGCCGTAGATGCGCTGGAGCATCTGGCGGTTCTCGTCGCCCCGCCAGTACGCGCCCGCCACCCGCATCAGCTTGAAGTGAGCCAGCCGCCCGGTGTCGGGCACGTGGGGGCCGCGGCACAGGTCGACGAACTCGTCGGTGTTGCGGTAGGTGGTGATCACCCCGCCTTCGGGGCCTGACGCGGGGTCGTCGGCCTCGCCGTCGAGGATTTCGATCTTGTAGGGGTGCGCGGCGAACAGCTCATCGGCCGCTGCCCGGCTGACCTCGGCGCGGATGAACGGCTGACGAGCGGCCACGATGGCGCGCATCTCGTCCTCGATGGTCTCGAGATCCTCGTCGGAGAAGGTGCGCGCCCGCCCGATGTCGTCGAGGCCCAGGTCGAAGTCGTAGTAGAAGCCGTCGGTGATCGGCGGCCCGATCGAGAACGTGGCGCCCGGGTACAGCCGCAGCACCGCCTGGGCCAGCACGTGGGCGGTGGAGTGGCGCAGCACCTCGAGCCCCTCGTCCGACGACCCGAACACCAGCGACACCGAAGCGCCGTCGGGCAAGGGCCGGTTCAGGTCGAGCTGCTCGCCGTCGGCAACGGCGATCAAGGCGTCCTTGGCCGCCCGCCGTCCCAACGACGCAGCAAGGTCGGCGCCGGTCGCACCTGCAGCCAGCTCCCGGGTCTGCCCGTCGGGCAGCACCACGGTGACCGCGGCACGCCCGCCGCTCGCGTCACCTGGGTTTGCGCCGTTGTTGCCGCTCATATGGACAGTTTCCCTGTCTCGGTGCCGCGTCGTCCAAGGAATTTCAGCATGCGGCGTTCTGCGCGGGCGTGATTCGTGCTCACCGACAACGATGGCCATCGGTCGCAGCCGGCTGAGCTCGAGGCAACAGCGCAGGCGACGTCCGTGGAGCGGGTGACATGCAGCTGGCGACTAGCCCCCGGTGCCGCCGGAGAAGACGATGTTGATCAGGATGATCAGGAAGAGCAACCCGCCGAGCACCCAGAGCTTGTCTGCGAACTCGAAGCTCTTGAACTTCGCGAACGGCACCATCATCTTGTGCGGGTCCTCGAGCGTCTTTCCGTCGACCTTGCGGGTATCGGCGTCGCTCATGCGTTCTCCTGAAGAAGCTGTTCAGCGGCCGATGCCGCGGCTCGGGGGACCGGCTGCTCGCGCAACCAACGGGCAAGACTAGTGGTCTGACTCGGTCATGGCTGAGGGATTGCCGACGGAATCCTGACGCTTGTGCACCGGTTGAGCGAGACCGCTCCACGCCGCCGGCTAGGTGCGCACGGCATCCGCGCCCAACAGCTCCCGCATCGGACCCGCCAGGGTGCGGGCATCCACCCAGCGCGACTCCGGAAGCTGCACCACCGAGTCGCCTACCCGGATGTGCACCGGCGCATCGCCGGGGTAGTCCGACAGCATCCGCTCGAACGCCTCCAGCCAGTGATCGTCGATGTCGACCCGCTCCACGTCGAGCGACACCGGCACGGGTCCCTTGCGCAGCTCCAGCGCCTCCACCTCGTTGGCCAGGAACGCCGTCTCGCCCTCGCCGCGACGATCGGGCCGGCCCCGCACCAGCACCACGGCGTCTTCCGCCAGCGTGGCGCCGGCGGCGGCGAAGCCCTTGGGGAACAGGGTGACCTCGATCGAGCCGGACAGGTCTTCGAGCATGAACCGGGCCATCGGGTCGCCGCCGCGCGTGTAGCGGCGCTGCAGGCTCTGCACCACGCCGCCCAGCGTCACCCACTGCTGGCCGCCGTCGGGGTTGGGCGGCAGGTCGCCCAGGCCGCTGATCTGGCAGTCGGTCGCGCGCCGAAGCTGCGCCTCGCCCCCGCGCAGCGGATGGTCGGACACGTACAGCCCGAGCAGCTCCTTCTCCCACGCCAGCGTGTCGCGCTCGGAGGCCTCGACGTCGGGCACCTCGATGCGCTCGTCGAACCCCGGCTCGCCGGCGTCGCTGCCGCCGCTGCCATTGCCGTTGCCGCCGCCGAACAGCGACTGCACCCCGGCGGCTGCCTCCTCACGCCGTCGCAGCGCGAACTCGACGATCTGCTCGAACACCCGGAGCAGCCCGCCCCGGCTGTGCCCGCACGTCTCGAAGGCGCCTGCCTTGATGAGCGACTCGGTGAACCGCTTGTTGAGCACCTCGCGCGGCACGCGCATGCAGTAGTCCTCGAAGTCGGCGAAGGGCCCGTTGGCGTCGCGCTCAGCGAGGATCGGCTCGGCCACCTTCATGCCCACGTTGCGCACCGCCGACAGCCCGAAGGGGATGGTGCTCCCGTCGGCGGTGAAGTCGAGCTCGGAGCGGTTGATGTCGGGCACCAGCACGTCGATCCCCGACTGGCGGCAGTCGGCTAGGTACACGCCCGCCTTGTCGATGTTGCGCTTCGAGCCGGTCAGCACGGCCGCCAGGAACTCGGTGCGGTGATTGGCCTTCAGGTAGGCCGTCTGGTAGGCGATCAGCCCGTAGGCGAAGGCGTGGCTCTTGTTGAACGCGTAGTCGGCGAACGGCTCGATGATGTCGAACAGCTGCTCCCCGAGGTTCTCGCCGTATCCCTTCGCCGCAGTGCCGGCGATGAACTTGGTGCGGTGCTCGGCGATCTGCTCGCGGTTCTTCTTGCCGCAGGCCTTGCGCAGGTCGTCGGCCTCGGCCATCGAGTAGCCGGCGATCTCCTGGGCCACCCGCATCATCGACTCCTGGTAGATCATCAGCCCGTAGGTCTCTTCGAGCAGCTCGGCGAGGTCGGGATGCGGCGGCGTGGCGGGCTGGCGGCCGTTCTTGCGGTGCGCGTAGCTGTTGTGCATGTCGGCGGCCATCGGGCCGGGCCGGTACAGCGCCACCAGCGCGCAGATGTCCTCGAACTGTGTGGGGCGCATCGACTGCAGCAGCGACCGCACCGGCGTCGACTCGAGCTGGAACACGCCCATCGTGTCGCCGGCGCACAGCAGCTTGAACGTGGCGGCGTCGTCGAGCGGCACCGCGTCGATGTCGAGCGCCGCGCCAGTGGTGCGCTCCACGAGCCGCACCGCGTCGTCGATGATCGACAGCGTCCGCAGCCCCAGGAAGTCCATCTTCAGCAGGCCCAGGTCTTCCACGCCGCCCATGTCGAACTGGGTGACGATCGGTGCCTCTTCGGGATCGGTGCCCGACTCGGGCTTGCGCTGGATGGGCAGGTATTCGGTGAGCGGCTCGGGGCTGATCACCACCGCGGCGGCATGCACCGAGTCCTGCCGGATGAGGCCCTCGAGGCCGCGGGCCACGTCCACCACCTCGCGCACGTCGTCGTCGGTGGCGTACATGGTGCGCAGCTCGGCAGCCGCTGCGTACCCGTCGGCGTGCTTCTCGTCGGGTTCGAGACAGGCAACCAGCGGGGTGTCGCGGCCCATGATCAGCGGCGGCATGGCTTTGGAGATGCGGTCTCCCAGCGCGTACGGCTTGCCCAGCACACGTGCCGCGTCGCGCACCGCCGCCCGTGCCTTGATGGTGGAGAAGGTGATGATCTGCGCGACGTGGTCGTGGCCGTATTTGCGGGCCGCGTAGCGGATCATCTCGTCGCGGTAGCGGTCGTCGAAGTCGATGTCGATGTCGGGCATCGAGATGCGTGCCGGGTTCAAGAACCGCTCGAACAGCAGGCCGTACTTGATCGGGTCGAGGTCGGTGATGCCCAGGCAGTAGGCCACCACGCACCCCGCCGCCGAGCCCCGGCCCGGCCCCACCCGGATGCCGCTCTCGCGGGCATGGCGGATGAGGTCCCACGTGATCAGGAAGTAGCTGCTGAAGCCCATGTCGGAGATGACCCGCAGCTCGTACGCGATGCGAGCAGCAGTGTCTTCGGACACGTTCGAGCCCCAGCGCCGTTTCGCTCCCTCGAATGCCAGGTGCCCCAGGTAGGCGTCGGCATCGGCGTGGGGAGCGGGCACCTCGAAGTGCGGCAGCAGCACCTGCCCGAATTCGATGTTGGTCTCGGCCCGATCGGCGATCGCCAGCGTGTTGTCGCACGCCTCGGGGAACTCGCTGAACAGCTCCCGCATCTCGGAGGCCGTCTTGAGATAGTGATGATCGCCGTGGAACTTGAAGCGGTCGGCATCGCTGCGCAATGACCCGGTCTGCACGCACAGCAGCGCGTCGTGCGCGAGGGCATCGTGCTGGTGCGTGTAGTGCAGGTCGTTGGTGGCGAGCAGCGGCGCGTTGAGGTCGTGGGCGAGCTGCAGCAGATGCGGGTTGTTGTCTCGCTGGGCGCCGATGCCGTGGTCCTGCAGCTCGATGTACAGCGAGTCGCGGCCGAAGATGTCCTGCAGGCGTCCGGCCCGGCGGCGGGCCTCTTCGTAGTCGTCGTTGAGCAGCGCCTGCTGCACGACGCTGGCGAGGCACCCGGTGGTGGCCGTGAGCCCCTCGGAGTGCTCGGCGAACAGCTCCCAGTCCATCCGGGGCTTGTAGTAGTAGCCCTCGAGGAAGGCCCGGCTGGCCAGCTTGAGGAGGTTGCGGTAGCCGGCGTCGCTGTGGGCGAGCAGCGTCAGGTGGTAGTAGAGCTTGCCGCTGCCCTTGCCGTCGTCGCCGGTGTCGTCGAGCTTGGCGTTCTTCGCCCGGTTCTGCTTCGGGCGCTCGTGGCGGCTCTCGAGCGCCATGTAGGCCTCGGTGCCGATGATCGGCTTGATGCCGAACGTCTTGCAGGCCCGGTAGAAGTCGAGGACGCCGTACATGTTGCCGTGGTCGGTGATGCCCAGCGCCGGCTGGCCGTCGGCCGCGGCCGCCGCGACCACCTCGTTGACGCGCGCCGCGCCGTCGAGCAGGGAGTACTCGGTGTGGGTGTGCAGGTGCACGAACGACGCTGCCACGCTGCCTCTCGCTTTCGTCTGAATCGGCCCGTCTGTCGAACATAGATCGGTCGGCCGGCTGCGCCATGAATGCCCGCGAGACTCGCCCGGCCGCGCAGCGAAACTCCCAGAAAATCGGGTTGGACGGACGCTCGCGGGGCTGCATCATGGAGGCCATGGCCCACCCGTCGCGCGCGCTGCCAGCACACGTCGCCGACGAGCTGGAGCTCGACGCCGGCGCTGTGCTGCCCTGCGACGAGCTGAATGCCGTGCTCGTGGTCGACGATCCGCGCCCGGGCCTGTGGGAGCTGGTCGACAGCGGCTGGGCCGACGAGCACCTTCCCGAGCTGCCCGCGCTGGCGCTGGAGCAGGACCCGATCCACCGCCACAAGGACGTGCTCGCCCACACGATCGCTGTGGTGGCCCAGAGCCCGCCCCGCCTGCGGGTGCGCCTCGGCGCCCTGTTCCACGACATCGGCAAGCCGCTGACTCGTGAGATCACCCCCAGCGGGGTGACGTTCCGCAACCACGAGGCCGTCGGGGCGAAGATGACCCGCCGTCGCATGCCCGAGATGGGCTACAGCGCTGACATCACCGAGGAGGTCGCTCGCCTGGTGCACCTGTCGGGCCGTTTCAAGGGGTACGACACCGGCTGGACCGACGCAGCAGTGCGCCGCTACGCCCGCGACGCCGGCCCGCTGCTGGGCGACCTGAACGACCTGGTCCGCAGCGACTGCACGTCGCGCAACGTGCAGCGGATCGAAGCCCTGCACGACGCGCTCGACCGCTTCGAGGTGCGCATCGCCCGGCTAGCCCGCGAGCAGGCCCAAAAGGAACTGCGCCCCGAGCTGAACGGCGACGAGGTGATGACCCACCTGGGACTGGCACCCGGACCCGACGTGGGCCGCGCCATGAAGTTCCTGTTGGAGCTGCGCCGAACCGAGGGCGAACTCGGCGACGCCGAGGTGCGCCGTCGCCTCGACGCCTGGTGGGCCGCCCAGCAGTGAGAGTCGCGAAAATCTTGTTCCCACACTAATCAACTCATTGGTACAATTGCCCTATGAGTGGGACATACACTATCGTTATGGGCAACCGCGGACGCATTGTGGTGCCGTCGGAAGTACGTGCACGTGCCGGTCTTGCGGAGGGGACGCCGATGGTGCTGGTGGAGTCCTCCGACGGTCTGGTGCTGCTGACGCGAAGTCAGCTGAAGGAACGTGTGCGGCGGAATCTGGCCGGGCTGGATCTGGTTGAGGGGTTGCTCTCGGAGCGCCGACGCGAAGCTGCACAGGAAGATGCGGCGTGAGCGCTGTGCTGGACGCATCTGCGCTCTTGGCATTCGTGCAGGACGAGCCCGGGGCAGATGCCGTGGAGGCGGCGCTGGACGACGCACCCTGCTGCGGCGCCGCCAACTGGTCGGAAGTGGCCCAGCGCGTCGTCTCCGCCGGCGGCGACTGGGATCTGACGAGAGCACTGCTGCTGAGCTACGACCTGCGCGTCGAGCCGGTGACTGCATCCGATGCCGAGTGGGCTGCGTATCGGCATCGTCGGGGCGAGGGCCTGTCGCTCGCGGATCGTCTTTGCTTGGCCCTCGGCGAGCGCTTGGGTCTGACGGTGCTCACCGCAGACAAGGCGTGGGGGTCCGCTGGGAGCATCGTGCAGATCCGCTAGCCCGCCGAACTACACGCCTGACATACCAATTGAGTTACAATTGATGTCAAATTAGTAGTTGGCTCATCCGCGTTGCGCCGATGCTGCCCTTCTTGTCCCGACGAAAGGCGCGCCGTGAAGATCCCACAGACACCTCCCGCTGCAGGCGCACTGCTGGAAGAGGTTCTGGCAGATGGCAGAGCAGACGGATTTCACCGGATCGTGGAGCAAGGCAGGCCCACAGACGCCAAAGGCCGTTACCTCCACTGGGACGAGATGCGCCGCAGGAAGCCGCCTGACGGACTCACGCACGAAGACTGGTGGCTGAGTATGTGGTTGAGCCGACGTGCCCTCTGGCGGCCCATGCCTCTCACGGGCATCGATGGAACTGAGTTTGGCATCTGCATGGTCGACGCCGTCTGGGAGTCGTTGCACCGCATAGATCAGGCCGCGGCAGGAGATGTACTGGCAGATGAGCCTTCTGTAGCCGCTGGGAATCGAGACCGGTACATCGTCAGCTCGCTCATCGAGGAAGCGATCGCTTCGAGTCAACTCGAGGGAGCCAGTTCGACTCGCTCTGAGGCGAAGCGAATGCTGCTCACCGACCGTCCGCCCCGTGATCGCAGCGAGCAGATGATCCTCAACAACTACCGAGCGATTTCGCGAGTGCGTGATCTGGCCCGGGACGAGCTGCCCCTGACGACCGAGACGATCTGCGAATTACACCGGGTTCTTGTCGTGGACGCCATAGACGATCCCGCAGACGCAGGTCGTATCCAGAGAGAGGACGAGACTCGCGTCTGGGTGTCATGGCCGGACGGCTCGCACGATGAGCAGCGACTGCATACTCCGCCTCGCGCAAGCGAATTGCCTGGGCGAATGGAGGCAATGTGTGCATTCGCCAACGGCGAGTCGGATGACGGATTTGTGCATCCAGTCGTGCGCGCCATCGTTCTGCACTTCTGGCTCGCCTACGACCATCCCTTCGTCGATGGAAACGGTCGACTAGCTCGTTCGCTCTTCTACTGGTCGATGTTGCGCTCGAAGTACTGGCTCGCCGAATTTCTCACGGTCTCCTCGATCCTGCGCCTAGCGCCAGCCAAATACGCACGGTCATTCCTGTACACGGAGACTGACAGCAACGACCTCACGCACTTCGTGCTGTACCAACTCGACGTCATTGAACGTGCAATCAAGGAGCTCCGCACGTATCTGCAAGCCAAGCGAGAAGAAGTCCGTGAGGTCGAAGAGATGCTCGCCGGGAGAGCCGAAGTCAACCACCGACAGCGTTCCGTGCTGGCGACGGCGCTGCGCGATGCCAACGCCGATTTTCTGATCGCAGGACATCAACGGAAACAGTCCGTCACGTACCAGACGGCCCGAACCGATCTGCTCGGACTCGCCGAGCTCGGCCTCCTGGCCATGCGGCGCGACGGCAAGTCGTACCGATTCCTGCCCGTGCCTGACTTAGTCGATCGCATTCGTGGCCTTGGCAAGTCTGAAGACTGACGGCAACGCGATTCCGGTCGAGTTGACTGCGGCGAATCACATGTGTGAAATACCAATTGATTTACAATTGATGTCAAATTAGTAGTTCATGGCTTGATAAGAGTCGACCGGTGCATCGAGTCGGGATCCCTGAGTAGCTGCGGGCGCGTCGGGCGCTCGCTCTAGCGTGTGCGCTCGTGGAATGGGTCGCGAATCCTGAGGTCTGGATCTCTCTGGTCACGCTGACGGTGCTCGAGATCGTGCTCGGCATCGACAACGTGATCTTCATCTCGATACTTGCCGGACGGCTGGGCGGGAAGGAAGCCGAGCGCGCCCGGGTGGTCGGCCTGTCGCTGGCCATGGGGATGCGGGTGCTGTTGCTGCTGGGCATCTCATGGATCGTGCGGCTCACGACGCCGCTGTTCTCGGTGTTCGGCCATGAGCTATCGGGGCGCGACCTGATCCTGCTGGGCGGCGGGCTGTTCCTGCTGGGCAAGGCCACGTTCGAGATCCACCACAAGCTCGAAGGCGACGGCCACGATGATGCGGGCGACCGGGCAGGCGCCACGTTCACCAGGGTCATCATCCAGATCCTCGTGCTCGACTTGGTTTTCAGCCTCGACTCGGTGATCACCGCGGTGGGCATGGCCGATCGGGTGGGCGTGATGATCGCCGCGGTCGTCATCGCCGTCGGCGTGATGCTGTGGTCGTCAGGACCGGTGATGCGCTTTGTGGGCAAGCACCCGACGGTCAAGATGCTGGCGCTGGCGTTCCTGCTGCTCATCGGCATGTCGCTCGTGGCCGAGGGCGCCGAGTTCCACATCCCGAAGGGCTACATCTACTTCGCCATGGGCTTCGCCGTGCTGGTGGAAGCGCTCAACCTGCGGATGAAGCGCAATCGCCAGGCCCGCACGCCGCCCGTCGAGTTCCACGAGCGCCGCATGCCCGAGTTCGCACCTGCTGAATCGGCACCTGCTGAAGACGGGGGCGACGGCGCCGACACGGCGCCCGGTGATCCAGGGGACGCTCCCTAGACGCGCTCCCTAGATGTCGGCGTCGCTGCCGCCGTCATCGGCCACCTCGGCCTCGGTGACGTGTGCGCCCGCTGAGCGTTCACGAAGCTGCTCAGCGATCTGACGCAGCTGCTCGACGGTGTCTGCGTTGTCGAGCTCGCCCAAGAATTCAGGCAGCCGGATGCCCGCCTGGCTGGCAACTTCGTGCAGCGGGGGGAGCGCCCCGATCAGACTGGAGATGAAGTTGGCGGTGGTGCCGTTCTCGCCATTGGGACCGCCGCCGGAATCCCACACGGTGATCTTGTCGATCTGCAGGTTCGAGATGGCCTTCACCTGCTCGGCCACGAGGTTCGGCAGTTGCTCGGCAACCAGCAGCAGCGCTGCTTCTGGCGCTGCACCGCCGCTGGCAGTCACCAGCGCGCCCAAGCCCTCGGCGCGGCGGGTCAGCAACGCCAGCAAGCCCAATGCCTCGGCTTCCATCAGCAGTCGCTGACCGTCGGCCTCGCCGGCCTTGACCAGCCTGATGCGGTCGGCCTCGGCCTCGGCCAGCGTGCGGACTCGCTCGCGTTCCACCTGAGCGGGCACCACGATGTCAGCGTCCTGCGCGGCCTTGTCGCGCTCTGCGCGCACCCGCTCGGCTTCTGCCTCAGCCATGAACGATTCCTGTTCGGCCTGGGCCTGGCTGACGCGTTCGGCAGCGTTGGCGGCACGTTCGGCTTCTGCTTCCTTCTGGCGCCGCTCGCTGGCAGATTCGGCGATCACCACGTGCGATTCGTTCTCGCCTTCGGTTGCAATGGCGTTGGCCTGTGCCACACGGATGCGCTGCTCGCGCTGGGCCTCGGCGGCGCCGATGTCGCCGTCGCGCTCCTGCTCGGCCACCTTGACCTTCGCCTCGCTGATGGCGCGGGCCGCTGCTTCGCGGCCGAGGGCGTCGATGTATCCCGATTCGTCGGTGATGTCCTGGATGTTGACGTTGATGAGGCGCAGCCCGACCTTGCGAAGTTCGAGCTCGAGCGACTCGGTGATGTTGGTGATGAGCTGCTCGCGGTCGGCGTTGATCTGCTCGATCGGCATCGTGGCAATCACCACGCGCATCTGGCCGAAGATGATGTCGCGGGCCAAGTTCTCGATGTCCAGCAGCGACAGGCCCAGCAGCCGCTCCGCAGCGTTCTGCATGACACCGGGCTCGGTCGAGACACCGACCGTGAACGTTGCTGGAGTATTGACCCGGATGTTCTGCTGGGAGAGCGCTCCCTGGAGCTTGATCTCGATGGGGATAGGCGTCAGGTCCAGGTATGCGTAGCCCTGCACGATGGGCCACACCATGGCTCCGCCGCCGTGCAGGCACCTCGCCGACTCGCCTTCCCCGCCGACGCGTCCATAGACCACGAGGATCCGGTCGGATGGACAGCGCTTGAAGCGCGACGAGATCCACAGCAGGGCGATGAGCAGGATGGCGAAGATGCCACCTGCGAGGGCGATGACGGCCATATTTGCCTCTCGTAGTGAGTGGTGGGGAAAGTCAGGCTAGTGAGGTGCCACGAGCACGGTCGAAGGGTCGACGACGCCGACGACGGTGATGGCAGTCTGCGCCGGCAGGCTCTCGTCGGACTCCGTCAGGGCATTGATGACCCGCATGCGTCCCTGCACCATCACTTCGACTTTGCCGGGTTTCGAACGGTTCGCAGCAACCGTGAGATAGACGGTGCCGTGTGCGCCCACGGCGGACTGGTAGTCGACCGAGCCGCTCTCGCCGAGCTTCGCAAACGAGCGCCACAAGAAGCCCACGGCAAGGAACACTGCGAGGCCGGCGGCGATGGCGACGCCGACTGACAGGGCTGTGGAGCGGTCTGCCTGCTTCATGAGGACGCCCGTCCAGCCGAATGCAAACGAGAACGCGGTCAACGTCCGGATCGAGAGGAACCCGCTGCTCGGGTCCTCGTCGCCGATGTCGACATCCGCTCCGATGCCGAATGCCAGCAGCGCAATCTGCACCAGCAGGAAGAAGCTGGAGATGAATGCGATCGCATAGAAGATCTGCAGATCGCCGGTCAGAGCCTGCCACCAGTCGCCCATGAACTGCCTCCCTGCGGGAACTCTACGTGTCGATACGGGCCGCCTGTCTGCGCGGATTGCCGCAGACGGTTCTGGCGGGAGGCGGGGGGAGGTTCTAGCTGAGGCGGCGTTCGGTCAGGCCGCCTGCGGGGGTCCACGTCTCGATGACGAGATGCTGGCCGTCGACGCGCACGAGCACGGCGTGAGCGATTCTCACGGTGAACAGGGCCATCGGAGTCGCGTCGTCGATCTCGTGATGGTGCCCGCGCATGAAGGTCTCGAGCTGGTCGGCGTCGGCCGGCACTGCCGTGCCTTCGATACGGGCATCGCCTGCTTTCAGCTCCCCGCTCTCGGGCGCTGAGTGCAGCCCGAACCTCCGATCGCGCCGCAGATCGGCGGCCTTGCGCGAGTTGCGGTCCATCCCCAGCCAGAGATGGCCGTCGCGGATCGGGGCTTCCATGCCGGACATGCGCGGCGAACCGTCGGCACGGATCGTGGCCATGACCGCATGCAGGTGGCTCTCGAAGCGCTTCTGGATGCGTGCGGCCAATTCCGGGCTGGCCGCCGCAAACGCTCCCCAGCTCACGTCGCCGCCGTGTGCGCCCATCGGGTCACCTCCGCTGGTTGCCCCGCGTGATTCTGCACCAGCGCTGTAGGTACGGTCAGCCATCGTGAGGCTGGCACGCGTATCGGCGGCACTGCTTGTGGCACCACTGCTCGCGGGCGCATGCGGGATCACGGCCGACGATCCCGGCGGGCGGACTGTCGACTGGCAGGTCGATCCGGCGTCTGCAGGGACCACCTCTGTCGTGACGGCGCCGGCGGCACTGCGGACCGCCGACTCTCCCGCGAGTTCCGTTCCTGCGTCCCCAAGCACCGCACCTGGATTGACGGCACCGCCGCAGACGAGCGAACCGACGGACGGCGATGCTGTGCCTTCGCTTGCCGAGACTCGGTTCGAGTTGGTGCCGGTGGCTGAGATCGAAGCGCCGGTCGCGCTCGTCGCCAAGCCCGACACCGGCCAGCGGTACGTGGCGACACTGACGGGGCAGGTGTGGCTGCTGGACGTCGCTGACGGAAGCGATTCCGATGACGGGGCCGTCGCCCGGGCCGCTCCGCGGCTCGTGGCCGACATCGGTTCGAGGGTCAGCCAAGGATGCGAGAACGGGCTGCTCGGCATCGCATTCAGCCCCGATGGATCGCAGCTCTACCTCAGCTATACCGACACGGCCCGCAACAGCCGGATCGCCGTGATGCCCATGGACGGCGAGACACCCCAGACCGACCGGCGCCGGGTGCTGCTGGCGCTCGATCAGCCGGCGTGCAACCACAACGGCGGCGACCTGACGTTCGGGCCCGACGGGAACCTGTGGATCGGCTTCGGCGACGGCGGCGGCGCGGACGACGTCTTCGGCCAAGGCCAAGACCGCTCCACCCTGCTGGCCACGATGGCTCGCATCGACCCGAACCCCGCCTCTGGACAGGGTTACGGCATTCCCGCCGGCAATCCGTTCGCCGCCAGCGGCGGAGCGCCCGAGGTGTGGGCATACGGCGCCCGCAACCCGTGGCGCTTCTCGTTCGACCGGCTGACCGGTGACCTCTGGATCGCCGATGTCGGCCAGAACCGCATCGAAGAGATCCACGTGTTGCCCGCTGCTGAGGGCTGGCTGCCTGGCGCCAACCTCGGCTGGCCGCTGTTCGAGGGCAACGAGCGCTTCTCCGGCGACCGGACACCTGCCGATCTCGTCTTCCCCGTCTACACGTACACCCACGACGAGGGCTGCTCGGTGACCGGGGGCTACGTGTACCGGGGCGGCGACATAGCGGCGCTGGAAGGCACCTACGTGTTCGGCGACTACTGCACAGGCGATCTGTGGGGCCTCGTCCGCGGCCCCGGCGGCACGGCCGAGCGCATCGATCTGGGCGTGTCGGTGCAGCGCAGCTCGCTCGTGTCGTTCGGCGAGGACGCCGACGGCGAGCTCTACGCGCTCAGCAGTGTCGGCGCGGTGTTCCGCCTAGCGGCTGTAGAGCCCTAACGGCCACGGCTCGCCCTGCGCTGTCCGCGCTGGCTCCCCATTCTCATGCGATTGGGCTCGCGGGCCGCTCGGGCCCCGGGCTCAACCTCTTACTCGGCGCCGCCCTCGGCCTCAGCGTCCGTCTCTGGCTCGATCTCGGGCTGCCACTGACCCCAGGTGACGTCGGTGATCAGGCGATACATCCACCGGGGCTGGCCGGTTTCGATGCCCCACACGTTCACGCCGCGTCCGCGGTCGCGGAACCAGCCGATCAGCGACTCGATCGAACCCGAGGCGTAGAGCAGATGGCAGTCGGTTGGCGACCAGATGGCAACCCGGGTCGGCGCAGGCAGCGTGTGCACGAGTTCCACGTCGCCTTCGGGCGAACCCGGCGTGTGCAAGTACAGCGCTTCGCGCTCCGGCATGCCGTCGCCGTCGTCGTCGTGCTGGGCCACATAAGCGACACGGCCGTCGTCAGACCATGACAGCGAGTTGCCAGATTCCGCCAGCGTGGTCACCTCACCCGTGCCGTCGGCTCGCTCAGTGCGAGCGACAAGGCCCGTCACGTTGTCTTCGTGGTCGCGCAGCATCTCGGTGTAGGAGATGTGCGTGCCGTCGTGCGACCAGAAGATCCAGCCATACGCCGACGGAGAGAGCTCGCCGATGAACCGCTTCGAGCTCCCGTCGCGATGGGCCACCCACGACAGCTCCGGCAACAGGAAGTCGGTCACCGGGCGGTCGGTCTCTTCGCCGTATTCGAGGTAGGTGCTGTCGGGCGACCATCCCAGGAACTCCACGTTCTCGGCGATCCGAACCGGCTCGGCGTTGCCGTCCACCGAGCTAATGCGCAACTCCGTCGAGCAGTCGTCCGGATCGAGCGCCTCGTAGGCGAAGTGCTTCCCGTCGGGCGACCACGGGTTGACGATGACCACTGTCCAGGCGTGGTAGTGGACCGGGCCGATCTCGCGTGTCTCGCTGCCGTCGGCAGACGCAAGCCACAGCACCCAGCTCTCATCGGTCGGGTCGGCGGGGCATTCGTGCGGCGTGGCGTACAGGAGGTGCCTGCTGTCGGGCGACCAGCGCAGGATGACGGCATCGTCGGCCAGCGCGATGGGCTCGGCGCTGCCGTCGGTCGGCTCAATGCGAGCCTGGTTGACCTCCTCGCCCGTCTCGGGGTCGGCGTGCTCGGTGACGTACGCCATGTAGGCGCTGTCGCGCGACCAGATGAAGTCGCGGAGGTCGCCGTAGTACCAGGTGCGTGCTTCCATCTGGCCCAGGCTGCGCTGCGGAGCGCCGTCGGCGTCGAACAGCAGGGCCTCAAATGAATCGAGTCGGCCGTTGTCGTCGGTGTCGGCGTTGTTCCAGACAAGGAGGTGCTCGCCGTCGGGCGACCGCCACGGCCATTCGCCCTCGGGCGCCACCAGCTCGGCTTCGCCGTCGGGCGCGGCCACCAGCACCTGCTTCTCGTCGTCAGCCCACGTCAGCCGCGCGTCGCTGTCGTGCCATTCCCAACCGTTGTGGTCGACGGTGCGCAGCATGCGATCGCTGCCGTCGGCTCGAACCGTGAACAGCGTGGAGCCGATGCCCCGGATGCCCGATGCCTCGGTGAGCGCCAGGAACGGCGACTGATCGCTCTCGTCGGCAGCGCCGGGTCGAATTCGCTCACCCCTGCTGATCACCTCGAATGTCGTGCGTGCAGCGCTGTTGAGCGTTGCCACCTCCACGGCAGGAGACGGTGCGTCGGTTGCGAGCGCAACGCGCTCCACCGAGACGTCGGACTCGATCTCCTCCAGCACCGCTTCGACTGCTGCCTCCGCGGCCATGCCAGCTTCGTCGGCGAGCCCGGCGAACACGATCCGTGCCGGTCGGTAGTCCGCGATCAGCGACACCGTCGCGTCGGACAGGCCGTCGGCGACAGTGGCAGGCGAGATGTACGCGATGGCGACATCCTCGAAGCCTGCGGCGAACTCCCTCGCAGTGTCGATGTCGGCATCGTTCCAGCCGTCGGCCACGATCAGCACGACAGTGTCGAGTCCGACGCGGTCGGGCAAGTCCAGCCCGATGCGAGCGGCCGCAGCCGACGTCTCGGCGCGGGTAGCCCCGTCGAGCTGCTGCAGCACGCCCCACCGGTAGGCCGAACGCACTGCTGCGGAGAACTCATCCATCACCGCCGGCGGCACGGCGTCGGGGCCGCCGAGGACCATCACGCGATCGGGTGCAAATGTGGCGATGAGCTCTGAAAGCTCTTCGGGCACGCCGTCGGAGCTCAGGCATGCCGCGGCCGCGTTGCGGGAATGCCGGGCCAGCTCCACCGCTGCTGTCGTGTCGGCCGAGCTTTCGCAATTCGCGACCACCAGCGTCAGGTTGGGCCCGCTGCGCACGTAGTTCGCCGGCGGTTCCTGTGCTGCGGCGGGCGTCGCCAGCACGACCGCACCCAGCAGGGTCGCGAGCGCCATCGCCGCAGCGGCAACTCGTGCCCGCCCCCCGTGTCGCCGACCCGACAGGGCGTGCGGACTGGCTATTGCATGAGGCATGTTCATCGGGGCGGAATGCTACCGCTGGGTCGATTGACCACTGCTGCGCTGCCAGCGCTCAGCGGGGCTGCCATTCGCCCCAGGTGACGTCGGTGATCAGGCGGCGCGTCCAGAGCGGTTCGCTGGTGGCCACCACCCAGGCATCGGACCCGCGCCGGCGGTTGATGAACCAGTCCAGCAGCAACTCCGTCGGACCCGAGACGTACCCGAGGTACTCGCCGCCCGGCGACCATCTCGCTCCCAGCGTGATATCTGTCAGCTCGTAGACGAGCGTGACATCGGCGTCGGGCGATCCCACCGTGTGGATCCGCAGCGCTCGACGGTCGATCTCGCTGTCGCCGTTGGGGTTGTAGTGAGCGACGTAAGCCAGACGGCCGTCAATAGGCGACCATGCAAGCACGTTGCCCATCTCGGCGAGCAGTGTCGGACCGCCGATCCCGTTGGTTCGCATCACTACGGGCCGGGTTCCGGTGGGTTCGCCTTCGGCGTCTCGCAGCACCTCGGAGTAGGCGAGGTGCTCGCCGTCGTGCGACCACAGCACGTGGCCGAAGACCGTGGGACGCGCCTCACCCAACTCGCGCCGGTCGCTGCCGTCGTGGCGCACCACCCAGGCGTGCTCCCGCAGCGGGACCCCCTTGCCTGCGGTGCCGACCGTGAGGCCGAATGCCAGGTGGGAGCCGTTGGGCGACCAGCCCATGAGCCGCCCGCCGTCCACTGCGCCGAGCGGTGAGGCCTCTCCGGCGGCCGATTCCACCTTGAGGCGTGTCGAGCAGTCCGACGGATCGAGCGATTCGTAGGCGAGATGACGGCCGTCAGCAGACCACAGATGCACGAATCGCCACTGGATGCGATCGATCGGACCCACCTCGCGAGGTGCGGCGCCGCCGGTGCCCGACACCCACAGGATCTGGCTGTCATCGCGCCCGTTGCCGTCGCAGTCGTTCGGCGACCCATACGCGAAGCGGGAGCCATCGGGCGACCAGCCCAGGAACGTGACGTCGTCGCCGAGCGTGATCGTCGGCGCCGACGCATCGGTCGACCAGATGCGGGCAACCGATGTGGTGTCGCCGGTCTCGCCTTCGGCGACCAGCTCGACATAGGCAAAGTGCTTGCCGTCGGGCGACCATGACGACAGGGGCAAGTCGGCATAGAGGAACGTGCGGTAATCGACAACGCCAATTCGCCGGAGACCGCGCCCGTCCGCGGTGGCAATGTGCGCTGTCGTGCGATTGCGGGCACCGAATGCGGAGGGTCCGGCGAAGCTGAAGGTGACGACATGGCTGCCGTCGGGTGACCAGGCCGGGTACTGGCCCGGCTCGAACAGGACGCTCTCGTCGCCGGCGAGCTCGGAGACTCGCAGCCGCCCGTCGAGGCCGGTCCAGCTCAATTGGCCGCTGTGGGGGTTCCACGCCCAGCCTCGGTGTTCTGTCGAGTGCAGCTGGCGCCCCGAGCCGTCAGCGCGAACCGTCCAGAGTCGGTGTCCGCGCCCTGAGCCCAGGGGGCCGCGCGCCGAACTCGCCGCCAGGACCGGTGCTTGCTCGCCGGTCACCGTCGTGCGCCGGTGCGTGCCCTCGACGATGGACGTGAAGATCTCGCGGGCCCGCTGGACCGATGGCGATGCCTCGGGCGTGAAGAAGCGAGGCTCGCCGGCCGCAGCGATGCGCTCGATCTCGACGACCAGATCGTTCGCGTCGAGCGCTGCAGCCAGCGCCATCTCGGTGGCTGCGCCGATCTCGTCGGGACGGCCCACCACGACGACGCGCGCCGGCCGGTAGTCGGCAAGAAGCGACGCTGTCTCGGCGGGGAGACCCTCGGTGATGGTGCGAGGCGTGATGTACGCAACAGCGGCATCGCCCGTGACGCCCGCTGCATCAGCAGCCGTGCGCACGTCGCTGCCGTTCCAGCCGTTCGCAACGAACAGCGTGACGGTGCCCGGGCCCGCGACCTCGGGCGATTCGAGGGCGGCGCGCGCCGCCAGCGCGGCGGTCTCGATTCGCGTGGCGCCGTCAAGGCGCTCGACGACCGTCCAGCGATATGCAGCACGTGCCGCTTCCGTCAGCTCGTCCATCGCCGCCGCCGGTATCGCCGTCTCGCCGCCCACCACGATCACACGGTCGGGTGCGAACTCGGCGATGAGCGCGGCGGTGTCCGGCGACAGGCCGCTCGGATCGACGCACACTTTCGCTGCGTTGCGAGCGTGGGCCGCCAGCGCCTCGGCGACCGCGTTATCGGCCGGAACTGGGCAGCTCGCCACGACCAGCGTCAGATTCGGCCCGCTGCGCACGAAGTTCGACGGCTGCTGTGCAGCAGCCGGGAGCGCAGGCACGGCGATTGCCAGCGCCGCAAGCAGCGCCACCGCCGCCTTGGCGGTTCTGGAGCGGGGCCGGTTATGGCGCGTCACGGGCGAAGTCTCTCCACGAACGCGGCACGATAGTCACGCGTACGATCAGCGCCTGACCGGCTCAGCTCTGGCCAGCAAGCTTGCGGTTCTTGATCTTGGCCTTGACGTAGTCGCGGTTCATGAACGCGATGAAGTCGAGGCTGATCTCCTTGGGGCAGGCCTCGGTGCACTCGCCGTGATTGGTGCACGAGCCGAAGTACTGCTCCATCGTCTCCACCATCGCCTCGGTGCGTTCCCAGCGCTGGGGCTGGCCCTGGGGGATCAGGTTGAGATGCGCCAGCTTCGCCGAGGTGAACAGCTGCGCTGCCGAATTCGGGCAGGCCGCCACGCACGCCCCGCAGCCGATGCACGCCGCTGCGTCCATCGAGGTGTCCGCGGCTTCCTTCGGCACCGGCGTCTGGTTGGCGTCGCCGACCGCCCCGGTGTTGACCGAGATGTAGCCGCCGGCCTCGATGATGCGATCGAACGAGCTGCGGTCCACCACCAGGTCGCGCACCACCGGGAATGCCTTCGCCCGGAACGGCTCCACCGTGATGACGTCGCCGTCGGTGAACTTCCGCATGTGCAGCTGGCAGGTGGTGGTGGCCAGCTCGTGCCCGTGCGCCCGGCCATTGATCATCAGGCTGCACATGCCGCAGATGCCCTCGCGGCAGTCGTGGTCGAACTCGATCGGGATGCCGCCCTCGTCGATCAGCCGCTCGTTGATGATGTCGAGCAGCTCCAGGAACGACATGTCCTCGCTGATATCCGGGGCGTCGAAGGTGTGGAACCGTCCCGGCGCATCGGGTCCGTCCTGGCGCCAGATGCGCAGCGTGAGGCTCAAGGTGCCACCGTGCGCCGGCTGGCTGGCCTGGCCGTTCTGGCCGTTGGTCCCGCTCACTTGTAGCTCCGCTGTGTCAGTGCCACTTCTTCGAACTCCAGCTCCTCGACGTGACGGGTCTGCACGGTGCCGGTGTCGTGCCATTCCCAGGCGGCGACGTGGGCGAAGTTCTCGTCGTCGCGTTGCGCCTCTCCCTCGGGCGTCTGGTGCTCGGCCCGGAAGTGCCCGCCGCAGCTCTCCTCGCGCAGGAGCGCATCACGGGCCATCAACTTGGCCAGCTCGAAGAAGTCGGCCACCCGGCCGGCCTTCTCCAGGCTGGAGTTCAGCGTTGTGCCCAATCCGGGCACCCGCAGATCGGCCCAGAACTCGGCCTCCAGCGCCGGGATCTCCGACAGGGCCTTCTCGAGGCCCTCGGCGGTGCGCTCCATGCCGATGTAGTCCCACACGATCTTGCCCAGCTCCCGGTGGAACCAGTCCACCGAGCGGGTGCCGCCGATCGACAGGAACTGCTGCGTGGCGTCGTTCACCTCCGACACTGCCTGGGCGAACACCGGGTCGCTGAGCGGCACCACCGGCTCGCCCAAGCGGGCCGCCAGGTCGTCGCCGATCGTGTACGGCAGCACGAAGTAGCCGTCGGCCAGGCCCTGCATGAGCGCCGAGGCGCCCAGCCGGTTGGCCCCGTGGTCGGAGAAGTTGGCCTCGCCGATGGAGTAGCAGCCGGGCACCGTGGTCATCAGGTGGTAGTCGACCCACAGCCCGCCCATCGTGTAGTGGATGGCCGGGTAGATGCGCATCGGCACTGCATAGGGATTCTCTCCCGTGATGCGCTCGTACATGTCGAAGAGGTTCCCGTACTTCGCCGCCACGGCGGTGTGGCCGTCGCGCTCGATCACCTCGGAGAAGTCGAGGTACACGCCGTTGCGCAGCGGCCCCACGCCCTTGCCCTGGTCCACCACGGTCTTGGCGTTGCGGCTGGCCACGTCGCGCGGCACCAGGTTCCCGAAGGCCGGGTACTTGCGCTCGAGGTAGTAGTCGCGCTCCGACTCCGGAATCTGGTCCGGCGAGCGGGCGTCGTCGAGCTGTTCGGGCACCCAGATGCGGCCGTCGTTGCGCAGCGACTCCGACATCAGCGTCAGCTTCGACTGGAACTCGTCGCTGGCGGGGATGCAGGTGGGATGGATCTGCGTGTAGCAGGCGTTGGCGAAGTAGGCGCCGCGCCGGTGTGCCCGCCACGCGGCGGTGACGTTGCAGGCCATGGCGTTGGTGGACAGGTAATAGACGTTGCCGTACCCGCCGGTGGCCAGCACCACCGCATGGCCGGCGTGCGCTGCGATCTCGCCCGAGATGAGGTCGCGGGTGATGATGCCGCAGGCCCGCCCGTCCTTGGTGACGAGGTCGAGCATCTCGGTGCGCGTGTACAGCTCGACACCGCCGGCCGCCACCTGCTTGGCGAGCGCCTGGTAGGCGCCCAGCAGGAGCTGCTGGCCGGTCTGGCCGCGGGCGTAGAACGTGCGGCTGACCTGCGCTCCGCCGAACGAGCGGTTGTCGAGCAGGCCGCCGTACTCGCGTGCGAACGGCACGCCCTGGGCGGCGCACTGGTCGATGATGTTGAGCGACACCTCGGCCAGGCGGTGCACGTTGGCCTCACGGCTGCGGTAGTCGCCGCCCTTGACCGTGTCATAGAACAGCCGGTGCACCGAGTCGCCGTCGTTGGTGTAGTTCTTCGCCGCGTTGATGCCGCCTTGGGCTGCGATCGAGTGCGCCCGGCGGGGCGAGTCGTGAAACGTGAACACCTTCACCCGGTAGCCCAGCTCCGACAGCGACGCCGCCGCAGAGGCGCCCGCCAGGCCGGTGCCCACCACGATGATCTCGAAGCGGCGCTTGTTGTTCGGGTTGACGAGCTTCATGGAGAACTTGTGGTCCGTCCACTTGTCGGCCATCGTGCCGTCGGGCACGCGGGCGTCGAGCACGCCGTTGGATGCACCGTTCCCACCGCTGTGCGACTCAGCCATGTCAGTGCGCCTCCGCAGCTTCGCTGTGCTGGTTGTGGCCTGCGCTGCTTCGCGCGGGGGCATTCATCGCCATGTCAGTGCGCCTCCGCAGCTTCGCCCAGACACTCCAGGCCGGTGGTGTCGTTGACCGGGCAGTCCCGGTTGTCCTCATCGACCAGGCGGGCCTGCACCAGCACCGGGAACGACAGATTGCCCACCAGCACCACGCCGGCCAGCACCGTGGCCAGGTTGCGGCGCAGGCCGTTGTAGCGCGGATTGTTCACGCCGAGGCTCTGGAACATGCTCCAGGTGCCGTGAAAGATGTGGATGGCCAGCGCAACGTTGGCCACGACATAGATGATCGCCACCGGGATCGACGACAGCGACTCCACCACGTTGTGGTACGGATCGCCCCGCACATAGTCGTCGCCCAGCCACCAGCCCCACGTCAGGTCGGCCAGGTGGAACAGCACGTACAGGCCCACGATGGGACCCGTCCAGCGCATGGTGCGCGAGGCATAGTTGGCAGCGATGTAGTCGCGCTTGGATGCGTACTTCTTGGCGCCGCCCACGAAGCCCGCCCGCTCCGACGCCAGCCGGCTGCGCTCCTTCAGCGTGTACGCCGAGTGCAGGTGCACCACGAACATCGCCAGCAGCCCGACCCGCATGATCCACAGCAGCAGCGTGCGGGGCAGCAATCCGCCGCCGAGGTCGCGCAGCGTCTCGGCGTACTCGTACATCCGCGAGGGACCCTCGTAGAGGTGCAGGTTGCCGACCATGTGGACGATGACGAAGCCCAGCAGCCCGATGCCGGTCCATGCCATGACCCACTTGCGGCCGATGGCTGACTGGTAGATGTTCAGTGGGAATGGCAGCGGACGCTTGGACTTGAACACAGGTGCAGACCCGGCGGCCTGCGTGGCAGTCGGCGCCATGTGTTCCTCCTGGGGGCGGCGGTTGGCGCGGCTCAGTCGGGGGCCGAGCACGCCAGGGTCGTACGGTACTTGCAGATTCCTTGCGAGCGCCGAGGCTTCGCTTCGCTACGCCGTCGCTCGCCCGACAAGATTCGGGTTTTGTCGGCTCAGCTCACGCGTCCGTTCGCCTCACGGACGCTGCCCGAGTGCCGCCTTCGGGCGGATCTGGGTTTGGGGGCGGGTGGGGTCGGCGACTTGCATGGCTGTGCGCGCGGTGCGGTCTGCCCATGAGCTGAGCCGCGGTGTTCGGCGTCGGTTGCCGGGTGGGTGCACTGGTTGCCAGGTGGCGACGCTGGGGTGGTGGCCTGCGTGATCGGCTGCGGCGCTGGCGGCTTGGGCAGCGAGCGCGCGCAGGCCGCGTTGGGCGCCGGCGAACACGCTGGGATCGAGCGTGACCTGCTGGCACAGCAGCCGGCCGTCGGTGTTCGCTGACTCGTAGAAGCTGGGATGGCTCAGTTCGTGCTCGACGATGCGCAGGGCGTCGAGCCCGTCCCGGTGGGGTTCGCCGTTCACTGCCAGCTTGCCGCGGCCGATTGACACGGTACGGATGCCCGTCGGGAGTCTCACGGCATGGCTGGAGCGCCCGTCGACTGCGACGTCGATGTCGATGCAGTACTGCGCTTGGTCGCCCATGCCGGCGGGCCACCACAGCGACGGTCGCTCGATCGCAACCAGCCACTCCAGATCGTTTCTGCCGCGGGCCAGGACGGGTTCGGACACCGACAGGCCGTCGCCGAGGACTGCGACTTGACGCGTCGGGTCCTTGGACCACCCGGCATCGGGGTCGGCGGTGGGCAGCACGGTGGTCGTCACCTCTGCGCGGTGTGTGCCGCTGCTGTCCACGGTCGCCGCGACGCGCAGCACCGCCCGGTCGGGGCTCGCCTCGATGACCAGCGCACGCACACGTTGGATGCGCGCTGGTCCGGTTCGCTGGATCTGCACCTGCGCGTTCTCGGGCTGGGGCACGCGGGCGGTGCCGTGCGCAGCTTCGACTGCTGCCAGGTGCTCGCGACCGCGGCGGAGCAGATGGTCCACCTCGAAGGCGTGCTGCGCATGACGTCCCCGCAGATCCCCTAGGTACGTGCCGTCGAACCACAGGTGACCGAGTTCGCACAACCCGCTCGCAACGAGCCACCAGCGAGCGTCCCGGTGAGTGTCCCGGTGAGTGTCCCAGTGAGTGTCATCGTGTTCAGCACTGTCCAGCTCAGCCGCCAGATCCGCCGGCAGCTCGAAGTGCCGCCGGTACAAGACGGCGTTCTCGTCGGCGAGGCCAGGGTCCAGCCACCACCGGCCGGGAGTCGAGGTTGCCTGCCAGCCCGACTCGTCGAGCCCACGGTCGGCCACCGTTCTCCACTCGCCGGCCCCTGCCGCCCGCACCAGCCAGTCGCCCGCCAGCGACCGGGCGTCTCCGCCCTCGGAGGTCAAGGTGAAAATCACTGAAAGATATTGAAAGGGACAAAAAAGAGAAATGCGAATATCATGCGAGACCCCCGCCCAGCTAGCCGAGCGGGGGTCTTCGAGGAGCGGAGCTGTACGGCTTCGTTCCAGGGGGCAGCCGGGTGGCCGGGAGGGGCTGTAAATCCATTCCCGAGGGGTTCGATTCCCCTTGCCTCCACCAGTCACGCTATGCGGGACAAATCGGAGGCGCAACCGGGACGGACTCCAAAACTACTCCCGAGGGGTACGAGCCCCCGCGCCTCCGCCGGTCACGCTACGCGCAGGGAACTTGCGGTGCAACACACCTGCGCGGAATCGAAGCGGGCGGGTAGGTTGCCCGCCATGACCCAACCCACCACGCTCGGCGAACTGCGCAAGATCGGCTGGGTCTCCCGGCCGGTCAAAGAGGAGATGCGTGCGAATGCCGCGAAGGCCATCGCCGCATCCGAGCCGCTGTTCGAAGGAGTGCTGGGCTACGAGAACACCGTGCTGCCCCAGCTCGAGAACGCCATGCTGGCCGGCCACGACGTGGTGTTCCTGGGAGAGCGGGGCCAGGCCAAGACCCGCATGATCCGCTCGCTGGTGAACCTGCTCGACGAGTGGATGCCCTACATCGAGGGCTCGGAGATCTTCGACGACCCATACAACCCGGTGTCCCGCCATGCCCTCGATCTGGTTGTCGAGCACGGCGATGACACGCCGATCGCCTGGGCGCATCGCAGCATTCGCTACGGCGAGAAGCTGGCCACGCCCGACACGTCAATTGCCGACCTTATCGGCGAGGTCGACCCGATCAAGGTGGCGGAGGGCAGGTACCTGTCCGACGAGCTGACGCTGCACTACGGCTTGGTACCGCGCACCAACCGCGGCATCTTCGCCATCAACGAGCTGCCCGACCTGGCCGAGCGCATCCAGGTGGGCCTGCTGAACGTTCTCGAAGAGCGCGACGTCCAGATCCGTGGCTACAAGATCCGCCTACCGCTCGACGTGCTGCTGGTGGCCACCGCCAACCCCGAGGACTACACCAACCGGGGCCGCATCATCACACCGCTGAAGGACCGCTTCGGCGCCCAGATCCGCACCCATTACCCGCTCGATGTCGACACCGAGATGGATATCGCGTCGGCGGAGGCCCGCCCGCTGGACCTGACCGAGATGGGCGAAGGCGTGGTGGTCACGTTGCCCGACTTCATGGCCGAGATCGTGGCGACCTTCAGCCATGTGGCCCGTGCCAGCAGCCAGGTCAACCAGCGCTCGGGTGTGTCGGTGCGCATGACCGTCACCAACACCGAGACGCTCGCAGCCAACGCCACCCGCCGGGCGCTGCAACGCGGCGAGCGGCACGTGGTGCCCCGGGTCAGCGACCTGGAATCGCTCATGAGTTCCACCTCCGGCAAGATCGAGATCGAGTCGATGGAGGAGGGGCGCGACGGCAAGATCGTGGAGACCATGCTCAAGGCGGCCGTGCTGGAAGTGTTCAAGAACCGCTTCTCGCCCGACGAGCTGAGCGATGTGGTCGCCAGCTTCGGCGAGGGCAAGGTGGTGCACACCGGCGACGACCTCGGCTCGGAGGCGTACATGGAGCTGCTCGCCGGCAACCAAGCGCTGGCAGTTGCCGCGGAGTCGCTGGTCGCCGCCGCAGCCGATGCGCAGTCGGACGAAGGCGCAGCGCCCGCAGTGCTGGCTTCGGCCGTCGAGCTGGTGCTCGAGGGCCTGCACCTGTCGAAGCGGCTCAACAAGGAGCACGTCGGCGCCCGGGCCACCTACCGCTCCCGCGGCTGAGTCCGCCGCCGCACCCGCCGTCGTGAGAGAGTGAGTTCATGCAGGTGAGTTCGGTGTTCCCGAAAAGGGTGGCTGCACTCGCGCCCGACGGAGCGAGCACCGTCATGCAGGGAAGTTCTGCATTCCCGAGATGGGTGGCTGCACTCGCGCCGGACGGCGGCCAGCGATGAAGATCCGCTGGCGCCGTGCCCGGCGCGAGGGCGCCCGGTTCCGCTACTCCGCGTGGGACGGCACCCAGACCGGCTTCGACTTCGACGCGGACAGCCTCTTCGCCGAGATGACCGACGACCTGCTGTATCACGGCGATCTCAATGCCGCCCTGCGCCGGCTCATGCAGCAGGGCTTCACCGACTCCGAGGGCAACCGGCTCGAAGGCCTGCGCGAGATGATCGAGCGGCTGCGCGACCGGCGAAAAGAGATGCTCGAGCAGTTCGACCTCGGCGGCGTCTACGACGACATCGCCCGCGAACTCGACGAGATCACCGACACCGAGCGTGAGGCGCTGGAGGAATTCGCACAGGACGCAGCCGACAGCGGCGACGAGCGCCGCGAAGAGATCGCCCAGTCCAGCGCCGCCGAGCGCAACCTGCAGCTCGACATGCTGCCCCCCGACCTGGCCGGGAAGATGCGCGGCCTGCAGGGCTACGACTTCGAGTCGCCCGAGGCCCGCGAGCAGTTCAACGAGCTCGTCGAGCGGCTGCGCCAGGAAGTCGCCCAGAGCTACTTCGACCAGATGACCGGGGCGATGGGCAACATGAGCCCTGAAGATCTGGCCCGCACCAAGGACATGATGGCCGAGCTCAACCAGATGCTCGAGCAGCGTGCCCGCGGCGAGGAGCCTGACTTCGAGGGCTTCATGGATCGCTACGGCGATTTCTTCCCCGAGAATCCCCAGTCGCTCGATGAGCTGCTCGAGATCATGGCCAAGCGCATGGCGGCCATGGCATCGATGCTCAACTCGATGACGCCCGCTCAGCGCCAGCAGCTCGCCGACCTGGCAGCGCAGCTCATGGACGACATGGATCTGCAGTGGCAGGCCCAGCAGCTCGCCCAGAATCTCCAGCAGGCGTTTCCCGACATGGGCTGGGACCGGGGCTACCAGTTCGGCGGCGACGACCCGTTGTCGATGTCGCAGGCAGCCGATGTGCTCGCCCAGCTCGGTGACCTCGATGCGCTGTCGGAGATGCTCCAGGGTGCGGTCAGCCCCTCGGCGCTGGCCGAAGTGGATCCCGAGCGGGTGCGCGAGCTGCTCGGCGACCAGTCGGCCGAGGCTCTCGAACGGCTCAGCGAGATGGCGCGCATGCTCGAGGAATCAGGCCTCGCGCAGCACACCGAAGGACGCCTGGAGCTGACGCCGCGTGCGCTGCGGCGCATCGGGCAGAACGCGCTCGGCGACCTGTTCAACCGCCTGATGGACGACAAGGTCGGCAGCCACCAGGTGCGCAAGTCGGGCGTCGGCCACGAGTTCGCGTACGAGACCAAGCCGTACGAATTCGGCGACACGTTCAACCTGAACATCGAGCGCACCGTGCGCAACGCGGTGGCCCGCCAGGGCACCGGCACGCCGGTGAGCCTGACGCCGGACGACTTCGAGATCGAGCGCTCCGAGCTGCTGTCGCGGGCTTCCACGGTGCTGATGCTGGACCTGTCGCTGTCGATGCCGATGCGCGACAACTTCCTGCCCGCCAAGAAGGTCACGATGGCGCTGCACTCGCTGATCTCCACGCAGTTCCCGCGCGACTACCTGGGCATCGTGGGCTTCGCCGAGTCAGCCTCCGAACTGACCGCGGCGCAGTTGCCAGAGGTGTCGTGGGACTTCGCCTACGGCACCAACATGCAGCACGGCTTCATGATCGCCCGTCGCCTGCTGGCCCGCCAGACCGGCTCGAAGCAGATCATCATGATCACCGACGGCGAGCCGACTGCCCACCTGGCCCGTGACGGGCGGCCGTACTTCGCCTACCCGCCGGTGCGCGAGACCATCGAGGCCACGCTGCTCGAGGTGGCCCGGGCCACCCGCGAGGACATCCGCATCAACGTGTTCATGCTCGATCCGAACAGCTACCTGCGGGCGTTCGTGGAGAAGATGACCGAGATGAACGGGGGACGGGCCTTCTTCACCAGCCCCCACAACCTGGGCGACTACGTGCTCGTCGACTTCCTCGAGCACCGCCGCAAGCTCATCACCAGCGGCCGCCTGTAGCTGGTGCGTTCCCGGTGGCTCAGTCGGGGGGGTGCAGACCGTCGAGGACCATGTCGGCGAACTGGCGGGCGAGGTCTTCGAGGCGCAGTTCGCCGCCGGGTCGGTACCAGCTGGCCAGCGAATTCAGTCCGGAGATCATGATGCGGGCGAGGACCTTGGCGTTGGCGCCGGCTCGCAGCGAACCATCGGCCTGACCCTCGGTGAGCAGGCCCACCCAGAGATTGGCGAACTCGCGCAGTGGCACCGCCAGGCTCTCGCGGGTCTGCGGGGGCGATTCGTTGAAACAGCGGATGTTGGCGACCGTGAAGTTGCTTTCGGCGACGATGCAGTTGACGTAGGCGACGATGGCCTCGGCCAAGCGGTCGGAACCTCGGGCCTCGGGACCCAGCGCTTCCAGTGCGGCGTCGATCGCGGAGCGGGCGTGGTCGATGCCGACGCTCAGCACCTCTTCGACGATCGCGTCTTTCGAATCAAAGTGGTAGTAGAGGCTGCCGGCCTGCATCTCCGCTGCAGCGGCGATGTCCGTCAGGGTGGTGGCGGCGTAGCCGCGGCAGGAGAGCAGGCGCGCGGCGGCATCGAGAATCCGCATACGGCTGCGCTCGCCCTTGCGGATCCGGCGGCCATTGCCGTTCCCGATGTCGTCGCTGCTGGCGTCGTCATTGCCGTTGCCGGGCGAATCGCCGGCTTCTGCGGGAACGGGCTCTAGATCGGCTGCATCGGTGCTGCTCATGCCGCAGAAAAACCTAGTCCTGAACAGGCGTTCATGCAGTGGTCGGCGGCCGAAAGGTGCGTGCGGGGCTCTCGGGACCCTCCGCAGGACGCTCACCTACACTCCGCAGTGAACCCCGGATCGTGCCGGGGAGCGAGACAGCGGGAGCCAGAGTGAAGTTCAGCTTGTTCATGTACTGCACGATCGGCCGCCGGCATGAACTCGAAGCCGGCCTCGCAGGACTGAATAACGATTACTACCAACGGATGCTCGGCGAGATTGCCGAGATCGCGCGTTTCGCCGACAACAACGGCTGGTACGGCTTCGGCCATCCCGAGCACCACCTGCAGATCGAGGGCTTCGAGATCTCCAACGACTTGAACCTGATGGCGAGCTGGATCGCCCAGCACACCAGCCGGCTGCGGCCGATCGCGTGCGGCTACGTCTCGACCACACACAACCCGCTGCGTGTGGCCGAGCAGGTGGCGACGCTCGACCACATGACCGGCGGGCGGCTGTGCTTCGGCGTGGTGCGCGGCTACCAGCACCGCTGGGTGGACCAGTTCAAGATCCGCCCCGACCTCGCAGCGGTGGGCAAGTGGAACCGCGGCACCGACGAAGACGCCCACAACCGCCGCTTCTTCGAAGAGTTCGTCGATGTGGTGCTCACCGCCTTGAAGAACAACACGTTCTCTTACGAGGGCGAGTTCTGGCGCTTCCCCAACGACAACCTCAACCCCCACACCCACACCGTCTATTCCGACTACGGCGCCGGGGTCGACCCCGACATGACGATCCACGAGGTGGGCATCGCCCCACGCCCGCTGCAGTCGCCGCACCCGCCGCTGTATGGCGGGTTCACCATGTCGATGGACTCGGCGGTTTTCTGGGCGCGCTACGGCGGCACGCCGATCGTGCTCAGCGACAAGATGGATTTCTGCGAGGCGCTGTGGAAGGCGTACCGCGACGAGGCCGCGCAGCACGGCATCGAGAAACCCCGCGGTCACGAGTGCGGCTGGGGCGGCGTAGCGGTGTGCGCGCCCACCGACGAGGAAGCCTGGGCACAGTTCGCCGACATGGAGTGGTTCTGGAACCAGTGGGCCATCCAGTTCGGCCAGGGCATGCCGCTGCAGCTCGTCGGCAGCCCCGACACGATCAGCCGCCAGATCTCCGAGGCGCAGACGGTGCTCGGCGTCGAGGAAGCCTTCTTCCTGGTGCCCCAGGGCATCCACTCCGCCGACCAGATCAACACGTCGCTCGAGCTCATCAGCGACAAGGTGATGCCCCGCTTTGCGTGAGCCCCCGGCTGGTCCCATGCACCTGTCGACGCAACCCCGACGATTAGCACAGT
The DNA here is from genome assembly GCF_965204195.1 of Candidatus Poriferisodalis sp. Lineage (GTDB taxonomy): Bacteria > Actinomycetota > Acidimicrobiia > Acidimicrobiales > Poriferisodalaceae > Poriferisodalis. Next base: position 422,131 of record NZ_OZ241975.1, read on the forward strand.
CACCCTGATGCTGGGTATCGCTGAGCGCACGGTGACGGCCGCCGACGGCACTGCCGTTGTGGTGGTGACGCCGCGCGGCGAGCTCGATCTGGCATCCATCGCGTCGCTGGACACTGCGCTGCGCTCGGCGCTGGCGACAGCCAGCACCCAGCCGCAGCTGGTGATCGACCTGTCCGATGTGGACGTCCTGCAGCCGGTCACCCTCGGCGTGTTGCTCGATGCGCGCCGACGCTGCCGGGCCGCGGGCGGCGGTGTGGTGCTGGTGGTGCGTGCGTCGGAGGTGGCCGCGACGTTGGCCCAAACCGGGGTCGATTCGCTCTTCGACACAGCCGCCGGGCTAGAAGCAGCCATTGCGGCGGTGACTGTTCGCTGAACCTCGCCACAACAAGGCGGGCGACAACCGACGCCGCAAGGCACCTCTTGTAGCGGCACCTATCCTGTGCGGCCATATGGCGGGTCCGGAGTACCTGTTCCAGCGCGAGACATTCGCAGGCGGCGACAGGTGGCTGGCCCGGTTCGTGGCCCAGCCGATCCTCAGGTTCGTCCATCGCGAGGTCGCCAGCGGCGTGCTGTTGCTGGTGGCCGCGACCACGGCGCTCATCTGGGCCAATTCGCCGTGGAGCCAGAGCTACTTCGACTTCTGGCACACCGAGATCGACCTGACCGTAGGCGGCTACCACGTCCACCCGCTGAGCTTGGAAGCGTTCGTCAACGACGGGCTCATGGCGATGTTCTTCTTCGTGGTGGGACTCGAGATCAAGCGCGAGCTGGTGACGGGGTACCTCTCGACCGTTCGTGCCGCGACGCTGCCGGCGATTGCCGCTATCGGCGGCATGGTCGTGCCCGCGCTGTTCTACGTGGTGTTCAACCCGACAGGGGAAGCCGCCTCGGGCTGGGGCATTCCGATGGCCACCGACATAGCTTTCGCAGTGGGCGTGGTGGCGCTGCTGGGGTCTCGGGTGCCCCCGATCCTCAAGCTGTTCCTGCTGACGCTGGCCATCGTGGACGACATCGGGGCCATCGCGGTGATCGCGATCTTCTACGCCGGCGATCTGGACCTCAGATGGCTGGCGGTGGCCGTCGTGCTGACCGTGTTGGTGCGGATGCTCGCGTTGATGAAGGTGTGGGCGCTCGAGGTGTATTGGGTGATCGGCCTTGTGATCTGGTACGCCACCCTGGAATCGGGCGTGCACGCCACCATCGCCGGTGTGGTGCTCGGCCTGCTGACTCCCGCCAAGCCGCTGCTGGACCGCACCAAGGCCCAGGACATGGTGGATCATCTCCCCGACGATCCCAGCGTCGAGCAGGTCCACCAGGCGTCATTCCTGGTGCAGGAATCGGTGCCGGTGACCGAGCGGCTCGAGTCGCTGCTGCACCCGTTCACGGCGTTCTTGATCGTGCCGATCTTCGCGCTCGCCAACGCCGGGGTGCCGCTCTCGGTCGACACGGTGACCGAAGCAGCCGGCTCGCCTGTCACCTGGGGTGTCATCTTGGGACTGGTGGTCGGCAAGCCGCTCGGCATCGCGCTGTTCACCTGGGTGGCGACCCTGTTCGGCTTCAGCCTGCCCGAAGGGATGAACTGGCCGCAGTTCGTGGGCATGGGCTTCGCCGCCGGCATCGGCTTCACCGTGTCGATATTCATCACCGGGCTGGCTTTCGACGACGGCGGCATCACCGATCTGGCCAAGATCGGCATCCTGGTCGCCTCCGGCGCTGCGGGCGGGGCCGCGCTGGCGCTGCTGTGGTTCTCCGGCAAGCGCGGCGCTCACACCGAAGTGCCGCCCGAGGAGCACCACTCCCACGACGGGACTTCTGCATCCTGACCTTCGGTCCGGCATACTCCCCCGAGCCATCCCGACGTGACCCGGTCCTGACTCGACCTGATCCTGATCTGACCCGACTTGACCTGATTTCGATGTGCCCCTGGAGGCCCATGTGACTGCTGTTCCGTATCTCGCCCTGATCGCTTCCGTACTAGCGCTGCTGCTGGCGTACTACTTCGCCAAGGTGGTGCTGCGGGCCGACCAGGGCACCGAGCTGATGCGCGAGATCGGCGCAGCCATCCGCGAGGGGGCCATGGCGTTCCTGCGCCGGGAGTACCGGTGGGTGTCGGTCTTCGTGGCGGCCATGTTCGTGCTGCTGCTGATCGTGCCCATCGCCGACGATTTCACACCTCGGCTGGCGGCGAGCTTCGCCTACCTGATGGGCGCGGTGCTGTCGTCGGTGGCGGGCTTCATCGGCATGCGCATCGCCACCGCGGCCAACACCCGCACGGCCAACGCTGCCCGCCAGGGCGCTGCCAAGGCGCTGCCGCTGGCGTTCAAGGGCGGGGCCGTGATGGGCTTCAGCGTGGCCGGCCTGGCGCTGCTGGGCATCTCGATCAACTACCTGCTGTGGGTGAAGTGGCTGGGCGTCGACCAGGCCTTCCAGGTGGTGGCTGCGTTCGGGCTGGGTGCCAGCTCGATCGCGCTGTTCGCCCGTATCGGCGGCGGCATCTACACCAAGGCAGCCGACGTCGGCGGCGACCTGGTGGGCAAGGTGGAGGCCGGCATCCCCGAGGACGATCCCCGCAACCCGGCCACCATTGCAGACGCGGTCGGCGACAACGTGGGCGACGTGGCCGGCATGGGCGCCGACCTGTTCGAGTCCTACGCCGGGTCGATCGTGGCGCCGGTGGTGCTGGCCTCGCTGCTGGTGCCGGTGTTCCTCGAAGGCGACAGCCTGGCCGGCAGCTTCGGCGACGCCGAAGGGCTGCTGATGTACCCGATACTGATCGGGGCGCTCGGGATGATCGCCTCGATCATCGGCGCGCTGTTCGTGCGCGGCCGCGAGGGCCGCAGCCTGTCGGGGCAGCTGCACACCGGTCAGTACGTGGCCATGGCGCTCACGGTCGTCTTTGCCATCGTCGGCACGCTGGTGCTGTTCAGCGGCAGCCCGACGATCGGCAGCTACGAGCTCAGCGCTCCCATCTTCTTGGCGTTCACGATCATCGTGGGACTGCTCGGCGGCTGGGCCATCGGCTTCACGTCTGAGTACTTCACCTCTGAGCACTTCCGGCCGGTGAAGGGCATCGCCCAGCAGTCCGAGACAGGCCCCGCCACGGTCACCATCGAGGGCATCGCGCAGGGCAAGCTCTCGACGCTGCCTGCCGTCGCACTGGTGGTGACGATGATCGGCCTGTCGTACCTGTTCGGCGGGCTTGCATTCGGCGAGGCCGGCGACGTGATCGGGCTGTACGGCGTGTCGCTGGCAGCCATCGGCATGCTGGCGGTGACCGGCGTGATCGTGGCCGTGGACGCCTACGGGCCCATCGCCGACAACGCCGGCGGCATCGCCGAGATGGCCGAGCTGCCGCCCGAGGTGCGCGGCGTCACCGACAGCCTCGACTCGTTGGGCAACACCACCGCAGCGGTTGCCAAGGGCTTCGCGGTGGGCTCGGCTGCGGTGACGGCGCTGGCGCTGTTCAAGTCGTTCAGCCTGACCGCCGGCGACCAGGTGTTCCGCGACATCAACGACACGGCGGTCACCATCGGCCTGTTCCTGGGCGCGATGACGCCGTTCATTTTTGCGGCGCTCACGATGAGCTCGGTGGGCCGGGCGGCCCAGGCGATGATCGTGGAGGTCCGCCGCCAGTTCGCCGAGATCCCCGGGCTGCGCGAGGGCGAGCCGGGCGTGAAGCCCGACAGCCGCCGCTGCGTCGACATCTCCACCCAGGCGGCCCTGCGCGAGATGCTGCTGCCGGGCGGCCTGGCGGTGGTGCTGCCGCTGGTGATCGGCTTCATCGACGTGAACGCGCTCGGCGGCTTCCTGGCCGGCGCGGTGGTGACCGGTTTCCTGATCGCGATCTACATGGCCAACTCGGGCGGCGCCTGGGACAACGCCAAGAAGTACATCGAGGCGGGCGCGCACGGCGGCAAGGGCACCGATGCCCATGCGGCGGCGGTGGTCGGCGACACCATCGGCGACCCGTTCAAGGACACCTCGGGCCCGGCGATGAACATCCTCATCAAGGTGATGACCATCGTCAGCCTGGTCTTCGTCCCCGCCTTCCTCTAGGCAACCGCGCGGGCAGCTGCGCCCGCTCAGAGATCAAGCGCCGAGGACGGCCATGCCGATGGAGCGGGCCGCTTCTGCCTGACGCCGGTCGAACGTCAGCACGGTCGCATTCGGGCTCGCCCGTCGGGCAGCCGCCAGGTGGATCGCGTCGAGCGAGCGGCACAGCGTCTCCTCAGCAATCCGGGCCGCGTCCTCGAGTACGTGTTCGTCGAGAGCCACGATGTCGAACGCGGTGAGATGAAGTTGAAAGTCGCGGCGCTTGTCTGCCAGCTCTGGTCCGGCCAGAAGGCGCACGAGGCTGCGGCGCACTTCGACTTCGGCAAGACGTGAGGTCACGAGCGTCGGTTCAGCGTCCATGAACCGCAGAGCGATGTCAGAGTCCGGTTCGGCCACGTAGCGCTTGACGAGAGCGCTCGACTCCACGTAGAGCATCAGTCACCGCGATCCTCGTCGAGTACCTCCATGATGGTGAGTCCTGAACTGGACGGGACTGGCTGTGGCGGATCGAAGTGCTTGAGGCCGCCGCGCCGCTTGGCGGGCGTGATCCAGCCTTCGGCGACGCCCTGCTCGATGCGTGCCAGGTCGTCGAGCGTCGAGGGGTCCAGCGGGGTGAGTTGTGCCACCGGCCGGCCCCGGTCGGTGACGATGAGGCGTTCGCCGCCGGCAGCCCGCCGCACGCACTCCGACAGCTTCGCCTTCAGCTCCCGGATGCCGATGTCATTGCTCATGTGACCACACTAGCAAGTGAAGTGGTCACAGCGTGGACAAATTGTGACTACATCAACTCAATTTGTGGTCACGAAGCATCGTCGCTGTCATCTGTGTCATCTGCTGCTGCGGCCTGAGCCTCGCGGTGGCGGCGCAGCGTGACAAGAGCCGCGAGGGCCAACCCGACCCCGGCCACGATCGCTCCGATTGCCGCGGGCCCCAGTCCGCCGCCGGGCGCCGTTTCTGCGTAGAGCGCCTCGGGAACCTCGTCCAGGTTCTCGAAGTCAATCTCCCACGTGTACTTCGATTGACTCACCGAGTGGGCGTTGTGCTCAACGGCATCGCCGGGCAGCGTCACCGAAATCGCCAGCGTGGGAAAGTCGAAGCCCATCGCCGTGACCATCTCGAGATCGTCGAGCGAGAGCTCATCGTCCTCGAGCGAGCCAAGGTCCATCTCGAAGCGCCAGCCGCCGTTGTCGAGGCGGCGGATGTCAGGGCCGTCGTCTTCAGCGAAGGAGGCCAGGATCACTTCGGATTGGCTTGCATCCCACGTGGCGGTCATTGTGGTGACACAACTCCCGTCCACGACGCCCACTTCAGCACTCGAATCGAGGCTGCTGAGGCCGAGACCGAACATGTCGTCGGCGTCCATATCGTCGAGCATCTCTTGGCAGAGGCTTTCGGCGGTCCCGCCTTCTCCGAGGGCAGCCAACTCCATCACTGCCTCGTCGATGCGCATCGTCATGGTCACCGATCCCGAGCCGTCGTCGTGGACGAGAAAGTCCAGCTCCATGTCGATACATGCGGCCGCCAGCAGGGCCAGCACGCCAACAGCAACCGCCTTCTGCATCATTGACCGCCAGTGTGAGGAACTGTTCGGACAGCGATGCGAACCAGTCATGACGACACCGTAGTGCTCCCGTATCTGCCGGCCGCCATCGTGGTTGCCGCTTGCAGGAACCACCCGCGGCCACATTTGCCGGTTCGAGTCGCTCCGATGCCGCTGGCAGCGGGACTAGGCGGCGGCGGGGGGGCGGAGGCGGTCCGCCACGCCTCTGGTGAGGCGGTCCAGGATCCCTGCCAGCAGCACGATCGCTATGCCGGCCTCGAAGCCCCGGCCGACGGCGTCGCTGCGGCGCAGCGCGTTCACCGTCTCGAGGCCGAGCCCGCCGCCGCCGACGAGCCCGGCGATCACCACCATGGCCAGCACCAGCATGATGACCTGGTTGACCGCCACCATCAGCTCGGGTGCGGCCAGCGGCAGCTCGACGCGCCGCAGGCGCTGCCAACGGGTTGCGCCGAAGCTCGTGGCCGCTTCGTGCACTTCGGCGGGAACCCGGCGCAGCCCCAGATCGGTGTAGTGCACCGCCGCCGGCAGCGCGTACACCACCGAGGCGATGATGCCCGGGATCCGCCCCACGTGGAACAGCGTGATGACCGGCACCAGCAGCACGAAGCTGGGAATGGTCTGCAGGAAGTCGAGCACCGGGTCGATCAGCTTCTGGAAGCGATCGCTGTGGGAGGCCTGGATTCCCAGCGGCACTGCGATGGCCAGCGTGACGGCCACGGCCACCAGCGTCTGGGCCAGCGTGTCCATCGACAGCTCCCACATGCCCAGCCACCCGATCAGCAACAGTGCGACGCCGATGCCAAGTCCCAGCGTGACGCCACGAGCCAGCAGGCCGCCCAGCACGCCGAGCCCGATCATGGCCGGCCAGGGAATGCCCGACGAGAGCAGCTCCCGCAGCGGCGTCACCATGTAGACGGTGATGAAGTCGCTGAGCGGTCCGGTGCCGATGCCCGAGTTGCCGATGTCGTAGAGGTTGTCGCGAGCCCACGCCGTGATGTCGTTGATGTACGGCGCGTAGTGCCATTGCAGCCATTCGGGAAACCTGTTGTGACCTGCGATGCCGCCCACCAGCGCCACCAGCGCCGTTGCTGCGGCGATCCAGCGGATCGCCACGGTGTCCGCGGGCCGCAGCGAGCCGCCTGTATGGGCGTTCGTGTCCTGGCCGCGCCCGCGCTCGCCCAGCGTGGCGATGCCCCGCGTGAAGCGATCCAGGATGATCGCCATGATGACGATGGCGATGCCGGCTTCAGAGGCTTCGCCGACATCAATGTCGCGCATGGCTCGCAGCACGTCCTGGCCGAGACCGCCCGAGCCGATGAATGCGGCGATCACCACCATGCTCATGGCGAGCATCGTGGTCTGGTTGGTGCCGGCCAGGATCGCCGGGCGAGCGGCGGGGATCCGCACCAGCCGCAGCGTCTGGCGGTCGGTGGCGCCGAACATCTCCGAGGCTTCCACCATCGGCCCGGGCACGTTGCGCAGGCCGACATCGGTGAGCCGCACCACCGGTGGCAGGGCGAAGATGACCGTCGCGATCAGCGCCGGCACGCGCCCGATGCCGAACAGCAGCACGAACGGGATGAGATAGACGAACCCGGGCATGGTCTGCATGGCGTCGAGCGTGGGGCGCAGCACGCCGGCGAACCGGTCGTTGCGCCATGCAGCGATGCCGAGCGGGATGCCGGCCAGCAGCGACAGGAACACCGCTACGCCCATCAGCGCGAGCGTGGCGAAGCCCTGCTGCCACAGGTCGGTCATGCCGATGAGCACGACGCCGCAGAAGCCGAGCGCGCCTGCCACCCGGCCGCGCACACGCCACAGCCCGAGGCCGCAGACGACCGGGTACACGTACCACGGGAACCACCGCAGGATCGCCTCGAGCTGGCGGATGCCGGCATCGGCCAGGTCGGTCAGCGGGTTCAGCAGCACCGTGTACAGCCAGTGGGACGTCTGGTTGTTGATGAGCCAGCGCCGTGTGCGGTCGATGGGGTCGGCCAGGCCGAGGTTCCATGACTCGGGAAAGGCGCCGACCGATGCGACGAAGCCGACGATCACGAGCGCGACCGCGGAGGCCGCCAGCCCCACGGCGAACGGCGACCGTCGCCGCGAGACGGGCGCGCCGACGCTGGCACCGGGCCCAGCGGCGACTGTCTGGCTCATCGCAGGTTCTGCTCCAGCACCGCTGCCACATCGTCCTGGTGGAGCAGGCCCAGGGGGTCGCCCTCGGCGTTGCAGACCACCACCGGGCGGTGCTCCGACAGCAGGAACGGCAGGGCCGATTCGAGCGTGGCGGTCTCAGTGGTGCGTGGCCAGCTCTCCTCGACAGCGACGTCACCGACCGGCCGCATCAGGGAGCACGCGGGGAGCACCTTGGCGATCGGCGCATCCTGCGTGAAGGCCCGCACATAGTCGTCGGCGGGCTGCGTCAAGATCTCGAGCGGCGTCCCGACCTGGGTGAAGGCCCCGTCGCGCATGATGGCGATCCGGTCGGCCAGGCGCAGTGCCTCGGCGAAGTCGTGGGTGATGAACACGATGGTGCGCTGCAGCTCGATCTGCAGCGTCACCAGCTCGTCCTGCATATCGCGCCGGATGAGCGGATCGAGCGCCGAGAACGGCTCGTCAAAGAACAGCACCTCAGGCTCGACAGCAAGGGCACGTGCCAGCCCGACTCGCTGCTGCATGCCGCCGCTCAGCTGCTGCGGGTAGTGGTTGCCCCAGCCGTCGAGCCCCACGGTGGTGAGCACCTCTCGCGCCCGCTCATGGCGCTCGTCACGCGCAACGCCCTGCACTTCCAGCCCGTAGGCCACGTTGTCGACCACGCGCCGGTGGGGGAACAGTCCGAAATGCTGGAAGACCATCGCCATCTTGCTGCGGCGCAGCTCGCGCAGTGCCGTATCGCTGGCGTCGGCGAGAACGGTTCCGCACACTTCCATGTGGCCGAATGTGGGCTCGATCAGGCGCGACACGCAGCGCACCAGCGTGGACTTGCCCGAACCCGACAGGCCCATCACCACGAACGTCTCGCCGGCATGCACGTCGAAGGTGACATCGCGAACTGCCACCAGGCAGCCCGTGTCGGCTTGGATCTGCTCCCGATCGGCGCCTTCGGCCGCCAGCTCACGGGCAGCATCGACTTTCTTGCCGAAGATCTTCCACAGGCCGCTGACCGTGACGATCGGCTCCATGGCTGCCCCCATTGCCCCCGCGTGCCGCGTTACCGTCTGCCTGGACGGGTTTGGCGCGTCGATACGCTGTGCTGACTGTGGCACGATCTCGCCCCCCCGACGCGACATCCGGTGACAGCGAAGCACCGCCGCCTGCCGCGGACAGCGCAGCCTCGAGATCGGGCCCGGTGCAGGAGCGAGCCGTGCAGACCCGCGAGCGCATCCTGCGGGCGGCCATCGAGGTCATCCGCACCGACGGCGCAGCCAATCTCACGCTCGACCGGGTCGCGATAGCGGCCGGCGTCAGCAAGGGCGGTTTCCTCTACCACTTCGGCTCCAAGGATGCCCTGATGGCCGGGCTGCTCGACGAGACGCTCGCCGTGCTCGACGACGAGCTGGACATACGGGAAGCCCGGTTCCGGGCAGCCGATCCCGCCGCCCGTGGCACGTTCGCGCTCGCCTACCTCGACTACGTGCGCGAGCCCTACAAGGCCGCCGATGACACCTCGGCATCGATCCTGGCGGCCGCGGCGCTCGACGACGAGCTGCTGGCGAACACCCGGGCAACGTTCGAGCGCTGGCAGGAGCGCCTCATGCATGACGACAAGCTGGCCGAGACCGCCGGCCTGCTCGCACGCATCGTGGGCGATGGGCTCTGGCTGATCGACCTGTTCGGCCTCGCACCCCCGACCAAGGCCGAGCGCCACGAGGTGCTCGACCTCGTCTCCGCGATGATCTCCGATCACGACGGCCGTCACGACGGCACAGGGCCCGGCCCCGAACCCCCGCACGCCCGGCCGTAGACCGGCACGTCCAGCGGAGCGAGCGGCTCGTTTCCGAGCAGCAGGTCGGCGGCCTTCTCGGCGATCATCATGACCGGCGCGTAGATGTTGCCGTTGGTGACGGTGGGCATCACCGAGGCGTCCACAACGCTGAGGCCCGAGGTGCCCAGCACGTTCATGGTCGCCGGGTCGGTCACCGCCAGTTCGTCGGTGCCCAGCCGCGCCGTGCCCGCAGGGTGCAGCGCCGTCTCGGCGTCGCGTGCCACCCAGTCCATGATCTCGTGGTCGGACTGTGTGCCGGGGCCGGGCGACAGCTCGCCGTCGTTGTAGACCGCGAAGGCGGGCTGGTTCATGATGTGACGGGTGACACGCACGGTCTCGACCCACTCGCGCCGGTCCTGGGCGGTGGACAGGTAGTTGAATCGGATCGCCGGCTTGGCGGTGGGGTCGGTTGAGCTGATGCGCACCCAGCCGCGGGCATCGGAGTACATCGGCCCGACATGCACCTGGTAGCCGTGCTTGCTGACCGGTGCCGAGCCGTCGTAGCGCACGGCCAGCGGCAGGAAGTGGAACATGAGGTTGGGGTAGGCCTCGTCGGTGTTGCTGCGCACGAAGCCGCCCGCCTCGAAGTGGTTGGTGGCCCCCGGTCCCCGCCGTGCCAGCCACTGCAGGCCGATCCACGGGTGGCGCCAGCGCCGCAGGTGGGGCTGCATCGACACCGGCAGCTTCGAGGCGTACTGGATGTACACCTCCAGGTGGTCCTGGAGGTTCTCGCCCACGCCGTCCAGGGGCGAGACCACGCCGATGCCGTGCTGGCCGAGCAGCGCGGGGGAGCCCACGCCCGAGAGCTGCAGCAGCTGCGCTGAGCCGAACGCCCCCGCGCACAGGATCACGTGCCCCGCTCGGGCGACCCGGGTGCGGCCCCGCCGGCCCTTCTGCCGGTACTCGACTCCGGTTGCCCGGCTGCCGTCGAAGAGCACCCGGCTGATCAGCGCGCCGGTGCGGAGTTCCAGATTCCGGCGTCCCATCACCGGGTGCAGGTAGGCCTGTGAGGCGGACAGGCGCCGGCCGCGGTGAATGTTGCGGTCGAACGCTGCAAAGCCTTCCTGGCGGAATCCGTTCACGTCGTCGGTCAGCTCGTAGCCGGCCTGCTGCACGGCGTCGAAGAAGGCCTCGAACAGCGGGCTGGTGGCCGGGCCCCGCTCGAGCACCAGCGGGCCGTCGCCGCCGCGCCAGTCATCGGGACCCGCCAGGCAGGTCTCCATCCGCTTGAAGTACGGCAGGCAGTGCCGGTAGCTCCACGCGGCCATGCCGGGCTGGCCGGCCCACTTGTCGTAGTCGGCCGGGTTGCCGCGCTGGAAGATCATCCCGTTGATGGAGCTGGAGCCGCCGAGCACCTTGCCGCGGGCGTGGTACACCTGCCGCCCGCCCATGTGCGGCTCCGGCTCGGTCTCGTACTGCCAGTCGTAGAAGCGGTTGCCGATCGGCATGGCCAGCGCGGCCGGCATGTGGATGAGCACGTCCCACCGGTAGTCGCGGCGACCGGCCTCGAGCACCAGCACCCTGTTGGCAGGATCCGCGCTCAGCCGGTTGGCGAGCGCGCAGCCAGCCGATCCGCCGCCGACGATGATGAAGTCGTACAGGGGTTCGGTCACCGGATCACCTGCGGCTCAGCCTCTGGGGACATGCGGGACGAGCCCCGCCGGCGCCGGCCGTGGGAGGCCGACGCCGACGGGTCAGCGCCCTAGGAGGAAGTGAGCGCTGATGGGTTACTCGAGCCAGGCGCTCCAGGTTGCCTCATTGTCTGCGATCCAGGCCGCAGCGGCATCGTCGATCGACATGCCTTCGCCCTCGACGGCGGCCAGCATGGAGATCTGGTCGGCGCTGTCGTAGTTCATGGCCCGCAGGAAGGCGTCAGCTGCGGGGGCGTTCTCGGCCAGGCTCGCATCGATGATCTTGAACAGGACATCGGCGGGATAGTCGCAGTTAACACCGCCGGCGTCGGCCGTGGCGTAGCAGTCGTCGCTGTACTCGGGCAGCAGCACGTTGGTGAGGTCGTAGCTGTTGAACGCCGAGTGCGGTGTCCACAGGTACACCAGGATCGGCTCCTCCCGGCTGTAGGCAGCGTCGACGGCGGCCAGGATCGCAGCCTCCGACCCGGCGTAGACCACCTGCATCGGCAGGCCCAGGTTGTTGATGATGTCCTCGTCGTACTGGACGAAGCTGGGATCACCGCCCAGGAACTGCCCCAAGTCGCCGGTCTCGGCTGTGGCGTACAGGCCGGCCAGCGCCGGATCGGCGAAGCCTTCCCAGGTCGCCAGCTCCGGATGGCGCTCGATCATGTAGGTCGGCGTGAACCAGCCGATCTTGCCGACCGGGCCGAGCAGGCCCGCGTGGTCCACGTTGGCATCGGCGTTGTCGATGAAGTCGATCACGTTGTGAGCGTGGCCCGACGGCCACACCTCCAGCGATGCACTGATGTCTCCGGTGTTGATCGCAGCCCACTGGGCGTTCTCGTCGATGTCGACGATCTCGACGGCATAGCCGAGCTCGCTCTCGAGCAGCTGCGCAGCGACGGCCACGTTCAAGGTCGAGCCGTTCCACGGATTCGCGGCCAAGGTGATCGTGGTCTGGGAGCCCAGGTCCGGACCCTCATCGGCCGGCATCTCGGCTGGCTCTTCTTCCGCCATCGCCTCGGTGGTGGCGGCCGGCTCCTCGGCTGCGTCGTCGCCGTCGCCGCCGGTGCATGCCGCTGCGAGCAACCCGATGGCTGCAAGCAGCGCAATGAGCAGCTGCCAGCCGCTGAGTCCTCGCTGCTGGCGCAGTCGTGACAGGCGAGTTCGTTCGCCGGATTTGCGTGTTTCGGACATGGGCACCCCCCGGTGTGTGTCTCCCGCCTGTCGCCGGCAGGTGCCGGCAGCCCTCCCCGAGAGCGCTCGGCCCGCCGCCGGTCCGGCTGTCCCAGCCGACCCGGACCAAAACAGGCTATTTAGACGGTTTTCGAAACCTTAGCACGCCCGAAATTGACCTTGACCGCGCGCTGGTGCGCGTTGGGTTCGGGCGGGCGTACTGTTCGACTGATGGCTGCGCCCAACGTTCTGCTCGTGATGGCGGACCAGCTGGCGCCGCATTTCACCGGCACCTACGGCCACCCCGTGGTGCAGACGCCGTCGATGGACTCGCTCGCGGAGCGCGGTGCGCGGTTCGATGCCGCGTACTGCCATTCGCCGCTGTGCGCTCCGTCGCGGTACTCGATGATGACCGGCCGGGCGGCATCGCAGATCGGTGCCTGGGACAACGCGTCGGAGTGGAGTGCCGCAGCCCCCACCATCGCCCACTGGCTGAACCTGGCGGGCTACCGGACGGTGCTGTCGGGGAAGATGCACTTCGTCGGGCCCGACCAGCTGCACGGCTTCAGCCGGCGCCTCACCACCGACATCTACCCGGCGAACTTCGCGTGGACGCCCAACTGGGATGCGGCCGGCGAGCGGATCGGCAAGTGGTACCACAACATGGACAGCCTCTCGGGGGCCGGCCAAGCGCTCGCCACCTACCAGATCGACTACGACAACGAGGTCGGCTTCGCCACACGCCGCTGCCTGTACGACCTGGCGCGCGAACCCGACGACCGCCCGTTCTTCCTGGCGGTGGCGTTCATCCACCCCCACGACCCCTATGTGGCACGGCCCGAGTGGTGGAACCTCTACGACCACGACCGGATCGACCTGCCGGGACCGGTGCCCGCCGACTTCGATCCGCACACCGTGCGCATCCGGGCCGGCATCGAGGCCGACACCCGGGGGTGGACCGAGGAGCAGTGCCGCACCGCCCGCCACGCCTACTACGCCAACACGAGCTACTTCGACTGGTGGCTGGGCGAGCTGCTCGCGGTGCTGGACGAGACCGGCCGCGCCGACGACACGGTAGTGATCGCCACCGGCGATCACGGCGACATGCTCGGCGACCGGGACTCCTGGTTCAAGATGTCGTTCTTCGAGCGCTCGGCCCGCGTCCCGTTGGTGATGGCGGGGCCTGACGTCGCTGCGGGCACGGTGCCCAACGTGTGCTCCCTGCTGGATCTGGCCCCCACGCTGATGGATATCGCGGGAGGTCCGCCGGCTGAGCTGGGCGCACCGCTCGACGGCCGCAGCCTTTGGCCCGCGGCGACCGGGGGCGATGATCCCGTCGACGAGACCGTCGGCGAGTACATGGGCGAGCTGACGTCGCATCCCCTGTTCATGATCCGCCGCGGCCGTTACAAGTACATCCACTGCGATACCGACCCGCCGCTGCTGTACGACGTCTCGACCGATCCGGCAGAGCATCGGAATCTGGCGGGCTCGCCGGAGCTGGCGGATCTGTCGGCTGCGTTCGCCGCGGAGGTCACCCAGCGCTGGGATTCCGCCTCGATCCGTGAGCAGGTGCTGGCGTCCCAGCGTGCCCGCCGGGTAGTCCATGCCGCAGCAGCCGAGGGCTGGGACTACTCGCCACCTCGAGACCCGGCCAACGAGTACATCCGCGACCACATGGACTGGGCCGAAGCCGGCCCCAAGCTCCGCTACCCCATGAGCTAGCTGGGGCCCGAGCGGCCCGTGAGCCCGTATCGAATCGAACTCGGGAACAAGAGCGGGGAACCCGGGCCGCAACGCGGCCGAAACATCTCGGCAACAGCCCCGACCCGCGCTGTGCATCGAGCGGTCACGTCGGGGTGACTCCCGCGCAACACGCCATTCCTAGCTTCGCTGCATCAGCCACACATCTGGAGCCGAGTCGTAGGAGATTGGCCATGAAACGCAAGCTGTTCCTCATCGTCGCGGGCGCCCTCGGCGGCCTGTTCCTGTTCGCCGGGCCCGCCGGCGCGCAGGACGACTCGCTGTCCGCCGAGATGGTGCAGGCCGTGATGGACAACCTGTGGGTGTTCATCGCCGGCGTGCTCGTCTTCCTGATGCAGGCCGGCTTCGCCATGCTCGAGTCGGGCCTCACCCGCTCGAAGAACGTGGCCAACATCATGGCCAAGAACCTCGCCGACGCATCCATCGGCATCCTGGCGTTCTTCCTGGTGGGCTACGGGCTGGCCTACGGCGGCGACGGCAACAGTGCGTTCGGCTGGGGCTCGTTCGCCCTGTCGGGCGTCGACCTGTTCGACATCTCAGAAGGCCTGTCGGGTTCCACCGACTTCTTCTTCCAGGCCGTCTTCGCGGCCACGGCGGTCACCATCGCCTCGGGCGCCATGGCGGAGCGCACCAAGTTCAGCACCTACCTCATCTTCAGCCTCGTGACCACGGCGATCATCTACCCGATCGTGGTTCATTGGACCTGGGGCGGCGGGCTCATCGCCAACATCTCGATCGGCGACGCCGTCTACAGCGACTTCGCAGGCTCCACCATCGTCCACAGCGTGGGCGGCTGGATCGCCCTCGTCGGCGCCTGGATGCTCGGGCCTCGCATCGGCAAGTACGCAGCCGACGGCACCTCGCGCACCATTCCGGGCCACAACGTGACGCTCGCCATCCTGGGCGTGTTCATCCTGTGGTTCGGCTGGTTCGGCTTCAACCCCGGCTCGGAGCTCGCAGCCGACGAGTTCGTGATGTTCGTGGCGCTGAACACGGTGCTGGCGGCGTGTGCTGGCACGATCGGTGCGACAGCGCTGAACTGGCTGCGCACCGGCCGGCCCGACGTGCCGATGGCAGGCAACGGCGCGCTGGGCGGCCTGGTCGGCATCACTGCCGGCTGCGGCACGATGGATCCGTGGGGCGCCATCGTCACCGGCTTCATCGCCGGGCTCATCGTGGTGGGCGTGGTCGGCTTCGTGGACCGCAAGATGAAGATCGACGATCCGGTCGGTGCCTTCGCCGTCCACGGCGCGGCCGGCATGTGGGGCACGCTGGCCATCGGCCTGTTTGCAACCCACGACGATGCGTTCCTGGGCCGTGAGAACGCAGGCCTGTTCTACGGCGGCGGCATCGAGCAGTTGATCGTGCAGTTCCTGATGGTGGTGATCGTGGCCGTGTGGGTCATTGTGACCTCGATGATCCTGTTCGGGATCCTGAAGGCGACCATCGGGCTGCGAGTGTCGGCGGAGGAGGAAATGGTGGGTCTCGACGTTTCCGAACACGGGGGCCCAGGTATGGCGCTGGACGACGTGGTTTCGAGCGGCTGACACTCGGCCATGGGCTGAGTTGCCCAGCGGCACCATCTCTGCTGTCAGCGGAAGTCCCCGGGTCATCGCCCGGGGACTTCCCGCGTCTAGCTTCGACTTGATGTTCCGGCGGGCGCTCACGAACCTGGCGCGAGGGTTGGCTATGGGGGCTGCGGATGTTGTGCCGGGGGTGTCTGGTGGGACCGTGGCGCTGCTGCTGGGGATTTATGACCGGCTGGTGGGGCAGATCGCGCACTTGAGCGCTGCGGGGTCTCAGGCGTTGCGGGGTCGGCTTCGCAGCGCGGTGGCCATGGCTGGGCGAGCCGAGTGGGGGTTTCTTGTTGCTTTGGCGGCGGGAATCGGCGTTGCGATCGTGGCTCTTGTTGAGGTGGTGCGGCTGCTGATTGATGAGCAGCCGGTCGGCTTGTCGGCGGCGTTCTTCGGGCTGGTTGCGGTGACCGTGGTGGCTACGAGGTCGCAGGTGAGCCGTTGGCGTGCGGGCCTTGCGGTCATCTTTGTGGCGGTGGGGGTGGGGGTGTTCTTGCTGCTGGGGATTCGCGCGGGCAGCGTTGCCGATCCGGCTGCGGTGGTGATCGTCGGCGCCGGCGCGCTGGCGATCTGCGCCATGATCCTGCCGGGCATCTCCGGGGCGTTCGTGCTGTTGCTGCTGGGGCTGTACGACCCCATCACCGAAGCGGTATCCGATCGAGACGTCGGCACGGTGGTGCTGTTCGGGCTGGGCGCGGTGATCGGCCTCGCCGTGTTCTCACGGCTGCTGCAGCGACTGCTGGACCGCTGGCGCGACGCGATGATTGCCGTGCTGATGGGCCTGATGGCCGGTTCGCTGCGGGTGCTGTGGCCCTGGCCGGTGGGCGACGCCGATTCGGGCGGCTTCGGGAATGCTGCGCTCGGCGCGCCGCCTGCATCCGACCTGGCAGTGGCCGTTATTGCTGCGGTCGCTGCGGGTGCTGTTGCGGTGGCGCTGTATCGGATGGGCACCCGGCAGGCATCCCCGTAGGTTCGCCTGGCTGCTGTTTACTGAAACAGTTGCGCTACCGTCCGGCGCTGCTCACCTCGGATCTCCATGGCCACTTCTCTCGTCATCGTCGAGTCGCCCGCGAAGGCGCGCACGATCTCGCGCCTGCTGGGCGACGAGTACGTGGTGGAGTCGTCCGTGGGTCACATCCGCGACCTGCCGCGCAATGCCTCCGAGGTGCCCGCCGCCTACAAGTCAGAGTCGTGGGCGACGCTGGGCGTCAACCCCGACGACGGCTTCAAGCCGCTCTATGTGGTGACGGCCCGGGATCAGGTGCGGCGCCTCAAGTCGCTGCTGCGCACCGCGGATGAGCTCTACCTCGCGACCGATGAGGACCGCGAAGGCGAGGCCATCGCGTGGCACCTGCTCGAGGTGCTGAACCCGCAGATACCGGTACGGCGCATGGTCTTCCACGAGATCACCGCCGCGGCGATCCGCGATGCCATCGACAACCCCCGCGACCTCGACCGGCGGCTGGTGGACGCGCAGGAAGCTCGGCGCATCTTCGACCGCCTCTACGGATATGAGGTCTCGCCGGTGCTCTGGCGCAAGGTGGCGCCCCGGCTCTCGGCGGGGCGGGTCCAGAGCGTGGCCAACCGGCTCATCGTGGAGCGCGAGCGGGAGCGGATGGCCTTCCGGGCCGCCGAGTACTGGAGCATCACCGCCACGCTCGACGCCCAGCCCGGCACCGGTGCCGGTTCGTCTCGCGCCGCGGAGCGGTTCGACGCGTCGCTGGTGTCGTTGAACGAGCGCCGCATCGCCACCGGTCGCGACTTCGATCAGCAAGGCCAGCTGCGCGCGGACTCCGTGTCGGTGCTCGACGCCGACGCTGCGGCGTCGCTCGCCGGTGCCTTGACCGGGGCGCAGTTCGCCGTGACCTCGCGCGAATCCAAGCCGTACCGGCGCCGCCCGCCGGCGCCGTTCATCACCTCGACGCTGCAGCAGGCGGCCGGTGCCCGGCTGGGCTTCTCCGCCTCACGCACGATGGCCGCCGCTCAGCGGTTGTACGAGAACGGCCGCATCACCTACATGCGCACCGACAGCACCACGCTGTCGGGCCAGGCGCTCGGCGCCGCACGGCGGATCGTCGCCGGCCGCTACGGGGCAGACAACCTGCCGCCCAAGCCCCGCATCTACACCCGCAAGGTCAAGAACGCCCAAGAGGCGCACGAGGCGATCCGTCCGGCCGGCGAGAGCTGGCCGGCGCCCGGCGGCGTCACCGATCTCGGCGGCGACGCCGCCCGGCTGTACGACCTCGTGTGGCAGCGCACGGTGGCCAGCCAGATGATCGATGCAACCGGCGAGACAGTCACGATCAGGCTGGCCGGCACGGCAGCCTGCGACCTGGCGCCGGCACTGTCGCAAGGCTCGCCGGCGGCCGGGCGCCACAGCGTCGAGCTGTCCGCCGCCGGCACCGTGGTGCGCAGTCCCGGCTTCCGGCTCGTCTACGCACCGCCGCCGGCCGGTGCCGATGAGGAGCCCGAGCGCATCCTGCCCGACCTCGACGCGGGCGATGCAGCAACGGCGGTGTCGCTGGAACCTGCCGAGCACCGCACGAGCCCGCCGGCCCGGTTCACCGAGGCGTCGCTGGTGCGGCGGCTCGAGGAGCTGGGCGTCGGCCGGCCCAGCACCTACGCCAGCATCATCGAGACCATCCAGGCGCGCGGGTACGTGTGGAAGAAGGGCTCGTCGCTGGTGCCGGCGTTCACCGCATTCGCCACGGTGGGACTGATGGAGCGGCACTTCGATCACCTGGTCGACTACGCGCTCACCGCCCGCATGGAGGAGGACCTCGACGAGATAGCGAGCGGCGAGCGCGACGCCCAGCCGTGGCTGACGGCGTTCTACTTCGGCGATGAGGGCGCCGCCACGCCCGAAGCGACCGGCGGCCTGCGCTACCTCGTCTCCGACGACCGGCTGGCAGACATCGACCCAGCCGAGATCAACAGCATCCCGATCGGTACCGATGCCGACGGCGAGTCGGTGGTGGCGCGGGTGGGACGCTTCGGGCCGTACCTGCGGCGCGGCGATGCCACCCGGCCGCTGCCGGACGATCTCGCGCCCGACGAGCTCACCATCGAACGGGCGCTCGAACTGCTCGCCGCGCCCACCGAACGGGTGCTGGGCACCGACCCGGCAAGCGGCCTCGACATCATCGTGCGGCCCGGGCGCTTCGGGCCGTACGTCTCGGTGGGTCGGCCCGACGAGACCGACGACCGGCCCCGCACAGCCTCGCTGCTGTCCGCTCAGTCGCCCGAGACCGTGACGCTGGAAGACGCGCTGCAACTGCTGACGCTGCCGCGCGCCGTCGGCGTCGATCCGGCAGACGGCGCCGAGATCACGGTGCAGAACGGGCGCTTCGGCCCCTATCTCACCAAGGCGCCGGTCGGCGACGCCAAGGCAGAGAACCGCAGCCTCGAATCGGAGGAGCAGCTCTTCACGCTCACCTTGGACGAGGCGCTGGCGCTGCTCGCCCAGCCCCGCCGCCGCCGGGGCCAGCAGGCGGCCAATGCGGGCCGCGAGATCGGCCAGGACCCCGACAGCGGCAAGCCGATGGTGCTGAAGGACGGCCGCTTCGGCCCGTACGTGACCGACGGCGAGTACAACGCGTCGCTGCGCCAGGGCGACGATGCCGATACGCTGAGCGTGGAGCGCGCGGCCGAGCTGCTGGCGATGCGGCGTGCCAAAGGCCCGGCGAAGAAGCGTGCGGCCCGGCGCAAGCAGCCCGCCCGGAAGAAGTCGCCGGCAAAGAAGAAGTCGCCGGCAAAGAAGCGCGCCGCCAAGAAATCGCCCACCCGCAAGCGCGCTGCGAAGAAATCGCCTGCCAAGAAGAAACCGGGATAGCAGGGAGCGTCCGGCTTCTAGCCTGCTGAGTGCCATGGATTCGGACCGCTCGATGCAGTCGTTCGGGGGCTCGGGGGTACCTGACGCCGACGCTGAAGCCGTCGACGACCCGGACGCAGGGGCCGAGGCGCCGCAGCCGGGCTTGTTCGCAGCGCCGGGGTTCCTGCGCCTGTGGGTCGCGCAGGTGGTGAGCTCGTTCGGCGACTGGATCGGGCTGCTCGCCACCATCGAGGTGGCGCGGCGCATCGGCGGCGATCAGCCGGGCTCCGCCATCGCACTGGTGGTGACGGCGCGGGTGCTGCCGGGCTTCTTCCTGGCATCGGCCGGCGGCATCATCGTGGATCGCTTCAACCGCAAGCGCCTGCTGGTGATCTGCGACATCGTGCGGGCCAGCGTGCTGCTGACCATCCCGTTCATCGACCGGGTGTGGCTGCTGGTGCTGGCATCGCTGGCGCTGGAGCTGGCCACTTCGCTGTGGAGCCCGGCCAAGGAGGCGATCGTCCCCAACATCGTGCCCGCCCAGCACCTCACCGCGGCCAACTCGCTGGGCCTGGTGGCCGCGTATGGCACGTTCCCGCTGGGCGCCGGCGCCTTCGCCCTCATGGCCAAGCTGGGCGAGCTGATCGGCTGGACCGACATAGGCCAGGTGGAGATGTCGCTCGTCCTCGACTCGGCCACCTTCCTCATTGCCGCAGCGATCATCGCCACGCTGCCGCTGTCGCCGCACATCACCGCAGCGCATCGCAAGCGCGACACCGGTCGCCGCATCGACTGGCGCCAGGGCTTCCGCGAGCTGCGCGAAGGCTGGGACTTCATCGCCCTCAACCCGCAGGTGCGTGCCGTGCTGGTGGGCCTGGGCACCGGCATGATCGGCGGCGGCATGCTCGTACCGCTGGGAGCGGTCTTCAACGACGAGGTGCTGGGTGCCGGCAGCGCCGGCTTCAGCTCGATCCTGGTGGCGATGGGCCTGGGCGTCGGCGGCGGGGTGGCGCTGGTGACGCTGCTGCAGAGCGCCGCGAACTACCTCGGCCGCCAGTCCGCGCTTGCCGCGGAGGGGCGCGCCCGGCTCTTTGTGTTCTCGGTGTTCCTCGCCGGTGCCTCGCTGATGTTTGCCGCCTCGGTGTCCATCACGCTGCTGGTGCTGGCTGGGGTGCTGCTGCTGGGGCTGGCGGCCGGCTCGGTGTACGTCACCGGGCTGACGCTGCTGCACGAGAACGTGGAGGAGGTGCTGCGCGGGCGGGTCTTCGCGGCCATGTACACGCTGGTGCGCTTCTGCCTGCTGATCTCGATGGCGGCTGGGGGCTTCCTGTCGGACGGCTTCCAGTGGCTCTTCGAGGTTGCGTTCGACAACGAGATCCGCGTCGGCGACTCGGTGCTCGCGCTGCCCGGGGTGAGGGGAGCGCTGTGGCTGGGTGCTCTGTTGATCCTGATGGCAGGCGTGCTGGCCGCCCTGTCGCTGCGCAGCCGGCAGGGCGAGGGGCGCCGGGCACCGCAGGCCGCGGGGGACAGCTCATGACCGGCCGCGGCCGCTACATCGCGCTGGAGGGCTTCGACGGCAGCGGCAAGTCCACGCAGGCCGAGATGCTGGCGTCCCACCTCGATGCCGTGCTCACCCGCGAGCCGGGCGGCACGCCGCTCGGCGAGGCGCTGCGGGAGGTGCTGCTGCATGCCGCGCCCGACGAGGCGCCGTCGGCCCGGACCGAGGCGCTGCTGTTCTGTGCCGATCGGGCGCAGCACATTGCGACGGTGGTTTCGCCCGCCCTGAGTTCGGGCCGCGATGTTGTCACCGACCGCTCCTACGGCTCCACGCTGGCCTACCAGGGCTACGGACGGGGGTTGCCGCTCGACGAGCTGCGGGCCTTGATCGACTACGCCTGCCGCCGGCCCGCCGATGCTTCCGACGAACTGCCTGACGTCGTGCTGCCCGACGTGGTGGTGCTGCTCGATGTGCCGCTCGCGGACTCTGACCGGCGCGTTCACCGGCTGGACCGGGTCGGCGGCGAGCAGATGTCGCTGCTCGAAGGCGACTCAGACGCCGATCCCGACGCCGACGAGCTCGACGGTGACGGGCCGGATCGGCTGGAGGGCGAGGCGTTGGAGTTCGCGCTGCGGGTGTGGCGCAGCTATCGCGAACTGTGCGACGCGGAACCCGATCGCTGGGTCCGTGTGGACGCCACCGGCAGCGTCGACGAGGTGGCTGAGCGGGTGCGAGTCGCGATCGGCGAGCATCCCGCGATGGCGGACTAGAGCGTTCGCCGTGGCATCGGAAGACGGCACCGACGAACCGGGAGAAGCGTCGGAGCACGCTGCGGCCGAGCCGGCCCCGCTGTCGCTGTTCGACTTCGGCGACGCCGCGCCAGCGCCCTCACCGCCGCCGGAGTCGCCAGCACCGTCCGATGACCTGCCAGAACCGCCCGATGAGGCGCCGCAACAACCTGACCGCTCGGCGCCTGCGAGCGAATCGATACCGGCTCCAGCCGGGATGCCGGCAGCGGACGAGCTCTCGGTTTCGCCTGCCCCGCCATCGATCGACGAGCCGGCAGCGGCCGAAGCGCCCGTGGACGAGGCGCCGGTTGGCAACCTGCTCGACGGCATCGTGGGCCAGCCGGCAGCGGTTGAACGGCTGCAGGCAGCGCTGGCCTCGCCGCTGCCCGCCTATCTGTTCGTCGGCCCCGCAGGCGCCGGCCTGCGCGGCGCAGCGTGCTGCTTCGCTGGCGAACTGCTGGCGGCGCGCAGCCCGACCCCCGAACGCGAACGCCGCCTCGCGCTCGCCGAGCAGCATCCCGACCTGCTGATCTTCGACCGTGTCGGTGCGGCCATGACGGCCGAGCAGGCCCGCGAGGCGGTGCGCGCCGCCGCGGCTGCGCCTGTCGCCGGCGAGCAGAAGGTCATCGTGCTCTGCGACGTCGACCGTGCCGCGCTCAGCGCGCCGATCCTGCTCAAGTCCGTCGAGGAACCGCCGCCGTCGTGCGTTTTCGTGCTGCTCGCGGAGGAAGTCAACCGGTCGATGGAGACGTTGGCCTCCCGCTGTGCACGCGTCGACTTCGAATCGCTGGGCAACGCCGACCTGCAAGCGCTGCTCATTGCCGAGGGCATTGAGCATGGCCGTGCCAGCTTCGCTGCGGCTGCTGCCGGCGGCTCGATCGACCGTGCTCGGCTGCTCGCCTCCGACGACGACGCTGCCGTGCGCATCGAGACGTGGCGCGGTCTGCGGGGCACCCTGAACGGCACGGCATCCGCAGCGATGGCAGCAGTGGATGCCGCGCTGGAGGCAGCCGAGCAGGCCGCCGCACCGCTCGAGGCCCGCCGAGAAGCCGAGCGAGCAGCGGCCGACGAGCAGGCCGAGCTGTACGGCACGAATGTGGGCCGCAGCTCGCTCGACGAGCGTCACCGCCGCGAGCTGCGCCGGGTGCGCACCGACGAGATCACGATGGGCTTGGCCGTGCTGGCAGCGCAGATCCGCGATGAATCCGGCAACGGCGGCCTGCGTGCAGAGGCAGCGGCGGGGCAGCTGGATGCCATCGGTGACGCCGCCGAGGCACTGCGCTTCAACGCCAACCAGCGCCTAGCGCTCAGCTGCCTATTCATCCGCCTCGGCCACTCGGGCCTGTAGCGCTCCGCGCACAAGAGACGGCCGCCGGGGCGCCGGCGAGCCCGAGGTGGGGATTGAACCCACGACCTGCTCTTTACGAGAGAGCCGCTCTGCCACTGAGCTACTCGGGCAACGGGCGGCTCACGGTAGCAGCGGCAGGTCGCCCTCCCGATGGGGTTCTGGCGCAGTCGACCACTACTATCTGCGCCATGGAGCTCCTTGGCGCGCAGGTCTGGCACTACTGGTTGGCGGTCCCGCTGACCATCGTGACGGTGCTGACCGTTTTCAAGCTGGTCGCGGGCTACGTGCAGAAGGTGGTTGCGCCGCGGTACCCCAAGCGCTGAGCCACACAGTGAGCGATCCCGCCGACGAGCACGTCGACTGGGAATTGGCGCGCCGCATCGCGGTGCGGGTCGCAGGCACCGAGCCGCTGTACCAGTCCTACCTCGCTGAACCGTTGCGGCAGGACTTCGCCCGCTTCGTGCCGGTTGCGGCTGAGCTGGTGGCCATCGAGACCGGGCTGGAGACGCCGGGCGAGGCGCACGCAGAGGTGATCGACCGGACGGGCTGGATCGACGCCAACATCGCGGCGTTCCGGCGGCTGCTGCAACCGCTGCTGGGCGCATCGGCCGGTGCCGACGGCACCGCCGAGACCTCGCGGGTGACGCAGACGCTGGGAGCGGTGGAGCTGGGCTCCGTACTTGGCTGGATGTCCAAGCGGGTGCTCGGCCAGTACGACCTGCTGTGGGCCTCCGATGACGACACCGCGCCGGCAGGCGGCTCGGCGGGCACAGCGGGAGACACGGTCTACTTCGTCGGCCCGAACATCCTGGTCACTGAGAAGCGCTACGCATTCGTCCCGGCTCAATTCCGCCTGTGGCTGGCCCTCCACGAGCTGACACACCGCTCGCAGTTCACCGGTGTGCCGTGGCTGCGGCCCCACTTCCTGCATCTGGTGAACGGGCTGGTCGACGAGGCCCAGCCCGATCCCGAGCGTGTGCGCGAGGGTCTCCGCAGCCTGATGTCCCTGCGTCGCAGTGGTTCAGGCCAGGACGGCCAGAACGGCCAAGACCTGCTGGGCGAAGGGGGGCTCGCCGCAGTGTTCGCCACCGACCACCAGCGCGAGCTGATCGCCCAGGTGGGCGGCATGATGAGCCTGGTGGAAGGGCACGGCGACGTCACGATGGCGCGAGCCGCCCGCGGGCACATCCCCGATGCCGACCGGTTTGCCGTGGTGATGCACCACCGGCGTCGCAATGTGCGCGGCATGGCGCGGCTGATCCAGCGCCTGCTGGGCATCGAGGCCAAGCTGGCGCAATACCAGGCCGGTGAAGACTTCATTGCCGAGATCGAGGCCGAGCGCGGCCCGCGGGCGGTGGACAGGATCTGGGAACGCGTCGAGCACCTGCCGTCCATGGCGGAGATCCGCGACCCTCAAGCCTGGCTGGAGCGTGTCCCCGCGGCCTGATCGAGCCGCTGGACCCCGCTCGCCGCGGGTGACGGCAGCAGGCGCCCCTTCCGCGCCACCCAGTTCTGCTGGCGATGCGTCAAGGGGCTCAGACGAACTCGAATGCCTGGTGGACCGGTGCACGTTCGACGACATCGAGGGCCCTGAACTGGTGTGCGCAGTGTCGGGCGGCGCCGATTCGGCTGCGCTGCTGGTGCTTGCCTGCCGGTTTGCCCAGCGGAGCGGCAGCGGGATCACCGCCGTCTCCGCAGTCCACATCGATCACGGGCTGCGCGAAGCGGGCAGGGCGGAAGCGGCGAGAGTCGAGGCGCTGTGCGACCAGTTCGGGGCGCGGTTCAGCGTGATGCACCTCGACCTTGCCCCTGGGGCGAACCTGCAGGCGCGGGCTCGCGAGGCCCGCCACGCCGCGCTCGGCCCCCATGCGCTGCTCGGCCATACCGCCGACGACCAGGCAGAGACAGTGCTGCTGCAGCTGCTGCGCGGCGGCGCGCTCGATGCGCTCGCCGCCATGAGAGCCGACCGGCGGCCGCTGCTGGGGCTGCGGCGCACCGATACCGAGCGGGTCTGCGAGCTGGTCGGCTACGAGCCCGTCCGTGATCCATCCAACGCCGACCCTCGCTTCTGGCGCAGCCGTGTCCGTCACGAGGTGATCCCGCTGCTGTGCGACATCGCCGGGCGTGACGTGGTGCCGTTGCTGGCCCGTGGATCCGGGCTGGCGGCTGCCGACGCCGACCTGCTGGACGTGCTGGCGGCCGACATCGATCCCACCAGTGCGTGTGAGCTGCGGAATGCGCCGGTGGCCCTGGCCCGGCGAGCCATCCGGTCGTGGCTGCGTACCGATCATCCGCCCGACGCCAGCGCAGTCGAGCGGGTGCTCGAGGTGGCCCGACACACCCACCGCGCCACCGAGGTGGGCGGCGGGCGGCGAGTCAGCCGCTCGGCCGATCGGCTCCGACTCGAGCAAGCCGTTCCGCCATCGGAAACGCATAACCGCTAAGTTCGGCTCACGTGGCAGGGGCATCGGCTTCAGAGGAATCCCACAGCGACCTCGGCTCGATGCTCGCCAGCGACCCCGCCGTCGGCGAAGTGCTCGTGTCGGGCCCCGAGATTGCCGCACGAGTGGCCGAGTTGGGCGCGCAGATCACCACCGACTACGCGGGCCGCCAGCCGCTGCTCGTAGCGGTGCTCAAGGGGGCGGTGATGTTCGCCTCCGATCTCAGCCGTGCCATCGACTTGCCGGTCGAGATGGATTTCATGGCCGTGTCGTCGTACGGGAGCAGCACCCGATCCAGCGGCGTCGTCCGCATTCTCAAGGATCTCGACATCGACATCGCGGGGCGTGACGTGATCCTGGTGGAGGACATCGTCGAGAGCGGTCTCACGCTGTCGTACCTGCGTCGCAGCCTGCTGGCCCGCGGTCCTGCCAGCCTGGCGGTTTGCTCGCTGCTGACACGCGAGCACAACGGCAGCCTGAACGGGCTCGTCGACTACATCGGATTCCGCCTGCCGCCGGTGTGGGTGATCGGCTACGGGCTCGACCTGGCGCAGAAATATCGCAATCTGGCGGAGATTCGGGCGTACGACTCCTCGGTCGACGACGGCAGCTAGAGCTTGCTCGACAGCGCCGTGCACCGCCGGATCGGCACCGGTACATTCGGCGGCAGACGCGCACTGAGGCATGGCGAGCGCGTGCGACGCTCCGAGGGACGGCGAGCAATGAGAGGGAAGTGGGCGGAGGGCATTCAGCCCCGCAACTTCAACTGGGTCGTCGCCGACCGCCTGGCGGTGTGCGAGCGTCCTGGCGGCTATGGCGCCAGCCACCGGCGCGTCCGCCGTCAGGAGGAGATCATCTGGCTGCGGCGTCACGAGTTCGACATCGTCGTGTCGCTGATCTCGGCGCCGCACAACCTGCACAACTACGACGAGCTGGACATGCCCTACCTGCACCGGCCGTGGCCCGCCTTCGACGACCTGGGCGAGTATCTGCAGTCGGTCCATGACGACTTGGAGCGGCTGGCCGGCGAGCGCAAGCGCGTCATCCTGCACAAGGAGCGCGTCGGCGAGGATGTCTGCGGGTTCGTGGCGTCGTATCTCCTGCTGTCGGGCAAGGTGCCCACCGGTCCCCAGGCCACGGCCATCACCGAGCGGATCTTCGGCCAGCGAGTCGGCCCTGAGGGGCGGCGTGTGGTGGACGTGGCGCTGAGCATTCTCCCCGGCCAGGGCGCAACGAGCTGAGCACTGCAGTGACCGACTGCATCGACTGCATTGAGTTGCGCGATTTGCGGGTGACGTGCGTGATCGGGGCGCTGGCGCATGAGCGCACCGCGCCGCAGCCGCTCAGCATCGACGTTGATCTCTACGCCGATCTGAGCCGGGCGGGAGCCACCGACGACCTGGGCCTCACCGTCGACTACGGCGCCGTGTGCGACCGCATCGTGGCGCTGTGCGAAGACGCACAGCCGCAGCTGCTCGAACGGCTGGCCGAGCTGATCGCCGGGGAGCTGTGCGGCATCGACGGCGTGACCGCCACGACGGTCACGGTCACCAAGCTCCGCCCGCCCGTAGCGGCCGACCTCGGCACCAGCGGCGTGCGCATCACCCGCCGCCCGGCGTGAGCCAGTCCAGCACGCGGGCGTTCATAGGGCTGGGTGCGAACATCGGCAACCCCGCCGCACAGCTGGCAAATGCCCTCGACTCGCTGGATGCCGCTGGCGTGCTCGTGGCTGTCTCGGGCGTGTACCGCAGCGCGCCGATCGGCCCCGAACAGCCGGAGTTCCTGAACCTCGTGGCCGAGCTGTCGGTGCCCGACGGCCCCTACGAACTGCTGGCCCGCTGCCAAGCCCTCGAAGCCGCGGCACGGCGGGTGCGCCGTGAACGCTGGGGCCCGCGCACGCTCGACGTCGACGTACTGCTGTTCGGCGACGTGGAGATGCGCGACCCCGAGCTGCAGATCCCGCACCCCCGCCTACGCGAGCGCCGATTCGTGCTCGACCCCCTCGCAGAGCTGGCACCCGAGCTGGTCACGCTCGGCGAACTGTCAGCCGTCGCCGACCAAGACTGCGAGTACGTCGGCACCGTCGAGCTGCTGCACCAGCTCGCCACCGCCTCGCCGGAGCAACGGCAGGACTAGCCCTCGGGAATCGGCGGCGCGTCGGCTCGCAGGATGAACAGGCCCTCAGCGTTGACGCAGAGGCCTTCGGGGCCATGCACCTCGGCGTGCTGGACGATCTTGCGGCCCGACGTGCTCTCGATCCACGCCCGCAGACGCAGCGGTACGTCCAGCGGGGTCGCGGCACGGTAATGAACGGTGAGCCGGCCGGTATATGCCTGCCGGCCCCGCATGCGGTTCAGCGCCCCCATCAGCTCGTCGATGATCAGCGCCACCACGCCGCCGTGGGTGCGCTCGGGCGGCCCGGCGAACATGGGGTCCACCACCGCCTCGCCGGTCACGGCGTCGTCGGACTCCTTGAAGTACCTGACGTTCACCGAAGCCGGATGCAGCGTGCCGCCGCCGATCGAGAACGGGTCGAACTCGATCTCGTCGCCGGGTTCGAGCGGCAGCGGGAAGTACTGCCCCTCGTAGATCTCGCGGAGGTAGGGCCGCGAGAGCATGTCGTCGATCTTCACCCGCAGCGTGCCCTGCTCCAGCCGCGCCGCGGTGGCCTCGACCGTGGCCGTGATCTCGTCGAGCACCTCGTCGTCGACCCGCCGGTTCGCCAGCGCCTGGTTCAGCCGTCGCATCGCGGCAGCCGCTCGCTCGACCGCGCTCCAGTCGTGACCGGGCTCGACCGTGGCGCCGAGATCGCTCGGTGAGTCGTGCTCGGTCACGGGCCGAGACGCTATCTGTGCGGCATCTGTGCAGCCCCGACGCCTGCCCGCCGCGGCCGGCCGTGGCTCGCCGCAGCGCGGCGGCATACGCTCGCCTCATGCGGCGCACCATCTTCGACGACGAGCACGAGATGTTCCGCGAGACGGCCAAAGCCTTCGTGGAGCGCGAGATCGTCCCCAACCACGAGAAATGGGAAGCCGACGGCAAGATCGACAAGGCCATGTTCCGCAAGGCGGGTGATGTGGGCTTGCTGGCCACGGCCGTCGACGAGCGATACGGCGGCGGCGGGGTTCTCGACTTCCGCTACAACGCCATCGTCAACGAGGAAGTCCACGCGTCGGGCGCGGCCAGCTCGGGGCAGTGCATGACGCTGCACAACGACATCTGCCTGCCGTACTTCATCAACCTCTGCAATGACGAGCAGGCCGAACGCTGGATGCCGGGCCTCGCCAGCGGCGAGCTGATGAGCGCCATCGCCATGACCGAGCCGGGGACCGGCTCCGATCTGGCCTCGATCACCACCACGGCGGTGCGCTCGGGCGACGGCTACGTGGTGAACGGCGCCAAGACGTTCATCACCAACGGCATCAACTCCGACCTGGTGATCGTGGCGGCCAAGACCGACCCCACCGAGAAGCACCGGGGCATGTCGCTGATCGTGCTGGAGGAGGGCATGGAGGGCTTCGAGCGGGGCCGCAATCTCGACAAGCTGGGCTTGAAGTCCCAGGACACGGCCGAACTGTTCTTCGACGACGTGTTCGTGCCCGAGGAGAACCTGCTCGGCGGCGAGGGCAACGGGTTCCTGCACCTGGTGCGGAACCTGCCCCAGGAACGCCTGTCGATCGCGGTGGGCGGGGTGGCGCACGCGCAGGCTGCGTTCGACTGGACGGTGGACTACGTCGGCGAGCGCACGGCGTTCGGACAGACCATCGCCTCGTTCCAGAACACCCGCTTCGAGCTGGCCGAGATGAAGACCGAGCTGGACATTGCTTGGGTGTTCGTGGACCGGCAGATCGAAGCGCTCAATGCCGGGGAGCTGACCGCCACCGATGCCGCCGAGGCCAAGTGGTGGGTGACCGAGATGCAGCTTCGGCTCATCACCCGCTGCCTGCAGCTGTTCGGCGGCTACGGCTACATGAGCGAGTTCCCGATCTCCAAGGCGTACGCGGACGCCCGGATCCAGACCATCTACGGCGGCACCACCGAGATCATGAAGGAGATCATCGGCCGCGAAGTCTCCGGCACCCGATAGGCAGAGGCCATGCGTGAGATCAGTTCAGTAGCGATCATCGGCGCGGGCACGATGGGCGCCGGCATCGCCGCCGCGTCTGCAGCGGCGGGGTGCCGGGTGCTCGTGCTCGACAGCGACGAGGCCGCGGCGCAGCGTGCACTGGACGGCGTCGACCCCGAATGCCGGGATCTGGTCGGCATCGGCACAGTCGACGACCGGCTCGACGACATCGCCGGCTACGACTGGGTGTGCGAGGCGGTCATCGAGGATCTGGCCACCAAGCGCGAGCTGTTCGAGCGGCTCGAAGCCGCGCGCAGCGACGGCTCGGTCATCTCGTCGAACACGTCGGGCATCCCGTTGCGCCAGATCTCCGATGGCATGAGCGAGCGCTTCCGCCGTGATGTGGCGATCACCCATTTCTTCAATCCCGTGCGGGTGATGAAGCTGTTCGAGCTGGTGCCCGGCGAGGACACTGAGCCCGAGGTGATCGACGCCTTCGCCCGATTCGGCGCCGAGCGTCTCGGCAAGGGCGTGGTGCACGCCAAGGACACCGTCAACTTCATCGGCAACCGCATCGGCTGTTTCTTCATGCTGTCGGGCCTGCACATGGCCAAGCCGTTCCTGGCCGACGGCATGACCCAGGAGACCATCGACGCCGTGCTGGGCGCGCCGGTCGGGCTGCCGCCCACGGGCCTGTACGGGCTCATCGATCTCATCGGCCTCGACGTCATGGAGCTGGTGGGCGCCAACCTGGCCCAGAACCTGCCGGCAGGCGACCGGGGGCTCGAGTTCACTGCGTTTCCCGCAGCGGAACAAGACATGGCCGACCGGGGACAGCTCGGCCGCAAGACCGGCGGCGGTTTCAGCCGGCGGACCAAGCTCGACGACGGGTCACGCAAGGCCGAGACGTTTGATCTCCTGACCGGCGAATGGCGTGCCGCCTCTGCGCCTGATCTCGAGGGCGTGCCCGCAGACCTGGGCGAGGTGATGTTTGCCGACTCCCCGCAGGGCGAGCTGGCTCGGCACATCTTCGGCGGCACGCTGGCCTACGCGGCCGACCTGGTGCCCGAGATCGCCGACGACATCGCGAACGTCGACAACGCCATCCGCTGGGGATTCAACTGGGTGCACGGCCCGTTCGAGATGCTCGACCACCTCGGCCCCGGCCGGGTGATCGACTTCCTCCGAGGTGTCGGTGCGCCGCTGCCGGCCATGCTCGCCACGCTCGAAGCGTCAGGCCGGCCGACGTTCTACAGCGAGGCCGCTGACGGCACCCGCACCCAGCTCATGCCCGACGGCGCTGTCACACCAGTCGAGAGCTGAGGCGCCAACGGCCCGCGATCAGCGGGCGGGGCGGACGATGGCGTCGGTCATGCGAACCGCCTGCATCATCTCCGCAGCGTCGTGCACTCGCACCACGTCGATGCCGGCGCAGATGGCGGCCACGATGGTGGATGCCGTCCCGAAGAGGCGATCGCCGGGCTTGGTGTCGGTGACCGCGCCGATGGTGGACTTGCGCGACGTGCCGATGAGCACGGGCAGCTCCAGCGACCAGAATTCGGGCAGGCGGCGCATCATCTCGAGGTTCTGCGACACACCGAAGCCGAAGCCGAAACCCGGGTCGACGACGATCCGATCGGTGCCGACACCGGCGTCCGCACAGATCTGCAGGCTGGCTTCCAGCCCGGCGGTCACATCGGCGACGAGATCGGTGTGGGGCCGGCCGCGCTGGTTGTGCATGATGACGGCGGCCGCTCCGCGTTCGGCCACCAGCGGCGCCATGTCGGGATCGAGGCGGAAACCGGTGATGTCGTTCACCACCGACGCGCCGGCATCGAAGGCGGGCGCCGCCACGCCGGCCCACGTCGTGTCGACCGAGATCGGCAGCTCGGCCCCGATGCGGTCGAGCTCGGCCCGGACGGCTCCGATGACCTGCACGGCGCGGCGTCGCTCCTCCTCCAGCGGAGTGGGCTCGGCGCCGGGCCTGCTGGACGCGCCGCCCACGTCGATGATGTCGACGCCGGCTGCCACCAGCTCTCGTGCCAAGGCCAGCGCATCGTCGAGCCGATCGGCGACGCCGTCGCCGGAGAACGAGTCGTCGGTGGCGTTGATGATGCCCATCACGAACGTGCGGGTGCCCCACTCCCAGCACGGGCCCCGGCCGGCGTCCCACACCGGGTGGCGGTAGCAGCGTCGCACCGGCCAGAGAGGACCCATTTCGGGCACGCTCAGGATCGGCCCGCGGCGCCCGCACGCGAGGCGATCGGCGGCAGCGTCCCGAGCAGATTCGACGCCGCGGCCCGCAAGCCGACCACCGCCGGCGTCGCATCAAGCGGGGCCAGAGCGTCGAGCGCGTCGTGCACGTAGCCCTGCGCTGTGTCCACCGACGTGGCGATCTCGGGGCTGTCCACCACGATCGCTCGGGCTCGATCCCTCCGCTCGTCGTCCAGCGGCTCTCCCAGCAGCGCCGCCAACGTCTCACGGGACGGATGGCCGTCAGCCAGCATCCGGATGACCGGCAGCGTGTACACGCCCTCGCGCAGATCGTTGCCCGAGGGCTTGCCGAGTTCCTCGTCGGTAGCCACCAAGTCGAGCACGTCATCGACGATCTGGAATGCCATGCCGTACGCGAGGCCGAAGCTGGTGAGACGTTCCAGCGACCGGGAGTCAGCGCCCGAGACCAGCCCGCCGATGCGGCACGAAGTGGCGTACAGCTCCGCAGTCTTGCCCTGGATGGCCAGCAAGTACTGGTCCTCGGTGCGGCTGCGGTCATAGATCAGCTGCAGCTCACGCACCTGCCCCTCGCACAGCCGCCCGATGGTGGCGGCCAGCAGCGCGGCCACGTCGGTCCCCAGCGACGCTGCGAGCTCCGACGCCTTGGCCAGCAGGAAATCGCCCGCCAGGATCGCCTTGAGGTTCCCCCAGCGATGGTTGACGGCCTCGATGCCGCGTCGTGTCTCGGCATCGTCCATGACGTCGTCGTGATACAGCGAGCCCAGGTGCACCAGCTCCACGGCCACGCCGCCGCGCACCATCTCGTCGGTGACTGCTGGGGGCGCGGCGCCCTCGGGATCGAGCGCCAGCGCCGAAGCGATGACAAACGCCGGACGCAGGCGCTTGCCGCCCGCAGGGATCAGATGCGATGTCACCTCGGTGAGGAATTCGTCGCCGGTGACCGCGGCGGCGCGCAATGCCGCTTCGACGCGGGCCAAGTCGTCATCGGGACGGGGTCGGGTTTGCAGGGGCGAAAGCAACGCCACGGCGCAACCGTAAACGACAGCGACAGCAGGGAGCGATCCGACAAGGCATCGTTACACTGCGATCAGGAGACCCGAAGCTCCCGTGTGCAGGGCTCACGCCAGGAGGCCAAGTGTTTGAACGCTTCACCGATCGGGCTCGCCGAGTGGTGGTGTTGGCGCAGGAAGAAGCGCGCCTGCTGAATCACAATTACATCGGCACCGAGCACATCCTGCTGGGGCTGATCCACGAAGGCGAAGGCGTCGCGGCCCAGGCGCTCGAATCGCTGGGCATCTCGCTCGAGGCCGTGCGCAGCCAAGTGGAGGAGATCATCGGGCAGGGCAGCTCGTCGCCGAGCGGCCACATTCCCTTCACGCCGCGCGCCAAGAAGGTGCTCGAGCTGTCGCTGCGAGAGGCGCTGCAGCTCGGCCACAACTACATCGGCACCGAGCACGTCCTGCTCGGACTGATACGCGAGGGCGAGGGCGTCGCCGCGCAGGTGCTGGTCAAGCTCGGCGCCGATCTCTCCAAGGTCCGCCAGGAAGTCATCCAGCAGCTCTCCGGCTACAGCGGCTCGGGCAGCGGGCGCGAGACCGTCGGTGCTTCGTCGGGCCAATCCAGCGAGCAGAGCGCGCAGAGCGGTTCGCTGGTGCTCGACCAGTTCGGGCGCAACCTGACCGCCGATGCCCGGGCCAAGAAGCTCGACCCGGTGATCGGGCGACTGCGCGAGACCGAGCGCGTCATGCAGGTGCTCTCGCGCCGCACCAAGAACAACCCGGTGCTCGTCGGCGAGCCCGGCGTGGGCAAGACCGCCATCGTGGAGGGTCTCGCCCAGAAGATCGTCAACAACGACGTCCCCGAGCTGCTGCGCGACAAGCAGCTCTACACGCTCGACCTCGGCGCGCTTGTGGCCGGTTCCCGCTACCGCGGCGACTTCGAGGAGCGCCTGAAGAAGGTCCTCAAGGAGATCCGCACCCGCGGCGACATCATCCTGTTCATCGACGAGCTGCACACCCTCGTCGGCGCCGGCGCCGCAGAGGGCGCGATCGACGCCGCGTCGATCCTCAAGCCGATGCTGGCCCGCGGCGAGCTGCAGACCATCGGTGCCACCACGCTCGAGGAGTACCGCAAGTACCTCGAGAAAGACGCAGCGCTGGAGCGCCGCTTCCAGCCGATCACCGTGGACGAGCCCACGCTCAGCCACACCATCGAGATTCTCAAGGGGCTGCGCGACCGCTACGAGCAGCACCACCGGGTCACCATCACCGACCAGGCCCTCGTGGCCGCGGCGAACCTGGCCGATCGCTACATCGCCGACCGTCACCTGCCCGACAAGGCCATCGACCTCATCGACGAGGCCGGGTCGCGCCTGCGCATCAAGCGCATGTCGACGCCGCCCGACTTCAAGGAGATCGAGACGAAGCTGGCCGATGTCACCGAGCGCAAGAAGCAGGCGGTCGAATCGCAAGACTTCGAGACCGCCGGGGCGCTGCGCGACGAGGAGAAGGAGCTGCTCGAGCGGCGGACCGAGGTGATGGCCCAGGCTCGCTCGGAGGGGCACGACCTGTTCGACGAGGTCGACGAGGAAGGCATCGCCGAGGTGCTCTCCATCTGGACCGGCATCCCGGTGTACAAGCTCACCGAGGAGGAGACCCAGAAGCTCCTCAAGATGGAAGACGAGCTGCACAAGCGGGTCATCGGCCAGCACGACTCCATCAAGGCCGTCAGCCAGGCCATCCGCCGCACACGCGCCGGCCTGAAGGACCCCAAGCGGCCCGGCGGATCGTTCATCTTCCTGGGCCCGTCGGGCGTCGGCAAGACCGAGCTGGCCAAGACGCTGGCCGAGTTCCTGTTCGGCGACGAGGGCGCACTGATCAGCCTCGACATGTCCGAGTACATGGACAAGTTCACGGTGAGCCGCCTCGTGGGCGCGCCCCCCGGCTACGTGGGCTACGACGAGGGCGGCCAGCTCACCGAGGCGGTGCGACGCAAGCCGTTCTCGGTGGTGCTGTTCGACGAGATCGAGAAGGCCCACCCGGACGTCTTCAACACGCTGCTGCAGATCCTCGAAGAAGGACGGCTGACCGACGCGCAGGGCCGCTCGGTCG
The DNA here is from genome assembly GCF_965204195.1 of Candidatus Poriferisodalis sp. Taxonomy (GTDB): domain Bacteria; phylum Actinomycetota; class Acidimicrobiia; order Acidimicrobiales; family Poriferisodalaceae; genus Poriferisodalis. The sequence continues at coordinate 457,175 of NZ_OZ241975.1, forward strand.
ACTTCCGCAACGCCGTGCTCATCATGACCTCCAACCTGGGCACCGCCGACCTGCGCAAAGCTCGCGTGGGCTTCGCGACCGCCGACGAGAGCGCCAGCTACGAGCGGATGAAGGAGAAGGTCAACGATGCGCTCAAGGCGCAATTCCGGCCCGAGTTCCTGAACCGCATCGACGACACGATCGTCTTCCACGAGCTGAGCGTCGAGGAAGTGGTGCAGATCGTCGACCTGATGATCAAGCGCACCTCCGACCAGCTTCGGGCGCAGGGTCTGGGCTTGGAGCTGACCGACGCTGCCAAGGAATGGCTGGCCCGCACCGGGTACGACCCCCAGCTCGGCGCCCGGCCGCTGCGCCGTGCACTGCAGCACCACGTCGAGGACGCGCTGAGCGAGCGGATCCTCTACAAGGAATTCCACGCCGGAGAGATCATCGTGGTGGATGTGGAGGACGACGAGATCGTGTTCCGCGCCATCGAAGGCTTCGACCCCGGGCCGATCGAGCTCGAAGAGGCCGCGACGGCCGAGTAGCCGTGCCATGGCGGGCACGGTGCTTCCAACGCCAGCGCCTCTGACCCGCGGGCAGTCGTGGCTGCGCTTTGCTGTCCCGTTGGTGGCTGCGGCAGCAGCGGTGCTGGCAGTGGGCTGCCGCGCCGACATCGTCGTCGACGTCGACATCGCGCATGACGGCGCCGGCGAGGTCATCGTCGAGGTCACCTTCGACGAGGAGGTGATGCGCTGGACGCCCGATCTCGCTGAGCTGATCACCCACGACGACTTGGTCGACTGGGATGTCAGCCAGCAGGCCTCGGACACCGCCGCCGGCCAGCGCCTGGTAGTGGTTGCGTCGAAGCGTTTCGCGTCGCCCGCTGAGCTGGCCGAGGTGCTCGACGAGATCGACCGGCCTGCGGACGGTTCAGCCGGCTTGTTCAGGTCAGCGACCTATGTGGGTTCGCGCGACGGCGCACGGGTGCGCTACGAGCTGACCCTCACGGTCGGCCTGGACCGTCCGGTCAGCAGCTTGGTGAACCCCGCCACCGCTGATGCTCTCGAAGGGGAGCTGTTCGGCATGCCGATCGCCGACATCGAAGCTCGCGCGGGAGCTCCGCTGGACGAGCTGGTGTCGCTGGTGGTGCAGGCGTCCGTGCCCAATGGCGCCGGCAGATTGCCCGCATCTGGGGCGATGACGTTGAACGAAGGGGGCACGCGGGAGCTTCGGGTGGTCGGCGAGCTGGTTGATGCCGAGATCGCGGCCGCAGACGCCGAAGCCGAGCGGCTGGCTCAGCGTGCTAGCCGGGGGGCGCGCATTGCGATCATCTGGGGGATTGCTGTGGCCATCATCGCAGCGCTCTTGGTGGCGCTTGCGATTCGCAACCGGCGTCGCCGACGGGGGCTCACCTTCCGCTAGCCCTTGAGTGGTACGCCCGGGCTGGGGACGGGCTGGGGCACCCGTGCTTCAAACAGACGAAGCGCTTCGTGCGCTCGCTAGGTGTGTGCGGGGCGCTTCATAACTGCGCGCGGGTACCCCAGCCCCTCCCCAGCCCTCGTCTCCTCGGGTCCTTGGGCCTGTCAGGAATTTTGTGTATCGGGCGTGATCTGAGGGTCCGCAGCCGGGGGCTGTGGGCTGGAGAGGATCATGTCTGTGACTGATCATGACATGCCGGCTGTGCCGGCGAGCGAGGCTGCCGGCGAGGCGGCGATGGCCGACTGGGCCGAGCAGCTGGTGGCCCAGGCCCGCGCTGAGGGCGTGGAGCTGACCGGTGACGGTGGCCTGTTGACCGGGCTGGTGCGCCAGGTGCTCCAGACCGGTCTCGAGGTCGAGATGACCGAGCATCTGGGCTATGAGCGTCACGCTCCTGAGGGCCGCGGCACCCCGAACTCGCGCAACGGGTCGACGCCCAAGCGGGTGACGACCGAGATCGGCGAGGTCGACCTGGCGGTGCCGCGTGACCGGGCGGGCACCTTCGAGCCGACCACGGTGCCCAAGCACCGGCGCCGTCTCGACGGGCTGTCGGGCAACGTGATCAGCCTCTATGCGAAGGGGCTCACCACCGGGGAGATCCAGGACCATCTAGCAGAGATCTACGACACCTCGGTGAGCCGGGAGACGATCTCGAAGATCACCGACGAGATCGTCGCCGACATGGCGGTGTGGCAGAACCGGCCCCTTGAGCCGGTCTACGCCGTGCTGCTGATCGACGCGATCGTCATCAAGGTCCGCGACTCCCAGGTCGCCAACCGGCCCGTCTATGTCGCCATCGGCGTCGATCTCGCCGGCGAGCGCGACGTGCTGGGCCTGTGGCTGGGCCCCGCAGGCGGCGAGGGCGCCAAGCAGTGGGCAGCGATGCTGACCGAGCTGAGAAACCGAGGCCTCGCTGACGCGTTGATCGTGTGCTGCGACGGGCTGCGGGGCCTGCCCGAGTCGATCCGGGCGACCTGGCCCCAGGCCACGGTGCAGACCTGCGTGGTGCACATGGTCCGCAACAGCCTCCGCTACGCCTCCAAACGGCACTGGGGGCCGATCACCAAGGCAATGCGGGAGATCTACACGTCGCCCACCGCCGAGGCCGCCGAGGCACGCTTCGAGAGCTTCGCCGAGGACTGGGAGCACACCTACCCCGCCATGATCGGCTCCTGGCGGCAGGCCTGGGACGAATTCGTGCCGTTCCTGGAGTTCCCCGCTGAGCTGCGCAGAGTCGTCTACACCACCAACGCCATCGAGAGCCTCAACGCCAGATTCCGACGGGCCGTGCGCCATCGAGGCCACTTCCCCAACGAGCAGGCCGCGATGAAGGTCCTCTACCTTGTCGCCAACGCCAGACGCAAAAACCGCAGCAACCTGACCGGAAAGACCAACGGCTGGAAGACCATCCTGAACACCCTGACCGTCCACTACGGCGACCGGATCGCCGACCACATCCGATGAACACCATCACGGCCGGTTACACAAAAAATCTGACAGTCCCGCTCTTGGGCGTGTGTGGGGGGCTTCATAACTGCGCGCGGGGCCCCAGTTCGTCCCCAGCCGTCGTTTCCTGCTGCCTTTGGCGGGGGCAGACTTGGGGGGTGGGGCGGGCTTGGGCTCTGGTACTGGCTGCTGGCGAGGGGACGCGGTATGGGGCCGTGGCCGGTGGTCACACCAAGGTGATGGCGAACATCGCGGGGCGGCCCATGGTTGCCTGGGGTGTCAAGGCGGCTCGGGCGGCGTGCGATGGAGTGACGCTCGTGGTCGCACCGTCCATGGTTGACAGGTTCGGCGCGGGGGTAGACGCGGTCGTGGCGGGTGGGGGGACTCGGTCTGGGTCTGTTCGGGCTGGGCTGGCGACCGTTCCGGATGATGTTGATGTGGTGGTGTGTCATGACGCTGCTCGGCCGGGGGCTTCGGCGGAGTTGTTTGCGGCGGTGATCGGTGCTGTGCGGGGCGGGGCCGATGCTGCTGTGCCTGCGCTCGCTGTGAGCGACACGTTGAAGCGGGTGCCGGACTGGGACGAATCGGGCGGCGTGGTCGCTGGGACGGTGGACCGTTCGGGGTTGTTTGGAGTGCAGACGCCTCAGGCGTTTCGGCGGGAGGCGCTGGTGGCGGCTCATGCTGGGGAGCCCGAGGCAACCGACGATGCTGCGCTCGTGGAGGCTGCGGGCGGCACCGTGCTGGCGGTGCTGGGCGAGGCGACGGCGCACAAGGTCACGACGCCGGCCGATCTCCTCGTCGTGGAGGCGTTGCTGCGTGGCCGCGCCGCTGGCGGGGGGCTCTAGCGTCAATTGGCGTGAGTGCTGCTGACGGCGGGGCTGGGCCGGCGATGCGGGTGGGGCATGGCTATGACGCGCATCCGTTTGCTGATGTCGCTCCTTCGGGGCGGACGTTGGTGCTGGGCGGGGTTCGCTTTCCGGGTGATCCGCCGCTGGAGGGCCACAGCGATGCCGATGTTGTTGCGCATGCGGTGATCGATGCGATGTTGAGTGCCGCCGGACTCGGCGACATCGGCACGCAGTTTCCTGACAGCGATGAGCGCTGGCGTGATGCTGACAGCGTCGAGATGCTGCGGCAGGTTTCGGCGCTGCTTGCTGAGAACGGCTGGCAGTTGGCGAATGCCGACTGCACGGTGATCTGCGATCGGCCGATGATCGCCCCGCATCGCGATCAGATGCGGGAGCGGCTCAGCAGCGCAGCCGGCGGACCGGTCACGGTGTGCGGCAAGCGGACCGAGGGGCTGGGCAATGCCGATGGGATCGTGGCCCACGCCGTGGCGCTGCTGCTCGCCAGTGGCGGGCAGCAATCGGCACGTCTCGCCAACGGTGGGCGGCAATCTGCGGCAGTTGAGGGTGGCGGCGAGCAGTGAGTGCCGAGCGCGGCAGGCGGCGAGATGATTCCCCTCGGCGCGGTGGTGCCTCCCCGCGGCGTGGCGAGCGGGGTAGCGGACCGTCAGATCGCGGCCGAGGCGGACAACAGCGGGGTGCTGGTTCGGCGAACCGGGCGAGGCCCGGGCGGGGTGCTGCGAGCCCGGCGCGGAGTGGAGACCGAAGAGACGGCCGCGAAGCTCGGGTACCGGCACCACGCAACCAGTCGCGGCCGAAGGGTCTCGGTGGGGATCACGTTGAGGGCCGACAAGCCGTGCGTGAGCTGCTGCGCGCCGGCAAGCGCAAGGTGCACGAGGTGCTGATCTCCGAGGACGCGCACTCGGCGGCCACGCTGGCCGAGATCGTCGACCTCGCCGGCGACCGGCGGGTGCCGGTGCGCGAGGTCACCCGCCGCAAGCTGGACGAGGCGGCGCTCACCGCCGCACCGCAGGGCGTGATTGCCAAGGCCGCTGCTGTTCAGCCGGTGCCGCTGGAAGAGCTAGCGAGATCTGCGGGGAACACGCTGCCGCTCGTCGTGGCGACCGACGGTGTCACCGACCCGGGCAATCTCGGTGCCATCCTGCGCACGGCAGAGGTCGCCGGTGCAACCGGGGTCGTGCTCACCAGCCACCGCTCGGCGAACCTCACGCCGGCCGCGGTGAAGGCCGCCGCGGGTGCCATCGAGTACCTGCCGATTGCGCTGGTCGGCGGCCTGCCCGCTGCGATCGCAAAGCTGCGCGATAGTGGTCTGTGGGCCATCGGTCTCGACGGTTACGCACCGGACGGGCTCGAATCGCTGCGGGTGGGCGACGAGCCGCTGGTGCTGGTACTCGGCGCCGAAGGCCGGGGGCTGTCGGCGCTGGTGGAGCGCCGGTGCGATCAGGTGGTGTCGATCCCGGTGCTTGGCCGCATCGAATCGCTCAACGTGGCGGCTGCTGCAGCCGTGGCCCTGTTCGACATCGCCCGCACCCGCAATTCGGCCTGAAGCAAGAGGCTGAGCCCAGGGGCCCGAGCGGCCCGTGAGCGACAGCGAACAAGAGCGGGAAACGACTTGCGCGACGACGGAGCGTTCACGCATCTGCGCAACGTGTCTGGGGCGCCGCCCATACGCTGGGACCGCTGCCCGAGTAGCTCAACGGCCAGAGCACCGCTCTTGTAAAGCGGGGGTTGTGGGTTCGATTCCCACCTCGGGCTCACGACAGGGTGATCACCAGGTTGCCGAAGTGCTCCTTGCTCACGAAGGCTTCCTGGGCCTCGCGGATTCGCTCAAGGGGAAACGTGCCGCCCAGCACCGGGCGGATCTCGCCCCGCTCGATGTAGCCGACGAGGTCTGCGAACAGGCCGGGCCCGTAGATCGTGGCGCCGTGCAGCTCCAGATCATTGAGGTAGACCGCCCGCAGGTCGATCTCTGTGATGGGTCCGGCGATGGCGCCTGAAGTGACATAGCGCCCGCGGCCGGTCAGCGCATCGAGCCATGTCCCCACGGCATCGCCGCCGACCACATCGGCGACCGCGTCGAACGGTCCGCCGTTGGCTTCGACCGCCGCAGCGACATCGTGCTCAGGGCCCTGCCGCGCTACCACCGCATCCGCCCCGAGCTCAAGCACCTGCGCTGCCTTGGAAGCGCCGGATACCGCCACGACTCGTGCGCCGCGGCGGCGGGCGAGCTGCACCAGCGCCGAGCCCACGCCACCGCTCGCACCGGGAACCGCAATGCTCTCGCCGCCGGTGAGCCTGATGCGCTGGAGCATGTGCTCAGCCGTCGAGGAGGCGCAGGCGAACGTCGCCAGCTCGGCATCAGGGAGCTCGGAGTCGACCGGGTAGGCGTTGACGGCCGGCACCGCGACGTACTCCGCGAAGCCGCCGTCGACCTCGCTGCCGAGATAGCGAGCCTTGCTGCGGTCAGCCGGGTCAGCGGGATCTTTCAGCCAAGGCTCCACCATGACCCGCCGCCCCACCAGGTCGGCATCGGCATGATCGCCGCCGGCCACCACCCGTCCCACCACATCGGCACCCTGGATGCGGGGAAACTCGACGCCCCGGCCGCCCCAGGTGGAATCTGCGGCGTCTGCGTCGGCGTAGCCCTCGCCCGATGTCGCCGCCGTCACCGACTTGCTGTACCAGGACACCCGGGTGTTGATGTCGGTGTTGTTGATGCCGCACGCCGCCACCTCGATGAGCACCTCATCGGGACCCGGCGCCGGCACCGGCACGTCGTCGCGCACCTGGATCATCTCGGGGCCGCCGTGGCCCACCAGCAACGCTGCTCGCATGGTCGGACCGCCCGTCTCGCTGGAAAGCGTGGCGGCGGTCATCGGCAGGAAAGGTGGACAGGTGCGGCCATGAACGCGCGGCAGAATATCGGCCAGTGGAAGCCGCACTGCAGTTGGTGATCGGCATCGCTGGGTGAGTTCCCCGCACGGCGCCGGTCGGGCCCATGACGCCGATCATGGGGTTGCCGCAAACGCACGGCCACGCGCGCTGCCAGCCCACTGCTACACGGATCCAGACATCTTCGCTGTGGAGATGTCAGCGCTGTTCGCCCGGTCCTGGCACCTCGTCGGACACGCCTCCCAGGTTGCGACACCCGGCCAGGTCCTCACGGCGACGGTCGGCGACGAGCCGGTTTTCGTCGTCAACGACGGCGGCGAGATCCGCGGCTTCTACAACGTGTGCCAGCACCGAGGTCACGAGCTGTTCCCGCCAGAGCGACCGGGCGGCGACCTCCTCGACACGGCCGGCGTCATTACGTGCCCGTATCACGCCTGGGTGTACGGGCTGGACGGCACGCTGGTGAGTGCGCGCAGTCGCGATGTCGGCGACGTGCACATTCCGCGACTGCAGGTCGACCGGCTCGCCGGATTCCTCTTCGTCAATGTGGATCTCGAAGCGCCGCCGCTGGCGCTGCATGCCCCCGGTGTAGAGGAGGAGCTTCTGGCGCTCGCCCCGCAGGCGGAATCCCGGGTGCTGACGTGGCGCCGGACCCACCTCATCGAGGCCAACTGGAAGATCGCGGTGGAGAACTACAACGAGTGCTACCACTGCCCCAACGTGCATCGATCGTTCACCTCGGGCGTGGTCGACCCGGCCAGCTACCGCATCCGTCCCGAGGGAAACGTGATCCGCCACACGGCCCGGGGCGTCCCCGACGAGATCTCCCGGTACACCCGGCCCGTCGACAGCGACGACTATGCCGCGTTCTACATCTGGCCGGCGTCGTCGTTCCAGTGCTATCCCGGTCAAGCGCTCAATACCTACCGCTGGCTGCCGCTCGGGCCGGATCGAACGCTGCTCATACGCGAGTGGTGGTTCGACGGTGCCGAGCCGACTGAAGTGCAGCAGGGAATCATCGACTTGGATTGGAATACCACGGTGTCCGAGGACCTGAAGCTTGTCGAGTCGACGCAACGCGGCATACGGAGCCGCGGTTATCGCCCCGGACCGCTCATCTGTGACCCGTCGGGCACGGCGTCGATCCACAGCGAGGATGCCGTGGCACATCTGGGGGCCTTGGCCGCTTCAGCCTTCGGCGATGAACAGGCCCCAGAGCGCGCCTGATCCCGTGAGCGAGACGCACCGGCCGCGCATTGCCGTTGTCGGCAGCCTCAACGCCGACGTGACGCTGTGGGTGCCGAGGCGCCCGTCGCCCGACGAGACGATGCACGCCGAGCGCATCGCATGGTTCCGTGGCGGCAAGGGCGCCAACCAGGCAGTGGCCGCGGCCCGGCTGGGCGCGCACGTGGTGATGGTGGGCCGGGTCGGCGACGACGAACAGGGCCGGTGGCTGCGCTCTGGCCTGGAGGCCGAGGGGATCGACTGTGGGCACGTGGCCAGTGTCGATGTGCCGACCGGCTTGGCGGCGATCACCGTCGATCCCGATGACGTGTCGATCGTGGTGGCCGCGGGCGCCAACGCATCGCTGGATGCCAGGGGCGTGCAGGCAGCCGCCAACGAGATCGCCGCGGCCGATGCGCTGCTGCTGCAAGGCGAGGTGAGCGTCGCCGCGGCCCTGGCGGCAGCCGACATCGCCCGCGAGCACGGCACGTTCGTGGTGCTGAACCCCGCTCCGTACAACGACGTTGCCCCCGCTGTGCTGCCGCTGGCGGACATCGTCATCGTGAACCGCGCCGAAGCCGAGCAGTTGCGTCACCCCGACGCCGACGGCAGCGTGCCCGAGCTGCGTCCCGAAGCGGTGCTCGTCGAGACACGGGGCGCAGCGGGCTGCGTCATTCAGCCGCCGCGCACCGCTGATCTTGCGCAGCAACCGCCCGATTCACCTGCGTCTCGCGCCGATGCCGCGGCCAATGCCGACGGGGAGATCACTGTGGCCGCACCGCGGGTTGCCGTGGTCGACGCCACCGGTGCAGGGGACGCATTTGCCGGGGCGTTCGCGGTCGGCATGGCATCGGGCGCGACCGTGGCCGAGGCGGCGCGACTGGCCGTGCGGGCTGGCGCTTGGGCGGTGACAGTCGCGGGAGCTCAGCCGAGCCTGCCGACGATGGCGCAGCTGCACAACCCAGAGGCTGAGCGGTTGGGCGAGGCCAGGGCCCGAGCGGCCCGTGAGCCCGTATCAAATGAGGGCGGGGAACAAGAGCGGGCTATCGGTCAGGCTGAGCCGTAGAGACGGTCGCCGGCATCGCCCAGACCGGGAACGATGAAGGCCCGCTCGTCGAGATGGCTGTCGACGGCGGCCGTCACGATGCGAACGTTGGCGGCGCTGCGCTGCAGGGCAGCGATCCCCTCGGGTGCGGCCAGCGTGCACACCATCGTGACCCGGCCGACGCCCGACGCCGCGAGCACCCGGATCACCTCGGCCGCCGAGCCGCCCGTCGCCAGCATCGGGTCGAGCACCAGCACCGGTCGATCCTCCAGCACGCCCGGCAGCGACTCGAGGTAGCACTCGTGGCCGACACCGTCGGACGTCTCGATCCTCCGCATCCCGACAAAACCCACCGGCGCAGCAGGCAGGAGCCGCAGCGCCGCATCGAGCATTCCCAGCCCGGCGCGCAGCACGGGCACGATCGCTGGCATCGGATCGAGGCGCGAGCCCTCCGCGGGCCCGAGCGGCGTCTCCACCGGCTCGGCCACCGATGTCGCATCGGCGAGCGCTTCGGACACCAGCAGGAACGTCAGCGCGTCGAGCCGCTGGCGGAACTCCTCGACGGCGGTGTCCTTGTCGCGCAGCCGGGTGAGCAGGGCTGCGGCTACCGGGTGGTCGACAATGGTGACACTCATGGGCTGGCTCTCACAGTCGGGGTCCGTTTCGCAAACTACTGAGGGGTACACCCGGCAGCGCATCTTTCCTTCTACGCTCACAGCCGTGAATAGCCAAGCTGGCGAATCCAACAGCGGCGCCGCAGTGCGCGGGTTGCTGCTGGTGCTGGTTGCCGTCGTCGTGGGCGTGCTGCTGCTCCGCTCGGTCGACGATCCAGACGGCACGACCGTGACCGACACAGCCCCGCCTGCCGCACCAGGCGACACGCTCCCGACCGCAACAGAGGCGCCCACGCCTACGAGCAGCCCCGCCGATGCCGGCGACTCCGGCTCGGGCACGGTCGCCACCGTGGCGACCACCGTCACCGCCGCACCCGCCACCGACACCACCTCGGCGGGCGCCGAGCCGTTCCAGCCGCGACCGGCGGCCGAAGTGTCGGTGCAAGTTGCCAACTCCACGACCGTCCGGGGGGCTGCAGGGCGGCTCACCGACCGGTTCAAGACGCTGAGCTACATCACCAAGACGCCCACTAACTACGTGGGAACGCCCATCGACCGGACGCGCATCTACTACCAGCCGGGCTCGCTGCTCGAAGCGCGGGCGATTGCGGGGGTGCTGGAGCTCGACGCCGACAACGACGTGTTCCCGATGCTGGCAGACACGGCGGCAGTGCAAGGCTTCGAGACGCCTGACGTGCTGGTGGCGCTGGGGACCGACCTGGCCGAGTAGCGGGCTGTCAACATGCGGGTCGTCGCGTGCCCGGACAAGTTCCGTGGCACTGCGTCGGCTGCGGAGGTGGCAGCAGCGATCGCCGATGGCGTGCGCCGGCAGCTCGGCAAGCACGTCGAGGTTGTCTGCCTGCCCGTGGCGGATGGCGGCGAGGGCACGCTCGACGCGCTGGGCGGGCCGAATCGCACCTCATTGGTGATCGGGCCGTTGCGGGACCGGATCGAAGCGGGGTGGCGGCTGGATGGCGAGGTTGCCATCGTGGAGATGGCCTGTGCGAGCGGCCTGCTGCTGGCAGGCGGTGCCGAAGGCAACGACCCGCTCGCCGCGACCACCGCGGGCACCGGCGAGCTGATAGCGGAAGCCGTTGCGAGCGGTGCACGGCGGGTCGTCGTGGGCGTGGGCGGCTCGGCGACCACTGACGGCGGCCTTGGCGCGCTCGACGCGATGTCGCCGCTGGCCCGCCTCGCCGGCGTCTCGGTGGTGGTGGCCTGCGATGTCCGCACTCGCTTCTGCGATGCCGCGCACATCTTCGGACCGCAGAAGGGCGCGTCGCCGCCGCAGATCGAGTTGCTCACCCGTCGCCTTGAGCGGCTCGTCGACCTGTACCGCGAGCGCTACGACGTGGATGTCAGCGAGATGCGGGGCGCAGGTGCCGCGGGCGGTTTGGCGGGCGGGCTGGCAGCCGGTCTCCGAGCCGAGCTGGCACCGGGATTCGACGTTGTCGCAGCCGAAGTCGGCCTGCCCGACGCGATCGACGGCGCCGATCTGGTCATCACCGGCGAAGGGCGGCTCGATGCGAGCTCCTTCGACGGGAAGGTCGTGGGTGGCGTTCTGGAGATAGCGGCCGAGGCCGGCGTGCCCGTGGGCGTCGTGGTGGGAGCTCGCGACCCTGATACTGATCTCGCGGACTGGTGCCCGCCCGCCGTCGATACCCCGGCCACGAGCCTGGCGGTGCTGTCGGAGCGGTACGGGGCCGAGCGCTCGATGGGCGACACGCTGGCGGCCGTCCGCGATGCCGCCGCCGACCTCGCTGCCAGTCTCCTCCCCGCTTCCGCGAGCGTGGACCAGCAGGGAGGCGGTTGAAGGCTTCGCTTCCCGCTCTTGTTCGCTTCGCTCACGGGCCGCTCGGGCCCCGGCTTCGCCTTCGGCTCAGCCTCCGGGGTTGGCGGTTAGCACTCTCATCTCTAGAGTGCTAACGGCTGCTGCGAACGCAGCGGCATCGTGACGCCCAGTCACCCCTCCCGAGAGTCATCCGAGACAGGAGCCAGCCGATATGGCCAAGATGATCACGTTCGACGACGAGGCCCGCCGTGCACTCGAGTCGGGCATGAACCAGCTCGCCGACGCAGTGCGCGTCACGTTGGGGCCCAAGGGCCGCAACGTCGTGCTCGACAAGAAGTGGGGCGCGCCCACCATCACCAACGACGGCGTGTCCATCGCGAAGGACATCGAGCTGGAGGACCCGGTCGAGCGCATCGGGGCCGAGCTGGTCAAGGAAGTCGCCAAGAAGACCGACGACGTCGCCGGCGACGGCACCACCACGGCCACCGTGCTGGCGTGGACCATGGTGCGCGACGGCCTGCGCAACGTGGCCGCCGGCGCCAACCCGATGGCCGTCAAGCGGGGCATCGAGGCCGGTGTCGACGCCGCTGTGGGCGCCATCGAGGACATGTCGATCAGCGTGACCGACTCCAAGACCCATGTGGCCCAGGTGGCGGCCATCTCCGCCGCCGACGGCGACATCGGCCAGCTGATCAGCGACGCGTTCGACAAGGTCGGCAAGGACGGCGTGATCACCGTCGAGGAGTCGCAGACGTTCGGCCTCGAGATGGACCTGGTCGAGGGCATGCGCTTCGACAAGGGCTACATCTCGCCCTACTTCGTCACCGATCCCGACTCGCAGGAAGCCGTGCTCGACGACGCGTACCTGCTGTTCATGCAGGGCAAGATCTCCGCGGTCCGCGACGTGCTGCCGGTGCTCGAGAAGGTCACCCAGGCGGGCAAGCCGCTCGTGATCATCGCCGAGGACGTCGAGGGCGAGGCCCTTGCCACGCTGGTGGTCAACAAGATCCGCGGCACGATCCGCTCGGCGGCCGTGAAAGCCCCCGGCTTCGGCGACCGCCGCAAGGCGATGCTGGCCGACATGGCCATCCTGACCGGCGGCCAGGTCATCAGCGAGGACGTCGGCCTCAAGCTGGAGAACACCACGCTCGACCTGCTGGGCACGGCCCGCCGCGTGGTCGTCACGAAGGATGAGACCACCATCATCGAGGGCTCCGGCGACGAAGCCGAGGTGCGCGGCCGGATCGAGCAGATCAAGAACGAGATCGACAACACCGACTCCGACTACGACCGCGAGAAGCTGCAGGAACGGCTGGCGAAGCTGTCCGGCGGCGTGGCGGTGCTGCGTGTCGGCGCGGCCACCGAGGTCGAGCTGAAGGAGAAGAAGCACCGCATCGAGGACGCAGTCAGCACCACCAAGGCGGCCATCGAGGCTGGTGTGGTGGCCGGCGGCGGCGTCACGCTGGTACGTGCCGAAGAAGCAGTGCGCTCCGTTGCGGACGGCCTCGACGGCGACGAGTCCACCGGTGCGCGGCTCGTGGAGCGCGCGCTGGCCGGACCGCTGAAGCAGATCGCCGAGAACGCCGGCCTCGAAGGCGGCGTGGTGGTCAGCCGGGTGCGCGAGCTCGACGGTGCCATGGGCCTCAACGCCGCCTCCGGCGAGTACGAGGACCTGGTTGCGGCGGGCGTCATCGACGCTGCCAAGGTGACGCTGTCGGCGCTGCAGAACGCCTCGTCGATTGCCGCGCTGTTCCTCACCACCGAGGCTGTGATCTGCGACGAGCCCGATGCCGGCGGCGCTCCCGCCATGCCCGACATGGACTTCTAGCGAGAGCCTCCCCAAACTCCCCAAGAACAGCCCAACCCAACGCAACGGCCCGGGTCCCCGCCCGGGCCGCTGCGCGCTGCGCTTTCCGCTCGTGCGCGCAGCACTCGCGGCCCGCATGCGGCCCTGACCCGATGTCCGAATGAGCGATGCGGGGGGTGCCGGTACCCTGACCGGATGCGGCGGGGGCGCACGATGCGGGTGCGGGTGGACCGGCTGCGGCAGGGCACCTGGCGACGGTGGCCCGATGAGGTCGTGGTGGAGGAGCCGCTCGAGATCCGCCTCGACGGCCACATGGTGGCCACCACCATGCGCACGCCCGGCCACGACTACGAGCTGGCGGCGGGGTTCTGCGCAGGCGACGGGCTGCTCGGCGACGCCGAGGTGACGGGCGTGCGCTACTGCGGCGAGGGTCCCGCGGCCGAATTCGAGTACAACGTCGTCACCGTGGAAACCGGCGGCAGGGCGCCGGTGCCGACGCCCCGTCTCGGCAACGTCAGCGCCGCCTGCGGGATCTGCGGCAGCACCACCATCACCGACATGGCCGCCCGCCTGGGACCGCTGGTGGGCACCCGTCAATTCAGTGTCGACGCCGTTCATGCAGCGCTGGCTGCAGTGCCCGGCGCACAGGAGATGTTCGGCCGCACCGGCGGGCTGCACGCCGCCGCGACCTTCGACGCCTTGGGCCGCATCGATGTGCTGCGCGAGGACATCGGGCGCCACAACGCCGTCGACAAGGTGATCGGGAGGCGCTTGCTCGACGGGCGTGACGATGCCGGCGCGATGGCGCTGTTCGTGAGCGGTCGGGCCAGTTTCGAGATGGTGCAGAAGGCGTGGGCGGCAGGGATCGGCACCCTCATCGCCGTCAGCGCCCCCAGCTCGCTGGCCATCGAGTCGGCTCGGGCTGCGGCCATCACGCTGGCGGGCTTCGCACGCGGCGACGAGCTGAACATCTACAGCGGCAGCCTGGCAGGAGTGCCCGAGCGTCTCGGCGAATTCCCCGCACCTGCTGTTCGTTCATAGGCTGCCGGCGTGTCGCAGCATCCGGAGGTGACGACGTCGATCGGGTGGGGCGTGCTGCACCTGTTCTGCAAGCTGACTCCCGCTGCGGATCGCTCGGGCCTGCTCGCCGCCCTCGAGGACACTGTCGACAGCGACCACCAGGTGCTGACCGTTGCCGTACTGGGACACAAGGCCGATGTCGGTTTCATGGCGCTGGGGCCCGACCTGTGGCGGCTGCGCAGCCTGCAGACGCAACTCCAGCAGGCCGGCCTCGAGGTCGCCGACAGCTACGTCTCGATGACCGAGGTGAGCGAGTACGCGCCCGACCTGCCACCCGAAATGAAGACGCCGCGGCTGTACCCGCAGCTGCCGCCCGAGGGCAAGCGGGCCTTCTGCTTCTACCCCATGTCGAAGAGCCGTGACGCAACGGGCGATGGCAGCGGCAACTGGTTCACGCTGCCGTACGACACCCGCCGCGAGCTGATGTACGACCACGGCAAATCGGGAAGGCGCTTCCGCGGCCGCATCCTGCAGGTGGTGACCGGATCCACCGGCGTCGACGACTTCGAATGGGGCGTCACGCTGTTCGGCGAGCATCTCGACGATCTCAAGGACGTCGTGTACACGATGCGCTACGACGAGGCCAGCGCCATCTACGGCGAGTTCGGCACCTTCTACACAGGTCTGCTGGCCGACCCCCCCACGGTCCTCGATCGCATCGGCCTGCACTAGTAGACGCATCAAACACAGCTGCGATAGAAGGCGCAGGCAACGCGGTCTGTAGACGAGCGGCGCGGCATCTGTCCTTAGCGGCTCAGCGTCTTAGTCTGTTCGCAGGCTGGTGCGTCGCTGTGATGTCCCGGCGCCGAATCGACCGCCAATCGAGGTTGCGATGTCTGAGTACTCCGCCCCCGTCGACGACATGCTGTTCGTGCTTGAGCATGTGGCCGATCTGGAGGATCTGGCCGGGCACGAACGGTTCGCGCACGCCGATCTGGAGACTGCGAGCGCGCTCCTTGACGAAGCCGGCCGCTTCATGTCGGCCGAGGTTGCGCCGCTGAATGTGCCGGGCGACCAGCAGGGGCTCGACTTCGACGACGGCGTGATCACGCATCCCGACGGATTCGCAGATGCCTACCGCAAGTTCGTCGACGCCGGCTGGAACGGCATGGCCTTCGACGACGACTTCGGCGGCGGCGGGATGCCGTGGTGTGTCGGCCTGGCCGTCCAGGAGATGCTGACGTCGGCCAGCATGGCGTTCAGCCTGTGCCCGCTGCTGACCCAGGGCGCCATCGACGCTCTCACCCACCACGCCGACGAGACGCTGCAGCAGACGTTCCTGCCCAAGATGATCAGCGGCGAGTGGTCGGGCACGATGAACCTGACCGAGCCGCACGCCGGCTCTGACGTGGGCGCCCTCACCAGCCGTGCGATCCCGCAGGACGACGGCAGCTACCTCATCACCGGCACGAAGATCTTCATCACCTACGGCGAGCACGAGCTCGCCGACAACATCGTGCACCTGGTGCTGGCCCGCACGCCCGACTCGCCTCCCGGCACCCGCGGCATCAGCCTGTTCCTGGTGCCCAAGTTCCTCGTGAACCCCGATGGCACCCTGGGGCCCCGCAACGACCTGCGGGCCGTGTCCACCGAGCACAAGATCGGCATCCACGCCAGCCCGACCTGCGTGATGTCCTACGGCGACGAGGGCGGCGCCGTCGGCTATCTCGTGGGCCCCGAGCACGGCGGCATGCGCGCCATGTTCACCATGATGAACAACGCCCGGCTGTCGGTGGGCTTGCAGGGGCTGTCGCTGACCGAGCGGGCATACCAGCAGGCGCGGGAGTATGCGCTGACCCGCAAGCAGGGGCGGGCGATCGGTGCCGAGCTGCCGCCGGGCGAGTCGTCGCCGATCGTGGATCACGCCGATGTGCGGCGGATGCTGCTGACGATGCGTGCGAACGCCGAGGCCATGCGCTGCGTGATGTACCTGAATGCGGCGGCGATCGACCGCTCCATCGTGGCGACCGATCCCGACGAGCGCGAGCGGGCCGACGAGCTCACCGCGATCCTGACGCCGATCAGCAAAGGCTGGGGCACCGATCTCGGCGTCGAGATGACCTCGCTCGGGGTGCAGGTGCACGGCGGCATGGGTTACGTGGAGGAAACCGGTGCAGCGCAGCACTGGCGCGACAGCCGGATCGCCCCGATCTACGAGGGCACCAACGGCATCCAGGCGGCGGACCTGGCCTTCCGCAAGCTGCCGCTCGGCGGCGGCGACGCCATGGCGCGCCTCATCGGCGAGATGGGAGCAACGGCGGGGGCTTTGGCCGCCAGCGACGATGCCGATCTGGCTGCGATCGGCGCTGCGCTGGGCGACGGCGTTGCGGCGATGGGCGAAGCGGCGATGTGGCTGGGCGGTCAGCTTTCGACGGCACCGAACGACGTGGCCGCTGGTTCGTCGCCGTTCATGCGGCTCGCCGGCGTTGTGGTCGGCGGTTGGCTGCTGGGCCGCAGCGCGGAGGCGGCCGCTGGGCTGCTGGCAGACCAGGGCCTGACCGTCGCTGATGCCCGCGAGGGTGGCTCGGGTGGTGGCGACGGCGCTGCGTCACCGGCGTTCCTGGCCGACAAGGTCACCACTGCTCGCTTCTATGCCGACCAGATCCTGCCGTCGGCTCGCGGGCTGGTGCCCGCAGTCACTGGCGGCGCCGAGATGTTCTACGCCATCCCGGCCGACCGGCTCTGAGCCGCCCGGCGCCGCACTGATGACGTTGGGCGAGGGTGGGAACGGGAGCGGCGAGATGCCCGGCGCTGAGCCCTCGGGCGCCGCATCGACGGCGTGGGCCTCGCGCGGGAGGGAACGGTTGAGCGTGCCGGATGCGTCGGCGACCGCCGACGGAAAGCTCGCGCTGCTGCGCGGGTTCTTCTCGCAGTCAGGGCCGGTGATCGTGGCGTTCAGCGGCGGTGTCGATTCGTCGCTGGTGGCTTGGGCGGCGAACGACGTGCTCGGTGATGATGCGCTGTGTGCGACAGCGGTCTCGCCGAGCCTCGCGACCGACGAGGCGGCCGACTGCGCAGCCCTGGCGGCCGAATGGGGACTCGCATGGCAGACGGTCGAGACCGACGAGATGACACGCGCCGCATACCGCGTGAATGACGCAGACCGCTGTTTCCACTGCAAGTCGGCGCTCATGGACCAACTCGAACCCTTGGCGGTTGCGCGGCGCGCGCTGGTGGTGCTGGGCGTCAACCTTGATGACCTCGGCGATCATCGACCGGGCCAGCACGCCGCTCGCGACCGGGGCGCCCGTTTCCCGCTGGTGGAGGCGGGCTTCACCAAGGCCGATGTCCGCGCCGTCAGCGCCGACTTGGGTCTGCGCACGTGGGACAAGCCCGCCGCCGCGTGTCTCGCCTCGCGGGTGCCCTACGGAACACAGGTGACGGTGCCGCTGCTGGCGCGGCTTGACCGGGCCGAAGCGGCGATGCGCCGGCTGGGCTTCGGCCAGCTAAGGGTGCGTGACTACGGCGACACGGCGCGCATCGAGCTGCCGCTCGATGATCTCGCCGAAGCGGTCCGCCGACGTGAAGCCATCGTGGAAGCGATCAGCGGCGTCGGCTACCGCTATGTGACGCTCGACCTAGAAGGCTTCCGCTCCGGCAATCTCAACGGCGCCCTCGCCGACGGCAACTGCGTAGGCCCCGCTGCCTCCCAAGAGACCGACCGATGAGCGCCTGCGGCGTCGGCGCCCCACCGTCTGCCGTTGCAGCGATGCCTCGCTCGGGGGACGAAGCCGAAGAGACGCGGGGCGAGGCGGTGCCCGCAGTGGTGCCCGGTTCGTTCGGTGCGACCGGAGGGTCGCACGGCGAGGAAGCTGCTGCGCCGGTGCCCGGTTCGGTTGGTGAAGCGGCGGAGCTGCTGGCCGATGGCGCAATTGCTGCGTTGCACGGATGGGTGGAGCGTTGCGTAGTTGAGACGTGCAAGCGAGTCGGTGTCGACGCTGCGGGCCTCAGTGAGCAGACGCGCGCTGCGGGCCTGCGATGCGCCGCCGAGACTGGACCTCCCTTGCGCGCGCTGCTTGAGACCGACGTCGATGCGCAGACATCCACACCGTTGACCGTGCTGCGCAGCGCTGTGCGATTCCCGACACAGGTGCTGGCGGACGGCGGGGTGCCGGCACCGGACCGCGACGATTTCGACGCCTCCCGCTTTCCCGACGATCCCTACGGGCTCACCCCGGCCTCGTTCGCCGACATCGACCCCGACCTCGGCCCGATCGGCATCGCCTGGGGTGCCGCGAAAGCCTTCGAAGTGCTGCAGCGTCGAAGAGCAGAGGGGCAGCGATGACGTCGTTCGGCGAGCGGCGTGCCTCGCTGGTCCGGACCGCTGACGCAGCCGAGCTGCCGGCGGCGCTGTCCGCGCTGACCGACGCGTGGCTGGCCGAGCGCTTCGAAACGGAAGCTGCAGAGTGCGGGCTGTCGAGTGCGCCGGGGGACAGCGCGAATGGAGCCGGCACGGGCGTGGCGCTCGTGGCCGTCGGCGGTTACGGCCGCGGCGAGCTGTGCCCCGGCAGCGACATCGACCTGCTCCTGCTGCACGACGGCCGCGAGTCGCTGCTGGAGAGCCACGGTGCACTCGGGGACAGCTCGCATGGCGGCAACCTGGCCGACCGCCTGTGGTACCCGATCTGGGACGAGAAGCTGAAGCTGGGCCACGCCGTGCGGTCGCTGTCCGACACGCTGGACTTGGCAGCCTCGGACATCGACACGGCAACGGCGCTGGTCGATGCACGCCACCTCGCCGGCGACGAAGGCCTGACCGCACGGCTCGTCGAGGGAGTGACGGCCGACTGGCGTGACAACGCATCGGGGCGGCTCGACGAACTGCAGCGCGCCGTGAGCCGTCGGCACAGCCAGAGCGGCGAGGTGGCCTTCCTGCTGGAACCCGATCTGAAGACCGGCCGTGGCGGGCTGCGTGACGCTCACGCGATCCGCTGGGCGCAGTTGGCTGGCGCCCAGCTTCCCGCCGCAGACGCCGAACGCCTCGCCGAGGCCTACCAGACGCTGCTGCGGGCACGCGTGGAGCTGCATCGCACCACCGGCCTGCGCAGCGATGTGCTGTCGGCAGACGACCAGGACGCCGTGGCCGAGCGATCAGGCGCCATCGACGCCGATGCGTTCGTGGCTGAGATCGCACAGGCCGGGCGCATCATCGCCTTCCTGTCGGACCAGCTGTGGTCGAGCGTCGCCCGCCAGCACGCTGAGCTCGCGGCCCCCGAGGTCGACATCGCCGGGCTGTCGGTGCGCGACGGCGAGCTGGTGATCGACGGCGACCCCGCAACCGACGTCGTGCTGGTGCTGCATGCAGCGGTGCAGTCGGCCCGCAGCGGCGTGCCGATCAGCCGAGCCAGCCTCGACAAGCTGGCGGAGCGGCAGGCGCACTTCCCGGACCCGTGGCCTCACGGCGCACGAGCGCTCTTCGTCGAGCTGTTGAGCTGCGGGCACAAGGCCATCGACGTCATCGAGACGCTCGATTACTTCGACGTGTGGACGCGGGTGCTGCCCGAGTGGGCGCCCAACCGCAATCGCCCCCAGCGCTCCCGCTACCACCGCTTCACGGTGGACCGGCACCTGCTCGAGGCCGTCGCCGAGGCGGCCCGATTCACCCACCGTGTGGCCCGCCCCGACCTGCTGGTGATGGGTGCGCTGCTGCATGACATCGGCAAGGGCTACCCGGGCGATCACACGCAGGCCGGCATGCGGCTGGCCGGTCCCATCGCCCGGCGCTGCGGCTGGAGCTCCGACGACGCCGACACGCTGGTGCGCCTCGTGCAGCACCACCTGCTGCTGACCGACGTCGCGACCCGGCGCGACCTCGACGACCCGCTCACCGTGGCCACGGTCGCCCGGGCCGCCGAGACGCCGGAGTTCTTGGAGCTGCTGGCCGTGATGACCGAAGCCGACTGCCTAGCGACCGGTCCCATGGCGTGGGGGGAGTGGACGTCGAACTTGGTGACTGCCCTGGTCGAGATGACCACCGAGCACATGAGCGGTGCAGATCAGGCATCGCCGGGCCACCGCCGCCTGCTCACCGAAGAGGTGGTGGAGCTGATGGCTGCGGGCGAGACGGCGCTGCGAGTCGACGACGACGTGCTGACCGTGGTGGCGCCCGACGAGCGGGGCCTGTTCAGCCGAGCTGCCGGCGTGCTGGCGCTGCGGGGGCTCGACGTGCTGCAGGCCGACGCCTATTCGAGCCCGGCGGGCATGGCCGTGTCGTCGTTCCGGATCGTGCCGCCCGACACGCCGGTGGACTGGGACCGGGTCACGTTCGACGTACGTCGGTCGCTGCGCGGGCACTTGGCGCTGGAGGCGCGCATCGCCGAGCGGGCGCGGGTGTACCGGCGCCGCCGGGCGCTGTCAGCGACCCGGGCTGCCACGAAGGTCACGTTCGATGCCGAGTCGGCCACTGGGGCCACGATCGTGGAGGTCCGCACCGAGGACCACATCGGCGTGCTCTACAAGGTCACCCGGGTGCTGGCCGAGATGGGCCTCGACATCCGCTCAGCCAAGATCCAGACGCTGGCGAACGAGGTGGTCGACTCGTTCTACGTGGTCGGCCCCGACGGGCCGGTCATCGACGAGGCGCACCAGCGAGAGGTAGAGCTGGCCCTCCGCCACGCCCTCGCCTAGCGCAATTCCCTTGCCGGTTGCCGCAGCACCCGGTTACAGTCCGAAGTGACGCAGCACCCCCGTGCGCAGTTGGCAGAGATCTTCATCTCGTGGGTTCGCGGGGGTGCTGCGCTGCTGATCAGTCTGGTTCCTGCTGACGCAGGAACTGCTCCAGCTCGTCGATGAGGCCGTCGGGGTTCTCGACCATCTCGCTGAAGTCCTCCACGGCTTCGGCGGCGGATTCCTCGAGGATCTGCTGCGCGTACTGGGCCAGCGTTTCGTCGCCGGCGACCAGCTCGTCGATCTGGCGGCCGTAGTTGGCGGCGGCGCTGTGCAGCTCTGACTCGCCGAGCGTCACGCCCAGGAACTGCCCCACCCGCTCGGCCAGCGCCAGGGCGGCTTTCGGCGACGGATAGTTGTGCACGTAGGTGGGCACGGTGGCCCAGAACGACACGCTGTCGAAGCCGGCCCGGTGGCAGGCATCGTTCAGCACGCCGATGATCCCCGTGGGGCCCTCGTAGGTGGACTGGCGCAGGCCCATGTTCAGGTTGAGGGCGGCGTTGTTGGAGGCGCCCACTACGTTGACCGGTGCGTTGTGGTGGGTGTCGGTGAGCAGCGCGCCCAGCGTGACCACCGTGGAGACGCCCAGCGATTCGGCCATCTCGATGATCACGTCGCAGAAGGTGCGCCAGCGCAGGCGGGGCTCCACGCCGAGCACGGTCACCACCGGCCGGCCGTTGTCGACCTCGCCGATGCGCACATCGGGCGTGGGCCAGTCGATCTTCCGCTCGCCCTCGACAACCTGCACGCTGGGCCGCACCGAGGCGAAGTCGTAGAAGTACTCGGGGTCGATGTGGGCTACTGGATGGCAGCGGAAGCGCCGGCGCAGGTACTTGGCGGACTCGGTAGCCGCATCGCCGGCGTCGTTCCAGCCCGAGAACGCTGCAATGAGGATGGTGTCCTTGCCGGGTTCGGGTCGCTCCAACCACTCAAGATGGCCCACGTCGGCGAGGCTAGCGGCACCCTGTTGTGAGACGGCCCTGAACGACCCGCGGCGACCTTGCAGTCGTACGATGCGGATCGTGGCTGAACCCGCCGCGGTGCCCGCGATCTCGGACGCTGGTGTTCGCATTGACGTGTGCGACGTTGTCGACGATGCGTTGGTCGGCGCGTTCGCGCGGCTGCACCCGCAGCTGTCGAGTTCGCCGCCGCCTGATGCTGCAGCGCTGGAACGCATCGTCGGTCACCCCGCCAACACGGTGCTGATCGCCCGCACTGCTCCCGGCGAGGCGCCGCACTCCGAACCCGGCGAGATGGTGGGCGCGATGATCCTTGTGCTCTTCCCGCTGGCCAGCGGTTTGCGGGCGTGGATCGAAGACGTCGTGGTGGACGAATCGGCACGAGGCCGCGGCATAGGTGCTGCGCTCAACCGGCACGCCATCGAGATCGCCCGGCAAGCAGGCGCCCGCACGGTCGACCTGACCTCGCGACCCGACCGGGAGGCCGCCAACCGCCTGTATGCCCGGCTCGGTTTCAACCAGCGGAACACCAACGTCTACCGACTCGACCTGTAAGTACGGTTTGGGCGCGAGCGTCTCGCCGCACCATCTTGAGGAGGCCCCAGAACCATGGATCCAGACAGCATCAACTTGGGCCTGTTCGTCCTGCGAGTGATCGTCGGCGTCACGCTGGCGCTCCATGGCATCGCCAAGTTCCGCGGCGGCATCCGCGGCGTCGGGAATTGGTTCGCCGCCGAAGGCCTGCGCCCCGGACTGCTGCACGCCTACCTCGCCGCCCTTACCGAGATCGGCGCCGGCATCGGACTCGCGCTCGGTCTGCTGACGCCCCTCAGTGCGATGGCCTTCATCGGCGTGATGACCACCGCCGGGTGGGTCGGCCACCGCAAGAACGGCTTCTTCATCATCCGTGAGGGCTGGGAGTACGTGTTCGTGCTGGCAGTGGCGGCGGCGGCCGTGGCGGCCACCGGTCCCGGCGACTGGTCGCTCGACAACGCGCTCGGCCTCGACTGGAGCGGACCGGTCTGGTTCCTGGTCGCCATCGCCGGCGGGCTGGTCTCCACGCTGTTGCTGCTGGCCGCGTTCTACCGGCCGAACGCTCCAGCGGAGCAGTGACCGCCCCGCTCCGCTTGCGACACCTCGCCAGAACCCCTCGCGTCCAGAGATCCGCGCAGCTGAGATCCCCGTAGTGAGATTGTCGTCATGAGGCGCGAGCTATGAGGTGGGGGCTCTTCGGGCGGCTGGTCGGCTACAGCACGGTGTCGGGCGGCACGGTGGTGGTGACCCAGGCCGTGCTGGTGGCGGCCTATGCGGTGCTGGGCTGGCCCGCGGTCGTGGCCAACGTGGTGGCGGTATGCGTCGCCGCCGGGCCTGCCTACTACGCCAACCGGCGCTGGGTGTGGTCTCGCACCGACCGCCACTCGTTCGCCGGCGAGATCCTGCCGTTCTGGGCTTACAGCCTCGCCGGGCTCGGCATCTCATCGCTGGCGGTGGCGCTGGCCGACCGGTGGTGGCAGTCGACCGTGGCCGTCTCGGCGGCAAACCTCATCGGCTTCGGGGTCTTGTGGGCGGGGAAGTTCATCCTGCTCGACCGGGTGCTGTTCGCCCGACCCGAGGCCCCCGCCGGCTCAGCCTCTGAGGGGCCATGAACTCCGAGCTGGCGGCGCTGGCCCAGCGGGTGAAGGGATTCATGCCCCACGACGAGGGCTTGGCGCTTTACCGGGCCGCTGCCGAGGTGGCCTCGCAGGGACCACTGGTGGAGATCGGCTCGTACTGCGGCAAGTCGGCGGTGTACCTGGGCGCTGCTGCGGCGGAGTCTGGCGGGGTGCTGTTCACCATTGACCATCACCGTGGTTCCGAAGAGATGCAGGCCGGCTGGGAGCATCACGACGCTGAGCTGGTCGACCCCAGCACCGGTCGCATGGATTCGCTGCCGATCCTGCGGCAAACGCTCATCGACGCCGGCCTCGAAGAGGTCGTCGTGGCCATCGTGGGCGACTCGGTCACGGTCGCGGCGCACTGGTCGAGCGCTGCGCTGGTCTTCATCGACGGTGGCCACGGCGAGGCGTCCGCTCACGCCGACTATGAGGCGTGGTCGCCCAAGCTGCTGCCAGGCGGCCTGCTGGCCATCCACGACGTGTTCCCGGATCCCGGCGACGGCGGCAGGCCGCCATACGAGATCTGGCTGCGAGCCCTCGATGACGGCTTCATCGAGCACGCCGCCGAGGGCAGCCTGCGCGTCCTGCAAAGACCCGTCGACGGGTGAGCCTTCACGACGCGAGGCATCTCGTCTCCCGCTGCCGCTCGCTCTGTTCACGGGCCGCTCGGGCCACGCACTCCGGCCCTTGGTCAGGTCGGTCAGCGGCCCGGCGTCGTGATGAGTGCGCCGGCGGCCCCGGTGCGCTGGTCCAGCGCGTCGGTGGCCAGCAGCACGGCCGCAGCGGTGTAGCTGGTGCGCTCGGCGTCGGGAAAGGTCCGGGACTTGGGCACGACCCAGCCGGTGTAGTAGCTGCCGTCGTCATTGCGCATCGCAGATGTGGCCTCGACGAGCTGGCGGGCAGCGGCGGCGTTGCCGGTGCGCAGGTAGGCGAGCGCGCACTCGCAGGTCTCCGCCGCGGTCACCCAGGACTGGTCGGCCACGCAGCGCACGCCTTGACTCAACAGAAACTTGGGTGCGCCTGCAGCGAGGTGAGAACGGGCCTGCGCCCCGTCGAGGGCGCCGCACAGCACTGGGTAGTACCAATCCATGGCCCAGCGGTCCTTGGGCTCGAAGCCGTCGGGCCGGTGGCGGATCTGATGCGTGGTTCGGGCCAGGGTGCGCGCCCATGCGGGGCGCTCGTGACCGGTCAGCTCTGCCAGGGCGAGGCCGCATTGCAGCGAGTGGACGATCGACGATGAGCCGGTGAGCAGGGCATACGGCCACGGCGTGCCATTGGCGTGCACCGCCCAGGGGATGTGCCCGCTGGCGGTGCGCAGGCTCACCACGAAGTCGAGCGCCCGTGCCACGGTCGGCCACATCGCCTCCACGAAGCCCCGGTCGCCGGTGGCGAGCCAGTGATGCCAGACGCCCACCGCGACGTAGGCGCAGCAGTTGGTGTCGACCTTGAAGTCCTTGATGCCGAGTGCGGTGTAGTAGTTGTGCCAGCTTCCTGCCTCGTGCTGGTGCGCCTGCAGCCACTCGTACGCGCGCTCGGCCGCCCGGCGGCGTCCCGCCGACGCGAGCGCCATGGCTGACTCAACGTGATTCCACGGATCGGCATGCCCGCCGTCGAACCACAGGATGAGACCGTCGGGCTGCTGGCAGGCCTCGATGGCGTCGGCCGTGGCTGCGACCTCCGCGCCCGTCAGCAGGGGCGCGGCCTGCTCGACTGTCTGCGTCTGGCGAGCACGTCCGGCGTCGGGAGCCGCGGCGAGCCGGGGCTGCACGTCCGGTCCAACGTCGGCCGCCGCCGCGAACTCCGAGGGCGCGAACTCAGGCTGCATGCGCGGCTCCCACTGGTTCGGCGAGCGACTGAACCGTCGCATGGGCACGGGCCTTGTAGGCGTACAGCACGGTCGATTTGGGCAGCACGGCGTTGAGCATTCGGTCGAGCGTGCGGGTCAGCGGCGGCGCCTCGGTCATGTCCCGCACCAGCAGCCGGTGGTAGGCCCGCACCAGCGGATGCTGGTCGTTGCGCGGCCCGACCAGGCAGCGCAGCCACCAGTAGGGCGTGTGCAGGCCGTGCGCGCCGTGACTGTCGGAGACATACAGCCCGGCCGCTGCCAGCTTCGCCCGCAGTTCTCCGGAGCGGTAGATGCGCACATGGCCGTCGGGCACTGCGGGTGCGTGGTAGTCGGCCGACAGCGCCCAGCAGACCCGTTCAGCGGCTTGCGCCGGAACCGTCACGGCGATCGTGCCGCCGGGCCGCAGCACCCGTGCCAGTTCGGCGATGGCCCGCCCGTCGTCGACGATGTGCTCGAGCACTTCCGCGGCGATGATCCGGTCGAAGCTGGCGTCGGGGTACGGCAATGCGGTGGCATCGGCCACGACTGCATGGCCGAGTTGCTGGTCGGCCGGCGAGTCGATCTCGCCGGCGTCGTCCATGGCAGCGAACATGTCGGTGACGGCGCGCAGCTCGTCGGGATCACGATCCGACGCCACGGTGACGCAGCCGCGCCGAGCGCTCTCGAAGGCGTGACGCCCCGCGCCGCAGCCCAGGTCCAGCACCCGGTCGCCGCGAACGGCGCCGAGACGCTCGTAGTCGACGGTGAGCATCAGCGCTCGGCAAGCACCCGGAAGTCGCGCCCGCCCGGCGGCGGCGCTGGAGTGTCTGCCAGCAGCGCACGGTATTGCTCGACGGTCTTGCGGGCCGTGGCTGCCCACGAGTAGTTCGCTGCCACCCGCGCCCGTCCAGCCGCTCCCACGGTTGCCCGCAGATCGGGCTGAGCGAGCGCCCACCCGATGCGTGCCGCCAGCGCCTCGGAGTCGCCAGGCGGCACCTGCAGGCAGGTCTCGCCGTCGGCGCCGGTGACCTCGGGCAGAGCGCCCCCGGTAGTCGCCAC
This sequence comes from Candidatus Poriferisodalis sp., assembly GCF_965204195.1. Taxonomy (GTDB): domain Bacteria; phylum Actinomycetota; class Acidimicrobiia; order Acidimicrobiales; family Poriferisodalaceae; genus Poriferisodalis. Next base: position 483,563 of record NZ_OZ241975.1, read on the forward strand.
CAGCGGCACGCCGCACGACATCGCTTCGACGGCAGGCAGCGAGAAGCCCTCATACAGCGACGGCACCACCGCCAGCTGCGCCTCGTTGTAGAGCTCCACGATGCGCTGGTCGGGCACGCCGCTCACGAACTCGACGCTGCCGGCCAGGTCGAGCTGATCGATGAGCCGGCTCGCCGCTGAGTCGTCCTTGGGACGCCCGATCACCACGAGGTGCAGCGATGGGTCCTCGGTGCGCAGCTTGGCCAGCGCTTCGAGCAGGTAGGCGAGGCCCTTCATGGCCACGTCGGCGCTGGCGGTGGTCATGAGCCGGCCCGGCACCGGCATCACCTGCGGCAGGGGCCGGAACTGGGCCGGATCGACGCCGACCGTCACGATATTCAGGCGGGCGGGATCCACGCCGAGGTCGGTGACGATGTCGTCGAAGCTGTTGGTGGACACGGTCACGATCCGGTCGAGACGCCGCGCCACCCGGTTCTGCATGCGGGTGAAGGCATAGAAGCGCCGCATGGCGAGGCGCTTGCCGCGGTTCGGCGCGTGGGCGATCTCGAGCCGCCGGTCCACCGTGATCGGGTGGTGGATGGTGCCGAGCGTGGGCATGCCGGCCCGCCGCAGCCAGTCGATGCCGTAGCCGAGGCATTGGTTGTCGTGCACCAGGTCGAAGTCGTCGAGCCGGCTGCGCAGCGCCCGGAACGCTCGCAGGCTGAACGTCAGCGGCTCGGCGAACGAGGCCGTGCAGGTGATGAGCCACTCCAGCACGTCGATCGGCGACCGGAACTCGGCCAGCTTGGGCACCCGGAACGGGTCGGGCATGCGGTACAGGTCGAGGCTGGGCAGCTCAGTGAGCTTGATGCCCGGGTCGAGGTGCGGGTAAGGCGGCCCGCTGAACACCTCGACGCTGTGGCCCAGCGACGACAGCTCACGTGCCAGGTGGCGCACATAGATGCCTTGGCCGCCGACCCAGGGATGGCCGCGGTAGGTCAGCAGTGCGATGCGCAACGGCGGCCCGCTGTCAGCCGGCTCGTCGACGGGCTGCATGTCTGCCGGCCCGGTGTCGGGGTCCATCGCAGCCTCCGTCGGAAAGCGAGAACCCGGCAGGCACCGGCCCGGCAGAGCCGGATCGAGCGGGCGAGCTCGTCAAGGTCGCGTGAGGCTACTTGCCAGCCTGCCGACGCGAACCGGGCGCCCGCTCGGCAGCGGAGCATCCCGACCTGGTGCCGGTACCGTTCGCAGCGCATGGCTGAGTCAACTGCCGCGGCACCGGCTGGTCCGCTGCCGGCGAATCATCCGATTCACCGGCTGGGCGACAGCCTGTACCTGCGGGCCGCCCGTTGCCGGCGCACCGAGCAGGTGCCGGTGTGGTTCCAGCGTCAGGCCGGGCGTTCGCTGCCCGAATACCGGGCGCTGCGAGGGCAGGGCAGCATTCTCGACGCCATCGCCGATCCGGCCACTGCCGCCGAGATCACGCTGCAGCCGGTGCGCCGCTACGGGGTCGATGCGGCCGTGCTGTTCTCCGACATCGTGGTGCCGGCCGCCGCAATCGGCTTCGGGATCGACGTGGTGCCCGGCGTGGGGCCGGTGGCCGGACAGCCGCTGCGCAGCCGCACCGATCTGGATCGGCTGCCGGAGCTTGACGCCGAGGCGCACACCCCGTACGTGCTCGACACCGTCCGACTGCTGGCGGCCGAGCTCGACGTGCCACTCGTCGGCTTCGCCGGGGCGCCGTTCACGGTGGCGAGCTACCTGGTCGAAGGTGCACCTTCCCGCCAGCACCTGCGGACCAAGTCGCTCATGTACACCGACACGGCGCTGTGGCACGACCTCATGGAACGGCTGGCGTCCATCGCCGTGGCCTCGATGCGGTCGCAGGTGCTGGCAGGCGCCAGCGCCGTGCAGCTGTTCGACTCGTGGGCGGGCACGCTCTCGCCCGCCGACTACGCGGCGTTCGTGGCGCCTCACAGCAAGCGGGTCTTCGACGAACTGGCCGACCTGGGCGTGCCCCGGGCGCACTTCGGCGTGGGCACCGGGGAGCTGCTCGACCAGATGGCGCAGGTGGGCGCCGACGTGGTGGGCGTGGACTGGCGGGTTCCGCTGGAGGCGGCTCGCGAGCGGGTCGGGCCCGGCGTCGCGCTGCAGGGCAACCTCGACCCGGCCCTGTGCGTGGCGGGATGGGATGCCGTGCGCCCCGCCGCCGACCGCATCTTGGCCGCAGGCACGACCGAGAGCGGCTACATCTTCAACCTGGGCCACGGCGTGCTGCCCGAGACCGACCCCGCGGTGCTCGAACGGCTGACCGACTATGTGCACGCGTACCGGCGGCCGCTGCCCAAACAGCCCGACTGAGCGAGCGGTGGCCTGCATCGTGGCACCCCGCAGTCGTGGTGACCTGTAGGCATGACAACTCAGCGGGTTGTTGTGGTCGGCGGCGGCATCGCCGGGCTGACTGCCGCATACCGCTTGCTGCACCCTGCCGACGCGGGGGCCGAGGTGCCCCGTGTGGTGCTGATCGACAGCGCCGAGCGTCTGGGCGGCAAGATCCTCTCGACACCGTTCGAAGGACGGCTGGTGGACGAGGGCGCCGATGCGTTCCTGCTGCGGGTGCCGTGGGCGACAGAGCTGTGCGAGGAGCTGGGCATCTCGGCCGAGCGCATCTCGCCGGCAGTCGGCGGTGCTTCGGTGGTGCATGCGGGTGGGGATGGCCCGCAGCTCACCTCCCTTCCCGATGGGCTCGTGGGCGGCGTGCCCACCCGTCTGGGTCCGCTCATCCGCTCCCCTCTGCTGGGTCCGGCAGGCAAGCTGCGGGCGGTGGCCGACTACGTGCTGCCGCGCCGGTTCACTGCACGCCGGTTGCGCCGCGATGCAATCGACCGGCGGGACGCAGCTGCCGCTGCTTCCAGCGCGCCTCGCTCCGTGCGTGTGCGGCCCGGTGCTCGTGGCACGGTGACCTCTGGCGACGCTGTGACATCGGGCGACGAAGACGCCGTGCGCGTTCGACCCGGCGCCGCCAGCGTGGGCGACATCGTGCGCGCCCGGCTGGGTGCGGCAGTGGCGTCGCAGGTGGTCGACCCGCTGCTCGGCAGCATCAGCGCAGGCGACATCAGCCGGCTCGACGCCGCAACGTCGGCACCGATCCTCGGCCAGGCGCTGGAGCGCAACCGTTCGCTGATGCGGGGACTGCGCCGGATGCAGCCGACGCCCGCCGCAGACGGGTCCGCACCGGCGCCGATCTTCGGCAGCTTCGCTGTTGGGATGGGCCGGCTGGTCCAGGCGCTGACGGAGCGGCTGGACGGATGCATCTTGCGGCTGGGCACACCGGTGGAGGCAATCCGGCGCCCTGGCACGCGCTTCGCCGTGCACACCGGGTCGGAGGTGCTCGACGCAGATGCCGTCATCGTCGCTGCGCCCGCCCACGCGGCAGCGCGAATGCTGCCCGGCGCGCCCGCCGCTGCGGCGCGGATGGCACTCATCGAGTACGCGTCGGTCGCAGTGGTGACGCTCAGCGTGCGCGCCGACGCCATCGAGGCGCCGGCTGAGGCCGGTTTCCTGGTCACCCGAGACACTGGCTGGCTCACGACGGCCTGCAGCTACGGGTCGGCGAAGTGGCCGGCGTGGTCCGGCAGCGGTGAGCACGACGACCGCCGGCACCCTGTCGGCGAGGGCGCTCCTCATTCCGCTGGCGGCGCTGTCGGCGACGGCGGCAGCCCCAGCGGCCGCCCCAACGTCGTGCTGCGGGTGTCGGTGGGCCGCGACGACGATGACCGTCATACGCGCCTCGACGATGCCGAGCTGCGCGACACGGTGCTCGCAGAGCTGTCGCAGCTTTCGTCTCTGCGCGGCTTGAGCGATGCCGGTGCCGTGACCGAGAGGCGGGTCTCGCGCTGGCCGCAGTCGCTGCCGCAGTACCGGCCCGGCCACGGTCGTCTCGTCGACCGGATCGAGGAGGCGCTGGCACGCGAGATGCCTGGCGTGTTCGTGACCGGTGCGGCCTACCGGGGTCTCGGCATCCCCGCATGCATCCGCCAGGGCAACGAAGCGGCAGCAGCCGTCGTGCAGCACCTCGGCTTGAGCCAGGCCGCCAACTCACTGTGAACAGGCTGCTGCGCGACGGCCTTGCGCTCGTGCTCGGAGCACTCACCATGCTGTCGCTGCCGCCGTGGGGGCTGTGGCCGCTCGGTCCGGTCGGACTCGGCCTCTGGCTGCGTTTCTGCAACCGCGGCGCCGAGCGCTGGCGTGACCGGCTCGAGGTCGCCGCCGCCTTCTGGTTGGGCGCCTACCTGCTCGGGCTCTTCTGGATGACTGAGCTGACCGTGCCGGGATGGATCGCGGCCGTGCCGGTCGAGACGCTGATCATGGCGCTGCCGCTGTCGCTGGTTCCGGCTGGCGGCCGATGGCGTGCCCTGGGGGTGCCCGCAGCATTGGTGCTCGGCGAAGCCGTGCGCTGGCAGGTGCCCTTCGGCGGCGTGCCTATGTCGAACCTGGCACTGGGGCAGGCCGGCGGGCCGTGGCTGAGCACCGCAGTGCTTGCGGGTGCGCTGGGGGTGATTGCGCTCGTCGGCGTGGGGGCCGTCATCGTCGAGCGGCTCTGCGCGCGCGAATGGTGCGCCGTCTCCTGGCCGGCCGTGGTGGCCATCGCCGCGCCCATTGCGGCACTGGCGTGGCCCGCCACCACAGTCGATGCCACCGTCACGGCGGCCGTCGTGCAGGCCGGCGGCGAACTGGGCACCAACGTCGACACACCGCAGCGCAGCGTGCGCCTGCGACACCTCGACACCACCAACGCCTGGCAGGGCGGCGCCGATCTCGTGGTGTGGAGCGAGAGCAGCAATTCGGCCGACGAACCGCTGGAAGACTCGCCGCAGCTCGCCGAGATTTCGGAACTGGCCCAAACGCGCGACACGGTCCTGATAGCCAACTTCTACGAGCGCGCGGATGATCAACGTTTCCGCAACGCCACGGTCGCCATCAATCCCCAGTCCGGGCTGGCAGACCGCTACGACAAAGCCCACCTGGTGCCCTTCGGCGAGTACGTGCCGCTGCGCAGCGTGGTGGAGCCGTTCGCCGACCTGTCGCTGATCTCGCGCGAAGCAATCGCCGGCGAGGGTCCCGGCGTGCTGTCGACCGCGCTGGGCGACATCGCCGTCGTCACGTCGTTCGAGGTGTATTTCAGCGACCTCGTGCGCGACGCGGTCCGGGCGGGAGGCCGCATCGTCGCGAACCCCACCCTGGCGTCGTCGTACAGCACCTCGGTGGTGCCCTCCCAGTCGCTCGCCAGCGCCCGGCTGCGGGCGGTCGAGACCGGGCGCTGGGTGCTGCAGGCGTCCACCACCGGCTACAGCGCCATCGTGTCGCCCGGCGGCGAGGTCACCCACCGCAGCGAGCTGCGCGAATCCGTCGTGCTGGCCGGGGATGCGGAGCTTCGATCAGGATCGACGCCCGCGCTGGTGCTGGGTTCGTGGCCGCTGATCCTGGCAGCGGCCGTGGTGCTCGCCTGGTGCGTTTCGCCAGTCCGCAAACAGAAAAGCCGCGCGGAGGGATGACGAGCCGCGAGTAGCCTTGATCAGCCTCAAAAGCGGTGACGAGCCAAGCGTGAGCCATCCGGAAATCCAGGCAGAACAAGCTCATATCGACCGCGCGTACGCGCTGCTGGAGTCGTCCCGGCAGCGGGCGACGCGGCTGCGCGACATGGTCGAAGTGGGTCGTGGCGGCACCCGGCAGGCTCGCTTCGAGCGCGACGTCATCGAAGACGCCGTGGCAGGGCGCCTGAGCCAACTCGAGCTCGGCTCGTCGTCGCTGGTGTTCGGCCGCATCGACCGCTCGGCCAAGACGAGCGCCGATGCGCAAGTGCCCGACGCCACGGGTCCCAGCGAGACGTTCTATATCGGCAGGCTTGCAGTTGCCGACGAGCGGCAGGAGCCGGTGGTGGTGGACTGGCGAGCGCCGATCGCGGAGCCGTTCTTCCGTGCTACCGGCGGCAACCCGCTGGGGCTGCTGCGCCGTCGCCACTTCGTGTGCCGCGGCCGCGTCCTCGCCGACCTCGAAGACGAGATCTTCGACCTCGATGCGCTCGACGCCAGTGCCAACGGCGGCAACGGCCCGCGGCTGAACGCCCACGGAGCGCTGTACGCCGCGCTCGAGCAGCGCCGCGACGGCCAGCTCCGCCAAGTCGTGTCGACCATCCAGGCCGAGCAGGACGAGATCATCCGCAGCCCGCGCAAGGGCATCCTGGTCACCCAGGGCGGTCCCGGCACCGGCAAGACCATCGTGGCGCTGCACCGCGCCGCCTACCTGCTGTACACGTACCGGTTCCCCCTGGCCGGCCAAGGCGTGCTGGTGGTGGGGCCCAACCGGCTCTTCCTGCGCTACGTGGAACGGGTGCTGCCCAGCCTGGGCGAAGCGGGCGTGCACCTGTTCGTGCTGGCCGACCTGTTCAACGAGATCTTTCCCGACGTGCGGGTGCGCCTGGCCGATACGCCCGACGTGGCGCGCATCAAGGGCGATGTGCGCATGTCGCAGGTGGTGACGAACGCCGTGCGCGACCGGCAGCGCCCGCTGCGCAGCGATCTGCGTCTCGAGTTCGGCTTGGGCTACGTCACGCTGGCGGCGAGCACGTCAAGGGCCATCGTGGCTGAGGCCCGCCGCCGTTTCCGCCATCACAATGCGGGCCGGGCGTACGTCGAGCAGGCGGTCTATGCGGCCATGTCGGCCTCGCATCGCCGCCGCCCCGACCCCGGAAAGCTGCGCGAACGGTTCTCCCGCCATCCCGAGGTGATGGAGGCGTTCGAGCGCATGTGGCCGCTGCTGACCCCAGCACAGCTGCTGCGCGACCTCTACGGCTCGCGTGCGCTGCTGCGGTCGGCGGCCGGCGAGGCGCTGGCCGATGCCGAAACCGAGCAGCTGTACCGCCCCCGGGGCGACAGCGAAGCCGATTACGAGTGGAGCGACGCCGACGTGCCCGTGCTCGACGAGGCCTACGCCGTGCTGGGGCCCCGGTCGCGCTCGCGCAAGCGCCGCAGCGACACCGAGATGCGCACCTACGGCCACATCGTGGTGGACGAATGCCAGGACCAGCCGCCGATGGCGCTGCGGATGATCGCCCGGCGGTCGCTCAACGGCTCGATGACGCTGGTCGGCGACATCGCCCAGGCCACCTCCGCGCATGCGCCGTCGAGCTGGCACGAGATTCTGGCTCACCTGCCGTCGGGGCCGGTGGCGCCACGGCTGTCCGAGCTCACGCTGAGCTACCGGATTCCCCAGCCCAGCCTCGAGCTGGCCAACGAGGTGCTGGCCGCGGCGGCGCCCGGCCTGGCACCGCCCGCCGCGGTGCGAATCGACGGCTCGCCGCCCCGTTTCGTGACAGCGCCCGATGGTCCAGAGGCTGAGCCTTCAGGCGAAGCCGTGGCCCGAGCGGCCCGTGAGCGCAGCGAACAAGAGCGGGAGATAACAGGTTCGCCAACGGGAGAGTTCGTATCTGAGCGCTCCCTGTTAGCCCAGGCTGTGCTCGACACGGTGATCACCGAGGCGGCTGAGCTGGACGGCGGGAGCATGCTGGTGGTGTCACCGGCCGAGTACATGGATGACATCGCCGAGCTGCTTGGCGCCGCCGGCGTCGACTTCGGCCGCGCCACCGCTGCGAGCCGCAACGCCACCGGAGCGCTGCATCCGCATGTGACCCTGGCGCCGGTGCGGCTGTGCAAGGGGCTGGAAACCGACGGCGTGGTGGTGGTGGAGCCGGCCGCGATGGTCGACGAGGAACCGCAAGGCCTGCGGGCGCTGTACGTGGCGCTGACCCGCGCCACCAAGCGGGTTGCGGTGGTGTCGTCGCGGCCGTTGCCTGAACCGCTCCGTTCGGCTGCTGCGTCAGACCGCGCTGGGGCGTGCAACACTGGCCGCACTGCCGCTCACGCCGCTGCGGCAGAGGCGAGCTCGGGAGATTCGCATGGCTGATGTCACGGTGACAGTGCTGGACAATGGACCGCTGCTGGTGCGTGGTCCGTGCCAGGTATCGGACCACGAAGGGAACACGCTGTCTGACGGCGATGCGGTTGTTGCGCTTTGTCGGTGTGGTGACTCGAATACCAAGCCGATGTGTGATGGCAGTCATAACCAGGGGTTCGACGGCACGCTGAACCCGCCCAGCTAGGACGCGCCCGCTGCGAAGGCGGGTGTGACACCGGGGTTGTAGTAATGGCCTTGGATGGCTGGTTCTGCCTCTGAGGGCGACATTGCGGGTCGGATGCACCCGGCATTGGGGTCGTTTACCGCGCCGACGGCGGAGTGGTTTGCTTCTACTTTTGCTGCTCCTACTGAGTGCCAGGTTTCTGGGTGGGAGAGCATTTCTGCGGGGCGGCATTGTTTGATTGCCGCCCCTACTGGGTCCGGCAAGACGCTGGCCGCGTTCTTGTGGGCGATCGACCGGGTGATGAGCGAGCCCGAGCCGGCGCGTGCGGAGCGCACCCGGGTGCTGTACCTGTCGCCGCTGCGGGCGCTCGCCGTCGACGTCGACAAGAACCTGCGTGCGCCGCTGGCCGGCATCAGCCTGGCCGCGGAGCGGTTGGGCGTCGACGTGCATATGCCGACGGTGGGGGTGCGCACCGGCGACACCAGCGCTGCTGAACGCCGGCGGCTGGTCACGCGACCGCCCGACATTGCCATTACCACGCCGGAGTCGCTCTACCTGATGCTGACGTCGCAAGCGCGCGAGACGCTGCGGTGGGTGCGGTGGGTGATCGTCGACGAGATCCACTCGGTGGCAGCCACCAAGCGGGGCACGCATCTAGCGCTATCGCTGGAGCGGCTGTGCGAACTGACCGGCGAGCCGCCGCAGCGGATCGGGCTGTCGGCCACGCAGCGGCCGCTGTCGGAGGTGGCCCGGTTCCTCGGCGGCACCGATCCCGACCAGCCGGCGTCGCGACATGTCGAGATCACCGATGCCGGCATGACCAAGCAGCTCGACGTGGAGGTCATCGTCGGCGTCTCCGACATGGGCGACTTGGCCGCGGCCAGTGCCGGCGCCGCTCCCAACGGCGCCGTGCGTGTGGATCATGACGACGACTACGCGCCGCCGCTCGCGGTGGCGCCATCGGACACTGCGCCGCTCGCGGTGGCGCCATCAGACGCAGCGCCGCCGCAAGCGCCGATCGAGACGGTGTCCCCAGACACGCAAACCCAGCCGGCCCCGCCCGCGGCGCAGACGCACTCCAACAGCATCTGGCCGGCGATTCATCCGCGCTTGCTGGAGCTGGTCTACGCGCACCGCTCCACCATCATCTTCACCAATGCGCGCCGGCTGGCCGAGCGGCTGGCCACCCGGCTGAACGAGCTGCATCTGGAGGGGCTCAACCGGGCCGCTGAAGCCGAGGGCACCTCGCCGCCGGAGGGTGCCGAGCTGGTGCGGGCGCATCATGGCTCGCTCAGCCGCGAGCAGCGCCTCGGAATCGAGGACGATCTCAAGGCGGGCCGGGTGCGCGCCATCGTGGCCACCTCGTCATTGGAGTTGGGCATCGACATGGGCGCGGTCGACCTGGTGGTGCAGGTGGCCTCGCCCCCGTCGGTGGCCGCAGGCATGCAGCGCATCGGGCGGGCCGGGCACCAGGTGGGCGAGCCGAGCGTCGGCAAGATCTTCCCCCGCCACCGGGGCGACCTGGTCGAGGCGGCGGTGGTGGCGCAGCGCATGGGCACCGGCGAGATCGAGTCGATCCGCTTCCCGCGCCAGCCGCTCGACGTGCTGGCCCAGCAGGTGGTGGCCATGGTCGCGGTCGACGACTGGCCGGTGCCCGACTTGCTGGCTGTCATCCGGCGGGCCGCGCCCTACGAGCAGCTCAGCGAGGAGGTGTTCAGCTCGGTGCTCGACTTGCTGGCGGGCCGCTACCCGTCCGAGGAGTTCCGCGAGCTGCGGCCGCGCGTCGTGTGGGACCGCACTACCGGGATGCTGCGGGCTCGCCAGGGTGCAGGCCGCTTGGCGGTGACCAACGCCGGGACGATTCCCGACCGGGGCCTCTACGCAGTGTTCACCACCGACGGGTCGCGTGTGGGCGAGCTCGACGAGGAGATGGTGTACGAGGCGCGGGTGGGCGAGACGTTCCTGCTGGGAGCGTCGACCTGGCGGATCGCCGAGATCACCTTCGACCGTGTCGTGGTGACCCCCGCGCCGGGCGAGCCGGGCAAGATGCCGTTCTGGCACGGCGACGGGCCCGGCCGGCCGCTGGAGCTGGGCAGGGCAGTCGGGGCGTTCATCCGCACGATCGGCGACGCGCTGCCGGCCGATCTTGAGTCCCACCTGATGCAGCTCGACGCCGAAGCGGAGCGCGCTGCCGTCGCAGCCCGGCGCGGCGACGTGGATCCGGCAAGCCAGCCGTCATCGGAGACAAGCGGCGGTGTGGCGCCGCCTCGTCGAGCTTCCAAAGCCGCAGAGCCGACCGCTCAGCTCGTCGAACAGCTGCAGCGCGAGAACTGCCTCGATCGCTCGGCCGCGGTCAACGTGCTGCGCTACCTCGACGCGCAGCGGGCGGCGACCGGCGCGGTGCCCGACGACCGCACAATCGTGGTGGAGCGCTTTCGCGACGAGATCGGCGATTGGCGCATCTGCATCCTCACCCCGTTCGGCGCCCGGGTGCATGCGCCGTGGGGCATCGCCCTGCAGGCCAAGCTCGCCGAGCAAGCAGGCGGCAGCGGGGACGTCAACGGCATGGGCGGCGTTGAGCTGCTGTGGAGCGACGACGGCATCGTGCTGCGGCTGCCCGATGTCTGGTCGCCCGACGAGCCCGACGGTGCGGCCGGCAACGGATCGGCGTGGGATTCGCCGGGCACCAGCGGCGCTCCGGTGCTGGATGCGACCGACTTGGCGCTCGACCCCGACGAGGTGCGCGACGCCATCGTGAGTCACCTGCCCTCGACGGCCCTGTTCGCCTCGCGCTTCCGGGAAGTCGCGGGCCGGGCGCTGCTGCTGCCTCGCCGCCGGCCCGGCGAGCGCGTGCCGCTGTGGCAGCAGCGCCAGCGCTCTGCCGGGTTGCTGGAGGTGGCGGCGAAGTACCCGAGCTTCCCGATGCTGTTGGAAACCTCCCGGGAATGCCTGCAGGAAGTGTTCGATGTGCCGGCGCTGGCGGAGGTGCTGTCCGACATCCGGTCGCGCAAGATCCGCATGGTCACTGTCGACACCGACGGTGCCTCGCCGATGGCGCAGAGCCTGCTGTTCGACTGGATCTCGGTGTTCATGTACGGCGGCGACGCGCCGCTGGCCGAACGCCGGGCCGCTGCCCTGGCGCTCGACCGCGACCTGCTGGCCGATCTGCTCGGCGCCGAGGAGCTGCGCGAGCTGCTCGATGCGGAGGTGCTCGCCACGCTCGAGCTGGAGCTGCAGCGGTTGGCCGACGGACGCCGGGCTCGCAGCGCAGACGAGCTCGCCGACGTCCTGAGCCGGGTCGGCGACCTCACCGCGCTGGAGGTCATGCACCGCTGCGAGCCGAGTGCGCCGGGGGAGGACTGGCTGGCTGAGCTGGTGGCCGAACGTCGTGCCGTTGAGCTGCGGGTGGCGGGCGAGACCCGGTATGTGGCGGTGGAGGACGCCGCCCGGTACCGGGATGCGCTGGGGTGTGCTTTGCCCGTGGGTCTGCCCGCTGCGCTGACCGTCGACGTGCTGACGCCGGGTACCGATCCGCTCGACGAGCTGGTGGCCCGCTTCGCATCTACTCATGTGCCGTTCGAGGCCGACGCCGTTGCCGAGCGGCTGGGCATCGCAATCGTGCGCGTGACTGCGGCGCTCAACCGGCTGGAAACCGCCAAGCGGGTCACCCGGGGAGCGTTCCGGCCCGACGGCACCAGCACCGAATGGTGCGACACGTCGGTGCTGCGAACCGTGCGAAGACGCTCGCTGGCACGGCTGCGCCGCGAGGTGGAGCCGGTGCCGCCTGAGGCGTATGCCCGCTTCCTGACGGCGTGGCACAGCATCGACTGGCCGCGACGGGGCGCCGATGCGCTCGCCGATGCCATCACGCAGCTCGCTGGTGCGCCCGTGGCCGCCTCGATCCTCGAGACCGATGTGCTGCCGGCGCGCGTCGCGCGCTACAGCAGTGCCGACCTGGATGCACTGCTGGCGAGCGGCGAGTTGGTGTGGATCGGTGCGGGATCGCTCGGCCCCAACGACGGCCGCATCCGTCTCTACTGGCGCGACGAAATCGCCACCTTGGCACCGCCAACTGACGACGAGCCCGACGACCCGGTGGCAGCGGCAGTGCTCGCTCACCTGGGCGAGCACGGAGCGGCCTTCTGGCCCGATCTGCTCAGCGCCGCCCACGCCGCCACTACCGACAGCGATGGGCAGGCCGACCTCTCAGGCCTGTCCGAGCGGGTGCTGACTGCGTTGTGGGACTTGGTGTGGGCAGGGCTGGTCACCAACGACACGCTTGCCCCGCTGCGAGCGCTCGGCCCGCGCCGCAGCGGCCGAAGCAAGTCTTCCGGCGCCGGCCGAGCCGCAGGCGCCCGACAGGGAGCGCGCCGAGGCCGGTCGGGCGTGCTCACCCGTTCGGGTCCGGCCCGCCGACGCCCCGGCCGCCTGCGCAGCGGCGGGCCGCCGAGCGCGGCGGGGCGCTGGTCGCTGACCTCGCCGCTGCGCGAACCGGCGCCGCCACCCACCGAGCGTGCGCACGGCGGCGCGCAAGCGCTGCTGGAGCGGCACGGCATCGTCACCCGTCCCGGCGTGCTGGCCGAGGGCCATCCGGGCGGCTTCGCAGCGGCATACGGCATCCTGCGCGCGCTCGAGGAACGGGGCAGCGTGCGGCGTGGACACTTCGTGGAGGGCCTCGGCGCGGCACAGTTCGCCACCGCCGCAGCAGTCGAGCGCCTCCGCGATTACCGCGAGAGCTCAGACGAGGTAGTGGTGCTCGGCGCGGCCGACCCAGCCCAGCCGTACGGCGCCGCGCTGGGCTGGCCGGCCAGCGACGGCCGGCCCAGCCGAACTGCCGGCGCGCACGTGGTGCTGGCCGACGGCACCCCGCTCGTCGCGCTGGACCGCGGCGGGCGCACCCTGCACACCTTCGAGCACGCCGCAGCCGACCTGCGCTGGGTCGGCGCGCTGCGCCAGGCACTCGCCGACGGCCGGCTCGCCAAGGTCGAGCTGGCCCGCATCGACGCCGGCCCCGCAGCCGAGCATCCGATCCACGACGCACTGATCGAGCACGGCTTCACCGCCGGATACCGGGGCCCCACCCTTCGCCCTTGAACACAAAAACTGCTGGATGCCGCGTGAAGCGGACGCCTACGCTTGGGGTCGTGGCAGAGGTTGTGTCTCTTCCGATATCTCAGGATCTTGCTGAGCGTCTGCGCGCCGAGGGCGAAGCCAGTGACCAGCCGCCTCCAGTTCTGGCTGCCTCGCTCATCGACGAGGGCCTGAAGGCCCGCCGGTTTCCGGGAATTGTCTACCGGACGGGCCGTCGGGGCGCCGAGCCAGCTTGGCCGATGGCCCAGACGTATGGCAGATCATTCGAGCGTTGCGTGAAGTGCCACGGGGCGAACACGACCCCGTCGAGACAGTCTGCGAAGAGGCCGATCTGTGCACTCGACAGGTCAGACTTGCCGTGCAGTTCTACGAGGCATACCCGACCGAGATCGAAGCAAAGATCTCCGATAACCGCGCTGCCGCCGTGCGCATCGGAGAGATGATTGCCGAACGCGAGCGAGACGCTGCGCATCAACAGATGAGTCAACCCCGCCCCAAGCGGACGCGGGACAGGTATTCCGGCCCGAGCCTCTGATCCGGCAATGAGGTGGCTGCTTGACGAGATGTTGCCCCGTGCCGCCGTCGATGCTCTCAATGCGCGAGGTCACGATGCCGTGAGCGTTGTCGACATCGATTTGCGAGCCGCTCCTGATGACAGCGTGTACGCAACTGCGGTCGAACAAGCGCGAGTCGTGGTGACCGAAGACGAGGACGACTTTGAGCGCATCCTGAAGCAGGCGTTTGCCGCCGGCGATGCCGTGGTTCCGGTAGTCGTAGTGCGCAAGACTCGGCTCAGCCGCGGCGGAGCGATGCCGAACAGCTTGGCGAGAGCACTGCACCGCTGGTCTGTCGACAATCCCGAGCCCTATCTCGGCGCGCACTACCTGTCGGATACGGAGTAGGCAACAGCGGCATGGGTTGGTTCTGGCGTCGTCGTGAACTCGGCTTGCGGCCGCTATCCGAACTGCACGACGAGTTCGCGGCACGGCTAGGCGCTCGATCGATGCTGGACGACGCGGAAGCGGAGCTCACGAAGCGCGAGCACGCCCAACACGGGTCTGAAGCCTGCTGCAGCTATCCCTCTTGGCCTTGGCGACCCTCGCCTTGACTCCGATTGGAAACGGCCCCGCCGCCGTGCCACACAGAATGCACAGGTAGCGTCCGGCGAGTGGCTCGTCAATCTTGGTGGGATGAGAACCGCGGACGGCTTGGCATATGGGCACCACGCGTGGAAGCGTCCGCTGCCACATCGGATGACAGAACCGCCTACTTGCGGCGCGTTGGGCGTTACGTGCTGTGGTGTCTCGACAATGGCCACGACCCCGCTGAACGCAATCGTGACCGCGTGAAGACGTACCTGGGCGCGGTCAGGACGCTTGAGGGTCGACGGCCCTTCAAGCCCCGCACGGCCGAGGCTGTGACGGGTTGCATCGCCCGGTGGCACAGGTGGCTACAGCCTTGACCCCGCACCCGGGGATACGGCGCTGTAGGGCCCATTTTTTGTGTAACCGGCCGTGGTGGTGTACATCAGGAGTGGTCGACGATGCGAGCACTTCCCTCTCGACATCGGAATGGCACGCCCGCAGTGCGGTACCGCACGATGGGTGACCGTCGTATGGAGCTGAAGCGAGGCGCAACAGAACCGTCAGCCGTCGTCCTTCAGGAGATTTGCGCAGGCTGAGAGCGACGGCCGATTATCGGTCTGCGTACATGGGCAACCCACGGTCAAGCCCACTGCAGACCCCATTCCAGCCGCGTTCCGGTATCGGCGATCTGGATCGTCCAGCCGCTCAGCAGCAACCCGCCGGTGAATGGTCCTACAAGAATCTCGGGCAGTGTCGCTCCCTTGATCGGGACCAAGTGCAGTTCGGTGTCAAGACCGGCGTCCAACCCCGCTCGCTGAAACGTCTGGTGTTGTCCTTCCCAGTCTGCGTGGATGGCGCCCTCCAGTTGCTCCAATTGCCAGAGCACTTTCATCGCCATCCACACATGGGTCAGGTTCGCGCCGCTCGATGTCATGCCGCCCCCAGGCGGAGCGATCGCCCTGTCGCCGATCTGTGTCGCGACGTTGGCGTTCTTTTGCTGGAGGGCTCGCCGTCCGCTGTCAGGGATCGAGCTTCCGGTCACGCCTCGAAGTTCGTAGGGGTCCAGCAGGTGGCTCCAGTTGCGGTCGATCAGTCGCAAGTACTCCTGCTGGGACCAGCCGTAGTCGTCGGGATCGCTTGATTGGGGATGCGGTCGGATGTCGACGAAGTACGCATCATCGGGACACACCATGACGAGCAGCAGCATGTCGGATCGCTCGACTCGCTTGGCATCCGGAGATCGCTTCGCGCCGAGATGGAGGTGGTGCAAACCCAGGTCGTTCAACATCGCGTCAGGAACGCTGACGTTCGACGCAAGCCTGCTCTGAAACTCCGAGACATCACTCCCGATCTCGAAGCGCTGCTCAATCTCCGTGAACGGCAGGCGATAGCGCTCTTCTACTGCCCCCAGCTTGGCTCGCAGTTCAGTCGAATGGTGCACTCTGCGCGGTCGGGGAGCGATCTCCTTCAAGCGGAGGCGGAAGTACCGTTCCAGGAGCCATGGAGTATCCGAAGACTGTTCCCGTTCAAAGCTGATCGAGCGCTCGTCGAAGTAGCGGACGATCTCGCACCCAAGATCCCGCTTGAAGTCCATCTTCGGCACGCCGTCCTCCTGCGCCTAGACGACAAGCTCTACCAGCACCCGCATCTCGTCGGTCACCGACACCAGCAGTTCATCGTGGGCGGGTGTCCCGATGACGGTGATTGTTCCGTCCGAGAGCGGGACTGTCCGACGAACCGCTAGGCCGGGTGCCTTGGTGAGTTGAGGGGCCAGCCGCCATGGGCTTCGATGATGTCGTCGATCTGCTGCATGAGGCGTGGCGTTTCGGCGAGGGCGGCGCAGATGCGCTGGTAGGTCTGGATGTCCTTGAAGTCGAGGACGCGTCCTTTGCGGTCTTGGAGCCACTTCTTCGCTGGCTGGTAGCCGCCGATGGTGAAATGCCATGTCTCGGGCGAGACGCCTTCGAAGTGTTGGTCGCGGTTGATCCAGACACGACCGGGCGTGTCGCGGGAAGGCTCGCTGTAGCGGACCTTCCCGACCGAGCCGGACCCCTCAACGTCGAATGCGGGCAGCTCGTCGCTGTAGGTCGTCATCAGGTGCAGCGACGTGAGACGGGAACCCATCTGAGCGAGCTGCACGAACTGGACATGGTCGGCCGGCACTGGAATGCGCGGAAAGTCCGATTGGATGAAATCGGCGTACCTGCGCCGGTACTGCGGGCTGTGGAGCACCGCGTAGATGTAGTGCAAGACATCTTCGGGACCGAAGGCTGATTCGAGGTCTCCGTGCCCATCCGGGACGAATTGCAGTGCGGTGCGCTCGGCGACGGCATCGACAAACTCGGGAGCCAGATTCGGAGATCGGCCGGCGACGCCCAGATTCAGCGCATCGCCGTCTGCCGGGTAGCGGTACAGCGGGAACAAGCAGTTTCCACCCCGCCGGAAGAGATTGAAGTCCGTCGGTGCAGCCGTCACTGTTGCAATATCCCAATCCTCAGAGCCGATCACGCTTCCCGCGCGACCGACACACAATCCGAGGTTGGAGCCAGCCAGCATGTGGCGCATGACGTCCGTCCGTGGTCGGCAGATGAACCCTCCCGCTGTGCCGGTGAAGTAGGTCGACCTCGTGTCGAACGGCCGATAGAGAACCGACTTGATGTGCTGGCGCGCGTCGTCGTGGGTCCTGATGTCCTCTTGCGCTGCCGCAACCGTCCAGTCCTGCGAGTCGCGGCCGAGGTTGTATTTCTCGCGAGCAACGGTTTCCGGGAGGTCCACGAAGTCGACGGCGACACGCCGCATGTCGGCATCCGACCACTGGATGGCAATCTTGTCCCGCGCTGTGACAATCCCGACTGAGTTCACCGGTGCGATGTCCGGGAGCTTCCAACCGGCCTCATACTCGGCGAGCAGGGCGTAGTCGCGTGGCACGAAGAAGTAGTCGGGTGCTCGAGGCGCGACCTCTTGCCACCGCGTGCTGTCGATGTCGTGTTCGGCGAGCCATGCATACTTGCCTGTCTCTGTGTCGCCCCGGTCTCCCCACAGGTCCGCGTGTCGGACCGTCGCATAGCCGTCGCTGTCACTGCCGGTCTTGACGAAGATGCCGATCGCGACGCCTTGCTGGATGTCGAAGACGTTCTGATCCTGGCTTCCGTCGGGAGAGCGTTCCTTTCGCTTCGAGTTTCCGTGCAAATCGAGCAACCAGATCTCGTCGAACGTTTCCAGCAGCGACTGCCGCATCCCACGGAACGTGGGATTGTCGAGATAGCTGTGATTCGTCACGAAGCCAAGTGCGCCCTCGCCGGTCTGGTTGATGCGCCACTGCGCGAACCGGATGAACTTCACGTAATCGTCGTTGAGCCACTTCGGGTTGCGTTCGTCAAGGGGCTCGCCGTCCACGCTGAAGTAACTGTGCGGGTCGTCGGCGATGCGACCGCGCAGCAAGTCGCTGATCCACTTCCCCTTGTTGGCCGAGTGGCCGGAGTAGGGCGGGTTACCGATCACCACCATGACTGGGTGGTCACGCTTGACGGCGTCGGCCTCCTGAGCCTCGCGGACGATTTCCGTGGCGAACATCGGGCCGCTGGCGTCTTCGTGGGCTTCAGCAAGAGTGTTGGTCAGAAAGACGGCCAAGCGCTCGTCGCTAGGCAGCGTGTACTGGTCCGCATCGCCGCTGATCTCCATGGCGAGCTTGAGGTGGCAGATCGTGTAGGCCGCCATCAACAGTTCGAAGCCGAACAAGCGGGGCAGCAACTGCTCAGGCACGTACGAGCCCCATGCCCCGGCGAGCCCCCGCTTCGCCAAGTCATTGCGGATATGCGACACGACCTCGCGCAGGAACGTGCCGGTGCCTGCGGCTGGATCGAGGACCAGCACTCGCGGGAGCGCGCGTGTGCGCCCCTCGTCCGTGGTGATGTCCACGGTGGTCGTATCAGCGAGACCGTCCGTCAGCCCAAACTTGTCACGCAGCACCCGATCGACGCTGCGCACGATGTAGGACACGACCGGTTCTGGTGTGTAGTAGACGCCGCGCAGCTCTTTCAGGTGCGGGTCGTACGCGGCGAGGAAGTCCTCGTAGAAGTGGACGATCGGGTCTTCCTGCCGTGTGGCCTCTCCGAAGCCTTCCAATACGGCCGCCATGTCGGCCCGGGCGAGCAGGAACGCTAAATCGTCAATGATCCAGGCGATGCGGCTGTCGGCACTAGGCCCGGCGATTTGGATGAAGACATCCCGCAAGAAGGGCGTGGTGTCAGCGAAGACTGCCGATTGGCGGTTGAAGGCACTGGCCGGTCCAGAGTGCAGGCATCTTGCGGCAAAGAGACCGTACGCAGCCGTTTGCGCCTGCAAGTCGGCGAAGTCACCGACGCTCAGGTTGTTGATTAGCACCTCTCGGTAGCTCGCGAGCAGCCCCGCGAGTGCGGGGGCACCGTCGACATCCTCAGTCAGGACCTGTTCGATGGTGCCGCGCAGCAGTCTCGTCTTGGAGGCCATGCGCCGAGCCAAGTCCTCTGGGTCCCCGACGACGGGGACTTGGGCGTTGAAGAACTCGACGAGCAGCTCACGCACTGACTCCTCACCGTTGGTTGCAACTGTCAGGCGTCCCGTGCTGTCGAATCGTCCGAGTCTCGCTTCGGCCCGCAGTTCACCGTCGACGTACCAACGGAACTCCAAGTAGTCGGTGAGAATGAGATTGGGAAGCGCCTTGCGGTAACGCTTGAGCTGCTCGCTGTCTGCCTCGGCGTCGAGACTCGTGCCGATGCCCTTGCACTCGACGTGGCCGATGGGAACTTGCCGTCGCTCGACGATGAAGTCAGGGGCGCCGTACTTCGCTCGTGTCGGTTCGTTGATCGCCTCGACATCACTGCCACCGAGAGTCTGCAGCAGCTTCTGCAGCGCCGGCCGATAGCTGTGCTCAGTCGCCTGCTCTGTCCCGCGTGTTGCACGAATGGACCTGCGGTATTCGGTAATCGACACAGAGCACTCCTCGGCCTCGCGGGTGGATGGCGCGAGTCTCACCTCAGGGTGTCACAACCTCACTGCGACCACCCCCGGCTACCGGGGTCCCACGCTGCGAACCTGAGAAAAACCTGAACATGGGCAGCAGGTCGGCGTGCGTAGAGTTGCGCGCTGGTCTGCAACCTCTCCGGGAGGCTTCATGTCTGTCGCGGCTCCACCCACGCATGCAGCGGCGAGAGGCGTCGCCGCCACCAAGATCTACGGCTCGGGCGACACTGCGGTTCGCGCACTCGACGCCATCGACGTCACGTTCGAGCAAGGCCAGTTCACCGCGATCATGGGT
The DNA here is from genome assembly GCF_965204195.1 of Candidatus Poriferisodalis sp. Classification (GTDB taxonomy): domain Bacteria; phylum Actinomycetota; class Acidimicrobiia; order Acidimicrobiales; family Poriferisodalaceae; genus Poriferisodalis. The sequence continues at coordinate 503,151 of NZ_OZ241975.1, forward strand.
CCGTCGGGATCAGGGAAGTCCACCCTCATGCACTGCATGGCAGGGCTCGACCGGGTGACCGAGGGGCAGGTGCTGATCGGCGAGGTCGATCTGTCGACGCTCTCCGAACGCGATCTCACGCTGCTGCGCCGCGACAACGTGGGGTTCGTGTTCCAGGCGTTCAACCTGGTCCCCACCCTGACCGCCATCGAGAACATCATGCTGCCGATGGATCTGGCCGGCAGCGCGGGCGATTCCGACTGGGTCGACGAGGTGGTCAGCGCCACCGGCCTGGCCGACCGCCTCAAGCACCGGCCCAGCGAGCTGTCGGGCGGCCAGCAGCAGCGCGTGGCGGTGGCACGGGCGCTGGCCGGCCAGCCGCAGGTGATCTTCGCCGACGAGCCCACCGGCAATGTCGATCTCAACACGGGCGCGGAGATCCTGGGCTTCATGCGCAACGCCGTGGACGAGATGGGTCAGACCATCGTGATGGTGACCCACGACGCGGTCGCAGCGTCATACGCCGACCGGGTGGTGTTCCTGGTGGACGGCAAGATCGTTGACGAGCTCGCCGACCCCACACCCGAGCGCATTCGCGCACACATGAACCAGCTCGGCGCTTGATACATGCTGCGACTCGGCATCAAATCGCTGCTCGCGCACAAAATCCGGTTTGCGCTGACCGCGAGCACCATCGTCATCGGCGTGGCCTTCGTGGTGGCGTCGTTCGTGACGGCCGACTCGCTGCGTTCGGGCTTCGACCAGCTCGCTGAGGACATCAACACCGGCACCGACTACACGGTGCGAGGCGAGCTGCCGTTCGGCGAGATCACCGAAGCCGTGGCACCCGCCGTGCCCGCTGACCTCGTCGACGACATTGCTGCGGTGGACGGCGTGGAGATCGCCAAGGGCGGCCTGTTCGTCGACGGCGTGATCCCGGTGGACGGCAACGGCGAAGCCGTGACCACCTTCGGGCCGCCGGTGGCCGGCACGAACTGGCTCGAAGACGAGTCGCTGAGCCAGTTCTACCTGATGGAGGGCCGCTGGCCCGTCGGCGGCAGCGAGTTCGCCATCGACATCACCACGTTCGAAGACGACGGCCACGACTTCGAGCTCGGCGGCACCTACCAGGTGGTGACACCCACCGGTCCGCGCGAGTTCACACTGACGGGCGCAGCGCAGTTCGGCTTTCCCGAGAATGCCGGCATCGGCGCCATCTTCTCGCTGTTCGACACGGCGACAGCCCAGGAAGTGCTGGGTTACCCCGGCGAGTTCACCGTGATCAGCGTGCGGGCCGAAGCAGGCGCCGACATCGCCGAGCTGCAGGCCCGCATCGAAGCCGTACTGCCCGACGGCGTCGAGGTGATCACCGCCGCCGACTCCGAAGAGGAATTCAGCGACGCCACCGAGACCTTCATCGGGCCGTTCCAGACCATCCTGCTGGTGTTCGCGTTCATCGTGCTGTTCGTGAGCATGTTCATCATCTCCAACACGTTCAACATTGTGCTGGGCCAGCGGGTGCGGGAGCTCTCGCTGCTGAGGGCTGTCGGTGCCACACCCCTGCAAGTGCGCATGTCGGTGCTGACCGAATCGGCGATCATCGGCGTCATCGCCTCGGTGGCCGGGCTCGGCCTGGGAATGCTGGGCGCGCTCGGGATCAAGAGCCTGTTCAACGCGCTCGGGGCCTCGCTGCCCGAAGGCTCGCTGCCGCTGACGCCGCGCACCGTGCTGTGGGCGGTGGCGGTGGGTGTGGGCTTCACGGTGTTGGCATCTCTGGTGCCCGCCATCAAGGCCTCGCGCATCTCGCCGGTGGCGGGTCTGTCGGAGGGCACAACCAGCGAAGAGCGTGCCAGCCTCGGCTGGAAGCGGCTGGCCAGCGGCGGTGTGCTGCTGGCCATCGGTCTGGTGCTGACGGGTCTCGGCCTGTTCGGCGACTTCGACGGTGCGACGCCGCAGCTCAGCACGCTCGGCGCCGGCGCCGCGATCACCTTCGTGGCAGTGTCGGTGCTCAGCCCGCTGGTGGCCAGGTCGGTGGTGTCACTGCTGGCGCGACCGCTTGAGTGGATCATGCCGATCTCGGGTCGGCTGGCCCGTGCCAACGCCGCTCGCAACCCGCGGCGCACCTCCGCCACTGCGGTGGCGCTCACGATCGGCTTGGCCTTAGTGACCATGGTGTCGATCGTGGGGCAGTCTCTCAAGGTGTCCTTCGGCGATCGCCTGGCCAGCGCAGTGAATGCCGATTTCATCGTGAGCGTGAACACGCAGGCCGGATTGCCGAAGACGCTCAGCTCCGACATCCGCGCCGCCGGCATCGGCACACCAGTGGGATTCGATTTCGATCTCGTGCAGATCGGATCCAGCAGCACTGAAGTGCAGGCCACGGTGGTGCAGTCCACGCTCACCGCCGCCAACGTCAGCGACCTCGACGCCGTGGTCAATATCGACGTGACCGAAGGCACGCTGGACGGCTTCGACCCCCAGACCGGGCTGCTGATACACAGCGACGTCGCCGGAGACGAAGGTCTCGCGCTCGGTGATGAGGTCGACCTGACTTTCGTCAGCGGAGACCGCCGTACGGTCACGGTCACGGCCATCTTCGACGGCAGCGCCTTCTGGAGCAACTGGATCATCGACAGCGCCCAGTATGAGCAGGTGGCAACCACTGCCTTCGACGACATCGTGCTGGTGCGCTCCGACATCGACGACCCCGAGGCCGCTCGCGCAGCCATCGACGAGGTGATGACCGGCTACCCACAAGCCGTGCTCGAAGACCGTCAGGAGTTCCAGGAGAGCGTGGAGTCCAGTTTGAACACCGTGCTCGTGCTGGTGAACGTGTTCCTGGGCTTCGCCCTGCTGATCGCGCTGATCGGCATCGTGAGCACGCTCACGCTGTCGGTGTTCGAGCGCATCCGCGAGATCGGGCTGCTGCGAGCGGTCGGCATGACCCGCCGCCAGATGCGGCGCATGATCCGCTGGGAGGCTGCGGCTGTCTCGCTGTACGGCGCCGTGGTGGGCGTGGTGCTGGGCGGGGCGTTCGGCCTGGCCACCTCGGCGGCGATCCCCGACGACATCATCGACACTGTTTCGATTCCGGCGGCGCAGCTGGTGTTCTTCTTGGTCATCTCGGTGGCGTTCGGGCTGATCGCTGCGCTGTTCCCGGCATTCCGGGCGAGCCGGATGAACGTGCTCGACGCGATCGCAGACGAGTAACGCCGGTCGGACAGGTGCGGGGCAGGTGAAGCAGTGCTGAAGCTCGCCCTGCGGAATCTGCTCGACAAGAAGATCCGCTTCGCGCTCACGACGCTGTCGGTGGTGACCGGCGTGACGTTCGTGGTGGGCACGTTCGCGCTCACTGACAGTCTGCGCTCGACCTTCGGCGACCTAGCGCAGGACATCGCCGGCGAGACCGACCTGACCGTGCGGGCCGCGCAGGAGATCGGCAACGAGGCCGACCGCCCGACCATGCCGGACTCACTGCTCGACGAAGTGGCGGCGATAGACGGCGTGGTCGAGGCCTCCGGCACCGTGCAGGCGCGCAACGTGGTCATCGTGGACGACGACGGCAATGCGATCAGGCCGCAGGGCCCGCCCGCGCTGGGCATGAACTTCTCGTCACGGGTCTTCTTCCTCATCGAGGGCGAACCTCCGGACGGGTCCGGGGAATTCGTCGTCGATGCAACGACGGCGACGAACAACGACCTGCGGGTCGGCGAGACCTACGACATCAACGGGCCGGTTCGCTCGCAGCCCTTCGAGCTGGTCGGCATCTTCAACTTCGGATCGCCTGACACCAACACCAGCCTCGGGCAGACCATGTCGGTGTTCGACACTGACACCGCCCAGGAGTTCCTGGGCTTCGGCGACCGGCTGGTGGAGATACGCGTGCTCGTGAACGCCGACGTCGCCGAGGTCCGCGCGGCAATCGGCGCGGCGGTGGGTGCTGACTACGAGGTGATCACCCAGGAGGTTGCCGCCGAGGAGCAGACCGAGCAGTTCCAGACTGTCCTCAACATCTTCACCTCGATCCTGCTGGTGTTCGCTTTCATCGCGGTGTTCGTGTCGGCGTTCATCATCAACAACACGTTCCAGATCGTGGTGACTCAACGGGTGCGCGAGATCGGGCTGTGGCGGGCCATCGGCGTCACGCCCAAGCAGGTGTCGCGCTCGATCGTGGTCGAGTCGGCGATCGTGGGGTTGCTCAGCACCGCGATCGGCATTGCCGTGGGCATGCTGGTCAGCCTCGTCATGCGGGCGGCCATCCGTGCGAGCGGCTTCGGCCTGCCGTCGGGGCCGCTGGTGCTGCGGCCGCGCACCGTCGTGCTGGCGGTGGTGATCGGTCTGGGCGTCACGATGATCGCCTCGATCGTGCCTGCCATGCGGGCGCGCCGCATCACGCCGATTGCCGCGCTGGCGCATGACTACCGCATCGAGCGCAGCGGGTGGCGCCGACGGGTTGCCGTGGGCGGAGCCGTCACCGCTGCGGGCGTGGTGTGCTTGGCGCTGGGCATGGCCGGGGTTGGCAGCACCGCCGCGGTGCTCGCACTGACGGGCATCGGCGCGCTCGTCACCTTCGTGGGCCTCAACGTCGCCAGTCCGGCGATTGCGCGGCCGGTGGTGCGCGTGCTGGGACGGCCCATCCAGGCACTGTTCGGGATGCCGGGCCGGCTGGCGCGCGAGAACGCGGCCCGCAACCCTCGACGCACGGCGTCCACCGCCGGCGCCCTCATGATCGGCGTGACGCTGATGGCGACGACGTCGGTCGTCGGCGCCTCGGTGAGCAGCACGATCGCCGATGTCCTCAGCGACGCCGTGCGGGCCGACTACTTCGTCCGCAGCGAAGCATCACCGTTCGATCCTGCGACTGGCTTTCCGGCGCAGCTTCTCGACGACCTCGAAGATCGCGACGAGATCGAGAGCGTCGTCGGCTACCGGGTGGCTTTCGGCGGGATGGTCGTGGACGGCGACAGCCGTGATGTGGTCACTGCCGACTTCGACACGGTGGAGCGTCACATGGACGGCGACGTGATCTCGGGGTCGATCACCGGTGGTGATCCGCTCACCGGCATCGCGCTGCACGTCGACCCCGCCGGGGATCTCGGCGTCGCCGTCGGGGACACGCTCGAGGCGACGTTCCCCGACAACGAGACCGTCACGTTAACCGTGACAGCGATCTTCACCGACGCGGCCATCTACGGCAACTGGCTCATCGACAACGCCTTGTGGGAGCAGCATTTCGGCCGCCGCGACTACCGCTTCGGCACTGCACTGGCTCATGCTGGCCACGCCGAAAGCAGCCAGGTCGCTCTCGCCGATGTGGTCAACCGCTATCCCGGCGTGATCGGCGAGAACCGGGTCGAGTTCCGCGAAGCCAACCAGAGCCTGGTCAACTCGATCTTCGCGGTGATCACGGTGCTGCTGGGCCTGTCGTTCGTGATCGCGCTGATCGGCATCGCCAACACGCTGGCGCTGTCGGTGTTCGAGCGCACTCGTGAGATCGGCCTGCTGCGAGCCGTGGGCATGACCCGGCGCCAGCTGCGTCGGGCCGTGCGCTGGGAAGCGGCGATCGTCGCCACATTCGGCGGCCTGCTGGGAGTGGTGGTCGGCACCGTGCTGGGCGTGGCCGGTTCGCTGGCCACGCCAGACTCGTTCATCACCACCGTCGATGTGCCCTACGCAACGCTGGCCGTCTACATCGTGGTTGCGGGGCTGGCGGGTCTGCTGGCAGCAGTGCTGCCGGCCCGCCGCGCCGGGCGCATGGAGATCCTGGACGCGATCGCCCACGAATAGCGGGTTTCAGCCTGTTCCGGGCGTCGTTTCTAGAATGCCGCGATGAAGTGTCCTGCGTGCGCCACCGAGGTCCCGCAGGGCGCACGCTTCTGTCATACCTGCGGCAACCTGCTCGTCTCTACCGAGGAGCGCCGCGTCGTCACGGTGCTGTTCGCCGACCTGGTCGGGTTCACCTCGATGAGCGAGGCCGCCGACCCCGAAGAGATCAAGCATCTGATCGACCAGTGCTTCCAGCGGCTCGTGGCCGACGTGACTGCCTTCGGGGGCACGGTCGACAAGATCATCGGCGACGCGATCCTGGCGCTGTTCGGCGCGCCGACGGCGCATGAAGACGACCCTGAGCGGGCGCTGCGGGCCGCCTTCCGCATGCAGCGCTCACTGGAAGCCTTCAACGCCGAGCGCAATCTCGACCTGCGGATCCGCATCGGCATCAACACCGGCGAGGTGCTGGTAGGGGCGCTGCGGGCCGGCGGCGACTACACGGCCATGGGCGACACGGTCAACATCGCGAGCCGCTTGGAGACGCTGGCCGAGGCCGACGAGGTGCTGGTGGGCCCGACGACGCAGGCGGCCACGGTCGGCATCGTCGACTACACGCCGCGGGGCGAGATCGGCCTGCGCGGGCGTGACGAGCCCGTGCCCGTCTTCCTGGCCAGCGGCGAGCTGGCGCCGCCCGGTCGCCACCGCAGCGCCACGATCTCGCCGCTGGTGGGGCGCGATCTCGAACATGCCCTGCTGGAAACCGCGATCGACACCGCAGTGGCCCGCCGCCGAGCGGGGCTGTGCCAGATCGTGGGCGAGGCCGGCATGGGCAAGACGCGCCTCGCCCGTGAAGCCGCGCACGGCGCCACCGAACGCCATGACGCGATGGTGCTCGAGAGCATGGCGCTGCCCTACGACGAGACCAACCCGCTGCGCTGCCTGGGCGATGCCATCGCGACCGCAGCAGGGGTGAACGCCGGCGACTCGACCGTGCAGGCCACCCGGCGCATCTCGTCGCTGGTGGCCGACGTGCTGCGGCCCACGAACAACAACGGCGAGAGCCAGATCGTCAACTACGAGGAGATCGACGAGATCACCGACGTGGTGCTCGCCGTGCTGGGCCGGGTGGGCAGCGGCGACCCCGCCGAGATCGAGTGGCGCGCCGAGGCCACCTTCCGCTCCCTGCGCCGCTTCCTGGGAGCGATGACGCGTCGCCAGCCCGTCGTGCTGCTGCTGAGCGACGTGCACTGGGCCGAAGAGCGGCTGCTCAGCGTGCTCGAGCAGTTGCTGGCAGCACTGGCCAACCAGCCGTTCGTGGTCATCACCACGGCCCGCTGGAACGTCGACGAGCAGCGCTGGACGGTGCCGCCGGGTCGCCACAGCACGGTGGTGCTGAACCTGGATCCGCTGAGCCGCGAGGCCACCGCCGAGCTGGCCGCCGAGCTGCTGGGCGGCAGCGCTCCCGCCTACCTGGCCGATCAGCTCTACGAGCGCAGCGGCGGCAACCCGTTCTTCCTCGAAGAGATGTGCGTGCTGCTGCGTGAGTCGGGCGTGGTGGGTCCTGGTGCTCGCCCGGATCACGAGGAACGATCGCTGGCCGAGATGCCCGACACGCTGCGCGGGCTGGTTGCGGCCCGTCTCGACACGCTGAGCTCGCCCGAGCGGCGGCTGGTGGACGCCGCATCGGTGCTCGGCGGCGGCGGCTCGACCAGCGAGCTGCTCGAGATGACGGCGGCCACCAATCCCGACACCAGTGCCGAGAGCGACGCTGCCACCTTCCAGCGGCTGGTCGACAAGGACATCTTCACCAGCGAGGCAGATGTCTGGACGTTCCGCAGCGACGTGGTGCGCGACGTGGCGTACAGCATGCTGACCAAGACCGACCGGGCCGAACGGCACCTCGACGTCGCGCTGTGGCTGGCGCAGAACCGCGACGACCCTGCCAGCGACTCGGTGGGCGTGATTGCGGATCACTTCGCCTCGGCGGTGGAGATGGGTGCCGACGCCGGTCAGCCCGGAGCCAGCAAGACCGCTGCAGATCCTGAGTCGTTCGAGGGCGGCATGACCGAGGTGGCCATCGAGTGGCTGGGCCGTGCCGGCAAGTGGGCCGCGGCCCGAGACAGCCACTACGCCGCGGCGCAGTTCTACCGGCGTGCCATCGAGATGCTCGGCGATGCCGACCCGCGCCTCATCGACATGGCGCTGGGCCGGGCGTCAGCACGCCTGCGGCTGGGGGAGCTGCACGGCGCCCATGCCGATGCCGAGCTGGCCCGAGCGCTCGCAACGCTGAACGGCAACCGGCTCGCTGCGGCTCATGGGCTGCGGGTGCTGGGCGAGGTGGCTCTTGCCGGCGACGAGCACGCGGCGGCCGACAAGCTGCTGGCCGATGCGCTCGACCAGTTCCGCACGCTGGGCGAGGTGCGCGAGGCGGCCGAGTCGCTGCGGCTGCGGGGGCTGGCCTCGCTGCGAGCCGGCGAGTACGCCCGGGCCGACCGCTACATCAACGAGGCCAACGGCACGTTCGGGCACCTGGGCGACGAGAGCGGCGTGGCGTGGTGCTTGCAGAATCTGGCGTGGCTGTCGTTCGAGCAGGGCTTGATCGACGAGGCCGGCGATCGCATCACCACTGCCATCGAACGGTTCGGCGATCTGGGCGACACGGTCGGCTTGGCGACGGCGGAAGGGCTGCTCGCGTTCCTGCGCTTCCATGCCGGGGATCGTGACGAGGCCGAGGAGCTGGCTACGTCGGTGCATGCCATCGCCCACGAGCGGGGCGAGCGTTTCACCGAGGCCATGATGGACCTGCTGCTGGGGTCGCTCAGCCTGTGGTCGGGCCGGGCGGCGGATGCCGTCGAGCGGGCCAAGGCTGCCGAGCAGGTGTTCCGCGACGTGCACAGCGATTTCGGCGAGGTGCAGGCGATGGGGCTGCTGGGCCGGGCGTACGCGGCCGTCGGCGAGCTGCAGCGCAGCCGGGCGATGCTGGCCGAATGCCTGCAGCGGGCCAACGACATGCCGGGCCAGCCGCTGGAGGGATTCGCCCGGGCGGTGCGGGCCGGTGCCGCGGTGCAGATGGGCCAGCCCGAGATGGTCAGTGAGGATCTGGCCCGTGCCGGCTGGGAGCAGCCGGCTGATCAGCGGCCGCGCGAGCCGGGACGGGGCCCCGACCAGACCGCAGTGATCGGCCAGCGTGATCTCGACGTCTCGCTGGGGCTGGCGCTGGCGCAGCTCGGCCAGGCGGAGGACGCCATTGCTGCGCTCGAGGCCGTTCCCACTGCGGATTTGCCGTCGACCTATCTGCACTCGTGCCTCGCCATCGCCTATGCCACCGCCGGGCGCACGGTGGACGCACTCGAGCAGTCGCGCTTCGCTATGGCCAGCGGCACCGGCACCTACGTCGACGTGCGCAATGCCTTGGTGGCACGGGCGCTGGCGCACGCCCGTGATGCCGACCTGCCGGCGATGGAGGCGGCGTTCGAGCAGGTGATGATCCTGACCGAGGCCACCGACAGCCGGCTCAGCCAGACCGTGGTGCGGCTGGCCCGTGCCATCGGTCATGAGTGCTTCGATGCGCCCGACACTGCTGCGCTGCGGTCGGAGGCGGAGGTGGGGATCGCGCAGCTCGGAGCGCGCCCGACGGGCTGGGAGACGGCGTTCCGGCTTGCCGCCGGCTTGGAGGCCGCGGCGCCGGTGATCACCGGTCCGCTGCCCGAGGCCATTCCGTTCCCCGGACTGATGGACAGTTGACCGGCAGGGCAGATCGGCACGGCAGATCAGCAGGGCAGGCCGGTAATCTCGGCCCGTGTCACGGGTGCTGATTGCCAAGCTCGGTCTTGACGGGCATGACCGCGGGGTCAAGGTGGTGGCTCGCATGCTGCGGGATGCCGGCTTCGAGGTCATCTACACCGGGCTGTTCCAGACGCCCGAAAGCGTGGTGGCCGCCGCCATCGACGAAGACGTGGACGCCATCGGGGTGTCGATGCTGTCGGGCGCCCATGAGGCGCTGATGCCGCTGGTGGTGGAGCGCCTGCGCGAGGCCGGCGCCGAGAGCATCCCGGTCATCCTGGGCGGCATCGTGCCCGACGGCGACCTTGAGTCGATGCGCGAGGCGGGCGTGGCGGCAGTGCTCACCCCCGGCGCCACCGCCGACGAGGTGGTGGCTGCGGTGAACGAGGCCATCGAGCGATCCCGCCGCGCGAGTCATGAGTCTCCCGGGGCGTCGGCTAGGTAGTCAGCGGGCCATGAGCGGTAGATTGCCCACGGCGTCGAGTTGAGGGCAGGGGCTCATGGACAAGATCGGTGTGGTGGGCTGCGGCCTGATGGGGTCGGGCATCGCCGAGGTTGCGGCCCGCAACGGGTGCGACGTGAAGATCGTGGAGGTCAACGAGGATGCGCTGACCGCTGGCATGGCCCGCATCGAGAAGAGCCTGAACCGGGCTGTCAACGCCGGCAAGCTCGACGAAGCGGGGCGGGAGTCGGCGCTGGGCGCCATGTCGTTCGGCCTCGATCTTGACGAGCTGGCGGATCGTGAGTTCGTGATCGAAGCGGTGGTCGAGTCTGAGCCGGCCAAGCTGGACGTGTTCGGCCGGCTGTCCAAGGTGCTCGACGATCCCAATGCCGTGATGGCCTCCAACACGTCGGCCATCCCGATCATGAAGCTGGCCATGGCCACCGATCGGCCGTCGCAGGTCATCGGCATGCACTTCTTCAATCCGGTTCCGGTGATGGGACTGGTGGAGGTCATCTCGTCGCTGCTGACTGCGGAGGAGACGGCCGAGCGCTGCCGGTCGTTCGCATCGGAACGGCTCGGCAAGCGGGTGGTGGACAGCCAGGACCGGGCCGGTTTCGTGGTGAATGCCCTGCTGATCCCCTACATCCTGTCCGCCGTGCGGATGCTCGAGTCGGGCTTCGCTTCGACCGAGGACATCGACGCCGGCATGGTGCTGGGCTGCAACCACCCGATGGGTCCGCTGGCGCTGTGCGATCTGATCGGGCTTGACACGACGATGGCGGTGGCCGAATCGCTCTACGAGGAGTTCCGAGAGCAGCTCTACGCGCCGCCGCCGATGCTCAGCCGCATGTGCGACGCGGGGCTGCTGGGGCGCAAGACCGGCCGGGGCTTCTACACCTACGGATGAATGTGCCGGTCGGCATCGATGCCGCTGCGGTCAGCGAGTGGTTTGCCGCCCATGTGCCGCAGGCCGCTCAGCCGCTGCGTTTTGAGCTGATCGCCGGCGGGCATTCGAACCTGACCTACCGGGTGCACTGCGCCGACGGCTCGTCGGTGGTGCTGCGGCGGCCGCCGCTGGGCCATGTGCTGGCCACGGCGCACGACATGAGTCGGGAGCACAAGATCATCTCGGGTGTTGGGCAGACCGGTGTGCCGGTGCCGCGGGCGATCGCGCTGTGCGCCGATGAGACCGTCAACGAGGCGCCGTTCTACGTCATGAGCTACGAGGAGGGGGCGGTGCTGCATTCGGCGGACGAGGCGGCGCTGGTGCCTGACGGCGAGCGTGTGCCGCTGAGCCGGCGGGTGGCTGATGTGCTGGCCGAGCTGCATGCGATCGAGCCCGACGATGTGGGGCTCGGCGATCTGGGGCGGCGGGAGGACTACCTGGGGCGGCAGCTGCGTCGCTGGAAGCGCCAGTGGGAGCAGTCCAAGACTCGTGAGCTGCCGATCATGGACGAGGTCGCTGCGGAGCTGGAGGCTCGCAAGCCTGAGCAGGTCGGCTCGGCGATCGTCCATGGCGATTACCGGCTGGGGAACATGTTGTCGGGTTCCGGCGACATCGTTGCGGTGCTCGACTGGGAGCTGTGCACGCTCGGCGACTCCATGGCCGATGTGGGCTACCTGATGAACAACTGGGTGTCGCCCGATGAGGTGTCGGCGGGCTCCTCGGCGCCCACGCAGGCGGGCGGATTCGCTTCCCGCAGCCAGATGCTGGATTGGTATGCCGATGCGTCGGGGCGTGACCTGTCGCAGGTCGACTACTACCGCGCGTTCTCGTACTGGCGTCTGGCTGCTATATCGGAGGGCGTGCTCAACCGGTACCTGCACGGGGCGATGGCAGACGCCGAGGACACCGACACCGATCAGTTCCGTGAGAACGTCGATTTCTTGTCGACCAGCGCAGCCGAACGCCTCGCCGTTCGCTGATGGCTGAACCGGATCTGCCCGTCGAACCAGCAGACCAGGCAACATCAAGGCGGCCGGGGTGCCTGCTGGTCGGTATCGCAGGCGCGGTGGGGGCGCTCATCGGAGCGCTGACGGCCGGGTTGCTGCTGGTGATCGTGCTGGCGGGCGATGACAGCGCCCCTCCCGTCGCCGCCGGTGGCGGCGTCGGCTCGCAGGCACCGGCGACATCTGCTGCGGGTCCAGGGGATGCTGATGAGGCAATCGCCGCGACCGATGCGGTTGCCGCATCGGTGACTGCAGCCGAGGGCGGCGCTGCGTTGTCGGCAAGCAGGAACGAGGTGGTGCTGGACAGCCTCGGGGGCAACGATTCCTACCTGGAGCAGCTGCTGGAGGGCGGGTTTTCCGGCGCTGGTGCGCCGCTGGGAGACCGTCTCGCGCACATCAACGTGAAGGCCGTGCTGGAGGCCGTGCAAGAGGCGGTGGTGATTGTCGATGTCACGACGCCTGACGGCGGCGACGGGGGAGGGTCAGGCTTCATCGTGGACTCTGACGGCCTGATCGTCACCAATGCACATGTCGTCGAGGAGGCTGAGAGCATCGAGGTGCGATTCTTCGGCGGCGAGCGGACTCGGGCCGAGGCCATCGGGGTCGACACGACCCGCGATCTGGCGGTGCTGCAAGTCGAGGTCGTCAATCTGCCGACGGTTCGGCTGGGCTCAAGTGCGGGTGTGGAAGTCGGCGACGAGGTGATCGCCATCGGCAACGCCATCGGCATCGTCGGCGAGCCAACCGTCACGGCGGGGATCGTGTCGGGCTTGAACCGCTCGATCGAGCTGGAAGACAGCAAGCGCCTGGTCCGGCTGATCCAGACCGACGCGGCCATCAATCCCGGCAATTCCGGGGGGCCGCTGGTGAATGCGGCCGGCGAGGTTATCGGCATCAACACCGCCATCGCAGGCGGCTTCGTGGAGGGCATCGGTTACGCCGTCTCGATCGATCATGCCCGACCGGTCATCGACCAGCTGCTCGAGGGCATCGTGCAGGCGCGGGCATTCTTCGGCGTGAGCCTCGTGTCGGTGGACACGCTGCTCGAGTGGCAGGCAACCCAAGGTCCCCCCGATCTCGACGATCTGGGCGATGCGGGGCCCGAGACGGTCGAGCCCGGCCAAGACACCGGAGATGCGCCGCCGGATGTTCAACTGCCGCCGGGTGTGACCTCGGGCGCGGTGGTCGTGATCGTGGTGGAGGGCGAGGCGGCCGATGCGGCGGGCATCGTGGTGGGCGATGTGATCGTGGCGTTCAACGGTGTGAGGATCGAGAGCAGCCTGGACTTGGTGACCGAGATATTGGCGCTGGTGCCCGGCGACTCAGCAGAGGTGACGCTGATCGGATCTGATGGGTCTCAGCGCGTCATCGAGGTGACGCTCGGCTCGTTCCCGACCGACGACGAGTAGTCGGGCGCGTGTCACAGCGGTTCGCGATACTGCGGGGGCTGAACGCAAGGAGAGCACGATGAGCCGAATCTTCGATACCGGGACCGACGACATCGCTGTCGAGATCACCGACGGCGTGATGACGATCACGCTGAACCGTCCCGACCGTCGCAACGCGATGTCCACGCCGATGATGGACGGGCTCGTCGCTGCCATTGCCGATGCCGAGGTGGCATCAGACGTGGGGGCGCTGGTGCTGACCGGTGCGGGCGGTGCGTTCTGCGCCGGCGGCGATGTGAAGGGCATGGCGGCCGCTGGCGGCGAGGGCGGCGGCAGCCCGCTGCAGTACGACGCCCGGGTGCACAACCAGCGCCGCAACCAGCGCGATACCTCGGGGAAGCTGTACGAGATGCCCAAGCCGACCATTGCGGCGCTGCCGGGGGCGGCTGCTGGGGCTGGCCTGTCGATGGCGCTGGCGTGCGACCTGCGGTATGCGGCGCCCAACGCGATCATGACCACCGCGTTTGCCCGGGTGGGGTTCAGCGGCGACTACGGCGGCACGTGGTTCATGTCTCGGCTGATCGGCTCGGCCAAGGCGCGTGAGCTGTACTTCCTGTCCGACCGGGTCGACATGGATCAGGCGGTGTCGCTGGGCTTGGTGAACGGCGTGTTCCCCGCGGAGAGCCTGATGGACGAGGTGGGTGCCATTGCCCGGCGGCTGGCCAACGGCCCGACCGTGGCGTACCGGTACATGAAGGAGAACCTGAACCGGGCAGTTCACGGCGACATGGGCGAGTGCTTGGACATGGAGGCGGCGCACCACATCCACACCGGCCAGACCGACGACCACAAGGAAGCGGCGCAGGCCTTCGTGGAGAAGCGCGACCCGGTGTTCCACGGTCGTTGATCCTCTAACAACCATTCGATTTCTGCGATTGGCGGCGCGGGCTGAGCCGTACGCTGGTACGGATGCGGAACGAGGTCGAACCAGGTCAGGTTGATCTGGCGCGCGTCCCGCAGGTCGCACGCGTTGGGTCAGGCACCCCGGTCATCGAACGTCGCGATGGCCAGGCCGGTCAGCAAAACGGCCTGGCCGCGGCACCCCGTCCGGCCTCTGCAGTTCGGTCGGCCACGGCGGCTCGTCCCGTCCCCGCTGCAGATCGTCAGGTTCCTCCAGCGCCTCCGCAAGTTCGCGAAGCGGTGTCGGGCCGAGCTTGGCGGGCGCTCACTGTGGCGTCGCTGGGAACGGTGCTGGTGGGTTTCAACAGCACGGCTTCCAACTTGGCGCTCGACTCGATCCGCGACGGCTTCGCCGGCGCAACGGCCTCCGACGTGGGCTGGGGCATCGCCGGGTTCATGATCGGCACGGCTGCGTTCCTGCCGCTGGCCGGACGTCTCGCCGACAGGATCGGCCGCAAGCGCATCTTCCAGATCGGGCTGGCGCTGTTCGCGCTGTCAGCGGTGTTCTCCGCCATCGCGCCCACCGTGTGGACGCTGAACATGGCCCGAGTGCTGCAGGCGATCAGCGGTGCAGCGATCCTTCCGGCGTCGCTGAGTCTTGTGCTGCCGTTGTTCCCCGAGTCGAGACGAACAACCGCGGTGGGACTCTGGTCGGCATCGGGGCCGCTGGCCGCCGCGATTGCACCCCAGGTGTCCACGCTGATGCTGGCCGCAGCGGGTTGGCGCGTGCTGTATTTCGTGAGCGCTCCGATTGCTGCGCTGCTTTTTGTCGTGGGCTGGCGCGTACTGCGAGAACAGCCGACACCGCCGAGACACCAGCGGCTCGACATCGTGGGAGCGACCGCCGGCACGGTGGCACTGCTGGCAATCGTGACGCCGCTCATGCAGGGCAAAGACTGGGGATTGCTCTCGCCTGTCGCACTGGCACTCGGCGGGGTCGGTGTGGTGGCACTGGCAGTCTTCGTCTTCAATTCATTACGCCATCAGGAACCGTTGCTGAACCTGCACCTGTTCCGTCGGCGCAACGTGTGGGTGACGCAGCTGGCCAACTTCCTCGTCGGCCTCTCGTCGCAGTCGCTGTGGCTGCTGTGGCCGTTGTTCCTGCTCAATGTGTGGAACTACGGGGTGGCAGCGGTCGGGCTGGCGCTCACACTGGGCCCGATCGCTGCGGGATTCTCCACGATCACGTTCAGCCGCTTGGGCGAACGCTGGAATGCGGTCGGCTTCTGCCGGACCGGCTCGGCAATGCAGATCGCCTCCGTCGGCTGGATGGTGCTGACGTTGGGGACCACGCCGAATTACTGGTTCGTCATGGCGCCCAGCATCGCCCTGTTTGGCTTGGGCTGGGGCATGTGCGTGCCGCTGCTCAACAGCGTGGCGCTCAAGGCGGTGCCCGAGAAATACTTCGGGGAAGTCAGCGGGCTGTTCAACACGCTGCGCTACGCATCCGCGGCGATCGGCATAGCGGCGCTCTTTGCGGTGCTCACTGAAGACTCCGGTGCGGCTTCGCTGATCTACTACCAGCGGGCGCTCGTGTTCTTCCTGATTGCCGCCTGCGTCGGGTTCATGTCGCTGTGGATTCCGATGAGTCGGCCTGGCCAGTCAGATCGCTAGCCGATTCGCGTTGATGCCGGGCGCGTGCGTCTGGCACGCTGAGCGACGGTGTCGTTGGATCAGATGCTCCGGCTGTTCGCGGTGGCCGCGCTGGCGTGCAATGTCGCCTCGCTGGGCCTCGTGGCGGCGGCCGTGCTCCGACGTGGGCGCGGCTCGGACGCCCGCGGGGCGGCGGTTGTCGGCGCCCGGGCGGTTGTGGGCGTTGCGGCGCTGTTTGCGTTGGGTGCCGCGCTCGGTTCGCTGTACCTGTCCGAGATTGCGCATCTGGAGCCGTGCCGCTGGTGCTGGTTCCAGCGCATCGCCATGTACCCGCTCGCGTTGGTGCTTGTTGTGGGTTGGTTTCGGCGGGATCGCGGGGTTCACCTGTACGGGCTGCCGATGTGCCTGGCGGGCGCTGCGATGTCGACGTGGCACTACCTGCTGCAGCATTTCCCGGATCTGGAGGGCGCCACGACGTGCAGCATCACGAGCCCGTGCGCCGTGCGGTACGCGTGGGAGTTCGGGTTCGTGTCGATCCCCTACATGGCCGGCAGCGTGTTCGTGCTCGTCGGTGTGCTGCTGAACCTGTCGCGCCACCGTGCCTGATGCCGCAAGCGCCTTCCGTCGCCGGCATCATTCGCTCCCGTTCGTTGCGGGCCGTCAGTCATGCTTCGCGCCTGAACATGAGGGGGCGCGAAAGGCTCCTACGGTGGTGGTGATGATGAAGAGGGTTTCATGAGATTTCTGTCACGGCTGATTCCTCGATCCACTGGCGGGCGCTGGGCGGCAGGCCTCGGCGTTGCCGGTGTGATCGGGGTCGGCATCTACCTGGTGTTCTTCGTCTTTGCGTTCCATCTGATCTTCGTGGATGAGGTGGTCGACGAGGCGGGCCCCGAGTTCGCCGTCGAGGTCGACATCGACGAGCTGATTAGCGAGGCGCTCGAGGCCGGTCCCGTTGCGACGACGGCTGCCGTCGCCGAGACCGGCAGCGATGACCAGCCCGCCGACCAGTCGATGTCGGTGGGTGAGCATGATGCTGACACTGACGCATCAGACGGGTCAGCCGGTACTGCGGAGACTGACGGTTCAGCGGGGTCTGCTGGAACCAGCGAGTCCGCCGAGTCTGCCGAGACTGACGCATCCGGTGAGCCCAGCGAGCCCGCTGAATCTGACGCGTCCGCCGGTTCCGACGGGTCCACTGAGTCTGCCGAGTCCAGCGATTCTGGGGAATCAGGGGAGACCGAGGATCAGGGTGTGCGGGTGGCCTACGTGGGCAGCTTCGGGCCCCGGTCGCACCCGGCCGAGGGCACGGCGGTGGTGCTCACCGACGGCACGCAGACGTTCCTGCGGTTCGACGACGACTTCGCCACCGACAACGGCCCGGACCTCAACGTGTACCTGCACACGGCGGGCCCCGACGCATCGGTCGATGATCTTGTGGGCGACTTCATCGACCTGGGCGACCTGAAGGGCAACATCGGGGCGCAGAACTTCGTGATTCCCAGCGATGTCGATCTCGACCGCTACAACACCGTGTCGGTCTGGTGCGTCCGATTCCGCGTGGTCTTCGGCACCGCTGCGCTCGCGCCGATGAACTAGCCAGCCGCCGGCCGCTCTGGCCGCATGGGTCACGGTTTGGCGATTCGGCCCAGCCTCTAAGGTCCGGGCATGATGGCGGGGGCGGTCAAGGACGGGCGGGCCCATCTGGCTGCGCTCGACACCGACCGGGCGGTCTTTCTCGATGGCGAGCTGATCACCCGGGTCGCTGAGCATCCTGCGTTTGCCGAGAGCTGTCGGGCCATTGCTGGGCTGTACGACTTCCAGGCCGCGAATCAGGACCTGATGACGTTCGACATCGGGGACGGCCGGCGGGTTAACCGGGCATGGCAGATGCCTCGCTCTTATGACGAGCTGGTCGCCAAGCGTCAGGCCATGACGGCCTGGGCCGAGCTGCATGCCGGCTACATGGGCCGCTCGCCCGATCATCTGGCCTGCGCCGTGTCGGGTCAGCTCATGGCGCTCGAGCTGTTCGAAGAGCACAACCCCCGCTGCGCCAAGGCCTACTGGGACTACTACGAGTGGGCCCGGGCCAACGACATCTTTCTCACCTACGTGATCATCAACCCCCAAGGCGACCGGTCGCGGGCGTGGGGCGATCAGCCCAAGCAGATCAGCACCCACATCGTCGACGAGGGGCCGAACGGGCCGACGGTGCGTGGAGCCAAGATGCTGGGGACCGGCTCGATCATGGCCGAGGAGGTCTTCGTCGCGAACCTGCAGCCGCTTCAGGCCGGCGAGGAGGATCTGGCCATCTCATTCGCCGTGCCGCTCGACACGCCGGGCATCAAGATCGTGTCGCGCAAGAGCTTCGAGCAACATGCCGTCAGCCCGTTCGACAACCCGCTGTCACACCGGTTCGACGAGAACGACGCCATCATCTACTTCGACGACGTCACCGTGCCGTGGGAGCGGGTCTTCGTGTACCGCGATGTCGACATGTGCCGGCGGCAGTTCCATGACACGCCGGGGCACGTGTACCAGAACTACCAAGCGCAGGTTCGGCTGGTGGTGAAGCTCCGGTTCCTGCTGGCGGTGGCCCGACGGCTTACCGAGACCATCGGCACGCTGAACATGGTGCAGGGGAAGCTGGGCGAGCTGGCCGCCCGGGTGGCCTCGATCGAGGGTCTGCTGTTCGGCATGGAGGCCAGTGGATGTCGTATGGGCGAGTACTACGTGCCCAACCGGCACCTGCTGTATTCGGCGCAGGTCACCACGCAGGCGCTGTACCCGCAGCTGATCACCGAGATCCGGGAGCTGGCCGGCGGCGGGCTGATCATGCTGCCGTCGTCGGTCGAAGATCTGTCCAATCCGGAAGTTGCCAGTGTGCTCGACAGCACGCTGGTGTCGGCTCGTGAGGGCGAGGGGGCCTACGAGCGGATGAAGTTCCTGAAGCTGGCCTGGGACGCTGTCGGCTCGGAGTTCGCCAGCCGTCACACCCAGTACGAGATGTTCTACGCCGGCGCCCAGTTCGTGACCCAGGGCCACAGCTTTCGCACCTACGACTGGGAGGGCGCCGACCGGCTGCTCGAAGCGATGCTCCAGGGCAACGACGCCGACTGGAAGGGACGCTGATGGAGATTCGCAAGATGCTTACGTTCGTGGAGGACACGCGCAGCGAGGCCGGCGAGGCGGTCGATCCGGTGCTGCGCAAGGTGGCCGTGGTGGCGGTCGTCCGCAACGAGTACGCGGGGCGTCACGTGCAGGATCTGTCGCCGTACTACGAGGCCAGCGTCGAGATCGGCAACGAGATCGCTGGGCTGGCGGTGGAGCAGATGAAGCCGTACTCGATCGAGAGCTATGGCAAGGCGGCCATCGTGGGGCTCGACGGCGAGCAGGAGCACGGCGTGGCGCTGCTGACCACCCCGTACGGCAATGTGCTGCGCGAAGCGGCCGGCGGCGGCTCGGCCTGGATCTCCTCGGCGGCCAAGCGTGCGCAGCCCGGGGCGTCCATCGACATCCCGCTGGCGTACAAGGATGCGTTGTATGTGCGCTCGCACTACGACGCCATGAGCATCACCCTGCACGACGCCCCGCTGCCCGACGAGATCGCCGTGATCTGCTGCTTCGCCAACCGCGGCAGACCCCATCACCGAGTCGGTGGCCTCAGCATTGACGAAGCCGTCGGCGAGGACGGGCTGACCTGATGCGGACGGCAATCACCAACATCGGCGCCGTGCTGTCGGGGGACTGGCGCGATCCGTTCGTTGAGGCCGACACGGTGGTAGCGGACGGCGGCCTGATCGAATCCATCGGCGATGCTGATCTCGGGTCGTGCGACGTGGTGATCGATGCCGGCGGTGCCACGGTGGCGCCGGGCCTGATCGACTCGCATGTGCATGTGGCGTTCGGCGACTTCACGCCCCGCCAGAACACGGTCGGCTACCTCGAGAGCTACCTCCACGGCGGCACGACGACGGCGCTGTCGGCCGGTGAGGTGCACATCCCTGGTCGACCGCACGACCTGGCCGGTGTGAAGGCCCTCGCGGTCGCTGCGCACAAGTGCTACGAGAACTTCCGGCCCGGCGGCATGCGCGTCCACGCCGGGTCGCTGTTGCTCGAGCCGGGACTCGAGCCGGACGACTTCGCCGCCGTGCGAGCCGACGGGGTGTGGCTCTCCAAGGCCGGCTTCGGTGCCGTCGAGAGCGCCAAGGACTACGTCGAGCTCGTGGCCATGGCCAAAGAGGCCGGACTTGTCACGACATTGCACACCGGCGGCTGCTCGATCCCCGGCACGTTCCCGGTGACCGGCGAGGACGTGCTCGACATCAAACCCGACATCTCGTTCCACATCAACGGTGGCCCGGTCGCCATCGAAGACCGCTACTACGACATGATCGCCCCGACCGGGATGGGCATGCAGGTGTGCGCTGCGGGCAACCTGCGCACCGGCATCCTCGCCGCCGAAGCAGCCCACCGCCACGACGCCTTCGACCGCCTGCTCATCGGCACCGACACGCCCACCGGCAGCGGGATCATGCCGCTCGGGATGCTCTACACGATCATCCACATGGCGGCAGTCAGCGACCTGGAGGTGACTGACCTCATCGGCGCCGCCACCGGCAACGTGGCTCGGATGTTCGGGCTGAACAACGGCTTGATCGCCCCGGGCCGCGACGCCGACCTGATCGTGATCGACGCCCCGCTCGGCGGCACCAAGGACACCGCGCTCGATGCCATGAAGAACGGCGACATGGTTGCGGTGGGTGCCGTGATCACCGACGGTGTGCCCCGATTCGTCGGCCGCAGCCGCAACACGCCGCCCACCACCCGCCAGGTGCAAGTGGCCCGCTCGTCGGTGCTTCGCGAGTTCTGATCAGGCAGCCACCATGAAGCGCACGTTGAGGTGGAGGTAGGCGTTCGGGTTGGGGTGCTTCGCCCAGATCGCCTGCCACTCGGGGCCGCTGAGCTGTGACCTGAAGCCCTCCTCGCGGGCCTCGCGGCTGGGCCATCGGATGATCCAGCACACGTTCGGCTGGCCGTGCGGCGACACCTGCGGATCCGACCCGGCGACCTCGGGCTCGTGACCGTCATCAACCCAGAAGTCGATGACGTCGAGGTTCTCCCGCAGCCACGGCGCTGCGTGCTCGGCGGCCCACTCCTTGTACGCCTCGAACCACTCGGGATCGATGGTGTAGTCGCGGACTTCCACGATTGCTTCTGACATAGGCACTCCCTTCGCTGCCGCAGAATCTCCTGCGGGTGTGAGCGCAGTCTTGCAGGGGCCTGTGACACCCGTCTGATGGTGGCCGCGCCCCCGCGCAGGATCAACTGCCGTCGGTGGGGATGGCTTGGATGTCTTGGATCACGTCGGGCGGCAGGTCGGCGCCGATGTCCATCGACACTGAGGCGTTGACCTCGTCGACCAGCCCGTCGAAATGATCCGCGATGGCACCGCCGATCTGGTCATGACGCCCAACGGCGGCGAACAGTCGCACGACGTCGTCGTCGACGCAGCCGGCCATCTCGCCCCAGCCGTCGTTGCGGGACAGGTGATTCAGCTTCTCGCCGAGATCGCCCAGGTCGTGCTGCTCGAGCACCGGCCAGTACGCCCGCGTGCTGCCGTAGAAGCCGATCCGGTAGCGCACCCACTCGACCATGCGGTCGACCGTCTCGTCGTCGGGGCCGGTGCAGATGAACCCGCCGCCAGTGATCCAGAAGTCGCTGCGGCTGCGCCCGGCCCGATCGAGGCCAGTCTGCAACTCGGGCATCACCTCCCGTCTCAGGTAGTCCGGCGTGCAGAAGCCGTGCAGGCGCACGCCGTCGCAGTGCTGCCCGGCCACCCGCAGCATGGCGGGCCCGACCGCAGCGATCATGATCGGCGGGGCTGCGTCAATCGGCTCGGGCGTGAAGTTGGGCGTCATCAGCGAGAACTGGTAGTGCTCGCCCTCGTAGCTCAGCTTCTCGCCGGTCGACCATGTATGCCAGATGGCACGGATCGCCTGCACGTACTCGGCCATGCGGGGCGCCGGTGCCGACCACGGCACGCTGAACCGCCGCTCGTTGTGCCCCTTGACCTGGCTGCCGATGCCGAGCACGAACCGCCCGTCCGAGGCCGCCTGCAGATCCCAGGCGGTTGACGCCGTCACCATGGGGCTGCGGGGGAAGCTGATGGCCACGCTGGTCGCCAGCCGCACCCGCTCGCTGTGCACGGCCGCGATGCCCAGCGGGATGAACGGCTCGTGGCGGTTCTCCATGGTGACGACGCAGTCGTAGCCGTCGGCTTCGATCCGGCGCACCTCGTCGGGCACGGCTCGCAGGTTGTGCTGGGGCAGGGTGGCGCTGACGTGCATGGGGTTCTCCGATTTGCTGGGGTCCAATGTTGCCGCGGACGCCGGCCGGCTGCTGTTCTCGCTGGCGCCGTGATAAGCGCTGCCGCCTGTGCCTCGCACCCGCTGCGAACCTGCCCCGAGCAATGAGTCAGCGCCGCACGGGTGGAAACAAGTGCCAGTCTTCACGACAATTGATGGCGCCGGGGCTAGGGTGGCCGGCGTGAGCGACACCACGGCCACGCTGAGGGTCCCGGCACCGGCCGCAGAGGTGTGGGCGGTGCTGGCGGACTTCGGCGAGATCGTTCGCTGGGCTCCCATCGTGGATCATTCGTGCCTGCTGAGTGCCCAACGGGAAGGTGTGGGAACGGTGCGGCGGATCCAGTCCGGCCGCAGGACCGTCGTCGAACGGGTCGTCGAGTGGGTTGATGGCGAACGGCTCAGCTACGTCGTGGAAGGACTGCCGTCGGCGATCCGGTCGCTGCGCAACACCTGGCAGCTCGACGATGACGGCGGCTCGACTGAGGTCACGCTGACCAGTTCCGTGGATGTCGGGCCGCGCCCGCCGCAGCAGTTGGCAGCAAAGGTGCTGAGCCGCCAGCTCTCGAAGGTGTCGAACCAGATGCTGCACGGCCTCGACGATCACCTGCGAAAGGCCGCTCGATGAACGCTCGGCCCGACGTCGTGATCTTGATGACCGACCAGGAGCGGGCCGCGCCTCCCTACGAGCCGGCCGAGGTCAGTGCGTGGCGCAAGGGTCTGGGCGCCGCATGGTTCACAGAGCATGGCGTGTCTTTCGGTCGCCACTACACCGGATCGCTGGCCTGCGTGCCGAGCCGGCCCACGCTGTTCACCGGCCAGTACCCCGACGTGCACGGCGTCACCCAGACGAATGGTCTCGGCAAGATGGCCGACGACAGCCGGATGCGCTGGCTGAGGTCGGGCGAGGTGCCCACGCTGGGCCACTGGTTCCGGGCCGGCGGCTACGACACGCACTACCAGGGCAAGTGGCACATGAGCCACGCCGACCTGGTCGGCGCTGCGGGCGTCCCGCTGGCGACCAATGACGACGAGGGTCAGATCGACGGCGACGCCGAGCAGGCGTATCTCGACGCCGACCCGCTCGACGAGTTCGGCTTCTCCGGCTGGATCGGGCCCGAGCCTCATGGCGCCGCACTGGCCAACAGCGGCCTCGCGCGCGACCCACTGTTCGCTGACCGGGTGGTGGCCTGGCTGGAAGATCGGTACGCACGCCGGCGGGCGGGCGAGGCGGCGGCGCTGCGGCCGTTCCTGCTGGTGGCCAGCTTCGTCAACCCCCATGACATCGTGTTCGCTCCGGTGTGGCTCGGCCCGGCCTGGCTGCGCCGCGGCAGGGGCGAGATCCCGCTGACCGCTGCCGAGCCGCCGCTGATACCGCCGTCGCCGACCGACGACGAGGATCTGTCCACCAAGCCCGCGGCGCAGATTGCCTACCGGGCGTCGTACCCAACCACTTACGGGCTAGCGCCGGCGGTCGAGCGGCTGTACCGCAACCACGCGGCCGAGTACCGCAGCCTGTACTACCGGCTCCACGCCGAGGTCGACGGCCCGCTCGACCGGGTGCGCCGTGCGGTGACCGAGGGCGGCTCGTCTGACGCAGTGCTGGTGCGCACGTCGGACCATGGCGAGCTGCTGGGCGCCCACGGCGGGCTGCATCAGAAGTGGTTCAACCTGTATGACGAGGCGACGCGTGTGCCGTTCGTGATCGCCCGGGTGGGCTCGAAGGCGACGGCTGGCCGGGCTGTCGATGCGCCAACGTCGCATGTCGATCTGGTGCCGACGCTGCTGTCGGCGGCGGGGATCGATGCGGCGTCGGCCGCCGAGGAGCTGCGGGGCAGCCACACCGAGGTGCACCCGCTGCCGGGCCGTGACCTGATGGATGTGGTCGACGGCAACGCCGAGCCCGATCGGGACCGCGCTGTCTATCTGATGACCCGCGACAACATGCCCGAGGGCGACTCGGGGGCCAGCGGGATGGCCCGCCGGATGGGCAGGACGCCGCCGCCGCTGCGCATCCAGGTGCCCGCCCATGTGGGTGCCAACTTCGAGAGCCTGGTCTGCCGGGTGGCCGGGGCCGGAGGCACGGCCGGGAGTGGGGCCGGCGGCTCGGGCGGGGGCAGAGATACGGACGGGGCCGGGGACGACGACGCGGGCCATCTGTGGAAGATCGTGCGCACGTTCGACGATCCGGCGACGTGGACCGAGCCAGGCGTGCGGCATCTGGCGGCCGACGGCCCTGCGGGAGAGGTGTACCGCACCGAGCCGTTGCCCGATCAGTGGGAGCTCTACGACCTCGACGCCGACCCAATCGAGGCGCACAACCGCTGGGCAGACCCGAGCGCGAAGGAGGTGTTCGCTGAGCTGGAGCAGCGCTTGGCTGTCGAACGAGCCCAGGCTGTGCCCGAGCGCAACCAGCCATGGCCCTACGCCACCCGAACGCCCAGCCCGCTCCCAGCCACGACGGGTTCTGCTTCGAAGAAGGTGCCACCGCCCGCCCGTGCGCTTCGCAAGGTGCTGCAGCGGCTCGGCATGCACCCGGAAGACACCGAGACGACTGACGCCGACGGCGCCGGGCGGCGGGCGCTGATCGTGGCGACGAACCACGGCGTGCTCGACATCGGCAAGCCGACCGGTGTGTTCGCCAGCGAGATGACGGTGCCGTACTACGCCTTCGCCGATGCAGGCATGTCGGTGGACATCGCCAGCCCCACAGGGGGAGTCGTCCCGGTGGACCCCCAGTCGGTGCGTGCCCCGGTGCGCACCGAGGCCTGCGACCGATTCCTGGCCGACGACGAATTCAAGGCCAAGGTGAACGACTCGCTCGCCATCGGCGAGGTCGATATCGCCGCCTACTCGATCGTCTTCCTGGCAGGCGGCTGGGGTGCGGCGTTCGACTTCGGGTTCTCTGAGGAGCTCGGCCGCAAGATCACCGAGGCCAACCAGCGCGGCAGCGTGATCGGCGGCGTCTGCCACGGCCCGCTCGGGCTGCTCAAGGCGAAGGCCGCCGACGGCAGCCCGCTGGTGGCCGGCCGCAGGGTGACCGGGGTGACCGACAAGCAAGTCCGGGAGCTGGGCATCACCGCCACGCCGCAGCATCCCGAGGCCGAGCTGCGCAAGGCCGGCGCCCTGTTCGAGAGCGTGACCCGGTTCCGCGACCCGCTCGCCAACCACTGGGTCGTCGACGGCAACCTCGTGACCGGCCAGAACCAGAACGCCGCCCCGATGGTGGCCCGCGAGATGCTCAGACTCATGTCATGACTGACCGGCATGCGGCCGGCGCCCGAGGAGGCGCGTCATCCGATACGCCCGGCGCCAAGGTGACCGCAGATGGCGGGGCGTCAGAAGCGGGTGCGTGCATCAGTGACTGATCGGGTGCCACCGGGTGTGGAGGCTGGCCCTCCGCCTGATGATGCGACGCCGGCGGACGGCCGGGTTGCTCGACGGGAGCGCAACATCAACGCGGTGCTCGACGTGGTGCTCGAGATGTTCGCCGAGGAGTCGCTGTTCCCAACCATGGAGCAAGCGGCGGCCCGATCAGGACTGTCGTTGCGCTCGCTGTATCGCTACTTCGCCGATCCGGGCGAGCTGCTCGAAGCCACGATCAGGCGCAACCGTGAGCGCACCGTTCCCCTCACACGCCTGCACGCCATCGGCAAGGGCCCGCTGGACCGCCGCATCGACGACTTCGTGGCGATGCGCCTGCGCTTGTACGACTCGATCGGTCCGGAATACCGGGCGACCCTGGCGCATGCCCACCGGCTGCCTCGCATCAGCGAGCAGCTCGCCACGGCCCGCGACGAGATGCGTCAGCAGTTCAAGCTCCAGTTCGCCCCCGAACTCGAAGCCCGCACGCTTGACTCGGGGACAGACGCCCCCGGGTCGGCGTCGCGCTCGCCTCGGCCTGAGACCGATACGCCGACGTCAGGCACGGCGGCAGACGGCGACGCAGTGCTCGCGGCAGGCGACCTGCTGACCCAGCTCGACTCGATCGACTACCTCCGCCGCCACCGCGGCCTGTCCGCCGCCGAGACCAAGACCATTCTCACCTCGACCCTGAACACGCTTCTCGCCTGAACCGGCCGTCCATGCGCCCTCGGCAGTGTGGTGGTTCAGGACATAGGAACCTTATGTCGCGAGACATAGGAACTTCGGCTGTGCGGTCCAGGGTGTGCGATGTCGCGGAATCGCCTGGTGATCATGGCTGTTGTGGTGGAGGGGCGAACCCACGCTGATGTGGCTGCTCAGTACGGGTTGTCGCGTTCGTGGGTGACCAAGCTGGTGGCTCGCTGGCGGGCTGAGGGCGAGGCGGCGTTCGAGCCCAGGTCGCGTCGCCCTCGCAGCTCGCCGGCCCGCGTTCCCGACGCGGTGACCGATCTGGTTGTGGGCCTGCGCATCGAGCTGGCCGCCCAGGGGCTCGACGCGGGGCCGGCGACGATCGCGTGGCATCTGGAGCGCCGTCACCAGATCATGGTGTCGCCCTCCACGATCCGGCGGCGTCTGGTCGCGGCGGGCCTGGTCACCCCCGAGCCCGCCAAGCGGCCCCGCAGCTCCTATGTGCGATTCGCGGCGGACCTGCCCAACGAGACCTGGCAGACCGACTTCACCCACACTCGGCTCGCCGACCGCGCCCCAGCCGAGATCCTGACCTGGCTCGATGACTGCTCCCGCTACGCACTGTCGGTCACCGCCCACCGGCGAGTCAGCGGCCCAGCAGTCGCCGACACGTTCACAAAAGCAGCAGACCAGCACGGGTGTCCCGCCTCGGTGCTGTCAGACAACGCCATGGTCTACACCACTCGCTACGCCGGCGGCCGAGGCGGCAAGAACGCCCTCGAGACCCTCCTGGCCGACCTCGGCGTCGCACAGAAGCACTCCCGCCCCAACCACCCCAGAACCTGCGGCAAAGTCGAGCGCTTCCAGCAGACCCTCAAAAAATGGCTCGCAGCCCGACCCCCCGCCCACAGCGTCGACCAGCTCCAAGCACACCTCGACGACTTCACCGACGAATACAACAACCGCAGACCCCACCGCAGCCTCGGCCGCTCCACCCCGGCGGTCGCCTACCGGCGCCTGCCCAAAGCCACACCCCAACCCCACAACAGCCCCACCCACCACCGCGTCCGCACAGACCGCGTCGACAAAACCGGCTCAGTCACACTGCGCCACAACGGCCGACTCCACCACATCGGCATCGGCCGCTCCCACACAGGCACCCCAGTCATCCTGCTCATCGCCGGACTCAACATCCGCGTCATCGACCACGACACCGGAGAACTCATCCGAGCCCTCACCCTCAACCCACAACGCGACTACCAACCCCAAAACTGACAACCGCGCAGGTTCACAACGTTCCGATGTCTCGCGACATCACACATGCGCCCTCGGCAGGATTCGAACCTGCGACGCACGGTTTAGGAAACCGACGCTCTATCCCCTGAGCTACGAGGGCGGGGACTCCCTCGAAATGTACTGCTGGCCCTGAGCGGGCCTGTCAGGAATTTTGTGTATCGGGCGTGATCTGAGGGTCCGCAGCCGGGGGCTGTGGGCTGGAGAGGATCATGTCTGTGACTGATCATGACATGCCGGCTGTGCCGGCGAGCGAGGCTGCCGGCGAGGCGGCGATGGCCGACTGGGCCGAGCAGCTGGTGGCCCAGGCCCGCGCTGAGGGCGTGGAGCTGACCGGTGACGGTGGCCTGTTGACCGGGCTGGTGCGCCAGGTGCTCCAGACCGGTCTCGAGGTCGAGATGACCGAGCATCTGGGCTATGAGCGTCACGCTCCTGAGGGCCGCGGCACCCCGAACTCGCGCAACGGGTCGACGCCCAAGCGGGTGACGACCGAGATCGGCGAGGTCGACCTGGCGGTGCCGCGTGACCGGGCGGGCACCTTCGAGCCGACCACGGTGCCCAAGCACCGGCGCCGTCTCGACGGGCTGTCGGGCAACGTGATCAGCCTCTATGCGAAGGGGCTCACCACCGGGGAGATCCAGGACCATCTAGCAGAGATCTACGACACCTCGGTGAGCCGGGAGACGATCTCGAAGATCACCGACGAGATCGTCGCCGACATGGCGGTGTGGCAGAACCGGCCCCTTGAGCCGGTCTACGCCGTGCTGCTGATCGACGCGATCGTCATCAAGGTCCGCGACTCCCAGGTCGCCAACCGGCCCGTCTATGTCGCCATCGGCGTCGATCTCGCCGGCGAGCGCGACGTGCTGGGCCTGTGGCTGGGCCCCGCAGGCGGCGAGGGCGCCAAGCAGTGGGCAGCGATGCTGACCGAGCTGAGAAACCGAGGCCTCGCTGACGCGTTGATCGTGTGCTGCGACGGGCTGCGGGGCCTGCCCGAGTCGATCCGGGCGACCTGGCCCCAGGCCACGGTGCAGACCTGCGTGGTGCACATGGTCCGCAACAGCCTCCGCTACGCCTCCAAACGGCACTGGGGGCCGATCACCAAGGCAATGCGGGAGATCTACACGTCGCCCACCGCCGAGGCCGCCGAGGCACGCTTCGAGAGCTTCGCCGAGGACTGGGAGCACACCTACCCCGCCATGATCGGCTCCTGGCGGCAGGCCTGGGACGAATTCGTGCCGTTCCTGGAGTTCCCCGCTGAGCTGCGCAGAGTCGTCTACACCACCAACGCCATCGAGAGCCTCAACGCCAGATTCCGACGGGCCGTGCGCCATCGAGGCCACTTCCCCAACGAGCAGGCCGCGATGAAGGTCCTCTACCTTGTCGCCAACGCCAGACGCAAAAACCGCAGCAACCTGACCGGAAAGACCAACGGCTGGAAGACCATCCTGAACACCCTGACCGTCCACTACGGCGACCGGATCGCCGACCACATCCGATGAACACCATCACGGCCGGTTACACAAAAAATCTGACAGTCCCCCCTGAGCTGCCGGACTCGCGGCGTCATTGCGCTGAGGCGCGGGGCGGGGCGGCCCCGTCGGGTTCACGGGCCCAAGGCCCGCTGGGGTTCAGGGGGCTCTGGCTTGCCGTTTGGCCCGTCGCGGAGTGGGCGTTGGACCGGCTTCTGGTTCTTGGATGGTGGTCCAGGTGCCGTCGGGCTGGGGGATCATCTTGTGGCCGTGCTGGTGAAGGAAGTGGTGGTGCCGGTGGCACAGCAGCACGAGATTGTCCAAGTTGGTCGGCCCGCCGTCGATCCAGTGCCAGACGTGGTGCGCATCGCAGCGTGACGGCGGTTCGTGACAGCCGGGCCAGCGGCAATGGCGGTCGCGTGCAACGAGAAGGCGCCGCAGCCACAGTGACACCGTGCGGCGGGACCGACCGGCGTCGGCTGAGCCGCCTGGGGTGCCCAGGATGATGGGGATGATCTCCGCATCACAGGCCATGCGTCGCACGACCTCGGGCGGCAGTTCGACCCCGGCATCGGTCAGGCCCATCTCATCGGTTTGCCCTCGAAGCGCATCGAGACCGATCAGCACGCTGATCTGCGCCGGCGGCAGCTGCCTCGACGGGTCATGGGCTTTGTCCGGCAGGTTGTCGCTGCGGGCACTGGCGCGGGCGTGCAGCCGGCGGACGGCTGCTGCATCGGCATCGGTGTAGGTGAGGCCTGCCAGCGCATACGCGAGCACGTCGGCGTCTCGCTGGGCAGGGGTGCGCCGCCCGTTGCGTACTTGCTTGTCGTCGATCCAGTACTCGCGGCACAGCGCCTCGAGCGCGGCCTCGACGTGAGCGCCGGTGTCGGGATCGAACTTGGCCCACAGCCGCAGCATCCCCTCGTGATCTCGCCGCCACCCCGCGCCACGGGCCGCCCGCTGACGCTCGAATCGCTCTATCGGCGTCTCGACCGAATGCTCGGTCTCGGCGCGCTGCACCCGGCGGCGGGTGGCGTCGGTGTCTTCGCCGGCGGCGGCCGCGACCAGTTTGGCCCGCACCGGTTCGGGCACACGTGCGTCGCACAGCGTCTCGGCCTGTGCGGCGTTGATGTCGCCGTCTGACAGTGCCTCCAGCACGGTTTCGTGCTCGCGAGTCTTCTCCGCTGCACGAAGCATCCGGCGGGCGTCACGCTCGGACACCCCCGCCGCGTCGCGCAGCGACAGATGCGGGCTCGCATCGGGCGCCACACCCGACTCGTTCAGCACCTCAAGCGCGCCCAGCACCTCGGCCCGATACCCAGCCAACCGATTCGTCAGCCGCTCGATGTCGCTCAGCACGCTCAACAGCTCATCCCGCTTGAGCCCCGCCAGCGCCGCAGCGCTCAACCGGATCAGCGACAGCGGACCGGACGGGTGAGGGGTGGCCAGGCCATCGCTGGCTCGTTGGTCGCCGGTGGGACTGGCGTGGGTGACCGCAGCGCTGCGTTCGGTGTTGGGGTGGCTGGCATCAGCGCCGCGAGCGCTGGCGTCGTCGCTGCGTCTCGTCCCCTCAGAACCATCCCTCAACATGGGAATAACCGTACGAACGGGGTGTCACACGTATCGGGAAGCGTGCAGTCGCAGCGGAGTCGGAATGAGCCACTGGCCGGTTCGACGCCTCCCGCTCGCCGCCGCCAGCATCGTGTCGTGAAGGCCAGCTATCCCTCCGAGCAGGCCAATCCCGCCGGAGGCATCGCTCTCTCTGCCTCCAACGGCGCTGAGGCGGCACGGCAGACGATCGCCGGCGGCCGTTCGCCGACGGACATCCGCCGCAGCTCACCCAAGCCCGCCTCCGCCGCTGGGCACCAGGTCGATGATCCCGATCGACGGCCGCACACCCAATCGCAGCTGCGGGGCGTTGCCTCGCTCACGCCCCACGCCGGTCGACACGTAGATCGGCGTTCCGTGCAGCTCATGCAGCCCGCCGGCCGCAATGTGCCGAGGCACGTTCGTCAGCGTCAACGGAGGCCCCAACAACGGCAACGACACCTGCCCGCCGTGCGTGTGGCCGGCAATCACGAGATCGACCGGCGTCGCCCGCACCAGCTCGATGGCGTCGGGCTTGTGCCCGATCAGGATCCGCACTCCGGCCTGTCCGCCGCCGTCGCGTCCGTCCCCAGCGACTCCGTCCGCTTCCAATCCGTCCCCAGTGACGCCGTCGCCGCCCGCTCCGTTCCCAGTGACGCCGTCGCCGCCCGTCCCATCCTCAGTAAGACCGTCGCCACGCACACCGTCTGCGCCCGGCCAACCACCCACCAACGCCGCCGCCATCCGCCGAGCCGCCACCTCGTCACCGAACAGCGTCGTGCCGCCCACCCTCACCGGCACGCCCCGCACCTCGAACGTGTCGATCTCGTTGTCGAGCACCCGTGCGCCCGACTCCCCGACGATCCGCCGCAGCCCCGCCACGGTGTCGGTGTTGCCGCTCACCAGGTACACGTGCGGCACCTCCCCGACAATCCGCTCGATCAGCCGCGCAAACCCCGGCGCCCGCTCGGCAAACACAGCAGCGTCGAACTGGTACAGATCGCCGGGCAGCACCACCACATCAGGCCCGAACCCCAGCAGACGCTCCACCGCATCCCGCTCGTAGTCGCCGACGCCGGTGGTCTGCAGGTCAGCCAGCACGCCGATCCGGATCCGCCCATCGACACCGTCCGCCGCCCCCGCTGCCCCCACCGCCCCCATCGCCAGCAGCGCCAGCTCCACCCGGTCCACCTTCAGCCAGAACGGCTCCACATAGGTCGCATAGACGCCGACCGGAACGGCCGCCAGCGCCAGCACGCACACCGCAGTGACCACCCGCGGCCGAGCCCGCCCCCGGGCCCCCACGAGCACGATCCCGCCGGCCAGCGGCACCCCCACGGTCCCCACCACATAGGCCACATGGATCAGCGTGAACCCGTCCACCCCGGTGATGAGCAGCCCCCCGGCACCCAGCACTGCCGTGCCCACGAATCCCACGCCCGCAGCACGCCCCACCACCCGCCAGCCGCCCACGCCACCGCCCGCACGCAGCCACCGCACCGCCAAGCCGCCCGCAACAGCCCCCACCAGCACAGCCGCCGCAACGCAGTAGTAGTTCAGAAGCACCGGCCGCACCACCCCGCCTCAGCAGGGTGTCACAGTCGCGCCTCCTGAGCAGCTCGCGAGGGCCAAGCTCGATAAGCAGCATCCGCCCGCGGCTGCTGCCGAACTGGGCGGCTCGTCCACGACACCCGCGCACGTCATCGGACATGGCGGGTAACGCATGAAGCTGCGAGGTGACAGCTAGTCGTCGAGCAGCATCCGATTCGCTCGTGCTCGGCTTGCCCGCAGTGGAATCAGGATTTCCGCGCTGCAGCCGGGCGGCGCTGGCTCTTCGTCATCGACGTGGTTGTCGAGCATGCGCTGGAACCGGCGCAACGCTGCCCGCCGCAGCGCCGTCGACGCATCATCACCGCCGCGACCACGTGAGCCAGCCATCACGTCTCGCCGCGGCCCGGCCGTCGCCGTATCGGCGGCGGCGCCAGCTCAGGGATGGCTCGCTTGAGATACTCGTCGAATCCGGGAACGGTGAAGGCGGCGTAGCCGTGCTCGGTCGCGTACAGCAAGCCCTTGTCGATGAGCTGCTTGCGGGTCGGACCGCATTCAGACGAGGTGCGCTCGAGCAGGTCGGCCACCCGGCTCGCGAGCTGCGCATCTGGCCCGAGTTCTGCCATGGCCCGCAGGTAGGCCTTCTGCAGCTCGGTCGTGCGCTCCAGCCGAACCTTGAAGAACCCCGAGTCCAGCTTCTCCTGCACCACCAGCTTGGCGCGCAGCCCGTCCATGACGTCTATCGATGACCCCGAGGCAAGGTCCCACGCTGCCTCGCCGAATTCCTGCAGGAAGTACGGGTAGCCCTCGGAGAATTCCAAGCCCACGTTGAGGGCTTCGTCGCCGAAGCGCACGTCAAGGAGTCGCGCAGGTTCTCGCAGCACTTCCCGGGCGTCCGCATCGGCAAGCCTCCCGAGGGAGGGGAACTTGAAGAGACGTTCCGCATAGGTCTTGGCGTCGCCGACGAGCTCGTGAATCTGGGGCAGCCCGGCGGCGGCCGCGGTGATGGGCAGCGAGCGCTGGACGGTCTTGTGGACGGCTGCGATGAGCGCCTCCATCTGCGGCCGGGACAAGAAGTGCAACTCGTCGAGCAGCAGCACCACGCCTGTGCCGTGCTCACGAGCGGCCTCGCCGACGCCCACCAGCAGATCGCTCAGGTCGGCATCGAGATCGCCGCTGTCGGCCACGCCCACCGAGACGTCGGCGTCGAGCCCGATCGTGAGATGCCCCTCGGGGTCGACCTTGAGCGTGAACGATCGCAGCGCGCCCATGGCGCCCCTGAGCTTTTGAGACCAACTGCGGGCGCTGATGCTGTGCAGCACGCGCCGCAGCTCCCGGGCAATGCTCCGTCGGAACTGCGCGTCGTCCCATTTGGAAACCTCGATCTCCACGACGTGCCATTCGCGGTCGAGCGCGAGCTGACGGAACTCGCCGAGCAGCACGGTCTTGCCCACCCCGCGCAACCCGACAACGATCAGCGACTTCTCGGTGTGGCCGGCTTCGAGACGATGTAGCAGCACATCGAACTCCTCCAGCTCGTCCTCGCGGCCCACGAGCACTGGAGGCCTGGCGCCCGCATTGGGCGTGTACGGATTGAGACGGCGGTCCATAGCTGCGGCCCGACTCCTCGACGCAGATGCTTTATTGATTTTATAGTACTTTTGGTTTTAGAACAAAAATCTTGTAAACCCTGCAATGTCGCGAACTCGACTCCTCGAGCGACGCCGGCTGTGATCCTGATCGACGAATGGTTCA
This sequence comes from Candidatus Poriferisodalis sp., assembly GCF_965204195.1. Lineage (GTDB taxonomy): Bacteria > Actinomycetota > Acidimicrobiia > Acidimicrobiales > Poriferisodalaceae > Poriferisodalis. Next base: position 537,091 of record NZ_OZ241975.1, read on the forward strand.
AGATGAGACGGTTTCCCGGCATCGTGTCTCGAGACGGGCCCACCGGGCGCCGTGCCGGGCTGGCACGAGGGCCTGATGTGTGGGAGATCGTGCGCGACCTCAAACGGCACAGCGCCGAAGATGATCCGGTCCGTCTTGTCGCCGAGGAAACGGGCCTGGCATCCGAACTGATCGATCTGGCGGCCGACTACTACGCCACGTTCCCCGGTGAGATCGACGATCGCATCGCTGCCGACGCCCGGGCCGCCGAAGAATTACGGGCGCTCGCTGAACGCCGTGAACGTCGGCTCTCCCCGTGAAGGCGCTGATTGACGAGATGTACCCGCCGTCGACCATTGCCAATCCATCGCCACCCCCAGGCGTGCACTGGCCGTGAACCGATCAGCAGTCCGCAAATGACAGAGGCCCCTCACAAGGAGGGACCTCGGGTTCTGGACGACGAAGCGCACAGGGTGTTATGTCTCGAGAATACCGCCGAGCGAAGTCCTGATGACCCAGCGGGGCCGTCTTGGCGAGGCGCCTACTGTGAGCATCGTGAACGTCCATTGGCGTCGAGCGCATCTTGATCGCGACTACTTCGCGTGGGTGGCGCGGGTGCTGGCTCGGTTCGGCCTTGCGCTGGCTGGGTCGGCATTCTTGGCGTTCTTGGCCGTAGTCGGACCCGACGTCGGCTCACGGTAGTTCTGGGCGCTCATCGCCCTCGGCATGTCGGTCACCGTGCTCATCGATACACGGATGCGTCTGGGGCGTTCTCGTCGCTGAGCATCCGCGATGCGCGGCATGACCTGATGATCCCGGTGCTGGCCTCAGCCGGAATGGTTGGGCAGCGACGCCATCGCTGGCATTGCCCATGCGGCAGGGCTTCTGTAGGGCTATCCCAGCTTGCGGCCGGTTGACCCAGCCCCGAATTACAGTCCACGCTCGCTGGGAGGCCATGCATGACATCGAAACGCGTCGATCCCTCTGCCTCCGCGGACTCCGCCGAGCTGTCGTGCCCGAAGTGCGGTGCGGCAATGGTGCGCCGGGTCGCGAAACGGGGCGAGAACGCGGGGAGCCAGTTCTGGGGCTGTTCGACGTTCCCGAAGTGCAGGTCGATCGTGCCTATCGATGCACCCGGGCCAAAGGAGCCCCCGAGTGCTGATGACAGCGATCAAACGTGCCCCTTCAGCAGCCCGTCTCCTGAACCGGAGAAGGGACTGTTGCGGAAAGCCGTCGCAGCGGTGGACGGCATCTGGCGCTGGAGCCTCGAAGCAGACGAGCCCGATGCGACGGACCGCTGGAATCCCAAGCATCGTCGCAAGGTGCTCGAATACCTGCACATTCGCGACGGGGAGCGCTGCGGGCTGTGCGGCGGCACCATGAAGCTGAAAGGGGCCCAGGTCGAGCACGTGGTCCCAAAACGGTTCGCGGTGTTTGAGCTCACCGCCGAAGGCGAGGCACAGCAGGGCACGTACTACACGAGCGTGCTGCACGGCATGGAGAACCTCCAAGCAGCCCACCCACGGTGCAACAAGTACAAGGGCAACACGCCCGACATTCGCAGGTGGAGACACCCAAGCATGCCCCGGCTCGTCGTCGCCAAGGCCAATGACGGCCGGGTGCTGATGCTGCCGCCAAAGGACGAGGCATAGGAAAGACCGGCCGTTCTGCGCGCCGAGTGCGTTGCTGCCTGACGTGTGGCGTCCCGCGTGGCTCTTGCGGAAGGCGGCCGGTGTCTAGGCAGCCAGCAGTCGCTTGCGCTGGGTGTGGCCCACATAGGCGAGGCTCTGGGGCGATCGGAAGCCGTGAGCCTGTCGAAGCGGGTGCAGCGGTATCGGTGCAGCCAGCGGCTCGGGGTGCTCGTACAGCAGCGCCAGCGTCGGGACGGTGATGCGCGGCTTGACCCGTCGCCTGGCCCAAATCCGGCACTCTTGTCAAAAGGCCTGCTCATGGCCGCTCTCGCCGGTGGCTTCGCGGACCTGCCCGCGAGACGGCGCTAACGGGATGGCTTCAGCGGAGGCGCTGAGGGCGGACTTGAATGAGTGCCTCTATGCCCCCTGACCCACAGCAGCGACCTGAACGGGCGAGCGCAAGCGGCAGAGGATGGAAGATTGCCGCCGCAGTGTCTTTCGGAGTTGCAGCTGTGTTGGCGGGCGTGCTGCTGGGGCGATGGTGGGACTGGGACGACGACAACCGGGCTGTCGATACGGGGGAGTTCCCGCCCGCAACAGAGTCGAGCGCAGTACTGGACGGGTCCCTAGGAGGCGGTGCGGTGCCGACCGTCGCCGAGCCTGCGACGACGACAGCTCAGCAGAAGTCGGTGCGACTCCCCGACGTTGTGGGGCTCGACCTCGAGACTGCTCGACTGGTGTTGGTTGATAGTGGCATCAGGTCCATCAGGAGTGAGTACACCGCTCACGAACACGTGGCACCGGGGACCGTGATCATGCAACGCCCGAGGGCTGGCGCCGAGATCACACCGGACACAGCTGTCACCCTGACGATCGCCGATCCCCCGGCACCGGTGGCGAGGCAAGAACCCGAAGTCCATCCCCAGGTACAAGCCCAAGCGATGGAGATCGTCGGGGCGATCGCCGACGAGCACAGCGATGAGTGGCGCTGGATTGTCCCCGCGATGGAACGCGCGCAGTTGAGCTTCTTCGAGGACCTGCCGGACAGCTGCGCCAGCGCAATCGGTTGCTACAACCACAGCACGGGCGAGGTCTGGCTGAGCCTCGACGCACTGCGAAAAGAACCCGGCCCGTTTGATCGAAGCAGCAGCAGGGACATCGTGCTGCATGAGCTGGCGCATGCGTTCACCCGCGCAACATCGGCAGGCCAAGCGCTGGAGCACCAGTTCTCGCGCCACTACGCAGGATGTCGTCTCGATCGTCTCGACCTCGACACCGACCGACTTGCAGCCGAGCTGCTGGCAGACACGATGGCGTTCGCTGCGGTCCAGAGCTTGAAGGATCCGCAGAGCCTCGGTCTCGGACGTCTCTTTGGCACTGAAGGCCGGGGCTACGGGTACTTCACCAGTGACGGCTTCGATGGCTGCCTTGCGGATTCCGAACAACCCGACCCATCACTGATGATGGATGTCTACACGGCGCTCTTCGACTGCATGTCAGATCATGCCCTCGACGTATTCGAAGCCAACGAAGTCCTTGTGTTCAACCCGTCGTTTGACGAGAAGGCGGTGTTGCGGACCTGCTACGGAGTCGAGTGCGATGATCGGAGCAACTGCAACGGCTGGTCCGAGAACGATGCGCGGCAAACAGCCGCACGCGACGCGATTCGCGACCGGACGTGTTCAGACGGGATCGTCGGGAGCGGCTTCCTGGAGGAGGCCGGCTGGGAGTCGTTCTGTGGGATGGCGTATGTCCCAACGGATGTGGAGTGCGTCGTAGATCGGTACGGGCGCGAGCCCGATCCTGATCATCGGGGTTCACTCTTTCCAGGGAGAATCGGCGCCGACGGCACCTGCGAGCGGCTGTGACCTCAGCGTGTGCGGCCCCTGTCACCGTGCTGTTTGCCACGTCGGCCAGAGCTTTTGTTCTCGACCGGGTATGGCCCGATCTGGGACTCGCGAACCATGTCAGCCGTGCTTTTTCGGGCATTCGAGGTGATCGGACCTAACAAGCCTCTTGGGCCGAATGCGGGCTGAATCATCGAGAAAAACGCCTAATGAGGGCTTGTTTCAGCCTTCTCGCACGGTCAGGATCGCAGCGGGGACAATTGCCGTTATCCCTTAGGTTCTGACCCCGTATGAATACCTGTGACTATTTCTCCACTGCATGCTGTCCGGGACGCACGCGGAGATCGTGCGCTTGCGGCGCCGGCTAATGACAACTCCCCTTGGGCGAGTTTCTGACACGGAGCTGGTGGCCATGGGCCCGCCGGGGTCGTCGGTAGAAGCGGTCCTGCTCGCAGAATCTGACACACACAACCCGAACGGACTCTCTCGCCACGAGGTCACTCACAACACGATCCGCTGCTACAGAAGCCAATGGCGCAGCTTCGTCGCCTGGGCCACCGCCCGGAGCATCCCAGCAGTTCCCGCCCAGCCCGAACACATCGCCGCCTACCTGGCCGAGCGCTTCGAGCAGCACGGCCACAAGCCGGCCACGCTGCGCGTCGCCGCCGCTGCGATCGCCTACGTCCACAGCAGCTGCGGCCTCCCCAATCCGTGCAACCACCAAGACGTCAAGCGAACCCTCAGGGGAGCGACCCGGGTGGCCGGCAAGGCGCAGAAGCAGGCGAAGGGCCTCACCGCAGACGCACTCGACGCCATCGAAGCCACCGCCTGCCGGCCACGCCTCGGCAAGAACGGCAGACGAGAGAGCGCACACGCTGCCGCCAGGCGAGGCAGCGTCGACATCGCCCTCGTGAGGCTCATGCGCGACGCGCTGCTCCGGGTCTCCGAATGCGCTGCGCTGACCTGGAGCGACATCGAGACGGTGCCCGACGGCAGCGGGCGGCTGCTGATCCGGCGCTCGAAGACCGACCCCGACGGCGAAGGCGCCGTGCTGTTCGTGTCGCCGCAGACCATGGCGGCCCTTGCGTCGATCCGCAATGGCGCCCCAGCGGAACTCCGGGTGTTCGCGCTCAGCCCGAATCAGATCTCGCTGCGGATCAAGAAGGCAGCCGTGGCGGCCGGCCTGGGCGACGGCTTCAGCGGGCACTCGCCGCGTGTCGGCATGGCTCAGGACCTTGCACGGATCGGCGTCGAGCTGCCCAGCCTGATGACCGCGGGACGGTGGCGTTCCCCGACGATGCCCGCCCACTACACCCGCAACGAGACCGCCGACCGGGGCGCAGTGGCGCAGTTCTACAACCACCTGCGGAGCTCCCGCGAGCCGTCTCGCACGGCCTGATCCACACGGGGCGGCTCGGTCTCGGAAGGCCCTCGGATGCGTTGCTACTCTGCGGATTCGGCCTGCCAGGGGGACACAAGGTGAGGGATAACGGCAATTTTCCAACGCGAAGTGAGCCGACGAGGCCTCATGAATCGCGTGATTTTGTGCCGGGCCGGCGCCTCAGGCCCGCCCATCGCCGTCGTCAGCCAGCGCGAGCGCTGCCGAGTTCTGCGTGAACGCGCAGACGCACAGCGAACTGGCGAGCTTCATCTGGGGCATCTGCAACCTGTTGCGCGGTCCTTACAAACGCAACGAGTACCGCAAAGTGATCCTGCCGCTCACGGTGCTGCGCCGCTTCGACTGCGTGCTGGCCGACACCAAGGACGACGTGTTGGCAGCCGCCCGGCTGCACGCCTCGCAGTCTGAGAACGTCCGCCACCAGCTCCTCGTTGCTGCGTCGCAACGGCCCTTCTACAACACTTCGCCGTTCGACTTCGCACGGCTGCTCGATGACCCGAATCAGGTCGCCGCGAACCTCAATGCCTACATCGCTGCGTACTCACCAAACGTGCGGGAGATCATCGAGCGCTTCGAATTCGAGCCCCACATCGACCGCATGGACGAGAAGGACCTGATTTTCCAGGTGGTGCAGCGCTTCGCCAGATTGGACTTGTCGCCTAAACGCGTGGACAACGTGCAGATGGGCTACGTGTTCGAGGAGCTGATCCGCATCGGCGCTGAGCAGTCCAATGAGGAAGCGGGGGAGCACTTCACACCCCGTGAGGTGATCGGCCTCATGGTGCGCCTGTTGCTGTCGCCCGAGCCCGATCTCGGCAAGAGCCATGTCGTAAAGACCATCTATGACCCAGCTTGCGGCACCGGCGGGATGCTGACCGTCGCTGAGCAGTTCCTCCGGGCGCACAACGCCGATGCGAGGCCGCACCTGTTTGGTCAGGACGTCAACGACGAGTCGTGGGCAGTGTGCAGTGCGGACATGCTCATCAAGGGAGAGAACGCGGACCGCATAGCGCTGGGCGACTCGTTCACCAAGGATGCGTATCGCCACCGCTCAGACGGCACCCCTTGGATGTTCGATTACATGCTGGCGAACCCGCCGTATGGGGTCAAGTGGGACAAGCAGAAGCAGGTCATCGAATCCGAACGCGACACGCTCGGCTTCGCGGGCCGCTTTGGCGCCGGGCTGCCGCGCATAAAGGACGGATCGCTGCTGTTCCTACAGCACATGCTGTCCAAGATGCAGCCGGTAGCCGCCGACGGCTCGGGCGGCAGCCGTATCGCAATCGTGTTCAACGCATCACCGCTGTTCACCGGCGGTGCGGGCAGCGGTGAAAGCGAGATCCGCCGCTGGATTATCGAGAATGACTGGCTCGAAGCGATCGTGGCGTTGCCGGACCAACTCTTCTACAACACCGGCATCGCCACCTACATCTGGGTGCTGACCAACAACAAGGAAGAACGCCGACGAGGCAAGGCGCAGCTCATCGATGCCCGCAACTTCTACAAGAAGATGCCCCGCAGTCTCGGCAACAAGCGCAATGAGCTGTCAGCCGACCACATCTCCGATCTGACAGCTATCCACGGCAGCTTCACCGACGGCGAGACGCGTGAACTCACCGACGAAGACCCGGTCACACACGAGTCGCGCACTCGTCCCCGAGTGGTCAGCAAGGTATTTGACAACAACGACTTCGGGTACCGCAACATCACCGTCGAACGCCCGCTGCGGCTCAACTTCGCTGCTATCCCCGAGCGCATCGTCCGCATCGAGGATGAGACGTCGTTCGTGAACCTTGCCAAGAGCCGCAAGAGCGCCGGCGAAGCCCACGACGCCGAGGTAGCCGAAGGCACAGCGCGCCAGCAGGACATTCGCAACGCGCTCGCGACTCTCGCGGAAACCACGAGTGGGGAAGTGATCAGGGATCGTGATCAGTTCCTCGTCCAACTGAGGGCTGCCGCCAATGCGCACGGCCTAAGGCTGTTGGCGCCCGAGCGTAAGGCCGTTCTCGCAGCACTCGGCGAGCGCGACCCCGAGGCCAATGCGTGCGAAGGCCGAAACGGAGACCTTGAGCCCGACGTCAGCCTGCGGGACACCGAGACCGTGCCCTTCGGGGAAGGCATCGATGCCTTTATGCAACGAGAAGTTCAGCCCCACGTCGCTGACGCATGGGTTGACCATGACAAAACCAAGATCGGCTATGAGATCCCGTTCAACCGCCATTTCTACGTCTACGAGCCGCCACGCCCCCTCGAGGTCATCGAGGCCGACCTAACGGCACTTGAAGAGGAGATTGGGCGACTCCTCGCTGAGGCCACAGCATGATGCCTCGGAACTCCTCATGCGCGGGTACAGGTACGGAGTGGCTACGCGACCATCTACCGAGGTGGGAAGCACCGCGTTTGAAGTACGTGGCGACAATCAATGACGAGAAGCTCGTGGAGGATGAAGACCCGTTACGCCCGATGACCTATGTCGATATAGGTTCAGTTGACTTGCGCTTTGGCATTGGCAAAACCAAAGAGATGGTCTTTGAAGACTCTCCATCCCGGGCGCGCCGCCTAGTGCGGGATGGAGACACGATCATCTCAACGGTAAGGACTTACCTCCGCGCGATAGCTCCGATTCGGCGACCGCCATCAGAGATGGTGGTGTCTACAGGCTTTGCGGTTGTTCGACCGACGAGTGGCGACCCCGCCTTCATGTATTGGGCCCTTCGTGAGCATGGATTCGTCGAAGCGATTGTCGCGCGATCGGTTGGCGTCAGCTATCCCGCCATCAATCCATCCGAGATCGGTACTCTTCCGCTGCCTCAGCCGCAAGTCAGCGAACAGCGTGCCATCGCTGCGTACCTTGACCGTGAGACCGCTCGTATCGACGAGTTGATCTCAAAGCAGGAGTTGCTGATCGAGCGGCTCGACGAATACCGGGCGGCGCTAATCACGCGGACTGTGACATGCGGTCTTCCCCCCGAAGCTGCAGAAGCCGCTGGGCTCGACCCGACACCGCGTCTCCAAGACTCTGGTGTCGAGTGGCTCGGGCAAGTGCCGAGTCACTGGTCGATAGCCCGCCTCAAGTGGTCAGCCGAGTATTGGATCAACGGGGTCTGGGGCGACGAACCAGACGGAACGGATGATCTCTTGTGCGTTCGCGTCGCTGATTTTGACCGGCGCTCATCCCGCATCTCGTTCGATACTCCGACCTACAGGCACGTCCCAGAGTCTCAGCGCGGAAACCGCATGCTGAACGCAGGCGACCTGCTATTGGAAAAATCAGGCGGTGGCCCCAAGCAGCTCGTGGGTTGCGTCGTTCTCTACGACCATGAGCTGCCGGCCGTGTGTTCGAACTTCGTCGGCCGCGTGGTACTTGCCGACGGTGCTGACCCAACCTTTTGGGCCTATGTCCACAAGGCGCTGTACGCAGGCAGGCTGAACTACCCGGCCATCAAGCAGACGACAGGCATCCAGAATCTGGATGCGTCGGCGTATTTTGATTTGCTCGTCGCGCATCCCCCGTTCACGGAGCAGAGGGCAATCGCTGACTACCTCGACTCTCAATCGACGCGCATAGACGCCCTCCGGGAGAAGGCTGAGGTTTCGATCGAGCGTCTGTCCGAGTATCGCTCGGCTCTGATTTCGGCGGCGGTAACGGGCAAGATCGATGTGCGGGGCGCTGCCCAGGCCGATTCTGGGGCGGGCGTCTGATGTCCACTCAAACAACTGAGCATGCATTCGAGTCGAATGTGGGGTCGATGCTTGCCGAGGCGGGATGGGTATCGGTGGAGCCCGGCGAGTGGGACGTGGACCGGGCGCTATTCCCCGATCGGGCGCTGTCCTTCATCCGTTCCACGCAGCCCGAACTCTGGGAGTCTGCTGAGAAGACCCACGGTGCCGAAGTTGAGCACCGCATTGTCGAGCGGTTGTGCAAGGAACTCGACATGAAGGGCACCTTGGAGGTGCTGCGTCACGGGTTCAAGTTCGTGGGCAAATCCTTCCGGCTGGCGTACTTCAAGCCGGCGCACGGCCTCAACCCGGATTCGCTCGCACAGTTCGGCAGCAACGAGTTGACGGTCACTCGACAAGCCCGCTGTCATCCGGGCAAGAGCCACACGGTGGACCTGCTGTTCGCGCTCAACGGATTGCCGGTGGCGACGTGCGAGCTGAAGAACCCGATGACGGGCCAGACGTGGCAGCACGCGGTCAGCCAATACCGCACAGATCGGGAGCCGAGTGCGCCGCTGTTCCGTTTCGGCAAGCGGGCCCTCGTGCACTTCGCTGCGGATCCCGACGAGGTACACATGACGACACGGCTCGCCAAGGGCGACACCCGGTTCTTGCCGTTCAATCGTGGCAGCGCTCCCGGGCACGTGCAGTGCGGCAAGGGCAATCCGGCTCATCCGTCGGGATATCGCACCGGGTACTTCTGGAGCGAGGTGCTGGGGCGGGATCGGTTCCTCGACATTCTCGGCTCGTACATGTTCACCGAGCGTCGCGAAGAGAAGGTCGTCGACAAGAAGGGCACACGCACCAAGACGAGCGAAACGCTGGTGTTCCCCCGCTACCACCAGCTCGATTCGGTGAACCTGCTCGTGGAGTCGGTCCGCACAGAGGGTGCCGGCCGCAACTACCTGGTGCAGCATTCGGCGGGCAGCGGCAAGACGAACTCGATCTCGTGGCTGGCGCACCGCCTGTCGAGCCTGCACACCGACAGCGATGACAAGGTCTTCGACTGTGTGCTGGTCATCACTGACCGGCGGGTGCTCGACGCCCAGTTGCAGGATGCGATCTACCAGATCGAGCACACACAGGGGGTGGTGCAGGCCATCGATGAGGATTCCCACCAGCTCGCCCAGGCGTTGGTCGATGGCACCAAGATCGTCATCACTACCTTGCAGAAGTTCCCCTTCGTGATGGGCAACCTGTATCGCCTCGCCGGCGCCGAATCGCCCGACGCCCCTAGCGCGGCGGAGAGCGCGAAAGCTGGCGAATGGGCTCAAGAGCTCGCGTCGCGGCGCTACGCGATCATCGTGGACGAAGCGCACTCGAGCCAAACTGGCGACACAGCTCTCAAGATGAAGGAGCTCTTGGGGGCAGGCTCGCTCGCAGGCAGCGATGACGATTCCGATGACTGGCAGGACAGCCTGAACGCCGTCGTCGAGTCACGCGGTCCGCAGGAGAATCTGAGCTTCTTCGCGTTCACTGCGACGCCGAAGGGCAAGACGATCGAGCTGTTCGGCCGTCCAGACGCGGACGGCATGCCGGTGCCGTTCCACACCTACAGCATGCGCCAGGCCATTGAGGAGGGCTTCATCCTCCACGTGCTCGACAACTACACCGACTACGACACGTACTTCAAGCTCGTCAACACCGCCGAGAACGATCCCGATTTTCCCAAGCGCCAGACCGCCACCAAGCTGTCGAAGTTCGTCACGCTGCACGAGCACAACCTGTCCCAGAAGACCGAGATCATCGTCGAGCACTTCCGCAACCAGGTGATGCACGCCATGGGCGGACGCGCCAAGGCCATGGTGGTGGCCTCGTCGCGGCTGCATGCCGTGCGCTACATGAACGCGTTCGGCGACTACATCGATGCCCGCGGCTACGACGATGTGCGACCGCTGGTGGCGTTCAGCGGCACCGTCGTCGACCCCGACACGGGTGGCGAGTACACCGAGCCGAAGATGAACACCGACATCGTCACCGGCAAACCGATCAGCGAATCGGCGTTGCCTGGGCGGTTCGCCTCGCCCGACTACCAGATCCTGCTCGTGGCCGAGAAGTACCAAACCGGTTTCGATCAGCCGCTGCTGCAGGCGATGTACGTCGATAAGCCCCTGTCGGGCGTGCATGCCGTGCAGACCTTGTCGCGGCTCAACCGGATCGCCGCCGGCAAGCAGCCGCCTTTCGTGCTGGATTTTCGGAACTCCCCAGCCGACATCGCCGCGGCGTTCGCTCCCTACTACGGCGTCACCAAATTGGAGGAGCAGTCCGACCCATATCAGCTCGACAGCCTCGCCTACGAGCTGAACGGGGTGCAGGTGTACATGCAGGCCGAAGTCGACGACTTTGCTTCGGTGTTCTACCTGCCCCAGCACAAGCAGAGCCCCGGCGACCATGCCCGCATCGAGGCCATCCAGCAGCCTGCGGTCGATCGCTTCAAGGCGCTTGACGAAGAGGCCCAAGAAGCGTTCCGCGACCGGCTCACCGCTTACGTGCGTCTGTACATGTTCTTGAGCCAGATCATCCCCTATGGCGACAGTGAGCTCGAACGGCTCTACTCGTTCGGACGGAAGCTGCTGCCGAAGCTGCCCACCGGCGATGGCCCCGAACCGGTCCACCTCGGCGACGACGTGGAGCTGGAGTACTACCGCATCCAAAAGATCTCCAGCGGAGCGATCAGCCTCGATGACGGCGATGCCACCGTGGTCAGCCCCTCAGCCGTCGGCACCGGCAAGACCGAAGAGGACAAAGAACCCTTGTCACAGATCATCGACCGCCTCAACCAGCAGTTCGGCACCAACTTCGATGAGAGCGACCGCCTGTTCCTCGAACAGGTTCAGAATGACGCCCTGCAGGCGGACGAGATGCTCGCCACAGCCCGGGCGAACGACATCGACAAGTTCATCCTCGCCGAACGCCAGCACCTCCGGGACCTGATGCTCCGGCGGCTCACCGGCAATGACAAGTTCGTCAACCGCTGCCTCGACGAGAAGGACTTCGGCGAGATCGTCGAGGTCGGCCTCCTCAACGAAATCTTCGCTACCGTCCACGCTGGCCAATCGAGAGGTCATCGGCGACAGCCCAACGACCCTGCTGCCGATGCCGATTCAATGGCAGGCTGGATCTAGTAGCTACCAATGGCGGAACCGACACGGTGGCGGGTGTTCGTGTCCTCTGTGGCGCGCGGTGAATTCCGCGAGTACCGCCGGGCGGCGAAGGAGGCCATCGAGGCACTCGGGCACGAACCAGTCGTAATGGAGATCACCGAGCCGTCGTTGGTAGCGACCCCCCAAGAGGCGTGCCTTGAGGCCGTCGCTGACTGTGACGTATTCGTTCTCCTTCTTGGCAGGCGCTATGGGGACGAATCGTCGGGGAAGTCGCCCACGCACCAGGAGTGGGAACGCGCAAGGGAGCTTGGAAAGCCGATCTTGGTCTTCAAGGAGGAGGTCGATGCTTCCGAGGTCGAAGAGCGCCAAGCAAAGTTCATTGCAGAGGTCAGCGACTTCGAGAGTGGGAGCTTTCGCACTGGTTTCTCAACCGCGCGAGAAGTCTTGCGCGAGGTCGTTCGTGCGCTGCATCGTTTCTCGGCATCACTGGTGGCAAACACGACATCGGAACCGACGGCTGGACTGCCTTCCAATTGCGGCAATCGGATCGAACACCTTCGGGCAACGAGCCCTGCGACCGCGTCGAAGCTGACGGAGCTGCTGTCCGCGCCATCCGCTAGGCAAGCCGGAGCGCTTGCCCGCATGGTTGCGGAGCCGCCTGAGTGGTTGCGCGAAGCAGGCTTCGCTGCTTGGGAGGTGCTGGCCGACTTCCTCGATGCTTATGGACTAGACGGAGCTGCGAGTGCGCGGCAACGAGCAATCGACCTCGGTTCGCCTAGCTCAGTTGTGCATCTGGCGCACTTGGCGGGTGCCGCCATGGAAGACGGTGACGCTGCAGCGGCCGAGGAATTCGTTGCCTCCATGCCGCAGGACCATCCCTTAACACCGGTGATGCGGGCGGTCATTGACAGTAGTCCAGGCGAGGTGGTCGAACTGGTGTCGGAATCTGGACTGCATGAGTCCGACGACGAAGACGAAGCGCTGCATTGCGTTGTTGTCTTGATGTGGGCCTATGTTCAGCTTGAGCAGTTCGACGCTGGCCGCGAGATGCTCCGAAGCGCTAACGGACGCTTCCTTGGTCGCGGATCGCTGGTGTTCCACCAGGCACTCATGACCGCACTCCTAGCTGACCAAACGGGGGTCGATGTCGCTGCCAGTAATGCTCTCTTCGTCGAGGTAATCGACGAGTCGCTGCAGGCCCGTGACCTGTTGCGAGCTTGGCAGGGACCGTCGCATAGAGCGGTCGCCCTGGCGATGAAGGCATGTCTTGCCTTGGGTGACCCCCAGCGCGCGATCGAGATCGGAGCTACGGGGCCTGATGGCAGCGCTCTAGTGCGGGAGTCCGAGTTTTCAGATGTTCAAGTGCTGCTGGTACAAGCCTGGCTCATGCTGGGGCAACCCGAGCGAATCGACACCTTGGACCTTCGGACTATCGAGGAGCCTGATGCGGCCTACATCCGTGCCATGCAAGCACAAGCCGTGGGCGATCGAACTGCGCCCGCCAGAATGCGCCAGGCCGTCGATCAGGCTCGTGACGAGGAAGCCCTCAGGCGGGCGCTGCTCGGGTTGGCCTTCTGCGGCCAAACAGACGAGGAACGGGCCGCGGCCCTTCCTGCAGAGGAAACGGCATTCTTGCGGGCCCTTGCAGCATCCATGCGCGGAGACCATGACATCGTGCTTCGCGAGCTGGCCCCGTACTGCTTTGATTCCGCGTTGCATGCCGACCAGTTCGCGCGAGCGCAGTTTGCGACAGGACACCCAGAGGAAGCGGCGGCAACACTCATGGATGCCGCCGAACACCTCGGCGCTGTATCGCTCCGGATCACCGCGGCAGAAATTCACCTGGATCAAGGACAACTTGACAGAGCCGAGGAACTTGCACAAGAGGCATCCGCGGCGCTCCCAAGAGGGTCGCACAAACACCGTGCGCAACGTCTGTTGGTGCACATTGCGCAACGACACGAAGACTGGCGGACCATGGAAGCTCGTGCATTGGCTTGGGTGGATGAGTCCCCAGACGACACCGAGGCTCATTGGGCAGTCGTTTATGCGATGCACCATCAGGTTCTCAACAGACAAGCGTGGGCCTATATAACTGCACACAGTCTGATACCGGCTGATGAACAGGAGGCTGCGCTCTCAATTGTTGTAGCGAACACAGCCGACATGGTCCGACAAGACGTAGACAGTGTGCTTGACCTCGGTGAGCAGTTCCGTGACTCGGAGCAAGTGGTGGGTATTGCTCTGATGGCGATACAGATGCAGGGAGAGAGCCTGGAACTTGACGGCAAACAGCAACGACGTTTTGTCGAGTTGCGCGACGAATTCGTGACGCGTTATCCCGACAGCTCTCTACTGCAGCGAGATTCGTCTGATACCGAGGAAGAGTTCATTACAGCCATGCGTCAAGCCGCACGCAATAGAGCGACCTACCAGCATGAGGCACGGCAGCGGGTCAGGTACGGCGAGGTACCGTATGGTTTACTGCTCAGTGCATACGATGCACCATACGCAGACATACTGCTCTCGCGCGCCGCTAACGACATTACGTCAATACCAGTCAACTGGGAAGAAAGACTCCAAGAATGCCGAGTCGCAAGTGAAGCACTTCGAGGCCATGTAGTCGCTGACACGAGCATTGCGGTTCTCGGCGTATTGGCAGAGTTCGATGTCTCCCGAGTATCCGGTGCATTTGTACGTGTTCTCATTCCGGATGAGTTGATATACGATGCTCGCTTGGCATTCGATTTCTCACGCCGAGAAGCGATAGGCACACTTGTTCATGATCTCGGCACAGGGCAAGCTATCTTGCACGAATTCAGTGACGATGAGCGCCGTGCGATTAGAGATCGAGCAAGTGCACTTGTTGACCGAATGGAACGCTGGCAAATTGTCACGAGCAGTAGGATCCGGCCCGCTGACTACGAGGGGAACGATGAGTTTCGGCCGTGGGATGCATCCATTCGGCTCGCACTTGAACGCCAAGTCCCTCTGTGGTGCGATGATCTGGCCCTTCGTCGGCTTGCACGAAGCCAAGGAATCCCAGCCTTTGGTACTTGGGCCCTATACGAGGTACTGGCGACGAAGTCAGATTGGTCTTGGCTCCCGACTATTCGACAACTTCAAATTCAACTACTACGAGCTCGCGCCGCTGACGTTCCGATTTCTGTAGCTGAACTAGTCAAGACTGCTCAAGACGACGATGGCTCGGATGAGGCGCTCGCTATCCTGCTGCAGAGGCCCATCCAATGGCAGCAAGACGAGATCAACACACTAGGCTGGTACCTGATCAGGATCAAAACACACGCGGAGTCATCTCACACCGAGAGAATGTGTGCGCTTCTCTATTCGGCTTGCATTGGTAGAGGCGTTGCTAAAGACGAGTCCGAACGAGTGAATAGTATCGGAGATATCGTTGCTTCTACGATTTCGTGCGTTAACGATCCCGAGGCCGTGCCACGACTGCTCGATGCCGGGCGCCAAGCTTCGAACGTGCTGGCTCTCGGTGATGGTCCCGACCCATTAGAGAGCGCCGTCCGTAATCTCCTTCGTGCTAGCGACCCAGGGCGCTCCGAATCAGAGGTTGTCCGGGGCATCGAGGAGCTGTTTTCGCAAGTGGATGCCGACGATAGGCAGATCGTCTCTCAGATTCTCGTGGATGCACGCTGACGAGGACTCAATTGTGGATCCAGCTGGCCTGATCCCAAGTCAGGGATCCCTGTCAGCGCCGCGATGGCGGAACGCAATCTCAATCTTGGTGCAGGCGGCGGCGCTGATATCGGCTTGCGGGCTGTCCGCTGCTCCGCAGGCAACTCCAACAGCGGATCCAGTTGAGGCCGCTGTGAGCAGTATTTCGAGTGGCCCCTCAAGTGAAGGGGCTGCGACGGAGGCACAGATTGGGATTGGGCCGGAGGGTAAAGGAACCGGTGGCCCATCCGCAGCGAGCACTCGGTCCACGCTGGCGGCGTCATCTTCTGACGGCGTCGGCACCGCAGCTGAGAGCGCAGCGCCGCCTACGGCCCCGCAGATTGAGTCTCCACCAAGAGATGACGAAGTCGCCGGGAAGCAAGCGCCCGAAGCGGAGGCACCGCACGCGGGGTCACGCGTCGACGGCGAAGAGGCAGAGCAGCGAGCTGCTGATGAGTCGCCGATGAGAGACGCAGAGGGCTCAGCGCAGGCGGAGGAGATAGCTCGTCAGGCCCGTGAGATGGACCTTGCTCGCTGCCGCGAGATCACCACGGGAGCGAATCTCGTCATACAGAACCACCTATCTGTTGAGCGATCCAACATAGAGACTGACATGCTGAGTGCTGTTCGGCAGGACCACGCAGCGGTCGCCGCCGGCTACACGCGCACCATTCTCGGGCTCTACGACCAAATCGCGGCCGCTGAGCGGGTGATCGAGTCAGAAGCCTGTGAGCAAGTGATGAGCGATGGGACCCTGCAAGCCTGGGTCAGCAGTCGCGACGCGGCAGCGGCAAGGCTCGAGGAACTAAAGACAGGCTGCCGGAGCTATTTCCATGAGCCAGTGTTGCTGCGCACCGCGACCCTGCCGCCAGCTTGCGAGTAACTCAGCAACTGCTGCACTCGCCCGCGCTGTCGTCGCTCACCAAGGATGCTTAGGGGACAGTGAAGCTCATCGCCGGCCCGCATCACGCGCACGCAACCCCCGCGAGACCACACCTAGGCGGAAGTCACCGTGATGACGCGGCCGCGCGGTCGGTAGCCTCGCGTCTTCCAGAGAACTACACCATTGTGATTAGGAGTAGGAATGGGTACACCTCGGGACACCTACAAGTATCGGTTCATCAGCACTAACGGACGGATCAAGCACTCAGGGATCACGAACGACCTCAAGCGGCGCGAGTCTGAGCTCCGGCGTCAATATGGGTCAGGTCGCGTCGAACAGGTCGGCAACCGAACCACAAGAGAGGCCGCGAAGCGGTGGGAGGAGGGCAGACCTACGGCGGGCCGCGCAGGTCCGTAGCTTGCATCGCCCCGCTGCGCTGACGATCTCGTGGAGGATCGAGGCAGAGACCCTCGGGCGCCTGGGAAGGACCGAGGCACCGTCTTCCGTTCATCCGACGAAAGCTGATGCGGCGGGCCGTTCTGAGCTGACCGAGGTCGACGTGAGCGAACTGGGACTGTTGACCCGCTCAGTGGCGTAACTCACGTATTGCCGATCCGTAGCGAGAATTCCGAGATGCCCGGTGCCCCTCCAATGCGGAAGGAACGACATTGCTAGCACTGAACGACCGGTATGAGGTCAAGGCCAGACTCCTCCCGGCACTGCTGGCGACCTCACCAGCTGCCATCGCCTTGGCGGCTATCGGTGTCGAGTTCTTGGACTGGTATGCGGTGATTTTGCTAGAAGGCGGCTGGGCCGTCGTGTGTGGCACCGGCTTGATGTATTTTTCCGCGATAGCGGGTACGAACTACGAACGAAAACTATTCCGTAACTGGCCGTACGATCTGCCGACACATCAGTGGCTCCGACCCGATGGACCACGCCTCTCGTCCCAACAACGAAACAACTATTATCGGTTGATCCGAGGTACGGTAAATCTCGACATCCAAGCCGTAGTTAGCTCATCCGATCCAGCGGAACTAGATCACACCATCGATGACGCCGTTCGTGCTCTGCGCCATCGATTCCGATCATCACCCGGCAATGGCCTCTTAGTGAAACATAATGAAGACTACGGTTTCGTCCGGAATCTTGCCGCGCTCCATTGGGTTTGGCTGACTACAGGCTTTGGATCGTGTTGCACAACTTGGATTCTGTATGTAGTAGAGGACGTCCATCTGCTATGGCCGGTGCTCGCATCGATTGTTGCGGTATTGGCAGTAGCGGCAGCTATTCGGAGAAGCTCATATGTGCTGCGTTATGCCGACCGGTATGCAGAGAGTTTTTTCGCCGCCTTGTCGCAAGAAGGCCACTAACTGCACAGTCTGTTCATTACACCAATTGGGAGGGAGCTATGGCCACAATACACTTCTTGAACGTCAAAGAGGGTGACTGCTCCGTAATACGGCACAATTCTGAACGCATTACAGTGATCGATGTATGCAACGCAGAACCACCTGATACGGGCGGCGTAGATCAGGCCTTGAGCGGCTTGACAAGTCAACGCGGCACGCTAGGCAACTTCGGGCAGAAAAAACACCCCGTGAATCCCGTTGACTACATGCGAAATCATGATGTTGATGGCATCTTCAGATATATACAAACTCACCCAGATATGGATCATATGGACGGCATACGGCATCTGTTCGATGCCTTTTCTCCGCTGAACTTTTGGGATACAGACAACAATAAGGAAATGGATTCCTCATCGTGGCAAGGCTCCCCATACGATGAAGCAGATTGGAAGTTTTACAAGAACCTCCGGGACACGAAACCGACTGCGAATCCGAAGCGGTTGGTGAACCTCTCGGGTGACAAAGGGAAATACTGGAACGAAGCGGAAGATGGCCGATGGCATGACGGGCTTCATATTTTGGCGCCAACGGAGGAGCTGGTGAACTCCGCGAATGAGAGCGCTAGTGACTACAACGACTGCTCGTATGTGTTGCTATATCGAACAGCAAATAACAAGATAGTGTTCGGTGGTGACTCGCATGACGCCACATGGGAGCACATCTTGGAGAGACACGAAGACTCGGTCACAAATGTCGACTTGCTGATTGCTCCTCACCATGGTCGTGATTCCGGGCGATCGTACGACTTCTTGGACATTCTGCAACCAACCCTCACCTTTTTTGGCAACGCACGCTCCGAGCATCTTGCATACGATGCATGGTCTCGACGTGGACTTCCAATAGTCACTAACAATCAAGCGAATTGCATGGTCGTAGATGCAGGTACCTCGCCAATGACATTGTATGTGACGAACGAAACATTTGCCAAGTCGAAAAATTCGTTGTCTACGTGGAGCAGTCGCTACCAAGCCTGGTATGTTGGGCCCATAGATTCGATTTGACAAAGGGAATCTAATGGTGGCCGAAGTGCCGCAGTTAGGTCTAGGCTGCCCCGGTTCCTGAAGCTACGGTGACGCGAAGACACGGTGATTTTGGCGTTTGCCAATCAGTGTTGCTCACGGAAATTGGCGCCATGAATTCATTTGGACAACGCGACTCTTTGCCGGGCCGAGTTCTAGAGCCAGCTCGCAGTCTATGGCCCTCAACTCGCTGATATGACGGTCGAGAATCAGGCGGTCGGGGGTGTCGGTTGCCAAGCCGAGAAGTAGTAGGAGGGAGTCAGTCGTTGGGTTCATCAATTTGTTCGGGCCGGAAGTACTTGGCGCGGATCAGCTGGTTGACCATGCGTTGGACGTTGGCCGGGTATCTCGCGTCGATGCCGCCCGTGCGCCCGTGGGCAATGTCGTTCCTGTAGTTCGCTAGGAGCAGATCCACCTGCCGGCAGCAGATCATCAGCGTCGGTACAGCAGCTGCTCGTCCATCTCGAGGAGGCCGGCTTCGGCGGCGCCCCCCGGTATCTCGGTACCGAGCCTGACGGGTCGATGGTGCTCAGCTGGGTCGAGGGGTGGGTGCCCGCCGATGCCGAGTGCTGGCGGCTGGGCACAGGCGAGCTGGCCTCGGTGGGGGAGCTGCTGGGGTCCTATCACGACTGCGTCGCGCGGTTCGCCCCGGGCTCGGGCTTCGCTGAGGGCCCCCAGGCGGTGGGGCCGGGACAGGTGGTGTGCCACGGCGACATCGCTGCGCGCAACACGGTGTTCGCCGGCGGGCGGGCGGTGGCGTTCATCGATTGGGACGGGATCTTCGTGGCGTCGCCGATGTGGGACCTCGCGCACGCCGTGTGGCAGTTCGCGCCGGTGTGCGGCGATGCGGATCGGTGGTTGGAGGGCTGGCCCGGCGCGCCTGATCGGTCGGCGCGCATAGCGGCGTTGGTGGGCGGCTACGGGCTGGGCGCCGGCAGGGCCTCGTTCACTGCGCGTCGAACCCAGGATGACACTGAGCGATCCTCGGCTGCGGCGACTGCTCTGATCTGTTCGAGCACACTCGGCGGGAAGCGCACGGCAATCGGATCAGACAGCCTCGGTGTGCGTCGTTGCGCTGGTCCTTGGGGACGCAGGTTTTCTGGTTGGCCGTAGAACTCGAATTCCTCGGCGGGGGTCATGCGCTCAGCGCTCATCGGTCCTCCATGTATAGGGAGACGAGTTGCGAAGGTGCCTCATAGCAACCGATCGGTCGGCACCGCGTCGGGTCGCCCGAGTCCGATGGTGCGAGGGGGACCACGAGCACGACTCCGCTGACTTCGGAGACCATGAGCCAGTGCGCCGGCGGGGTTGCAGGGTAGAAGAGCGGGTCGCTTTGCCAGACGTCGATGATGTCGGGTACGCCGAGCGCGCTGTGCTTGAACAGGTGCGGCAGCTGGTCGGTGATTTCGAATGGGTCATCGTCGTCGAGGAGATCCAGGTCGAACGGGCTCTCCACAGAGATGATTGTATTACAACCGAATACAGAGTGGGCGCAGATAGAGGCTCGGCCAATTGACGTCGACGCCTCGGTCCAGCGTCGCGCGGTTTGCTGCGGGCTCGGGCTTCGCCGAGGGCTCCCCGACGGTGGGGTCGGGGCAGGCGCTGTGCCTCGGTGACGTCGCCCCGCGCAACAGCGTGTCCGGCTGTCATACGCTGGGCCACATGGCTCGGAGGGAGGTCATCGGCGGCACGACGGCTCGACGCCGAAGAATCGAACGCCGCTCGGAACTTGTCGACGCCCAAGAAGGTGTCGTCAGCCCCGACAGCGATGCCGAGACTGCCAGGGCCGACCTGGAGCGCGAGAAGGACACGTTCCTTCGGGCTGGCTGCATACAAGCGGGCTTCTGAACGCAGCGGCGCCGGCTTCTTTGGCGTGAGTTCGCTCGTTAGCGTCCTCACCGATGCAGGACAGTCCCGGCCCTAACCCAGACACCACGCCCGAACCGGAGGCGCTGGCCGGTCGTGTCACTGAGTTCGTCAGGGTCGGTGACACGGTGCGGCGTCCTGCGACCGAGTCGTCGGCGTCGGTGCGGGAGTTGCTCGTCCATCTCGAGGAGGCCGGCTTCGGCGGCGCTCCCCGGTACCTCGGTACCGAGCCTGACGGGTCGATGGTGCTCAGCTGGGTCGAGGGGTGGGTGCCGGCCGATGCCGAGTGCTGGCAGCTGGGCACAGGCGAGCTGGCGTCGGTGGGGGAGCTGCTGGGGTCCTATCACGACTGCGTCGCGGGGTTCGCTGCGGGCTCGGGCTTCGCCGAGGGCCCCCAGGCGGTGGGGCCCGGACAGGTGGTGTGCCACGGCGACATCGCTGCGCGCAACACGGTGTTCGCCGGCGGGCGGGCAGTGGCGTTCATCGACTGGGACGCGATCTTCGTGGCGTCGCCGATGTGGGACCTCGCGCACGCCGTGTGGCAGTTCGCGCCGGTGTGCGGCGATGCGGATCGATGGTTGGACCGCTGGCCCAGCGCGCCTGATCGGTCGGCGCGCATAGCGGCGTTGGTGGGCGGCTACGGGCTGGGCGCCGGGCGGGCCGATGAGCTCGCCGACATGGTGGCCGAGGTGATCGCTACCGGACAGCTCTGCCTGCTCATCGACCACGCCGCCCGCCGACGGCTGTAACGACCGGAATAACTATCGAGCCCCGTGTCCGGAAGTCGCCCCGTGCTTCTACGGCTGAGGCACGTTTGCAGCAGCTCACCAATGCACTTAGGTGCCTGCCACTACGGCCATCACTGCTTCAGTACACGCAGCAGCGAGCAAGATCAGCGCACCAGCGCCGAGCCACTTGTCCCGGTGTACGGGCATCCAAGCGTTGAGTCGGCGAACCATGTCGTCAGCAGCCCGCGGGGAGCGAAACTCCCAAACCACAGCACTGCTTTCGTAGGGCCTAACCCAGTGCCCCCCGAGGCACAGCACCTCGAAGCCGTCGTCGGGCGAAGGTAGATCGGGCGGTGGTGGAGGCTCAGGCAGGTCCGGCTCGAACATCGGCTCGAAGTCTGGTTCTGGAGGGTCAGGTACATCGGTGTCAAATCGTTCCCAGATCTCCGCGAGGTCTTCAGGCGGTGGGTATTCGATTTCGAGTTGACCGGGGACTTGAAGCGGTTCACGTTGCAGGAGATCTAACCACTCATCCAGAGCCCAGTCATCGTCGGGCCAGCTTGGGCGTTGTACCTGACGCGGTATGCGGAGCACTCGGTAGGTGATGGCTTCGGTGGTTCCTCCACTGTGGATGCCGACTTGGGGCGACGACTTGTAGGCGTAACGGCGGGACTTGAAGAAGCTGTGACGCTGTCCGTTAGCGCAGCATGCGCGGTTCTTGGACACTGACGGGTTTATGCCGTCGCGGCAATGTCCGGCTTCGTATCGGCAGGCCCGAACGCGCGGAACAGCATCTCGATCACCTGCCGACCCTTAAACGGCTCAGGAACTGACTCGTCGGTGACCGTGCGGCGCAGAGCGGTCACCATCACTGGGAAGCGCTGCTCTTGCGGTGTAGTGAGGATCACCTTTGCATCGGGGGTCAGTTCGCCGGACTTGACCATGGGCTTGTCAAGGAACAGTGCTCGTGCAGGGAGTCCGGTCAGCCCGTCGAAGATGTAGAGGCACTCGCCGGGTTGTGCGTTGAGGTCTAGCTCGACAACGGTGCTGTCCATTTGCAGAACCCCCTCGAGGCACGGTCGGTGCCGTTGCGCGCAGTATTGCAGCGCGAGCACTGCTCGTAGGCGACGCGCCATATGTGCAGGTCAGCAGCTCAAATCACGTATGTGTCGTACGCGAACGGGCGTTAGGTTCGGGGCATGGCAACGCAGCGGCGACTGAGCGGTGCTTCCAAGCAGCGGCTCAAAGAAAACCTGCACTTCATCCAGAATGGCAACGGCAACGTCGCCAGTGAGCAACTCGCACCGGGTCAGATCATCCGGAGTCAGGCCTGGTGTCACATCGGCGGCGAAGCGGGCTCTGACGCCAGCTGATCGCGTTAGCGGCGGATCGTGACGTGAGTGGTGAGGGCGGTCTGGGACAACCTGTCGTGCCAGGCGCGCCCGTGTCGATCCCAGATCGCCGAGAGATACGTCAGGCAATAGACGGCGACTGCAACGAGCGTCGCTATCAGCGGGCTGGCCCTCCAGATGAGTATCAGCCCGAGCAGACTTGCCGAAGCAGGCATTGCAGCGCGGACGAACGACGCCGCCACTCCTGGTTTGCGGCCGTCGCGCAAGCGCACGACGTGTATCCCCTTCAGGCGCTTTCCTCGTGTCTGCCCAGTCGCCGATGTTGCCCAAGTCTCGCACGCAGCGGTCAAGAACAGCGCCCCGAACACCATGGCCAGCGGCGCAAGCAGCCACCCGTATGGCTCGTATTCGTCACCGGTGACGAGACTGGCGTACGCCAAGTACCCCATCAGCCCAGTCGCGAGCACCAGCACGAGTCCGGCGGGCACCATGTCGATTACGCGTGCTGCAGCCCGTTCCTTGAGCCTGACGAGCGGCACATTCTCACCTGAGCGGAGTGTGATCTCGGGCTGTTGCGGACCGAAACGGCTGCGCGTCGGCATCTCGGCAACGGTAGCCCTCGACTAGCGCGAGGATGCCGGTGGCGCTCCCTGATATCTCAGTACCGAGCCTGACGGCTCCATGGTGCTCATCTCGGTCGAGGGGTGGGTGCTGGCGGCTGGGCGCAGGCGAGCTCGCCTCGGTGGCGTTCATCGACTGGGACGCGATCTTCGTGGCGTCGCCGATGTGGGACCTCGCGCACGCCGTGTGGCAGTTCGCGCCGGTGGCTGTGCATGCGAGCTATTCGTTGGTGGGGATGATGCACAGTTCCACACCTTCTGTGTCGCAGAGCGCCTGCCAGTTCCTGCCGACGTTGCCTTCGATGACATGCAGCGGCGTCTGGTGGTGAATTGCGGCGCCGAGGAAGTCGGCAGCGAGCCTGTTGATGCCGGTGCCATGGCGACGCAACAAGTCCACCGCCAGAGATGCGTACGGCCGTGGGTCGACTACCTGAAGTACTTCGGGCGGTGGCGTCGATGCGTAACGGATGACCTCGTCAGTGACCAGCCGGGTGATCTTGCCTGGCCGCGTGATCTCGCTACGCCGACGGTTGTTCCTACGCAGCACAGTCAGCAATCTCACATAGAAGCCCCATGCCACCGACGGGACCTCGTCCTGCCCATAGGCACTTTCCTCGCCCGCCAAGGCTCTCACCGCGAGCCCGTCGTCGACGAGGATCACTGATCAGTGGCAGCGGACAGTCGCGAGCGCACGGGGTCCGGTTCCACAACAAGGAGGGTCGGCCCGTCGATCCGCTCGCCCATGGGAAGCCACATATGCATGGTGGGCTGGCTTGTCTCAGCAAGACGCTTCTTCGGTCGCCGAGCGAGGATGCGCTCAATGCGCTCCATCAGCGTTGATGTCCAGTTCTCACTCTGAGGCTTCTCGGGAATCGAGAATCGGTAGGCAATGAAGAGGTGTCCAGGGAAGAGATCCGCTGAGAGAGGAGGATCGTCGCCGAGGATTTCACGGCTGATCTCCTCGTAGTTCTCAGCGATCTCGGCGAATGCCTGCCTCATCGCCGCCTCGCTCATCTGAGCAGGTGGTCTTTCATCGCTTGAGCCGCGCGGCGGGGTCTGTTCCTGGAGCGCGGTATCAGCAGCGCTTGACGGCGGTTCGGCTAAATCTAGGCCGAGATCAGGGTCGTCTTCGAGAATCGTGCGGCTCTCGTCCACGTAGTGCTCGGCGATCCTGGAGATGCGCTCTTGGACGGTCTCGTCCGAACCGAGGGCCTCCTGCTCGTGCGCGGTCCGAAGCCAATGAGTGAGCACGGATGAGACCAGGACATCGGGTGTGCTGTGAAGTTCGTGGGCGCGCTTGTTGAGGAATCGAATCAGTTCAGCATCAAGTTCCAACTTGAGCTGCTCCATGCTCGAAGCGTAACGAGAGCCCACTCCAGGCGTTGACCGCATCACTGAGTCTGTCGAGATCGGCGACGTCGCTGCGCGCAACACGGTGTTCGCCGGCGGGCGGGCGGTGGTGCGCAAGATCGCTGCGGGGGTCCCGGCGTTCGTGCAGATGGAGCGCGAGGGGATCCTGGCCACGCTCGACAGCCAGCACCGCGCCGCCGAACAGCTCCGCCCGCTCATCGCCCACGCCGTAGCTGGTGCCAGTGCCGAGTCACTTTCGGGCGGTGAGTGATTGCCGCGTCCTCGGAAAGACTTAACCCCGGCCGTTTGCCGAAGCAGGGACGGTTCCGGGGTGTTCGCAAACACGCTACCGCCGTGCCGATTGCTGGCGGCTGGGCGCAGGCGAGCTCGCACGTGTGGCGTTCGAAGATTGCGAATAGCGCTTGGGATTCGACCCTTTCGAATATTGCGAACATAGTGATGCCCTGCTACGCTGCCCGAAAGGCGCCGGCGGCCCGAGGGAGGCGCACCGATGGCACAGGGATCAGTCAGGGAGCTCGAACTGCTCGACGAGCACGGAGCCGCGCAGGCTGCTGACGCTGTTAAGCAGCTGACGGAGTTTCTGCGGGCGCACCCGACGCCGACCACGCATGTGCAACTCGTGAGCGAGGATCCTGACGGAGCGACTCAGATTGTCGTTCCCTCGGTCGCGTTCCGGTTCTTTGTCGACGTGCTCGCTGAGCTGGCGAATGGAAACGCGGTCACGGTCGCTGCGGTGCACGCTGAGCTCACCACACAGCAGGCAGCGGACCTTTTGAATGTGAGTCGGCCGTACCTCGTCAAGCTGCTCGATGAGCGGGCGATCCCGTACCGGCGCGTCGGCAACCGGCGCAAGGTGCTGCTGGTCGACCTGGTCGAGTACAAGCGCCGCGATGAGGCGATGCGGCGAGAGATCGCTGATGAGCTCACTCGTGAGGCTCAAGAGATCGCGCTGAGCTACTAACGGCCATGGCGTTCGTCGCCTTGTACGACGCCAACCTGCGTCACTTCCCCGCGTCATCTGCATCATCAAGGATCAGGCCCATGCGCTCACAAGGCCTGAGACGACCTTCGAAGAACTCCTCGAACGGCTGCGAGACGTGGGACTTCCTCGCACCGTGGCCGCGATACGTCAACAGTTCGGGCCGCTCTGACGGCGCTGCGCGCAACACGGTGTTCGCCGGCGGGCGGGCGGTGGTGCGCAAGAGGCACGAAAATCACTGGAACTAACGCAGGTATCACTCCTACTGTGGCGCCATGATGCAACGACGGTGCCAGGCGTGTTGCCGCAGCGGTTGAGGGCAGCTCGGTGACGTCCGGCTACGAGGCCGCACTGCTGGTGCTGGTGCTGCTGCTTCCGGGCGCGTTCGCAGCCTGGGGATTCGAGCGGCATGTGCAGCGCTACGGCCGGCGTCTGAAGGACTGGCTGCTGCGGTTGGCCGGCTTGTCGGCGGTATGCCTCGCGTTGGGGGCGGGGCCGTTGTACTGGCTGATGGCTACCTACGGGCGTGATTTCGCCGAACGCGAGGCGTTGCCGTGGTGGCTGTATCTCGTGCCTGGTCTCTACCTGGTGCTGCCTGCGTCGGGAGGGTGGGCGCTAGGCCTGCTGGTGCGCCGCTCGGGATCGCCGATGTCACGGCTGCTCGGCCCGATCCGCGCGCCGTCTGCCTGGGATCTGCTGTTTGACACCAGAGAGTCTGGGTTCGTGAGCTGTCGACTGCGGTCGGGTCGGTGGGTAGGCGGCCTGTATGCAGATGCTGACTCGGTCAGGTCGTACGTGGGGGCGGACGGTCCGGTCCAAGACATCTACATAGCGCATGCCGCCGAGTTCGATCAGGACACCGGCGATCCGGTCAGCCTCGATGGCGGCCACGTGTGGACGGGCGGCGGAATTCTGCTCAAGTGGGCCGATATCGAGTCGTTAGAGTTTCGGCAGACACGTGAACTGGGAACGGAGAATGCTGATGGCGAAGAAGCGCCGCTCCAAGCGTAAGCGGCCCCGGGATCCGCGCCCGGACTACGTCGGCGGCTACTACCCACGGCCTGGCGTGACCCCGGCAGATGTTCCCAAGGACCTGTTCCGTCGCAAGACAACCGAGGAGCTCATGAAAGAGAGCCGCAGCTAGAGCTTCCATCGCGGCTCGGGCTTCGCCGATGGTCCCGACCTGGCGTCACACCGAAATCACTTGGATCGAAGCGCAGGGCTACCGTTGGGTTCGTGGCGGTGAACAAGCTGTCGATCTCTTTGGACGAGTCGGTTGCCGAACGTGCGGCCAGCGCCGCTGCGTCGCACGGGGTCAGCCTGTCTGCATGGCTCAATGCGGCTGCGGAGCGGGCGATCCGTATTGAGGACGGGCTTGCTGCGGTGCGCGAGTGGGAGCAGGAGCACGGCGAGCTCAGCGCCGAGGAACGGGCCTGCTCGGTGCGAACTCGCGCATGTCTGGGAGCGGCTGGGAGCACGGCGAGCTCAGCGCCGAGGAACGGGCCTGGGCTGACAAAGAGATCGCTGCGGATCGGGAGCTGCTCGACGAGCTCGCGTCCAAATTCGGCGGTCGCTCAGCAGCGATCAAGCAAGGACTGGTGATGCTCGCCGAAGAGCATCGCCGTCGACGTGCCTTGGCGGACTTCATGGCCGAGTGGGTAGCCGAGTCGGGGCCGCCAGACCCCGACGGGGTGGCTGCGATGCGCGAGCGCCATTTCAGCCGACGGTAATCCTCGACGCCGGCGTCATGCGCTCGGCGAGGGCCTCAGAATCCACAGTCCGACAGGTCGAAGAATGTTGTTTCCGGGGTGTGCACTTCCGCATGCCGTTGGTGGGCCTCCCGGCTTGTAAATGAGCATTTGGGTCGAATAAGCACAGTGCTTATAATTCGCTCGTGCTTATGAATGTCAAGCGGCTGTTTGACAGCGTTGCCATCGAGGCGATGGTGAGTTCAGACCTGCCTGCCGACCAGCTTGCAGATGCGCTGCTCGACGCCGAGGTCGACGACAAGCTCGTTCGATTTGCTGTCCAAGTGAAGAGTCGTGCTCCGTATCCCGGCGAGATTCCGCGCCTGGAGCCATTGCGCAATCGCCTTGTAACCGTAGGTGTGCCATTGCTCGTGGCCCCGCTCATTTCCGAGGCAGCAGGAAGGGCGCTCACGGAAGCCCAGTGGTCGTGGGTCGACAGCCAGGGCAACGCCGATGTCCGCGCAAGCGGCATACGCATCAGTTGCCGCGTGCCAAGTCGGCCCGTGAGCAGGACCCCGCGTGGCCTGCCCAGAGGATCCGGATCGTGGTCGATCATGCGCTCGCTGATCTCGGACGGCGTCATGGAAGGCGAGGCCGAACTCGCCGAACGCGCTGGTGTCAGCCAGCCTCGGGTCTCACAAGTGTTGACGGCGCTGTCGACCGCTGGGCTCGTCGAGCGTCGGGGACGATCAACCTGGGCCGCGGACCGTCCGGTACTGCTCGATGCCTTCCTGAACAGCTACGCCGATGCGCGGGGGATCGCCAGCTGGTTCTACTCCCTGGATTCCCCCAACCAGGCATGCGAGCAGATCGCGGCCGTCGGAGAGTCGCTGCACGCAGACACCGTCATCTCCGGTGACGTCGCAGCTGACCGTCTCGTCCCGTGGCGCGTGCCCACGCATACGACGGTGTACACGAACGATCATCGACTTGCGACCCAACTTGAGTTGACTCCCGCTCAAGGCCCCGACGACGCGAACGTCGAGTTGATCGTCCCCGCAGACCAGTCGATTCTGCGCATCCGCCACGAAGAAGATGCGGCGCTCGCCCACCCGACGCAGGTGATCGTGGACCTCCAGCGACTCGGCGGGGCCGATCGACACGAGGCGGCGGAGAAGGTTCGCGAATGGCTGCTGGGAGCGGGTCAGGGGAGTCCTGGAGACGCAGTTCGCCCGAGGCGGCGATGCGATAGGTGAGATCGTCAGCGCGCAATCCCTCTCCGATGTCGAAGCCACACGCCGGGAGACAAGGATTCAAGCCCTCATCCAGCAGATGTTGCGCTGAGGCGGTTTCGGCCTCGTGGGCACCGCGGTGCGATCACGACTGTGTAGCGGTGTTCGCTCCCGGCTCGGGCCTCGATGAAGGACCACGGGTGGCTGTGTCGGACGGCCTCGCTGAGCGTCGTTGTGCTGGTCCTTGGGGACGCAGATTTTCTGGCCGGCTGTAGAACTCGTATTCCTCGGCGGGCGTCATACGCTCAGGGTGCTCGGCGAGCTCTGCGCACTTCTCGTACTTCCTCGACGGCGATGTCGAGTGCTTCGTCCTCGGAAAGGTCTGGGTTGCGAGCGGCGCTCGCAGCGAGGTCAGCGCTGAGAGCAGCAGCCTCGGCTGGCAGCAGACGACCGGCGGCAGCGCGTTCGTCGGGTGTGAGCGGCCCGCCGGTTTCGTCGAGCATCGTGGCCAGCAGTACGTCGAAGTCGGCATCGGCCGCGAGCTGGCACTTCACGGCATGTTCGACGTAGGCCGACACGCTCGCTGCGCCGCCTTGGGCGACCACCGCTTTCACTTGGTCGGCGATGTCGGCGTCGACGGTGACAGTGAGCCGGCTCTTCGTGGCTGCCATGCCTTTCAACGTACTGCTCACGCCGACAGATGCCGCCGCTCAGGGTGGGGTGGGGATGCGGCTGCCGCGGCTGGTGTTCAGCCAGTTCATGCCGTCGCGGACGTACTCGCCGGTGGCGTTTCGCTGCGGGCTGTAGTCCCACCAGTCGATGCCGGCGGCGTGTGCCGCGGCGCTCACCACCCGCCGGGAGCGCTGCGACGCCAGGACCTGGTCGCGCAGCGCGGCGCCGTCCCAGCGTTCGACGGTCTCCGCGGCGAACGCAGCGACCAGATCGGCGTGGGCAGGGTCAGCCGCCAGGTTGTTGCGCTCGAGCGGATCGTCGACCAGGTCGTACAGCAGGGCCGGGTCGCCCTCGCAGTGGATCCACTTGTGGCGCCCCCGGCGGATCATGAACATCGGCTGTGTGGTCAGCACCGCCGTGTACTCGCCGATCGCCTCGCCACCGTCCTCGCCGTCGCTGCCGCCGTCGCCCGACGCCAGCTCCCACAGGCTCCGCCCCGCGGGCGCTGCGCTCATCTCAGGCCAACCGTCACTGCCCCCGTCGGTCGCAATGTCGAGCAGCGTCGGCAGCAGGTCGACCAGCGAGCACACATCGGGAACGGCACGGTTGGCCACGCCCGGCCCGGCCATCACGAACGGCACCCGCGCCGCCCGCTCGAAGAAGCACATCTTGAAGAACGTGCCGCGGTCGCCCAGCATGTCGCCGTGGTCGCTGATGGCGATCACGACGGTGTCGTCGGTGCGGCCCGTCTCGTCCAGCACCTCCACCAGGCGCCCCACCCACGAGTCGAAGTAGCTGGTGTTTGCGTAGTAGCCGTGGCGGGCGTTGCGGCACTGCTCCTCGGTGAAGCCGACGCCGTCGGCCCCGATGCCCTGGCGCAGCCGGCGGGTGTGCGGATCGACGGCGTCGGGGGCGATCGGGTCGGGCAGGTCGATGCTGTCGTGGTCGTACAGGTCCCACCACTGCGGCCGGGCCTCGTAGGGATCGTGGGGATGGGTGAACGAGGCCACCACGAAGAACGGCCGCTCGTCTGGGGCGCGGACCAGGTCATACAGGTGCCGCACCGCAGCGAACCCGACCTCCTCGTCGAAATCGTGCTGGTAGTTGGTCACCACCGGGCCCGCTTCGGACAGGCTGGCCATGGTGTACCAGTCGCTCGGCGGCCCCGACGCCGCATCCCAGTCGGGCGTGAGCGCAAAGCCCGAGGGGTAGATGTCGGTGGTGAGGCGCTGCTCGAAGCCATGGAGCTGGTCGGGGCCGATGAAGTGCATCTTTCCCGACAGCGTCGTGCGGTAGCCCAGCAGTCGCAGGTAGTGCATCAGCGTGGGCACCGACGCAGCGAACTCGGCGCCGTTGTCCCACGCCCCGATCGACGCCGGCAGCTGGCCCGACAGCATCGAGAACCGTGACGGGGCGCACAGCGGGAAGTTGCAGTACGCCGCATCGAAGCGCACGCCGCGCTCGACGAGGGCATCCAGCGCCGGGGTCTGCACCACCGGATGGCCGTACGCACCGGTGAAGTGGGGCGCCAGCTGATCCGCCATCACGACGAGGATGTTCGGGCGTCGTCCCGAGCGCGTCACCGAGCGGAACCTACACCCAGCCTCGGCACCGGTTGGATCAGTCGAAGTCGGCCGGGGTCGGGGGCCTGACGAGTGCGTCGATTGCCGTCCACAGCGTGCGCGACACCGGGTCGAACAGCACTGGCAAGATGACCCCGACGGGTGCCGCGATTGCCAGCAGCAAGCCGCGGCTGACGTCTGTGCCCCAGACGAGCATGGCCACCACGACGGTCAGGATCACGGCGGTTGCCGACACCACCGTGTTCACGGCCACTGCGCCCAGCCAGTGACCTTCCATGCGCTCGAACTTGAGGCGGCAGTGGGGGCACCGCTCGCGTATGGCGAAGAGTCCCCAGCGTCGAAACAGGCCGCGACCGCCGCACGACGGGCAAGCCAACGTCAATCCGCGCCACAAAACGCGCACCCCCGCAGTCTGCCCGTCGTGCGGCGGTCGTCCGGGCACGAAGCGGTGTGGCTACGCTTGTGGTCACAAATCGATCCACCGGCGCGGGAGGCAGCTCAGATGAGGTCAGTCGGGGTGCGGGAGTTCCGTGACCATGCGACGAAGCTGATCGGCTCCGGCGAGACGCTCGTCATCGAGAAACACGGCGAGCCGGTCGGTTTCTTCGTGCCGATCGTCGCCAAGGACCGGCGCGCTGGGGCACAAGCACTCGAGCGCCTGGACGTTCTCGTCACCGAAGTGCTCGAAGAGCGGGGTCTGAGCGAGGACGAGTTGGTGTCCGAGATCGTCGGTGCCGACGACGGCCGCGATTGGAGAATTCAGCTGCAGACCGCTCGAGTGAGCGGCGGCCCGTCAGAGGGGGTCGCCTATTCCACCGCACGCTGGGTAACCGAGCCCGATGAGGCTCGTCGTTGACACCAGCGTTCTCGTCGGCGAGCTGGTGCGGGAGGCCGGACGGGAACGCCTGCGCGACAACCGACTCAATCTGTTTCTCCCTGAACGAATGTGGCAGGAGACGCAGTGGATGCTTCCTGCCCGGATAGAGCGATTCGGCGAGCAGCACGGGCTCGCGCTGCCGACCCAGCGTGACTTGGTGACGGCGTGCCTAGAGGCGGTCATGGGAAACGTTGACATCGTTGCCGAGCCGATCTACCTGGCGAGGGAAGACGAGGCGCGGGCTCGTTCGTTGCGCGACCCCGACGATTGGCCTGTCGTGGCGTGCGCGCTGTCGCTCGGCGACGGTGTGTGGACCAACGACAACGACTTTCTGGGCACGGGCGTGCCGACGTGGACGACAGCCACACTCGACCTCTGGCTGCAACGAGCAGATCCAGCCGACAAGACCTAGCGCCCTGACCCTCGTTTGGAGCTGTGGCGACCGGCCGCGAGCATCATCGTGTTGGGGTCAAGGGCAGGAAGTGCCGACTGCGAGCTGTACGGGAATCTCTTCTTCGCCGGACGAGACGAGCACTTCGACGCAGCCAGGTTCGTTCACCCAGATGCCGCCTGCCCAGACGATCCACTCGCCGCGATCGGCCCCGCACGGCCAGCCGCCTACGTATTCGGCCGAGTCGACGTCGCATGCGGGACCGTCTGAGTCGCAGGGGCCGGCTGTCAGCGCATCGGCAGACGCGAAGCCGACTTGCCCATGTTCGAGGAACGCGTCGCCCGGAGCTTTCACAATCTCAAGCGATGCCTGCTGGGAACGGCGCACGAGCAGCCCGAACTTTGCGAACCGGTAGTCCTCGTAACTCGAGCCCTCCGGGCCGAATCGCCCGAGCTGCAGCTGTCCCGATGGCAGCGCGATGAACCCGCCGTTAGCGCCATATGCCGTGTAGCCACGACCGGGATCGGGGACCACGTCGATGACGTGCACGCACTCGACAACTCGATGCCCCGGTCGATCTTCGACCGTCTGATTGTCGGCAGTGCTCCCAGTGCAAGCGAAGGCGACCCCGACAATCACCGCAACACCTACGATCCGCACCAGCCTCAGCGGCAGTGCATCGGACCATCTGAGCACTGTCACCTCGACAAGCGTAGGAGCGAGGTCGTCAGCCCTCAGGTGCTCCTAGTCGCTGCGGCCAGTGATATCAGATAATCTGATTTTGTGACAGAGATCAGCGCTACTGAGGCTGCACGGGAGTTTGCAGATGTGCTTGACGCAGTTGAGCACCGTGGGGAGCGGTTCACGGTCGTGCGGCGCGGCAGGGCGATCGCTCGCATCGAGCCGTTGGCGAGCGGCGAAGGCCGCAGGGCAAAACAGCTTCTTGCCGAGACGAGCCCCGATACAGAATGGGCCGGCCAGCTCGCCGAGACTCGCCGACTGCTTGAACTCGACACTCGAACATGACAGCACTGCTGCTCGACACGACCGTCCTCATCGACGCCGAACGCGACCAAGAACAGCTTGACCGGCTCATCGGTGACGACGACTCCGTAGCCATCGCTGCCATCACCGTTGCCGAACTCCTCGTCGGCGTCCATCTCGCCACGCAGCGACATCGCGCCCATCGCCAGGCATTCGCCGACGCCGTGGTCGACGCCATCCCGGTCCTGCCCTACGGCACCGAGGTGGCTGCGGCGCATGCCGAGCTGCTGGCCGAGACCCATCGAGCGGGCCGGCCACGCGGCGCTCACGACCTCATCATTGCGGCCACGGCACGAGCCACGAACCGCACGGTCATCACCGCCGACCCGACCGGTTTCGACGGGCTCCCCGGCGTCTCTATCGCCACGTACCGCTGACGGGTGGACTCAGATGCAGGCGAAGCCGTGCCGAGTTCAGCGTGCGGCGCGCAGGCGCAGGCGTGATGCGGCGGCGTACAGCAGCCACGCCCCGCACCAGACCGTCACCGCCACCAGCAGAACCGTCTCGCCGCGAGCGTCCAAGCCGGGGGCGTAGAACGGCTCAACGAAGTACTGGGAGACGAAGCCACCCCGGTACGGCGTGTGACCGGCGAGACGCCAAAGATCCTTCTCCCAGACGGTCAGCGGGCACGGCAACCCGGGCAGGTTGATCGCAGCGATCGGCGCCAGCGCAGCCAGGTACCAGCGCATCAACCGGGGACTGCGTGCAGCCAGCGGTGAGCCGACCACGATGAAAACGGCCAGCAGCCCGTGGGCAAGTGCCACAGCGGCCGCCAGCAACCATGCGACCACACCGCCACGCTACGCCAGCCGATCCCGGCCAAGGCGTGTCAGATCGGCGGCAGCTGGATGTCAATCGAGCAGCGCGACTGGCTGAGAGCCCCGGGGCGTAGTACGCCTGCGACATGGGGACGCGGCTGCGCCTGCGAGCGCATGCGAGGGCACTGGGAGCCGTTGCGCTCCTCGCTGTAGCAGCGTGCACTTCGGCTGCCGAGGAGGCGAATTCCGAGGAGGAACCCGCTCCGGCAACCACGCAACGTGCTGTGACACCTGGGTTCGAATTCTGCGAGGACATTCCTGAGTTCGAGTCGAGCGTGATGGGCAATCTTGAGCGCGTTCTCGACCAGGTCGAAGATCCCGCACTCCGCCACAAGACAGCCATCCTCCGGTACGGCCAGCAACATCCAGGCACTTTCGGCGGTTACTGGACTGGCCGGCTGATGGGTGGTGCCATCGTCGTCGCGTTCACCGACGACATCGAAGCCCATCGGACGGCGATCGCAGCATTGGTGCCGTCGAGAGTGGCGTTCGACGTCGTGCAGGTTGACCATTCCGAACGGGAATTGCTTGCCCTGCACCACGGGGTCGCCAGCTATGCGGGGGCGGTCTATGGCTTGACCGGCGTCGGCCTGAACACGACTCGCAATCGGGTGACGCTGCACTTCAACGACCCGCCCGCAGGGGCGTTGGACGAGATAGCGCAGCTCGTGCCCGTCGACATGGTGTGCGCCAACGTCTACATCGGCCCCGAGCCGCCGAGTGGGCCGTTGGAGGCCATTCCGGATCTGGCCGCCGACGATCCCATGGTGATCTGCGGGCGCTACGGGCCGATGCCCTACTCGAGGTTTCTGAACCCGCCCCACATCGACGATGTCGACCATCCCGCCGCCGAGCGGCTGCGTGCCGCCCTCGACTCGCCTCCCGGTGGGCTTCTTCCCGCTGGCGAATTCCACGTCATGGACATCGACGAGGATTCCGTGAGCTTCGCCGCGTTCAGCGACGAGGGAATCAAAGACGTGACCGTCATCTATGGCAGAGGTCGATGGCGCATCGGCGGCTGGAGCAGCGATGCCTACTCCTGTGACGTTCGTGTAGCGCTTCCCCCCGGCCTCGGTTATGTCGGCGTCTACCGCGACGCTGAAGCGGCGCCGGCCGATGCAGCGGTCGACTTGCAGGTCAGGATCAGCGGCTGCGTGAAGGGGCGTGACACGGGCGACGTGCTGCGGGGTCCGCAGATCGTCGAGACCGACGACGAAGTGCTGGTGGCGTTCGCTGCCGTGGGCGCTTCGGTCACGGACGACTGCGCTGCGGTAGGAGGGTTCCCATGGATCGCGCCGGTGCGACTCATGCTGTCTGAACCTCTTGGCACCCGTGCCTTGCGCGACGGCACTTACCTTTCGCCCAAAGCGATCACTCCGTGGGAGGACCCGCACTCCCCACGCGTGCAGGAACCCGGCGGCGAACCGGCCCAGTTCGTGTCGATGTGGGGTCACGAGCGAGGGGATGATTCGAACGATGCCTTGTTCTCGGGCACCCTGGTCATTGAGGCGCCGTGCGTGTACATCGTGTCGGACATCGGCTACCAAGAGAGCGGCGAGCCTTGGCTTGACCGCTCCTTGATTCGACTTCCCCGGTCGGGCACTCGTTATGACGCCGAAACCGGTGAAGTGTGGGTGTGGGACGACGGCCCATTCGTCACTGGTGACCAAGTCGGCGCCGGCGGAGGGGGAGGCTCACCGGAAGATGACGCGGCTGAGTGCAGCTTCGACTCCGTGTGGTCCGCGACCGGCTTGTATCCGAATGGTCCACAGCTGGGCGCCGAAGAGTTGCTCGAGGCTGTCAACTATGTGCCTGCGCCGACCTTCGAGGCGATGCTGTACGAGAATGAG
Source organism: Candidatus Poriferisodalis sp. (assembly GCF_965204195.1). Taxonomy (GTDB): domain Bacteria; phylum Actinomycetota; class Acidimicrobiia; order Acidimicrobiales; family Poriferisodalaceae; genus Poriferisodalis. The sequence continues at coordinate 572,843 of NZ_OZ241975.1, forward strand.
TACGGCCCGATGTCGGTCGGCGCCAGTGTGCGAGTGGGCACATTGGCCCTTGAGCCGCCGTGCGCGTACCTGCTTGTCGTGTCGCCGCGTGAGGCAGGCGCCGCATCGCCCCCCGAGCGGCATCTGTTGCATCTGCCCCGATTGGGTGCTCGGTACGACAGCGAGACGGGAGAGTTGTGGGTGTTCGGCAACGGTCCGTTCGTCACCGGCGACCAGGTCGGCGCCATCGGAGGCGAATTCGCGAAAGGGCGGGATGCGCCGTCGTGCAGCTACGACCACACTTGGGGAACGGTCCACATCAAGCGGGTTGAGGACCTGCCGTGATTCGCCGCGACGCCGCACGGCGCAGCGGGCAGGGTGACATGGCGGCACGATCTCGGTTGCGGGCCTGTGCGTGGACACTGGGGGCCGTTGCGATCCTCGCTGCCTCGTCGTGTGGCTCGGCTGACCAAGGAGAGCGGGTTTCGACTGCCGGAACGGGAACCGCCCAGGACACGGCATCGGCCACCGCCACGACCGAAGCGCCGTCTGTTCAGCGTGAACCGTCTCTGACGACATCGACCGCAGCGTTCTTGGCGAGCGAACTTGTCGCGTGCGATGACGTTCCTCGGCTCGAGGGCACGGTCGAAGGCAACTTGAGCGGCACCCAGAACCCGTCTGACCGGCTGATCGGCATCATTCGTTCCTACGGCAGCCAGCATGAGTCGTTCGCTGATCTGTGGATCGAGCGGGCACACGGCGGGGCGCTCGTGGCAGCGTTCACTGATGACCTTGAGGCCCACCGCGAAGCGCTGACTGCCCTGCTGCCGCAAGGCACACCCTTCGACATCGTCCGAGCCGAGAATTCCGTCGCCGAGCTCGACGCAGTCCGGGCAGTGATTCAGGCCAACGTTGCCCAGCTTGAAGGACTGAGCAGTTTCGGCGCCCCGGCGTCGCTCAACCGGGTCGAGATCGGTTTCGTCGACCCGCCTGACATCACGTTGGACTGGCTCGTCGAGCTCGTGCCTGCAGCGATGGTGTGCGTCGAAGTCTTCTACCCGCCTGATCCGCCCAGCGGGCCGCTCAACATCATCCCGCTCGTCAATGCCGAGGATCCGTTGGTGGAATGCCGCGGCATCGGCACCGTTCGCTATTCCCGGCTTGTCGACCCGGTCTCAGTCGACGAGGTCGATCATGCCGCCGTGGAGGCTCTGCGGGCGGAGATCGAAGCGCCCAGCCCCGAGCCGCTTCCTGCCGGCGACTGGTCCGTCATGCACATTGATGAAGACAGCGCCACGTTCGCCATCGTCGAGGGCAATGTCGTCGCCGGTCGTGCATCGTTCCGCCTGGCTGGCGATCGGTGGGTGCTGTCGGGTTATGGGGGCGGTGGCCGCCCGTGCGAATCGCGTGTCCCGCTCCCGCCGGGACTCGCCCACGTCAGAGTTCACCTCGATCCCGACACGCTGCCCAGGCCCGCCAGCACCAGCATCTTCCTGTTCGTAGAGGACATCGACTGTTCCAACGGGCGCGAGATCGACAACGAGCTGCGAGGGCCGCAGATCATCGAGACCGACGACGAGGTGCTGGTGGCGTTCGCCGTGATTCCGGTGTGGGGTGTTGCCACCTGCCAAGGGGCCCCGGCCACCCCGGTCAGGGTTGATCTGTCGCGTCCGCTCGGCGAACGAGCCTTGCTCAACGGCGCCCTGATGCCACCCGCACCTCTCCAACCACCACCCTGACACTTGGGCGAGTCGGCGTGACGCTCCCGCCGTGGGGTCAGGTGGGGTCGCCGGTGTAGCGGTGTGCTTCGAGCTGGCTCAACGAGGCCCACTCGAGGGTCCGGGCGTGGGTCGCTTCGAGGACGACCGGGGGAGCGCTTCCCGCCTCGAACGCTTCGGTCCAGCGCGACGCGCACAGGCACCAGCGGTCGCCGGGAACCAAGCCGTCGAAGCCGACCATCGGCTGCGGGGTCGACAGGTCGTTGCCTGCCGCCTTGGAGAACTCCAGGAACTCCGCCGTCATCACCGCGCACACCGTGTGCACGCCGAAATCGCCCGAATCGGTATTGCAGCAGCCGTCCCGGAACCAGCCCGTCAGCGGGTCATACGAGCACGGCTGCAGTTCGCCTCCGACAACGTTGCGGGCCACGCCGCCCAGTCTCTCAGGTCACCGCCACGCCAGAGCCTCACGGCGCAACTGCGCCGTTTGCTTGGGCATGGGTTGACTCGGTGCGTCAGGAGCGGGGTGCGACTGCGGTGATGAGCCGGTCCACCACTGCCGACCACTCGTCGCCGGACAGCTGGGGCCGCTCGGGGGACTGAACCCGCAGCGCCAGGTATGTGCCGAGGCCGAGCGATTGGCAGAGAAACACGATGGCGGCGGTGCTCAGCGCCGGGTCGATGACACCGGATGTCTTGCCGTCCTCCACGATCTCAGTGAGATCGCCCGCTTCGAGCTCCATGCACCCGGCGACCGTGGGGTGCACCGATGGGTCGCGGCTGGCGCTGACACACGCCTCGATCCACAGGTTGCGCGTCTCGTCTCGTGGTGAGGTGAGCAGGTCTGCGCCGAGCATCCCAAGCTTTTCGCCGGCCGCCGCTTCAGCCTGTTTGATTGACAGCAGCATGCGCTGCGCCGACATGTGTTCGACGGCGGCCAGGAACAGCTCTCGCTTGTTGGGCCAGCGCGCATAGACCGCGCCGGACGTCATGCCACATCTGCGGGCAACCTCCGACACCGTGGCGGCTTCGAAGCCGCGCTTGCCGAACACCGCTGTGGCCGCGTCCAGGAGTTGCTCGGTGACCCGTTCGGACTTCCGCTTGGGCTGGGAGGTCTCCTCATGGATCGGAGGCCCGGGATCCTGTGCAGCTGTCACTGCCTGCTGAGCGTAGCTGTCGCACCTAGTTGGTCGATGCGATCTCGAAGGTGCTTTGTCCTGACAACTCGAGTGTTTGTGGGGATTCCTTCACACTGTGATCTCGTGCCGGATCCCGCGGACGTCCATCTCGAAGTCGAGATCGATGACGGGCGGGCGCGACCGGTACCAGCGCAGGCCGTGACGGGTGGCTGCTCCCATCTGGCCGATGACCGCATCCTCGAGCAGGCCTTCATGCATGAAGACCGTGTACACGTCGGTGGTGGTGACCTGACTCCAGCCGGCACCCATGGCCGCCAGCCGCGACCCCATCGTGGCCACGACATGGCCGGCCTTCTCTCGCATGGCCTCAGGGCCGGCCTCGCCCTTGCGGACGATCTCGTTGTCGTCGAGCGTCGCTTCGGGGATCTCCCCCGCACCCGACACCACGAAGGTGGTGGGCGCGCCGGCTGCGGCCTCGACGGTATAGGAGAAGGCGTGCAGCACCGGCTCGGTGGGTGGGCCGTGCGCGGGGGCCACGTTGGTGCGGGCCAGCGGGTTGTGATCGCCGACGTAGAGGTCCCATGACCGGATGAGCTCGACGTAGCCCGCGTTGAACTCGATGAAACCGGGCATCGAATACGGCTCTGGGCAGCGCAGCTCGATCGCGCACAGGGCCGGGCGCTCCCGCCCGGCGGCGGACAGGTGAGCATCGATCAGCTCGAACCCCTGACGCCACGGGACGTGGGCGCCGAGCGTGGCATGAACCACCTCGTGGCCGTCTGATGCCACGACCCCGCTGGAGAAGGGCGAGATGCCGGTGAGGAAGCCATAGCCGCCTCGGGGATTGTCGATGAGCATGCGTCTCTCCTTGTAGGGGCTGGCCTCTACTTAGCAGAACGCTCCCGGTGACCGGGCGGGCTCGGCTAGCCGCTGGCCATTGTCCAGCTCAGGACCAGCAGGCAGCCGGCCAGCGCCACGGCGATGGCGAGCAGCCAATCGCCGGCCCGGGCCCGAGACTGAGTCGAGGTGTCCATGGTGGTTTCTCCGCTTCCGTGAAGCGTGCCCGTGAGGTGCACGTGGTGTTTCCCTCAGTGCACCAAGGGGGTGTGACAACCAACAGCACAGGCTCACCATGTGGGCCGGGTGAGGACGCCGCCGTCGACCACCAGATCCACGCCGGTGATCCATCTCGCGAGGTCCGAGCACAGGAACACGCATGCGTCGCCGACGTCGGCGGCGGTGCCCAGCCGGCCCAGCGGCGCCGCTGCCTGCCAGCGAGCCACACCCTCGGGCCAGTCGTCGGCGAGGCCGGGCCGGTCGATGAGGCCGGGCGAGATGCTGTTGACGCGGATCCCGTCGGGGCCATATGCGCCGGCGGCTGCCCGGGCGTGCATCAGCAGGCCGGCCTTGGCAGTTGCGTAATGACCGTGCAGGTCGGTGGGCTGGTGCCCTTCGATCGAGGCGATGTGGACGATCGACCCGCCGGTGCCCCCTGCTCGCATCGCGCTCGCTGCGGCGTGGGTCAGGCGGTGCACCGCGGTCAGGTTGACGTCGATCATCTCGGCCCACTCGGCATCGCTCAACTCGGCGAAGTGCACGAGCGGCTGGATGCCTGCGTTGTTGACGAGCCCGTCCAAGCGGCCGTGGTGCTCAAGTGCGGCATCGACCACTTGCTGGGGACCATCCGGTGCAGCCAGGTCGGCCTGCACGGAGACGACGGGCACTCGATCGAGACCCGCCAGGTGATCGACTGACGACGAGCGGGTGTGGGCGACCACGTTTGCACCCGCAGCGATGAGCCGGCGGGCGATGCCGGTGCCGATGCCGCCGCCTGCACCGGTCACCACGATGACCCGGCCGTCCAGCCGGATCAGCTCGCCCGGCGGCGGCAATTTGTCTGCCGCCGACGATTTGGCGTGCGACGGCTTCTGACCCGGCGGCGACTGGTTCTGCTCAGCCATCGGCTGCATCCTCGCGGGTGAAGCGGGCGATGTCGTCCGCGGCCTCGGGGTATGCGGCCGACAACACCGCCCGGTCGCCGAGTTCGAAGCTCGCTTCATCGAAGGGAGGGGCCATGGTGGTGCCCACCAGCGACCACTCGCCGCATGTTCCCGCGGCCATCCAGGTGCCCAACCCGACGGCTGCCACCGGCCGCTCACCGTTCGCCAAGTCGGCCCCGAGCCGCGGCCGCAGCACCGCGCCGTCCGGTTCGAGCAAGAGCATCTCGACTGCAGCGCCGGAGTAGTGGTGCCACAGCTCGACGCCGCCCAGCCGATGCAGCGCCGAGAAGTCGTCGGGTCGCAGCAGGAAGTAGATCGCCGAGGAGTGCCCGTCCCGCCAGATCTGCGCCCACTGGCCGCCCTCGTCAACCAACGGTTCAAGCCCCAGCAGCTCGATCACCTCGTCGGCATCCACCGGTCCAACGTAACCCTCTGACGTAACCCCAAGGCCAGATCGATCACGCGCCAGCGGAGGGTGCCTCTCGACGCTCTCTTTCGGCGCGCTGGGTCCGGCCTCAGCCGGCGTCGATGTCGGGCGCGATCGGATCGAGGTCGAGCAGGTCTTCCAGCACCGCCACGGTTTGCAGCACGCCCACGTCGTCGGTTTGGTGGCCGAGCACGCCGAGGCCGATTGGCATGCCGTCACCGGTGAAGCCGCTGCACACCGTTCCCGCCGGCCGCCGGGTGAGATTGGCGAGCGGTGTGAAGCGCACCCAGTTCTCGGTCTCGACGCCGTCAATGAGCCCGTCGCCGCCCACTACGGGGGTCTGCGACGCCATGGTCGGCAGCAGCATCACGTCGAAGCCCGACATGACCTCGCCGAGCTGCATGGACAACTCGGTGGCCTGCTGGCGAGCCGACGAGATCGCCTCCACGGTCACGTTCTCCAAGGATTCCTCAAGAGCCACGGCCAGCAGGTCGGTCACGTCATCCCATGCGGGCGTGCCGAGCAGCGGCCTGTACGAAGGCGCGATCAGCCCGCCTAGGAACAGCGGCACGAACGCGGCTGACACGGTGTCGAAGAGCGTGCCCATCTCGACTACCTCGACGCCTTCGGCCGCCAGCAGCTCGACTGCAGCGGCGCAGCTCGCCAGGATCTCCGAGTCCACTGCATCGCCGTCGAACGACGGCACCCACAGCACTCGTGCCGGCAGGGGAGGATCGTCGAGCGCAGCGCGCCACGACTCGGTTGGCGCCGGCAGGCTGCGCAGGTCGGACGGATGCGGCCCCACCACGGCGTCGAGGCAGTACGCCACATCGCGGATCCGGCGGGCCATCGGTCCGACGCATGACAGGTCCAGCAGCCCCGGTGGCGGCGGTCCGCTGGGCACGCGCCCGTGGCTGGGCTTGAGGCCCGACATGCCGCAGATCGACGACGGGATGCGAATCGAGCCGCCGCCGTCAGAGCCCGTGCCCACCGGCACCATGCCCGAAGCGATCGCGGCACTGGTGCCGCCGGATGATCCGCCAGGGGAGCGGCCGGTGTTCCACGGGTTCCATGTCGCTCCGAACACCGGGTTGTAGGTGTCGCCCATGCAGCCGAACTCAGGCGTGTTGGTCTTGCCCAGAATCACGGCACCGGCGGCCCGCATGCGGGCAACTTCGGTGGAATCCGCAGCTACCGGAGGCGAGTCACGCAAGTGCATCGCCCCCCGGGTGGTGACGAATCCCGCAGCATCCGCCAGGTCCTTGACCCCGATCGGAATGCCCGCCAGCGGCCCCACGTCGTCGCCGGCATCGAGCCGCTCGTCGATGGCAGCGGCCTGCGAGCGAGCGCTCTCCGCATCGAGCGCCACAAACGCATTGAGCTGCGGGTTCAGCACCTCGATCCGCTCGAGCGCGTGCTCGGTCACGGCGGCAGCCGTCAGCGTCCGGTTGCGCACCATCGCCGCCAGCGCCTCCACCGTCACCGTCCGAAAGTCGGGCACATCCATGGCTGCCTCCGCTGCGCTCGTCAGTTCCCCTCGCCGCGGGACACTAGCGAGCCACCGAGACCCCGCTGGCTCAGCCTTTCAGCGGGACGATGCGCCGCCGTCAATGGTGATTGAGGTTCCGCTGACATGGCTCGCGCGGTCTGATGCGAGGAAGGCCACTACGTCGGCTACCTGCTCCACGGTGCCCGGCGCCGGGTCGGCGGGAATCAGCTCCTCCCAGCGCGATTCGTCGCCGAGCTCGTCGATCGCTTGGCGTCGGAGCATGTCGCCCATCCGGTCGGTGATGATCAGGCCGGGGTTCACGGCAACCACGCGCACGCCGTCACGCAGGCTGCGGCTGCCGAGCGCAGCGGTCATGGCGACCAGGCCGCTGTTGCCCACTCCGCCCGCGATGTAGTTCGGCTGCGGCCGCAGCGACGCCACGCCGATCACGTTGACGATGACTCCGCTGCCCCGGGCTGTCATCAGCGGCAGCACGGCCCGGCACAGGTCGATGTAGCCGAAGACCTTCAGGTCCCAGGCGTCGCGCCACGTCTCGTCGTCGACCGTCACGATGTCGCCGGCAGGTATCGCCCCGGCATTGTTCACCCAGATGTCCGCCAGACCGGCGCCACCGCCGTCACAGCCGGTCTCGGCAAGCAATGTCTGGCGACCGTCGGCCGTCGACAGGTCGACAGCGTGTGTCGTCACGGCCGCACCGGGCGCCGCCTCCCGCACCGCTTCAGCAGCCCGCGCCAGTACGTCCGCCGACCGGGCGGCCAATGCAACATCGCAGCCTTCGCGGGCCAGCGCCAGTGCGCACCCCAGCCCGATGCCCTTCGATGCGCCGGTGATCACGGCGCGCCTGCCCGTCAGCCCCAAGTCCATCGGCTCAACGTAACCCCGTACTTCTCTGCCTGAACGACGGCAGTCCGTCAACCGGGCGTTCGCCTAGAACAGCTGGGGCTGTGCGGATTGGTACGGGTCGGTGTCATCGCGTGCAAGCCGCATGCTCCGGATTTGCTGCCAGATGTCGACGAGTTCGGCTGAGGGGCGGTACCGCCGCCCGCGTTTGTTGCCCAGCGCGGTGAGCAGCCCTGCCCTCACCATCATCTGCAGATCTCGCGAGGCCATGCCGTCGCTGATCGGCTCGCCGTCGTTCGTTTCGGTACGAGTGAGGTACAGGGATCGGCGCACGGTCCACCCGCGGGCGGCGTCGCAGAGCGTGCCCACTGCGCGTTCGGGCACGCCGCGCTGTTGAGCCAGCTGGCTGCACGCATCCCACAGCGTCTCGAACTCGAGCACCCGGCGGAGCACGGTGTGCGCTTGGCGAAGATGCGCAGTCAAGCAGAACTCGATCCAGGGGCGCGCGCTGCGCTCCGGCGACCATTGACCATTGGCGACCGCGCTGAGTGCTGCGTAATAGTCCAGCGTGTTCCGTCCGAGGTACTCCTCGATGCTGAGAAACTCCGGCGCGAGCGGATCGTCGTCCCGGACGGCGGCAGCGGCGAGCAACAGCGTCTGCACGCAGCGCGCCATCCGGCCGTTGCCGTCGCTGAATGGATGGATCAGCACCAAGTTGAGGTACGCCATTGCTGCAGCGACCATCGTCGGCACGGTGTCATCGGCGAAGACATCGGCGCATTGCTCGAAGAACTCTCCGAGCAGAGCTTCGATGACATGGCGCTCGGGGGCGTCGTACACCGACTCGCCGTCGGCGTCGGCAACCCAGATCGCACCTGGACGCAGTTGACCCGGGTTATGGGCGAGGTCATGCCTGATCATCATGAAGTGCAGCGAACGAAGGGTCGACAGGTCGACCGGCAGCGGCGGGGCCAACAAGGTCGACGATTCGGGGCCTGCCGCGCCTCGTGCCGACGGCTTGCGAAGCCGGTCTCGCGGCGACACGCCGGCAGCGAGCTGAAGTGCGTACGTCATCGCGTCGCGATAACCGGCTACAGCACTGACGGTGTCCTCGGACACCTCGGCGATCGGCTCATCGTCATCGATGACCGCAGCCGCATCTTCGACGCTGGCGTGATACCCCTCGATCGAATTCGAGCCCTGGACAGCGCGCGCGAATTGGGCCCGACGAAGGGTGCCGTACCAACGCCGTCGCATGCGGAGATAGGGCCTGAGCTGTTCGCGCAGCTGCTCGATTTCGTCCGCGACAGCCGCGTCGGTGGCTGTCATGTCGGGGACTTCGTAGATCACGCGCGTGATTCTACCTATTTATTCGTCGTTTGACAATGAATATTATTTATCAATCAATAACGAAATTATAATGTGAAACAACCATAGGGGGGGGATTCGGCACTGGGCAGCCGGGTCGGGCGGTGGTGGCGTTTGGGCGGGGTTGGCGCGGTGGTTCTACGCTGCGCGCATGGCCAGCGCCGACGAAGTCCGCGACGAAGCCCGGACGTGGCTGGAAGAGCACTGGCACCGTGAGCGGCCGCTCATCGAGTGGCGCAACCTGCTGGCCGACACCGGCTGGGGCACGCCGTCGTGGCCGGCGGAGTGGCACGGGCGGGGCCTGCCGCCGTCGATGGACGCCGTGGTGGCTCGTGAGTTCGATGCTGTCGGAGCGGTGGGCGTTGCGGCGGGCGTGAGCATGTACCTCGTGGCGCCGACACTGCTCGCGCACGCCGACGACGAGCAGAAGCGGCGCCACCTGCGCCCGATCCTGACCGGCGAGCACAAGTGGTGCCAGCTCTTCTCCGAGCCCACCAACGGCTCCGACCTGGCGGGACTGGTGACCCGGGCCGATCGCGACGGCGACGAATGGATCGTCAACGGCCAGAAGGTCTGGAACTCGGGCGCGCACAAGGCCCGCTTCGGCATCTTGATGGCGCGTACCAACTGGGACGTGCCCAAGCACCAGGGCATCTCGTACTTCCTCATCCCGATGGACCAGCCCGGCGTGGAGGTGCGCCCGCTGCGCCAGATGAACGGCCATGCCACGTTCAACGAGGTGTTCTTCGAAGACGCCCGGGTGCCGGGCAACGAGCTGGTCGGCAACCCCGGCGACGGCTGGCGCATCGGCCTCACCACGCTCACCCACGAACGGGCGGCGGTGGCCACACGCCGTCCCCGCTACCCGGCCGACGGCGGTCCGACGGTCGAGCGAGCCCGCCAGGAGAGCGACGAGTACTTCGCCACCTACAAGTGGTACCCGCAGCGGGCAGGGCGGGCCAACCTCGTCGTGCCCGAAGCGCAGCGCACCGGCCGGGTGAGCGACCCGGTAGTCCGCCAGCAGATCGCCCGGGTCGAGACGCTGCGCCGCATCTCGTCGTGGACCACCCAACGCGCCCGAGCCGCGCGTGCCGCCGGCAAGCCGCCCGGCCCCGAGGGCTCGCTCACCAAGCTGAACATGTCGGTGACCGCCCGGGCCTGCCACACCGCCCACACCATGATCGCCGGCTCGATGGGGATGCTCGTGGGCCCCGGCTCCAACGCCGACGGCATCGTGTCGGAGATCCTGATGTCGACCCCGGCCATGTCGATCGCCGGCGGCACCGACGAGATCCAGCGCAACATCATCGGCGAGCGGGTGCTGGGCCTGCCCAAGGAGCCCGACGACGCCAAGGACCTCCCCTACAAAGACGCCCGCCGCAACTGACCGCCGCTTGCGCAGTTGTCAGGTGCTATTCGGAAAATAGTTGGCTCGTAAGGGCCAAACCGAAGAAAAATGTCCGTTTAGTGCGAGTCCGGCAGCAACTGCCGTTGTGTGGGGCCGCGTCTGCTCCGCTGTGACCGCACGGTGTTCGACCTCTCGTTGGTACCTGTGAGCCTCAATAAGTCTTTCATAGGATAGATGTCAGAAAATAAGGTTATAGAACAAAAAATGACCGGCAGAGATTCTCTATTTAAGGGGAAATTGCTGGTTTCTGAGCACTCAGAGCGCTAGCGTCAGATTATGGCTCGACGGTTGACTGTCCCTTGGCCGACTGGGCCGCGCACCGTGTTCTTCGATGACGTGGCGTCCCGGGACACGCTCAGCAGGGCTGTGGCAGACGGCCGCATTCGTCGGCTGGCGCCTCGGCTGTATTCCTCTGACCTCAGCACCGATCCCGCCGAGATCGTGGTCGCCAACCGCTGGCCCATCCTTGGGCGACTGCTTCCGGGAGCGGTCATCGTCGACCGATCCGCGGCTCGCGACGGCGGCGTCACCGAGGGCTGCATCACTGTCGCAGCCGAGACCCATCGAAAGTCCATTGGGCTTCCCGGGATGGAGATTCGGATACGTCCCGGCGCCCCGCTTGCCGAACCGGTCGACGATCCGCCGTGGGCCAACGGGCTGCGGATGTCCAGCCCTGCGCGCATCGTGGTGGACAACCTTGCCGTGACTCGCGGCCGCGCTGGGCAGGTGGCCCGCACGCTGTCGCTTGCCGAACTCGAGGATTGGTTGGCTGGCAAGGCCATCTCCTGGGGCCCTGAGCGCATGGCCCGGCTTCGCGACCAAGCAGTGCTGCTTGCCGATGCAATGGGTCATCCCGACCGTGCAGAGACGATCGACCGGCTGTTCGCTCGATTGGGCGGCGACGAGCCAGCGCGTCCCACCAGCGGCCAGCTGCTCGTGGCCTACACGAGCGGTCGCGCGTGGGACGAGCGCAGGCTTGAGTTGTTCAACCGGCTGGCGCAGGAAGTGACCAGTTACGAGAACCCCGACGTGCCCGGCTGGCTGCCGGCCGGAACCGACACCGAAGCGCTGCCGTTCTTTGAGAGCTACTTCTCCAACTACATCGAAGGCACGGTGTTCAGCGTGTCCGAAGCACGCCGGATCGTGGACACACAGCAACCGCCGGCCGATCGTCCGGCCGACGGTCACGACATCCTGGGCACCTATCGCTGCGTCGCTGACACCGTCGGACGCAAATCGGTAGCGAGCGACGCTGACGGGTTCTTGGGCCTGTTGCGCGAGCGCCATCGGATGATCCTGGGCGGCCGGCCCGAGATGACACCGGGCGAGTGGAAGCAGAAGAACAACCAGGTCGGGGCTTTCGTGTTCGTCAAGCCCCAACTTGTGGAGGGAACGCTGCGCCAGGGATTCGAGCTGGCCGGGATGGTCCCTGCCGGCTTCCGTCGGGCGCTATTCATGATGTTCCTCGTCGCCGAAGTGCATCCATTCACCGACGGCAACGGTCGTGTGGCGCGGGTCATGATGAATGCCGAGCTGTCGGCGGTCGACGCTGCGCGGATCATCGTTCCCGCCGTGTATCGCAACGAGTACATCGGCTGCCTGCGGCGCACCTCGACGACGCAGGCCACCGACGTGGCGGCACTGATGAGGGTGATGAGCTTCGCATGGAGATGGACGGCTGCGATGCCCTGGCATGACCGAGGTGCTACCGATGGCCAGCTCGAGGCCACCAACGCGCTCCGAGACCCCGACGACGCTGCTTTCGGCGCTATCAAGCTCCGGCTGCCGTGATGCAGCGGCTGCGCTCGGGCTACACGTCGATCTTGTAGAGCTCTGCGGCGTTGTCCTGCAGGATCCGCTTCTGGGTGGCGGCGTCGAGGTTGCCGATCGCGTCACGCACCCGCTCGACGCTGCGGGGGTACAGGCACGTCGGGTGGGGGATGTCGGTCTCGAACATGATCTGGGTGGCCCCGATGTGGTCGATGGCCGGTGCCAGCGTCTGCGACTCGAACCAGAAGCAGCCGTAGAACTGCCGCCGGAAGTACTCCGAGGGCTTCATCGACAGGTGCGCCAGGTGCTCGGGCGCGGTCTCGCCGCACTGGTAGTCGAGCGCGTCGAGTAGGAACGGGATCCAGCCGACGCCGCTCTCCACCGACACGAAGTTGAGGTTGGGGTAGCGCTCGGGCACATCGCTCACCAGCAGGTTCACCATCCAGCGCAGCTGGCCCAGGAAGATCGCCGCCCCGCCGAGGGAGATCTTCACATCGCCCGACCAGGTGTCGTACGGCACCTTGCCCGACCAGTCGATGTCGCCCTCTGACGCGCCGATGTGGAAGTTGACCGGCATCTCCAGCGCTTCGCAGATCTCCCAGAACGGCCGCCAGTCGGGCTGGGCGAAGTTGGGCATGCCCGAGTCGTGCGGGTTGGAGCACATCACGATGCCCTTGGCGCCGTTGCGATGTGCCCGGTCGACCTCGAGCACGCTGGCGTCGATGTCCCACCACGGCACCAGCGCCATCGGCAGGATGCGGCCGCCCGAGCGGGCCTGCAGGTCGGCCATCCAGTCGTTGTAGATCTCCACGCAGGCGATGCGCAGCGCCCGGTCCTCCACCTTGAGGAAGTTCTGGTTCCCGAAGCCGCCGACGTTGGGGTACACGATGCCGTGGCTCACGCCCATGGCGTCCATCAGCTCGAGACGGGCGTCGCAGTCGTACGACGCCGCGTGCACCATCTCGATGTCGTGCTTGAGGAACTTCAGCCCGAGCATCTTCTCGCCGTCGGGCAGGATCGCCGACACCGCCGAGTCGCCCGCGATCGGGATGTCGCCGTTCACCACCCACTTGCGCTTGCCGTCGTGCTCGCGGATCTGGGGCACCAGGTCGCGGTACTTGGCGGGCGCGAGGCTGGTCCACAGGTCGTGCGGCTCGGTCCAATGCGTGTCGGAGTCGACGATCTTGATCCCGGGAAAGAACTCGGTGATCGGCATGGTCTGCGCCCCCTCTCGGTGCCTGCCGGCGCCGGATCCGAAACTACCAGCCGCCCCTTCAGCAGTTCCGGGCCGGCCATCCACCGCCGCAGGCCTGCTGCCCGCCAGCCACTGCTCGGGCGAGCGCGCAACGGGCCACAACTAATGTCGCCACCAAGCTCGATCGCTCGACGGCGGAGGAGGCGGACCATGCTGCGACTCACGTTCTTGCTGCGGCGCAAGAAGGGCATGACCCGGGCCGAGATGCAGGACTACTGGCTGAACGTGCACGGCCCGCTGGTGGTATCGCACTCGGCCACGGCGAACTTCCTGCGCTACGTGCAGGTGCATACCACCAGCGACGACCACAGTCGCCTGCCGGGCCGGCGCGGCGAGATGGAGGAGCCCTATGACGGGGTTGCCGAGGTGTGGTGGGAATCGAAGGAATCGATGCTCGCCGCCATGCGCACCGACGAAGGGCGCGAGTTCGACCGGGTGCTGGTGGAAGACGAGCTCAACTTCGCCGACATCGAGAACTCTTCCGCGTACTACTGCTACGAGTACCCGCAGGTGAACCCGACGCCGGAGAACATCGTGGCCACCGAGCGATCCAGCCTGGTCAAGCTGTACTTCCCGCTGCGCCACCTGCCGTCGCTGAGCATCGACGAGGCGCAGTGGTACTGGCGCACCCACCACGGGCCGGTCATCCGGCGGCAGGCGCAGTCGTCGGGCATCCTGCGCTACCAGCAGGCGCACGCCGACGAGCACTCCTTCACTGCGGCCGTCAACCGCTCACGAGGATCGAAGGTGGAGCCCTACACCGGTCACGCCGAGGTCTGGATGGACCGCAGCGCCATGGGAAACGCGATCCCCGAGAACCGGGCGGCATCGCGCCGTGCCTATGAGGACGAAACCAACTTCATCGACTTCGGCCGCTCGACGATGTTCCTCGCCAAAGAGCACGTGATGGTCGACCACCGCTGAGCGGTTCTGAGTCGGGATCAGTCTTCGACGATGTGGCTGGCGAAGCGCTCGAGCGACGCCAGCCAGGCATCTGACGAGATCTCGCCCTCGGGCGTGAGCGCCGACGCGGCGTCGGCGCCCATGTCGGTGACGTGGTGGAGGTTGTCGATGACGGCGAGGCCCTGGCGGCCGAACGAAAGCAGGCCCGCGGGTGCGAGCGATGCGAGCCACTCAGCCATCGTGGCTCGATCGCCCATGGTGGCTCGTTCGAAGACGGGGTACACCGACGGCAAGCGCCGCACTGTCGTCTCTGAGGGGGACACCGCCGGCAGCCCGCTGACGTGGAGGTCCGCGGCGACCCGTTCGGCGATCTCCGACCCGTCGGCATGCCAGATGTCGTCGTGGGATCAGCAGGGAATCTCCGCGCACAACACTGACTGCCCTGCGGGGTCGTCTCCGTCGCGGTAGTTCTTCGGTTCAGAGAGCCTGGCGATCACGGTGTCGAGCCCGGGGAAGTAGTGGGCGTCGTAGGGCGTGTACTGATCCCGATCGACTATGAGGTATGCCAGCACCATCGACCGGGTGCGGCATCGCGCTAGTGCGTCGACGACTGCAGGCGGCGGTGCCGGCTCCACGATCGACGCGAGCGTCGCAACCGGCACAGTCGACAGCACCGAATCCGCACGCACGATCTCGTTCGCATCGGTTCGGGGGCCCAGCGCCGCGCCGCTCTCGCTTGCCGTGCTCGGCTGGCCACCGCCGTCGACGTCGGTCTGTCGGCCCTGCGGGCGCAGGTGCACGGTGACGCCGCCTGCGCTCAGATCGATGCGCGCAGCGGCCGTGTCGAGACGCAGGTCGACTCCCGCATCGACGGCAGCGGCAGCCATGGCCTCGCTGAGCTGGCCGTAGCCCCGACGGGGGTACAGAAACTGGCGACCCGCGGGTCGGGCGGCGCGCACCACCCGCCGCAGCACATCGCTAATTCCCGATGCTGACACCCGCCGGTGGGCCAGTTCGGCATCCAGCTCGACGGGCTCGATGCCGTACAGCTTGCGCGCGTAGGGGCCGTAGAACTCCTCGGCAACCGTGGGACCTAGGCGCGCCCGGACCTCAGTGTCAAATGACGAGTCCGACGAACGGTCGGACGATGTGCCCCCTGTGCCCGGTGTGCGTCGCAGTCGTCCCGTCGCTGGGCGCCGCGTTGGGTCTGTCGGTGTGCGCCTCAATGGGGCCGTTGCGATGTCGGCGGCGACTCGCAGCCCGAACGACGGCGGCACATGCGTCAGGAGATCCCAGGTGCGCAGCGGGAACCCGATCCAGCGATCGCGCAGGCGGATGCGCCCGTTGCGCGGCCGAACCTGCAGGTCGTCGCCCAGCAGCCGCTCGAAACGGGCGCGCTGACGATCGCCGAGCGCGAAGTGGAGACGATGCGACCCGTAGTCCACGCGCTGGCCGGCGAACTCGAAGCTCCCTGCCATGCCGCCGACTGCGCTGCCGGCCTCCACCAGCGTGCAGTGATGACCGGCCTCGGCAGCATCGAGCGCAGCGGACAGGCCGGCCGGTCCGGCACCGATGATGACGATCTCAGCCATGGCGCACCCGTGCCGCGCATGTAGCGGCCGGTCCCGCTCCGATTACGACGACGTCAGCCATGGTGCAGCCCCGAAGCACACGTGCCGGCTGGCGGCACAGGCTGAGCCAGGCAACGCGAGCAGCCGCGAATCATGTTGTGTAAGGTAACCCTAATGTCGGTTATTGAGCGCGCCGAATGCACTGATGTGGTCACCGGGGCGGCAGGCTTCATCGGCTCACACCTCGTCGACGCGTTGCTTGAGGTCGGCCACTGCGTCGTCGGCATTGATTCCTTCGACCCGTGGTACAGCCCCGCCCATCGGGCACGCAACATCGAGATCGCCTGCGCTGATCCGGGGTTCCGGCTCGAGGTCAAGGATCTTCGTACGGCAGACCTGCGAGAGCTGTTCGACGGCGCGAGCACCGTCTACCACCTGGCAGCCCGGCCGGGAGTGCAGCACTCGTGGGGTGCCGGGCTGACTCGCACCATCGAGATGAACGTCACGGTGACCGGCAAGGTGCTCGACGCCGCCATCGGCGCAGGCGTCGACCGTGTCGTGCTGGCATCGAGCTCGTCGATCTACGGCAACACCGCCGCGGCGGGTGGCTCCCGCAGCAAGGCGCCGCTCAGCCCCTACGGCGCATCCAAGGCGGCCTGCGAAGACCTGGCCGACGTGTACCGCCACCGCGGACTCGATGTGGTCACGCTGCGCTACTTCACCGTCTTCGGCCCGCGGCAGCGTCCCGACATGGCGATGCACCGGCTGTTCGAGGCCACTCGCCGGTGCGGCCCAGCCTTCGGGCGGCGCGGCAGCGGCGAGCAGTCGCGGGAATTCACCTTCGTGGGCGACGCGGTGGCCGCCACGGTGCTGGCCGGCACGGTCGCCGAGGCCCGTGGCCGCACGTTCGACATCGGCGGCGGCTGCACCGTGTCGCTCAACGAGGTCATCGACACGGTGGGACGGATCGCAGGCGCCCCAGTGCGGGTGCGAGCGGAGCCCGCGCCTGCCGGCGAGCCGTGGACCACCGTGGCTGCGAACGACGAGGCCCGGGCGATCCTGGGCTGGCAACCCCGCACCAGCCTGCGACACGCGCTCTGCGCCCAGTGGGTTTGGCATCAGGGGATCCGGCTTGCATCGATGCCGTCGGTACTGCGCTCCGCTGAGCTCGTGCCCGCCGGGGTGTGAGACGACGGACCCGATCCGCCACAGCAGCGCCACGCCGTTGCCGCGATGGCGATCAGCACGATCGCCCATAGCCAGTGAAGCGTCACTGAGCCCAACCCGCCGAAGGACTGGTAGTTGGGCAGCAGTGCCGACCATGCCTGGTACCAGGGGTTCGATGTCTCGGCGAAGTCCACGATGAGCGTGCGGCGATCCGTCGAGGCCTCGATCGCCAGCCACACCCAGCTCAGCGCCCCGACGATCCAGCTCCCGAGCACCACCCACCGCAGCGCGGCGATGCGCTCGACGGCCAGCGCGATGACGGCGACTGCAGCCGGCAGGATCACCACGAGTTGGCGGCCGGGCCACCACCACCCATGCATGGTGAACGCAACCCAAGTGGCCACGCCGTAACCCACCGCGACCGCCGCGCCGATCGCCCACCACCTTGGCGGCCGCACGCGGGCCAGCACCGCCATCGCACCGGGCAGAACTAGGTACGCGGGCATCCACGCCGCGAGGCCGAACTCGCGGTCTACTAGCAGGCCCACCAGGCGCCGGGTTCGGCCGACGTAGTCGGGCTGGCGGCCGACCACGGTGAATTCGCTGCTGACGAAGTGGTCGCCGGCCGCGTACACAGTCCATCCGCCGTAGATCGCCTGGTGCAGCCACAGGTACACAGCCCCGGCTATGACATAGAACACCGCCTCGGCGAGCAGCTCTCGCCGCCGGCGCGACCACATCCGCACCACCACCGCCAAGGCGATCACTGCCGCGAGCGGCACGTATTTCACCGACAGCCAGGGCAACGCGACCACCGTCACGGCTGCCAGCACGCGGGCACCGCGCCCGAGCTGGCCGCACACTGCGGCCAGGCCCAGCGTGACGCACAGCGCCGCTGGCATCTCGGGGTACACCTGCGAGCCATATGCCACCAGCGGCGGTGCGGCGAAGAACATCGCCACGACACCGGCGGCGATGCCCAGCCCGACCCCCACGCGGCGAACCGCCAGCCACAGCGCAGCGGCGGCCGTGAGCGCTGCGAACACCGCCAGCGTTGCCTTGGCCGCAACCCAGCCGCCAGCGCGCATGGGAGCGGCCAGCAGCAGCGGCAGCAGCGGGTCGTGCGGGCTGAGTCGCTGCCCGTCGTCGTTCAGCGGCCGGGTCTGGGGGTTGAGATCGATCTCGTGATACGGCAGGAAACTCCGCTCGCTCAGCTCGTCAGAGATGTCGAGATCGAAGTCGGTGCCGAGGCTCAGCGCCGTGGTGAGGTACTGGGGCTCGTCCGCGCTGACCCGGGCGCCGTAGGTGGCGCGGGCGTCGATGGCGATGAGCGCCCATGCCAGCGACCACAGCGCCACACCGGCCATGGCCAGCGCGAGCCCTCGTCTCGCCACGCCCTCATCACACGAAACGGCAGGCTCGACGCTCGCTGCCGACCCCGTCACGCTGTCACCTGCGTTCTGGACCCGAGGCCTGCTCCTGGCGGCGAACGACGAGGAACCAGGTCAGCAAGAACGACATCGCCACCAGGGTCACGCCCATCAAACCCGCCTCCGCCACGAAGGCATCCTCGAAGGAGCCGAAGATCTGGGTGGCCAGCGTCGAGAAGCCCAACGGCGAGATCAGCAGGCTGATCGGCAGCTCCTTCATGACCGACAGCAGCACCAGTCCGGCGCCGGCAAGCAGGGCGGGCCCCATGAGCGGCATGTCGATCGTGAAGAACCGGCGCAGGGGGCCGGCACCCAGGAGGCGCGCCGAGTCGTGCAGCCGGTCGGGCACGCTGCGCACCGCCACGACGCTGACGCCCATCGCCAGCGAGCCGAACCGCACGATGTAGGCAAAGATCAGCAGAGCGAAGGTATCGCCGAACAGCGTGAACGCGATGTCGGAGCGCAGCGTCCAGAAGCGCATTGACAGGGCGATCAGCAGCCCGGGAACCGCGAACGTGCTGATGACCACGGCGTGGGCAAGCCAGCCAGCCCGTGAGCGGTAGCGGCCGACGAGGAACGCGATCGGCAGCACGGCGGCCACCGCCACGATCGCAGCCACCACGCTCACCCACAGCGTGTTGAGAGTGGCATCGGCAACCCGGGAGTAGTCGACGGTAAGCGGCCGCCCGTCGCCGAACGTGCGTGCGACGCCGCCGGCAGCCCAGTCGACCAGGGCGACAAGAGGCGCGCCCACGCCGGCAAATGCGGCCACGGCCACGGCGGTAGTTGCCAGCGGGCGCCAGCGGCCCAGCCGCAGGGTCGCGGGTTCGGGGCCGCTGGCTCGGGAGCCGTCGGGCAGCCGTCGTGAGAACCATCGCTCGGCCAGCACCACTACGGCCGCGAGCACCAGCAGCATCAGGCTGAGCGCCAGCGCTGCGGGCGGGTCGGCCAAGTGGTTGGTGGCGATGGCGCGTGTCAGCGTGTCGTAGCGCATGAGCTGCACCGCACCGAAGTCGCTCAGCGTGTAGAGGAACACCAGCAGCGTGCCCGCCCCGATGGCGGTCGCGGCATAGGGCAACGAGATGCGCCAGAACGCCGCAAGCGCGCTGTCGCCCAGCAAGCGCGCACTTTCCTCCAGCGAGGACGGCAACTGGCGCAGGCGCGCCGCCACCGGGATGTACACGTACGGGTAGCACATCAGCAGCAGCACCAGCCAGGCGCCGAAGAACCCCCGCAGCTCGGGCGTGGTGCCGACGCCAACCCCGCTGAGCATGTCGTTGGCCAGCCCGCCCGGGTTCAGCGTTCTGATGAACGCGGCCGCGCCCAGGAACGTGGGATAGACCAGCGGCAGCGGCAGCACCACACGCCAGATGCGCCGTCCGGGCAGGTCGGTGCGGTGGGTCAGCCAAGCCAGGCCGGTGCCCATCACCAGCGAGCCGGCCGACACCGCCGCTGCGAGCTTCAGCGTGCGCCACAGCGGGGCGAGGGTGCGCTCGCTGAACAGCAGGTTGCCGGGGTCGGCGCCCTCGCCGAAGGCCCGGTAGGTCAGGTAGATGCCGGGAAAGGCGAACACGAACGCCAGCACCAGCCCGCCGGCGCGCAGCAGCGCCGGCGTCTTGCGGCCTGCCGGCTCCGCTTGTGTCGTGGTGGCCATCGTGGTGGCCCGGCTAGCGATGAACCGTGGGGGCGCTCACTGGTTGAGGATGCCACTCGCTTCGACGATTGCGGTCGTCTCGGCGAATCCGCCGCCCAGCGCGTCGAAGTCGACGCTGCCGATCTCGAGTGCCTGCAGCGGCGGCAGGATGTCCACCGGCTGGACGCCTGCAGCCAGCGGGTACTCGAAGGTCTCCTCGCTGAAGTAGCGCTGGACGGGCTCGCTGAGCAGGTACGACAGCAGCTCGTTGGCCTCGGCGGTCCGCTCGCTGGAGGCCGTCACCGTGGCTGCGGTGATGATGAGGAGCGAGCCGATGTCGTCGTCGGCCAGATCCCAGTTGGACGCCCGGTGGCTGTCGCCTTCCGCCGCGGCTTCTTGGTACTGGTAGTAGTGGTTCACGAGGCCCATCTCGATCTCGCCCCGCCCGGCCGCTTCCACGATGGACCGGTTGTTGGGGTAGTAGCGGGCGTCGTTGTCGACCATGTCCGACAGCCATCCGGCTGCCACGTCGGATCCGTACTGATCCCGGAACACCGTGAACCAGTCGATGAACGAGCCGTTTGTGGCAGGGATCGCCACCTGGCCGCGGAATCGCTCGTCGGTGAGGTCGAACACCGACTGGGGCAGCTCGTCGGGCGAGTAGCTGTCGATGTTGTACACCAGCACCCGCTTGCGTCCCGAGAAGCCGACCCAGGTGCCTGATGCAGAGTGGTTCTGGGGCTCGACCAGCGCCAGCACGTCAGGGTCGATCGTGCCGAGCAGATCCTGGCTCTCCAGGAAGCCCACCGGTCCGGGCGATCGTGACAGGAAGACGTCGGCCGCTGTGCGGTCGCCTTCCTCGGCCAGCAGCAGCGCCAGGTCGGTCGAACCGCCCCAGCGCACTGCCACGTCGATGCCCTTCTCACAGGCGAACGCGTCGAGGACAGGCCGGATGAGGTTCTCGGTGCGGCCCGAGTAGATGGCGATTTCGTTCCCGGAGCTCGGGGCGCACTCGCCGCCGTAGATCCCTGCCGCGGCACCGTCGAGGAAGCGGGGCGTGCTGCTGCTGCCGCATGCCGATACGGCCAGCGCGGAGGCGATGACGACTGCGGCCGCCAGACGTGCTGGCCGTCGGCGGTGCGAGATACCACGCGGAGAGGTGAGCCGGTCGAGATGCGGGATGGACATGGGGCGCGAATATAGCGGCGGTTTCTTCTTGATGTAAGGCAAACCTAACTTGCTATGGTGCGCACCCTGAACCCTGTGTCCTATCTCCGAGCGACGCTGTCGCGCCGAGCCGGCGCGTTGATCGTCGCCGCCGTCACTGCCGTAGCGGTGGTGTTCGTGGTGCGGGCGACCGACGGAGCAGCTCTCGGAGCGGCGTGGCGGCGGGCAGCATCCGAGCCGTTCAGCGTGGCGATCGCGCTGAGCGCCTTCGGCGCGGCGTTCATGATGCGCGCCGTGGCGTGGCGGCGGGTGCTGCCCACGCTGAGCTTCGGGCACTCGCTCGCCGGCATCCACCTCGCGCTCGGCGGCAACCACGTGTTGCCGTTGCGGCTCGGCGAGGCCTTGCGCGTGGTGAGCGTGGTGAGGCGCACGCCGATCAGCACCGATGCGGCGATTGCCTCGTCGCTCACGCTGCGCACTGCCGACACGCTGGCGCTGCTCGGCTGGGGTCTCGCCGTCAGCCCGGTGGTGCTCGTGGCGATCATGGGAACCGCCGGGTGGCTGCTTATGGGCGCGGGCGTGGCCGTGATTGCCGCGGGGCTGGCGTGGTGGTGGCTGCGTGCGTCGGTCGGCGGCCGGAGCGATGTGCGCCCTCCCGGCCTCGCAGCGCTCGGGCTCTCGGCGCTGGCCTGGCCCGCAGAGGCGGTGCTGGTGCACGAGGCAGCCCACTGGGCCGGCCTGGAGATCAGCGCGGCTGAGGCCGTCGGCGTTACCGCGCTGTCGGTCATCGCGCAGATCGTCGCGATCGCGCCAGGCGGATTCGGGACCTATGAGGCAGCAGCGGTGGCTGCGTACGTCGCGTTCGGCTACGACCCCGCTGCCGCGCTGGTTGCGGCCCTGACCGCTCATGCGCTGAAGACCGCGTACTCGGTCGTCGCCGGCGGTGTGGCCGCAGTGGTTCCCACACCGGGCGTCATGTCGGCCCGCTTGCACACCAGACCACCGGAGGCTGAGCCCGCAACCTCGGTGCCGTCGGCGGTGGACCGGCCGCTGGTGGTGCTGTTCATGCCTGCCTTCAACGAGGAAGCATCGGTGGGCGATTGCGTGCGCCGCGCGCCAGCGGCAGTGCTCGGCTGCGATGTCGAGGTGCTGGTGGTCGATGACGGCTCAGCCGATGCGACCGCCGAGCGCGCCCGTGCCGCCGGCGCGACGGTCATCTCGCTGGCCGCCAACCGGGGCCTGGGCAACGCGGTGCGCATCGGTCTCGCTGCGGGCGCCGAGCGCGGCGCGGCAGCCGTCGTCTTCTGCGATGCCGACGGCGAGTACGCACCCGAAGAACTGCCGGCGCTGGTTGCGCCGATCCTGGCTGGCACGGCCGACTACGTGGTCGGCAGCAGGTTCGGCGGCCAGATCGAGGTGATGAAGCCGCACCGGCGTCTCGGGAACGTCGTGCTGACGCTTGCACTGTCGCTGGTAGCGCGACGGCGCATCAGCGACGGGCAGAGCGGCTACCGGGCCCTGTCGCTCGACGCTGCACGGCACGCGGAGATCATCCACGACTTCAACTACGCGCAGGTGCTCACGCTGGACCTGCTCGACAAGGGCTACCGCTATGCCGAGGTGCCGATCAGCTACCGCTTCCGCACCACCGGCGACAGCTTCATCAAGCTCGGCCGCTACCTGCGCCACGTGGTGCCGGCCGTGGCCCGCGAGCTGACAGCGGGTCGCAGTGCCGCGGTTTCCGAAACTTCATTAGACAAAGCTACTATTGGCCGATAGGGTCACTTATCAGTTTGTAGTTAGCAATACTGACATAGCAATTCTGAGAACAGCCCACCGAACCGCGGCCGAGCGATGTGATGCGCAAGTCGCCATGACGAAAGAGACAGCAATGCTTCATGCCAGACGCACCTGGGGAATTCTCATCGCCGTATTCGCGGCGGTCGCGCTGTTGGCGGCCTCGTGCACCGGCAGCGATGACGGATCGGAGGTGCGCGAGATCGGCGAATCCTCCGGATCGGTCAGCGGCAGTGCCTCAGGCTCCGGCTCGGCCAGCGGCTCGGCATCTGCGTCGGGCACGCACACGGGATCGGCCAGCGGCTCAGCGTCAGCGTCGGGCACGCACACTGGATCGGCGTCAGGCTCGGCCTCGGCCCCGGCCGGATCCGACTCGGGCATGACGCCCGGCGACGGTGGCTACGAGTACGCCTCCAATGTCGACTCCCACCGGCTGGTGGTGGCCGACATCTGCGGCATCGGCGACCTGCTCGATGCCGGCGACTTCGCCGCCGTGGACGACATCTACCGCAACGGCAAGAACTCGGTGAAGAGCGACGGCTCCATCCGCACCATCGGCGGGTTCGCGTCGCGCGACGATCGCAGCCACGGGCACGACGCCTACTACGGCACAGCGACGCCGCTCGATGACTTCGTGAGCGCAGCGCTCGACGGCACTGGCATGTTCTCCGGCACCAGCGATGCCGTCCGCGGCCAGGGTGTCGAGAAGGGCATCCAGAACCAGGTGATGGTGGCCTGGGTGGTGCACGAGCTCGACGCTGCGCTGGCCAAGGCCGCCGACGGCAACTTCGACGCCGCCAGCGGCGCTCCGCACAACTGGGATGAGGCGTGGGCCTTCTATCACGGCGCCGAGCCGGGCTGCGCGCCCTACGCCACGGCCAACAAGCGCGCCGGCAACTTCGCCACGATGGGTGCAGACGGCGAGACCGCCCGGGCGAACGAAGCGATCCTCGCTGCGATGATCGAGGGCCGCGACGCACTGCTCGACGGCGACAGGGCCAGTACAGAGGCAGCGGCCCTCGAGATCGTGCGCAACCTGGTCATCACCTACTCGCAGGCGGCGATCCGCTATGCGTCGCTCATCGAGGGCGACCTGGCCGACGGCAACGACGCCAAGGCTGCCGAGCATCAGGCCGAGGGACTGGCGTTCTGGCGGGTCATCGAGCCCTACGCCGTGCCAGCGGGTGCCGACGCGGCGGCGATGTCCGCCATCCTCGATCTCAGCAATGCGCCTGGCGCAAACGGCTACGGCGATGCCGTGCGCGCCGCACTTCAGCCGGCGTGGACGGCTCTGGGCATCAGCGCCGACGACATCGGCACGCTCCAGTAGAGCTCCCCACCCACACACTTCGGCCGTTCCTCCCGGATGCGGCGGATGCGGGCAGGCCCTTCGGACACAGGGCCTGCCTGCTCTCCGCATCTGGGACCGGGCATCGAGGTCAGTCGAAGCGCAGGGGTTCGGCGGCGCTCCAGTCGACGGGTTGCTCGTCGAGATTCAGTGCGAGCTGGTGCCAGACCAGTTCCACCGCCGGCGGACCCACCGGGTCGGCCTCGTCGGCGGCGTTCACCATGAGCTCGTACATGGCGCCGTCGGTCTCGTCGGTGGGCCGGGCCAGCAGCTCCATGAACGCCTCGGCCATCTCGCAGGGTTCCAGCATCCGCGGCTGCCAGCGCCCGAAAACCCGCTCGTTGCCGGCGTACTCGTTGGTCATGCCCGTGCGCACGAACGGCAGCAGCAGCGTGAAGCAGGTGACCAGGTCGGCGCTGCGACCCAGATTCACCTTGAGCACCTTGGGAAGCTGCAACACCGCCCAGTTGCTGAGCGCGTAGCCGGGTACTGCCGGGCCCGGGTCCACCGCCTGTCGAGACGACACATACACGAACTGCGCCTGCTCGCCGGCGTACACCGCCTCGCCCGCCCACAGGTGGGTCGATGCCAGGAAGCCGTCGACCTTGGTGTCGAGCACCAGCCGTGACTGCTCCAGATTCTCAATGAACGCCTGGCGCACCCGGGCCCTCCGAAGCGATGACGACTCGCCCTCGACCGGGCGCAGCGTGCGGCCGAGGCTGTAGCCCGATTCGGTCAGGCCCGAATTGCAGATCACTAGGTTCGGCGGCAAGCCGCCCATCTGGTCGATGACGTAGCTGCGGATGGCCCACAGGTCGCGCAGATTGGTGACATCGGCCTGCACGGGGAAGGCGTGCACGCCCTCGTCACGCAGGCGATCGACCAGGTCGAACCCGTCTTCGTAGCTGCGATGGAAGTGAATGCCGACCGAGTCGGCGCCGTTGAGCCCGGCGCTGAGCGCCATCGCTTGGCCGATGCCGCCGTCCTTGCCGGCGCCGGTGATGAGCACGCGCTTGCCCTCTACGCCGCCGCGCAGCGCATCGAAGCGGAACCTGTCGGTGGGCGCGGTGTAGGTCATGGCGTTGCTCCTCATTGAGCGACGGGCTGAGGTGTTGGAAGCTGCCAGTCGAGCTTCCGGCCGGACGGCCAATGCAGACCGCGAGTCTGCCCTACGTGGACAGGCGCGAAATACGCGCTCGGACGGTCACGCAGCTGCCCGCCCGCGTCCGTTTCGCTCCGGGGCCGCTCGGACCCAGGACGGTGCGCGCTAGCGGCCGGTCCAGACCGGATCGCGCTTCTCGACGAACGCCCGTGGCCCCTCCAGGAAGTCCTCGGTGCCGAGGATGTTGCGGAAGTGATCCTTGGTGATCTCCCAGCCGTCGTCCTCGGAGCGCGCATGGCTCTCGAGCACCACGGCGCGGCTCTCGCGCACGGCCTTGGGAGCGTTCGCGATGATCCGCCCGGCGAGCTCCATAGCGGCCGGCACCACCTCGCCCTCGTCGGCCATCTCGTTGACCAGGCCGAGCTGGTAGGCCCGCTCGGCCGAGATCGGGTCGCCCGTCATGGCCAGCTCCAGCGCCACGTTGCGGCCCACCACCTGGGGCAGGCGGAACAGCCCGCCCGCGGCGGCCACCAGCGACCGCTTCACTTCGGGAATGCCGAAGCGGGCCCGTGGCGAGGCCACCACCAGATCGCAGGACAGCACGATCTCGAGGCCGCCTGCCAGCGCCGCGCCGTCCACCGCCGCGATGAGCGGCTTGGTGCGGGGGTAGCGGGCGAGCCCGGCAAAGCCGCCCTTTTCGGTCTCGATTGGCTTCTTCGCCGCAACCGACTTCAGGTCGGCGCCGGCGCTGAACACGGTGCCAGTACCGGCCAGGATCCCGACCCAGACCTCGGGATCGGCCTCAAAGGTGTCGAGATGGGCTTCCATCTCCGAGGACACCTCGTGGCTGATGGCATTGCGGGCTTCGGGCCGGTTCAGCGTGAAGATCGCCACCCGCCCCTGGACTTCGTAATCAACGACCATCGCGTCAATCTAAGAGAGTGCGCAACACCTCGCTCAGCGGCGGATGTCGGGTGCGCCGAGTCGGGCCGCGTCGGCGGTCTGGTCGTCGGGCCGGGTCTGGCTGTCGCGCTCGGCCTCCACCCGTGCTTGGTAGTGCCACACCTCGCGCTCGACGGTCTCGGGCGACCAGCCGAGCTCGGCGCCCATCAACTCGGCTGTGTCCTGTGCGGCGTCGACGCCGCGGTCCCACGACTCGACAGACAGCCGTGTCCGTCGGGTCAGCACATCATCGAGATGCAGAGCCCCCTCGTGGCGCACTGCGTGGACCACTTCGGCACGCAGGTACGGCAGCCCCTCTGCCAGCGGCCGCGCCAGCTCGGGCTGGGCGGCGATCAGCTCGATCACTTCGTCGATCCGATCGCCGTGGCGGTCCAGCAGATGCGCAGACGCGACGCGGCTCAGCCTCACTCCCATCCGGGCACCAAGCTCGTCGTGGTGCCCTCGCCGTTCCTCGTAACCCTTGGCACCGACGAGCGGCGTAACCAGCGTGGCGGATCGGCGGGCTGCAGCGTCACGGCGACGGCGGGGAAGCCGTGGCGCCGTGTGGCCCCGAGCCGCCCACACCTCACCGATGGCGAGTTCGACCGTGTCGGCCGCCATCACCCGGTAGGTCGTGTACTTGCCGCCCGCCACCGAGACCAGCCCCGGCGCCACCCGGGTGATCGCATGCTCGCGGCTCAGCTTGGCCGACTGCTCAGCCGCCTCGGGGGCATCGCCGGCCACCAGCGGTCGCAGCCCGGCATAGACACCGCAGATGTCGTCACGGCCAATCGGGCGGGCCAGCACGCCGTTGAGACGTTCGAGCAGCAGCTCGATGTCGGCACTGCTGGCAGCGGGGTGGGCGTAGTCGAGATCCCAGTCGCTGTCGGTGGTGCCGATGATCCAGCGCTCGCCCCATGGCACCACGAAGAGCACGCTGGGCGGCGTGGGCACGATCAGCCCGCACTGCAGGTCGATCCGGTCCCGCGGCACCAGCAGGTGGATCCCCTTCGACGCACGGATACGGGTGCGGGGCCCCTCTGAGGGCCAGGTGCCCCGGCCGGCCAACTGCTCGATCTGGCTTGTCCACACACCGGTGGCGTTGATCACCGCGTCGGCGTCCAGCTTGAAGGTGCGTCCGGTCTCGCCGCAATGCGCAATCACGCCCCGGACCGCACCGCCGGTGACCACCAGCTCCTGGACGCGGGTGGAGGTGAGAATGCGTGCGCCATGGGCGGCAGCGGTGCGGGCGATGGCCACCACGAGCCGGGCGTCGTCGGTCTGGCCGTCCCAATAGGTGATGCCGCCTCGCACGACGTCCGGATCGAGGCCGGGCGCCAGGCGATGGGTGCCACGCCGGCCGAGGTGCCGGTGCGAGCCATGGGCGTGGCGCCCCCGACCGGCCATCGCGCTGTACAGCGCAATGCCGAGCCCGGTGTGCAGCCGCTCTCGCCAACCCCGCCGGATGGGGTAGAGGAACTGGACGGGGCGCACGAGGTGAGGTGCCAGCCGGCCCAGCAGCAGGCGGCGCTCGGTGAGCGATTCCTTCACCAGGCCGAACTCGAGGCGCTGCAGGTAGCGCAGGCCACCGTGGATCAGCTTCGACGAACGGCTTGATGTGCCCGACGCCAGGTCGCGCTGCTCGAGCAGCGCGACGCTATGGCCCCGCAGCGCCAGGTCGAGCGCGCAGCCCGCGCCGGTGACACCGCCGCCGATGACCACGATGTCGACGCGGCCGTCACCCTGTTCGCCGCTCAGCTCGTCGAGCCACGCGGCGCGCTGCGCTGGTCCCAGCCTGCTGTCACCGGCAGCGTCGGCTTCGGATTCACCGTCATCGGTCGCGTTGGGCTCGCTCACTGTTCAGCCACTCTGAGCAATGTCCGCGGCGTTCAGGCGAACTCGTGGGGCAGGTGGCGGCGGGCCGCCCAGCCGAACAGGATCCAGCCGAAGTCGCCCTCAGTGAGGTTGCGCTGCGCTATGCGTGCGTCCTCGTCGGAGATCGGGATGCCGCGGGTGGCCTTCATCTGCACTTCAGCCACGCGTTCGGCAAGCACGAACCAGCCCACCGCGTCGGCTGGGCTCGCCCCCACCGTGAGCAGCCCGTGGTTGGCCAGGATGACGGTGCGGCAGTCGCCGAGGGCAGCGGCGATGCGCTTGCCGCCGTCGGTCGAGAGGACCTGCACTTCCCCGTCGTCGAAGAGTGCATGGTCTTCGAAGAAGCAGGTCGCCTCCTGGTTGATCGGCTCGATCATCCGCCGTTCAGCCGAGAACGGCGTGCCCCACTGGGTGTGGGTATGTGCGGCAGCGCCGATGTCGGGCCGGGCCTCGTGGATGGGGTGATGTATGTGGTAGGCGGCGTTGTTGATGGTGGCCGGCCTGCCTTGCTGGTCGGCGGCGGTGCCGTCGGGCGCCAGCAGCACGAGGTCGTCGACGCTCGCTCGTTCGAAAGGCACGCCGTACCGCAGCAGCCACATGTGGTCCGGCTGCAGCGGGTCGCGGCAGGTGATGTGGCCGTCGCCCAGCTCGCCCCAGCGCAGCACGCCGAACAGGCGGTACGCCTGGGCCAGGTCGGCGAGCAGGCGGGAGCGCTCGGCGTGCGGGTCGGCCTCGAACGGCTCGGCGGTCTCGGTGGCAGGGTCGCAAGCAGTCACTTCGCGAATTCTGCCACGCCCAGAGGCTGAGCCCGTAGGCGAAGCCGTGGCCCGAGCGGCCCGTGAGCGCAGCGAACAAGAGCGGGAAACAAGGCCCAAGCACGAGCGTTCACAGTCGCGAAGTAATCTCGGCCAATTGGGCTCACCGGGTCCGCACATGGGGGTCTCATGGCAACGGTCACCCTCGACCGGCTCACGAAGAAATACCCGAACGGGTTCGTCGCCGTCACCGACCTGAACATCGACATCGCCGACGGCGAGTTCCTCGTGCTGGTGGGGCCGTCGGGCTGCGGCAAGTCGACGGCGCTGCGGATGGTGGCCGGTCTCGAGGAGATCAGCGACGGGGAGCTGCTGATCGGCAGCGAGCGCATGAACGACGTAGAGCCCAAGGACCGCAACATCGCCATGGTGTTCCAGAGCTACGCGCTGTATCCCCACCTCGACGTGGCCCGCAACATCGGCTTCCCCCTGAAGCTGGCGGGCGTCCCCAAGGCGGAAATCACCGAGCGGGTGCGCACCGCCGCACGCCTGCTCGAGCTGGAGCCGCTGCTCGGCAACAAGCCGGCGCAGCTCTCGGGCGGCCAGCGCCAGCGCGTGGCCATGGGCCGGGCCATCGTGCGCGACCCGGCGGTGTTCCTCATGGACGAACCGCTGTCGAACCTCGACGCCAAGCTGCGGGTGCAGATGCGCGCCGAGATCACGGCCCTGCAGCACCGCCTGGGCGCCACCACCATCTACGTCACGCACGACCAAGTCGAGGCCATGACCATGGGCGACCGTGTGGCGGTGCTCAAGGACGGGCTGCTGCAGCAGGTGGACGACCCGACCGACCTGTACGAGCGGCCCGACAACCTGTTCGTGGCCGGCTTCATCGGGGCGCCTGCCATGAACCTGCGCCTGGCACGGTTGGAAAGCGGCGCCGACGCGTGGCAGCTGCGCCTGGGCTCGCAGACGCTGCTGCTCAATGAACAGGTGCTGGCGGCGAATCCCGCCTTGCGGGGTTACGACGGGGCCGACGTGGTGGTCGGCATCCGGCCGGAGGCATTCGAGGATGCTGCCGTCACAACCGACGACGGGGCGCCGCGCCTCCGGGCAACGGTGTCGCTGACCGAAGCGCTGGGCTCGGATCTGCTGCTGCACTTCCCGCTCGACGCACCCTCGGTGGAGGCTGGTGATCCTGACGCGCTGGAGGGCATTGAGGACCGGATGGTCATCGCCCGGGTGCATCCTCGTAGTGCGGCCCGGCCTGGTTCCACCGTTGAGCTCACCGTCGACGTAGACGGCCTGCATTTCTTCGATGCCGCGACTGAGGCCGCCATTCGCGGCTGAGCGATCAGGGGTTCCAGAGCTTTCGGTGGGGAAGCGATGGCAGAACTAGGCGACCGAAGAGGTCGCACTCGGCTTGGTGGGGGTAGCCGGAGAGGATGAAGGCGTCGATGCCCACGGCGCGGTAGGCGTTCAGCTTGGCGGTGACTTCTTCGGGGTTGCCGACGATGGCTGCGCCGGCGCCGCTTCGGGCTCTGCCGATGCCGGTCCAGAGGCCGTCCTCGGCGAAGCCGTCGTCGTCGGCGCTGTCGCGTAGCTGGGCTTGGCGCTGCACCCCGACGGAGGCCGAGTCGAGTGCTCGGGCTCGGATGGATGCTCCGGTGTCGTCGTCAAGCTGGCTCACCAGCCGGCGGGTGGCGTCGATGGCTTCTGCGGTTGTGGGTCGCACGATCATGTGCGCACGCAGGCCGAACTTCAGCTCGCGCCCTACTGCCGCGGCCCGGTCTCGCATTTCGGTGACGGTTGCCGCCACGCCTGCGACGGTGTCGGGCCAGGTGAGGAACACATCGGCTGCTAGGGCGGCGGTGTGCTTGGCATCGTCGGAGAAACCGCCGAAGTAGAAGGGCGGGCACTTGCCGCTCACGGTGCCGACGCGTGGCGGTTCGAGTTGCACCGAGACGAATTCGCCGTCGAAGTCGACGGGCTGGCCGTCGAGCAGGGTACGCAGCACCTCCATGTACTCACGGGTGCGCTGGTAGCGAGGGGCTGACGGCAGAGGGGCGCCGGGCAGATCGCTGGAGATGATGTTGATGGTGAGTCGGCCGCCTGCCATCTGGTCGATGGTGGCGAGCTGGCGCGCGAGCTGCGGCGGCCAGAGCTCGCCCATGCGCACCGCCAGCAGCAGGTTGATGCGACTGGTGCGGGTGGCGATGCCCGCGGCGAACGCGGTGGCGTCGATGCCCAGCGTGTAGCCCGAGGGAAGCAGCACGTTGTCGAATCCGTTGCGCTCGGCTGCGGTGACGATGTCTGCACAGTGGTCCCAGGTGCTGGCCAGGGTGGGGTCTGGCACGCCGAGGAACTCGTAATCGTCGTCGCACAGCGCCGAGAACCAGGCGACCTCGGGCGGGGCAGTGCTCATTGCTGCGGCTCCGCAAGCTGCGCCGCGGTACTCACTGGCCCGGCCCGGCGAGTTCTGAAGAGGTGAGCAGCTCACTCATCTCCACCGGTCGGCCCTCGTCAATTGAGATGTGGGCGGCCCGGCCGATGGCCACCGACCACAATCCATCGGCCAGCGTGCACTCCGCCGGACTCGATGTGATCACGGCGTCACGGAAGCGTTCCAGCTCGATGTACGACGAGCCATGGTGATGGCCGGTCACCGGCGCGGTGCTGGTGATCTGCCGCTCGGTGACATTGCCGATCCAGTCGCGCCCGCGCACGCCCACCCGCAGCACATCGTCGGGGATCAGCGCCTCGAGCTTGCCGGCCTCGCCCACCACCGACAGCTCTTCTTGGTTCCGCGTTGCGTCGGCGAACATGCACAAGTCCAGCAGCGCCCTCGCGCCCGAGGCGAAGTCGACGATCACGAAGGCGTTGTCCAAGATGTCGGGCGTCTCGCTGCCGTAGGTCTCGTCGAGATGGTTCAGATCCTGCGCGCCCGACGCCATCACGCGCACCGGCTCGTCGCCCAGGATGAAGCGCATCAGGTCGAAGAAGTGGCAGCACTTCTCCACCAACGTCCCGCCGGTGTTGCGATTGAACCGGTTCCAGTCCCGCACCTTCGGCTGGAAGGGGAAGCGGTGCTCTCGGATGGACACCATCGCAATGCGGCCCACGGCACCCGCGTGCGCCTGTTCGATCAGCGCAGCCACCGGCGCCATGTAGCGGTATTCCAGCCCCACCCACACCAGCGGCGCGTTGCGCCCGAGCGCCTCGACGCCGTCGATGATGCGGCGGCAGCCGGCCAAAGTGGTGGCCAGCGGCTTCTCGACGAGCTGGGGCACACCGGCAGCCGCCACATCCAGAACGATGTCGGTGTGTAGGTGGTTCGGCGTCGCCACCACCACGGCGTCGCACAGCCCTGCGGCGAGCAGCTCGCGATGGTCGCTAAAGCACGGCACCGGGTCGAGCCCGCTGCAGGCCAGTTCGTGCTGGGCCGCCTTGAGCGATGGCTCCCAGTTGTCGCAGAGCACCGCGACCTCGACGCCGTCGAGCGCTACGAGGTTGACGATGTGCTCGATGCCCATCATGCCGGTGCCGATGACGCCGAAGCGCATCGAACCGCCGCTGCCTGCCGCGTCGAAACTCATGCCAGCACCAAGCGCATGGGCGGCCCGATCGCGTCCACTTGGCTGCTGTTCACGGAAGTGGCACGCCCTCGGAGGCTTCGACAATGTCGTACACGTCGTTGCGATCGAGCTGCACGCCGAGCGCTGCCTGCAGCCCTTCGAGCCGTTCGGGCTGCTGGGTGCCGACAATGGCCACCGGCGCAGTGGGGTGGGCGAGCACAAAGGCAATGCACACCGCGGCGCGGTCGACGCCCTCCCGTTCGGCCAGCCGGTCCAGCGTGGCCAGCAGTTCCGGCCGCACCCCGCCGTCCTCGCCCACTTGTGCCATGAGTCGGCCGCCGGCGAGCGGGCTCCAGGCCAGCGGCACCAAGCCGGTCTCGGCACAGAGATCGAGCGTGCCGTCTCGCAGCGCGTCCAGGCAGGCGGCTGAGTACTCGGGCTGGGTGCTCACCAGCGGTGCGTCGAGATGGGCCGACAGCGCCCGGGTCTGCGCAGGCGTGTAGTTGGACACCCCGGTGGCCCCCACCAACCCGTCGGCAACCAACCCGTCGAGCGTGTCAGCCACTTCGGCGGGGTGCGTGAACATGTCGGGCCGGTGCACCTGGTACAGGTCGATGCGGTCGGTGCTGAGCCGTGCCAGCGAGGCCTCGCACGCCGATCGCATCGCGGCTGCGCCCGAGTTGTAGGGCACCGGCGGCACGATGCCGCCCTTGGTGGCCAGCACCATGCGGTCGCGCAGATCGGGCCGGGCCCGCAGCACCTCACCCAGGTTCTCCTCGCAGGCCCCGAAGCCGGTGCCGCCCCAGTCCAGGCCGTATACGTCGGCGATGTCCACCAAGTTCATGCCGAGTTCCAGCCCAGCCTCGATCAGCGCCGCGTTCTGGCCGACATCGGTGCCGGTGAAACGCCAGAGTCCCAGCGCCAGCGGACCGATCTCGACACCGCTTGGTCCGAGCCGCCGCGGGCCCGTGCGCACCAGATTCCAACTTGCCGCAGCGCTCAAGACTTCACCGAGCCGGCCAGCAGCCCCCGTACGAAGAACCGCTGCAGGGCGAAGAACACGATCAGCGGCACGCCCGCCTGCACGAACGCGCCCGCAGACAGCACGTGCTCACGCAAGCCGAACTCGCCGGCCAGCGACGCGATCCGGATGGTGGCGGGCCACGCCTCGCCGTTCGAGCCGATCATGGTGATGGCCACGAGGTAGTCGTTCCACGTCCACAGGAACTGGAAGATGGTGAACGCTGCCAGCGCAGGCACCGACAGCGGCACGACGAGCCGCCAGAAGATCGTGACGTGATCGGCACCGTCGATGCGCGCTGCCTCGAACAGCTCGCCGGGCAGCGACGAGATGTAGTTGTGCAGCAGGAACACGGCGAACGGCAGCGCGAACGCGGTGTGCGTCAGCCACACCGCGGTGGCGCTGCCGGCGAGGTCGAAATCGGGGAACAGCGTCAGCGTGAACTCGGTGCCGGGGATCGTCCAGTGCGCGCCGCCGGCGTAAAGCTGCAGCAGCGGCAGCAGCGCCACCTGGTTCGGCAGCGCCAGCAGCGACACGAACACGATGAAGAGCCACTCGCGGCCCCGGAACTTGATCCAGGCGAAGGCATAGGCGGCCATGGCGGCGATCGCGACCGGGATCACCGTGGCCGGAATGGCGATAGCGAACGAGTTCACCAGCGCCCGCGCCAGCCCGCCGGTCTGCTCGGTGCCCAGTACCTCGGAGTAGTTGGCGAGCGTCCACCCGCCCTCGTTGAACGACTCCCACCAGCCGCTGTTGCGCTGCGCGTCACGGGTGCGGAACGAGTTCAGGAACAGGCTGCTCGCCGGGATGCTCCACACGATCACCATCAGCCACAGCACCCACGTGGGGATGCGGCGCAGGAAGCCGTAGATGAGCTTGCCGGTGCGATCGACCCGCTCGATGGCGCCGCCGACCGGCCCGGGCTTCGAAGCGGTCATCGAGCTCATGCGTCCGCCCGCTGCATCCGCCGGATGTTGAACGCCATAGCCGGCACGACGGCCAGGAACAGCACCACGGCCAACGCGGAGCCAAGGCCGAAGTTGAGCTCGGTGAAGGCCCGCTGCCACATCTCATTGGCGATGACCTGCGTGCCGAAGTTGCCGGCGGTCATCACCTTCACGATGTCGTACACCTTCATCACCAGCACGATCAGCGTGGTGGCCACCACCGTGATGGTGGGGATGATCGTGGGGATGATGACGTTCCAGAACGTCTGCCGCTCGGTGGCCCCGTCGACGCGAGCCGCTTCGAGCAGCTCGGACGGCACTGCCTTGATGGCCGCCGACAGGATGACCATGGCAAAGCCCGTCTGGATCCAGACGAGCACCACCATCAGCCACACGTTGTTGAAGGGCGCTTCCTGCAAGAACAGGATGGTGCCGGCGATGGGCTCACCGTTCGGGCCGGGCACCGAGCCGCCCAGCCCGGGCCCC
The DNA here is from genome assembly GCF_965204195.1 of Candidatus Poriferisodalis sp. GTDB lineage: Bacteria > Actinomycetota > Acidimicrobiia > Acidimicrobiales > Poriferisodalaceae > Poriferisodalis. The sequence continues at coordinate 607,979 of NZ_OZ241975.1, forward strand.
AGGAACCGGTAGATGAGCCACAGCACAGGTACGGCGGTTACTGCGGCGCCGATGGCGAAGGCGGTCTGCCGCCGCCTCACCCCGAACGCGCACAGGCCCGCCAGCAGCACAGTGACGAGGGCCAAGATCAGCACGGCCACCCACGCGCCGGTGGTGCGGGGCCGCAGGCTGCCCAGCCAGACCCAGATGGCGTTGAGGAACCCTGTCTGCGGTTTCTGCGGCGGCCGGGCGATGTACATGAACCGCCAGATGATCCCGGCACCCACGAACGAGATGGCCATGGGCAGGAAGATGAGGCTCTTGGCCACCGACTCCCAGCGCACCCCGTCTGCGAGCACGGCTGCGGCCAGCCCGAGTGCCGTCGACAGCCCCGTCACCACCACCACCCACCACAGGTTGTTGATGACGGTTCCCCGCAGCGTGGTGAACACGGCGAACGAGAGCACGAACAATCCGATGGCGATCGGGCCGATCGAGCCGGGCAGGGCCTCCATCCGCCGGCCACGGCGGCGACCCACAGCCATGCCGATCCCCAAGCCGATGGCGATGAGCACCAGCGCCGCGTAGAAGGGCCGGCTGGTGAAGATCTCGGTCCAGCCGCTCAGGTCGAGGCTGTTGGGGTTGGTGAGAATCTCGCCGTAGTTGGCGAGCCCCACCCATTCGGCGGCCCGCGAGTCGAGCAGCGAGAGATAGATCGACCGGAGCAGCGGGATCACCAACCCGAGCGCCGCGAACAGCAGCGACGGCCCGAGGAAGGTGACGAGACGGCCGCGTTCGGACAGGCGGGTCCGGCTGGACTTGGACGGTGTGCCCAGCAGGCTGGCCGCAATGCCCGCGGCAGCACCGACGACCGCGCACACCGCCGCCCAGACCCACAATGGCCCGCCGGCAACGTCGTTGCCGGCGATCACTGCACCGATCAGCGCACCGACGAGTGCGCCAGATGTCGCAAGGAACGTGTGCCAGCGATCAACTGCCAAGTCGAAGAGCCAGTTCGCTCCGAAGAACAGAGCTGTGCTGGCGCCGATGGCGATGACCACGCCGATCAGCGCACCGCCTAGCGCGCCCATCGTCGCAGTCTTGCAGGCGCGCAATCATCCAGGATGACTGCGAAGCGTGTCGTCACGCCGGCGGGATTCATGGGATACGCAGGCGCGAAGGAGGCCGGCCCAGCACGCTGGACCGGCCTCCGTTCACGAGTGTTTTCCTTCAGCCGTTCTCAGACGACTCAAGCCGGCTATTGCGGCCAGGAAGCGTCGATCGCTGCAAACGCCTCGGCGACGGTCTTGTCGCCGTTGACTGCGCTGGTTCCCTCAGTCCAGAAGGTGCCGGCGCCGACAGCGGCAGGCATCAGGTCGGACCCGTCGAAGCGGGCCGGGCTGGCCGTCTGCAAGATCTCGACGAACGAACGCTCGAGGTCGTTGTAGACGCTGAGGTCCTGGTCGAGATTCGCCGACAGGAAGCCGGACTGGCCGCCGCCCTTGCGGGCCGCCTGTGCAGACTGGCGGACCTCCGCGTACTCGGCGCTGCCCAGGTACGCCATCACGGCCCACACCTCCGGCGCGTCACGGAATGCCGAGACGTAGGTGCCCGCGGTCAGCACTGGACGGTTGCCCTTGGCAGCGACGGCCGGGAAGTAGAACACGTCGATGTCCTGGCCTGGGCCAACACTGGTGCCTTCGGGCAGGAACGCCGCGTAGAACGACGCCTGACGGTGCATGGCGCAGTCGCCAGCGACAAGCGGCTCACCGTTGTCGCCGAATGGCGTCGCAGCGATGGAGCCGCCGGCGGCGTACACCGCACCCGGCGCGTTCCACAGCGACAGCACAAGCTCAGCGACGCCCACGATGCGCGGATCGGCGAACTTCACTTCGCCAGCGACCCACTGGTCATAGACGTTCTCGTCCAAGACGCGCAGGATCAGGTCCTCCATCCAGTCGGTGAAGGTCCAGCCGGTGGCAGGTCCCGACTCGATGCCGACGCACCACGGGGTCACACCCTCGGTGATCATCTGGATCGTCAGTGCTTGCAGCTCTTCCTGCGACTCCGGAATGGCGTAGCCGCCGCTCTCGAAGATCGAGGTGTTGTACCAGACGATCGACTTGAGGTCGGTCTTGTTGGGGACGCCGTACAGCGTGCCGCCGAAGGTGACGGTGTCGAGCGTGCCGGCGGGCCACTGGGCGCCAATCGCGCCCTGTACCTCGTCGGGTACGGCCAGGATCCAGTCCTCGGCTGCGAAGTCACCGACCTTGCCCGGCTGCGGGAACACCGCGATGTCCGGCGGGTTACCGCCGGCTGCCTGGGCGTTGATCTGGTCGGAGAAGTCGCGGGCGCCCGTGTAGACGATCTCGATGCCGGTTGCCGCAGCGAAGACGTCGAGGGCGTCCTGCATGGCGCCGGCTTCTTCCTCGCTCGACTCAGGGCCGAACACCGTCACCTTGGTGCCGGACAGGTCCATCATGGAGTCGTCCATTGACTCGTCGTCCATCGACTCGTCCATGGACTCGTCGTCCATGGAGTCGTCCATCGACTCCTCGGCCATCGCCTCCGTGGCGGCGGGTGCCTCGACGGCGTCACCGCTGTCGTCACTGCCGCACGCAGCAACGATGAGCCCGAAGGCAAGCACGACGGCCAGCAGCCGAGATGTGCGTAGGCGGGTTGATCTAGTGCGGTGTTCTTTCATGTGTGTTCCTCCCTGTGGGGTCGCAAGCCCATTCGATTGTCGACGTTGCAAGCGCTTGCAGTCACCGTGCCGGAAGCCTAGCGCGACGGCTGAACATGCAATTCCGTCATGTGTCCGCGGCGAAGGCCGGATTCCGGCCCAGATCGACGCCCAGACTCGTGCTCAATCGCCGCTCGGCGGTCCCACCGAATCCCGGATGATGAGCTCGGTGTCGAGCTGCACGTGCTCAGGGGGCTCAACGCTCGGCTGGAGCATCTGCAGCAGCAGTTCGGCGGCGACAGCTCCCTGCCTGGCCACGTGCTGCCTGACGGTCGTCAGGCCCACGAGTCGACTCTGATCGTGGTCGTCGACACCCACGATCGACAGGTCGTCGCCGATGCGCAGTTCGAGGTCGCGAGCCGCGAGCATGACACCGAAGGCCTGCTCGTCGCACATGGCGAAGATCGCGGTCGGACGTTCGGCCGAGTCCAGCAGTGCATGGGCTGCCCGACGCGCTTCGGCCCAGCTGTTGCTGGTGGACACCCGCAGCGCCGGGTCTGGCGTCAGCCCCGCCTCGGCGTGCGCCCGCGCATAGCCCTGGGCTCGATGAGTGGGAATGCTGAAGTTCAGCGAGTCGCCGCTGTCGAGGCTGAGCAGGCCGATGCGCCGATGCCCGTGCCGGAGCAGGATCCCGGTGGCGTCGCTGCCGACGGTCACGTTGTCGACCGTCACCGAGCTCAGCGCCTTCGTACGAAAGCCGACGCTGACGGCGCGCCCGCCCTGGGCGACGAAGGCGTCCGCAGCCGCCTCGTCGAGGGCGACGTCGATGAGCACCACCGCATCGCTCCGCCCCGATCTCACACCGTTCAACTCGATGAAGCGCTGCCGCTCGTCGAGGTTTGCGACGCCTGACAGCAGCAGGTCGTACCCGGCCGCAGTCATCTCGCGGCCCAGCGCGCCCACCATCGTCGCGTTGAACCAGGCAGCCGGGTCTGGCACCGCCACCGCAATCGTGTTCGTGGTTCCTGCGGCCAGCCGCGCGGCGGGCAGGTTGGGCCGGTAGTCGAGTTCGGCGGCCACTGCGAGCACTCGCTGCCGTGTCGCAGACGCAACGTGCGGCAGGCCGCGAAGCGCACGGCTGACGGTTGCCGTCGACACTTCTGCCGCCCGCGCGACATCGCCGATGCGGACCGGTGATCCGGCACCGGCTGCTCGCGCCGCGGGCCGCTCGACGAGCGATGCCTCGCCTAGATCCGCCATACGGCTGCGCTCGCGGGAGGCAATAGGTCAACGCCGCCGGGCGCATGCTGCGCCGAAGCGTCCGACGGGGCTGCGCTCGGGTGACGGCATGCGATTGCCGAGTCGAAGAGCAGCGTGGCGCCGTCCCCAAGCGGCACCTCGCTGGCCGTATCGCCGACGTTGGCCGCCACCACCAGGCGGCCCCGCCGGTACGAGATGACCGGTCCCTCGCCGCCGTCGGTCCAGGTGACGGTCGCTCCGGCGGTTTCGAGGTCGTGGCGGGCGTCCCGCTGTGCAGCGAGCAGATCGCGGTAGGCCTCCAGCCACGAGCGCGCAGCCCCGTCCTGCGCTGCAGCCGTGTGGACGTACGGGCGCTGCGCCGACCGCAGCCACGGCTCGGTGTCGGAGAAGCCGTTGTGCGGGCCGTCACCCCACGGCATGGGCGTGCGGCAGCCGTCACGGCCCGCACCCACGTCGCTGTCGGGGCCGACGGGGTCGAGCTTGTCTGCCACTGCCACCTCGCCGTCGATCAGCCCGAGCTCCTCGCCCTGGTAGAGGACGAAGGTGCCAGGCAGGAATGCCGCGAGCACGTTGAAGGCGAGCGTGCGTGCGGCACCCCAGCCGTCCGGCGCGGCAGGTTGGTCGCTGCCGGCGTCGCTGCGGAGGGCGAAGCGAGTGGGGGCCCGGGGCATGTCGTGGCTGCTCATTGCCCACAGCAGCCGTTCGGCAAGGTCGCCGGTGGGTGCGCGCAGCGTCGTGCGGATCGCCGCGGGCTCCCACTCGATGTGCATGGGCGCAAACCAGTAGCCGCCGTGCATGCCGTCGGGGGGCAGCAGGTCGTCCATGCCCCGCGGGTCGAGGTGGTACGTCTCGCCGTGCAGGAAGGCCCCGTAGCGGTCGCAGATAGTGCGCCAGCGCCGGAAGACGTCTTGGCTCTCAGGCTGGAATACGTCGTAGAGGTGCTCGAAGCAGTCCCATTGCTCCCAGCGCGAGGCCCCCGGGGGGATGGCCTGCAGCTGCGGGTTGGAGCGCAAGTGCTCGTCTTTCACCAGGCCGCCGGCGACGTCGACACGGAAGCCGTCGACGCCGCGGTCCAGCCAGAAGCGCAGGATGTCGTCCCACTCGGCGGCGACGGCCGGGTTCCGCCAGTTCAGATCGGGCTGCGACGGCAGGAACAGGTGCAGGTAGTACTGGCCCGAGTCGGGATCCAGCGTCCATGCCGGGCCGCCGAAATAGCCGACCCAGTTGTTCGGTGGGCCGCCGCCGGGCGCCGGGTCGCGCCAGATGTAGTAGTCGCGATAGCGCTCACGTTCCGCTGCGCCCGAGTTGCCGAGCGCCGCCTGGAACCAGCGATGGTCGCTGCTCGTGTGATTCGGCACCAGGTCGGTGACGATGCGGATGTCGCGGTCGTGTGCTGCGGCCACTAGCCGGTCGAGCGTGGCCAAGTCGCCGAAGAGCGGGTCGACGTCGCAGTAGTCGGCCACGTCGTAGCCCCAGTCATGGCCGGGCGTGGGGTAGAAGGGCGTGATCCAGACGAAGTCCACGCCGAGGCGCGCCAGGTAGTCGAGCTTGGCGATCACACCGCCCAGATCGCCCACGCCGTCGTTGTCAGAATCGGCGAAGGAGCGCAGGTACACCTGATAGCCGACGGCATCGGCCCACCAGCGTCGGAGGTTGTCTGGGGCTGATGCGGGGCTGCAGCGCGTCACGGCCACCTCCGGTCGTTGATCGACCGTCAGTCTGCCGCGTGTCTGTAACCGTTTGCGGCATGGCCCACCCGTCGCCCACCCTGAGCCAGTCCCTACAACCCAAAGACCGACCCGCCGAAGCGGGCCGGTCCTTGGTCTGTCAGTTTGGGTTGTGTGATGTGCGGCTCGGAGTTCACACCCCGAGCGGTGAACACACGGCTTGTCTAGCGCAGTGCAACGAATAGTGTCAACTGTCCGGTCAGCGAACAGAAAGGCACCCGTCATGCCGCAACCTCCCAGCCCCTACGACTTCCTTCCCGCAGTTGCGTCGTTTGAGGTGCAAAGCGACGATGTCGCCGACGGGCAGATGCTCCCGATGCCACAGGTCTCGGGCATCTTCGGCGCCGGAGGCGAAGATCGATCCCCTCACTTGGCGTGGTCGGGAGCGCCTGAGGGCACGCAGAGCTACGCCGTCACCTGCTTCGACCCCGACGCGCCGACCGGCAGCGGCTTCTGGCACTGGATCGTGTTCGACATTCCCACGTCATGCACCGAGCTCGCATCGGGTGCCGGCGACGCCGAAGGCAGCGGGCTGCCCGACGGCGCCAAGCAGCTTCGCAATGACGCAGGGCTGCCCGGCTACTTGGGCTCCGCGCCGCCTGCGGGCCACGGCCCGCACCGCTACATGTTCGCCGTGCACGCGCTGAGCGTTGCCTCGCTGCCGATCGACGAGAACGTCTCGCCGGCAATCTGCGGCTTCAACATGTTCGGCACCACGCTGGGCCGCGCTCTCCTCACGCCGATCTACGAACAGAGCTAGCCATGGCGGCCGGAACCGCCCGCAGCGGCGTTCCGGTCCCACCGGCTCCAGCGCTCAGCGGCGTGACGGCACTAGCGGCCGTCCTCGAATCTGAGGTGGCCTCATGAGTTCCGCCGAGATGCGAGCCGCTGCGACGCCGGTGGTGTACCGGGCGATGTGGAATGACGACCGACCAGGCCTGCACGAGCTTGCCGCGCGGACGTTTCGCGCTTGGGCTCGTGCGCTCCACCCGCAGCTTGGCGGGGGGGATGCCGGTGCGAACGCCAAGGCGCCGGTGCCCAGCGAGCCGGCAGGCACGAGGCCATCGAACGGGTTCGAGGGCGAGGTCGCCACCGATGAGGCGCGAGTGAATCTGCGCCGGGAGACTGCAGCGCACGGCGGTGTGTCCGAGACGCTGCTCGAGCTGGACCAGCAAGATCCGTCGGGCTCTTCCGTTGTCGTCTTGCGCGTGCTGACGAACGGCACTGACGGCTGGGTGTGGGTCGATGTGGAGATGCCGCACGAGCAGGCTGCCGTGGCCAACATCAGTGACGTGCAGGTCCTGGTCTGCACGCTGCTCGACGACGCCGAACAGGGAGGCGGTCGTCCCCGGATGGCAACGGAACGGCTGGGCACGCGACCGCTTGCGGTTGAACCGACGCGTCAGGCGGTGGTGCCCCTTGCGAACGCGCTGCGGGGAGCGAGCAGGGTCATGCCGTGCGTCGTGATGGCACACGACTACCTCGACGGGCCGGGGCCCACCATGGAGCGTGCCCGCACGACGGCACGCCAACTCGCGGGCCTCGCCCGTGTCTACGTGCTGCCGGCACAGACCATCAATCCCTTCCAGGTGGCGATGGGTCCCGAGCTCGACGTGCAGCCCGGCGAGGCCCGGCTGTACCTGCCTGGCGAGCATGAGCCGCACCGGCACCGGACGCTCGCTGCGGAGTTCGTGCGAAGCGATCTCGACGAGACAGCTCGCTGGTTCGGCCGTTTGCTGCAGACGATGCTTGTCGATCGCGAACCGCCCGAGCTCTATCGCCGTTCCCGCCAGCTGCTGGGCGATCGCCGTGAGCGGCATGAGCCCTCGCCCGACACCGACGCGGCCGAGCGGGCCGAAGCCCTTGAGGCCGAGGTGGAAGCGGTCTGGGACGCCCTCTACCAAGCCCGCGAGGAACGAGCAGCGGCCCGAGCTGAGCGCGACGAGCAGTCCGAGCAGCTCTACGACGTGCTCGAAGAACTCGAGATGGCCCAGCAGCGCGTCGAGCAGCTGCATCAGCTGCTGGAGGAATCGCGCGATCAAACGGTCAGAGCGCTGATGGCCTCAGGCACGTCAGCGGCGGCCGATGCTGATCCCACCCATACCAAGTACCCGCAGGTGACCTCCATCCGTCAAGCCCTCTCGCTCGCGCGGATCAACCTGCGCAAGGTCGAGATCCCGCCGGAGGCGGAACACCGCATCGCCGACCTCGACAGCGCCATCGAGTCAAGGTCGTGGGCGCGCAGCGTGTTCGACGGCCTGCTGGCTCTGGAGGTGTATGCGCACAAGGGCTCCGACTTCGGCGACTTCCGCGATTGGTGCGCCCGCAGCAAGCATGAGCGCGCCTGGTTCGCGAACGCCAAGAAGCTGGCGATGAACGAGTCTGAAGAGGTGATGCGCCGTTCGGAGCTTCGCCAGCACCGCGTGCTGCCGGTCTCGAAGGGCGTCGACCCGTCAGGTCGGACCGTGATGCAGTCGCACCTGAAGCTGGCCAACGGGTCGATGGCGCCGCGGCTTTATTTCCACGACGACACGCGGGGGCCGACTGGCAAAGTGCACGTGGGCTACATCGGCCCCCACATGCCCACCAAGCGCTTCAGATCGTAAGATCGAGGCGGCGCCGGATAGTCAGTTCGACGCTCCCTGGGCGGTCTGGCGGTCGCCCTGCGGATCGCGGCGCGACACGAACCCGTTGAGATCGCAGGCCTCGCGCACCGGCGCCGACATGTCGTAGGTGCCTGGATCCAGCGGCGTGCCGGTGCCGTCGGCGACCCGGGTCATCATGTGGAAGTTGGCGCTGACCGCCACGGCATCGACCATCACGTCGGCGCCGGCGGCGTCGACCACAGCGGATCGCGCAGCGGCCGTGGCCTCGCGGTCGCCTTCCCACATCGCCTCGGCGAGTCGCGCGAGCAGCGCGCCGTGAGGAACGCCGCCGTCACCTGCGTCGGAGCCGTTGACGGCTTCGTAGCTGACGTCCATGTCCTTGTTCTGGCCGCTCAGACCGAGCAGCAACGCGTGGGCCGACGTTCAGTAGAAGCACTCGTTGAGCTTGGAGGTCCGCGCCGCGAGCACCTCGATCTGGGGCCGGGTGAGCGAGTTGCGGTCGGACACCACATCGCCCCGCACGCGCTCCATCGGCACGTACTGGGCGTCGGAGAGGATGAACAGTGCCTCGTTCTCCGCCGGCACGGCGCTGAGCGCCTTGGTGACGTTGGGCATCTTGATGTCGGCCGTGGGAACCCAGTGGTACTTGACGGCTGCAGGTGCGCCTTCCCGCCTCGGTGGGCCGTCGGCCGGCTCGTCCAGCTCGATGCGCGGCAGCTCCAGCGCGTCGGCGAAGCGATCGACGCAGTTGGACTGCGCGACCAGGCCCACCAACTCCACATAGGCCAGCGGATCAACGCCGCGGTCGACGACCGACTGGTACCAGTCTTCGGTCAGCGTTCCCGGGTGGTTGGTGATGCGCCACACCGCGTCGACGGCAGCGGCCCGCAGCGGGCCGTCAGCATCGACAAGGCCGTCGATGCTGCTTGGCTGCACCCACGGCGGCAACACGCCGCCGTCGTCGGTGCGGTGGTCCCGGGCTGCGCGCACCTGCCGCACGATCTCGGCCCGCTGCTCGCCGGTCCACCACGTGCCGGGCCGCGACCAGCGAGCCGCGATCTCGCCGTGGGCGGCTCTCAGATCGTCCCGGATCGGCAGCGTTGTGTCATAGGTGCGCTGTGGTGCTGTGATGCTCATGGCCGGATCTCTGCTGGTGGGGGGCGGGGTCAATTGCCACATGCTGGCACACGTCGAACAGTCACACCGCAGCTATGCCGAACGGCGGGAACCGGCGGTGCGCGCGCCGTTCCGGTTGGCCTACGATCAGCCCCGCAATCTCGCCGTGCCGCCGCTCGAGCTGCCCGGCGGGGTCGCTTTCGCTTGCACTACCGAACCCCTCAAGGAGCACAGATGCCGACGCCGCAGAAGGCCATCTTCAACGAAATGGGCGCCAACCAGTGGTACGTCCACCTGAGCCGTGTCGAGGGTGCCGACCTCGGCGCGATCACGTCGGTGCTCGCCGACCTGCGGGCCGCATGCGACGCCGAGGGCATCAACCTGACGCTCGGCTTCGGCCCGGGCCTGCTGCCCGAGCTCACCGACGATGTGCCCGACGACTTCCAGGCCTATGTGACCGTCCAGTCCGAGGATGGCTCGGGGCGTGAGGCCAAGGGCACCCAGGAAGAGCTGTTGCTGTGGCTGAACCACGACGACAAGGACAAGGTGTGGAAGGCGCAGTACGACGCCCGCACCGCGCTGGCGGGCCACATGGCCGTCGCTCGTGAGACGCCCACGTTCATCTACGGTGACTCGCTCGACATGACCGGCTTCAAGGACGGCACCGGCAACCCTGCCGACGAGGACCAGCCGGCCGTGGCCGTCGTGCCCGACGGCGATGCGGGCGCCGGCGGCAGCCACATCATCGCCCAGCGCTGGGTGCACGACCTCGACGGCTGGAACGCGCTGTCCGACGAACAGCAGGAAAAGAACTTCGGGCGCAAGAAGTACCCCGAGACCGACAAGACCGACTCCCAGGAGCCTTACAGCCACCTGAGCCACGTCGAGCTGCGCGCGGACGGCAACCACGGCAACGAGGGCAGCGACAAGATCAACGAGATCGCCCGCCGCTCCACGCCGTATGCGTTCCACGACGGCACCGTTGGCCTGTACTTCATGGCGTTCTGCAAGGACCAGGCGCCGCTGCGGCGCCGCCTGCGGCGGATGTACGGCCTTGACGACGCCAACGGCGTGCGCGACGCCATCACCGACTTCTCGAACCCGGCCTCGGGCTCGTTCTACTTCGCTCCCAGCACCGAAACCCTCGACGCCATCACCGGCTGAGAGGCCAATCGCCGAGGCGCCCCTAGGCGTCGTCGGCGGCTTGGTCGCGGAACCACTCGCGGGCTGACATCGAGGCGATTGCCTCGAGGGCCAGGCCGGTGTGCAGGTCGTCGGCCATGGCGCGCCGCAGTGGGCGCACCAGTGCGTGGCGCGTGTTGCGCAGCAGGATCGGGTTCAGCTTGGCGAGGTCGGCGGCGATCTCCTGCGCGCGGGCCATCAAGTCGTCGGCGGGCAGCACCTCGCCCACGATGCCGAGCTCGTGGGCTTCGGCGGCGTCGATCTGCTGGCCGGTGAGCAGGAAGTAGCGGCCTCGGTTCGGGCCGAGCAGCAGCGGCCACACGATCTGCATGCTGTCGCCGGGCACCAGCCCGCCGGGGAAATGCGGGGCGTCCTGGAAGTAGGCGCCCTCGGCAGCCAGCACGATGTCGCACAGCACGGCCAGCTCCGAATGCACGGTGACCGGGCCGTTCACGGCGGCGATCATCGGCACCTCGATGTCGAGCATCTGGTCGACGAGCCGGTTGCCCTCCCAGATGATGCGGTCCCACACGGTGGCATTGGCCCGCCCTTCGGCCAGTGCGTTGACCTCGTCGGGCAGTTCGATGAACGAGTCTCCGGTGCCGGTGAGGATCACCACCTTGATGTCCCGGTCGGATGCCAGTGCCATGAACAGCTCGGGCAGCTCACGGTGCGGGCGGCCGCCCCACTGCAGCGGCCCGCCGCGGGTGTTCATGCGAACGGTCACCACCCCGGCGTCGTCGCGGGTCGCCTCGGCGGTGCGGTATCGGTCTGCGTACTCAGCGAATTCCATGGCTTCATGCTCGCAGAACGCGGATAACCACGAGAGAGCCGGCGGGTTGCCCGATTACCATCGTTCCGACGGGGACTGCCTGGGGGAGCGCGATGACTGACGTTGCGGATCGAACGGAAGCGGCCGATGCGCCGACGAGAGAGCAGCATCTCGCAGACATGGCCGACTACCTCGCCGGCGGCGTGCAGCGAGCCCACGAGACCGGCAACCGGGGTCCGGTCCGGTTCGGGCCCGACGGCAAGCTGCATCCCGAGATCCTGGAGAACTACTGGAAGCACGGCTTCTATGTCTTCACCGGCGTCGTCGGCCCTGACGAGATTGCCGAGCTCCGGGCCGATGTGGGCGAGGTCATCGAGCGGGCGCCGGTGCGCAAGGGCGAGGCCCTCGACCGCCACGGCCGGCCCGCGCTGGGCCGCGACTACGCAGTCGAGCCGTACATCCACATCGCGCCGCTGTCAGACCCGTTCGGCGGCACCAGCGCCCTCGGCGGTCGCCACCAGGTCCAGATGGACCAGCCGACCCCCGATGCCGACGCCCCGCCTGATGTGGTCTACCTGATCTTCGGCATGTGCCAGTCGATGCCCTCCGCGCTGCGGCTGTACGGCCATCCCGACCTGATGTCGATCGCCGAGAGCATCAACGGCCCCGACTTCGTTCCCTACAACGACGCCATCTTCGTGAAGGAACCCGGGCTGGGCGGCTCGGTGTCGTGGCACCAGGACGGCGTCACCCACTGGGACAACCCCGACTGGGACATGGGCATTCACGGCTTCAACTTCCAGGTGCAGCTGTATGACACCACGGCGGCGAATGCGCTGTGGGTCGTGCCCGGCACGCACACGTCGGGGCGCATCGACCTGCGTGCAAAGGTGGCCGACAACGGCGGCAGCACCATGCTGCCCGACGCCATCCCGCTGCTGTGCGAGCCGGGTGATGCGACCGTGGTGAACCGTCACATGGTCCACGGCTCCTACGCCAACACCTCTGCGGACCCGCGCATCTCGGTCACGTTCGGCTTCCACCGGCGCAGCTCGGTGCTGGGCGTGGCAGGTCAACTGCGGGTGCACGAGCGTGACGGTGTGGTCGTCTACGACGAGGAGCGCGTGTTCAAGCGGTCGTCGGTGATTGCCGTGGCCATCGACGCCCGGGCGCAGCATCGTCCCGGCGAGCGCCGCTACACCTACGCCCCCTTCGTGGGCCTCGAAGACGACTTCCGCTACAGCGACGAGACCTTCGAGCGCGTCATCCGCGACTACAACCTCAACGATCTCGCCATCTGACCCACCGCCAATCTCGACTCCTCAGGCCGCCGACGCCGGGGCGTAGAGCTCGGTGACGACGTCGAGGGCTTGGGTGACCAGCGGCAGGGGTTCGCCGGAACGGGTGAGCAGCAGCAGGGGGACCGAAGCGGCGGTGTCGCTGATCGGCACGTAGTGCAGGCCTGGCGGCCGGAACGTCTGCACGCTGGCGGGCACGATGGCGACGCCCTCGCCTGCGGCCACGAATCCGAGAATGGTGGTGTACTCGGTGGCCTCGATCATGGGGTCGTAGGCGACTCCCTGGGCGCTGAACATCCCAGCCAGCACGGCGTGCAGGCTGGGCGACACCCCCCGATCGAAGCCGATGATCGGCTCGCCGGCCACGTCGCGCAGTGCTGCATTCGGCTGCTGCGCTAGCCGGTGGGCGCTTCCAGCGGCCAGCAGCAGCCGTTCGTTCATCACCAGCGTCGCCTCCACCTGGTCGGCGTCTCCGGTGGCCCTGCCGATGCCCAGATCGATGCGCCCGGCCCGCAGCGCCTTGACCTGCTCGTCCGAGCTCAGCGTGTGCAGCTCGAAGTCGACCCGGGGCCGCCGCCGCCGGTACTCGGCCAGCACGCGCGGCATGACCTCGTACGCGGCCGAGTCGACGAAGCCGACACGCAGGGTGCCCGTGTGGCCTTCGCGGCGCTGTGACATCAGGCGCTCGACACCGTCTGCGGCCGCCAGCAGGCGAAGAGCTTCGGGGTAGAGGAACCGCCCAGCCTCCGTGAGCGTGACGCGGCGGGTGCTGCGGTCGAAGAGCGGGGCATCGAGTTCGTGCTCCAGCAGGCGTATCTGCTGGCTCAGCGGCGGCTGGGACATATGCAGTCGCTGCGCTGCTCGGCCGAAGTGCAGCTCCTCGGCCACGGTGACGAAATAGCGCAGGCGCTGCAGATTCATGCCGCACAGCGTAGGCAGGAATGAGAGGCAACACGTCTGAATTGATCGTAAATTGATACTTCCCGTCACCGAGCGAGGTGCTTACCCTGCATGGCGATGGCAGCATTCGGGAGTCGGCTGCGGCGACGCCCGCCGAAGTACTCGGCGGCGGCGCTGGCCTGGAAGGGTCTGCGCGGCGAGAGTTGGCCGCGCGTGTGGCGCGACTGTGACCTGAAGCGGTCCTACGACGCCGTGGTGATCGGCGGCGGGGTGCACGGCCTGGCTACCGCCTACTACCTGGCCCGCAATCACGGCATGACCGACGTGGCCGTGCTCGACAAGGCCTATCTGGGCAGCGGCGGCTCGGGGCGCAACACCGCCATCGTGCGCTCCAACTACCTCACCCCGGAGGGCGTGGCCTTCTACGACCGCTCAGTGCGCCTCTATGAGCAGATGGCAATCGAGCTGAATATCAACGTGATGTTCAGCCAGCGCGGCCACCTGACGCTGGCCCACTCCGACAGCTCGCTGCGCACGATGCACTGGCGCGCCGAGGTCAACAAGCTCGGCGGCGTCAACTCCAGCGTGATCGGCCCCGACGAGATCAAGAAGGAGTGCCCGAGCCTCGATACTTCCGACCACCCCCGCTACCCGATTCAGGGCGCCCTGTATCACCCGCCCGGCGGCGTCGTCCGCCACGACGCGGTGGTGTGGGGCTACGCCCGGGCGGCGGACCACATGGGTGTCGAGATGCACCAGAAGACCGAGGTCACTGACATTCTGTGCGAGGGCGGCGACGGTCCCGACGGCAAAGGTGCCGGGGGCCGGGTGACCGGGGTTCGCACGAACCGGGGCGACATCTCCACGCCGATCGTGATCAACTGCACCGCCGGGTGGGCGTCGCTCATCTCGACGATGGCCGGCGTGCGGCTGCCCATCACCACCCACCCGCTGCAGGCTGCCGTCACCGAGCCGGTGAAGATGTTCCTGCCGACGGTGGTGGTCTCGGGCTCGCTGCACGTGTACGTGAGCCAGACCGACCGGGGCGAGCTGGTGTTCGGCGCTTCGGTCGACCCCTACGCCAACTACTCAGTGCGCGGCTCGCTGGAGTTCACCGAGGGACTGGCCGGGCACGTGCTCGAGCTGATGCCCGGCGTCTCGCGCATGCGGATTCTGCGCCAGTGGTCGGGCCTGTGCGACATGACCCCGGACTATTCGCCCGTGATGGGCTTCACACCCGTGGATGGCTTCCTGGTGGATGTGGGCTGGGGCACCTACGGCTTCAAGGCCGCTCCCGTCTCGGGTGAGCAGATGGCCGAAGCCGCGGCCACGGGCCGCACGCCCAAGCTGATCGAGGCGTTCGCCCTCAGCCGTTTCGACAACGGCGAGCTGGTCGGCGAAAAAGGCGCAGCGTCGGTGGGCCACTGATGGGGAGTATCTGATGCTGCTTGTCCCGTGCCCCAACTGCGGCCCACGCAACTCGACCGACCTCCGGTACGGCGGCGAGTCGCACGCCCGTCCAGACCCCAACACGGCCTCGCCGTCCGAATGGCGGGCCTACCTGTACCTGCGCGACAACCCGGCCGGCTGGCTGCGCGAGAACTGGTATTGCGCGTCGGGCTGCCGCCGGTGGTTCTCGGTGGAACGCAACACCGCCACCAACGAATTCCGTGATCCGCCCCTGCCAGGGGACAAGCGAGGCGGTGCGGCATGAGGGACGGTGCGGCATGAGCGCGTGTGTGCCCGATGCTGTCCGGGGACTCCAGCCAGACGGCAGGAAGGGCAGCGCGGCATGACGATGAGCCGGCAGGGCGTCCAGCCCACCGAGGTGATCGACCGGGCTGCCAAGCTCCGCTTCCGCTGGAACGGCAAGCGCTTCAGCGGCTTCGAGGGCGACACGATCGCATCTGCTCTGGCCGCGTCTGGAGTGCAGATCTTCTCCCGGTCCATGAAGTACCACCGGCCCCGGGGGATCCTCACCGCCGACTACTGGGATCCCAACCTGATGGTCCAAGTGGGCGACGATCCCAACGTGCGGGCCGGCCACCGCTTGCTGGCATCCGGCATGGACGTCCGCTCGCAGAACGCGTGGCCGTCGCTGAACCGCGACATCAAGGCGGCGAACAGCCTGCTCGGGCGCTTCCTGACGGCGGGCTTCTACTACAAGACCTTCATGCGGCCGCAGTGGCTGTGGCCCACCTACGAGCGGGTGCTCGCCACGTTCGCCCCGGGCGGCAAGATCGACCTCGACACCCCGCACGCCTACCACGACAAGCGCTATATGCACCCCGACGTGGTGGTGGCCGGAGCAGGCCCGGCAGGCATCGAGGCGGCGCTGGCCGCCAGCAGCGCGGGCGCCAGCGTGCTGCTCGTCGAGCACGAGCACGCGGTCGGCGGGCATCTGCGCTATTCGAGCGATGCCGCCGATCAAGCTGCCCTGGCAGAACTGCGGGCAGCGCTCGACGCGTCCGACATCGAAGTGCTGACTGATTCAACCGTGACGGGTCGATATGAGGACAACTGGCTCGGCATTGTCCAGCGCAACCACCCGATCGCGGTCGAGCGGCTCATCAAGGCCCGCGCCAAGACGTTGGTGGTGGCGCCCGGCCTGATCGAGCGTCCGTATGTGTTCGAAGGCAACGACCGGCCCGGGGTCATCACCCCGGGAGCGGCTCGACGCCTCATCAACCTGTGGGGCATCAAGCCGGGCGAGCGGGCCGTGGTGTTCAGCGCGAATGCCGAGGGCGACGCGGCAGTCGCCGACCTCGAGCGGGCCGGCACCGAGGTCGCTGCCGTCATCGACGGTCGTACCGCCGCGCGCGTCAGCTCGACCGCAGGTTCGTCCCGGGCCGTCGAGGCCGTCATGGTGGACGGAACCGACGGCCCCCAAAGAGTCGAAGCAGATGTGCTGGTGGTGGCCGCAGGCTGGACTGCCCCCACCTCGCTGCTCAATATGGCAGGCGACCGTCCGGTCTACGACCCGGCCGCGGCCAGATTTTTTCCGTCAGACCCCCCCAGCACTGTGCTGGCGACGGGCGGGCTTGCCGGCGACGGCGATCTGGATCGGCTGCGCCGGCACGGCGCGGAGACAGGTCGCCTCGCCGCATCCCGTGCCGCTGCGGTACGCCATCGCCTGCAGGCTCGCACCGCTCGGGCGCTGCCGGTCGACGGCGACGAACCCGCGTGGGTGCCTGACGAGCGGGCGCCGCTCGGCCGTGATCCTCATCCCGAGCTCTACCGCGCCGACACCCACGGCATGGTCGACATGTCCGAGGACATCAGCTCCAAGGACCTCGTCGCCGCCGCGCACGAGGGTTACGACTCGGTGGAGCTGGCCAAGCGCTACACCACCGCCACGATGGGACCCTCGCAGGGCAAGCTCGAGACGGTCAACACCGTTGCGGCCATCGCTGAGGCGCGTGGCGAGACGATCAGCGAGGTCGGCACCACCGTGTGGCGGCCCCCCTTCGCGCCTATCACGCTGGGAGCGCTCGGCGGCCGGATGTTCGAGCCGGTGCGGGTGTCATCGATCCACCCCTGGCACGAGGCCAACAACGTCTCGGTCATCCAGGCCGGCCAGTGGCTGCGCCCCGATCACTACGGCGACCCCCAAGGCGAGGTCCGCAACGTCCGTGAGAACGTCGGGCTCATCGACGTCACGCCGCTGGGCAAGCTCGACCTGCGCGGCCCCGATGTGCCAAAACTGCTCAGCCTGCTGTATGTCAACAAGTGGATGAAGCTGGGCATCGGCCGGGTGCGCTACGGGATGATGTGCGCCGAGGACGGCGTGGTGCTCGACGACGGCGTCACCGGTCGCCTCGGCGAAGACCACTACATGATGTCCACCACCAGCTCGGGTGCCGGCGGCGTGTGGGAATGGGTCGAGAACTGGCTCCAGACCGAGCGCCCCGACTGGCAGGTGCACGTCACGCCGGTCACCACCGCCTACGCCAGCATCAACGTGGCCGGGCCCAAGTCCCGCGAGCTCATGGGCAGGGTCTGCGAGGGCGTCGACCTCGACGCCGAGGCATTCCCGTACATGACCGTCCGCCAGGCCACCGTGGCCGGTGTGGAGGGCTGCTTCATGTGGCGGATCGGCTTCACCGGCGAGCTGTCCTTCGAGCTGCACGTGCCTTCCGGTCACGGCTGCCATGTCTGGGAAGCCCTCATGGACGCCGGCGTCGATCTTGGCGTCGGCCCGTTCGGTCTCGAGGGCCAGCGCATCATGCGCCTCGAGAAGGGGCACTTCATCGTCGGCCAGGACACCGACGGCTTGACGCTGGGACCCAGCACCGGCTTGGGATCGCTGATCAAGCTCGACAAGGACGACTTCGCCGGCAAGCCCGAGCTGGCGTGGGCTGCCGATCGGCCGCTGCCGCTCGTCGTGGCGATCCAGCCCGACGATCCCCATGTGGTGCCCGAAGAAGCCGCCCAGATCGTGCGGGGCGAGACCAACGAGATCCTGGGCCGCATCACGTCCTCGCGCTTCTCTCCGACCCTGAACCGCTCGATCTGCTTGGGGCAGGTGGAGCCCGACCTGGCCGCCGGCGGCACGAAGCTGACGGTGCTGCTTGAGTCGGGCAAGCGCATCAGCGCGACGGTGATCGACCATCACGCCCATTTCGATCCTGCGGGGGAGCGTCTCCGTGGTTGACGCAGCATCTCCCCAGGGCCCGGCGTTCGAGAGTCCGGTGGTGCGGAGCTATCCCGCGTCGGCAGACGGTGATCTGACGCTTGCCGACGCGAGCGCCGCCACCAAGTGGCTGGTGCGGGCCAGCCCTGACGGACCGACCGCCGAGCGCATGGGAACCGCGTTCGGATCGTCGAACCGCACGCCGGGCGGCGCACTCGTGCTGGGCTCCCGACCCGGCGAGTGGATCATCGTGGGCTCGCCGGGGGAAGTCGCTGCAGCGGTCGCCGACCTCGACGGGCTCGACGCCGAGGAGTTCATGACGGCGCTGGACTGGACCCACAGCCGGGCGATGTTCCGGGTGACCGGCGCCGAGGCAGCGCGCATGCTGGAGAAGGTGTGCGGCATCGACTGGGGCGACCACATGACGCCCGACGGCGCAGTGCTCTCGGCCTCGGTGGCGTTGACCACCTGCGACCTCGCCCGCAACGACATCGACGACACACGCTCCTACCTCATCTTCTGCGACCGTTCCTTCGGCCAGTACCTGTTCGACGCGCTGATCGACGCCGGCAACGAATTCGGCATCACGGTTCACGCCGGCTGAGCCGGCTGACGGCCGACTGAATCGCCCCGGGACACAGGCCGACGCATCGGCCCCCGCCGTTGCCGCGGCCTAGGGTCGTCGCATCATGAAGCAGTCACATGCTGTGCATGACCCGACCCGACAATGATGCGCTCTCGCGGTTGCGGCCTCCGAACTGGATCCGGTTTGTCGACGTTGGGGTGGCTGTTGTTGACCGCTGCCGTGGCGGCGTTCACGGCTTCTGCGGTGGTCGCGGTGGGGTCGGTGGTGCGTGATGTGGGTGTGGATGCGGGGGGTTTTAGTGCCCGTTTCCGGGCGGCTCGGATCCATGCGGATTCGTTGACGCGGGAGTGGCGTGCGCATCATCCGACCAGTCAGTTCGAGGCCGATTTGTTGAATCGGCGCTATGGGGAGCGGTGCGCTCGTCTCGGGATCACCTACGCGGACACCGAGGTGTTGCCGTTCTGGAAGCCGGGTGTGCTCGACTCCGGGGGCGGCTGGTACGAGGTGCACAAGCTGCCGGTGTGCAGCTTGCGCAACGTGCGTGGGGAGCGGGAGCGTTTCGGGTCGTCCCCGACGGTGCCCGGCGAAGCCGCTCCCGTCGATCTGCAGGCGCGTCAGCTCGAGTGATGTCCGCCGGGGCGCGCTGCTGGTGCCTCAGGTTGTCTTGCGGCGGCAGACCGCTTGGGGTTTGCCTGAGCCGGGGGCTGCCTCGTTGGCTTTGTTGAGCTCGCCGGTGAGGGGTTGGATGTCGTCGCCTTTGTCGGTGGGCCCTTCGAAGATGGCGTCGACGTCGAGGTTGGTGTCGCTGTAGAGGATTTCGAGGCGTTCGCAGCGGGCGGTGAAGTACAGCTCCCATCTCTGCCATGTGTTGAAGCGGGCGTCGTTGACATCCGCTGTGCGTGCTTCGCGGATAACCGTGTCGGCGGCGACGTTGGCTGCGGTGGCGCGTGCGCTGGCGCCGCCGAGCTGCTCGGCGGTGTCGTCGACGACGTTCTGGACGAGCACGACGGCCAGCGCGGCGAGTCCGGCGACGGCGGCCACGATGAGCAGCCATTCCAGCGTGGTGAGGCCGGCTTCATTGCGGGGAGTGGTGCGGTGGGTCATGGGAGTTTCCTTTGGTTCGGTTGTGGGTGTGTCATGGGAGCGGTCCGACGGAGGTGAGGCGGGTGGTGAGGATGAGCCCGGCACCGAGGGTGAGCGCGGGTGCGCAGCGCACTGCAGCGCCGCGTCCGCGGCGCAGCGTGGCGGCGAGTGCTTGGGGCCATGCGGCGGCCGCGCCGGCGGCGAGCCCCCACCATGGCCACGCCGGTCCCCACCAGCTGAGCAGGAGGCTGTTGACGATGATGAGGCGGATGTCGCCGTAGCCGATCGCGTCGGGCCGGGTCCGGTAGGCGATCTCGGTGAGCGCGGCGACGGCGGCGGTGCCGGCGAGCACATACAGGTACCGGCGGGGGTCGCTGAGGGCGAGCGTCGATGCGCCCAGCAGGGCAGCGATGGCGATGCCCGCGGCCCAGCAGGCGCGCCGGCTGATGACGGCTCGACGCAGATCGGTCCATGACGCATGCATGCCGAGCAGCGCCCATGTGCCGACGGCGGTCCACACGCCCGCAGCGGCGCTCATTGCTGCTCGCTCTCGCCGAGGTCGTCAGGTGTCTTGCCGACTGGCTCCGGCGCGCCCGTGTGCACGATGACGTGTGCGCCGTGCCCGTGCACTGTGCGGCTTGCGAACAGGCCGCGTATGGGGGCGACGGCGCCGTCGGCCTCGCAGGTGACGTGGGTGGTCACGATCTCGACCCGTTCGGCGTGCTCGGCAGCCGAGGACGGCTGCTTGAGGTCGACGTGGGCTTCGGTGACGAACCCGGTGGCACCGGGAGCCGGCTGCGGCCCGCTGAGACAGAGATAGTCCAGCCCCGGCCGAGCGTTCAGCACCGCTGCTGCGGTGAGTTCGCGTCGCTGGTCGTCGTCGAGACCGCCGGGTTGTATAGCGCTGCTGTCGGCGCAGCACAGCGCGGCGACGACGGCTGCTTCTTGCGCGGCGAGGCTGGTGACGAGTTCGGCGCGGGCGCCTCGGCCTGCCCACAGGATGAACAGCACCCCCAGCGCCAGCATCGGGGTGAGGGCCATCAGCTCGAGCGACGAGGTGGATCCGCGCTCGTCGCGTGCTGTGCGCGGGGTCAGAGGGCGTGTCGTCGGGGCGCCGCGGCGGTGTCGCGCTCGCCGGGCGGGGACAAGTGCCGTGAGTCGCATGGGCACGCCTAGTTGCCGAACGCCGTGCGCGTGGGGAGCGTTTCGGCGAACGACAGCGCCTCATCGCTGAGCCGTGGCAGCCCTTCGAGCAGCGTTGCGTCGAGTAGTCCGCCGCAGTCGGGCGGCCCGGTGTTGTCGTCGCCCGCTGGCTGCGTGATGCGCCCGATGGCTTCGCTGCGGATCGTGATGCCGTCTGGCCACACGTGGGCTGTGGCCCAGTCGCGCGCGCCCCAGTCGGCCGCAAGGGCGACATGGGCGGCGTCGGCAATCACGGCTCGGCCGCCTGCGCGGCAAGGCAGACTGGCTGGGTGAGCGTCGCCCTGTGTCGCCGAGCCGGTCGATGTCGTGTAGGCGCTGCTGTAGAAGCCCGTGATGTCGGATTCGTCGAAGCCGCGAGCGCCCAGATCGGCGAGCAGCGACCGTGCGAGGGTTTCGCAGGC
The DNA here is from genome assembly GCF_965204195.1 of Candidatus Poriferisodalis sp. Classification (GTDB taxonomy): domain Bacteria; phylum Actinomycetota; class Acidimicrobiia; order Acidimicrobiales; family Poriferisodalaceae; genus Poriferisodalis. The sequence goes on from NZ_OZ241975.1 coordinate 629,408, forward strand.
GCTCTGCAGGTCCGCGCCGAGCGCTTCGGCGGCTTGGCCCCCGGCGCGGTCGGGGGCGGGGCCGCAGTCGGGCGGGAACCAGCCGATGCGGCCGTGGTCGCGGCCTTGGACGTCGCGCCACCCGGCCGCGAGCGAGGCGAGGTTGCTGGCTGCGCTGTCCGCCGAGGCCTGCGCTGCGATCCTTCGCGGCACCGCGGCGGCGACCACGGCTGCGAGCACGCAGACGGGCACCATCAGCATCACCAGCAAGCTCACGGCGCCGCCGGTCTCGTCGCCGCGTTTCGGCGGCCCTGCCGACTGCCGGGCACGGGCCCTCACGGGCGGCCTCCTGCCGCCCGTCGAGACGAGCGCGGCGAAGTGCTGCCGTTGCTGATCCTGTGGCCCGGGATCATCGTGCTCCTGCTGATCCTCGCGGCGCACGCCTTCCTGGTGACCGGCGCCCGGGCGCAGGCCGAGACTGCAGCGTCTGCGGGCTTGCGCGCAGCGTGGGCCGCAGTGGGCGACGCAGGGCTGGCACACGCAGACGACGGCAGCGTGTACTCAGCAGCCGACCCGCACCCTCGTGTGTCGTCGATGACGGCGTCTGCGCACGACGCCGCGGCGCACGCGGCGGGGGTGAGCCCCGACGGGTGGCGTTGGTGGACCCCCGCCGGGGTGACGGTCAGCAGCGATTGGTGCCACAGCGGCGCCGACGCGGCTCTGCGGCCCGGCCCGGGCGCTCCGGGATGGGTGCGGGTGGAGGTGTCCGGCGAGGTGGTCGGCCCCTTCAGCGCCTTGTGGCCGGGCCGGCTCGACCGGGTGCATGCGGCAGCGGCCGGACCGGCGGTGCTGGCGCCGCTGCCCGATGCGAACGCGCCGGGCATGCAGAACGCGGCCGATCTCGGCGGCGGGCTGCCTGTGGTGCCCGCGGACCTGCCAGAGTGCTGATCGGCGTTCATCGGGGCGAGTGGCTGATCCGGCACACCCAGCGTCCGCTGGTCTGCGGCAGGCTGCCGGGGCCGAGGGTGGTCTCGGTGCCAGGCGCGAGCGTGACGGTGGTAGGGGCTGTGTCGTCGGGAACCGTCGTGGGCGGGGGAGGTATGTCGATGGGGACCGTGTCCCAGGTCCATCTGGCTGCGGCGAGCGTGTCGGGGTAGGCCGATACGAGGTCTTCGCACTGGCGCTCGAGCGTCGCCAGGGCTGCGTGGGCGTCCGCCTGCGCGGTGTCATCAGCGGAGGTCTCGGCGATGATCTGGGGGGCGATCGCTTCGGAGGAGATGCGGGCAGCGTCGATGCCGGCGTCGATGAGGCGGCCTGCGGGGTCGGGGGGTGTGCGGGGGGCGTCGTCGAGCAGGTTCTGGAAGGCGATTGTCATCGCCGCGGCGAAGCCGCCGGCGGCGGCGATGACGAGCAGCCATTCGAGGGTCGCGAGCCCGGCGGGGTCGTGGCGTGGCGGCATCGTTCAGGGGGCCTGGGTGATGATGCCGCCGGTGAGCGACACGAACGGCGGGTAGATCAGGATGGCTGCGAGCGCCAGCGCCACTGCGGTGGCGGGCAGCACGATGATCTGGTTGCGCCGCTCGGCCGCCTCGCGTTCGCGTCCGAGGGTGTCGCGCCACAGGTTGTCTGCCGCGGCCAGCACGGCGTCGGCCATGCGTGTGCCGCGGCGCGCGGCGAGTTCGAAGGCGCCGACTGCGGCGGTCAGGCTTGTCAGGCTGTACCGGTCGACGAGTTCGGCGAGGCCTTCGGCGGCGGGGCGCCGCTCGTTCTGGGCTCGCTGCAGATGCTGGTGCAGCAGTTTCCATCCGGCCCGGCGGCCGACCCCAGCGGCAGACAGCATCGCTGTCTCGGGGTCTGTGCCCGCGCTGACTTGCTGGGCGGCGAGCACGATCCACAGCCGCACCACTTGGTCGAGTTCGGCCCGGGCGCGGCGGGCGGCGTCGCGGACGCTCTGGGCGGGCAACTGCCATCCCGCGACCGTGACCAATGCCACGGTGAGCACTGCGGCGACCGGTGTGCGGGTCCACAGGGCTGCGGCAACCACACCGACGGCCAGGCCGCCGACGAGACCAGCCGCACGCTGCGCTGCATAGGCGTGCGGCGTGACCCCGGCAAGCCGCAGGTCGGCCCGGCGGCTCTGCCTCGGCTGGGGCAGCAGCCCCAGCATCGCCTCCGCGGTGCCGCGCCGCGCCGGACGCTCTCGCGGGGCAGCGACCGCTGTGACGGCGAGAGCGGCGCCTGCGGTGAAGACGCCTGCGGCGGCCAGCACCAGCACGGTCGTGCTCACAGCGGGTCCCGGGCGCGCCCGCGCCGTCTGGGATCGACCAGGACCGACGGGTCAGCGCGCACGACTGAGTGGCGCACCAGGAATGCAGTGGCGCCCAGCAGCACGAAGGCGATGAGCATGAGCACGGCTTGGCCGGTCGGGGTGCGGTAGGGCTCGAAATAGGCGGGGTTGTTGCGGTACATGAGCGTGATCACGCCGCTGGCCAGTGCCAGCAGCGCGATGGTCTGCGTCCAGAGCTGCACGACGGCTTCGGTGCGGGTGCGGTGCAGGGCGACGATGTCGCCGATACGCCCGGCGAGCTCTCCCAAGGGTCCCGCCAGCGACCCGCCGGAGGTCGCGGCAACCCGCAGTCCCGCGGCAACCTCGGGCTCCCAGGTCTGCCCGGCCGCGGCGAGTTCGCCGGTCGCCGCGCCGAGGCCGGCGAGGCGCGCAGTGCGGGCTGTTCGGGCGACCGTGTCGGCGATCTGGGGCGGGGCGTGGGAGGTGCTGGCGGCCAGAGCGTCGCCGAGCCCCGCACCGGATCGGGCCAGTTCGGCAATCTGACGTGTCCAGGTCTGCCAGGCCACCGCCTCGGCGGTGTGGCGCCGCCGCTGGGCGGGGGCTGCGACGAACGGCGGCAGCAGCAGCCCGAGGCCCCCGGCGAGCACTGCCATGCCCCACAGCCGCGTCGCCGCGTACCCGCCGCCGGCGCCGCACGCCGCGGCCGCGCCCTGGATGATCCACAGCCGCCGGCTAGGGCCCAGTCCCGATCTGGCGAGCACTGGCGAATTGCGCGCCGAGTGCGCTGCGGCAGCGGCGCGGTGCTCAGGCTGTGCGTCGCCGCCCGGCGCGGGGGCGGCATCATGGCGCCCCCGGGCCCGCCCCCCGATCACGCCGGTCCCGGCCAGCGCCGTCACTGCCGCGCCGGCTGCGAACAGCAGCCCGAACCACACAGCGCCCGTCATGGCCGGCGAGGCTCGCTGGGCCATGCGGCGACGTCTGCACCGCCTTCAGCCAGCCGTTCAGCCAATTCAGGGCTGCGCGGCCGGCCGGTCATCACGAGCGGGTCTCCTCGATTGGGTCGGGCGAAGATGTCGTGGACCTCGAACCGGTCGTCGGGAGCGCCGAGCACCTCGGTGATCGAGCGGATGCCCCGGAACCCGGTGTGCGGGTTGCTGCCCATGTGAACGACGAGATGGATCACGTCGGCTGCTTCTTGGATCAGCGCCGACTGCGCTCCTGCGAGACCCGAGCTGAGGCAGTAGCGGACGATGCGTGCAAGGGCTTGGCGGGGCGACGATGCGTGGATGGTGGCCATGGAGCCGTCCGAGCCGGTGCCGCATGCAGACAGGAACGTCGCCGCCTCGGGTCCGCGCAGCTCCCCGACGATCACCCGGTCTGCGCCCGACCGCAGCGAGCGCCTGGCGAGCTCCTCCATGCCGATCTCGCCCTCGCCGTCGCTGTTGGGCTCGCGGGTCTCGGCCGCGAACACGTACGGGTGCGTGTCGTGCAGGAACAGCTCGAAGGTCTGCTCGAGCGTGCACACCACCTCCGTCGGGCCGATCTCGCCGAGCAGCGCGCGCAGCAGCGTGGTTTTGCCAGACCCGAGCGCGCCGCAGATCAGCACGTTCGCGGGCGCAGGCGGCCGCACCGCCGCGGCGAGGAACTCTGCAGCCTCGTGCGTCAGCGACCCTGCGGCGACGAGATCGTCGAGCCGCACGATGCGGTGGCGATGGCACCGCACGGTCAGATACGGCTGCCCGCACACCTCCATCGCCGCGAACACCCGCTCGCCGCTGCGCAGCCGCAGATCCAGCAGCGGCGCCGACTGATCGAACCGGCGGCCCGTCTGGCCGTGCGTGACGGCGAGGTGCGCGACGAACCCGATCATCTCCTCGGCATCGGCGAACAGCCCGCTGATGGCCTCCTGGCGGCCGCCGACGAGGCCCAGCACCCCTGTGTGCGGGCCGAACAGCCAGATGTTCTCCACGTCGTCGCGCCGCAGGTATCGCTCCAGCGGGCCGGTGCCGAGCAGCGCTTCGAGCTGGCTTCGCAGCCACGACAGCTCGTCGTCGCTCAGCGACTCGCCGCGTGCGTCGAGCGCCTCGGCCTCCCGCGCCCGGGTGATGTCCTCGGCGATCTGTCGGCATGCGTCGGCCACCGCCGGCAGCGGCTCGGCTGTGCTCAGCCGGCGCTCCTGAACCCGCGGCAGCACCTCGTCCCAGATCGCCGCCGCCAGGCTCATCGCCGCGCTCCGGTGGCCGTGGGCGCCGAGACGTCCCTGCGAGGCGGTTCCGGCTGGCTGTCGGCAGGACGGTGTGCCCACAGCAGCCCGTTGGTGCTCGCTGTGTCCAGCGACAGGCCGGCCGAGAGCTCTGCGCGACCGTGCAGGTGGTCCGAGGCGACGCCCAGGGCGTCGAGCGCGGCTCGGTCCCGCCGCCTCGCACGACCGCCCAGCAGTGCCGACTCGTTCACCGGCCCGAGCCGGCCGACGACCGGCAATCCCGCAGCGGCACCTCCCGCAGCCGCCAGGCGCGGGCTCTCCATGTCGCCTGCACCGGCGCACACCAGCGTCAACGGGTCGGGGTCGAAGCGCAGCCAGAACGCACCGAGCACACCGCGCAGCCCGCCGGGCGGCGCAGTGCCCGGTGCAGGCGACAGCGTCACCTGCAACGCTGCTGCGCGCGTCAGCGCCGCATAGGGCTCGGTGTGAGACCCGGGCATCGACACGACGACGGCCCACCTGTCGCCGAGTGCGGCGACAGCGTCGGCCCGCTCGGCCAGCCACGCCGCCGAGCGGCGGGCCCCAGCGGGATGGCCGGGTGCCCCCAGCAGCAGGACCGACCCGCTCCCGCCCGCCCGCAGCGCCCAGCAGTGAGCCGGCACGCTGCGCGCGTTGAGCGGCGTGCGCGCTGCGATCAGCGACGGCAGGCCCCGCTGCGCGGGCGGCACCCCGGCACAGGTTGCCGCACCGATGCGCCTCGCCAGACCGGTGCCGTGCGCGTCAGCGTCGATCACCAGCACATCGCGGCCCGCTCGGGCCCACGAGCGGGCGACGCCCACCGCGAAGGTGCCCGTGTCGAGCGCCCCCGCAACGGGCTCTGGCGCATCCGCGTCGAGATCGCCACCGGCGCGCACGGCGAGCATCAGCCCTGCTCCCACGCCTGCCGCCACCGGTCGTTGAGCTCGGCGGCGACAGCGTCGGTGTCGGAGCCCTCGGTGACGCGCAGCACCATCGGTGCCGCGCCGAGCCGTTGCGAAAGGGTCCTCCACCACACCCACTCAGCGGGCTCGGCCCACACGCCGAGCATGCCGTCGCGGTAGTGGTCGAGCCGGATCGCCCGCAGCACCGAGCGAGGCCTGCCGCCGCCCGCACCGTCGGCGGGCGCGCCGGGGTCGACCAGCAGCGCCAGGTCCCCTTCGGTGATCGCCGACGCGGCCAGGCTCAGGTCGAGCGCGATGATCACCTCCAGCTCGCCCGGCGAGGCTCGGGCACGCCATTCGTCGCCGAAGGGATGCAGCGCTGCGGCCTCCTGTTCATAGGAGGCCGCCCACAGCTCGTCCAGATCGGCAGCCAACGCTGCAGCGTCACCGCCGAGCGGCACCGGCAGCACCATCGGCGGCGCGCCCAGCTCCGCGGGCAGCGCCCGCCACCACACCCACTCCGCAGGCGGCACGAACAACCGCATGGCCGAGCCGTCGAAAGAAGCGAGCTCGAGCGAGCGGATCACCGACCTAGGCCGCCCCGCCCGCTCACGCGACGGCGAGAGGCCGGGGTCGACCAGCAGCACCAGCCCGCCCTCGCTCACCCCCGACGGCGCCAAGCTCGCATCGAGCGGAACCACGACCTCGAGGGCGTCCCCGAACGCACCGGCGGACGGTTCGACGAGCAGATGCGCGCCCAGCAGCGACCCCGCCGGCACATCAGCCGACACGGCGAGGCCGGCCAGCGCATCGGGCACCTCCGCTGACCACGCGATGTGCGGAACGTCGCCGAGCAGCACCTCCGCGGGCGCCAGATCGGTTGCGCCGAGCACGTGCCCCTCAGCCAGATCCCGCGCTGCGACCACCGCGGGGACACGCTCGTCGAACGCGTCGGCCGTCGCCCAGAACCCCGTGATGCTGGCTGCCATCAGCGCCAAACCGCCGAGCCCCCACAGTGTCCGCTTTGCCGCGCGCGGCAGCCGCCGTCGGGTCCGTGTCGGCGCTGCCGCGTCGGCGGTTCGTGCCCCTGCGGGCGGCACCTGGGCCCCTTCAGGCATCGGGGCAGGCAGTGGTGCGGGCGCGGCCCACAGCGGGCCTGCGCCGATCGGGGTTGTTGACGGCGATGCGGTGCGGGGTTAGCGTGCCGAGCTCATGACCCGCCTCTGCCGACAGTCCGTCCAAACGGGGGGGGGGGGGGGGGTACTGGAAATCGCCCGCCCCGCCGCGCGAACAGGCCGCGGCGCGCAGGCCGGCTCGGCTGGGCATCGCGGCTGGTGGTCGCGACGCTGGTCGCCACCTCGGTGATCTCGGGCGTGGGCGCCGTGCCTTGGCTGGAGCGCTCCGACAGTGACGGCGACGGCACCGAAGAGCTCGGCGTGGAGTGGAACAGCCTGGCCGGCGAGGCCGGCGCCGCAGCGTCGGGGGCGCCCGGTCTGAGCTGCCCGTCGGGCATGGTGCTCGACGACGGGCTGTGCAAGACGCCCAAGACCGAGACCGTGCCGGTGACGCGTACGTGTCCCCAGGCTGCCGACGGCTATGTGGTGGTCACCGAGGTCGGCGAGCTGGGGGAGTCTCATAGCTGCCAGAAGACCGTACCGGCGTACTGCACCGGCGGCAAGGTACTCCACGAAGGCAAATGCCAAACCGCCACCGTCGAGCACGAGCCGGCGACGTGGATCTGCGTCGACGGCACGCTGGAGACGAGCTCGGGCGACCAAGGGGTGGCCCACAACTGCAAGATCGCACTCGACACGCCGACCTGCGACGGCGGGCAGACCTATCGCACCAGCCCGAGCGAGGGCTGCTATGTGAAGAACGTGTCCTATGAGACCGAGCCGTATGAGTACAGGTGCCCGTCGGGGTATTCGCAGAGCCATGACGGGATGGCCACGACGTGCGTCAAGACGGTGCCGCCGTATTGCGCCGGCGGCAAGACGTATCGGACGTCGCCGAGCCGGGGCTGTTACGAGCAGCAGGACTACTACAAGACCGAGCCGTATAGGTACAGGTGCCCGTCGGGGTATTCGCAGAGCCATGACGGGATGGCCACGACGTGCACCAAGACGTTGTCGCCGCCGCAGTGCCCCGTCGGTGAGGCGTATCGGACGTCGCCGAGCCGAGGCTGTTACGAGCAGCAGGACTATTACCCGACGCGTGGCTATACGTGGACGTGCAGCGAGGGCACGCGGGTGACGAATTCGGGCGATCACGGGGTGTCCTATCGGTGCAGGATCACGCTGAACCCGCCGACGTGCCCCGACGACGAGAAGTATCGCACGGCGCCCGCCAAGGGCTGTTATCGGTCGGTGCTGTTCTATGACTCGCAGCCGTTGGACTATTCGTGCCCGGCGACCTACACGCTGAAGACCTCCGGTGCTACTCGGTCGTGCTCCAAGACCGAGAAGTACCGCAAGCGGGTGTGCGGCTTCGACCCGGTCGCGGGGCAGCAGTGCTGGTATGAGAACCGCACTCGCACGGTGACGACGGCGGTGATCGAGTCGTGCCCGTCGGGGTACTCGCCTGACGGCACCGGCTGCACCGCCGACACGGCGTCGACCAGGTGGGAGCGCACCCGCAGCACGCCGACGAAGTACCGGTACGGCACGGCGGACAAGTCGTGCATCCGCGGTTATTCCGACAACGGTGTCCAGTGCGAGTCCGACACGGCGTCGCAGCGGTGGGTGCGTACTACCAGCACGCCGCTGACCGAGCTGACCCAGTCCGCGACCCCCTATTGCAGGACCGGTTATTCCGACAACGGTGTCCAGTGCGAGTCCGACACGGCGTCGCAGCGGTGGGTGCGTACTACCAGCACGCCGCTGACCGAGCTGACCCAGTCCGCGACCCCCTATTGCAGGACCGGCTACTCCGACAACGGCACCCAGTGCCAGTCCGATGTCGCCACTGTCACATGGGACCGCACCGACAAGGCCCCCACCAAGCACAGCTACGCCCCGGCGGATCCGCAGTGCACCACGGCGGGGTTCGCGTACTCGTCGGTGACGAGCCGCTGCGAGAAGACCGCCTACACCGATCCGACCGATCCGCTCACCAAGCTGGTCGGGCGCGCGCCGACCGTGTCGTGCCCCGACGGCTATGACGCCGCCGGCGGAGGGCGCTGTGCGCGCACGCTGCTCGGCGACCCCACCCAGACGCCGATCGGCGCCGAGTGCATCGACCATCTCGGCACGCTCGGGGCGGGCACCGTGACCCGCAGCGGCACGCTCGCGGCGGGCTGCACGTCGCTGCGCAAGGGAGACGCCCAGTCGCCGTACTACGCGCGCCGGTACACCCTGAGCGTGACCGCGGCGTCCACGGCGACGATCACCGCGTCGTCGGCGGCAGCCGACATGTTCATCTACGTGCTGTCGGGCTCGGCGGGCAACGTCACCGTGGAGGACTCCGACGACGACTCGGGCACCGACACCGACGCCGAGGTCACCGACGTTCCCCTGGCGGCGGGCGTCACGTACACGATCGAGGTGACCACCTCGGTCGCGGGCCCGGCGGGCGCGTTCGCCCTCACCGTCACCACCGCGCTCGACGAGCCCCCCGTCGTGATCACCGATCTCGCCGACGCCGAGGTGACCGGCAACGGCACCCTCACCGCTGCTGACGCGTTCACCGTGGAGCCCGCCGATGCGGCCTGCACCGCCACCGCTGCGGCTGCGGGGGCGGCCCCGTCGGTGACCAACACCGGCGCACCCGCCGAGCGCACCGTGAGCCTGAGGCTCGCGGCGCCGTTCAGCCACGAAGTCACCGTGACCTGCGACGCGACGCGCCGGTCACCCACGTCTGTCGTGGTGACCTTGTCGGGGCGCCTGCCTGCAGTGAGCGTCACCGGCCTGGAGGACTCGGTGCCCGCCGACGGCGCGATCTACGCCCGCGACACCTTCACCGTCGACCCCGCCGATGCGACCTGCACCGGCACCGCCGCGGGCCGCGGTGTGGGCACGCCGTGGGTGAGCAGCCTGTCCGCCACGCGCACCGTGCTGGCGCGCATCTGGCCCGGCGCCGCCGCGACCGTCACGGTCACCTGCACCGCCCCCGACCACAGCCCCGGGACGGCCCAAGCACTGTTCTCCGCCAAGCCCCGCCCCCAGATGGGCACCGTCACCGCCACGTTCACACCCAAAGACGCCTGCACCGCCGCGCCCGCGAACGAAGCCGATGCCGCCCACAGCTGCACCCTCGCCGAGGGCAGCTCGCTCGCTGTCACGCTGACCGTCACTGCTGACAGCGCCGCGATCGCCGCGAGCTGGGACACCACCGGCGGGGCAGCCGCCACGCCCGCGAGCGTGCCTGCTGCGACGCCGGTCATCGGCCCCGACAACGCCGCCACCGGCGACTGGCAGCGCACCGCCACCGCCGCCTTGGCCTGCACCGACGACGGCACTGTCACCGCCACGGTCACCGCCGGCCGGCATCCCGCCACAGACACCCACACCACACACATCGGCATCGACTGCGAGCAGCAAGTCCGCATCGGCGGCCTCGACGACGCCACCGGCTACAGCGCAGCGGGCACCGCAGCCACCGTCACCGACGCCTTCACCGTTGACCCCGCCACCGCCGACTGCACCGCCGCGCCCACAGGCACCGTCACCGCCCCCGACCCCCGCCGGCCCCAACAGCGGCTGCTCAGCGCACAGATCCCCACCGGCACCACCACCACCGTCACCGTCACCTGCACCAACAACGACCGCGCCGACGGGACGGCGTCTGCGGTGCTGTCGGGGGTGGCGGCGGACTGCGACGATTCGCTGGGCAGTCTCGTGCACGGCGTCACCGCCGCCCGCGACGGCGCTGTCGCCGCGGATGCGGGGTGCACGTCGGCCGGCCGCGGCCTGAGCGGCACGTTCTACGCGCGTCGGCACACGTTCACTCTCGACGCAGCGGCGCGCGTCAGCGTCGATCTCGCCGGCACCGCGTCGGACGCCGGGCCGCTGGACGCTTATGCGGTGCTGTACCGCGGCCACGACGCCGCGGCAGGTGCGGTGCTGCACAGCGACGATAACTCGGGGCCCGGCAGCGACAGCCGCCTGAGGAACCTGCGTCTGGGGGCGGGCGACTACACGATCGAGGCCACCACCGCCGCGGCGCAGGCCGTGGGCGGCTACCGGCTGGGGGTGCGCGCCGTGTACAGCTCCCCGGTGCGCATCAGCGGCCTCGCGGACGCCGCCGGGGCGGGAACAGGCGCGGTGACGGTGTCCGAGCCCTTCACCGTGTCGCCGTCGACCGCCGCCTGCACCGCGACACCCGACGCGGCGTCGGTCGCCGCAGGCAGCGGCAGGCGGCGCACCGTGACCGCCACCCTCGACGAGCCCGGGCCGCTGCCGGTGACGGTCACCTGCACCGCCGCGGGCCGCGGCCCTGCCCGCCAGCAGGTCACCCTCACCCACGCCGGCGCGCTCACCACCATCACCGCGCGCGCCGCCACCAGCGGCGGCGAGTGCGAGACCGCAAGGACCCGCCGCGGCGTCGATGCGGCGTACCGGTGCAGGATCGGGCGCGGCAATACCGTCACCATCGCAGCGGACGCCACCGCCACGGGCCCCGGCGTCGAGGTCGCCTGGAACACCACCGGCGCCATAACGGCGTCGGGCCACCGGCTGGGTGCTGCGACGCCGACCTTCGGGCCCGACAACAGCATCGCCGCCTGGAAGCGCACCGCAACCGTCGATCTGGCCTGCACCGCCAACGGCACCGCCACCGCCAAGGCCACCCTGGCGGGCACCACTGCAAAGAAGACCGCCCGGCTGACAGTGGTCTGCGCCGACGCAGTCCAGATCACAGGCCTCCAAGACACCTCGGCCGAGGGCACCGGCACCCTCACGGTCACCCGCAGCTTCACCGTCACGCCCCCGACCGCCAACTGCACCGCTGACCCGGACGCAGCGACCGTCACCGCAGGCATCGGCGACGCCCGCACCCTCAGCGCCCGGGTCACGGTGCCCGCCACCCTGGAAGTCACCGTCACCTGCAAAGCCACCGGCTACGCGGACGCCGTCCGCCGCGTCGCCCTCACCGCCCGCCGGCCGTGCTCGACCCACCTCGGCACACTCGCCACCGGCACCGTCACCCACAGCGGAACCATCACAAACGACGGCTGCGTCGCCAAAGCCCGTCGGCCGGCTACCACCAGCGTGTTCTACGCCCGCCAGGCGCGTCATTGGGCCAAGCGGCACACCTTCGCTCTCGACACGCCCGGCTGGGTCACCATCAGCCTCGACAGCGCCGCCGCGAACGCCGACTCGTTCGACACCTACCTGGTGCTGCTCAAAGACGACGACGACGAAGGCACCCCGGTCGTGCGCAACGACAACCGCAGCAGACGCGACACCAACGCCCGCCTGACTGACATCTTCCTCCAACCCGGCCGCTACACCATCGAAGCCACCACCGCACGCGCCCGAACCGCCGGCGACTACGACCTCAACATCGAGGTGATCGAGTCAGGTCTGCAAGACAGCTACACAGCGACCGTCGGCTCGCCCAAGACCATCACCGTCAACTACTGGCCCGCAGATGCCGAGGTTGCAGTGAGCGCCGCCGCCGACGCAGAACTCCAGCCTTCCATCGCCACTGCCCGAACCGTTACGGACGGCGTCGTTCACGGCACTGCCACCATCACCCTCACCCCGCAGCTCGTCCACACCCACAAGGACCTGACCGTCCGCGTGCGTCATCACAAGGCCACCGAACAACTCCTCGGGCCCGTCGCCTCTACATTCAAAGTCAAGAAGAGCTGGCATTATCACGAACGTGCGATGGACATCGCTTGGATTGGTTGGAATAATGCGACTCTCGAACGTCCGATTCAGAGACGTGCGTCGCGTCCTTGTCGCGGGCGGAGCGATGTACAATCTAGCACTGCTGCGTATCGCCGTATGGTCGCAGTAGAGGCGTGTTTGCGGAAGTACTTTGGTACGGTGATCAACCGCAATTACGATAGTGCACATTGGAACCATTTTCATGTGGATGATGGGCCGTGCGTTGGTCTCAATCTTAGGTATTCATCCCATGTCAGGTTCATCAAGGATTGTGTAGAGGCGTTTACCGATGTGCGACTTAGTGAGGATGGGGACCAGTTCGGCGTTCACAACCGACAGTACGACAGTGACGCCCGTGCTGGCTACATGACGCTCATGTCGGATCTAGGAATGGAGCGTCTGACACCGGAAAGGTACAGCTCTCACTACTGGCTCTTTTTGAATTACATCATGATGCATGGATTTGCGGACGAGAGAGCCGGCCGGTATAGGTATGGAGACCATGCGACCTCTCCGGTGGCATAGAGGAATCTCTGGCTGGTAGATGGTTATGAGGCGTGTTGTTCTGGGATTGGCGTTCGCCTGTGCAGTCCTCTCGGTGGCGCTGGCCGGTGGGCCTGCGGCTTCGGCCGACTCCGATGATCGGGCTGGGGGTGAGGCCGTTTCTCCCGTTGCTCCAGTCTGGCCATTCGCAGGAGTCGTGGATCATTCGGGGACATTCGTCGGGCTGCCGGATGGAAGTGTTTTCAGGTTGGGGTTGCGGGCGGAAGACTGCCTGATGTCGAACGGGGGCAGTCACCTTGGCTATAGCGATGAGTACGTCTTCTTTGGCAGGCTGAGACACGCTCACCAGACTGGTCCGTGGGTGGCGGGCTCGTTCGTGGCGCCTTGGGGCGATGCTGCCTACCCGCTGTTGACAGGCCCGATTCAGTCTTGGCGTTTGTTGCGCGGATCTGATTATCCGTTGACGATGGACAGGTTCAGCACGGAGGATGATTCCTCGCCGGGCGGAACGCTGTCAGCTCCGCCGCGATCGCGGGGTGCAGATGTACAGCCGCTGGTCTCCTTGGGATATGTCCCTGCTGGTCAGCATGCTGGGAGCGAGGTGCTCAGATTCAAGAACGACGTAGGGGAACAGCATTATCTGCTGACTAATGGGCTCGACCCGTTGCTGGAGATTGACGGCACCGAAGCCGATCTGCTGCTGCGAGATTCCGAGGATGTCCCGTCGGCAGATGGAGATAGCCCGATCTCGGAAGAGTCGGAAGAAGAGGCCGGGGCAAGTCCGACTCACTCGCTGAGATTGGATCGTGTCAGCGATGAGTACGTGGCCTGGTCGATGGGGGCGCAGCTTTGGAGCAATTTGTGCACGCTGCCTCATGTCGTAGTACAAGATGTGCAGACCGGGTCGGCGGTGAGCTGCACCTCCAGTGTGTTGCTGCGGGTTGCGATGGATTCGAGTCCGGAGCTAACGGACGTGCCCCCGCTCCGAGGTCTTGACGACTGCGCCGCGAGGCCTTGGGAATCGGTGCTCGGGACGCTGTCGGCGGCGGACGATACGCATGACCCATCGACAGGCGAAGAATCGTGATAGGGATACGCGCTCTGACGCTTCTGCTGTGTGTTGCGCTCGCTTCGGCTAGCTGCGCTGCGCCGGATCAGCCATTGCATGAAGCTGGTCAAGCCGAAGCTGACTTGGGCATGAGCGGCGAGCACGACGCCGGAGCGTTGGATGGCGCTTCGGCCGCAGTAAGTGTCCCAGCGGCCGGGGCAGATGCTGAGCCTTCGGAGACGTCGCCTTCGGGCGCGACTCCGCTTGTCAGCGAAGCTCCGCTCGTCAGCGAGGCGGCGGATTCCGTGCATGCATCTGAATCGGTGCCCGACGACAGCGATGAGGAGCGTCGGCATCCGAGAGCGTCACCTTGCAGGTATCACATGCTGCCCGACGAGCTGCACACGATGGACGGCATCGTGCCGTGGGCGAGTTCGTTGGATTTTGATTCGCCGCCGAGCGGTGTCGCATTCGCCGAGCTTGTGCAACTGATGCCCCTCATCGACCGCTATGAGGATGCGCATTCGGATCAGCCTGTCAGATGGGCGCTGATCCGTACGGGGCTCGCGCTTGACGACGACCGCTGCGTCAGCGGCACGCCACTGGATGCCGTCGCATTGCCCGAGGATTTCTCGGTCGAATGTGTCGGCGTGACTTCGGCAGTCGTTCATGACGACGGAGCACTAGAAGTCGGCGACACCGCCAACGCAGTGTGGATAACGGCCGATGACGGCGTCGAGTGGCGAGATAACCCCTCGACGCCGCTTGCCGGTGCGATCTCGGACCGGCGCTTGGATGTTCCGGTCACGTCGTTGGGCGACACGGTGAGCATCGCTGAAGCGGGTTCGTTGCAGGTGCGCTCGCCGCCTTGGCCCGACAGCCCAGGGTGGGAAGTCCAAACCGTGCGCGCGGGTTCGCTCTTGCTGGTCACGGCGCAGCCGGCACATTTGCCGTGCTTCTCGGGAGTGACGTGGGCATTTGACGTCTCGACAGGCGAACTGATCGCCTGCGGCGCCAACACCATGGCGACGGCAATCGCACGGGCGGACACCAACACCGATGGGTTCGGTTCCACAGCAGGCTGGCCGGAAATGCAGCTACCGCGTCCCGAGGATGTACCCGACTATCTGGAATGCGGGGCCCGGCTCAACCTGAGTGCCGTCCATCGTGATTCATGAGCCTTCGTCTTCTTGTGGGTGGTGTTCCCTGCGTTTGGCGGAGGCGGATTACTGGATTCATGCTGCCGGTTGATGTTGATGTCGAGTCTCGAACTCGATGGGTGTGAGCATGCCAAGGGAGGTGTGGCGGCGCTGACGGTTGTGCCAGATCTCGAGATATTCGAAGATCGCGTTGGCGAGCTCGATGCGGGTGTTCCAGCGTTTGCGGTCGAGCAGCTCGACTTGCATGCGGGACCAGAACGACTCGACCATGGCGTTGTCGAAGCAGTCCCCGACGGCAACGGGCGTGCGGCTCGGGTCATGATGAACGCCGAGCTGTCGGCTGTCGACGCTGCGCGGATCATCATTCCCGCTGTGTATCGCAACGAGTACATCGGCTGCCTGCGGCGCACCTCCACAACCCAAGCCGACGACGTGACTGCACTGATGAGGGTGATGAGCTTCGCGTGGAGGTGGACGGCTGCGATGCCATGGCATGACCGAGGTGCTGCCGATGGCCAGCTCGAGGCCACCAATGCGCTGCGAGACCCTGACGACGCTGCCTTGGGCGGAATCAAGCTCCGGCTGCCGTGACACAGCGGGCGCAGGTTCGGGCCGTCGGTACGGTTCGAGTGGACTGCGCCGAGCGCTCAGGCAAGCACGACGACGGGAGTGCCGATCGGCGCCCAGCGGTACAAGCGCTCTGCCTTGTCGTCTCGTTGACGGATGCAGCCCAACGACAGGAAGTCACCGAGTTCTGCCTCGGTCTGCACTGGCACATCGCTCCAGCCGCGGGGAATGGAGTGGAAGCCGATCCAGTCGCCATCGGCATCGGTCGTGAATCGCACCATGTGGCGCATGGTGACCAGCCAGTTGTAGGAGATGGCATCTTTTGACTTCGAGGAAACCGCATAGCGGCCTGGCTCCGGTGACTCGGGATGGCCGCTTACCGGATAGTTGTCCACGACAGTCCCGTCGGCGTCCACCAGCCAGACCCACTGCTCGCCCCGGTCGTAGATGACATGGCGGTGCCCCGCGAGCCCGACGTCGGGCACCGAATTGCCGCCCCGCCAGAGCACGCCTCCTTGCGGCGTGACCACGGCCAAGGTGCCGTCGTCGTACAGCCGGAGCACGGCACCCGACTCGCTGCGGGTGCCGGCGCTCCACAGCTTGGCCAGGTCGCCGTCGGAGGTAGCGGCCAGGAATCCGGGGTCGGAGACGTCGTACACGGCGAGTTCGCCGTTGCTGCGCATCAGCAGCAGCGGCATCGCTGATTGGGCGCTCCCCGTCGACCACAGGGTGCCATCCGGACCCAGCTGCGGATCGGTGACGCGGAGCACCAGCTGACCTTCCTGTTCCAGCGTCAGCTCGTACCAGCCATTCGGGGAGGTGGCTGATTGACCGACCGACAGATACTCGCCGGGTCCCAGGATGACGGTCGATGGGGGGCCGTGAGGAGATCGGTCAGCAGGGTCGATGGCCTTGGTGATGCTGCCGAGTGGCCAGGACGCGTCGAATTCGGAGTGCCACAGCTGGCTCGGCTCTGCGCTCAGGTCGGTGAACCGGCTGGCCGCAGACGCGTGACTGGAGGGCAGTACGTCAAGCACCACCGCCACGACGAGCACTGTGGCGAGGGTGCGCCAAGGCGTGTTCGAAACGAGCACGCATGGCGAGAGTACGGCAGGTGTCCCGGTTCTGACAAGACTTTATGAGCACTCGTTGTGGCCTCTACTGTGAGGAAAGAGCCGCTACTCAGGTTAGACATCATCTCGGAGTCTGTGCTAGGTTGCGGAGCAGCTTGGACGCGTCCGGGAGCGGGCGTGCCAAGGCACAAGACGCGGGGCGTTACGGTTCGCATGAACCCGAAAGCCATGCCAACAGGGGGAGCAATGGCCACAGATCTTGAGATGTTCGTCGAAGCCGACGGACGCGAGGAACAGATTGCTGAAGTCGAGCGCCAGATAGAGGCCGACGGCATCCAGTACCTCTACTGCCAGTTCGTCTCGGTCACCGGCCGGATCATGGGCAAGGGGATCCCTGCCAAGCACTTCGGGATGATCGCCCGCAAAGGCTTCCAGCTCGTCTACGGCTCCACCGCCAATCTCTTCATCGATCGCCACGGCAACTACATCGGCTACGGCCCCGAAGCCCGCGAGCTCGTCGGCATCGGCGAGCCCGAGACGTTCATGCCGTTGCCGTGGGATCCCAAGACGGCACGAGTCTGGTGCACCCTGTTCCGGGGCCGTGAAGAAGAGGTCGACGGCGGCGCGTTCCTCACCTCGGACTGCCGGGGCAATCTCAAGCGGCTGCACGCCGAATTCGAGGCCAAGCACGGCCTGCACCTGCGGGCCGGCTGCGAGCCCGAGATGATGTGGCTCAAGGCCGATGCAGACGGCAAGCCCACGGTGGAGGGCATGACCAAGCCGAACTGCTACCACATCGACCAGTTCGCAGAGCTGCAGCCGCTCATCCACAAGGTGGTGGAGTACTGCGAGGCGATGGGCCTCGAGATGATCCAAGGCGACCACGAGGACGCTCCCGGCCAGCTCGAGCTGAACTTCCAGTTCGACCGGGCCGAGCTCACCGCCGACCGCCTCACCACCTACCGCCAGGTGTGCAAGCAGGTGGGCCGCGAGCTGGGCGCCTTCCCGTGCTTCATGCCCAAGCCGTTCATGGGCGTCTCGGCCAACGGCTGCCACCACAACATCTCGCTGTGGGATGCCGAGGGCAACAACAAGTTCATGCCCGAGGGCGACAACCCGCAGCTCCCCGGGCCCATCGGTATGAAGGCCATCGGCGGCATCCTCGAGCATGTGCGGGCGCTCACGTGCCTGTCCTCGCCGACCGTCAACTCCTACCGCCGGCTGTGGGACACCGGCTTCTGGGCGCCGGTCTTCGCCGACTGGGGCTTCCAGAACCGCACGACTGCGCTGCGGGTGAGCGCTCCGGGCCGCTTCGAGTATCGCTCGGCAGACAGCTCGGTCAATCCGCACCTGTCGTTCGCCGGGCTGCTCATGGCGATGGACGACGGCCTCGACCGCAGCCTCGACCCGGGCGAGCCCGAGGAGCGCAACATCTACGAGGCCATGGAAGCCGGCAAGGACGTGCAGAAGATCCCGCTCACGCTGGGCGAGGCCCTTGAGGCGCTCCGCAATGACGAGTGCATCATGCGATCGCTGCCCGGCGAGATGGAGAAGGTGTTCTTCCACTACAAGACCGACGAGTGGGAACGCTTCCTGCATACCGTTTCGGACTGGGACGTGGAGGAGTACCTCGACGTCCTGCCGTGAGGGGCACCTGCAGCAATCCGGCCGGTTCGCCGAGGCGGGCCGGCACTCAATCTGAAACAGAACAGCACCCACGAAGGGGGGCACCATGTGCGGCATTGCGGGAGTGATCCACCGCGACGGAACCGCCGACATCGGAGCAGAGCTCACCGCGATGCTCCAATCGATGAAGCACCGGGGGCCGGACTCCACCGGCTACGCCGTGTACGGACCGGCTGACGACCTGGTCGTGATCCGGTTCGTGCTGGCCGAGCCCAACAAGAGCACGGGCATCGGCATGGCCGAGCGCCTCGAACGCAACCGGGCCGAGGTCGAGAGCCGCCTGGCCAAGATCGGCGCCGAGGTGGCCACGGTCACCAGCGAGACCGGGTACGCCTTCCGGGCCACCATCCGCTACGGCGGCGACCTCAAGGCCCTGGCCGACTACCTCGAGGACGTGCCTGGCTGCGAGGTGCTGTCGCTGGGCAGCTCGCTGGAGATCATCAAGGACCTGGGCGACGCCGCCACCGTGAGCGACCAGTACAACCTGGGCTCGTTCCGGGGCACCCACGGCATCGGCCACGTGCGCATGGCCACCGAGTCCGAAGTGGACCTCGCCAGCGCGCACCCCTACTGGGCGTACCCGTTCGCAGACGTGGCCGTGGTGCACAACGGCCAGCTCACCAATTACCACCAGTGGCGCCGCCGCCTCGAGCAGCACGGCCACCGCTTCCAGAGCGAGTGCGACTCGGAGATCATCGCCGTGTACCTCGCCGAGTACATGAGCCGGGGCCTGACGCTCGAAACGTCCATGAAGCACAGCCTCGATGACCTCGACGGCGTGTTCACCTACGTCTGCGTCACCGGCAACCAGCTCGGCGTTGCCAAGGACGAGATGGCGGCCAAGCCGCTGGTGCTGTTCGAGTCGGAGCCGCTCGTGGCGGTTGCCACCGAGGAAGTGGCCATCCGGTCGCTCGTCAAGCGCGAGGTCGTGACACGTGATCCCTACGAGCGGGAGGTGCTGGTGTGGCAGGTGTAGGTTCCCGCAGCGGCGTCTCCTACGACGCCCGGGGGCTGGTCGAGCCCACTGCCGACATGCCCGACAACATCGAAGTGGACGGCGGCCGGGCTCGTTTTGATGCGTCCGATCTGACGATCCGCCAGATCAACATGGCACTGCGCAAGCTCATCTACGACGACGGCATCACCGACGTCACGATCCTGAATCCGGCCTCCAAGCACTCGCTGGCGGTCGGGATTCTGAAGCGCTGCCGCATCCACTTCGAAGGCAGTCCCGGCTGGTTCGCGTGCGGGCTCATCGACGGTCCCGAGGTGACGATCAACGGCCGAGTCGGCTGGTCGGTGGCCGAGAACATGATGTCGGGCGTGGTGACCATCGAGCGAAGCGCCGGTTCGCTGACCGGTGCCGCCATCCGTGGCGGCGACCTGATCGTCAAGGGCGATGTGGGTGCCCGCACCGGCATCGATCAGAAGGGCGGCACGATCATCGTGCTTGGCGATGTGGGCATCAACACCGGCTTCATGATGCAGCGGGGCCGGCAGATCATCTGCGGCAACGCCGGCATGAACCTGGGCGACTCGATGTACGACGGCGAGATCTACGTGGCCGGCAAGGTGGCGTCGCTGGGGGTCGACTGTGTTCCTGGTGAGTGGAACGATGCCGACACCGAGCTGATCGAGCGCAAGTTCCGCATTCACGGGCTCGGCGACCCGCCCGAGTTCCAGAAATTCGTCTGCGGCAAGGTGCTGCACAACTACGACCAGCTTGAGCCGTCCGAGCGCAAGCTCGTGATCCACTAGAGGCAGGGGGAAGAACAGTCATGGCCGACGAAAACGAGGTGAATGCGAGCACCGACGTGCTCGGCAAGAGCCGGATCTTCACCCGCGAGGTCATCAACGACATCCACGTGAAGTCCGAGCTGGGCCGCTACCGGATGCGGGGGTTCTCGATCTTCAAGAAGATCCCCCATTGGGACGAGTTGGTGTTTTTGCCGGGCACGCTCACCCGGTTCGTGATCGAGGGTTACCGGGAGAAGTGCGAGACCAAGACGGTCATCGGCTCCCGCTTCGCCGAGAAGCCGCTCGAGCTCGACATCCCGGTGTACATCACCGGCATGAGCTTCGGTGCGCTGTCGCTGGAGGCCAAGATGGCGCTGGCCAAGGGCGCCTCGATGGCCGGCACGGCCACCTGCTCGGGCGAGGGCGGCATGATCCCGCCCGAGCGTGATCTGTCAACCAAGTGGTACTACCAGATCATCCAGAGCCGCTACGGCTTCAACCCTCACCACCTGATGCTGGCCGACGCCGTGGAGTTCTTCATCGGCCAAGGCTGCAAGGTGGGCCTCGGCGGCCACCTGATGGGACAGAAGGTCACCGAGCAGGTGGCCGAGATGCGGTCGTTGCCGGCGGGCATCGACCAGCGCTCACCGGCCCGTCATCCGGACTGGCTGGGCCCCGACGACCTGTCGCTGAAGATCCAAGAGGTGCGTGAGGCCACCGACTACCAGATCCCGATCCAGCTCAAGCTGGGGTCGGCCCGGGTGTACGACGACGTGCGGATGGCCGCCAAGTGCGGCCCCGACGTCATCTACCTCGACGGCGCCGAGGGCGGCACGGGTGCGGGGCCGCACCTGGCCACCGAGGAGACCGGTATCCCGCTGATGGCTGCCATCCCCGAAGCCCGCCGGGCGCTCGAAGACGTGGGCCTCGCCGACGACATCGACCTGGTGGTTGCGGGCGGCATCCGCAACGGCGGCGACGTGGCCAAATGCCTGGCGCTGGGTGCGAACGCCGTCGCGCTCGGCACTGCGGCGCTGATGGCGCTCAACTGCAACAAGGAGATCCCCGGGGTCACCGACTACGAGGGCACGATCGGCGTGCCGGCGGGCGAGTGCTACCACTGCCACACCGGCCGTTGCCCGGTGGGCGTGGCCACCCAGGACGTGGAGCTGCGCAAGCGCCTCGACGTCGACGAAGCGGCGCTGCGGGTCTACAACTTCCTGATCACCCTCACCATGGAAGTGCAGATGCTGGCCCGGGCGTGCGGCAAAACCGACATCCACTCACTCGAGCCCGAGGACCTCGCAGCGCTGACGCACGAGGCGGCAGCCATGGCGAAGGTGCCGATCGCCGGTACCAACTACATCCCAGGCGTCACCGAGGAGCGGACCCTGGCGGAGATCCGTGATCTCTTCGACAAGCACGTGATCGACGGAGGACTGTAGGCATGGCTGGACAAGCAAGCACAGGCGAGAGCACCCGCGAGACTCGCACGGTCGCCATCGACGCCGAGGTGCTGGCAGGCAAGCGGTTCCCGTACCAGGAGGACATGTCGTTGGTGGAAGGCATCGATCTGCTGGCGCTCACGCCGGGGCCCGACATCAACTGGCTTGAGGACATCACGCTGTTGGAGGAAGACGGCGTCCCCGCCGTGTTCGACCGCTACTCCAACTCGTTCCTGAAGATCTACTTCGACATTCCCGCAGGCCGCGAAGACGAGATCGCCCGCAAGGTGCTGATGAAGCACCTCACCGAGGGCAACAGCTACGGCATCACGCTGAAAGACATCCACTGCAAGTTCCCGCAGGTGGAGCTGGGACCGTGGGTGGAGAGCTCCCGCATCGTCGGCACCGAATGGCGCCCGCCGGTGCTGGAGGGCTGGGAAGCCCCCGCAGCTCACTGAGGAAGGTTCTGGTACATGGCACTACCGAGCAGCGCTCGTTACGTCATCATCGGCTCGGGCATCCACGGCCTGTCCACGGCGTGGAACCTGGCCCGCGACCTGCGGTCGTCGGGACGGGGCTCGGGCGCCGACATCGTCGTGATCGACAAGTCGGGTGTGGGCGCGGGCGCCTCGGGAATTGCCTGCGGCGTCATCCGCAACAACTACTTCCAGCCGGCCATGCGAGAACTGATGGCGCACTCGGTGGACGTGTGGGACAGCGATCCCGAGGCGTTCTCGTACCACCCTGTCGGCTACATGCAGATCAGCCACGAGGCGATGCGCACCGACGTGGCCTCGATCCATGCCCAGCAGCAGGCCATCGGTTACTCGTCGACGTTCGTCGAGGGCGCCGCTGCGTCCGACAGCTACATGAAGGGCATCTTCGACGACTGGCAGGCGCAGGGCATCACCAGCGTGCTGCACGAGCACCGTGGCGGGTATGCCAACAACATGGCCTCGCTGAAGGGCTTGCTGGGCAAGGCTGAAGCCGAAGAGGTCAACGTGGTCGGCGGCGTGACCGTCACCGGGTTCGACCAGGACTCATCGGGGGCCGTCACTGCCGTGCTCACCGACCAGGGCCCGGTTGCCTGCGAGCACGTGGTGGTGGCCGTGGGGCCGTGGGTGCAGAAGATCTGGGCGATGCTCGACCTGCCGACGACTACCGACATCCTCGGCGGCGACGGTGAGCTGCACAACGTGCCCACGTGGACCTACATGTGCCTGCAGGAGGGCACGCTGACGGTCGATCCCGGCTACCTCACCGACAACGAGGGCAACATGCCGCCGGTGGTGCACGTCGATACCGACGCCCCGCTGTACGACGCCGAGGGCCTGGTGACCGAGGGTCCGTGGGGCATCTACTACAAGCCCGACTTCAACTTCGGCGGCGTGCAGGGCGGCTACATGCCCTATGTGGTCGACAAGCCGTCCGACGAGGTGGCTGTGGATCCCTACGGGCCCGACTCGCCCGACTTCGTGGTGGGCGGCGACTTCTACCGCACCTGGACGGCGGCCTTGGCGCACTGCCACAAGCGCTTCGAGGGCAAGAACCACCTCATCAGCGACGAGCCCTCAGGCGGCATCGGCAGCTTCTCGCCCGACAACTTCCCGGTGTTCGACACCTTCTGCGACAACGCCTTCTTCATCGCCGATTCGAATCATGGCTACAAGATGATCGGCGTGGGCGCACTGGTTGCCAAGGAGCTGCTCGGCGAGCCGCAGGCGTTGCTGGAGCCGTTCCGCTACTCGCGCTACGCCGAAGGCCGGCTCCACCCGGTGAGCAACTCGCCCTACCCCTGGAGCTAGGCGCGGGCGCTGGGGCCGTAGGACAGGTGCATCAGGTCGCCGTCGGCGAAGCGTGAGGGTCGCAGCGCGCTGATATCGATCGGGGGTGCGTCGCCCACGCTGTCGACTTCAAGCATGCGGGCGGCGACGATCTCGCCGAGCGCCGGCGACAGCTTCAGCCCATGGCCGGAAAGGCCGACGGCCAGGTACAAACCGTCCACCGGGGCGATCTCCGATGCCCAGCCCAGGATGGGGTGATAGTCCGGCGACACGTCATAGGCGCCGCTGGTGGTACTGACCGTCGAAGCGACGGTCAAGCTCGGGAGGCGCTCGGAGATGGCCGCTTCGAGGCGCTCGGCATGCGCTGCGTGGTCAGCGTCGGATGCATCGGCAAGCGGGTCAACGACCACGGGCATCTCCGGCGGGTACGCCACCGCCACGATGTGGCGTCCCATGTCGGGCCGGATGACCAGGTTGGAGTTCCCGTCGGTGATGCAGGTTCCCAGCGCCCGTGCGCCGGCGTGTTGTTCGAGCACTGCCATGTCCAGCCTCCGCCGCTCAACTGGCACCTCGATGCCGAGGGGGTCGAGCAGGTCGCGCGCCCATGCCCCGGTGGCGGCGATCACCAGCGGCGTCGTGATCTCGCCAGCCGACGTCGCCACGCCGGTGACGGCACCGCTGGAGGTCACGATCTCGTTCACGGCGACCGGAGCCAGCACGTGGGCTCCGGCTGCGCTTGCTGCGGTGAGCCAGCTCAGCACCATCTTGGTGACGTCGATGTAGCCGCCCTCGGGCTCGTAGGCACCACCGGCGAGGCCGTCAGCGTTCACCAGCGGCTCGATCTCGGTGATCTGGCTGCCGACCACGAAACTGGTGTCCACGCCGAGACCGCGGCCGAGATCGATGTTGTAGCGCAGGCCGTCGAGCTGATCCTCGACCACCAGCAGCATGTAGCCGAAGCGGGCGTAGCCGGGGTCGCCGAAGCCCACCACCGAGTCCCAGTTCTGGATGCAGTGGAAGCCGCGTTGCGCGATGCGCACCATCAGCTCGTTGGAGTAGTGCTGGCGGATCTGGCCGAAGGTACGGCCCGAGATGCCGCCCACCGGCGCCCGGGCGTCGATGATGACCACGCGCAGGTCCGAGTGCCGGGCGAGCTGGTAGCC
Organism: Candidatus Poriferisodalis sp.; assembly: GCF_965204195.1. Taxonomy (GTDB): domain Bacteria; phylum Actinomycetota; class Acidimicrobiia; order Acidimicrobiales; family Poriferisodalaceae; genus Poriferisodalis. The sequence goes on from NZ_OZ241975.1 coordinate 653,797, forward strand.
GATGCTGGCACCGGTCACCCCGGCGCCGATCACTACGACATCTGCTTCAGATCGGATCGCCTGCACGAAACGGCCCTTCAATGCCCTCTCGGATGGCGAGACCCGCCGATCAGCCCGAGTCGGCCAGGTACGACTCCAGCGAGTCGTCGAGCGCCTCTTCCCACGACGTGTGGTGCACCGGTGCCATCGTGCCGGTCACCGGCGACGTGTGGCCATGGTCGCGGTAACCGATGATCGACTGCTTCTTGTGCTTCTTCCAGTCCTTGAACATCTTGTTGATGAGCTGGGTGTTCGGGTCTGGGTAGTCGGTCTGGTCGAGCAGATCCTGCGTGTAGTCGCCTTGGAAGTCGATGGCCTCGTAGTCGTCGGCGACGGCGTCCTCGGCGGCCTGAAAGTCGTCGATCCAGCGGGCCTGCTCATCAGCGCTGGGCAGCTCAATGCGACCCAGTATCACGTCACGGGCGTACCAGGCCTGGGCGTCGAACATGTTGAACGTGTACCACTGGTCCTGCATTCCCAGGTAGAGGACACGGTTCTCGGGCTGGAACACCACGCCCCGGTAGAGCATCGAGCTGGCCAACCGGTTGGCGGTCACCAGGCGCAGCTCGTCATCCATGAACGGGAAGTGGTGGAGGTAGCCGGTGCACGAGACGATGGCGTCAACATCGGCGCTGGTGCCGTCTTCGAAGTGCACCGTGCGGCCGTCGACGTGGGTGAGGATCGGCTTCTCGTTGATGCCCTCGGGCCAGTCGAAGCCCATCGGCCCGCTGCGTGACGAGCAGATCACCTCGGCCGCCCCGTACTTCCACAGCTGCGACGCGATGTCCTCGGCCGAGTAGCTCGACCCGATCACCATCACCACATCGCCCTCGAACTGCACGGCGTCACGGAAGTCATGCGCGTGTATCAGCGTGCCCCCGAACGTCTCGTAGCCGGGATAGTGCGGCATGTTGGGCGTGGAGAAATGCCCCGTCGACACCACCACCCAATCGAAGTCCTCGCTGGTGGTGGCGTCGGTGGCGTGATCGTGGGTGGTCACCGTGAAGCCGTCGCCGGAAGCCGAACGGCTCACGCCTCGCACGGCGTGATTGAACCGGATCTTGTCGCGGATGCCGCTGCGGTCGGCCCGGCCCACGATGTAGTCGTAGAGCACCTCGCGGGGCGGGAACGACGCCACCGGCTTGCCGAAATGCTCCTCGAAGCCGTAGTCGGCGAACTCCAGGCACTCCTTGGGGCCGTTGGACCACAGGTAGCGGTACATGGAGCCGTGGCAGGGCTCGCCGTGCTCATCGAGGCCCGTGCGCCATGTGTAGTTCCACAGGCCACCCCAGTCGTCCTGCTTCTCGAAGCAGACAAGTTCGACGCCTGCGGCCTCTGCTGAGCTGTCACTGGCGAACGCATGCAGCTGCGACAGTCCGCACGGTCCCGCACCGATGATGGCTACCCGAGTCATGTCGGAATCCCCCATGTGGTTAGACGTTTATGCAACGACAGTAGAACACCGCTCAGTCTTGCACCTGCGTGCAAGCGTCCGGGACACCGGTCAGGCGCGGACTCGGGACTTGTCGGGGTCGTAGAAGGGGTAGCGCACCACCTCGGCGGCGATCCGCTTCTCGTGTCCGTCCAGCTTGCCCACCTCGACGGCCGTGCCGATCTCGTTGTAGGGCAGCGTCATGCGGCACAGGGCGATGTTCTTGCGCAGGATGGGGGAGATGGTGCCGCTGGTGATCTCGCCGACGTGGTTGCGCCCCACGTACACGCCATCGCCCAGCGCCCCCGGCTCACCCCCGTCGAGCTCCAGCCCCACCAGACGCCGCTGGGGGTTGTCGCGCCGGTCGAACAGCGCATCGCGCCCGATGAAGTCGTCTTCCTTGGTCTTGAGCGGCACGGTGAAGCCGATCCCCGCCTCGTAGGGGTCGGTCTGGTCGCAGAACTCGTGGCCGGCGAACACCAGCCCGGCCTCGATGCGCAGCATGTCGAGCGCACTCAGGCCCATGGGCACGAGCCCGTGGGGTGTACCCGCCTCGAAGATGGCGTCCCACACCGCCGGGGCGTCGGAGGGGTGGCAGAACACCTCGAAGCCGAGCTCGCCGGTGTAGCCGGTGCGTGAGACCACGATCGGGATGCCGTCGTAGTCGCCGATGCGGGCGATCGAGAAGCGGAACCAGCCCAGCTCGGACACCGTCTGCTGGTCGGGGCGGGTCCAGATGATCTCGTCGAGAATGCGGCGGCTTTTGGGCCCTTGCACTTGCAGGTTGTGCAGCTGCTCGGTGGAGTTGCGTACCCACACGTTCAAGCCGAGCCGCTCGGCCTGCTCGCGCAGCCACACCCCGCTGTAGCCGAGCTGGCCGCCGATCCAGCGGAAGTTCTCGCGCCCGATCCGGAAGACCGTGCCGTCGTCGATCATGCCGCCGGTGGGGTGGCACATGGCGGTGTACACAACTTGCCCGTCAGCCAGCTTGCGGACGTTGCGAGTGACGCAGGTCTGCATCAGCAGCTCGGCGTCTGGCCCGGTGACCTCGTACTTGCGCAGCGGCGACAGGTCGATGGCGGCTGCTGCCTGTCGGCACGCCCAGTACTCCTCGACAGCGCCGTGTGCCGTGAAGTGGTCGGCCAGCCAGTACCCGCAGTACTCGCTGAAGCTGCGCGTCAGCGCAGCGGTGCGGGAGTGGAATCCGGTCTCTTTGGTGAGCTGGGCTTCGGAGTCCGCGGTCATTCTGATGGCCGTCGCTTTCTTGAACATGTTCGCTGCGGGATACACCCGCACCGCGATGTCGGTGGGGTTCCAGCCGTTGGCAGCGTCGACATCGCACGGGCACGCAGTGCTGACGCACACCAGGTCTTCCAGCGCCCGCAACAGCACGTAGTCGCCGGGGCGTGACCACGGCTCGTCGAGGTAGATCTGATTCGCGTCGTCCACTTGGGTGTTGTAGAAGAAGTTGATCGCCTCCCAGCCCCGCCGTGCAGCGACGCCGTAGGGCTCGAGCTCACCGTTGATGTTGTCGGTGCAGTTGATGTGGCCGGGGTAGCCCATCTCCTCGTAGTAGCGGGCGTTGCAGGCGGTGTTGAAGGTGTCGTGGCGGCCCACCGTGTCCTGCACCACCTCCACGAGCGGCTGCATCTTGGCGTTGAAGAACTTGGAGTACAGGCCCGGCATCGGGTAGCTCGCGCCCATGAGCGACCGGGTGATGGTGGCGTCGAGGCAGAGATCGGTGCCCGCTTCGAGATCTGCCACTGCGAAGCACTGGAAGTCGGAGCACTGCCGGCCCTCCATGTCCACCACCTGGAACCAGTCGCCCTTCGACACCTGGTAGGCGCGTGCCGTGCTGGCCAGCACGATGAAGTCCTGGCTGGGGTCGGCCAGCGGCGTCGGCAGCAGTGGCTCGGCACCCTCGCCGGCGGGGTCGCGGCGGTGGACATAGGCGATGAGATCGGTGGGCGGAGCACCCTCGTGCGCCGACATCGGGCCGCCGGGCGCCGCGACCACGCAGGCGACATCGTCGAGCGCGGTCACCCGTGCCGTGACATTCGCCGGCGTGGCGCCGTCGAGCAGCCTCAGCGGTGTCGCCGCCTGCACGGCGGGCATGTCGACGCCGACACGCTCGAGACCGGTCCGTACGCGGCGGGCATCAGTCAGCGGCGCCGAGAGGATGCCGACAGCCGCCGGATCGGTTGGGACGGAGGCCGTGGCGTTGCCGTTGGTTACCTCGAGCAGGGCTGGATCTGACTGCCCGCCGGCATTGAAGGCGACCAGCTCGCATGGCTGGCAGCCCTCGGGATCGACGATCTCCAATTCATCGCCGGCTGCGAGCGCGAGCACCGTTGCTCCGCCGCCCGTCACGCGGTAGCGCTCCACCCCGGTGCCGAGCAGCATCAAGCCGGGCACCAGCCCCGGGGCCTCGGCCGTCACCAGCAGCGTCATTGCTGTCGCCCGAGGTCCAGAGGCAGCGTCATCGGCGCCGGCCGAGCGGACCGGAGAAGAACCAGCGCGGGGGCTCGTCGGGACCGCGGCCTTCACCGGCTGCAACGCCGGCGAACATGTTCCACCCGAGCAGGAGGACGGCCACCGCGCACGCGATGAAGGCGATCTGCGGACCCAAGCCCGCATCGGGAGTGCCGGTGCCTGACGGGCTGAAGAGCTCGCGCACCGCGATCGCGCCAGCAAATCCGGCACCGATCCATGCGGGACGCCAGCGGATCTGAATCAGCACCACTGTCAGGATGCAGATGACGAGCAGGATCCGCCCGACACCGGTGCTGATGCCGGTCACCGTCTGGGTGCCGCTCAGCCCGGCGTTCACGTTCCACGGCAGAAACATCGCCGCGCCGGCCACCACCACGCACGCTTGGGCGATCCACTTGCGAGTGGCGCTCATAACCTCAACCTAGGTCGTGAGCGCACTGTGGAACGTCCGCGTTGCGTCACCTGTTATTTCCCGCTCTTGTTCGCTTCGCTCACGGGCCGCTCGGGCCACGGCTTCGCCATTCGGCTCAGCCTCCGGGCCTTCAACGCGCCAGCAGACGCCGCGTCGCCAGTGGGCGGCGCGGCGTCTGCCGCGTTGGTTGTGATGCGTCTGCCGACTGCTGTCAGCCGACGACCTGGATAGCAATGATCGTAAAGACGATGCAGGCGATGGTGAAAACCACCACTCCCATCTCGACGGCCTTGTTGTGACCGTGCAGACCTTGGAATTCGATCTGCTTGCGTCGAGCCATGTCAGTCCTCCTAGCTGTACTTGTCAGCGAGACGGTCAGCCGCATGGTTCAGCAGCTTGTCCTCACGCACGGTCACGAGCAGTGCTGCAACCACCGAGACGGCAATCCCGATGATGGCGAGAACATACGAGCCCGTATTGCCACCGGGACCCCACGTGAAGTACCCGGTCGTGCCGTCGGCTGCCTCGATAGCGGCTTCCCAACTGTCGTACGGGAAGGTGTTCATTCAGTCCTCCTTAGTCCTGAACGATGTCAGTGATCGTGTCGGTTCTGTCCTGGTGCCTCTTGCTGCGCTCGCTTCTGCTTGCCCCAGTACCCGGCAGCCGCAACCAGCAGGTACATGACGGCGATCGCAAGAATGAACTGCAACCACGAGGCGGACACCCGACTTAGCGGTTGGCGGCGAGGTCGGCCCGCAGCGTTTCGTCTGCGTCCCCCTCGGTCCCGTCAGCGTGGACAATCGGCTCAGCGGCTCGACCGAACTCCGGATAGAAGTCCGTCTCGAATTCGGCCATGTCGAGACCTTCGACCTCCACCTCGGGTGGCACCCGAAGCAAGTTCAGCTTCTTCAGGACCCACGAGGCCACGTAACCGGTGACGAACGACAATGCGAAAATCGCCGCAGCGCCCACGAGCTGGCCCAGGAAGGTGGTAGTCACTCCGTTGGGCCCTGTCGGGTAGCCCCCGGCGAAGATGCCGACGGCCATGACACCCCAGAAACCCATGACACCGTGCACTGACACCGCGCCGACTGCGTCGTCGATGCGGGCCTTCTGCTCGATCCAGTTGCCCACGGTGTAGGCAAGACCGGCCGAGAAGAACGCCAGGATCAGCACGAGGTTCGGGCTGTAGATGTCGGCGCCTGCTGAGACAGCCACCACGCCGGCCAGACCACCGGAGATGGTCCAGAACGGATCGCCCTTGGCGAAGATGTAGCCGCCGGCGAAACCGCCTGCGAAGCCCATCGTGATGGTGTAGGTGATCGCCGACAGCGTGGCCGGGTTCAAATAGATGTTCGCCCAACCCAGAGTGGTGTCGGCCGTGATCGCCAAGCACGCCGCGTAGAACCCGTAGAACGCCGTGAAGATGATCATCAGCCCCATCAGCGTCAGATGGAGGTTGTGGGGCTTGAACACCCGCGTCCCGCCATTCGCGTCGTAGCGGCCGATTCTCGGCCCAAGGTTGAAGAGCACCCCGAGGGCGAAGATGCCGGCCACGCCGTGGACCACGCCCGAAGCGGCGAAGTCGTGGTAGCCGAAGTGGGTGACCAGCCAGCCGCCGTAGCTCCAGCCCCAGGCGGCCGCGACCACCCAGACGATGCCGCCCATGAGGGCGGTGAGCCAGAGGTAGGCCGAGATCCGGATTCGCTCGAGTACGGCACCGGACATGATCGAACCGGTCGTCCACGAGAACAGCACGAAGGCCGCCCAGAAGACGCCCGTGATGTTGTCGCCGAGGTTCGGTCCTGCGGTGCCGTCCCATGGCAAGCCGTACTGGTCGCCGCAGTAGTAGGCATCGACACCGGCATTGCCGTTGCCGGTGGTATCACCCGTGAACTTGATGCCTTCCTGGAAGCAGAAGTACACATACCAACCGACGTAATAGAACGTCGGTGTCACGACGGCGATCGTCATGATGTTCTTCATGGCCGTCGACATGACGTTCTTGCGACGGCTGACGCCGGCTTCATACGTCATGAAGCCGACGTGCAATAGCCACATGATCGCGACCGTGAAGAAGTAGTAAGCCTCCGTGAACACAACAGAGGTATCCATCGCGCCTCCCCCCATTTTCGGTTTGCGCTGAGTCCCCAACAACCCGGGCGCCAGACCAATTGGGGGAAACCGTAACAGGTTCGCAATGTTCGCCTTGACATCACCCGCGCCATGGGTGGAATTTGAACGTCGTGGGCGGTTTTTGGCAGAGCCCGCTCGTGCGGCGCGCGCGATCAACGCCCGAGCGGTTGGTCAGCGCCCGTACTGCAGAGGTGCAAATGCCGCTGACGTCGTGTGTTCAGCCCGGCTGTTCTGATCAGCCGTCGCCGGCGGCGCCGACCTGCACTTCGCGGATCTCCCCGGTGCCGGCGTGCACCCAGATCGCTGCGTGGTGGAGGAAGTCCTCGGACCCGCCGTCGGGGTCTGGGACCGTGAAGACCACAACCCAATAGGGCGTCGGGGGGAAGCCCTGGCGGAGCACTTTGGTCTCGGTACGTTCGGGCGCGAAGCCGTCGGGATGGTCGTCGAGTTCGGCGCGGGCTATGGCGATGGCCTCGCGCTCCTCGAGGTCGACGCCGGAGCAGCTTCCCGGGGCGAAGATGAGCAGGATTGCCAGGATCACGCCGACGGTGATCAGCAGCAGTGGCCGACCAGGCATCGCGTTCAGGCGGCCGATCAGGCCCTTCGATCCGTCGGGCGGCTCGGGGGGGATCAACCCGTCATCAGGCATCGTGATGTCCTCTGGCTTTTCGGCTGGTGGGATCAGTCGTCTCGGGGCGGGCGCGGCACGAGACGCAGGATGACGTAGCCCACCACATGGGTGATGGCCACGAAGGACACCCACCACAGCATGACGGTCTGGCGGTAGCCGCGTTCGCGGCATTCCCAGTAGGTGAGGCCGACCGCTGCGGCCAGCAGGATCCACAGCAGGAGGCTGCGGCGCGCGAAGCCAGTGTCGCTGATCCAGTCGGCGACGAACATCAAGCCCATTGCCTCACCCTCCCGCCGCCGAGCGCGACTCGCTGGCGGGGTACACCTTGATGGAGATGAACCGCACCGGCAGCTCGACGAGCTCGACCGGGCCGTGGGCCACCTCGCCGTGGATCTGCATGGTGTCGCCGGTGTTGAGCAGGTAGGCCTTGCCGCCGTAGCCGTAGTTGAGCGATCCCTCCAGCACGTGGAGAAACTCCACACCCGGGTGCTGGTAGAGCGGGAACACGCCGCCCGGCTCGGTGATGGTGGTGATCATCGGCTCGATGATCCGGTTGGGTCCTCGCAGTGTGCCGAGATCCTGGTACAGCCGGTCCGGCCCGCCGCGGTCGTGGTGGATCTCATGGCCTTCGCCCGCTCGCACGATGACCAGGTCGTGTTCCTCGTCGAGGCCCCGGAACAGCGCGGTCACGGGTACCTTCGCCGTGCCGGCGAGGCGAGCGAGCGTCGACAGGCTCGGCGCACTCTGGCCGTGCTCGATCTTGGAGAGCATCCCCAGCGAGATGCCGGCATCGTTGGCGAACGCCGACATCGTCATATTCAAGGCTTGGCGGAGTTCGCGGACCCGGCTGCCGACCACGCGGCACAGCTCGGCCGTGGTCAGCGGCGAATCGATGGCTGACTCCGCAAGGCTCAGCGGTTCGGGGCCGTCGGGATCTTCCCGCGGGTCCGGGTTCATCGCCCTGATAGTGCCAGATGGCAAGTGCTGGCCGGTGCGCCCGGTGTGCCCGCTGCGGAGGCGGCAGGATCCTCAGAGGCTGGCGGCTGCGGCGAAGGTGCGCAGTTCGCGTTCGACGTCGCCCATCGGCTGGAACGAGACTTCGGTGATGCCTGCGGCAGCGAGTCGTTCCATGCGCTCGGGCACCTCGCTGGCATGGCACACGAATGGGGCGATGCGCAGGGACTCAGGCGTGAGCACTTGGCGATCGATGGCATTCAGCTGGGTGAGGTGGCCTTCGTGCAGCGAGAGGTGCAAGGTGTCGGGGTCCATGGGACCGATGATCTCGCTGAATCGCTCGGCGTTGGGCAGCGTGCTCAGCCGGGCGTCGCGCTGTTCGAGGAAGGCGTGGTACGCCACGCTCACCCCCGGCCCGGCGGTGTCCATGACACGCTGCGACGAGATTGTCTCGCCGTCGTCCATGACGGTTCCGAAGCCCAGCAAGATGACGTCGTCGATGCCCGCGTAGTCGGCGTCGGGCCGGGGTCGTGAGGTGAAGACGCCGCAACCCATCTTCGCTGCGGCCTCGAGGCCCCGGGGGCCGTTCACGCCCAGGATCCACGGCACTTCGATGGGGCGCTCGACGGCCTGCCCCGGCCAGTGCAGCATCTTGGCGGCCCTGCCGTCGACTTCGACGATCTCGCCTCGCAGCAGTGCCTGGGTGTCGGCGACCATCTGAGGGAACTCGGCCCAGCGCAGCGGCTTTTGGCCCATGGCCCGGCGACCGGTGAATCCGGTGCCGACGCCGACGATGACCCGTTCGGGCCCGACGAGCCCGACCAGCGTCGCGATGGCTGAAGCCGTGGTCATCGGGTGACGCAGCGAGGGGATGAGCACGCCGGGACCGAGACGGATGCGCTCGGTGCGCACCGCGGCGAGCGCGAGCGTCATCCACACGTCGAGCTGCAGCGCTGGGGTGTCGTACACCCAGGCGGTCTCGTAGCTCAGCTCCTCGGCCAGCACGATGTGGTCGGGTGTGTCGGGCACGGGCGGGAACGCTGCAGAGATCTTCATGGCGGCAGTCTCGCGAAATGCGCAGGCCTCGGCCCGGGTCGCCAGCCCTGAACGCGCGGATTCGCACGTCCGAGGCTCGCGCCCCCTCGGCAGCCCTGATCGCCGGTGCTCGTATGTGCGAGGCTGCGCGCATGGAGATCTCGAAGGCACTCGACTACGTGCGCAAGAACGACCGCGCTGTGCTGGCCACCAAGGCGCGCGACGGGACGCCGCAGCTGTCGCCAGTGACGTTGGCCGTCGTCGACGACACGGTGGTGATGAGCACACGGGACACGGCCTTCAAGGTCAAGAACCTGCATCGCGACCCGCAGTCGTGGCTGTGCGTGTTTCCCGAGAAGTGGCTGGGCCGCTGGGTCCAGCTCGAGTGCCAGGCTGAGATCATCTCGGGCGAGGCTGCGCTCGACCCGCTGGTCGAGTACTACCGAACGCTGCAGGGCGAGCACCCCGACTGGGACGACTACCGCCGCGCGATGGTGGAGGACAAGCGTTGCCTCGTCCGCTTCCACATCACCAAGGCCGGCCCCGACAAGCACGGCTGATCCGCCGGGGCTGAGCGCCGCGGTGTATCGTTGGTGTATGGCACGCACAAACATTGACATCGACGAGGCTGCGTGCATGCGTGTCATGCAGCGCTATGGACTCAGCAGCAAGCGAGCAGCAGTGAACTTCGCCTTGGAACTCGCCTCCGAGGAACCGATGTCGCTTGATGAAGCGCTCGCCATGCGCGGCACCGGTTGGGACGGCGACCTGGAAGCCATGCGTGGAGGCCGCGTCGAGCACCTGTGACACAGCCCGCTGGCAATGTCGGCCGACCGGCGGAAGCAGTGCTCGTTGAGACGTCGGCGTGGGTCGCGTTCTTGCGTGGGAGCGATGACGCGATCGCTGACGCAGTCGAGTCTGCGCTCGTCGGCGGCGTGCTCACCTGTGACGCAGTCCGCATGGAAGTGCTGGCAGGTGCCCGTTACGAAGTGCATCTGGCTCGGCTGCGTGCATTGCTCGGTCGTGCGAAGTTGATTCCAACCAATTCGGTCGATTACCAGCGAGCAGCGCTGCTGTACCGAACGTGCCGACGGTCTGGCGCGACGGTGCGCAACATGATCGACTGCCTCATTGCTGCGATCGCCATCAGGAGCAGCGCAGCGGTGCTGCACGCCGATCGCGATTTCACAGCGCTCGCTCAACACACCCAGCTACAAGTCCATCCTGCATCTGCGACTCACATGCCCGATCGATAGAGGACGTCAGCTGCCGGTGACCTGCCAGTGGACGAGGGTGTAGGGAGGGTTGCCGTTGTCGTGGTCCTCGAATACGGCCTCGACGTTGCTGCCTATGACGATGTCCTGCATCGGGTCGCCGAGCAGGTTGCCGATCATGCGCAGGTTGTCGGCGTGGGGCAGCTCGACCAGCACCACGATGTACGGGCCGTGTTCGGCCAGCGCCGGATGCACCGGGTGGTGCACGCGCTGCCAGGAGTAGATGCGCGCTGTGGGCTCGACCGTCACCCACTCGACATTGAGCGACTGGCAGGCGTGGCACACCCAGTCGGGCCCCCATTGGTGGGTGCCGCAGTCGGCGCAGCGCTGCACTCGCAGCTCGTGCTCGCGGGTGCCCTCCCAGTACGGCGCATCCATCCCGTCGCGCATCGGGGCAGGCTGGGTGAGGCCTTCCGGCAGATACGTGGCCTCGGCGAGCGCACTCATCCGAGCACCTCCGCCGTGCCGTAGATCGCTGTCGAGGCGATCTCGACCATGGGTCCGGCGTTGGAGAGCGACACGTTCACGTTCGGCACCTGGTTGGTGGAGTCGCCGCGCACCTGCCGCACGGCCTCGATCTGCATGCCGAGCCCGTGCATGTAGCACTCGGCGAGGTTGCCGCCGCTGGTGTTGAGCGGGATGCTCCCACCGTCCGCCCGCAGATTCCCGAACGTCAGCACTTCGTTGGCGTTCTCGTAGGTACACAAGCCGTGCTCGATGAGGCTCATCACCACGGCACCGGTGAAGTTCTCGTAGCTCTGCACGACGTCCACGTCGTCAGGTGTCACGCCGGCCTGCTCGTACAGGTGCTGCGCCCCGAGCTTGAAGCTGGAGGTCGCATAGTCGGTCGGGTTGTGGACCCAGGCGCCCGAACGGTGACCGCCGCTCTGCTGGGCTGCCAGCACCAGCACCGGTGTGTCGCTGAGGTCGGCGGCTCGCTCGGCAGATGTGACGATCATGGCGGCACCGCCGTCGTTCTCCAGGCAGCAGTCGTACAGCCGGAACGGTTCGGTGATCCAGCGGGATGAGTCGTAGGTCTCGGCGTCGAGCGGGCGGCCGTACATGACCGCCCGGGGGTTGTTCTGAGCGTGGTGGTAGGCAGCCAGCGCCACCGCCCGCATGGTGGAGCGATCGATACCGTGCTCCCACATGAGCCGCGTGGTACGCATCGCGTACATCTGGGCCGGGCTCATCACGCCATAGGGCAGCGTGTAGGCGAACTCGCCCCGCACGGCCGGTCGGCGCCCGCCCTGGCCGAAGCGGCCGAACTGGCCTTGGGCGAGGCCCCGGTAGGCCACCACGACGTTGGCCGATCCGGCGTGCACGGCGCTGGCGGCGTTCTGCACGACGGCTGCAGCGCCGCCGCCCCCGCCGCCCCACTGCATGTTGGAGTAGCGCAGCTCTTCGAGGCCGAGGGCGTTGGCCAGCCGAGCCGGCGTGTTGCGGTCGTTGCTGTACGAACAGAACCCGTCGATCTCCCGTGGGTTGATGCCTGCGTCCTCGCACGCCGCCAAGATCGCCTTCACGACCAGCACGAATTCAGGATCGGTCGATTGGCCGCGCTTGTAGTAGGTGGTCTCACCGACACCTGCAACGGCCGTGCGGCCACGCAGGCCGCGATCAGCACCTGAGGCACTCACGGCGCAAACCGTAGCCAAGCCCTGCCCGCCCCCGCCGATGCACCGCCGGGTCTGCTGCACCCCTCGTCCGGTGGCTGTCGCAGTTCGATGGGCTAGAAACAGGGCCGATGTCCGACGACGAGCTCGCTGACTTCCGCCGCAGTATCGACAAGGTCGATGCGGAGCTGGTTCGGCTGCTAGCGGAGCGCTTCCGCATCACTCATGACATCGGCGTCTACAAGGCTGCGAACGACCTGCCGCCGGTTGACCTGCCTCGCCAGCATGAGCAGGTGGACGGGCTGCGCCGGCTCGCCTTGGCGGAGGGACTCGATCCCGACTTCTGCGAGAGGTTCGTGCATTTCGTGATGGACGAGGTGATCCGCAACCACAAACGCATCGCCGAGGCCGCCAGCGAGTTCACCATCGAGCAGGAAACTCTCTAGAGACGGGCGAGACCGCTGGCAAGCTGAACGGGCGGTTCAGCGCGAGATGATGACCTCGATGCCAGCGTCGGCGAGCTGGGTGCGTGCTGCGGCTTCGGTCTCGGGCGCCACCGAAGCGGAGAGCCCCTCGATCACCGTGGTCACGTAACCGTTCGCAGCAGCGTCCATCGCGGTGGCACGAACGCAATGGTCGAAGGCGATACCGACCACGTCGACTTCGTGTACGCCTGCAGAGCTCAGCAGGTCGTTGAGGGTCCGGCCGTCGCCGTCCACGCCTTCGAAGCCGGAATACGCGGCAGCGTGCATGCCCTTGCGCACTCCCGCGTCGATGCGACCGGCTACAGCGTCGAGTGCAGGGTGCAGCTCGGCCTCTGTGGTGCCGGCCACGCCGTGGGGCGGCCATGTGTCGACGAAGTCGGGCTCGTCGCTGAAGTGATCACCCGGGTCGATGTGCCAGTCCTGGGTGGTCACCACGAGGTCGTAGCCGTGGTCGCCGGCGAGCAAGTCGGCCACATTGGCGGCGACGTCGTTGCCACCCTCGACCCCCAGCGCGCCGCCCTCGCAGAATGTCGGTTGCACGTCCACGACGAGCAGGGCGGTGCGGGAATGCTGATCGGGATTCTCAGCCATGTCTGGTCTCCTGCGTCGCGACTCGTGCCGCCGGGCGCGGCTCCCGCAGCGCGCTGAGGCCAAATCTACCGACGGCCCGATGGGGCTTGAGACGGCGCTACACGCCGAGCAGGAACGAGGCGTTGCCCGCCCAGAACGGTGCGGTGACGCCCTCGCTGAGACCGGCCGCGGTGAACGATGCCTGGAACTCTGCGATGGGGTCGCGGCCGCCTTCGGGGTGCGGCCAATCCGACGAGAACAGGTACAGCTCCGGCCCGCTGTTGGCCACCAGCCAGCCCACGTCCTCGAAGTGCCACGGCGTGAACCGCACCTGGCGGCGGATGTAGTCCGAGGGTGCCATGGTCAGCTTGGACAGCTCAGGCTCGTGACGGCCGAAGGCCTTGACGCTGTTGTCCAGCGAACGCAGCAGGTTGGGCACCCAGCCCGCGCCCAGCTCGATCAGCCCGCAGCGCAGATCGGGGAACTTCTCGAAGATGCCGTCGAGCACCATGCAAGCCAGCAGGTTCTCGGCGTCGTGGTACAGGTTCAAGAAGTCCTTCGAGCGCATGTTCTCGCCGCCGCCCACGAAGTCCTTGCCCGGAACACGTCCGTTGTTGTGGTACGTCTTCGGCAGCTGGTTGCCGCCGTTCGGCCCGAGGTGCATCAGCACCGGCACGTCGGCCTCGGACAGCAGCGCCCACAGCGGGTCGAAGTCGGGGTGTGTGGGGCTCGTCGCGGTCGGCACGCCGTGGGGGATCCATGCGGCCCGGCATCCCACCTCGATGGCCTCGCGGGCGCACTCGAGGGTGCGCTGCGGATCCTCCAGAGGCACGAACGCCACGCCCAGCAGCCGCGGGTCGACCGAGCAGAAGTCGGCGATGCCGCGGTTGTGCGCCGAGGCGCCGCCGTACGCCAGATCGACATCGCCGCGGGCGTGGAACTGCGTGTGCGCGAACGTCGTGAACACGAGCTGGCTGGCGAAGCCCAGCTGGTCGAGCGCCCCGACCCGTTCATTGGCGTCCATCGAGCCGTAGGCGAAGTAGCCCTTCGGCCCGCCGACCACGTCGGCTGCCAGCTTGGCCGTCTCCGCAGGATCGTCGCGCCGCGCCCAGCACTGTTCCACCAGCTCATGGGTGGCTGCATCGCCCCCACCCAACAAGCTCAGGTCCCGGAGCTTGGCGGCCACGGAGCTGTCGGCGTAGCTCGCCAGCCAATCCACCGGTTCCATCAGATGGCTGTCGGTGTCGTGAATCAGTCGCTCGCCTGCATACGTCGTCATGATCCCCCCTGGGTTGCAGGTGCGGGCCGCTAGCCGCCGTGGCGGAGGAGCTGGCCGCTGTAGGTCTCGGTCTGGGTGTCCTCTGAGATGGTCTCGGCGCCGTTCACGATGACGCTGCGGTAGCCGCTGGCCCGCTGGATGCGGCGCCACTCGCCGCCCGGCAGGTCGTGCACCACTTCGTTCGGCCCGACGGCGAGGTTCTCGGGGTCATACACCACGACGTCAGCAGGGCCGCCCTGGCGGATGAGGCCCCGGTCGCGGAATCCGGCGAGCTGCGCGGGAAGCGCCGCCAGCCGACGATGCGCTTCCTCGTAGGTCACCCACTGGTTCTCACGCACCTGCTCGGCGAGTGTCTCGGTGGGGTAGCGCCCCGCCGTGAGGAACTTGGTGTGCGCCCCGCCGTCGGACACGCCGAACAGCATGTGCGGGTACTGCACCACGTCGCGCAGCAGCTCTGAGCTGCCCTGCGGCGGCGCCACGAAGAACAGCGTGTCGAGCCCGTCCGTGACGGCCACATCCAGCATGAGGTCCACCGGGTGCTTGCCGGCCACCTCTGCTGCTTGGCCCACCGACATCTCCCGGTACTGCTCGGTCGATTCGCTGCGCGGCGAAAGGATGGTCACGGTCTCGATGCCCGCGGTCGCCGTGCGGGGCATCGTGTCCTTGAGCGCCTGGCGGCGGCTGGGGTCGGCCATCTTGGCCAAGCGCTCGGCCTTGTCGCCCATGCAGGCTTCCATCCAGGCCTCGGAGTCGTCGTAGAGGTTCCAGTCCTCGAGGGTGAAGGTGAAACCGGCATCGCTGGTTACGCCTTGGCCGTACACCGGGACGCCCTGCTCACGGCAGCGCTCCAGCCACTCGATCTGACGGCGGTGGATGTTGGGCTTGTCCTCGAACGCCTGCACCACGTTGTGCAGCAGCGGGCGGCCGCTGATCGATGCGATCTCCTCGAGGTGGGCCATGTCGTGAGCCACGTTGCCGCTGGTGAGCGTCATCTGCACGACGCCCTCGTTGCGCTCGGCCAGCACGCGGGCCAGCACCCGGGCGGTCTCGTCGTTCATCATGTCGGTCGGCATTGGTGTGCCGTCCCAGTCGCGTTGCACCGCAGCGGGCCCGGTCGGAGGCAGCCGTTGTGCCGACCAGCCGCAACCGCCCGCATCCATCGCCTCGTGCACCAGCTTGGCCAGCATCTCGTGCTCGCCTTCGGTGGGCAGCCGCCCGGACTTCGCATCGTCGAGGCCGAGCACCATCACCAGCATCGGGCCGATGGGCACGTACGGCAGGATGTTCATCGCCTTGGGCGTGCGTTCGAGGCTGTCGAGGTACTCCGGGAACGTCACCCAGTCCCAGGGCATGCCCTGGCGCATCGACTCGTACGGGATGGCCTCGACGCGGGTCATCGAGCGCATGGCGTACTCGCGCATGTCGGGATCTACCGGGGCGAAGCCGAAGCCGCAGTTGCCGATGGCGACCGAGGTGATGCCGTGCCAGCCCGACAGCGTGCAGTAGGGGTCCCAGAAGACCTGCGCGTCGTAGTGGGTGTGCAGATCGACGAAGCCGGGGGCGATGTGCATGCCGGAGGCGTCGATGACCTTGGCGCCCTCCCGGGCATCGACCCGGCCGACAGCGGCGATGCTCCCGCCGGCGATGCCGACGTCGCCGCGCACCCTCGGTGCCCCGGTGCCGTCGAAGATCATCCCGTCCTTGATGACGATGTCGTAGGTGCTCATGGCGTGTGCTCCCGCGTTCAGGCATGGGTAGTGGCCCGTGGAGCCACTGTAGTGAAGGGGTGTCAAACGGTTCTTGGAGACCGTCGCGGCCGCAGCCTCGCGGAGCGGCCCAAGCTCTCGGCGCTGCGCTGGGCGTGGTGGGTCAGGCGTTCAGGTCCCAGCCCATCTGGCGCGCTGCGTAGAGCGTGTCGACGTATTCCTCCATGTAGGTGATGCGACCGCCGGCGCAGGTGTAGACCCAGCAGTACTGGTTGTCGTAGTCGTTGCCGGTTGCCTTGGCCGTCGCAGTCAGCCGCTGCTGCACGACGGCGGTATCGCCTTCGACAGTCATCTTGCGGATCTCGAGGCCGAACGGCTTGGAGATGTCGAATGTTTCCTTGATGACGCGCGAGCCCAAGGCCCGCGCGATCTCTTCGGCGCCGGTCATCTTGCCGACTGCGGCCGTGCCCGGCGGTTCCCACACCACACCGGGATCCAGACAATCCAAGACAGTGTCCCGGTCGCCGGTCGTGAGGGCCTTGTAGTAGCGCTCGACGAGCTCGCGCGTCTCAGCGGTCTCCATGGTCGTCATTCCTCCTGTTGGGATGCGTTGCAAGGAAGCGTCGTTGCGAAGCGATGCGGCTCAGCCTCTAGGGCGCCGTGGCGCGCAGTGCGTCGTCGAGCCGATCGAACATCTGGCCGATCTCGTCATCGGTGATGATGAGCGGCGGGCAGAAGCCCAGCGCGTTGCCGATGGGGCGCGAGATCACGCCCCGCTTGAGGAACGCCTCGCGGGCGTCGGTGGCGTCGCGGCCCAGGTCGCATGCCCAGATGCCGCCGAGGCCCCGGTAGCTGTCGATCATGCCGTCGCCTTGGAGCGCCAGGAAGCCCTCTTCCATCCGATCGCCGATGTAGGTGGCCCGCTCCACCAGCCCTTCGGACTCGATGACGCCGATGTTGGCGACGCCGGCCGCGCAGGCGGTGGGGTGTCCCGAATAGGTGTAGCCGTGCATGAACTTGTTCTCGTCAGCTTCGAGCGTGTCTGCGATCTCGCGAGACACGACCACGCCCGACAGCGGGATGTAGCCCGACGTCACGCCCTTGGCGAACGTGAACATGTCGGGGACCACCCCGAAGGTCTGGCCGCCGAACCAGCTTCCGGTGCGGCCGAAACCGCAGATGACCTCGTCGAAGATGAGCAGCGCGCCGTGCTCGTCGCACAGCCGCCGCAGCCCCTCGAAGTAGCCCGACGGGGGCGGGATCACGCCGCCGGCACCTTGGATCGGCTCGGTGATGACGGCCGCGATGCGCTCGCCCTGCTCGGCGAACAGCTGCGCAGCGGGCTCGACGTCGTCGGCGGGAATCTCGACCACATGAGGCAGCAGGTCGCCCCAGCCGTCGCGGATCGGCTCGAGACCCTGCACGCTGGTGCCGCCCACGTTCACGCCGTGGTAGCCGCCGGTTCGCCGCACGATGATCTGCCGGTCGGCATCGCCGCGCAGCTGGTGAATGCGCCGGGCGAACTTGAGCACGGTGTCGACCGCCTCAGAGCCCGAGCAGCCCAGGAATACCCGGCCATCGGTGTGCTGCGAGCGCGCACGGATCATCTCCGCCACCTCGACGGCGGGTCCATTGGAGAACGGCTCGAAGGTGTTGTAGGTCTGCAGCTTCGAGAGCTGTGCGTTGATCGCATCGATGACGGTCTGGTTGCCGTGCCCGATCTGGCACAGCCACAAGCTGGCGAGCGCGTCGATGTACTCGTTGCCGGCGGCGTCGCGCAGCATGACGCCCTCGCCGGAGACGATCTCGATGAATTCGTTCTCGTCGCGGCTGACAATCGAGAACGGGTGGATGAGTGCGTTGCTGCTCATCGTGGAATCCCCCTGCGTGCCTTGGCGCATCGACGACACGAACCTGAGCGCAGCCTACGCGTGCACTCCGCCCCAGGGCTCAGCCTCTTTAGGCTGATGGCGTTTGGCGGGGCGCTGGCAGGCGCGGCTGCCGGAGGGAGTTGCGATGTCGCTGCGATACGGCCGGCCGCTGGTCATGATTCCCGGACCGTCGGTCATCCCGGATCGGGTGCTGAACGCGATGCGCCGCCCGCTTCCGAACATCTACGAGGGCGAGGTGGTCGACCTCACCTACTCCCTGCTCGAGCGGCTGCCCGCGCTGGCCCGCACCGAGCATCGGGCCTACATCGCCATCTCCAACGGGCACGGTGCCTGGGAGATGGCCACGACGAACACGCTGTCACGCGGCGACAAGGTGCTCGTGCTCGAAGTGGGTCACTTCGCCACGAACTGGGCCGAGATGGCCGCGATGAGCGGTGTCAAGTTCGAAGTGCTGCACGCACCGGATCGGGCAGCCATCGAATTCGATGCCGTGCTGGACCGGCTGCGTGCCGATGTCGGACGGGAGTTTGCGGCGGTCTTCGTCGCCCAGACCGACACCTCGACGACGGTGCGAAACGACATCGCCGCGGTGCGGCGCGCGCTGGACGAGGCCGACCACCCGGCGCTGCTGATGGCCGACTGCGTGGCGTCACTGGGTTGTGAGCCCTTCGAGATGGACGCTTGGGGTGTGGACGTGACGGTTGCGGGCAGCCAGAAGGGCCTGATGGTGCCGCCGGGTCTCGGCATCGTCTGGGTGGGCCCGAAGGCATGGGAAGCACATCAGCGAGCCGACCTGCGCACCGCTTACTGGGACTGGTCACGCCGGACCGATCCCGACGCCCACTACTGGATCTTCTGCGGCACCCCGCCGGTCCAGCACCTGTGGGGCCTGGCAGAAGCGCTCGACATCATCGACGAGGAGGGCTTGGAGAACATCTGGGCGCGTCACGATGTGATGGCGCGTGCCGTGCACGCTGCGGTGGATGCATGGTCGGTGCCGGATGCTCTCGAGCTGAACGTGTCGGTCCCGTCGCATCGCTCGAACTCGGTGACGCTGGTTCGCACGGGCGAGGTGCCGGCTGGCCAGATCCGCCATACGTGCGAAGACGAAGCTGGCCTCACCTTGGGACTCAACATTCAAGGCGACCCCGATGCGGCGTTCCGCATCGGGCACATGGGGCACCTCAACCCGCCGATGCTGCTCGGGACCATCGGCACCATCGAGGCCGTGCTCGGATCCATGGATGCGCCGATGGGCGGTTCGGGGGCCGCGGCAGCGGCCAGCGTCATCGCCCAAGCCACCACGCCGGTGCCCAAGCCGGCCTCCGGCCCCGAGGATCTCTGGTCCTAGACGACTACGCCGACGCTCCGCCGAGCCCTGAGGACCCCTAGCCCGCGGCGAGCTGACGGATAAGCACGACTGTGGCGCTGGTTGCCGCCACCGACAGCACGATGATCCGAAAGCGCGGTCCGGCAATCCGCGGCCGCAGCCACCTGCCGATCGGCAGGCCGAGTGCGACGGCGGGCAGCAAGCCCAGCCCGAGCCACAGTTCCCGCAGGCCGAATTCGCCGATGATGACGAGGGCGGCGATGATTGCCGTGCCGACGAACAGCATGAAGGTGGCCAAGGTGGCCCGCAGGGCTGCTGGCTCCCAGTGGCTGGCGAACACCGCGTACACCGGCCCGGGCACTGCCGCCACCGACGACGAGAAGGCCGTTCCCGCACCGGCCGCATAGTCGGCCCGGCGACCCTCGGGCGGCCGGAAGCCGATGGCCTGCACTGCCACAGCTGCCAGCACGAACACGCTCACAGCGATCGCCAGCGAGCGGTCGCTCAGCACGGTCAGCAGCGCGACACCGCCGACGAGACCGAGGGGTGCCGCGATCAACTGCCGGCGCAAGGCCGGGGCTTTCAGTGCCGCTCGGTCCGCGACAGCGTTGCGGATATTGATGCCCCCGGCGAGCATCAGCATCGGCCCAGGGATTCCCGTCGGCTCGATGGTCACCAGCACAGGTCCCACGATCAGGCCCATGCCGAGGCCGATGCACGCCTGTGTTCCTGCGCCGGCGGCGACCACCACCGCCACGACCACATACTCCAGGACGCTCATAGATTGAGCAGGACGGGGCTCACGAGGTGCTTCCCCAACCGCTCATCTGGCCCCTTGCGGTATGGGCACGCTCACACCGGCAGGTTGCCGGTGGCGGCCCCGGTGCTGCCGGTGTCGGTGTAGGCGGCGATAGTCCGCTGCGCGATGCGCATCTGGTGCACCTCGTCGGCGCCGTCGGCGAAGCGTGCCCAGCGGGCGTGCTGGTACATGTGGGCCAGCGGGGTGTCGGTGGAGTAGCCGAGCGCTCCGTGCACCTGGATCGACCGGTCGATGACCCGCCCCAGCATGTTCGCCACGAAGTGCTTCGCCATCGACACTTCGGCCTTGAAGTCTTCGCCCGTGCCGGCTTGCGCCCGGTCGACCTTGTAGGCCGCATGCAGCACCATCAGCTTCGCCTGGTACAGCTCCATGGTGCTGTCGGCGATCATCCACTGGATGCCCTGCTTCTCAGCGAGCAGCGAACCGTGGGCGAACCGGTTGAGCGACCGGTCGACCATCATGTCGAGCGCCGTCTGAGCCTGGGCGATCCAGCGCATGCAGTGCGCCAGGCGCGCCGGCCCCAGCCGATACTGGCCCAGCAGATGTCCTTGGCCCCGCCCGCCCAGCATCTGGCCGGCGCCGACTCGCAAGTCCTCGATGAGGATCTCGCTGTGGCCCGTCGAGCCGTGCATGGTCTCGATCTGGCGCACCTCGGTCCAGCCGTCGGTTGGCAGGTCGACAATGAACGCTGAGTTGCCGGCTTGGGGGATGTCGGGGTTGTCCTCGGTGCGGGCGATGAGGATGGCGAACTTGGAACGGTGCGCGTTCGAGATGAACCACTTGTGGCCGTTCAGCACCCACTCGTCGCCGTCGGGATAGCCGCGGGTCTGGATGAGCGTGGGATCTGAGCCGGCCACCTCGGGCTCGGTCATGGCGAAGCACGACTCGGCGCGGCCCTCGCACAGCGGCGCTAGGTAGCGCTGCTTCTGCTCGTCGGTGCCCCAGTGCAGCAGCGTGTGCATGTTGCCCTCGTTGGGCGCCTGGCAGTTGAGCACCCACGGGCCGAACCGGGTCTTGGCGGCCTCAGCCTGCACCATCGCCATCTCGACGTGGCCCAGCCCCATGCCGCCCCATTCGTCGGGCATGTGTGGCAGCCACAAGCTCTCCTCGCGTGCTCGCTGGCGCATGCCCAGCAGGGCAGTCACGTATGCATCGCGGTCGGTCTCTTCGAGCTGTTCGGCATCGATGCGTCCTTCGACCGGACGCACCTCGACGTCGATGAACGCGGCGATGCGCTTGCGGAGCTCCTCCAGTTCGGGGCTCAAGCTGAAGTCAATGGCCATCGCTGCCTCCTCCGGCGGGTGTGTGCCGGCGCTAGATCGTGAAGGGCTCCCCGTCGCCGCGCTCGCGCACGGCAATCTCCTCGACCGGCTTGCGGCTGAGCTTGGTGAGCTGCTTGGTCGGCTTGCCGATCGGCAGCAGGGCGCACACCGCTTCCCAGTCCTCGAGTCCGAGGAATTCCTTGGCTGCGGGTTCGCTTGCCGAGAGCAGCGTGGTCATTGCCCCGCCCAGGCCCTCGTTGCGGGCACCCAGCAGGATGTTCCACGCGAACGGGTACACCGATGCGCCGCTGACTACACCGATGCGGTCCTGTTCCTTGTCGATCGAGGCCACGTTGCGCAGATCGACGGTGATCACCAGCACGACGGGCACTTCGTCCATGTGCTCGAACATCGGAAGCGGGAACTTCAGCGATTCGTCGGCCATGGCCTCTTCGATGTTCACCGATGACGGGCTGTAGCTCTGCCAGTACACCTCGCCGGCAGCGACCTGCGCCGCGGCAACGCGCATCGCTGGAATGCACAGCTCGCCGAGGCGCTTCTTGCGGGCGGGATCGCGTACCACGATGACCTTGTGGCCCTGGCGGTTGCCGCCGCTGGCGGCGAATCGGGCATTGTCGAAGATGCGGTACAGCACTTCGTCGGTGACTTCGTCGTCGGTGAAGTCCCGAGCGGCGAAGGTGGTGCGCATGACGTCGTAAATCTCCATCTCGCCAGTCTCGCACCGGTCGGCCAACTCCGCGCCGAGGATCAATTTCGCGCCAGAATCGCCGGTACCCGGCCATGTCACGGCCATGTGATGGCCATATCGAGGGGGGATCGTGAGTTTCACCCGTGTCCTGATCGCCAATCGCGGCGAGATCGCTATCCGGATCGCCAAGGCTGCTGATGCCTTGGGAATCGAGACGGTGGCGGTGCACGCGCCGGTGGACGAGCGCTCGCTGCACCTGACGGCCGCCGACCAGGTCGCTCCGCTGCCGGGCGGCGACCCGTTGGCCGCATACCTGGACATCGACGCGTTGCTGCGAATCGCAACCGAACACGGCTGCGATTGCGTCCATCCGGGCTATGGCTTCTTGGCGGAGAACGCGGCCTTTGCCGCTGGCTGTGCCGAAGCGGGCCTCGCCTTTGTAGGCCCCGCCGCCGACACGCTCGAACTCTTCGGCGACAAGGTCCGCGCCCGCGCATTGGCTGCTTCGATCGATGTTCCGGTCGCGGGCGGATCGCCGGGGGCCGTCGCCGATGCGGCAGCGGCGGCCGACGCCGCCGCGGAGGTCGGTCTGCCGGTGATGCTGAAGGCTGCAGCCGGCGGCGGCGGCCGGGGCATGCGCGCTGTGGAGCGCATCGAGGACATCGCCGAGGCGTTCGAGCGGTGCACCAGCGAGGCGGCAGCGGCGTTCGGCGACGGCGCTGTGTTTGTGGAGCGCCTCGTGGAACGACCGCGCCACATCGAGGTGCAGGTGCTCGCCGACCTTCACGGCAGCGTGGCGCACCTGTATGAACGGGACTGCTCGGTGCAGCAGCGCAATCAGAAGGTCATCGAGATCGCTCCTGCGCCGGGACTTGATGCCAGCCTGCGTGACCGGCTGCATGCTGATGCTGTTCGGCTCGCTGCACAGGCCGGTCTGGCGAATGCAGCAACGGTGGAGTTCTTGGTGTCGCCCGAGACCGGGGACCACTTCTTCATCGAGTGCAACCCGCGCATCCAGGTGGAGCACACCGTCACCGAGCAGGTCACCGGCGTCGATCTGGTCGAGGCGCAGTTCAGGATCGCTGCAGGTGCGCGCTTGGAGGAGATCGGCGTTGTTCCGGGCAACGCAGACCGGGACAAGGCCGCGGAGGCGTTCGTGGCCGCTCCGCGCGGCTACGCCGTGCAGGCACGAGTCGTGGCGACTGGTTCGGGCGCGATCTCGGCTTACCACGAGCCATCGGGCGCAGGCGTAAGGGTGGACGCCGCTGGCTATGCCGGCTATAGGCCGCCGTCGCACTACGACCCGTTGCTCGCCAAGGTCATCGGCACGGGGAGCACTCTCGAAGCCGCAGTGGCGCGCACATCGGCGGCATTGGCCGATTTCCACATCGGCCAGCTGCCCACCAACATCGACCAGCTTCGCCAGATTCTCAGCCACCCCGCCGTGCGCAGCGGTGACGCGCGCACCACGCTGCTTGCGGAGATGGCGCCGCTCGCCGACGGGACGACGGGTGCAGTGAGCACCAACGGACTATCGGGTGACGTGGGCGGCAGCGGCTCGAGGCGCGCCGCGATGTTGGAGCCCACCTCAGCGGTGCCGCCTGTGACGGCGCCACCGGTCACAGCTGCGGCCTCAACGTGGCCGGACCGCGAGCTCGCCGACGGTGAGGTTGCGATTCGCAGCCCGCTGCCCGCCAGTGTCATCGAGATGCGGGTGAGCGACGGCGACGCCGTGGCAACGGGGCAAGCGCTCGTGGTGCTGTCGGCCATGAAGATGGAGACAGAGGTCAACGCACCGTGCGACGGCACTGTCTCGGCGCTGCGCGACCTGCAACCCGGCGACCAGCTGGCGGCCGGGGACGTGCTGGCGGTGGTGCTGTCCGGTGCAGATGCCGGCGGCGCTCCGAGCGCGGGAACAGCCCCCAGCGGCTGGGAGCCGCTGCTGGATGACGTGCAGACGTTGCAACGGCTCGCCGAAGAACGCTTGGGTCCGGACTCAGACGAGCCGGGCGTGGTTCGCCAGCGCAACCGGGGGAAGCTGCATTGCCGGGACCGCATCCGCTTGCTGCTCGACGACGGCAGCTTCCGTGAGGTCGGCAGCCTGGCCGGTTTCGCTTCCTACGACGACGAGGGCGAGATCGCAGCCTTCACGCCGGCCAACCATGTCGGTGGGACCGGCAAGATCAACAGCCGGGACGTCGTGGTCTGCGCCGACGACTTCACGTCGCGCGGCGGTCATGCCGACGGTGCCATTGGCGCCAAGAGCTTCTACTTGGACTTGCTGTCCACTGAGCTGGGCGTGCCCTCCATCCGGCTGCTGGATGGTTCGTCAGGCGGCGGCAGCGTCGCCTCGATGGTGCCCGAGCAGCGCAAGGAAGGCGAGAGCAGTGCCAAGGAGAGCACCGGGGCCATCAAAGCCGGCCGACCTCGTGTGACAGGCGGCGGAGGTTCGTTCCTGCCATCGCACTTGGGCAGCACCGAGTATGCGGAGCAGCTCGCGACGGTGCCGGTGGTCAACATGCTGTTGGGCAGCGTGGTCGGCATCGGAGCGGCGAAGGCCGTGTTGGGGCACTTCGCCGTCATGGTGCGCGACATCTCGCAGCTGTTCGTGGCAGGGCCGCCTGTCGTCAGTCACGCCATGGGGTACGACATCTCCAAGGAAGATCTCGGCGACTGGCGCATCCACTGCACGAACGGCTCGGTGGACAATCTCGCCGAGACCGAAGAAGAGGCGGCCGAGCTCGTTCGACGGTTCCTGTCGTACCTGCCGTCGTCGGTGTTCGAGACACCGCCGGTGCTGCCGCCGGATCCCGACGATCCGCCGGACCGGCGCGACGAGGAGCTGCTGACGCTGATCCCGCGCAAGCGCACCACGACGTTCGACATCCGCCGGGGTATCGAGCTGATCTGTGACCGAGGCTCGTTCTTCGAGATCGGTCCGCTGTGGGGGACCGATCAGGTCGTCGGGTTTGCGCGCATGAACGGCCACCCGGTCGGTGTGCTGGCGTCCGACAGCCGCCACCCCAACGGCGGCGCGCTGACCGCCGACGGCTGCGACAAGCTGACCCGCCACATCGACTTGTGCGACCTGTTCCACATGCCGATCCTCAACCTCTGCGACAACCCCGGCTTCGCAGTCGGCGTGGAGCACGAGATCACCGGCACCATCCGCAAGGGTGCGACGTGGATGACAGCGTTCGCCCAAGCCGCGGTGCCGATCTTCACTGTGCTCATGCGGCGCAGCTTCGGCGTGGCCGGCAACAACTACGCCACGCCACGGCGCCAGCACAACGCCCGTGTGGTGTGGCCGGCCGCCGATGTCGGCGGCATCCCGCCCGAAGGCGGCATCGAGGCTGCCTACAAGCGGCAGCTGGCTGAGGCGGAAGACCCGGTGGCGCTGCGGGCCGAGCTCGAAGCTCGCATCGAGGCGGCGCGTGGCCCCATCGGGCCGCTCAACCGCTTCCAGATCGAGGAGATGATTGATCCTCGCGACACCCGCCGGCTGATCTGCGAGTGGATCAAGGGCGCCTACCGGGTGGTGAACCGCCCGGCTCAGCTCGTGCCGCGCCCGATCGCATATAGGCCCTAGTTCATTTGGCCCTGATTTGTTTGGCCCTGTTCGAGCCGACCATGATCGGGCTGCACCGCCCGGGCCACGGCCGAAGATGCCAGCCGCACGATCAGCTCACGGAAGATCATGGTATGGATCGGGACGAGCGACCACCAGTAGAGACGGCCGAGCACGCCCCTGGGATGGAAGCGTGCCCGCTGACACAGCAGCACTCCCTCGGCTGACTCGCTGAGCTGCCATTCGAGCCATGCGTCGCCGGGCAAGCGCATCTCTGCCCGCAGCCGAAGCAGTCTGGGCGGCTCGCAAACCTCGACACGGAAGAAGTCGACGGCGTCGCCGACCTGCAGGTCATCCGGGTGTCGCCGTCCCCGCCGCATGCCGACGCCGCCGACCAGCTTGTCGAGCGCACCTCGCAGCTGCCACAGCCGCTGTCCTGCGTACCAGCCGCGCTGGCCGCCAATGCCGGACACTGTTGCGAACACGTCCTCGATGGACGCTGCCACCAACACCTCGCGCTCGTCTGCCAGCACGGTCCCCCCGGCCCAATCGGGGTCTTGGGGCATCGGTGACGCTGCTGTGCGACCCGCGGCGCTGTCCATCCAGCTGGTCGTAATGTCCAAGTCCTGAACATGCTGCGAGGCCCGCTCGAGAGCCTCGTCCAAGGACAGTGGTTGATGCCCCAAGCGCATGCGCGGATTGGCGGAGCCTTCCGTCGCGGTGCCCGTTATTTCCCGCTCTTGTTCGCTGCGCTCACGGGCCGCTCGGGCCACGGCTTCGCCCTGTGCTTCCCGCTCTAGCTCGCTGCGCTCGCGGGCCGCTCGGGCCCGGGGCTCAGCCTCTAGGCAACGATCGATGCTGCGGGCCTCGCTGACCACGACGTCATTGACAAGGCTGTCCACGAGCGGCCGCGCAAGGTCGTAGGGAAGCGGGGTGACCAGCTTCACCCAGTGCCCCGACAGGCGGGGGGTGAGCACCGGCACTGGCAGGATCAGCCTCCGTCGCAGACCTGCACAGCGCGCGTAGGCATTCATCATGTCGCGATACGACACGACATCTGGGCCGCCGATCTCGGCGATCTCGTGTGCCCCCGCGGGCATGCCCACCGCCTCGGCGAGGTAGTGCAGGACATCGGCAATGGCGATGGGCTGGCAGCGAGTGGCCGTGACCCAGCGAGGACAGATCATCGCCGGCAGCACTTCGACGAGATGACGCAGCATTTCAAATGAAGCACTGCCCGAGCCGATGATGACCGCTGCTCGAAGCTCGGTGACCGGCACCGATCCGCTGGCAAGCAGTCGCCCGACCTCGTGCCGGCTCTCCAGGTGCGGCGACAGCTCTGAGGCTGCATCGCTGCCGAGCCCGCCGAGATACACGATCCGCCGCAGCCCGACGGCCTCAGCAGCGTGCGCCATGTTCTGCGCGCCGATCCGGTCAGCGTGCGCGAAGTCGTCGGTCATGCCCATGGCATGAACGAGGTAGAACGCCGCGTCGCATCCGGCCAGCGCAGCTTCCAGCGACGCAGCGTCAGCCACGTCGCCGGAGCGCACCTCGACGTCTTGGCGCCAGGGACGGTTCGCCAGTCGCTGAGGATTGCGCGAGACGCACACCACGTCGTGGCCACTGGAGATCAGGTGCGGCACGAGACGGCCGCCGACGTACCCCGTCGCACCGAGCACTGCTATTCGCATGACACCAGCTTCGCTTCCACCGGGACACTCCGATGGTCGCGACGGCGCTGAGTTCAGGCTCGTTCGACTGACCAGACCTCGGGTGCCCCGCGCGGCCCGATTTGCGACCCGGCAGTGCTCGCCGGAGTGAGGGACTCGCTGTCATCGGGAGCGCCGTTCACCACGCCGTTAGCGGCCGGTATGGCACGGGCGCGGTATCGGTCTGCTTCTCTTTTGCGGGTGATGATTTCGACGAGAGCGCTCCGAGACTCGTTGGCGGCGAACCAACCGGCGTCGCCCCGTCCGCTTCCGGCCGGCTTGGGGAGATCACGCGTGGCGGTCAGCACGGGTGTCGGCGTCGGCCTTGCGGATCGAGGCCGGACCGGAGCAGCCCACTCCGATTCTGGTGCCGGCGCCGTGAGGTAGTCGCGGGCCGGGTTGCCGGCGAAGCTGTAAATGATCAAACCCACCACCGCGATCGCTGCCAAAGCGAAGAATGCCGACCGGTAGCTGTACGCATCATTGAGGACCCCGGTGAGGAACGGCCCCCCGGCCAGGCCGGACACCATCAGCAGCGAGCCGAAGCCGTAGATGCGCGGGTAGTCCCGCACGCCGAAGGCGTCGGCCAGGATCAGCGGGTGCAGCATCAGCAAGTTGCCCATGGCGCTGCCCAGCACCAGCACGCCGAACAGGATGGCAAGCCCGCTGCCGGCCACAGCCAGCATGCACAGCCCGACCACCTGCACCACCATCAGCACCATCGTGAGCCAGCGCAGCGACACCTTCAGTGCTGCGATGCCGCCGCAGATCCTCGCCACGACGCTCGTGCCCGCGAGCACCTGCACGGCACCGGCGGCGGCGGTATCCAACCCCAGCCGGTCGCCGGTGAGCTTGTACATGTGCTGAATCGCCCCGACCTGGCTGCTCATCACCAGCACGAAGCCGATGGCGGTGAAGATGAAGAACCGTGTGCGGATGGCGTGCTGGTACGGCATTCCGGGTGGTGGTCCGGCGGGAGCGCCGTCCGACTCGCTGGACTGTCTGGCGCCGTCGGGCAGCAGCCCCACATCTCGGGGCCATGCCCGGAGAAAGAACCACGTGGAGATCAGCATCAGAACGCAGTACACGACGGCGAATCGGGGCGCCCAGTAGATCAACGTGTCCGCTTCGATTCGAACACTCATCTGCGGCAGCAGGATGATGCCGCCGAGCGACAGACCGGTTGACGAGATCGCCATCGCCACCGAGCGTCGGCGCTCGAACCAGCGCGTCACCAACGTGGTGGTGGGCACCAGACCGCAGAGCCCGAAGCCGATGCCGAAGATCGTCATCACGACGAACATCTGCCAGCCGCTGCGCACCTGGGAGAGCAGTGCCATGCCGACGGTGCTGACTGCGGTGCCCGCCGTGATCACCCACCGGGCATCGAAGCGATTGACCAGCTTGCCCGTGTAGTAGCCGCACAGACCCGAGGCCAGCAAGAACATGCCGACGCCCGCACCCGCCAGTCCGGTGCTGAATCCCTGCTCGTCGACAAAGGCATCCAAGAAGGCGCCCAAGGCGTAGAAGACCATGCCCGAGGTGATCAGCATCACCCCAAAAACGCCCGCAAGCACAACCCAGCCCCGAACGAACCGTTGGCTGCGCTCAGCGGTCGCCACCGGCACATTCACGCCGGACAGCCTGCCAGCTAACTTTCCCGGATGCGCCGTCGACGCAGGGAGTAGCGAGCCGATGGAGATGATGAAGGCTGGCCGCATGGTCGATGTGGGTCGCATGGTGTGCGAAGAGATCCCGGTGCCGCCTCTGGATGAGATCTCCTCAGATGCCGCCCCGTCCTCCCGGCCAGATGCCGCCTTGGGCATGACGGCAGTGAACTACGACGTCCTCATCCGCTCAGAGATGGCGTCGATCTGCGGCAGTGACCTGCACATGGTGATGATGGGCGCCGGCCTCGCTCACCGGCCGCCCTGCCCGCACGGTTTCCCGGGTCACGAAGGCATCGGCATGGTGGTGGAGAGCCGGGCGCCCGGGCTTCCGGAGGGCACGCACGTGCTGACGTTCCCGAACCCGCCGGTAGGCGAGTGCTTCTGCGCCTTCCAGCGGGTCAACTCCAGCTACTGCGTGCCATTGCCGGCCAGCGACGTGCCTCGCTCGCACCTGCTCATGGGCCAGCAGCTCGGCACGGTGATCTACGCCATGCGTCAGCATCCACGTGATGTTGCTGGCGAGACGGTCATGGTCATGGGCCAAGGCTCGGCGGGGCTGTTTTTCACCTACCTGCTGAAGCGAGCCGGTGCCGAGCGGGTCATCGTCTCGGACCTGTCGCCGACTCGTCTCGCCGTCGCCGAGGCCTACGGCGCGGACGAATGCCTCAATGCCGCCGAGCTCGGCAACGCCGGCGTCATCGAGGCGGTCAAAGACATGACCAACGGTCGCGGAGCCGATTATGTCGTCGAGGCCGTCGGCCGCTCGGACACGTTTCTCGACTCAGTCGAGCTGGTGCGCATGGACGGTCAGCTGCTGTGGTTCGGCCTGCCGTCGACCGACGACAACATCCATGTCCGCTTCCAGAAGTTCTTCCGCAAGCGACTCTCTGCGGCGAGCACCTACGGAGCCCAGGACGAGCCCGGATCGATGTCATTTCGCCAGGCGCTGCAGCTCATCGCTTCGGGCGACATCGATGTGTCGCCGTTGCTCAGCCACGTGTACGACGTGAGCGAGATCGGCGACGCCTTCCGGATGGCCCACGAACCCCACGACGCCGGAGCGCTGAAAGTGTCGGTCAGCTTCAACTGACCTCAGGGTGCAACCAGCAGATCGAGTTTGTACATGCTCGGCTACTGTGAGCCGGCTCCGTCTGTTTGGTATTGGAGAAGCGCCAGGAGGAAGCGTGGAGTTCAGCGCACAGCAGGCACGCTTGATCCCTGTGGCCGGCATGTCCGGCAGCCGGGATGCCGAGGCTCGTGCGGCATCTGCCCTTCTGGCAGTGCTTTCGATCGTACGGCCCTTCTCAAAAGCGCTGTTGACACCGCTGGGAGCAACCGGGGGTGCCAAAGCGACGGTGGAGGCGTTCACCGAGGTCAGCTTCGATCTGCCCGATGGACGGACGGTCAGACCGGACGGTCTGGTGAGCGTGTCCTTCGGCCGTCGCAACTTTGTAGCCCTCATTGAGGTGAAGACCGGCGAAGCGAAGCTGGACCTTGAGCAGATCAACGCATACGTCGAGATAGCTCGCCTGCACGACTATGACTGCGTAGTAACGGTCTCGAACGAGATCGCTCCGTCGCCAGGAGTGCATCCGACTGATGGACTGCGAATCAGATCCAACTCGAGGGTGCAGGTGCATCACATGTCGTGGTCCATGATCCTCGCCGAGGCAGTGAAGGAACACACTCATCGCGGTGTTGACGACCCGGAGCAGGCGTGGATTCTCGGAGAGCTGATTCGGTACCTTGAGCACCCAAACTCAGGCGCATTGGAGTTCGCCGACATGGGCGCCAACTGGACGGCCGTTCGCGACAGTGCCCGTGAGGGAACTCTTGACCGGCGAGACGGGGCGGTCATCGAGGTCTGCCAACGCTGGGACCAGCTCATCCGTTTCGCGGCGTTGAGGCTAGGAGCAGAGATCGGATCCGATGTTCAAGAGGTGATTCCGAAGGCGCACCGGGCTGATCGACAGCACCGCAACCGGGTCTTCGTGGAGTCGCTTTGCGACGACGGCACTCTCATGGGCACGCTTCGGGTGCCTGACACGATCGCCGACATGGTTGTCATTGCAGACTTGAAGGCCCGGCTCGTGACCGTCAGTTCAACATTCGATGCACCTCGCGACCGAGGCGGAAGGGCCCGAATCTCGTGGCTCACCCGGCAGCTGCGCGACACCGAAGGTTCGCTGATCATCGAAACGTACGCGCGGGGTGCAAGAGTCCCGGTCGTGTCGACTTTGGAGTGCCTACTCGAGGATCCAAGACTGGGGCTTGGCGAGGAGCGCAAGGAACCGGTGCGGTTTCGCGTATTGCGGCGGTCCGAGATGGGTCAGGGCCGCCGCTCAGCCCGCAAGCCAGGTTTTATCGATGCGTTACTCGATGCCGTGAACATCTTCTATGGAGATGTCCTGCAGAACCTTCGTGCCGTCCTGCCGCCAGCACCGCGTCTTGAGCGTCGGACCGACGCCGAAATCGAGAACGATCCGGTGGTTGCCAGCTAGCGTCCCGCGACCGTCACGGGTTTAAGACCGACGGGTGTGATCCGGGCGCGGGTCATGGCCCCAACAAACCGGCGGGCACGACGGCGATGCCGTCGCCGTCTCGGTATGCAGCTTCGCCGGTGTTCACCACCATGGCATCCAGCAGTGTCGGGCCGAGCCGGTCGCGCAGCCAGCGCAGGTGACGAGTGTCGCGGGCGGTCACCTCAGCACCAAGCTTGACCTCCACGGCGAGCACTCGCCCGCGGTGCTCGACGATGAGGTCCACTTCGCGCTCGTCGTTCCATGTGCGCATATGCGACACGCTGGCGCCCGTCCTGTGGGCGTGCACTCTCACGTCATGAGCCACCATCGATTCGAACAACGCTCCGAGCAGGTTGGCGGCGGCCGGCGCAGCCCCAATTCCGCGCATGACGGCCGGGGCGCCGCCGAGCAGAGAGTCCACGTCAGCGTCGAGCAGACGCGCGGCAAGCGCGGTGTCAGCCAGGTGATGCTTGGGACCACGCTTGAGACGGCTCAGGTGGCTCCCGACCGGCAACCACGCGGGCAGTGGCTCCAGCACCCACATCGCTTCGAGCGTGTCGCGGAACGCAATCGTCGTCGTCTTTGCTGGCTTGTCGCTCTCGCCTGGTGTCGCTGCGTCACGGATCGTCTCGAAGGCGGCGGTCGTCGCGGTGGCCGCGGCATACGACCGCAACCATCGGCGCACAGCTGCCGGGTTGCGGACACGGTGACCTGCAAGGCGAAAGTCGTGCTCGACGAGCTGGTGGAGATAGCTCTCGGCAAGGAGTTCTCGCACCTGACCGCTGACACCGGTCCAGCCGGGGAACCCTCCCGACACGATCTCCTCGGCATAGTCCTGCAGCGTGAGACTGGACTCACCAGAGATCTCGGGACGGTCCCCGCCGAGCAACGCTGCGAAGCTGACCGAGCTCTGGCCCCGATGCCGCTCAGCCAGAGTTGTGGTCCACATGCGCAGCGTGACCATGCGTCCTGCACCCGAGTGCACCGGTTGCGTGCGAGGACGGGCGGAACCGGTGAGAATGAACTGACCTGGGCCGAAGTCTCGGTCCACTGCACGGCGCACGATGTCCCACGCCGAGCCAAGCCGCTGCCATTCGTCGATCAGTATCGGCGGCTCGCCCCGGGTGAGCATGTGCGGGTCGGCCTCGACGTCTGCGAACACCTCAGGGTCGTCGAGTGCATAGACGGTGTTGGCAAGTCTGCTGGCGGTCCAAGTCTTGCCCACGGCCCGAGGTCCCTCGATGCTCACGGCCGGCAGCGCGCTGAGAAGTTCGGCCAAATGATCATCGGCGATGCGTGGCTGATGTTCGACACCCGGAATCGTGGCCATCTGCAAAGGCTACCATTCCTCGGAAACACTACAAATTCTCTATTACGCTACTTTTCCTCATCTCGCGAGCGTCTGATCGCAGCGGGTCGGTGCGGCAGGCTCAGTCGAGCGCTTCGATCACCTGCACGAGGATGTCGAGGCCCTCGTCCATCTCGGCTTCGGTCACGTTCAGCATCGGCGTGATGCGGATGACGTTGCCGTAGAGACCGCCCTTGCCCACGAGCAAGCCGTGGTCTTTGGCGGATTCGAGCACCGCTGCGGTGGTGGCGGCGTCGGGCTCGATGCTGCCGGCATGGCAGAACTCAAGACCCTGCATCAGCCCCTTGCCGCGCAGCTCAGCCACGTGCGGTGACGCGTCGCACACGGGGGCCAGGCGCTCGTGCATCTGCGCCCCGCGGGCCGCAGCGTTGCCCTGCAGGTCGTTCTCGAGCAGGTAGCGCAGCGTGGCCCGCCCGGCCGCTGTCGAGAGTGGGTTCCCCCCGAACGTGGTGATCGAGTTGCGCGTCAGGCAGTTCATCAGCTCGGCCCGGGCCACGATGCCCGCCAGGGTGATGCCGTTGCCGACGCCCTTGGCGAAGGTGATCGCATCGGGCGTGATGCCGTGGGCCTCATAACCCCAGAAGTGCTCGCCGGTGCGACCCCAGCCCGACTGCACCTCGTCGGAGATGAACAGGATCCCCTCCGAGTGCAGCACCTTGCCCATGGCGCCGAAGAAGCCATCGGGCGGTGTGGCGAAGCCGCCGACGCCCTGGATGGGCTCGGCGATGAGTGCCGAGAAGCCGCCGGAGTCGGTCATGTCAATGAGCTGGACCAGGTCCTCCACGCAGGCATTGGTGAAGGCGTCATCGTCGAGCTGCCGGAACGGGCTGCGCAGCCGGTAGCCGCCCTGCACGAACTGCACGTCGAGCCCGCTGTAGCTGCTGGTGGACCAGGCGCGGTGGCTGGTGATCGCCTGGGCTGTGAGCGAGCGACCGTGGTAGCTGTTGCGCATCGCCAGCACCTGGTTGCTGTTGCGGTAGTTGGTCGCCAGCAAGATGGCGGTGTCGTTGGCCTCGCTGCCCGACGTGGTGAACAGCACCCGGGGGTCGGGGATGCCCGAGACGGCGGCCACCTCTTCGGCGAACGAGATCATCTCCTCGTTCAAGTACAGCGTCGAGGTGTGCATCACCTTGGCTGCTTGGGCCTGCACGGCCTCGACTACGACGGGATTGGCGTGGCCGATCATGGTGGTGAGGATCCCGCCGAAGAAGTCCAGGTAGCGGGCGCCTTCACAATCGAAGACGTAGCTCCCTTCGCCGCGGTCGATCGAGACCGGACGCTCGTACAGCGGGCTGATGAAGCTGGGCAGGATCGCGCGGTAACGCTCCGCCAGTTCGGCGTTTGTGGCCATCGCCACATCGTAGAGTTCGCGCCTATGGCGGGGTTGACGAAATGGGTATCGCAGGCCTACGAAACGGCCCGCAGCGTCATGCAGTTCGGCGAGTTCGAACGCGATGCAGACAAACGGCAGCTGATCCGCGCCGCCGACGTGTCTGACCTGCGGCGTATGGCCAAACGCCGGATGCCGGTCGGCTGCTTCGACTACATCGACGGGGCAGCGGAGGACGAGGTCAGCGCTGAGCGCAGCGTCTCCGCGTATCACCGCTGGCAGTTCCGGCCTCGAGTGCTGCGGGACGTCACCGATGTGGACATCTCGGGCAGGGTCCTGGGCCAAGAAGTACCGATCCCGCTCGTGATCGCACCGACCGGCTTTGACCGCATCGCCCACTCTCAAGGAGAGCTGGCTGTGGCCCGCGCCGCCGAGCGCGCCGGCATCCCGTACTCGCTGTCGACCATGGGGACGCGCTCGGTCGAGGAGGTCGCTGACGTCTGCGACGGCAGGAAGTTCTTCCAGGTGTACGTCTGGCGTGACCGCGAACTGATGGCTGATCTGCTGAAGCGCTCGGCGGCAGTCGGCTACGAGGCGATCATGATCACGGTCGACACTGCAGTGCTGGGACGCCGCGAGCGCGATGTCCGGCACGGCTTCAGCCTTCCCCCCAAGCTAGGCCCCGACACGATCATCGACGGATTGCTGCATCCGCGCTGGCTCCTGGACTTCCTCAGCAACGAACCGATCAAGTTCTCGAATTGCGAAGGCGCGGCCGGCGGCGACGGCGGCGACGCGGTGGCCCTGGCCGACTACATCAACAGCCAGTTCGATCCGTCGCTGTCATGGGACGACATCGAGTGGTTCCGCGATCGCTGGGACGGCCCGGTGATGCTCAAGGGGGTGCTGTCGCCCGACGACGCCAAGATCGCTGCCGACATGGAGCTCGACGCCGTCATTGTGTCGAATCACGGCGGACGCCAGCTCGACGGGGCGCCTGCGCCGGTGGAGTGCGTGCCTGCAATCCGCGAAGCCGTCGGCGACCGGTGCGAGGTCATCTGTGATGGCGGCATCCGGCGCGGCAGCGACATCGTGAAAGCGCTGGCACTGGGTGCTGACTCAGCCATGATCGGCCGGGCGTACCTGTATGCCCTTGGTGCCGCGGGCGAGACCGGTGTCGACTGGGTGCTCAACTACTTCGTCGAGGGGATGACCCGCACGATGCGCCTGAACGGCGTGCGTTCCACTGCGGACCTGACCCCCGACTTGCTCGAACGCGTCTGAGGCGGCACTGATGGCAGAAAAGACTTCACCCGGGCGCGCCCTTGGCGATCGCACGATCCCGGATCGTGCCGAAGTGGTCGTCGTGGGCGGCGGGATCGTTGGGTGCGCCGTTGCGTACCACTTGGTGCGTCGGGGCATCACCGACGTGCTGCTGCTGGAGCAGAACCAGCTCACGGCGGGCACCACATGGCACGCCGCCGGTCTCGCGGCGCAGCTCAAGGCGACGTACAGCCTCACCAAGCTCGCCACCTATTCGGTGCGCCTGTTCGAGGCACTGGAAGACGAGACGGGCCAGGCCACCGGTTTCCGTGCGCCGGGTTCGATCTCGGTGGCGTCTGACGCCGAGCGTTGGGAGGAGATCCTGCGGGGCGCGTCGATGGGGGCCACTGTCGGCGTCGAATCTCGCCAGATCGACATGGACGAGCTCACTGAGATGTGGCCGCTGATGCGCACAGACGACTTGGTAGGAGCGTTGTACCTGCCAGACGACGGCTTGGTCTCGCCGGTGGACGCCACGATGGCGCTCGCCAAGGGCGCACGTGCGCACGGCTGCCGGATCATCGAGGGAGTCGCGGTCACCGGGCTCGAGACCCGCAACGGTGCCATCTGCGGCGTCCGGACTGAGTTGACACCCGGCGCCGCGAGCGGCACCGGTGAAGCCGCTGGGGGCGACCACCTCATCGAAACCGAGACGGTGGTGCTGGCCACCGGCATGTGGACCCGCCACCTCGCCGCACAGATCGGCGTGAACGTCCCGTTGCAGGCGTGCGAGCACTTCTACGTGGTCACCGAGCCGCTCGAAGGCCTCGACACCTCCACGCCCATCGTGCGCGACCCCACGAACTACACGTACTTCAAGGAAGAGACCGGCAAGCTCATGGTCGGCTTCTTCGAGCCGGAAGCCAAGGTGTGGCGCCTCGACGGCATTCCCCGCGACTTCAAGTTCGGGACGCTGCCGGAAGACTGGGACCACGTCGGGCCGGTGTTCGAGCGCTCCTGCCATCGGGTGCCTGCGCTGGCCGACTGCGGCGTGCAGCTGTTTTTCAACGGCCCCGAATCGTTCACTCCCGACGGCACCTACTACCTCGGCGAAGCGCCCGAGATCGACGGCTGTTTCGTGGCGGCCGGCTTCAACTCCGTCGGCATCCAGTCCGCGGGGGGAGCCGGTTGGGTGCTGGCCGACTGGATCGCCGATCGGCACCCGCCGATGGACCTCTCAGCGGTCGACATCCGGCGTGCCATGCCATTCCAGGCCGACAACGGCTACCTGGCCGAGCGCATCAGCGAGAGTCTCGGGCTGCTGTATGCGATGCACTGGCCGTTCTTCCAGTACACGAGCGCTCGTGACCAGCGGCGCTCGGCGCTGCACGACGCGATGGATGCGGCCGGGGCGGTCTTCGGCGAGACGGCCGGCTGGGAGCGGGCCAACTG
This sequence comes from Candidatus Poriferisodalis sp., assembly GCF_965204195.1. Classification (GTDB taxonomy): domain Bacteria; phylum Actinomycetota; class Acidimicrobiia; order Acidimicrobiales; family Poriferisodalaceae; genus Poriferisodalis. The sequence goes on from NZ_OZ241975.1 coordinate 690,755, forward strand.
GTTCGCCGAGCCGGGCCAGGAGCGCGAGTACCGCTACAGCTACGGCAAGCAGAACTGGTTCAAGAACTCCGGGCGTGAGTGCGACGCCGTGCGCAACGGCGTTGCCGTGTTCGACCAGTCGTCATTCGCCAAGTTCACGGTGCGCGGCCCCGACGCGCTCGACGTGCTCGACACGTTGAGCGTGGCGTCGGTGGACGTGCCTGCGGGGCGCGCGGTGTACACGCAGTGGTGCAACGAGCGAGGCGGCATCGAGGCCGACCTGACGGTCACCCGGCTGGGCGACGATGAATTCTGGGTGGTCACCTCGGCTGCCTGCCAGACCCGCGATTGGGCGTGGCTGCGGCGCCACTGCCGAGATCGTGACGTGGACATCGCCGACGTCACCGATGAGTGGGCAGTGCTCGGGCTGATGGGGCCGCACTCTCGAGATCTGCTCAGCCGAGTCACCGACGCCGCGCTCGACAACGAGTCGTTCGGCTTCGGCGCTGCGCAGCACATCGAGGTGGCGGCCTCGGCTGGCCCGATTGCGGTGCTGGCCGTGCGCATGAGCTACGTGGGGGAACTCGGCTGGGAGCTGTATGTGCCCAACGCCGAGGCAGTCGCGGTCTACGAAGCACTGCGCGACGCCGCCGCAGCCGCGGACGGGCTGGAGCTGGCACACGCCGGCTACCACGCCATGAACACGCTGCGGCTGGAGTGCGGCTACCGCCACTGGGGGCACGACATCAGCGACGAGGACACGCCGCTGGAGGCCGGCCTCGGCTTCGCGATCGCGTGGGACAAGCAGCGGGACTTCATCGGCCGCGCCGCACTGGAGGCACAGCGCCACGAGCCCCGCACACACCGACTCATCCAGTTCCGGCTCGAAGATCCCGACGTGCTGGCCTACCACGACGAGCCGATCCGCCGCGACGGCGAGCTCGTCGGACGGGTCACCTCGGCGATGTGGAGCTACACCGAGGATCGCTGCCTGGCGATGGGCTACGTGACGCACCCGACCGCGGCCGACCCCGAGCCGCAGGCCGTCACCAAGGCCTGGCTCGACGCCGGCAGCTTCGACATCGAGATCGCCGGTCGGCGCATCGCCGCCACGCCCTCGATCCGCAGCTTCTACGACCCCACCAACCAGCGCGTCCGCCTGTAGCCGCACCGACTCGAACGCCAGTCTGCAGCAGATCGCAGACCGTGCAGATCAGCGATCTGCCACTCCGAAGGCGTCCGCGCTGTGGTCAGTGTCACGCGTCTGCTGTATCGTGTCGGCATATCCCCCAGTCGCTTCTGGTGGTTGGGCGAAGGCCCGCTTCGGCGGGCCTTCGAGCATTATGTGCCGCGATGCCAAGTGTGAGGCTTACGGATCAGTCCCCTTGAGTCGTGAAGCTCTGCTGGCCGTTGGGCCTGGGGGACCACAGCGCTGAGATGGGGGCGGCGACGATCCGGTCGTCGAGTTGGACGGTGTCGTGGCCGGTGTGCAGCACGAGGCCGGCGACGAAGGATTCGCCTATGGAGTCTCGGAGCCAAGCCAGATGACGGGTGTCGCTGCGCCGGACGCTGGCGGCTGCCTTGATCTCGATGCCGATCAGGCGTCCGCGGGGCAGTTCGGCGATCACGTCGACCTCTCGCCGGCCGTTCTGGTCTCGCAGGTGCGAGAGTCGGTAGCGCGTTGTGGCTGCGGGGGCCTCGGCGCGGAGCTGGGCCGCGACGAAGGTGTCGATCAGGGCGCCAAGCATCGCGCTGTCGCCCAGGATGTCCTCGTGGCTCAGTCCGAGGATTCCGGCCATCAGCCCTGAGTCGATGAGGTATCGCTTCGGTGTGCGGCTCATGCGCTTGAGCCGGTTCGTGGACCAGGCTTCGAGGTGATCGACCAGCACGAGATCGCTGAGGAGCTGTTCGTACGCCCGGGCCGTCCTGCGGTCGATGCCGGCGGCCTCATACAGGGTTTTGTCCTGCGGGGTTCCGGCCGAGTTGAGTGCCAGTGCCTCGAGGTACCTGCGCAGGCGAGATGCGTCGGGCATGCGGTCGTGAGAACGGGCGTCGCGTAGCGCTGCCTGATCGGCGTAGCTCGCGAGCCAGCGTTGCGCGCCTGCCTCGCCGAGTTCGAGCGCAGGTTCGGGAAAGCCGCCTCGCAGCGCCATGCCGAGGTAGTCGGAGAGGTCGGGCAGCGCTTCGTCGCCAGAGAGCACTTCGCCGGCGACGACACGGTCGATGAACGGCCGAAGCGGCCTGCCCCGTGTCTCGGCCACGGTCAGCGGGTACATGGGGAGCATCACGACACGGCCAGTCCCGGGCCACAGTCGCTCGTCAGTGTTGGAGCGTGCCGAACCGGTGATGAGGAATCGCCCGGGTCGACGTTCGGCGTCCACCGCTCGTTTCACCGCTCCCATCACCGGCGGGTATTCCTGCCATTCGTCGAGCAGCAGCGGTTCGGGCCGGTTGCGCAACGCGGCGTCCGGATCGGCGCGCAGGGCATCGGAGCCCTGTGCGGTGTCGAGCCTGAGCACGGCGGCGGCGTGCCGTGCGGCGGTCGTGGTCTTGCCGCAGGCGCGTGGCCCGACGAGCATGATCGCGGGGAACTCCGCGAGGTACGTTTCGAGCAGCCCGTCGACATGCCGGCGCAGGTAGGTGCCAGCCATGCCGGAATCCTACCTCAATATCGCGTTGTATGGCGTGCCAGCACGACATACAATGCCGGAATCACACAAACAGCAGCGCGCCGACTGCCGTTGCGCCACACCTGCGCCGCGACCGGCGAAGTCGGGTGAAGCTGAAATGTGAGTCTGCAATCTGCAACCTGAACTTTCGGATTGCATATCCATGAGCGTCAAGATGCGCGCAGTGGTGCGCGGAGTGGTGATAATTTGCGCGCACCACATCGGCATGCCACGGGGTCCGAACCGGGGGGTTCGGCTCACGTCTGGCCTGGACACATGGGGACCTGTGTATGTCTGAGCAGGCCCGGCATCACTGAGCATGCCTGAACAAGCGCAATGCGTCATCATCGGCGGTGGGGCCATGGGGGCCGGCCTGCTGTATGCCCTCGCGCACGAGGGTTGGACCGACACGATCCTGGTGGAGAAGGGCGAGCTCACCTCTGGGTCCACCTGGCATGCGGCCGGCCTGATCCCGAACTTCATCGGCGATCTCAACATGGCCAAGGTGCATCAGGAGGCGGTCGCGCTCTACCCGCGGTTGGAAGCCGAAACAGGACTGTCGGCGGGCTGGCACGGCTGCGGCGCAATCCGGCTGGCGCGCACGGCCGACGAGGCCGACTGGCACCACTACGTCCACGCCATGCTCACCCAGATCGGCGTGGAGTCGCACCTGATCGGGCCCGCTGAGATTGCTGAACGGCACCCGTTGCTGACCGATCTCGACGACGTACGGCTCGGCTTCTTCACACCGCATGACGGCTGGACCGATCCGTCGAGCTGCACGAACGCCATGGCCAAGGGTGCCCGCGATCTGGGCTGCCGGATCATGCGTCACACGCTCGTGACCGGCATGTCCCAGCGCCCCGACGGCAGCTGGGATGTCACGGTCGTGCGCGGCGGTGCCGATCCGGGCCGGCGCCGCAACGGTTCGAACGGCCACGACGAGCAGGACACCATCCACTGCGAGCATGTCGTGAATGCCGCCGGGCACTACGCACCCCAGCTCGGAGCCATGATCGGACTCGACGTGCCGATCGTGTCGGTCATCCACCAGTACTTGGTGACCGAGACCGTGCCCGAGGTCGAAGCCCTCGATTTTGAGCTGCCGGTAGTGCGCGATCCCCGTGCTTCCTGCTACTACCGCCAGGAGATCGACGGCCTGCTCATCGGGCCGTACGAGATGTCCGGATCCCGGTCCTACGGCATCGACGGCATCGACTGGGACCTGCACTTCCATCTGCCCGGCGAGAACCTCGATGTGCTCGAAGAATGCCTCGGCTTCGCCGAGCAGCGCATCGGCGTGCTGTCCGACGCGGGCATCAAGCAGGTCGTGTCGGGGCCGATCACCCATACCCCCGACTCGGGCTATCTGATGGGCCCCGCACCGGGGGTGCGCAATTACTGGCACTGCAACGGGGCGTCCATCGGCATCACCCAGGGCCCGGGCGCCGGGAAGTTCCTGGCGCAGTGGATGGTCCACGGTCAGACCGAGATCAACGTGCGCGCCATGGACCCGCGCCGCTTCGGCGACCACACCGGCCCCAAGTCGCAATTCGCTCTCGAGAAGGCGCTCGACGAGTACCACGAGATGTACCAAGTGCGGCTGCCGGGGGAGCAGCGAGCCGCCGGCAGGCCGGTCAAGACCACGCCGCTGTGGGGACGCTTCGACGCGCTGGGAGCGCAGTGGCAGGAGATTTACGGGTGGGAGCGCCCCCAGTACTTCTCGCCCGACGGCACGCCTGAGGCCCACTCGTTCCGCCGCTCCAACGCGCATGACGTTGTCGGCGCCGAAGTGCGCGGCGTTCGTGAGCGGGTCGGCGTGGCCGACCTGAGCGCGTTCGCCAAGTTCGAGGTGACCGGGCCTGACGCGGCGGCCCTGCTGGATCGGCTGTCGGCCAACCGCCTGCCCGGGCGCGACGGCGGAATTCGCCTGACCCACATGCTCACGGAGCTGGGCGGCATCGAGTGCGAGATGACCATTGCACGGCTGGCGCCGGACCGGTTCTGGCTGGCCTCCGCGATCATGGGCCAGAGCCACGACCTGGACTGGCTGCGCGATCACGTCGCGGCCGGCGAGCAGGTGAGCGTGCGCGACGCCACCGACAGCACTGCCATCTTGGGGGTGACCGGCCCGCGTGCTCGTGACGTGCTGTCGCCGGTGACCGACGCCGATTTGAGCAATGACGCATTCATCTGGCTGACAGCCCGAGAGGTCTTCGTGGCAGGCGTGCCCGTCATTGCGCTACGGGTGTCCTACGTCGGTGAACTGGGCTGGGAGCTGCACTGCCCGATGGACGATCTGGCCCGCGTGTATGACGCAGTCGCCGAAGCCGGCGAGCCCCACGGCCTGGTGCACTTCGGCAGCTACGCCATGAATGTCATGCGCATCGAGAAGGCCTACAAGGCATGGGGCAGCGAACTCACCACCGAGATCACGCCGGTCGAGGCCCGACTCGGGCGCTTCGTGGACTACAGCCGTCCCTTCCTCGGCCGTGACGCGGCACAGGCTCGCCGGGAATCTGAGCAGCAGGGCGAGCCGTTGTCGATGGTGCTCGTGTACTGCGAGGTGGACACCGAGATGGGTCCAATGGGCAACGACCTCCGCGGCAATGAGCCGGCGTTCGCGCCGGGCAGCGACGAGCCCATGGGCATCGGCACCAGCGGCGCCTGGGGCCACACCGTGGGCCGCAGCTTGGCCTTCGTGTACGTCGACCCCCGGTTCGAAGCCCCCGGCAGCACCTTCGAACTGGACCTGCTCGGCGAGCGGCGCACAGCGACTGTGCTGGCCGAAGCGGCCTACGACCCGCAGAACCGGGGATTGCGGTCATGAGCGAGACCGACACGAGCGAGGCACCTCGGCGACGCCGCGGCGGCGGCCGGGCTGGCCGCATCGCCGTCCGCGAAGCTGCGCCCGAGCGCGATCGCCGACCTGTTCGCCCCGGCCTGCCAGCAGGGCGATTCAAACCTTTGACCGAGAGCGACATGCAGCAGGTGTATGACACCGCACTCGGGCTGCTCGAAGACGTCGGCATGGGCGAGCCGCTGGACGAGTTCATCGAGGCAGCGGTGCCGTTGGGTGCCTGGGTTGACGACACGGGCCGTCTGCACCTGCCCCGTGGCGTCGTGGAGCGAGCCATCGAGACGGCGGCCAAGGAATGGATCTGGCACGGCTTCGACGACGACCAGTCGGTGCACGTGGGCGGTGAGCACGTCTATTTCGGCACGTCCGGCGCTGCGGTGATGATGTACGACCACGAGACGGGCACGTTCCGCGATTCGCTCGCGCAGGACGTGTACGACTGCGGCCGCTTGGTCGACACGCTCGACAACCTGCACTTCTACGTGCGCACGGTGGTGGCACGCGACATGGTCGAGACCCGTGACCTCGACATGACCACGGCATACGCAGTGATGTGCAGCACCACCAAGCCGGGCGGATCGTCGTGGTTCGAGCCGGAGTGGGTGTACGAGTCGGTCGAGATGTTCGATCTCGTGCTGGGAGGCGAGGGCGAGTTCGCCAAGCGCCCGTTCATCGCCGCGAACAACACCTTCGTCGTACCACCGCTGCGCTTCGCTTACGACTCGGCGAGATGCCTCGTCGCACAGGTGCGCACGGGCATGCCCATCAACCTGCTGTCGGCCCTGCAGGCCGGCGCCACTGCGCCTGCGGCGCTCGCAGGCGCTCTCGCGCAGGCGGTGGCCGAGTGCCTCGGGGGGTTGACCTTCGTGAACCTGCTGTCGCCGGGCCATCCCTGCCTGCTGGGCTTGTGGCCGTTCGTGTCGGACCTGCGCACGGGCGCGATGAGTGGGGGATCGGGCGAGGAAGGAATCCTCAACGCTGCAGCGGCCGAAGTGGGCCACTGGCTCGGGCTGCCCACCGGTGTGGCCGCGGGCATGACCGACTCCAAGGTGAACGACGCCCAGGCCGGCTACGAGAAGGGCCTGAACGTGGGGCTGGCCGGCCATGCGGGAGCGAACATCGTCTATGAGTCGGCGGGGATGCTGGCGAGCCTGCTGGCGTGCTCGCACGAGGCGCTGGTGATCGACAACGACATGCTCGGCGCCATCAACCGCACCGTGCGCGGCATCGAGGTGAACGCCGACACGCTGTCGGCAGAGCTCATCGGCGAGGTCATTGCCGGGCCGGGCCACTTCCTCGGCTCGCCGCAGACGCTTGAGCTCATGGAAACCGAGTACCTCTACCCGCTGGTGTCCAACCGGGACACTCCCGAGGACTGGACCGAAGCGGGCAGCCGGCCTGCACACGATGTGGCCCACGACCATGTGGTGGCCACCTTGGAGAGCCACTGGCCCTCGCACATCAGCCCTGCCGTCGACGCTGCCATCCGGGACGCCTTCCCGATCGGCCTGCAGCCGCAAGGCCCTTCGACCACTGCCGTCGCCTCCTAAGAGGCTGAGCCGAATGGCGAAGCCGTTGCCCGAGCGGCCCGTGAGCGCGGCGACTAGGCCGCCGCGGGGATATTGAGCGTGGCCAAGAGCGCGCCGACTCGCTGGCCGATGTCGTCGCGTACCTCCCGCACCACCTCAATCGCTTGGCCGGCCGGGTCGGTGAGCTCCCAGTCCTCGTAACGCTTGCCGGGGAAGATCGGGCAGGCATCGCCGCATCCCATGGTGACGATCACGTCAGCAGCTCGGGCAATCTCATCGGTCCACGGCTTGGGGTACTCGCCGGTGATGTCGATACCGATCTCGCCCATGGCCTCGATGACGGCGGCGTTGGTCTCGAGCCCGGGATCCGAACCGCCGGAGAACACGTCGACGCGGCTGCCCGCAAGGTGCCGGAGCCAGCCGGCCGCCATCTGGGAGCGCCCCGCATTGTGCGTGCACAGGAACAGCACCGCAGGTACGTCGAGCGAGCCGACTTCGAGACGCTTGAGCGCTCGCAAGCGGTCGCGGGTGAAGCGTTCGATCAGCAGCGGTAGCCAGTCCAGCAGCCTCGCCCCGGCCTTCAGCTTCGTGCGCGAGTCGAGCATGTATCGCTCGATGGTCTCGGCATTGAAGACGCCATCGAACTCGTCGCGTAGTCGAGCCGAGCCCTGCTTGATCAGCAGCAGCTGCTCGGTGGTGAACTCCGGCAGGCCGATCTCGTGGTCGCTCGCCGTGAGGTTGCGCAGCGCAGCGCTGTCCGATGTCGAGTTCGTGGACATAGGTGCTCCTGGGTGTGCGGCCGCGCATCTGCCGCCGCGCGGCAACCGGCTCAGCGTCGTAGGTAAGCGGCGACCGGGAGAGGGATCAAGCGATGTCGCGGCATCGTTGGCCGATGTTTCCGCGATGTTTGCGTTAGGCATCGCTGCGCCTCCACGGTCCGCAATGCACCGGGCGAGGCGGCGTCGCCGATCGGCTCGGCCTCCTAGCGTGATCCTGTGGCGCGCTCGCTCGATCTCAACGTGGTGCTGACTGGCTTCATGGGGACGGGCAAGACCACCGTCGGTCGGTTGGTCGCACACGAGCTGGATTGGACGTTCATCGACACAGATGACGTGATCGTGGCCCGGCACGGACCGATCAACGCCATCTTCGCCGAGCAGGGCGAACGTGCTTTCCGAGCACTCGAGCGGGAGGTGGCTGCCGAAGCTGCCCGCAGTCGGCAGCACGTCATCGCCACTGGCGGTCGGATGCTTCTCGACTCGGCCAATGCCGACGCGCTGACCGCCACGGGTCGCGTCTTCTGTCTCGCCGCCAGTGTCGACGAGATCCTCCGCCGCCTGAGGGCCGATGTCGATGGCCCGGTGCGGCCATTGCTTGCGGGCGACGACCCGGCCGCCGCAGTTGCCCGGCTCCTCGACGAGCGGGCCGCGGGCTACGGGCAGTTCGAGCAGGTCCACACAGCGGGCCGCTCACCGCAGGACATAGCGGCAGACATCATCAAGCGCCTCGAAGCCTGACCCGCGATAGCACGCTTGACCGGCTGTCGAAAGCCGGCGGATCGTCAGGGGATGCTCAGTCGGAGGCGACGATGCCGCGCTCGGTCAAGTCGGCGATCTCGCTCTCGTCCAGGCCGAGCAGATCGCCCAGCAGGGCTGCTGTGTGCTCGCCGGCTCGTGGCGCGGGGCCGCGCACGCCCACGTCGGGCGAGTTGTGCATGCGGAACGGGGCGGCGATCGTCTCGAAGTCGCCGGCCTCTGGGTGGTGAATGGTCTCGAAGGCGCCGGTTGCGCGCACCTGCGGATCCTGCGCTGCTTGCGCCGTGTCGTTGATCGGCGCCCAGATGCAGCGGTGCTCGTCCAGCCGGGGCATCCAGTAGTCGGATGGCTGTGACTTGAGCGTGTCGTCGATGTCGGCCAGCAGTGCGCGCATCGCCCGGAATCGCTGCCGGCCGGTCTGGTAGTCGGGATTGGACAGCAGGTCCTCGCGCTCGATGGCTTTGCAGAAGCGTTCCCATGCGTCGCCGGTGTCGGGCATCGTGAAGTGCAGCCAGCGCCCGTCCGCGCACTCGAAGGCTTCGAGCATGGGCGACAGGCCGCTGTCACGAGGACGTTCGGTGTTCGGTCGACCGTCCACCAGCGAGGTGGACATGTCGATGGCGATGGTCCAGGTCGCAGTGCGCAGCAGCGACGATTCCACCACCTGGCCCTCGCCGGTGACATCCCGCGCCCGCAGCCCGGCCATGATCGCGCCGAAGAACGCCAGGCTCGTGGTGTGGTCTCCTTGGCCTGGCCGGGCGTGTGGCGGGGCGCCGCCGGGAGGCGTCGAGGCGCCGTACAAGCCCGACCGTGAGAAGAAGGCCGTCACGTCGTAGCCCGGCCGGTCGATCTCGTCTCCCACTTCGCCGTAGCCCGACAGCACGCCGATCACCAGGTCAGGCTTCAGCGCCAGCAGGTCGCCGGTGCTCAGGCCGAAGCGGTCGCGGCGCTCGGGCAGCAGGTTCATGACCACGACATCGGAGGCCGCGACCAGGCGTCGCGCAATCGCTGAGCCGTCGGGATCCTCGAGGTTGAGCTGGATCGACTGCTTGCCCCGGTTGATGAATTGGAACGCCACGTCGGGGTTGTGAGCGCCCTCAGGCACCTTGGCCTGCTTCATCAGCCCGCGAATCGGGTCGCCGCCGATGGCTTCTACCTTGATCACCTCCGCCCCCAGGTCGGCCATGATCGCCACGGCGGACGGCGCCGCAGCGAAATTGGCGAACTCGACGACGCGGATCCCATCAAGCGGTGATGTCATGTCGATGTCTCCCAGATATCGGTGACGGTGAATTCTGTCGCGGGCTTGGCGGGGAGACCGCCGAGCGCCCGGCACGCAATGGTCGGCACGGTGCGCCCGGCCTCCACCGACACTTTCCATGCCCGCTCGGCCTCCGCCGCAACTACCTCGACGTCCCAGCCACTTCCCGCAGATCGGAAGCGGACCTCGCGAGCCATGTGCTCGAGCGGCCAGCCGACCTCTGCGAACACCGCACGCTCGGCGACCTGCGCGGGCCCGGTCGGCGCGCCCCACCATCCCCTGCAGCGTGGCGCCATGGCGGATGCGTCGGCGGTCTGGTCCAAGATCGTCGCGATCTCGCCGGCTTCGATGCTGGCCCACATGCGGCCGTCGGGCAGCGTCATCGCCGTGGGGGCGAATCGGTGGCCTCCGGTGTGGCTGACGCGGTGCACGGCGACCCGTCCGCCCGCGGTGGGCGCACCGGCGTACGGCTCGTTGACGTCGGCATCCCGGTAGGCGCGCAATACCGCTTCGAAGTCGGCCGCGAGACGTGTGCCCTCGCTGCCGCAGCACACGTCATGGCTGCCTTGGGTGCAGATCAGCACCGCCCGTTCGTTCTCGGCGTAGCCGACCGAAGCGAACGCTGCCCCGTTCGGTACCGGGTCTGCGGGCGATTGATCCCCGAGGTGGGCGAACAGCTGGCGGAGTCCGTCGCGGCCGTCGGCGTCGAAGTAGGCCGATTGCGTGCCCGCACCGGCGCGCCAGTGCAGCGCTACGGGAACCCTGTCGTGCGGACTGCGCTCGTGGGGCGGCACCACCGCGAGCACCCGGGTCAGGCCTGCGTGCAGGTCCATCATGGGCGTGAAGCCCTCGAGCAAGCCGCTCGCGAACACCGGCTTCGGCCACGGCAGCGGCGTTTCCACCAGTGCCACGGCATCAGCGGAGATTGCGGTGCCGCCGGGATCGGTGCCGATGGCGGCCGCGTGCATCGAGCAGCGCGGCGCATCATCGGCGGCAGGCAGCAGAGCCAGCACTTCGGCCTCGAGCGGTGGCAGGTTTGGCAGGGTCGGCTGCGCCAGTCGGGACCCTGTTCCCTCCGGTGCCGCTGCCATCGGGCCAGCATAGGAAGCCGTTCTGGCCGGGGCCCGATGAACCCGGCGCCGAGCGGTCGCATCCCGAATCGTTGAGAGAGGTTCACCATGGCGCTGCTCAAGCGTTGTTCGGGCTCGCGGTAGGTTCGGGTACGTGCCGTGGTGGCTGTGGTTGTTGATCAGCATCGGGGTCTTTCTTGCACTCGTGTTCATTCACGACAGCATCCAGAAACGGCACTCGATCCTGCGCACGTACCCGGTCATCGGTCATCTCCGTTTCCTGCTGGAGAAGATCGGCCCCGAGCTGCGGCAGTACATCGTGGCTCACAACGAGGAGGAGCGGCCGTTCAACCGGGACGAGCGACGCTGGGTGTACTCGACCGCCAAAGAGCAGAACACGTACTTCGGCTTCGGCACCGATGACGAGATCGACAAGCCGGGTCACATCACGTTCCGTCACAGTCCTTTCCCGCTGGGCCGCACCGTGCCGGTTGATGCCCCGCTGCCGTGCGGCAAGGTCATGGGCGCATGGAGCAACCGGGCCAACGCATTCCGACCCGCTTCGATCGTGAACGTCTCGGCGATGAGCTTCGGATCGTTGTCGGGCACGGCGATCGAAGCGCTCAACCGCGGGGCGAAGATGGCCGGCTGCATGCACAACACGGGCGAGGGCGGCATCTCGAAGTACCACCGCAGCGGCGGCGACCTGGTCTTCCAGATGGGAACCGGCTACTTCGGGTGCAGGAACCTCGATGGCACTTTCTCGATGGACCGCTTGCTGGAGACGATCGACAGCGCGCCGGTTCGCTCCATCGAAGTGAAGCTATCCCAGGGAGCCAAGCCCGGTGTCGGGGGATTGCTGCCTGCGGCAAAGGTGAGCCCCGAGATCGCAGAGGCGCGCGGCGTCCCGGTCGGCAAGGACGTGGTGAGCCCCAGCCGCCATTCCGCATTCGGCAGCGTCGCCGAGCTGGTGGACTTCGTAGAGGAAGTGGCCGCTGCGACTGGTCTGCCGGTGGGCATCAAGTCAGCGGTAGGCCAAGAGGCGTTCTGGACCGAGTTGGCCCAGCACATGGCCGAGACTCGCAGGGGACCGGATTTCGTGACGGTGGACGGTGCCGAGGGCGGTACCGGTGCTGGGCCGCTGGTGTTCACCGATCACGTGGCACTGCCGTTCTGGCGGGCGTTCGGAGTCGTGCACCGCGCCTTCGGCGAGGCTGGCCTGACCGACGAGATCGTGATGATCGGCTCGGCCAAGCTCGGCTTTCCGGCCCCGTCAGCGCTGGCGTTCAACATCGGCGTGGACATGATCGGCGTGGCCCGTGAGCCGATGATGGCCATTGGCTGCATCCAAGCGCAGCGCTGCCACACCGACCATTGCCCCACCGGCGTGGCAACGCAGAATAAGTGGCTCTCCCGCGGCCTCGACCCGACGCTGAAGAGCGTGCGGCTCGCGAACTATGTCGTGGGCCTGCGCAAGGAACTGTTCCGACTGGCCGATGCATGCGGAGTGCCCCACCCGGGACTCATCGGAGGCGACAACGTCAACGTGGTGAGCCCCTTCGGCGACCTCATCCCGGCGCATCATGCATTCGGCGTGACCCCGGAGCGCACGCACAGCCCAGCCCGCATCGCCGGCCTGCTGGAGGCCGTGAACGCACGGGCGGCCAAGGACGCACAAACCGACGCCGAAGCGCTGGCAAACTCTCTCGCATCGGAATCGTCAGCAGGCGCTGCCTAGCCGCAGCCAGCCCCGCCATTCGCGTCGAGGAGGAGCCATGAGCCGCCCCTATGGCCACCCGATTCAGGCCAGTTCGCATGCCGCCGAGCGCATTACCGACGAGCACAAGGCGGTGTTCGCCGCAGACGGCGTGGTGAAGGTGACCCATGCGGTGTCGGACGGGTGGGTCGAACGGGTGCTCAACGTGGCCGACCAGCAGCTGCGCGAGCCCGGCAAATGGGTGTCAGACACGAATCCGGGAGCGTCGGAGAATCGTCTGTTCACGAGCCGGTACCGGTGGGAGATCGATCCGGTCATCGGCGATTTCGTTTTTGGCTCCGGCATGGCGCAGATGGCCGCGGCGCTGATGGGCTCGGATACCGCCCGCTTCTACTTCGACCACCTGCTCATCAAGGAACCGCGGACAGCCAACCCCACCCCGTGGCACCAGGACATCCCGTACTGGCCCTTCTTGGGCAAGCAGATCTGCTCTGCGTGGGTGGCGATGACGCCCGTGACCGTGGCAGAGAGCTCGCTCGAGTTCGTGCGAGGTTCGCACAGCTGGGACGCCTACTACGCACCCGAGTCTTTCGACGGCAAGAAGGGCTTCATGGCCGACTTCGAAGGCGAGAAGATGCCCGACGTCGAGGCTGACCGGGCCGCGTACGACATCATCGGGTTCGACGTCGAGCCCGGCGATGCGCTGTTCTTCTCATCGTGGATCGTCCACGGCTCGCCGGGCAATGCCGGCGATCACCGGCGCGTCGCACTGTCGACCCGCTGGCTGGGCGACGACGCCGTGTGGTACCCCCATCCCGGGTGCGATCCCATCGTGGGCGACGATGACACCACATCAGTCGCCGGCGAGTATCCCGCCGACAACGACAAGTTCCCGCTCGTCGCTGCGTAGCGCTCCCGCGGCTCAGAGCCGCGGGTCGACCGGCTCGCTCTCGAGCGCGAGCACGGCAAAAGCGCACTGGTGAACCCGGGACAGGTGCTCGTTGGCCACGAACCGCTCGAGGGCTTCGATGCCGAGTGCGAATTCCCGCCGTGCCAGCGACGACTTGCGCTTGAGCGATCGCTGGCGGAGTCGCTGCAGGTTCTCCGGCGCGAGGTATTCGGCTCCATAGATGAGGCGGAGATATTCCCGGCCGCGGCACTTGACGCCCGGCTGCACGAGGCCCTTGTCGTTGACCGTGACGGGATCGGCGGGCTTGGCCACCATGCCCTCGCCACCGCGCTCGGTCATCGAATGCCACCAATCGGTCGCATCGGCAATCGACGCATCGTCGTCCGTTTTGACGTAATGGCGATCAGTGCGGCGGAGCAGATCGGGGGCCTGGGCAATCAGCGCGTCGATCTCTTCGAGGTGCCACGCATGCGGCCGACGACCGAGGACCTCAGAGTCGGCGGCCAGGATCTGGAACGGGGCGATCTCGACGCCGTCGATGCCGTCGGTGTCCCAGCAGTACTGCCGGTATGCGTCGATGAACGACCCGAGGTGGGATGCCCGCTCATCGGTACGGGCTGATAGCTCGTCGAGCATCACGTCTCGCTCGGCGGCGTCGGCGATCAGCTTGCTCGCCGTGCTCAGGGCGGCAGTGCCTGCGGCTCCCGTTGCGGCGTACAGGTCTCGGATCAGCTCGACACCCTTCGCCGACCAGGGCAGCAGCTCGGCGTCGAGCAGGAGCCAATCGGTCCCGAGGCGATCCCACAGCCCGGTGCTTTCGGCCGCAGCACGCAGTTGTGCGAGCAGTGATGCTGTCGCTGCGGGCTCGGCGAAGAACGCCCGTCCCGTACGGGTCACGATGACTCCGGCAGCCTGGTTGGCGATGCCGAACCGGGCCTCGGCGGCATCCGCGTCGCGTGCCATCACCACCACAGCCCGCGAGCCCATGTGCTTCTCCTGGCACACGACCTCACGCACGCCGGCACGCCGGAAGTAGGCGAAGGCCTCGTCAGGATGCTCCAGGTAGCCGTCGCGAGTGCTTGTGGCTACTGGCGCCATTGTGGGCGGGAGATAGGGGAGCCAGCGGGGATCGACGGCGAAGCGGCTCATGACCTCGAGGGCCGCGCTCGACTGCTCAGCTTCGATGGTGAGGCGGCCTGCGAGCGACGTGTCCACGACGAGCTTGCCTTCCACATCGCTGATGTCAAGCGAGGCGTGCGCCCGATCGCCGACAGGAGGCTCGGCCTTGAGCGGCCGGATGGGCTCGTAATGCACCTCAGCCGCCCGCACCGACACCAAGTCGCGCTCGGGCCAGCGCAGCGCGGTCAGCTCGCCGCCGAAGACTGCGCCGGTGTCGACGCAGATCGTGTTGTTGACCCATTCCGCGGCAATCACCGGCGTGTGGCCGTACACCACGGCGGCGTCGCCCCGATAGTCGGCGGCCCACGGGTAGCGGACAGGCAAGCCGTACTCGTCGCTCTCGCCGTCGGTGTCGCCGAAGAGCGCGATGTCACGCACCCGAGCCGACGCCCGTCCGTGGTATCGCTCGGGAAGGCCCGCATGGGCGACCACCAAGCGGCCGCCGTCGAGCACGTAGTGGCTGATGAGTCCGTCGATGAAGGAGGCAACCTGATCGCGGAAGGCGGCACTGCGCTGTTCGAGCTGAGCGAGCGACTCGGCCAGTCCGTGCGTCATCTGCACTTGGCGTCCCGCCAACGCTCGTCCCAGCTTGTTCTCGTGATTGCCTGCGATGCAGAGCGCGCTGCCGTTCTCGACCATCGACATCGCCACCTCGAGCACCTCGGCGACGCCTGGTCCACGATCGACGAGGTCGCCCACGAACACCGCCCGCCGATTGTCGGGGTGCGCGATCGGTCGAGCGGTGACGTCGTAGCCCAAGCGATCGAGCAGCTCGATGAGCTCGGTGTGACAGCCATGAACGTCGCCGATGATGTCGAATGGCCCGGCGTCGTCCCGGCGGTCGCACCAGAGCTTGGTGCGACCGATGCGCACGGAGTCCAGCTCGTCGCCGGAGCCGATCGTGTAGACCCGGCCGAAACCTTCCTTGCGCAGACGCCGAGCATTGCGGCGCAGCGTCTCGTGCTGGCGCTTGATGGCATGGCGTGGCGTCTGCCGGTCCCGGCGAGCGTTGTTTCGCTCGACGCACAGCGCCAGCGGCAGGTCGAAGACAATGGCCGTGACCATCAGGTCGGCCCGGCGCGCCAACTCCACCAGCGACTTGCGGTCGGGTGCCTTAGTATTGGTGGCGTCGACCACGGTGAGGCGTCCGATTTCGAGCCGCTTGCGCACGATGGTGTGCAGCAGGTCGAAGGCCTCCGCAGTGACCGTCTGGTCAGTCTCGTCGTCGCCCACCATGGCCCGGCACTGATCGCTCGACACGACCTCGGTGGCAGCGAAGTGCCGCCGGGCGAAGGTGGACTTGCCCGAACCCGACGCACCGCACAGCACGACCAGCCCCGGTTCGGCGATCTCGATCTCGGTCAGCACTGGCCTCATCGGACGCTGCTCATGCTGCCCGGCGGAAGACCGCCATCTGGGTCGGCGGCCCGCACTCGGGATCCTCAGGTCCGATGCCGCTGATGTCGCAGCCGTAGCCGTATTCGGCCCCGACGCCGTGCGCCCACGCTGCAAATTCGTCGCGCGTCCACTCGAATCGGTGGTCGCCGTGACGCAGTCCGGTCGGGCCCAAGTACTCGAAGTTGACGTTGTATTCGCGGTTGGGCGTCGTCAACACCACCGCCGATGGGCCGGCGTGGCCGAACACGACATCGGCAAACACGTCGAGACGCTCGGGGTCGACGTGCTCGACAACTTCCACCAGCGTGGCGACATCGAAGCTGCGCAGGCGCGCATCGGTATAGGTGAGGGAGCCCTGCAGCAGCGAGATTCGCTCGCGGCGACGTTCGGACATCTCGCCGAGTCCGAGGCGTCGCCCCGCGCGCTCGAGTGCCCCGATGGAGGTGTCCATGCCGAGTACTTCAGTTACAGCGGGTTCGTCAATGAGCCGCTGCAACAGCCGTCCCTCACCGCATCCCAGGTCGGCGACCCGCCCCGCGCCCACGTTCCGCACGGCGTCCATGACTGCATCCAATCGCGACTCCCGCAGGTTCATCTGGCGCTCGTTCGCCTGCTCCGCGTCGTCATTTCGCTGGTCGGCCCGATCAACATCCTCGCCGGCTTCGGCGAGACGCGTCAGTGCTTCGCGGGCGAGCGTGCCAAAGCGCAGGTAGCGCCGAGTGATCATTTCCGACTCGGGGTGCGCGGCCAGCCACTCGCCTCCCCGCCGCATCAGCTTGTCGACTTCGTCGGGCCCGATCCAATAGTGCTTGCGGTCGTCAAGCACCGGCAGCATGACGTAGAGATGCTCCAGAGTGCGGCGGATGGTGTGCTGACCCGTCAACCCGACCGACAGATACCGGCTGTCTCCCCAAGTCTCGAACTCCGTGTCGAGGGGAATGGCCGCGCTCTCGACGTCGTAGCCCAGCGGCTCGAACAGCCGTCGAAGCAGTTCCGCACCTCCCCGCACTCCGAGTACCGGCAGCTCGACTTCAAGATCAAGGGGCCGATCGACAAGTTCGGGCCGGGCCTCGCATGTGCCGGCGAGCGCCGTGCGGAACAGCCGGCCGATGGCCACGCTCAGCATCGATGATGCCGCATATGGCCGATCGTTCACGTAGGGCTCGAGTCCTCCGAGATGCAGCGGCCGCCGTCCTGGACGGCGCTGAGACACAGCGAACGAGTCGACCTCCACGAACAACGTGGCCGTGCAGCGATCCGGTGCCGCCTGGGGGTAGAAGACATGGGCGCGCCCAAATCCGACGTCGACAGATCGCACCCGATTGGGATGCTTGTGCAGCAGGTATCCCAAGTCGGTCGCATCCGGTGTTGTCGACGTCAGCGAGACGAGCATGAAGCACCCATTCAATCGGCACGGCGACGTGCCGGTCCACAGGATTTCGGACGCCCTTCGGCCCGGCACGGCCCGATGGCGAGCGATATCCCCTCGTCGCCGCGTAGCGCAGCTGCCGCCCGACGAGTTAGTAGCAGTGACTACTAGAACGCGAGTAGTTTCGGGGTGTGGACTACCCAGCCTCCGTTGCTGTCCAACCCTCAGAGCGCGTGGCGAACTGGCGTCCGCTGGTCCACTGGATCATGCTGATCCCGCACTTCGTGATCCTCGCCGTGTTCCACATCGTGGCTTGGCTGCTCGCGATCTTGACCATGCTCGTGGTTCTCTTCACCGGCAAGCTGCCGGCAGGCATCGCGAGCTTCCAAGTGATGTACATCCGCTATTACCACCGTGTGCTGTCGTACGTGCACATCATCCACGACCAGTACCCGCCATTTGAATTCCCTTCGTCGGAAGAGGATCCGGGCGGTTCGCCGGTGGCGGTGAATATCGCAGTGCCGTCGGGGAACCGCAATCGTCTGGCAGCACTGTTCCGTCCGATCTACGGGCTGCCGCAGATCGTTTTCGTCACCGTCTACTCGTATCTCGTCGTAGCAGTGGTGACGATCGCCTACCTCATCATCCTGTTCACCGGCCGCTGGCCCGTAGGCATGCGCAACTTCGTGATCGGGTTCTACCGGGCCCATGCGCGCTACTTGGCCTTCATGTACATGCTCACCGACAAGTACCCGCCCTTCAGCGCCGCCGCATAGAGCCTGTTCTCGCCCGCCGCTCGACCATGCATCGAGCGTTCCAGGCTTCCAAGTAGGTTCGGCTGCATGGTTTATCCAGCTTCCCTCATGGTCGAGTCACCGGAGCGGATCGCCAACTGGCGTCCATTGCTGCAATGGCTCTTGGCGCTGCCGCATTGGATCATCGTGACCGTTCTCGGTTATGTGTCCTCTGCGGTCAGCTTCATCTCGTGGTTCGCGATCCTGTTCACCGGCCGCCTTCCGGCGGGACTGGCGAACTTCCAGATCATGTACCTGCGCTACAGCGCCCGCCTCAACGCGTACGCAGGGTTCCTGCACAGCAGCTACCCGCCGTTCGCATTTGACATGACGGGTGATGACCCCGGCGGCACTCCGGTGTCAGTGAATGTGCAGCCCCAGCTTGACGGCCGCAATCGTCTGACAACGCTGGTGCGGCTGATCCTGGCCATCCCGGCGATGCTGTTCGCGCTGGTCGTCGGCATCATTGCCATGGTGGTGCACCTGCTGGGCTTCCTGGCAGTGCTGTTCACCGGTCGCTGGCCGGCAGGGCTGCGCGGCTGGGTCGTGTCGGCCATGGGCGTGGACTTGCGTCTCGGTGCGTACATGGGCCTGCTGACCGACGACTACCCGCCCTTCAGCCTCGACGCCTGAGCCGCCAGCTGCTTGTTCGGCAGCGCCAACATCTATCTCGGTCGGGCGTGTCCTGCCGAACAGTCCGCAATGCGGCGGGGCTACCGTGCGGGCGGTGAGCGAATCCCCTCGGAGTGTGACTGCCATGAGTGAGACAACCGGCGGCGAGGCCGTCGCGGCGACGCTGGCGCGCCTCGGCGTGCGGCACGTGTTCGGGATCGTCAGCGTCCACAACCTGCCGATGTATGAGGCGCTTTCCGTGCGTGACGACATCGAGGTCGTCAAGGTCCGCCACGAGCAGGCGGCCGCGCATGCCGCCGACGCCTACTACCGCGCCACCGGTGAGATGGGGGTGCTGCTCACCTCCACCGGCCCCGGCGCCGCCAACGCCGTGCCCGGTCTCTACGAGGCGTCGTTCACGAGTTCCGCAGTGCTGATGGTGACCGGTCAGACCGAGTCACGGTTCTATGGCAAGGGGAAGGGCTTCCTGCACGAGAACGATCAGCAGGTCGACATGCTGCGCTCCGTGTGTCGCAGCGTGGCATCGGTACGGCATCCCAGCGAGATCTCTGCCGAGATCGCCCGCGTCGCCGACGACATCCGCACCGGTCGCCCGCAGCCGGGTGCTGTGGAGATCCCGATCGACTTCCAGTACGCCAAGGTCGGCGATGGGCCCATCGCCGGCTCATCCGAGGTGCCCCGCCTTCGGCCAGATGCATCGTTGCTCGACGATGCTGCCGAGCGATTGGCTGCAGCTCAGCGCCCGCTGATCTGGGCCGGTGGCGGCGTCGTCAGCGCCGATGCGTCAGCCGAGCTCACCGCACTGGCTGAGCGGCTCGGCGCTCCGGTCGTGACGACCATCGAGGGTCGCAGCGCGCTGAGCGAGCTGCACCCGCTGTCGCTGGGCTTCCGCTCGGACCGCCCCCAGATGGCCGAGGTTTTTGCCGAGGCCGACCTGCTGCTCGCCGTGGGCACCCGGTTCCAGAACTACGCCACCCGGGTGTGGGCGCTGCGTTTGCCCGACGAGCTGATCCACCTTGATGCCGACCCCGGCGTGATCGGTCTCAACTACCCGGCGTCGCTGGCCGTCGTCGGCGACGCGAAGCTCAGCCTGGCCGGGCTGCTCGAGCGGCTGGGCGATGTCAGCCCCACCATCGACGACGGCTACGTCGAGCGGGCACGCAAGCACCGCTCGTCTGACATCGAGGCGATGCGGGAGGAGATCGGCCCCGACCACGCGGCGATCTGCGACGCGATCCGCCGCATGCTCCCCGACGAAGCCCGCATCGTGCGCGACACCACCGTGCCCGGCTACATGTGGGGCAACCGGCTGCTGCCGATCGTGGCGCCGCGCACGTCCATCCGGGCGGCCAACGCTGCCATCGGGCCGGGCGTGCCGATGGCGGTCGGTGCGGCGCTCGCCACCGGCCAGCCGACCGTGGTGATCCAGGGCGACGGCGGGCTGATGCTGTCGGTGGGGGAGATCTCGACGCTCGCCGAGCACGACCTGCCCGTCATCGTGTGCGTCTTCAACGACGGCGGCTACGGCGTGCTGCGCATTATCCAGGATGCCCTGTGGGACTCCCACCACGGCACAGAGATCGGCGGCATCGACTTCGTCGCCGTGGCCGAGGCCATGAGCGTTCCGGCCCGGCGCGTACGCAGCGTCGCCGAGTTCGAAGCTGCCTTCGGCGAAGCGGTTGCCCGTGCCAGCGGCGAATCGGGCTCCGCGGGACCGTCGCTGATCGACATCGACCTCACCGCGCTCATCCCGATCACATTCCCGCTCCCCGCCCACCAGCGCCGCCGCGACGACTGAGCACCAGCCCGTGGCCACACGCCCTGTGATCTCCGTATTCGAAAAATCAAGCAGCGTGCGCCTGCGGCACGCGTACAATCCTGCGCCAATTGGAGAAGCTGTCGTGAGTGTGGGGGGCAGACATGCCTGAAATCGGAAATGCACCGCATGTCGACGCGCTCGACATGCTCGTGAAACGGGAGCCACAGCGACATGACCTGATTGTGGGATTCGTCGGTGCTATCGGTACTCCTTGGGAGCAAGTCATTCGCAGCTTTGAAGAGTCATTCAAACGATTCGATTACACGGTTGAGTTGATACATCTTGCAAGTCTCTTGGACGATCTCGGGCCTCAGATATTTCAGGAACTGCCAGAACGCGATTCTGCCGAGTACTACGACCGACGGATGAATGCAGGCGACGAATTGAGATCGAGTGCCAAGAACGCGGCTGCGATGGCCGCCCTCGCCGTGAGACAGATTGTACGCCTGAGGAAATCCCGCACATCCAAGGTACCTGTCGCGTATCTGTTGCGCAGTCTCAAGCACCCAAGTGAGATCGATCTCTTGCGTTACGTCTACGGAAGTGCGTTTTTTGCAGTCGGAGTTGTGTGCAGTGCGCAAGAACGTCGTGAGGTTCTTTCCGATTCGCTGTCATTGTTCGAGGATCACAAATCACAAGTAGAAGAACTTGTTGCACGCGACCAAGCCGATAGCTCCAATCGAGAATATGGCCAGAAGGTCCGCGACGCTTACGAACTGGCAGACGCGTATGTGCCAGGCAATCGTGGTATCAACGTATCGCTTGAGATCAATCGTTTCGTCGATACCATATTTGGAGCGCCATTCGTGACACCCACGCCTGGTGAGGAGGCGATGTTCTTTGCAGACGGTGCGTCGCTTCGATCTGCTGCTGCAGGTCGTCAAGTAGGAGCAGCCCTGCTGCCGGTTATTGGGACGCCTATAGTTGCAGGCGTCAATGAGGTCCCAAAGCCAGGGGGTGGCCAGTACTGGGAAGGCGATTCACCCGATTATCGCGACTTCAGGGCAGGCAGAGATCCAAACCCGAACTTCGTGCAAGAGCTTATCCAAGACCTGCTCGTGACGCTCAGGAATACGGGCTTACTGCAGGACGATCTAGCCAACAAGACCGGGCCCGAACTCTTGGAGTTGGCGCGGAGCGCGGGAGATTCGACAGCACCGTCTCTGAAGGACGCCTATGTCGCGTCACTGATAGAATTCACCCGTTGTCTACACGCTGAGCAGGCGGCGATCATTAACGCTGCACGTGGCGGTGTTTCTACACAGGATGCAGTTCTTTATAGCACCGCATTTCCGTGTCATGAATGTGCGAAGATGATCGTCGGTGCTGGTATTTCCGAAGTTCAATATATCGAACCTTATCCGAAGAGCTTGGTCGACCGCCTGTTTCGGAACGAAATTGACACATCTCCAGACAGATTCGGTGATGATGGGGAAGCGCAATCGGCCAATCGGCTGCCATTTGTCCAGTTCACCGGTATCGCTCCCCGATGGTATTCTCAAGCGTTCAGGGCACAGGAGCGTCGCATGGGTAACAAACTCGTGGATTTTGTTCGCAGTGAGGCCAACCCACGTTCTAACGACTGGATTCAGCTTGCAGTCGAAGAACTCGAGTCGGGTGTGATAGAGTCGATTACTGAAACTATTGATGGAATGGATTCGCACCAAACCGTTGAGTCTGATAGCAGCGCACCCGATGCAGATGCCGAGCAATCACGTGATGTCGGAACCATTTCGGAACTTCCACGTGTACATGAAAGATAGCCAGTTCAGTTGAAACGAATTGAGGATTGATGAGCGGAGATGACGCAATCTTTGACGAAATCGCGGATGACGCACGTCGGCATTTGCGAGAGATGCCCTTCGAAAAGCTCGGGCCAGCAGCGCGGCGGCTCGTATCGGCCGTTCCTTACGTCCGGACGCCGGTAGGCAACCCCATGTCTGAACTTCAGGGGATCGATGGGGGTGCGACGACGGAGAGTTCGGCGGTACAGCCACCGCTCATGGGCCTTTCGACGCTGGAATAGCCGAGATCTGAAGGGTGCACGGTGAGTAGGAGACTAACTACACACAACCCCTGAGCAGCCGCGGCTCCGCTGCCAATGGGATGCCGTTCTGATCGCGATCGGACCGTCAAACTCGCTCAGAGGCCGGAGGTGTCGGCGTCGGGGTCGAAGAAGGTGCGGCCGGCCAGCTCCATCACCGGCATCGCAACCATGAAGTGAGCCGAGGCGGTCTGGGCATCGCGCAGGTGGCGTTGCAGCGGGGATGCTTCGAACACCGCCGTGCCGCCTACGGCGTTGTTCATCGACTGGATGACTCGCAGGCTGGTTTGCATCGCATGGGTGGTTGCCGTGCGCAGGTCACGGCGGAGTTCCAAGTCGGACAGGCCGTGCTGTGCGCGCTCCCACGCGGCATCGATGCACGTGTACAGCAGCGTCCGGGCCGCCCGTACCTCGGTGTCTGCCACCGCCACGGCGCTGTGCAGTGCCGGCCGCTGGCCCAGGGTGCGCCGCGAGCCTTGGGGCACCTTCGACTTGGCGACGTCGATGACCTCGTCCACGCACGCCCGGGCCATCCCCAGCGCGATCGCGCCGATGGGCAGTGCCAGCAGGCCGAACAGCGGCATGCGGTACAGCGGCTCAGCGGCATACGGCGACTTCAGGATGGCCCGCTCGTAGGCGATGCGCGATGCAGGCAGCCAGACATCGTGAGCCTCGAATGTGCTCGAACCCGAGCCGCGCAGCCCGCTGGTGTACCAGTCGTCGTGGAGCACGATGTCGTCGGGCCGGAAGAACGCCCGGCCAAGCGCTGGCCGAGGGTCGCCCTCATCGGCACCGCTGGGTCCAGCCTCGTCGCCGCTGTCGTCGCCACCGCGTCGAGCGGTATCCCCGCTGCCGATCTGCACGCCGCCGGAGATCCACTCTGCGTTGTGAGAGCCCGATGCCCAGGCCCAGCGGCCGCTTACGACGTACCCGTCGGTACCGTCGGGCCCGGGCGCGGCCGTGGCTGTTCCCGAGTGTGCGAACACCCCGGCCGTGATGACGTCGGGATTCTCCAGCAACTCTGCGAGCTGGGCTGGCTCGAGTGCGGCGAACATGATCTGCGATGTCGCACCGATGAACGTACACCACGCTGCGGAGGCATTGCCCATGGCGAGCACTTCGCTGATCTCAGCGACCACCGCCGGTGGAAGCCCCAGTCCGCCCAGTTCGGGCGGCACCAGCGTCCGGTAGAAGCCCGCCTCGGCAAGCGACTCTGCGAGATCCTGCGGAAGCTGTCGCAGCCGGTCGATCTCCGGGCTGCGCTCGCGCAGCTCGGGCACGAGTCCTGCCGCCGCCGCCGCCAGCATCTTGTTGCCGGCAGTCTCGCCGGCGACTGCGGAGTTCACGGCGAAGCGTCCTGCTGCGCGTTGGCCGCTGCCGACACCGGCTCGCACTCGAACGGCACGCCCAGCTCGTCGCCGACACGGCCAAGCGACCGGACGACCGACGCGGGGTAGCTGACGGTGCCAGCCGCAGTCCGCCGGTCCATCTCAAGTTGTTCGAGCTCGCCCGGCAGGTACACGGTCTGGCCCGGCAGCACGTCTTCTTCGCCGGCAGCGCGGATCTGGTCGACCATGTCCTCGATGTCGTCGAAGTAGCCCTCACGGTCGCGGAACACACCCGGGTCCATCAGCAGGAAGAACTGCCCCCTCCGCCCCACGGCCACATCGCCGGTGTGGGCTGAGCCGCCCAGGATTCCTGCGGCGATGTTCGAGGCGGTGATCATGCCGATGCCCTTGTAGCCGCCGATGGCCGGCACGATGCCGCGCATCGCCACGTCGGGATCGACCGTGGGGTTGCCGTCGCGGTCCAGGAATCCCCACTCCACCGGGATCTCCGAGCCCTCGGAACGGGCCCGCAGCACCTTGCCGAGCGCGACGGGCGTGATGGCCATGTCGAGCACGATCGGCGGCTGGGCGCGGCGGGGGAACGTCCACACGATCGGGTTGTTGCCGAACAGCTTGCGGCGGCTGCCGAACGGCGCCAGGTTCGGCACCGACGTGGTGGTGCCGTAGCAGACGAATCCGGCCTCGGCGGCCTGGTACGGGTAGTTCGCGCCGCAGCCCCAGTCGTTGGAATTGCGGATCACGCCAACCACCAGACCGCTCTCGCGGGCGGCGTCAATGAGCTGCTCCATGAACCGGGTGATCACCAGCTGCCCGAGCCCGTGGTGCCCGTCGGCTACGAGCACTGACGGCGTGCGGGTGACGATCTCGCACTGCGCAGTCGGGTCAGTCGTGCCGTCGCGGAACCAATTGACGTACCAACTCACCCGCTGGAAGCCGTGCGTGTCGACACCGCGCCGGTCCGACCAGAGCTGGTTGTCGACCACGGTCGCCGCGTCGTCGGCAGCCATGCCGGCCGCCACGTACGCCGCGATGCCCCAGGGCCGGAGCTCGTCGAGGCGAAACGACACCGGTGCGCTGTCGTCGCCCTCCGCCGGCCGGTCGTCAGGTATCCCCCGAGGCAGCGCCTCCCTGCTCCCCTCCTGCTTATTCATGTCCCGTCACCTGCCTTGGTGTCGATCCGCAATCGAGTGTGTACACCCGTAGGCCCGAGTTCGCGCTGGGCCTCGAAGTGATCCGCCGCTGCCGGTTGGAATGGAGCGGCCCCGGCACGACAGTCCACCTGCTGCCTGATGGCTGCACCACACGGGCGCTGCGTGCCATCCCGGCGCCGAGCGATGGGGACATGTGGAGAATTTTAGACTAGCGGGCTGATGAATTGTCGATGAGTGGTCGGACAAATTGTCGATGAGGGAGGTAGGCTCGGAGGGCGTGGAGGAGCACCGGCGGCATCTGAGCGCCAACGTCATCGACGCGCTGGACGCGTCGCGGGCAGTGGTGCTTCACGGCCCGCGACAGAGCGGCAAGACGACGCTGGCTCGGCGGATCGCTGCGGAACGCGGAGGCAGTTATGTCTCGCTTGACGACGATGACGCGCTGGCGGTGGCGCTTGACGATCCCCATGCCTTCCTCGCTGCGTTCCGCCCGCCCGTTGTCATTGACGAGGTGCAACGCGCCGGAGACCGACTGGTGCGAGCAGTGAAGACTGCCGTGGACGACGGGTCGAACGCCACCGGGCGTTTCCTGCTGACTGGCTCGACGAACTTCTTGACCGTGCCGACGATCAGCGAGTCGCTTGCGGGCCGCGTGTCGATCCTGACGCTGTGGCCGTTCAGCCAAGCCGAAATGCGGGGTGCGCCTTCCAGTTCCGCCGAGCGCGTTGGCGAAGATCGCCGCATCAATCCTGTCGAGCAGTGGCTGAGCGGCGACCGCCCGGCCGCGGGGTCACCTCACCCGCCCCTGAGCCGCGGCGACTACTTGGAGATGGTCTGCGTCGGCGGCTTCCCCGAGGTACAGCGGCTCAGCGCAGGCCGGCGCAGCCGATGGTTCACGGGGTACGTCCAGACGGTGGTGAGCCGGGACATAGCCGAACTCGGTGACATCCGACGAGTCGCCGTGCTGCCGCAGATGCTCCGACTGGCAGCCGCGCAGACCTCATCGGAGCTAAACATGTCGCGCTGGGCCGATCAGCTGGGCGCGGATCGAGCAACCGTCCAGTCGTATCTCGGCTGGCTGCGGACGGTCTTCCTCGTCCACGAACTGCCGGCATGGCACCGCAACCGCACGGCACGAGCGGTGCGGCGCCCGAAACTGCACATCGCAGACAGCGGGCTCGCCGCCGGCCTGCTCGGTCTGGACCACGGTGCGCTGGCCTCGCTGAAACACCCCATGACAGGCCCGCTGTTCGAGACGTTCGCGATCAATGAGATCGTGCGGCTCTGCTCCGCCGCCGAGATGCCCGTCACGCTGTACCACTACCGCGACACAACCCAACGCGAGGTCGATCTGGTGGTGGAACGAGCGGACGGAGCTGTCGTGGCCATCGAGGTCAAGGCAACGTCCTCGCCGCGGGCAGAAGACTTGCGCCACCTGGCCCACTTCCGCGACCGTCTCGACACTGTGGACCCCGGCGCATTCCGCGCAGGCGTGCTGCTCCACGCTGGCGTGAACACACTTCCCCAAGGAGACCGCCTGCTGTCCGCCCCGCTCGACACACTCTGGCGCGGGTGAACGCAGCGTCGAGCCGCGCCACCGAGGGGCCGCGTGACAGAGAAGAGGCCTTGGATCCGGTGTGGTTCGCGGGCTGTCCTGATCGCATCTTCAAGTATGGCGACGGTACCGACGTCGCGATGGTGGCTGTGGCTGCGGTAGGCGAGAGGTGCTGATCGCTTCCTCAAGTGCAGAGACAATCCGCTTGCCGCTGCGCTTGAAGCCGATCTCGTCCATCATGGCCTGAACCACGTCACTCTGCGTACGCAGCAGAGTGTCCGATTCGATCCAGCGAGCGAGGCGCGCCAACTCGTCGATGCTGTAGTCGGTGATGCTGTTGCGTCCGCCTGAACCGAGCCGTGGCACATACGGCCGTGGCCCACGTCTGCGCGTGGACCCTTGGTGTTCTCCGCGTCCTCCCTCGCCATCCGCTACCCAGGACGACTCCCCCTAACATGACCACCCACCACCCCCCTTACACAGAACATGTGACACTCCCTCGGTGAACGTCTTGCGGTACGGACCCGACAGATCCATCACTCCCCAGCGGATCTGTCTTCGCCACCGAGACGACCGGGCACCGATCCATTCGGTGGCGCCTTCAGCGCTGCGACCAGGGACTGTGTCGAGCAGCCTGCCGCGTCGAGTGCCGCGGCAGTGTGCCGGTCGCGGTGCGTGTCGACCCCGCCCACGACTCGATTCTCATTTGGCATAATCGGCTGGCCCTCCTCGGAACATCCAACGGACAGGGCACCACCGGCCGGAACGACGGACAGTGCACTCAAGGCGCTCGAACCGACGCTCCTATCAGGTCACATTCGATCCGACCGGCTGGTGCGCGCCCCCGACACGGCGCAGGCCGACAGATCGTTTGCAAGGCACGAAGCCAGCGAAGCGCTGAGTCAGACCCACGCCGGTCAGAGACACAACTACCAGTATGAGTGCGAAGCGCCCCATATGCGGATGCGCCGGGGCAGCCAAGGTTCTCGGCCCACCATCCGGTCAGCGATCCGTCGTCATCGAACACCTCTTCGACGGTTGCACCCGCGAGCGCAGCGTCGAGCCATTCCTCTGACGGCAGCTGCGACAGGGCCTGCATCGTGGCCTCAGTGTCGTTCTGGCTCTCGGAGCGCTTCCCCAGCGCGTCGCTGACGGCCGTGGCGAAATCCTCTGTGTCGGCAGTGCTGTCTTGGTCGGGGGTCAGGTGCCAGCCCGCTTCGTACACGATCGCAAAGGCCCGTTGAGCCGGTCCGCTGGGGTCTCGAAGCCGAGGTGGCGCAGCATCATCTCCGTCGATTCCAGCGCGGCAGTTGGGTTGATGATGCCTTGGCCGGCCATGTCGGGTGCCGTGCCGGGCGCCGATTCGAAGTACGTCCAATCATCGCCGTCTGCTCGCTCATCTCGTTTCGCCTGCCTTCATATCGAACCGTACGCGAGTGTGTACACCGGCAGCCGCTGCTTCGCGCCGGACGGACATGGGAATCAGCGAGTCAGGAAAATGATGTGGACTCCGAGCGACGATGTGCGATGCTGCCGGAGTGAGCCAGTTGCAGCAGGCCCAATTGGCCAACATGGGCGCCATGGCGCAGCCCGATGCTGTGCTCACCCGCTTGGAGGAGCGGTTTGAGAAGCTTCGATCGACGCTTGTCGCTGACCATCCCGGTCAGTGGGCGCTGCTCATCGACCGCGGTTCAAGACTGGTGCCGCTGCTCCAAGTGTTGGACGACGAATGGGACGCGATTCGCGCTGGCTATGCCGACCCCGCCGTCCGCCGCTTCTGTGTCAAGCCGATCCTTGAGGCCGACCCAGAGTTGATGGTGAATTCGTTGGGGGCCCGGCATTGAGTCCGCGGCTGCCCCATGGCCGCTGACGGCCCGCATCACAGGCAGCGGCGCACGCGTCGATTTCGAGTTGAACGCCACGGCCGTCGATGTGCAAGAGCATCGAATGGTCGCGCGCCCGCTGCCGCTGCCAGTCCGCGGCAGGGCACTGATCGACACCGGTACTCAGATGTCCCTGATAAGCGACCGCGTCGCGCAGGCACTCGGCCTTGACCCGACGCGCACAACGGTGCTGCGCACCGCCGCCGGTCGGACTACCGCTCTCTGCTACGCCGTTGCGTTCTCATTCGTGTCGCACGGAACCGTCATCGGCAAGCCTCAAGACCTGATCGTCGGGCGTGCCGACACGCTGCAAGAAGACATGCTGCTTGGCCTCGACGTGCTCCGTCGCAGTCGCATGGAATGGAACGGCCCCACCGCCACTGTTCGCATATTCCGGCACGGCTAGGCCGTCGGCCCGTCTCCGACGGCCTTGGCCGCTGCCGTCAGGGCCTCGACTATTCGCTTGCCGAGTCGCTTGAAACCCAGCTCGGCGGCAAGTTCCGAGATCAGATCGGCTTGGGTACGAAGCAGCGTGTCCCGCTTGATGCGGCTGGTCGCGGCGGGGGAACGCCCACTCGATCGGGTTGTTGCCGAACAGCTTCCGGCGGCTGCCGAACGGCGCGAAATTCGGTGCTGAGGTGGTCGTGCCGTCACGGAACTAGTGCTGTGACCACAAACGTTTGCGCGCTTGTGCTCCACAAATTCCCGCAGCGACAGCGCGTTTCGCCATGATCCGACCCGCCGCGGGTTTGCGGACACCGCACCAGCCGACGTACCAGCTCACCCGCTGGAAGTCGTGGGTGTTGACACCTCGCCGGTCCGACCAGAGCCTGAGGGCCTGTCAGGAATTTTGTGTATCGGGCGTGATCTGAGGGTCCGCAGCCGGGGGCTGTGGGCTGGAGAGGATCATGTCTGTGACTGATCATGACATGCCGGCTGTGCCGGCGAGCGAGGCTGCCGGCGAGGCGGCGATGGCCGACTGGGCCGAGCAGCTGGTGGCCCAGGCCCGCGCTGAGGGCGTGGAGCTGACCGGTGACGGTGGCCTGTTGACCGGGCTGGTGCGCCAGGTGCTCCAGACCGGTCTCGAGGTCGAGATGACCGAGCATCTGGGCTATGAGCGTCACGCTCCTGAGGGCCGCGGCACCCCGAACTCGCGCAACGGGTCGACGCCCAAGCGGGTGACGACCGAGATCGGCGAGGTCGACCTGGCGGTGCCGCGTGACCGGGCGGGCACCTTCGAGCCGACCACGGTGCCCAAGCACCGGCGCCGTCTCGACGGGCTGTCGGGCAACGTGATCAGCCTCTATGCGAAGGGGCTCACCACCGGGGAGATCCAGGACCATCTAGCAGAGATCTACGACACCTCGGTGAGCCGGGAGACGATCTCGAAGATCACCGACGAGATCGTCGCCGACATGGCGGTGTGGCAGAACCGGCCCCTTGAGCCGGTCTACGCCGTGCTGCTGATCGACGCGATCGTCATCAAGGTCCGCGACTCCCAGGTCGCCAACCGGCCCGTCTATGTCGCCATCGGCGTCGATCTCGCCGGCGAGCGCGACGTGCTGGGCCTGTGGCTGGGCCCCGCAGGCGGCGAGGGCGCCAAGCAGTGGGCAGCGATGCTGACCGAGCTGAGAAACCGAGGCCTCGCTGACGCGTTGATCGTGTGCTGCGACGGGCTGCGGGGCCTGCCCGAGTCGATCCGGGCGACCTGGCCCCAGGCCACGGTGCAGACCTGCGTGGTGCACATGGTCCGCAACAGCCTCCGCTACGCCTCCAAACGGCACTGGGGGCCGATCACCAAGGCAATGCGGGAGATCTACACGTCGCCCACCGCCGAGGCCGCCGAGGCACGCTTCGAGAGCTTCGCCGAGGACTGGGAGCACACCTACCCCGCCATGATCGGCTCCTGGCGGCAGGCCTGGGACGAATTCGTGCCGTTCCTGGAGTTCCCCGCTGAGCTGCGCAGAGTCGTCTACACCACCAACGCCATCGAGAGCCTCAACGCCAGATTCCGACGGGCCGTGCGCCATCGAGGCCACTTCCCCAACGAGCAGGCCGCGATGAAGGTCCTCTACCTTGTCGCCAACGCCAGACGCAAAAACCGCAGCAACCTGACCGGAAAGACCAACGGCTGGAAGACCATCCTGAACACCCTGACCGTCCACTACGGCGACCGGATCGCCGACCACATCCGATGAACACCATCACGGCCGGTTACACAAAAAATCTGACAGTCCCGAGCCTGCGCAAAACTGAGGTGTGTCTGAGTCTTCCGCGGAGATGGGCTGGGTGATGAACCTAGTCATGGTGTGTTCTCGGGGTGGTTGTTGGTGTTCCGGCGGTTGTGTTCGAGCTGTTGTTGGCGGGCTCGTTGGAGGCGTTGCCGGCGGGCCTCGCGGATTGTCTGTCCTCGGTGGTGGTGTTCGTCGTCGGGGGTGAGGTAGCCGATGGCTTGGTGCGGTCGCACGTTGTTGTAGTCGTTGCGGACGCGCGCGGCTTCTGTTTCGAGCAGCTCGGGGTGTTCGATGTCGGCGAGGTGGGGCTATTCGTGTTTGATGTGCCCGTAGAGGCTCTCGGTCCGGGCTTGGTCGGTGGGGGTGTTGGGCCGTCCGTGGTGCTGGGCGATCGCCATCATGGCCATCCATGCGCGCGTGTCGCGGCTGGTCATGGCGGGGCCGTTGTCGGACACGGCGGGCAGGATCGGCCGGGCGGGGTCGTCGGCGTCGAGATCGAGACGTTCGTCGGTGAGAAGCTCATTGAGGCCTTGGTCGGCGAGTGCCTGGTCGAGGATGACGCGCACTTGGGTGGAGGTCTCCTCGGTCGTGACGAGGGCGGCGGAACGTCGCCGGCGCCACCCACACGCGGCCCTCATAGGACCCGCGGTGGGCGAGCTTGCGATGAGACCGGTCGGTCGGCCCCCGCTCCTGCGCGACAGCGAGTATCTCCGCGATCTCCTCGGCCAGCAGCCCATGGACCGGCACGCCGCCGGGGGCGGAGTCCTCGAGGGCGCCCAGCTCGCGTCGGCGTGCCCGCCAGCGGTGCACCCGGTCGTCGGACACCTGCCACACGCCGGTCGCCCAGCGGTGCGCCAAGCCCGCCGCGACAGCATCATCGACAGTGCGCAGGACCAGTTCTTTGGCATCGGCGGGGACTCTCGCCGGTACCGGTCCGCTCAGTCCCAGCCCGATTCTCCCCGCACGATCGCCAGCTCTATCGCCTGGGCCTTCACCGCCTCGGCCAGCCGCCCGATCTCCGCCTGCGCCTCTTCGAGCCCCCAGTTCCGCTCGGCGGCGGGGCGTCCCGGCTTGCGGGCCAGCGCAGCCAAAGCGGCGTCCTTGACCGTGCGTCTGATGGTGATCACCGTCGACACGTCCACCCCCCACTTGGGGGCCGCGTCGGCCTGAGTGACAGCGCCGCTGGTCACCTGCAGGTAGATCTCCCACTTCGCCTCCGCCGACAGCCGTTTGGGCCGCCGCCTCTCGCCGGTCGTCACCTGGGACTCCTTCACAAGTCAGCGAGAACAAAACCAGACTTGGACAATCAATCCACCACACATCCGCGGCGAACTCAGACGCAACACACGACGACATCAGCGAGTGGGAGATCAACGAGTACCTCCCCTACCACTGAATGTCCCTGCCCACGATCTGCCGCTTGTAATCTCGCCCGTATCCATGAACGACAAGAGGCCGAATAATGGGTGATTCAGCACGTACTCCGACCCCACCAGCACCCATGTTCGGGGGGGGGTCCCGCCCCTGCATCGCCGTCGGCGCTCTCGCCGTCCTGATCATCACGCTCTCGCTGTTCGCGCTCTCGCCCCCGCCCGCCCAGGCGCAGGATGCGTCGTCTGACGCCAGCCTGCGCGACCTGTACATCTCTGGATCTCCCTTCACCGAGCCCTTCGACCCGGCACGCACCGAGTACGCCGCCACCGTGGGGCAGAACCAGTCCACAGCCTACGTGCGGGCACGGGTGAATCATTCGGAGGCCACTGCGGCGGTCCCCGGCACGCGGTCGATCCCCGGCGGCTGGTTCATCGTGTCGCTGGACCCCCGGCCCGCGAACATCACGGTGCTGGTTACGGCGGCGGACGGCTCGACGACGCGCACCTACACCATTGGCATCGACGGCCAGCTGCCGGCGTCGGCGTCCGCGCCTGAGGAGCCCGCGCCCGAGGAGCCCACGCCGACTCCGGAGCCGGTGAAGCGGACACCGGAGCCGGACACCCAGCCCGAACAGCAGCAGCGGCAGGACGCGCCGCGCTCCAGCGACGCGACCCTGAGCCGGCTTCAGATATTCATGACGGACAACAGCGGCCCGGACGCCGGCTGGATCGTTACCCCCAAGGGTTCGGCCCACGCGTTGACGCCGGCCTTCGATCCGCAGATCACCCAGTATGAGGTGCGGATACCGGAGTCGGCCTACTCATCCGCGGAAGACTTTTTTGGCCACGGCCCGCGGATCACGGCGGTGGTGGCGTCGGACGCGCCGGCGCCGGTGACGTTCCTGGTGACGGGCCGGCGGCTGGGCGGTGAGACGCGGGACCCGAAGCGGGCGCCGGTCCGGCCCGATACCCACCCGGCCACTGCCGAAGGGGAGGGCGAGGGCAACGGGCCGTGGGCCAGCGGGCCGTGGGCGACGCCGGCGGGGTACACCTGGGTCGACGTGAAGGTGACCGCGGCCGACGGCACGACGGCGAAGACCTACAGCGTGAGGGTGGAGTACGGGCCGACCGGCGACCCGCGGAACGTGAAGCTGACGCCGGGGGACAGGCAGCTGACGCTGACCTGGGAGCATCCGGCGTCGGGAGAGGCGCAGAACTACTTTGCCCGCTGGCGGAAGGCGGGCACGACGACCTGGCTGAACTCCGGTCAGCTGCGGCACACGGCACTGAAGAGCGCCATCACCGGCGCGAAAGGCGGCACGTGGGTCTGGAGCCAGGGATCCAGCCCGCTGACCTACACCATCACCGGGCTGGAGAACGGCGCGGAGTACGTGGTGGAGCTGGAGGCCCTGGTGGGCGGCGGGCGCAGCTACTACGGCCACAATGTGCCTGACGAGCGCAAGGACGACTGGCTGGCCAGCGGCTGGGTGGCGGCGCGGGCGACGCCGGCCGAGCCCAAGACTGAGCTGACCATCACGCCTGCCAGCCCCACGCGGGAGTACGGGGGCACGGACGACCTGAGCTACACGGTGGGCGGGCTGGCGCCGGGCGACGCGGCGGCCGGCGTGGTCACGGGAGCGCTGGCTCGGGCGACCGGCGACGACACGGGCAGCTACGCCATCAACATGGGGACGCTGGCGATAGCCGGCGCCTACGCGGACAAGTACACGCTGCCGTCCAGTCCGTCCGTCGCGACCTACGCCATCACTGCCAAGGAGATAACGGCAGTCAGCGGCGTGACCGTGAACAGCCGGACGGCGGACGGAACCACGGACGCGACCTTCGACACCGGCAATGCCCGGGGAACGGGCGTCCTGTCATCGGAGCTTGCCGACTTTCGAGCGGGCGGCCTGCAAGTGAGCGGGACGTTCAATGCCGCGACTGCGGGAACGCACGACGTGAGCGTGACCTACTCGCTGCAGGACCACGGCTCGTTCAAGGCAAGCAACTACACCCTGGCCTCCACGACCGACACGCTGAGGGGAGAGATCACGGCGGGGGGCATCTACCTTTCCCCCAACGAGGATGACGGCGTGCTGCGGTTCTCCGAAGGTCGAATGATCGGGGATTCCAGCATCGTCGGCTTTACCAAACTGATACGTCCCGTAACCGTAGCGCAAGGTATGACCGCCGTTCACTACATCGCGCTGAAGCATCCTCCCACGGCAGACGTAACAATCTATCTGAAATCCGATCCACCATCATTCTTTGAGAAGGCCTCTCACGTCCAACGTACTGCCCATTTCAGCGCCGGCAGCTACCAGCCGGGGGCAGTTGGAGAAGCTTTGGGATACATCGTGACTCGCGACGCGATCGGCACCTTCACCATTACGCACGTGGGGGTCAGCGACGACCCGCGGTACAACGGCGATCTGGACACGCTGACGGTTCAGGTAATCCGCGCCAAACCGGGCGAGTGTCGCACGCTCGCCGCTCCGTCCGTAATCATGGACGAAAGCGGTGAGGTTTGGGCCACTTCCGGACCGGCCGCTTGCGCCGGGCGCATCGTGGATGGCTATCAGCTTGAGGTCAGCGAGAACGGTGGCCCGTGGAAGCAGTTGGACGCTTACCTTACGCCGCATACGCCCGGACGCTCGAAGAAACCAACTTCGAAGGCATTCAGGGAGGCCGGTACGCTCCCTGATTCAGCAGTCAACGGTTCCGAGTACCGGGTCAGGGGTCGCGGCTATATCGTTGGGAAGTATCCTAGGGACACAACCGACTGGCTGACAACCAGTTTTGCCTTCACCGGCAAAGCGGCCGTGATCATCGGCGCGCCGGTGCGGCAGCCCGGAGTTCAGTTGCCCAATGGCAGCACCGACTACGACGTGGACAACGACGGACTGATTGAAGTGTCCACGCTGGCGCAGTTGAACGCCATGCGCTGGGATCCGGACGGCAACGGCTATGCGTATTTGTTGGAGCCATACGCGGCCGCCTTCCCTGACGCCATGAACGGCATGGGCTGTCCGTCGTCATGGTGCTCCGGCTATGAGCTGGCCAACGACCTGGACTTTGACACCAACGGGAACGGCGAGGCCGACGCCGGCGACGCCTATTGGAACGGCGGCGCGGGCTGGCATCCGGTGGGCGTTGCCTGCTGGACGTGGGGCTCGGTCTGCCTCGGTTCCGGCCCGTTTTCCGGCGTGTTCGAAGGCAACGGCAACGTGATTCGCAATCTCTACCTCAACCGGACGTCCTCGGAAAGGACCTGGTGGCGCAACCGCTCGTATGAAAATCAGGGTTTGTTCGGCGCGTCCCGGGGAATTATCCGCAACGTTGGACTGGAATCAGTGAACGTCGCTGGTATGGAGAACGTTGGTGGATTGGTCGGATTGAATAAGGGGAGAATCATCCGCAGCTACGTGACCGGGTCCGTAACCGGACTGCACGCTGTGGGTGGATTGGTTGGACTGTCGTACGTGTCCGGCACGATTGTCGAAAGCTACTCCACGGCCAGCGTGGTTGGCCGCATGCCGCAGAGCTTGATGGGGAGATATATCGGCGGTCTCGTCGGGTTCAACGATGACGGCGCCGTCATCGCCAGTTACGCCGCGGGCCGTGTGTCCGGTCAGGCCTTGGCCACGGGCGGCCTCATCGGATACGGCAGCGTGAAGAGCTCCGTGACTGCCAGCTACTCCACCAGCGTCGTGTCCAGCTGGGGCTCACTCACCACCGGGCTGGGTCGGGGCGGCGACGCCGTCAGCAGCTATTGGGATACCCAGACCTCCGGTCAGAGCGGCAGCTCCCTGGGCGTGGGCAAGACCACCGCCGAGTTGCAGGCGCCAACCGGCTACACCGGCATCTACGCCAACTGGAACCGGGACCTCGACGGCGACGGCAACGCAGATGATCCCTGGGACTTCGGCACGGGCAGCCAGTACCCGGTATTGAAGAACGCCGGCCCCAGCGTGGCCGGCCAGCGTCCGGGGTCGTCGGATGATCCCGCTGCGGGGCAGCCGGCCGACTCGCCGTCGGCATTCGGCGACAAGGACTACGACGCGGACGACGACGGGCTGATCGACGTTTCCGGCCTGGGGCAGCTGAACGCCATCCGCTGGGACCTCGACGGCGACGGCTCCCCCGGCAACAACGAGTACTACGCCTATTTCCCCGATGCCATGGCCGACATGGGCTGTCCGTCCTCGGGCTGCGTCGGTTACGAGCTGACCGCCAGCCTGGACTTTGACACCGACGCCAGCGGCGGCGCCAACTCCGCTGATGCCTATTGGAACGGCGGCGCGGGCTGGACCCCCATCGGCTACGGGCCCGATGACGGCCCGATCGACCACGGGGTCGGCGACTTCTCGGCCGTCTTCGAGGGCAACGACTTTGCCATCCGCAGCCTGTTCGTCTCGTCGACCGGCGACGGCGCGGGGCTGTTCAGCGGCATCGCCAGCGGCGGAACCGTCCGCAGCCTGACGCTGGAATCGGTCGGCGTCACCGCCGTCGGACAGGTCGGCGGTCTCGTCGGGCGGAACG
This sequence comes from Candidatus Poriferisodalis sp., assembly GCF_965204195.1. Taxonomy (GTDB): domain Bacteria; phylum Actinomycetota; class Acidimicrobiia; order Acidimicrobiales; family Poriferisodalaceae; genus Poriferisodalis. Next base: position 727,608 of record NZ_OZ241975.1, read on the forward strand.
CCGGGTCAATCAGCGGCGTCAGCGTGAGCGGCGAGGTGACGGGCCGGAACTCCGTGGGCGGCGTGGCGGGCGCGTCCGTCGCGTCCGGCGTCATCACCGCCGGCCGCTCGACGGCGAGCGTCACCGGAACCAAGCCGCGCAGCGAGGGCGGCCGGGACGTGGGCGGCCTGGTGGGCTACAACGAGGGCGCCGTCCGGGCCAGCTACGCCGCAGGCGCCGTGTCCGGCAGGGCCAACAACACCGGCGGCCTGGTGGGGTTCAACAGCGGCGCCGTCATTGCCAGCTACGCCCGCCTGGACGTGACCGGCAGCGGCCGGTACATCGGCGGGCTGGCGGGCAGCCACTACGCGGGAGCAATCACCGCCAGCTACGCGGCCGGCGCGACGGCGGGCGGCACGGACGCGGGCGGACTGGTGGGCCACCGCGGCGGCTCAATCACCGCCAGCTACTGGGATTCGGACGAGTCCCAGGCCGCCGGACCCGGCGGCGAGGGCAAGACCACCTCCGAGCTGCAGACTCCCACGGGCTACACCGGCATCTACGCCAACTGGAACGCGGACCTCGACGGCGACGGCAGCGCCGACGACCCCTGGGACTTCGGAACGTCGTGCCAGTACCCGGTCCTCAAGCATGGCGGCCTCAGCCCCGACGACCAGAGCTCGCCGTGCGGGCCCGCCACGGTGAAGGTGGAGGCTGCGCCGGTGGAGGATGCCCCGGTGGAGGATGCCCCGGTGGAGGATGCCCCGGTGGAGGAGGAGACCGTCCCGGAGGCCCCGCCGACGCCGGGACAGACCGAGCCGTACAACGTGCGGGTCACGCCCGGCGACGGGACGCTCACCGTCACCTGGACGGTCGCGCCCCGCGAGGGGCTCGAGGACGATGCGATACGCCACGCCCTGCGCTGGAGCCAGCAGTCCGGCGTCTGGGCCAACCCGCCCGGGCCGTCGGGCGCTCATGAAGACGGCATCGTGGTCGAAGGCGGAGTCGCGTCCTACACCATCACCGGCCTGCAGAACGGCGTGGCGACGGGGGTCTTCGTCCGCTCATTCACCGACAGCAGCTACTCCGAACGCAGCGAGCACTCCAGCCAGTGGATACGGGTCAAAGGCGAGCACACCACCCCCAAGGCCGCCGGGTAACAGCCCGAACCCGAACCGCAGCACCCGGCGGTTCACCGGTGAAACTGGGCACCCGCGCCGCCGTCGATCACGCTGCCGCGGCGCTGCTCAAGCTCCGCGACCGCGTCGACACCTCGGTGATCGGCCCGCCCTCGGACCTCATCGTCACCTGGACGCACCGATCGTGCGCCCGGCGCCGCCCCGCCAGCCGCCGTCGACGTATTTGGACTCGATGGCGATGTCCCCGAGATCGCGGCCGACGAAATCGATCTCGCGATTCGTCTTGCTCCTGCAGTAGAGCAGCCGGCCGAAGTCGACGTAGCTGCTGGGATGCCGACGCGCAGATCGGCTTCGTCGAAGTGCTGCGCTCCAACGGGGCGGCGTGGGTCAGAGTCCGATCAGGTCGGCGATGAGTTCGCGGATCTGCCGCAACGCGACAGGGCCGATGTTGGTGTCGGTCACCGCGACGACGCGGTCGACGCTCAGCGTCGTGGGCAGATGCGCCTGGGCGACACCGAAGCCGGCGACGTCGACTTCGCTCAGCCACCCTCGCCGCGTGGCCGTGCAGGGAACGACCACGATCGCATGCTGGCGGAACTCGAGCACGTCATCGGACGTGACGACAACAGCCGGCCGCACGAACCCCGGCTCGCCCCTTGCCGGCGCACCGAAGTCGCAGTGGACGACGTCACCCGCTTGCATCGGCGACATCGCTCGCTGACGCATCGAGCACAGCCTGTTCGTCGCCATCCAGCGGGGCGCTCGCGAGCTGCGCCCCCAAGATGCGGCGGCGCTCCCGCCGGATCAGCATCTCGATCTGCGCGTCAAACGTCAGCCCCTCACGATCGGCAAGCTGACGCAACGCATCCCGGGTCCGCACCGACACCTTGATGGTAGTCGACTCAGGCATACCACTAAGTATACCCATCACCCTGCTGCCGACCTCTAGGTCCAGAACATCTAGCGCTGCTGCGAGCCAGCGAGACGTCGAGGCTCTAGCCAAGATCACGGGCCCAATCGCATCGGGTCTTCAACGACCCAGCCAATCTTGGCGTGTGTAGCCGGCCTGCTTCAGAAGGCGCTGCAGAAACGGTGCGGGGATCTCGCGGTCGCTCGGTATGACTTGCCGGTGGCTTCCCTTGATCATGAAGTCGTGATTACGGCCGGGCCGGGGACCGTCCCAGCCTCGCTCGCTGAGGAAGCGGATGAAGTCTCGACGTGTGGCTGGAGGGAGCCGACTTGTCATGCAGGTGCGGCGATTTCGCCCTCACGGATCGAAGGAATCGGATGGTCGAGCTCTTGACCGAGTTGGACCCATCCTCTGAGCACTTCGCGGAGCTTCGTGCGAGCTTCCTCGTGGGTGGCACCGTATGCGGCTGCACCGAGGCAGTCAGGGTTCTCGGCCCACCATCCGGTCAGCGATCCGTCGTCATCGAATACCTCTTCGACGGTTGCACCGGCAAGCGCAGCGTCGAGCCATTCCTCTGACGGGAGCTGCGACGGGGCCTGCGCCATGGCCTCAGTGTAGTTCTGGCTCTCGGAGCGACTACGGCGGCAGGCCCAATCCGCCAGCGTGGGCGCCATGGCGCAGCCCGATGCTGTGCTCACCCGCTTGGAGGAGCGGTTTGAGAAGCTTCGATCGATGCTTGTCGCTGACGATCCCGGTCAGTGGGCGCTGCTCATCGACCGCAGTTCAAGACTGGTGCCGCTGCTCCAAGTGTTGGACGACGAATGGGACGCGATTCGCGCTGGCTATGCCGACCCCGCTGCCAGTCCGCGGCAGGGCACTGGTGGAATGGAACGGCCCCACCGCCACTGTTCGCATATTCCGGCACGGCTAGGCCGTCGGCCCGTCTCCGACGGCCTTGGCCGCTGCCGTCAGGGCCTCGACTATTCGCTTGCCGAGTCGCTTGAAACCCAGCTCGGCGGCAAGTTCCGAGATCAGGTCGGCTTGGGTACGAAGCAGCGTGTCCCGCTTGATCCAGCGGGCGAGGGCCACCAGTTCGGCGTGCGTGTAGTCGCCGATGTTCCGCCTCCCCGGTGAGCCGACACGGGGAACGTTTGGCCTGGCACCGCGAGATGCGGGCGAGGTGACAGGCCGTATTGCCGACGAACTCGCCGATCGTTGTGGCTTTCACGGAGCGTCCGCAGCAGAAACCGCCTCGCGCCAAGCTTCTTCTGCCTTGTCGAGTTCGGCTTCGGAGTCGGTGAACCATGAGGTCGACCAGATGCGGTGAACGCTCCAGCCCTTGTCTTCAAGCACTTGCTGGCGGATGCGGTCTCGATCTCTGGCGGTCGCGCCGGAGTGGTAGCTGGCACCGTCGGCCTCAAGAAGGAGCACCATCAGCCCTGGCTTGTCGGGATGGGCGCACGCGAAATCGACCCGGTAGCCGGCGACGGCGAATTGCGGCGTGGCGGGAATGCCGCGACGTTGCAGGCCGCGCTGTACCGAGAGTTCGAAAGGGTTGAGCGGTACATCATGTGCGGCCGATCCGAGCACCTCGCATCGGGAATGGGCGTACTCCAGATACTGACGCAAGAGCTCTACACCCCGCGCCGACGAACGATCAGGCGCCATGTCGCGATGACTGAACGAGGAGACGAGTGCTAAACGTGAGCGGGCCCTGGTCACTGCAACGTTGAGACGCCGCTCGCCGCCTTCCTGATTCAACGGACCGAACCGGTACGGCAGCCGCCCGTTGGCGTCCTTGTGGTAGCCGACGCTCAGCACGATGGCGTCCCGTTCATCGCCCTGAACCCGCTCGATGTTCTTCACGAAGAAGCGCTCCTCATTGGCTTCGGAGAAGAAGGCATCCAAGGACTGATCTTCGAGGTCTCGCATGAGCCGGCTGAGTTCACCTTCTATGGCGTCGGCGTGGGCTTGGCCGAACGCGATCACGCCGAGCGTCTCGTGCGGCGAGGTGCGTGCGTGTTCCAGCACCCGCTCGGCCACATAGCGGGCTTCGTCGGGATTGGAACGCGTGCCGTTCGCAGCGGCGAGCGCGCGGAACTCGACCTCATGGTGCGTCACTGGCGGCGCTGCGTCTGTGCCGGGGAACGTGGTCAGCGAACCGCTGTAGACGTGCTTGTTCGAGAAGGCGATGAGGCGGTCGTCGCGGCTGCGGTAGTGCCACGTCAGCATGGCGTCGCGAAGGAAAACGTCCGCGAGATCAAGCAGAGACTCCACGTCCCCCGTCGAGAAATCGGTGTCGTCTTCGACGCCTTCATGTTCGTAGGACTCTCGTCCGAAGAACGTCGTGGGCGGCAGCTGACGGCTGTCGCCGGCGATGACAGCTTGACGGGCACGCGCAAGGCTGCTGATGGCCTCAGCCGGCGGGATCTGCGACGCCTCGTCGAAGATGACCACGTCGAAGAGACTCGACTGCATTGGGATCATCTCGGCGACGAGCACCGGTGACATCGTCCAGCAGGGGCGCAGCGCGGTCAGCACATGCGGCGCGTCAGCAAGCAGACGGCGGATGCTGCGATGACGGCGCCGCTTCGCAGCTTCCTTGCGAAGGATGTCAGCCTCGCCCGGGTGTGCGTCCATTGCAGCGACGACGCTCTCCGCGACCTCGCGCCGGAGGCGCATCGGATTGGCAGCGAGATGATCCCGATCGAACTCGGCGAATTCGCTCAGCAAGCGGGTTGCGCGTTTGCTGTCAAAGTTCGAGATTCGAGGATCGGCGAACTGGATCTCCTCGAGGACTTGGCTCAGCCAAGCGCGCTCGACCGCCTCCGCGGCCTTGCTCGGGGAACACTCATCGTCAAGCGAGGCGAGAACGTCTGTGACGCCGAATGCGTGCAGGTCTGATTCCAGTTCGCGCAGCCGAGGCAGACGCTGGGCAGCATGCGCGTCTGCGGCGAGCGCGCCGATGTCGGCCGACAGCTCTGCCCACGACCGAGCTTCGGCAGCGGCCCGGTCGATCAACCCGGTCTCGGCGAGCTGGACCAGCGCCGACAGCGCTTCGGCTGCTGCTGTGAGCGCGGCATCGAGGTCAACGGGCGGTCGGGGCAGGCCGTCGGCGCCGAGCTCGGACCACGTCGACTGATGACGCAGTGCCTGTTCCACAATCTCGGCTGCCTCGTCTGCTCCCAGCCGCTTGCTGCCGCCGTCGAGCAACGTGTCCTCGACAGTCCTGCGGCACTGCCGCAGCTTGCGCGAGAACGCCTGGGTGAGCTTCCACGAGTCGCGGGCTCGTGCGAATTCGGCGTTCAGCGCAGTCAGATCAAGGAGATACACGTTGGGGCTGCAGCGTTCGAGCAGCGACCGAATCTCGCCGAAGAGGCTCAGGACGCCGGCTCGATCGGAGGCTTCGCCCGAGATGGGTATGCCGACGCTCTCGAGACAGGAGCGGATTTCGCGGTCGGCCGTGGGGAGCGCAGTGTGTGCGGCATGTCGCAGCGTCTCGACCGCTGCCCGGGCTTCGGACGGCGATGTGACTGTGCTGTTGTGCCAGCGCGGGTGCTGTTTCGGAAACAGGGGGCCGCCGAGTTCGACCCACTCGATGATTCGGCTCTCCAGCGTGCGCCAGTCGTCGCGATCGATTCGCCGAGCGGCGTCGCCCCTCAGGCGCTGGTCTGAGCGGGCCGGTGGATCATGCGCCAGCAGCCGTTCATAGATCTCCCGCACGCTGAGGTCCCACGGCTCGCGGGCTTCGTGAAGCGCCGCCGACATCGCGAGCAACTCACCCCTTCGGGCCGCCAACTGGCCATGCAAGTCGGCATAGTCCTGAGCAGGGATCTTGCTGACATTGTCGAGCGACGCAGCCAGGTTGGATGCGAAGTCCCGGCGAGACGTGACACCGCCGTGCAAGTCCATGACCAAGTCGCCCAGTGCGGCCTGATTCAGTCGCTTGGTGACCGCCTCGATGGCGGCCCGCTTCTCGGCGACGAAGAGCACTCGCTTGCTGCGGGCAGCGAGTGCTGCGATGAGGTTGGAGATGGTCTGCGACTTGCCCGTCCCGGGCGGTCCTTGGATCACCAGCGACTCGCCGCCGAGCACTTGATTGATGGCTCGATGCTGGCTGGAGTCGGCGTCGAGGATCAGGAACTCCGATTCGAGAGGATCGGCATCAGGCTGGCTGGGACTCGGGTCGCACACCTGAGCGCTGAGCGCATCACGGGCGTGTGCGACCCCTGCGATTGCCGCCACGAGATCGTTCTGTGCGAGCGCCTCGGTGTTCTGTTCGAGGTCGTGAACCAGCGGCATCGTCGAATACGAGAAATTGCCGCACACGGCCCGTGGCGTGATGGCGAATCCCGGGAGCTCGCTCCATGCGCCGGCCAGCTGGTCGAACAGCTCATCGAAGGCTTCGAGCGAAGCGGGAGGATCCTCGGCGAGGTCGGCTTCAGTGTCGTCGGTGTCGATGCTGTGCTCGCTTCGCAAGATGTGTGCAAGAACCGGGTTCAGGTGCGCGTCGCCGGCCACCGAGACCTCGTAGTCGCGTGTAGCGGCTCCCGTCGGTGCCGTGTGCAGCGGCACGAGGATCACCGGTGTATTCGGTTCCGTGCACTGATCGACATTCCACGTAGCGAGGCCGATTCCCGCGAAGCAGGTGTCGATGCCCTTCTCTTCCAGATTGGTCAGCGCTGTCTTGTGGATGTTGGTCATGCGCCGTCGAGCATCATCCAACGGCGTCGCAGCGTCCGGCGCCGCGGCCGCTGCGAAGAGCTCGCTGAGGCGCACCGTGCGACCGGCCAGCAGACGGTCCAATGCAGGCGCGCTCAGCCCTATTTGCCCGCCTGGGGTGAGATCGAGCGTGCCCGTCCTCAGGTCTCGATAGTTGCGCAGTCGATTGCGCCCGCTCGTGTCCAAGAGCTCGCGCTGCCACCGCTCTGCCGCTGAGCGCACGGCATCAAGACGCTGGTCGTCGAGCGACATAGTCGCGGCATCGTAGCCAAGCCCTGCGAGACCGCTCTCTGGACCGGTTGTGCTGTCCGTCGAGTGCCGACCAACTTGGCCTCGAATGAGCGGGGGCGACCCCGCACACCACTACCTGAGACTCAACCTCGGCTCTTCAGCGGCTGATTGCCAATCGCGGCGTCGGCGAGGCGAAAGTTTGTTGACGAGGGTTTGTGCAGGTTGTTGATTAGTGACCCGACAGATTGTCGATGACAACGGTGGCGAAATCCTCGGTGCCCGCAGTGCCGCCTTGGTCGGGGGTCAGGTGCTCGCCTGCTTCGTACACGGCGGCCAGCGACCGGTCCAACCGATCTGCCGGTGCGTCGAGGCCCAGGTGGCGCAGCATCATCTCGGCCGATTCGAGCGTGGCTGTCGGGTTGATGATGCCCTGCCCGGCGATGTCGGGTGCCGTGCCGTGGGCCGATTCGAAGTACGCCCAGTCGTCGCCGTAACAGCCCGACGGCGCCAGGCCCATGCCGCCGATCGTGCCGGCGCCCTGGTCGGACAGGATGTCGCCATACAGGTTCGGCAGCAGCAGCACGTCGAGCTCGTGCGGTCGCACCACCAAACGGTGCGCCATGTCGTCGATGATGAACTGCTCGTATTCCAGGCCGGGGTACTCCTGTGCCACTTCCCGAGCGATGTCGCAGAACCACCTGTCGGTCGCAGGCAGCATGTTCGTCTTGGCCGAGACGGTCAGCTTGCCGCCGCGGCTCAGCGCCAGCTCGGCGGCGAAGCGGGTGACCTGTTCGGTGCCGGGACGGGTGATGATCTTCGCCGCGAAGCGCCCGTTGGCGGCATCGGGCGGGACGCGAGATCGGCCCTCGGTCAGTCCCGCATCGAGCAGCCGCTGCGCTGGGCCCATGACGCCGACGTACATGTCCTCGAGGTTCTCCCTGACGATCACGTAGTCGATCCCCTCAGGCCGGGCCAGCGGCGAGGCATAGCCGGGACGCCAGCGCACCGGTCGCACGTTGGCGTAGGTGCGCTTGCCCCAACGCATGAAGCCCGCGCCCGGCGTCGTGCCGTTCGACGATCCAAACAGCACGGTGTCGGCAGCGTCGATGTGCTCACCGACCAGCGCTTCCCGTTCGTCGGGAGTCAGCGCTGCTAGCTCGTCGCCCACCGGCACGTGGTCCCAGTCGATGGGCAGGTCCAACGCATCGAGCACGCGCAACGACGCTGCCATTGCTTCGGGTGCGGCATCGTCGCCGGGGATCACGCACACCCGGTGCCGCCGCTGTTCGGTCATGCCCGCCGACGCTACGCGTCAGGGCCGAGACCCGCGTGGGCGCCGGGGTTCACAAGCCTGGCTTGGTCACCATCACGGCGATGGCTGCCACGATCACCAGGTTGTTCGCCATCGACCACAGTTCGGCTCGCTTGCGCAGTCGCTTCGCGTCGTTGGACCGTTCGGGGCCCGCGTCCATGGCCTCGGCAAGCTTGGCGCTGGTCGGACGTAGCGCGCCGTGGGCAATGCCCAACCAGACGAAGTACAAAATGAGCGCCGTCGTCACCCAGCCTTGCCGGAACGTCCAGCGGTCATCGATGAGCACCGCGACCAGGCCGGCAACACCGGCGAGATATGCCGCTATGTCCGTCAAGCGGTTCGACGCGAATTCGAACGCCCGCCGTACGGCTCCTGCTGCGTCGGGACCATCAGCCCATGCCCGCCTCAGCATGACGGTGCCCAGGGCGCTGCCGCCGAACCCCACCACGGCACTCACCAAGTGGACAACCAGTACTGCCTGATACCAGCCGGAATTGAAGCTGGCCGCCACCAAGGAATCGCCGAAGCCAAGCGCCATGCCGCGAGTATCGCTGCCAGACGCACAGATGCCGCAGCGGGAGCAGGTACCGGCGTGGCTCGTGAGTTCGTTCGGACCGCCGGGACGGGCAGTGGTAAGTTCGCTGTGCCGCAGAGACACGGCCGGATCTCCGGGGGAAGGGGTATCCATGCCGATCGAGTCATCAGGCCATAGCGCAGGCAACCCGAGGCTGTACGAGGTCATTGAGGGTGCGCCCAAGGAAGGCGCCAGCCCGACGATCTGGGCCTGGCCGCAGATCATCGACTATCTCAAAGTCGCTGGTCAGCCAGTTCAGGGGCCATGGCCGCCACACCAGGAGCGACGGCCTGATCCCGACGCCGAGTCGTTGCCGCGAGCTGTGCCGGATCCGCAAGGTCCCGGCGGGCCGTCGACAGGGGGCTGACGCATGTATCCATCTCGCTTCCGCTACGAAGCGCCCTCGACCGTCGCCGAGGCAGTCGCGATGCTCGCCGCCGCAGACGGCGAGGCCAAGATCCTGGCGGGCGGCCAGAGCCTCATTCCGATGATGAAGCTGCGATTCGCGGCGCCCGCGATGATCGTGGACATCAACGGCATCGGCGGCCTCGACTACCACCGGTCCGATCCCGACGGCACCTATCGCATCGGGGCGCTGTGCCGGCACGCTGATCTCGAGAAATCCGCTGCGCTCGCCGATGCCCAACCGACCATCGCTGCGGCGGCCCCCGTCGTGGCCGACCCGTTGGTGCGTACACGGGGGACGCTCGTGGGCTCGGTGTGTCACGCCGACCCGCAAGGCGACTGGGCCTCGGTCATGGTGTCGCTGGAAGGCGCCATCGTGGCTCAAGGCCCGAATGGGCGCCGGAGCATTCAGGTGGCCGATCTCATCGACGGCCCGTTCCAGACGGTGCTCGCTCCCGACGAGATCGCCGTCGAGGCAGTGATTCCCGCAGCACGCGGCGCCCGGGCGGGTGGCTATCTCAAGCTCGAACGTCGGGTCGGTGACTTCGCCACCGTCGGCGTGGCGGTCTCGGTCGAGATGTCGGGCGGCAGCGTTGCTCGGGCGGGCATCGGGCTGACCGGAGTCGGGCCAGCCACCATCAACGCTTCGGACGCCGCGGCGGCGCTGGTCGGCACGGCACTCGATGCAAACGCCGTCGCTGCGGCGGCCCAGCTCGCCGCCGAGGCAGCGCAGCCACGCTCTGACCACCGGGGCAGCGCCGATTACAAGCGCCATGTCGTCGCCACCTTTGTGCGGCGCATCGGGGCTCAGATCCAGCGATCAGAACAAGAGGCGGCCTGACATGAGCACGTTGTACGAAGAGGTACCGCCGAGCTTCGCTGAAGATGTGCCCGTTCGCCGGGTGGAGCTGACCGTGAACGGCGAGCGGCGTGCGGCCGACGTCGAACCGCGACTGCTGCTGGCGCACCTGCTGCGCAACGGCTTCCGGCTGACGGGAACTCACACCGGTTGCGACACCACCAACTGCGGTGCCTGCACGGTGCTGTACGACGGCGTGCCCGTCAAGAGCTGCACGATGTTCGCCGTCCAAGCCGACGGCCACGAGGTGCTCACCGTCGAAGGCCTGGCGACCGCGAGCGAGCTGCATCCGATCCAGGAGGGCTTCAAGGACGAGCACGGCCTGCAGTGCGGCTTCTGCACCCCGGGCATGATGCTCGCCGCGAAGGCGTTGCTGGAAGAGAATCCGAATCCCAGCGAGGACGAGATCCGCTGGGCGCTGTCGGGCAATCTCTGCCGCTGCACCGGTTACCAGAACATCGTCAAGGCAGTGATGTGGGCCGCCGACAAGCTAGGCGCCAACGCTGAGAGCGACGGCGCGGACGATGCCGGCGACGCCAGCAGCGCCGAAGGCGCTGCTTCCAACGCAGGCGGGGAGGGCTGAGATGGCGCTCGACGAGATCAAGATCGGCGGCCTCGGAGCCAGCCGGCGGCGGGTGGAGGACAATCGCTTCATTCGCGGCAAGGGCAATTACATCGACGACATCGCCCTGCCCGGGATGCTGCACATGGAGATCCTGCGCAGCCCGCTCGCTCACGCCCGCATCCGTTCCATTGACGTCAGCGCTGCCTGGGCCATCCCCGGCGTTCGCATGGTGCTCACCGGCGACATGCTGGCCGCCCGGAATCTGGCGTGGATGCCGACGCTGTCGTACGACACCCAGGCTGTCCTCGCCACCGACAAGGTCCGGTTCCAGGGCCAGGAAGTGGCCTGCGTCGTCGCCGACGACCCCTACATCGCCAAGGACGGCTGCGAGGCCATCGTGGTCGACTACGAACCGCTGCCGCCCATCGTCAACCCGACCCAGGCAACGGCCCCCGGCGCCCCGCTGATCCGCGACGACAAGACCGGCCAAGACTCCAACGTCGTCTTCGACTGGGAGGTCGGCGACCGCGATGGCACCGATCGAGCCTTCGCGCAGGCCGATGTGGTCTCGACCATCGACATGCACTACCCGCGCTCGCACCCGTCGCCCATCGAGGCGTGCGGCTCGATCGCCGATTTCAACCGGGCGACCTCGAAGCTCACCGTGTACATGACCACCCAGGCGCCGCACATCATCCGCGCCGCGGTGGCCTTGGTAGCCGAGCTGCCCGAGCACATGATCCGCATCGTGTCCCCCGACCTCGGCGGCGGATTCGGGAACAAGGTGCCGGTGTACCCGGGCTATGTCGTGTCGATCCTGGCGTCGATCCTGCTCGAGTGCCCCGTCAAGTGGATCGAGGACAAGAGCGGCAACCTCATCTCGACGGGGTTCGGCCGCGACATCTACCTCAAGGGCGAGATGGCGCTGCGCAACGACGGCCGCATTCTCGGCGTGCGGATGCACACCGACTCCGACCACGGCGCCTTCTTCTCCGATGCCCAGCCGAGCAAGTTCAAGATCGGCCTGATGCACTCGGCCTTCAGCTGTTACGACATTCCCGCCGCGCATCTCACAGCCCAAGGCGTCTACACCAACAAGGCACCCGGCGGCGTCGCGTATCGCTGCTCATTCCGGGTCACCGAGGCCATGTACTTCCAGGAGCGCATGGTGCAGGCGGCCGCCGCCGACCTGGGCATGGACCAGGCCGAGTTCCGCCGCATCAACCTGGTGCGCGACGACGACTTCCCCCATCGCACGCCCTGGGGGTTCCTCACCGATTCCGGCCAGTACGGCAAATGCCTCGACCTCGGCCTCGAAGCGATCGGCTACGAGGACTTCCTGCGCCAGAAGGAGGAGGCGCGCCAGCGGGGCCGGCTGCTGGGCATCGGCATCTCGACCATGACCGAGCCCCTCGGGGCGGGCAACAGCCGGGAGTACGACATCTTGGGCATCAAGATGTTCGACTCGGCAGAGCTGAAGGTCCACATGACCGGCAAGGCGCTGCTGCGCACCGGCGCCAAGACCCAGGGCCAGGGCCACGAAACCACCTGGGCGCAGATCGTGGCCCACGAACTCGGCATTCCCGCCGAGGATGTCCTGGTCGAAGAGGGCGACACCGACACGGCCCCATTCGGTATGGGTACGTACGCGTCACGCAGCACCCCCGTGGCCGGGGCGGCGGTGGCCATGGTGTCGCGCAAGATCCGGGCCAAGGCCCGCCAGATCGCCGCGCACCTGCTTGAGGTGTCCGAAGAGGACGTCGAATGGGAGCTGGGCCGGTTCTCGGTGCGTGGTGCACCTGACCGGGGAGTGACCATCCAGGAATGCGCGATTGCCGCCTACAGCAACATGCCCGACGGCATGGAGCCGGGCCTGGAGAACAACGCCTACTACGACCCGCCGAATCTGACGTGGCCGTTCGCTTGCTACATCGCGACCGTCGAGGTCGATCCCGAGACCGGCGTGTGGGACGTGCTGCGGGTGGTGGCGGTGGACGACTGCGGCGTGCGCATCAACCCCATGATCGTCGAGGGCCAGATCATGGGCGGGCTCACCGAGGCCTACGCCATGGCCAACATGCAGTTCATCACCTTCGACGAGGACGGCAACTGCATCGGCTCCAACTACATGGACTACCTGCTGCCGACGGCATGGGAGACACCGGGCTTCGAGCTCCACGAGGTGGTGACCCCCTGCCCCCACCATCCCATCGGTGCGAAGGGCATCGGGGAGTGCGCCACCGTGGGCGGCCCAGCGGCATTCGTCAACGCGGTGATCGACGCCATCGGCGACAGCGGTGTGCGCAATATCGACATGCCGCTGCTGCCCGATCGGGTGCATGAGGCCATCACGCAGGGCCACGATGTCTCCGGCGCTCCGCCGGTGAAGACCGAGCCATGAGCAGCTCCGGACTCGTCGGGCCCGAACCCGTCGGAGAAGGGGCCGTCGAGGGCTGGGGCGTGATCGAGCGCGCCACCGAGCTCGCTCGCAGCGGCGAGGCGTTCGTGCTGGCCACGGTTGTCTGGCGCGAGGGTCCGACATCGGGGCAGCGCGGTTCTCGCGCCATCTACACGGCGGCGGGCGAGATGTACGGGTGGATCGGCGGCGCCTGCGCCGAGCCGGTGTTCATCCGCGAGGCCATCGCCACGCTCGAAGCGGGCACGCCGCGCCTATTGGCGCTCGGTGCGAGCGACCGATTCGGCGACCTGCCCCAGGGCACCACTGCGGTGCCGATGTCGTGTCAGAGCGAAGGCGCCCTGCAGATCTACCTGGAGCCCGTCGTGGCCGCACCGCACCTCGTGATCGTCGGAGGCTCGCCCATGGCGACCACCCTGTCGGTGCTGGCCGCCCAGCTCGACTGGCGTGTCGAGCTGGTCGACCGCGCCGAATTCAGCGAGGGGCTGCTCACGCCGCAGTCGATGGTGGTAGTTGCCACCCAAGGACACGGCGATGAGGACGTGCTGGTCGCTGCGTTCAAGGCCGATCCGGCCTACGTGGGCCTGGTCTCGTCGGCTCGACGAGGCCGCAGCGTCCGGACCCTGCTCGCAGATCAAGGCGTGGGAGAAACCCAGCTCGGCGCACTGAGAGCTCCCGCCGGCCTGGATCTCGGCAGCACCTCGCACAAGGAAGTCGCAGTGTCGATCCTGGCCGAGCTGGTGCAGCTCCGTGCCCAGGGTGCGTTCGCAGCGACAGCCAGCGCCCAAGCGTCAGCGACGCCGGCGGCTGTCGACCCTGTTTGCGGCATGACCGTCCAGGTCGATCCGGCGACGCCGTCGCTGCAGATCGGCGACGAGGTCTTCTACTTCTGCTGTGCGGGGTGCCGCACAACCTTCGCACGCGAGCGGGGAGTCGCCTGATGCAGATCACCAACCAGTTCCAGGTCGCGCAGCCGCTGGAGGCTGTGTGGAACTTCTTCGGCGACGTGCCGCAGGTCGCCGCATGCCTGCCCGGCACGGAGCTGACCACCGAGCTGGGCGACGACCGCTACGGCGGCACCGTGTCCATCGGCCTCGGCCCCATCAAGCTCGACTTCGACGGCGGTGCCGAGATCACGCAGCGGGACGAGGAGAACCGGACGATCTCCGTCGCTGCCAGCGGCGCCGATCGCAAGGGCCGGGGCCAAGCCACGCTCGAGCTCAATGCCAGCCTCGCTGCGGCCGCAGGCGGCACGAGCGTGGAGGTGGCCATGGACCTGCAGCTGTCCGGGCCCGCAGCTCAGTATGGGCGTGGCCTGGTGGGTGACATCACCGCGGTGCTGCTGAACGACTTTGCCGCCAACGTCCAGAACCGGCTCGCTGCCATCGCGGAGGGGCGCGATCCAGACCAAGTCGAACAGGTTCAAGCCGCCGGTGGCGTCGCCATCGGTCTGCGTGCCGCGGGAATGGGTCTCGCCCGCGTCGTGCGCCGGCTTGCCCTTCCGTACCGACCCGAGGCCGTGTGAGGAGGCGCTCGTGCTCTGGTGGATAGGAAACCTGATACTGCTCCTGGTGGTCGTGCCGGTTGCGCTCGCGCTGCTGAACCGGGTGCTCGCCGCGATCGAGCGTATTCGCAAGGCCAGCGACGACATCCTGGCCGGCGGCGTGGGGATCATCGGCGAGCTCGACACCACGCAGGACTTGCTCGCAACCACTGACGAAACGATCGAAGAAGTGGCGGACGGTGCGGTCCGCTACGCCGGCTCGGTCGGGAAGCTCCTGGGCTGAAAGGGGACGTGATGCCTGTTGTTGCCTGGGTCACCGTCATTATCGGCGGCTTGATCATCCTGGCGGCCGCGGTGGGCCTGCTGCGGGTGGTACTGCATTTGGTGGCGGTGCACCGCACGCTCACCCAAGTGGCCGGCGGCGTTCGTGTCATCGCCGAACAGACCTCGACGGTGCCCACTGTGCTGCCGTCGGTCAACTCGACGCTGATGCCCGTCCACGACTTCTGCGAATCGATCTGAGGGAGGCGCCGCCATGCTGCAGTTGCTCGCCCAGAGTTCGGACGCCGGATCCACTACGGGATGGGTCATCGGCATCGTCATCGGCATCGTCGTCGTGATCGCAGTGGTCGCCCTCGTCGTGCCGATCCTCGTGCTGGCCCGTTCGATCGGCAATCGGGCCACCGAGATCAACGACGGACTGGAAGACGCCGTCACAAATACGGCGGCGCTCGGGGAACTGAACACGACGATCGCAGCTGCAACGGTGATCGTCGACGGCCTCAAACGCGGCCGCAACCGGTTAGGAGGCTGACATGAACCTGCTGGCTCTCACTGACACCCAGGAGAACCTGTGGTGGGGTGTCATCATCGGCGGATTCGTGGTGATCGTGGCCGTGGTGGTGCTGCTCACCATGCTGGTGCTGCTGGTGCGCACGATCGAGCGCCGGGTGGAGACCATCAAAGGCACGCTCGAGCGAGCCGCCGCCAACACGTCTGACACCGCCCTGATCGCCGAGACCGCCGACGGGGTCGACGCGGTGCTGACCGAAGGCCTCGAACACCACCTGTTCCTGGGCCGAGTACTCGACAAGGTGCGCTCATGACGACACTCGTAGTTCTCTCGGTCATCCTGATCGGCCTGTTCATAGCCGGGCTCGCGTTCTACCTGTTCGTGGTGGGCAGCCAGCTCACCCGGATCGCCGGCCTGCTCGAGGAGTGCTCGCAGATCGTGTGGAAGATCAAATCCGACGCCGAGGCTGTCGAGCCGGGCGTCGAGCGCATCAACAACACGGCCGGCGTCATCGCGGGCGCATTGCCGTTGCTGTACGGCATGGCCGAAGGCATCGTGACCGGCGCCACGTACGAGCCTGAACCCGAGCCTCGCGAGCCGTCCTCGGCCCGGCCTGCGATGGGTACGCGCCGCAGCCGGCTTCACGAAGCAGTCGGCTATCACCCCGAATAGCCGCCAGCAATCAGCTTGAGTCTGGCCCAGTCGAACCGCTGGGGTCTCGCGTCGTGGTGAGCGGGCCTGCGGTGGGGGCCCGGTAGCTGCCGATCCACTCGTCCTCCCACACTTGGTCGAACTGGTCGGGCGCGCAGCCGGGCCGGTAAATGGCAACCAGCTCCTGGACGATCTGCTCGCGATGTGAGCGCAGCCCGCCCGGCACCTCATAGGTGCAGATGTGGAGGTTCCACTTGTTTCCGGCGCGCCGCTCCCAGCACTTGGCGCGGGGATGGCCGAACGGCAGCCCCGCTGCAGCCAGGTTGTCCGCGTGATCGACATCGAGCACGGCGTAGTCGTACGGCTTGCCGTCGGGGTCGGCCCGGTACAGGATCGCGAACACGGCTGCACTTGCCGGCGGCGTCCAGCCGCCGAGCACCCGTGGTCCCTCGAAGGGGTAACCGGCAAGCGAGCCGAGCCGAATCATTGGGGCCGCGTCACTCGTCGAACTCCAACTCGTCCTCGCCGATGACTTCGGCTCGGGTCATCGGCCAAGCCGGAAGGTCTGCTGTCTCGACGGCAGCAGCGAATGCCGCCATGGCCGCTTCGACCGCTTGGTCGGAACTCTCAGCCTCCACAACGATCTGGGCGCCGTAGGCCATCGCACCAACGCCGGATGCGATGCCTTCGAGCGGTGCGACAGCATCGGCCAGGGCCACCACTTCGCCCAGCTCGACGGGCCGATCGCCTTCGGCCTGGATGGAAACGCTCCACTTGCTCACCGTCGGCATTCCATCGTTCGTAACCGCTTCAGCCGACGTGAGGCAGCCTGCGGGCGAAGCGCTCCAAGCTGGCCAGATCATGGCCCGACTCGAGGCTGTCGATGAACGGACCGGCGGCCATCATGCCGAGCGTGTTCGGCAGTGTCTCGACATCGTCGCTGGCGAGCGGGTTCATCCAGACGATCCGATGGCAGAGCCGGCTCAGGCGTTCCATTGCGCTTGCCAGGGCTGCAGGCTCGCCCCGGTCCAGCCCGTCGGAGCAGATGATGACGGTGGCCCCCCGGCTGAGCCCCTTGCGACCCCACCTGCGGATGAAGCTGTGCAGCGAAGCGCCGATCTGGGTGCCGCCGTCCCAGTCCAGCACGCGCTCGGCAGCCAGCTTCATAGCGTCGTCGGGCTTACGTCGGTCGAGCGCTGGGGTGATGCGCGTCAGCCGGGTGCCGAAGCAGAACACCTCCACCTTCTGGGCTGCCCGGCGCATCGAGTACGCGAACTGCAGCAGGTTGCGGGAGTGATCCGCCATCGATCCCGAGACGTCGAGAATCAGCACCAGCGGGCGGGCCCGCTCCGCTCGCGTCAAGCGATGCAGAACTGGGGCCGCATGGCTGAGACGCATGGCGTCGCGAGCCATCCGGCGGATGTCGAGGCGCGCCCCCGACGGATCCCGCCGCCGGCGCCGGGTGCGACGCCGGGGCGGTTCGAGCCGGACTTGCGCCATGATCCGCCGCAACGCAGCCAGTTCGACGGGCGTGCACTCGGCAAAGCGCTTGTCGCGCCGGATCTCGACCCCGGAGGCCTGACGCCCGAGCACCATCGGCCGATCGTCGCCCGATTCGGTGCCGGGCTCACTGTCGGGCACGTTCAGCATGCCGCTCTGGCCCTGCGCGATTTGCTCGGCGGCGGACGGCTCGGCACCGGTTGGGGCAGCGTGCCCCAGGAAGTACCGGCGGAATACCTCGTCGTAGAGCGGCAGGTGGTCCCGGCGATGGACCAGCGTCGTTCGCCCGCTCCAGTAGACGTCTTCGAGATCGCTTGGTGTGAGTTCCGAGACCGCACAGCAGAACGTGACCACGTCGTCAGCACCCACCGGCAGGCCCTCGTTTCGCAACGCATGACCGAAGCCGACCAGCCGTTCCACCAGTTCCGTAGCCGACGGGTCCAGTTCTTCGCCGGTTTCGGGACCCGACTCAGCCACGGGCGGCCACGAAGCAGCGCCGGCCGCAGGAATTGGCCGCCGCCATGTCGGGTTCGGACCCGCCATCCGGCTCAGGCATCGGCGACAACCCTGCCGAGTTCGGCTTCGACCAGTTCGAGGTCGTCGCGGTCCTTGATGACCGCACCGATCGTGTCGGCTGCGGCCGCAGCATCGAGATCGTCGGTACCCAGCACGCCTAGCGCGTCGACCCAGTCGAGCGTCTCGGCGACCCCCGGCGGCTTGGCGAGATCCATGTCACGCAGGCGCTGGACGGCGGCAACCACCTTGTGGGCGAGGGTCATGACGGCATCGGGGGCACGCAAGCGGACGATCTCGATTTCCTCCTCGAAACTGGGGTAGCCGATCCAGTGATACAGACATCGGCGCTTGAGGGCGTCGTGCAGTTCCCGTGTTCGATTCGAGGTCAGCACCACCATCGGTCGGCTGGCCGCGGTGACGGTGCCGATCTCGGGGATCGTGATCTGGAAGTCCGACAGCAGCTCCAGCAGGAAGGCCTCGAATTCGTCGTCGGCACGGTCGATCTCGTCGATGAGCAGCACCGCGCTGCTGCCGGCCTTGATCGCCGACAGCAGCGGCCGCTCGATAAGGAAGTTAGGGCCGTACAGCCCGCTGACGGCCTCGGCGTCGGTCAGCTCGCTCTCCGACAGCGCCCTGACGTGCAGCATCTGCCGCGCGTAGTCCCACTCGTAGAGCGCTTGGTAGGTGTCGATGCCCTCGTAGCACTGCAGGCGGATCAGCTCCCGCCCGCCGATCTCCGCGAGGCACTTGGCCATCTCGGTCTTGCCGACGCCGACCTCGCCTTCGAGCAGGATCGGCCGGCCCAACCGCATCCCGATGAGCGTTGCGGTGGCCAGGCCGCGGCTCGCGAGGTAGCCGGCTGCTCGAAACTGTGCCTGGAGGTCGGCAACGCTCGCCGGTGTCTCGTTGCGGGGCTGTTCGCTCACCGTTCGAGCCCGGGACGCCGCCGGCCTCAGTCCCCAGATGTGGGACCGAGGACCAGATCGCGCAACGAGCCGCCGTCGGGGGATGACTTGCCCTCGCGTTCGAGCAGCTTCCGCCACGACGTGGCGATGTCCTCGTCGCCTTCAGCAAAGCCGTCGAAGGTGAAATGGCGCGCGTTGCGGCAGATCTTGACGTTGCTGTGCTCGGCGTCGAAGCCGGCACCGTCAACTCCCTGCCAGACGTCTGTCAGCACGGGCTGCGGCTCGGTGCCGGCGTCTGCCTGTGCAGGCGCCGGATCAGTCGATGTCACCGCCCCGATAATAGCCGCAGGCGCAAAATCCCGATCAGCGCCTCCGCCGAGCGCCGCCGCCGGCCGGCGTCGCAGTCAGCAGCTAGAGCGGGCGGTTGCCCGTGTTCGGGTCGTAATCTCGGGGGACCCCGGGGTACCTCGGGCATGCCGCAAGAAAGGGCTCGCATGACCGATCGCCAGATTCATATCCGAAGCTGCTCATTGTGCGAAGCGATGTGCGGGCTCGAGGTGCACCACGCCGACGGCGAAGTGAAGCTGATCAGGCCGAACCGCAACGATGTGTGGTCGAAGGGCTACATCTGCCCTAAGGGCACCGTGCTCGGGCACATGTACGCCGATCCCGATCGAGTGCGCAGGCCGCTGGTCCGCGACGCAGCCGGCAATCTGACGGAGGCCAGTTGGGATGCCGCCTTCGAGCGCTGCGCCGAGCTGCTCGGCGGTGTCCGCGACACCTACGGCGTCGAAGCGATCACCGCCTACTTCGGCAATGCCACTGGCTTCAACTACTCGATCAGCCGATACGCGGGCATGTTCCTGCAGCTCGCCGGGATGCCCACGGTGTACACGTCTGGCACCATCGACACCTGGTCGAAGAACGTGGCCTGCCAGCTGATGTACGGGCACTCCTGGCGCATCCCGGTGCCCGACATCGACCACACTGACTTCATGGTGGTCCAGGGCGCCAACCCGTCCGCCAGCCAAGGCAGCTTCATGGGCTGCCCCGATGTCTCAGGTGCTCTGGACCTCGTGCGCGAGCGAGGCAAGGTGGTAGTGATCGACCCGCGCCGCAGCGAGACCTGCGCGCACGCCGACCAGTGGCTGCCGGTGCGGCCCGGCACAGATGCGCTGCTGCAGCTCGCCGTGTTGAACGTGCTGTTCGACGAAGAGCTCGTGCGGCTCGGGCACCTGGCGGATCGGCTCAAGGGCGTGGACGACGTGCGGGCCATCGCTGCTGGGTTCCCGCCGGAGCGGGTGGCCGAGGCGTGCGGTGCTGACGCAGGGGCGATCCGCACCTTGGCCCGCGAGTTCGCTGCGGCTGAGCGGGCCGCGTGGTACGCCCGCATCGGCACCTGCAACCAGGAGTTCGGCACGCTGGCGTCGTGGCTGCCTGACGTCATCTGCGCGCTCACCGGCAACCTGGACGCGGTAGGCGGGATGATGTGGGCGAAGCCGGTGGCGTGGTCGATGCTGCAGCAGGACTGGGGCTTCGAGGGCGGGTTCGACCGCTGGCGGAGCAGGGTTCGCGACATCCCCGAAGTGCTGGGGCAGTTCCCGATGGGATGCCTCGCCGAGGAGATCGACACACCCGGCGAGGGTCAGCTCAAGGGGCTGGTGGTGGTGGGCGGCAACCCGGTGCTGTCTGCCCCCAATTCCGACCGTCTCGACAAGGCATTGCCGCTGCTGGAGGCGATGATCTCGGTGGACAATGCGCTGAACGAGACCTCCCGCCACGCTCACGTGGTCTTGCCGGGGTTGGCAGCGCTCGAGCAGCACTTCTACTCCGAGATGCTGTGGGGCTGGGCCAAGCGCTCCGCAGCGAAGTATGCGCCCCCGCTGTTCCCGCCCTCCGATGATCGGCCCGACGAATGGGAGATCCTGACGCGACTCGGTGCGATGTGCGCAGGCCTCGGAGAGGTGAACGTCGCAGAGTTCGACGATCTGTACTTCTCGGCGCTTGCTGAGCTGGCCGGCGCGGATCCGGCGATGGCGCTGGAGGCATCGCCCCTACCCGGGCCCGAGCGGCTGAATGATCTGGCCATCCGGACCGGTCCGTGGGGCGATCGCTACGGCGAGAACCCCGACGGCTTGAACCTCGACAAGCTGAAGGAAATGCCTGACGGGCTCGACATGGGCCCGATGGTCCCGCAGGTCGATGACATCGTGGTGAATGCCGACGGCAAGATCGACCTGGCGCCCGAGCGCATCACCTCCGACATCGGGCGTCTCGAGGCGAGCCTCGACCGGCCCGATGCCTCGCTGGTGCTCACCAGCCGGCGCCACGTGCGCTCGAACAACTCGTGGATGCACAACGTGGAGGTCTTGGTGCGCGGCAAGGATCGCTGCACGCTGCTCATCCATCCCGACGATGCCGCGGACGCAGGTGTGGCCGACGGCGAACTGGCCCGGGTGTCATCGTCGAACGGTGCCGTCGAGGTGCCAGTGGAAATCAGCGACCAGATGTACCCGGGGGTGGTATCACTGCCTCACGGCTGGGGCCACGACAAGCCCGGCACCCGCCAGTCAGTGGCCAGCAGGTATGCCGGTGTCAACTACAACGTGCTCGTCCCGCCCGATTTCGTGGACGCCCCCTCGGGCAACGCCGCCGTCAACGGCGTGCCGGTGACCGTCGCCCCGGCCTCCGGCGTTCCCGCCTGATCCAGCAGCCGGAACGGGCAGATACGCCGACTCGCGCATCCTCGTAGGATGCCGCGCTGATGCGCAGGGGGGCGGTGGCCACTGAGGCGCCGCGCCTCGAGCCCGAGGTCCGCGGCGGCGGTGCATTCTCGGCCCGCGGCTTCGCCCCGCTGTGGTTCAGCGGATTGTGCTGGCACTGGGGACGCTGGGCGATCGCGTTCCTGGCCAGCTATCACGTCAACCAGATCACCGGCTCGCCACGGATGGTGCAGCTGACTGGGGCCATCATGTGGGCGCCTCTGCTGCTCGGCGGGGCCATCGGCGGGGTGATCTCGGATCGCTTCGACCGTCGGCGCACCGTGCGATTGCAGACAGCGCTTCTGGTGCCGTTCGTGGCCGTGGTAGGGCTGGCCGAGCGGGCTGGGCAACTGGGCATTGCACTGCTGTATCCGTTCTTGTTGTTCGCTGGCATCGGCTGGGTGGTGGACATGACCAGCCGTCGAGCGCTGGTGCTCGACATCGTGGGGCCGCATCGGCTGCACAAGGCAATGGCGTGGGAGACGATGGCGCTCGCCTCAGGCGTAGCGGCGGGGCAGCTGCTGGGTGGCGCAGTTGCTGACCGGGCTGGCGTAGGGGCTGCCTTCCTGGGGGTGGCCGCCATGCTGGGCCTCGGCTTGGTGCTCCTCATGTGGGTACCGCACGTGCCGCCTTCGATGCCCGCCCAGCCGCAACGCATGACCGAGCGCAACCGTGCCGACCGTGGGCTGGCCGGATTGCGACTGGCTCACCCGCGCTGGGCACGGTCCATGGCCGAGCGGGTGTTCGAACTGGTGCCCTCAAGCTCTGCGCCGCACGAGATGATCGATGACGCCTCGCCAGGAGCGACGGCCTCCGGTCAGCCCCAGCGAACCTCGCCGCTGACCGAATTGCGTGACGGGTTGCGCCTGGCGCGGACCAATCGCAGCCTGCTCAGCATCCTGGGTGTCACCGTGATGGCGAACTTCTTCATGTTCGCCTACTTCCCGGCCGTCCAGCTCATCGGCGACCAGGTCAACGCCACGGCGTCGCAGATCGGGATCATCGGCTCGATGACCGGCTTCGGCATGATCACCGGATCGTTGGTCACAGCGAGGTGGGGCGACGGTCGTTGGGGGATCGCCTACTCGTTCGGCGTGTTCGTGGCGATGGCGATGCTCATCGTGTGGGCGCTGTCGCCGAGCGTCCTGATCGCCGTGATCACGCTGTACGTCGCCAGCTGCGGCAGCGGGCTCTTCGCTGCCACGCAGTCGACCCTGGTGCTCACCACCGTGTCGGAGGAGATGCGGGGCCGCGCGATGGGCTTGCTGAGCATGGCGATCGGCGCGCTGCCGGTGGGCACCTACGTGCTCGGCGAGGTAGCGCAGCAGCTCGGCGCTCGCGCCGCAGTCATCTTGATGGCCTCATTGGGACTCGCCGGGATGACGCTGTGGCTGCTGATCCGGCCGCAGGTGCTCCAGCGTTCGGGTCCCACGCCCTGAGGTTTCCAGCAGCATCTTGGGGGTGAGTACGCTGCCGCGTGGCTGAGTCGCGCAGCCGATGTGCGTGACGAGAGGGGGAGCCGATCATGAAAGCCGCAGTGCTCAACGAGATTCCGGGCGAACTCGACATTGAGGACATCTCGGTCGACGCGCCGACCCCCGACGAGGTCCTGTTGCGGGTGGTGCACGCGGGCCTGTGTCACAGCGACCTGCACTTCATGGATGCCCACTGGCCGTACCAGCTCCCCGCTGTCATGGGCCATGAGAGCGCCGGCGTGGTCCAAGCAGTCGGCGAGAACGTGGCCTACGTGAAGCCCGGCGACCATGTCATTTCCTGCCTGTCGGTTTTCTGCGGCCACTGTGAGCGCTGCCTGACCGGTCGCCCGAACATCTGCGCCAATCCCGCTGCTGTCGCTCGGCCTTCCGGAGCCGCACCGCGGCTGGCCAAGAAAGACGGCACCGAGGTGGGCCAGTTCGCCCGCCTGGGCGGGTTCGCCGAGGAGATGCTGATCCACCAGAACGCTGTCGTGAAGATCCGCGACGACATGCCGCTCGACCGTGCGGCGCTCATCGGCTGCGGTGTCACCACGGGGCTGGGTGCGGTGTTCAAGACAGCCCGCGTCGAGCCCGGTTCCACGGTGGCCGTATACGGCGCTGGCGGGATCGGCCTCTCCGCCGTACAGGGCGCACGTATCGCCGGGGCCGGCCGGGTCATCTCGGTGGATGTCGAGAACGACAAGCTGGAGACGGCTCGCCAGGTGGGCGCCACCGACACGGTCAACGCTTCCGAGGGCGATCCAGTCGAAGCCATCAAGGAATTGACGAGCGGCGGTGTCGATTACGCCTTCGAGTGCATCGGGCTGAAGCAAACCTGCGAGCAGGCGTGGTCGTCGTCGCGGCCCGGCGGCACCACCGTCATCGTGGGCATGATGCCGTTCGGCGAGAAGATCGAGATCCCGGGCTATGAGGTGTTCATGCTCGAGAAGCGGCTGCAGGGCTCGATGATGGGCTCGAACGCCTTCCGGGTGGACATGCCCCGCTACGTCGACATGTATCTCGACGGCCGCCTGATGCTCGACGAGATGATCTCAGCGCACATGCCGCTGGATGACATCAACGTCGGCTACGAGCAGATGCGCCAGCGCGTGGGCACCCGCACCGTCATCGACTTCGACTAGCCGGTCTGCCCGGTACGGGGACGGGCCGCATCAATCCAACAACCAGCAAGAGAGGGGCCATGGAGGTCGAGGGCAGAGTTGCTGTAGTAACAGGCGCGGCGAGCGGCATGGGCCGCGCCATGGCCGACACGTTCGCGGCGGCAGGCATGAAGGTAGTGCTGGCCGATATCGAGGAAGCCCCGCTGAACGATGCCGCCGCCGAGGTGCGCGAGGCCGGTGCAGAGGCCATCGCGGTGCGCACGGACGTATCGCAGCTGGCACAGATCGAGGCGCTCGCCGAGGCTGCCGTGGAGCAGTTCGGAGCGGTGCATGTGCTCTGCAACAACGCCGGCGTCGGCATTCCCGGTCCGGTGGGGGACATGTCGCTCGAGGACTGGCGCTGGACGCTCGACATCAACCTGTGGGGGCCGATCTACGGCTGCCACGTGTTCCTGCCGATCATCGAAGCGACCGGCGAGGGCCACATCAACTCGACTGCTTCGGTGGCCGGGCTGTACGGCGGCGCCTCGCTGGGTGCGTACAACGTGTCCAAGCACGGTGTGGTGGCGTTGATGGCCACGCTGGAGCGGGATCTGCGGTTGCGTAACTCGCCGGTGCATGCCTCGGTGCTGTGCCCGGGACCGATCAACACCAACATCGTGTACAGCCAGCGCAATCGTGACCCTGAAGATGCCGCCCACCACGTGCGTACCGATCAGGGCGACAAGTTCTGGGACATGCTCAAGGGCTATCTAGCCGAGGGCATGGACCCGGCCGATGTGGGGCCGATGGTGCTGAATGCCGTGCGCACCGACCGATTCTGGGTGCTGACGCATCCCGAGATGGGCAAGATCGCCCGCTACCAAGCCGATGCCATGCTCGACGACGGTCACCTCACGCGCTGAGCGCCTGTTGAGCGTCGGCCGCTTGACGCGGCCATGCAGCGTCCGCTGCGGGAGATGGGCCAGCCGCGAAGCAGCACGTTCGGTCTGCTCGCACGGCGACGCTGAGGCAAACGGAGCGGCACGGCGTTTACTGAACCCGTGACGCCGACCGAGTTGCTACGAGCGAGACGCTTGACCCGAGCGCGGCTCCGTCGGTCCTGAGCACGTGAAGCCCGCAGGACCCAACGTGCGCGCGCGAGCGCGGCTGTCCGCACGGCCGTCGGTGTTCACGGTCGTCCCGCAGATTCTCGATGCCGCCGGCCGGCCACTCGCCCCATCGGTGGCGCCCCCTGCCCCGCGCCCGGCGCCGTCGGGCGCTGCGCCCACCGACCACCCGGCTCAGGCCGTCGAAGCACCGCCCTCAGACAGCTACCGGTGGCGACTGCTCGGCGTGATCGGGCTGGCCGTGCTCGGGTTCGGCTCGCTGATGACGCTGGTGGGCGTCTCGCTCACCCCCATCGCGGAAGACCTCGATACCACGCTGCCCACCGCCGGCTGGGTCATCACCGGCCTCATGCTGGCCATGGCCGTCTCGACCCCCGCCGGCGGCAAGCTGGCCGACCGCTTCGGGCATCGCCGCATGTTCCTCATCGGCATCGTCGGGATGACCGTCACCATGATCGCCAACTACTGGGTGCCCGACATCGGCGCCTTCATCGCCGTGAGAGTGATGTTCGGGCTGTGCGGCGGGCTGCTGATGCCCTCGGGTATGGCGTTGCTCATGCATGCGTTCGGTCCGGCCGAGCGGGCGCGGGCTGTCGGCTGGTTCCAGTTCGCCATGACTGGTGCTCCGACGATCGGCGTGGTCGTCGGCGGACCGTTGCTGAACGTGTTCGGGTGGCGGGGCATCTTCTTGCTGTTCGGCGTGATCAGCCTCGTGTCGCTGATCTTCGCAGCCGTCGTCGTGAAGCCGATTCCCCGGGGCGAGCGGGTGCCGATCGACATCCTGGGGGCGCTGCTGCTCGCGGGCGGAACGCTGCTGGTGCTGTGGGCGATCACTCGGCTGCCGATGATCCTGCGGGCGGGCGACGCGCTGCTCTCAGATCAGACGCTGATGCTGATGCTGGGCGGTGCGGTGGCCTGCTTCGTGCTGTTCGTGCTGTGGGAGCGCCGCGCCCCCGCCCCCTTCTTGGATCTGCGTCTGTTCCGCCGAGCCAGTTTCACGTTGCCGCTGCTGTCGGCGCCGGCCAACCAGTTCGCGTACATGGGCGGCTTCATGGTGGTGCCCTGGGTGCTGCAGGAGCGGTACGGCTTCTCGGTGGGCGTGGCGGCGATGCTCATGGTGCCCCGGCCAGGCGCATTCGCCGTGGCGTCGCCGCTGGGCGGCACGCTGGTGACCAAGATCGGCGCCCGGATCCCGATGTTCTTTGGCACCTCCGCGATGATCGGCTCGATGATCGCCTTCGCCCTGGGCGCCAAGCCGGTGGGCTGGGGCCTCGCAGCGATCATGGTGGGGCTGGTGCTGTCGGGGGTCTCCGCAGGCGTCGGCTCACCCGCTTACCAGGTGCTGGTCGCCAACTCGGTGGAAGACAAGGACCTCGGCATGGCCAACGGCATGAACCAGACGGTCATGTGGATGGGCATCATCCTGGGGATCCAGTCGATGCTGGCCTTCACCGGCGAGGATCCCTCGCTGGGCCGCCTGCGAGCAACGTTCCTGTTCGGCGCTGCAGTGGCGGCGATCGGCTACGTGGCACCCCTGTTCGCCACCCGCCGCGCCACCCGCCTGGCCTGAGCACCCGCTCGTCCGCGCGTGCTCGTGCGTCGGGAATTGTCAGGAGTTTTAGCCCTAATTTTCCAGAGTTTTAGCCTTGGGAAAACTGTACGGAAGGCTAAAACTCATACCTAGAGGGCTGCGAGGAAGTCGAGCAGTTCGGCGTTGAGCTCGTCGGCGGCTTCCTGCTGCACCCAGTGGCCGATGCCGTCGAGGATCACTGACTTGTGCAGGTTGGGCATGGTCTCGCCGAACTTGGCGATGGAGCCGGCGCCCCACACGGTCGGCCCGTCGACTTCGCCGCCGACGAACAGGCTCGGCTGGGTGATGGCCGCTCCGTCGAAGGCGGCCATGTCCTCCCAGTCGCGGTCCACGTTGCGGTAGCGGTTCAGCCCGCCGGACATGCCCGTGCGGGTGAACTCCGAGGTGTAGTAGGCGAAGTCGGCCTCCGACATCCAGTGGGGCCAGGATCCCTTCTCGGGCCAGACGAAGTTGTCAGAGAGCTTGCCGCCCGGCGCCACGCCGAAGCCCCCGCCTGACGAGTCGCCCGAAGCCAGCCGGGCCCGCACGCCGTCTCCCGAGGCGGAGAAGTACATGCCCAGCAGCCAGCGGGGAAGGTCGACCTCCATTTCAGCTTCGGCACGGCCCGGCTCTTGGAAGTACTCGATGTAGAACTCCTTGTCGCCGCCCATCATGCGGAAGGCGGCGCTGGGCTTGAAGTCGCTGCGGGCGTTGTAGGGCACGCTCACCAGTCCGAGTGCTGTGAAGATGTCGGGCCGCAGCAGGGCCGAGCTCCACGCGATGGGTGCGCCCCAGTCGTGGCCCACGATGACGGCAGTGTCCTCGCCGAGCGCCCGTACGACGCCCACGTTGTCGGCAACGTGACGGACCATGCGGTAGTCGTCGACCACTGCGGGCGCGGAGGAGCGGCCGTAGCCGCGCACGTCGATCGCCACCGCCCGATACCCAGCCGCAGCCACCGCAGGCAGCTGGTGGCGCCACGAGTACCACGACTCGGGGAAGCCATGAACGAACAGCACCATCGGCCCCTCGCCCACCTCCGCCACATGAATCCGCGTACCCAGAGCATCCACGTCGTAGTGCTTCACACCCGAAAGATCAGGTGCTGCCATGCCATCGCTCTCACTCATGCCCGCCATTCTGGCCCCCAATTGCGTTTGTCGGCGGGTGGTATTCGAAATTGAGTTGCATGAGATCGACGCACCGCGCGAAGTTCGGCAGATGTGCGCTGGCCAAAGAGCTGTGCTTGCAGAATGCTGGCAACGCAGGCAGAATGCGGGCATGGCTAAGCAGATCACCATCCGGAACGTGCCTGATGAAGTTTGCGACGAGCTCGCTGCCAGGGCTGCCGAGCAGCGCCAGTCGATGCAGGAATACCTGCGGGGGGAACTCGAGCACCTCGTTGCGAAGCCGTCTGTGGCCTCGTTGCTGGAGGAGATTCGACGACGCAAGGAAGCTGCGGGCACTCGGGTCTCAGCGGCCACGATCCTCGAGGCACGCGACGCAGACAGGAAGTGAGCGGAGTGAGCGCAGTCATTGATGCTTCGACTCTGTTGGCTGCGCTCATCGATGACGGCGATGACGGCCGGTGGGCGCTTGAGCAGCTCGCACAGAAGCCGATGGCCGCACCCGAACTGCTGCCCGCCGAGACGTCGAACATCCTGCGGCGTCTGGAGCTGTCGCGCGAGATATCACGACTCGAAGCGACGGCATCCCAGCGTGATCTCACTCGATTCGGCATCGAGCTCTACCCGTTCGGCCCGTTCGCCGATCGCATCTGGGAGCTTCGCTTCAATTTCACCGCCTACGACGCGTGGTACGTCGCCCTCGCTGAGAGGCTTGACTGGCCGCTTGTCACGCTCGACCGCAAGGCAGCAAGAGCCAGCGGATCGCGCTGCGAATTCCGGGTCCCGCCGTGGCCCGAACCGGCTGCCTGACAGCGGAAGCTGGGCGGCCCCGATTCCAACCGGCTCGCACGACCCGGGCGTAGCGCGTTCGCGACTTGTCACACTCCAGCGCGAGGCTGGCGACCATGGGCAGGCAACTGACTGAACTCATCGAGGCCGCGCCGTGGCGCGAGGCCGTGACCTATCGGGACACGTGGCCGCACGAGTACGTGTTGAGCGAGAAGGACGACCAGCGGGAGCTGCTCGCGGCGGTCTGCGCCCGGTTCCACGCCGGCGAGGGCGTCACGGGGCGCTTCTTCCGCATGTCGAATACGTACCTGTTCGTCGGCGATCACAAGTACTGGCTGATGACCGACTATCGCAAGATCAGCCCGCTCGCCGGCGAAGACAACTACGTCATCAACCGAGCCCGCCTGTACCGCGACCGGCGAGACTTCGTGATCCAGCCCGGCGACACCGGCCACCACGACGACTACCCGGCGCACCCTGCCGCGTAACCCATGGACTGAGAATGAACGTCGTGCTGCACTGCGCTAATGAATACTTGCGAGAAATAGATTCTGCGGCACGGTTCATCAACTGAGAAAGAGCATCACCGTGGAAGACGATCACTCACTGCTGGCCCACCTGGTGCCGAAGCTGACACGCGGCGTTGAGGACGCCGCAACCGATGCCCTCGCCTTCATACTCAACAAGTCGGAGGCGTGTCGAGAGGCACTCGTGGAGATGGTGTGCGACGGCGAACGTCGGCTGGCGTCGGTTGCGAGCGCTAGGACGCAAGTGGTCGCCTCGGAGGGCGAGCGGCTAGATCTCGTCGCGTACGACACGGCCGGCTCGAACCGACTCATTATCGAGTCGAAGTTCTGGGCGCCGTTACAGGACGGGCAAGCGAGACGCTATGTCGGGCACCTAGCCGACGATGGTCTCGCCGTACTGCTGTTCGTGGCCCCCGAGGTCCGCCATGAGACGCTCTGGGTCAAGATCGCACGACAGTTCGAGCATCCATCGGAGTTGAAGCTCGGCTCGACCCGCCAAGTAAGAAACATGATCGTCGCTGATGTCCTCGACGGCGGCAAGCGAATCGCGTTGATGGGTTGGGACACGCTGCTTGCCGGTCTGACGAACGCTGACTCCTCGATGGATGCGAATCTTCAGCAGTTGCATGGCTTGGCACTCGCTCAGGACGAGGCGGCCTTTGCGCCACTGCATGCCGAGGATCTCAATGCGACAGTTCCCCGGCGGCTCATGGCCTTCAATCGGCTCGTCGACGGCGTTGCGAGCCGGGGTGCTGGCGAAGGCTGGATGACGAACAAGGGTCTGAAAGCGGTGCCGGGGCGCGACGGCTATCTGCGGTACATCGGCTTCTGCGACGCCGACGGCGAACGGTTGATTGAGCTCGCGTTGTACGTCAGTTTGAAGCGTTGGGCTGATCTCGGTACTACGCCGCTCTGGCTGCGGATCTGGCATAAGCAAGCGATCGATCTTGAAGATCTGAAGCACGGCCTCGCGGAACCTGGCTGGCTGCCAGCGTGGAGCGAACCCAATTGGCTGTGGGTGCCGATCGAATTGCCATTGGGTGTCGAATACGAGGACACGCTCGATTCGGCTACGGCTCAGGTCAAGCGAGTCCGCGACATCGTGGTCGAGATGGCCTAGCCACCTGCGTCGGTGGCCGTCCTCACACTGGTGCTAGCTGGCCGGAAAGGCTCGCTACTGATCGGGCCGTGAACTTTCGGAACGCGAAGATGCAGGAGCACCTGGTCGAACCGCCGAGCCTGTGGCCGGTCCGGGCTGATGCCGCTGCGAGGCTCATCCCCTTCGGCAAGGATGGCGGGATGAGTTTGTTGTCGTTTGAGATGCCTTCTTTGGAGACGATCGAGCTGGAACCTGATGGGGAAACGCTTCGGGTGTGGTTGAACCGGCCGGAGTCGCGCAATGCGCACAACCAGCTGATGATCCGCGAGGTGGGGGACTTGTTCTTGGCGTTGAACGGGCAGACGCAGTACCGGGTGGTGGTGTTTGGTGGGCGAGGGAAGTCGTTCTGCGCCGGTGCTGATCGCAAGGAGCAGCCGCCGACTGCTGCGAGCGATCGCGAGGCTCGCTACATCAACCAACTGGGGCGGCGGGCGGCCCGGGCCATCGAGGACTGCGAAGCGGTCACGATCGCTCGGGTGCACGGGCATGCCATCGGCGGCGGGTGCTGCTTCGCCACGAGCTGCGACTTTCGCATCAGCGAGGCCGATGCGATGTGGTACGTGCCCGAGGTGGAGTTGGGGGTGCCGCTGCCGTGGGGCGCGACGCCCCGGCTGATCGCGGAGCTCGGCATGTCGCGTGCGCGCCAGTTCGTAATGACGAGCGAGCGCATTGACGGGCTCCGGGCCGCTGAGTGGGGATTGGCACACGAAGTGTGTGAAGGCGAAGACGAACTCGATGCGGCCGTGGACCGGTGGGTGGCGCGCTTGCTCGACCTGCCGTCGCTGTCGGTGCAGATGGCCAAGCACCAGCTGCGCGGCTACGCCCAGATCACCCGGCTCGGCGACCTGTCCGAATTCGATGGCGACGCCTCAGCCCGCTCAATCACCAGCGAGGACGCCCAGGCCCGCTTCGGCACCTTCTGACCGGTCCAGCGGGACTGTCGGTCTACCAATTTCGACGATTTGATCTACCAAATCGGACTCTGTCGATCTCGCCGCAGCCTCAGCTGCGGGTGTCGATCTTGTCGTAGGCCTTCTTCATCGCTTGGTAGCCCTCGACGGCTCGGGGGATGCCGCCGTAGATGGTCATCTGCACCATGATCTCTTCGATCTCGGTGCGCGTCAGCCCGTGGTTGAGGCCCGCCGGCACATGGAACGCCAGCTCGTCGGTGCGGCTCAGCACGGTCAGGATCGCAATGACCACGATGCTGCGATCACGCCGGGACAGCTCCTCGCGTGACCAGAGGTCGCCGAACGCCCAGTGATAGGCGATGCGCCCGACCTCGCCGAGGTGCTCGACCAGGCGAGCCATGTCCTCGGAGGGGTCGCTCGACGCCCGGCCTGCCGTGAGGGTTCCCCGCACCTCCGCTGCACGTCGCTCCCGCTCGTCGTCGTCCAGCTCATCGGCACCCGAACGCTCGGGCAGCCGTTCGACCCCGTCGAGTGTGCGGAACCGTTCGTCGACCACCCGGGATGCCGCCATCGCCATCGGGAAGCCGGCGTAGGCGGCCACCTGGATCAGGACCTCTTCGATCTCGGTGCGCGTCAGGCCGTGATTCAGCCCGACTTCGGTGTGCAACGACAGCTCCTCGCTTGAGCCGATGGTGGCCAGCACCGTGATCACGATCAGGCTGCGGTCGCGGCGCGACAGCTCGGGTCGTGCCCACACGTCGCCCATCACCACGTCGAAGGCGAACGTGCCCAAAGCGCCGAGACGCCGGGTCATCGACCGCTGCGCCCGCTCGGGATCGACTTCCCCGTTGGTGAATCGCTCGTATACCTCGAATGCCGCGGCCCGCCGCTCGGCGTGTGTGCGTGGTGTGGTGTCGGTCATGGCGCTCCTCCTCGGCCGAGGCCTGTCATGCGCCATCATCGCCGCGAATACGCAGGTCGCGCCACGCGGTGCCAACGAATGCCAAGTGGAGAGGCCTGCCGTACCGTCGTCACGCCGGTCGCCGCCAATTGTGAATTCGGACGCTCGTGGCTGTGCCGCTCGACAGCGCCTGATGTTCTCGACGCGCGGCAGCACCCAGAGTCCGACTACAGCTCGCCGGGCTCTTTACCGGGCAGGTACGTCACCGGCAGGTTCGTGAGGCGCCGCACCCGTGACGGCAGGTCGGCGCCGACCAGTCGTGAGGCCCCTGCCGGCAGGGTCGACAGGATGATGCCGTCGAAGCTGGAGCGTGACAGCACCGCCTGGATCGCCCGCAGCGGATCAGGGTCGCCGAGCTCACCGGTCGCGGCGTAGGACGCGGCTGCGATCTTGGCGAGCTGGGCGTCGAGACGCTTCTGCGCCTGCTCCATGCCCAGCGTGTCGGGTCCCAGGTAGTCCGCGGCGGGCACGTGCTCGGACGGGATCCCCGTCACGGGGTCGGCTGCGAGCATCGAGAGCCGGCGCGCCCGCGCATAGCTCTTCGAATGCGTCATCGGCACCAGCAGGTGGAACTCGCACGGGCCGTGGGAATTCAGCCGGTCGATCTCGGCAACGACCTCGCCGGTGCCCAACGTCTGGTTGGCCACGATGAGCCAGCGCGTCACCTCCACATCGGGCGCGCCGGGCGTCAGGCCAGGCCGCATCCGGTCGACGCGGAACGCCACTCGCAGCTTGATGCGGTAGAGGGCGATCTCGCCTTCCACGATCATCACGTCACGCTCTTCGACGTGGGCCACCGACAGATCGCGGATCGTCTTGGTGGCCTCGGCAACTCCTCGACGTGCCGCATCCTCCCAAGAAATCCGGCTTGCCGCGACCAGCGTGATGACCTTCTCGACAGCGTTGCGGTTGCGCTGAGGTGATTCGTTCAAGGTGCCGACCTGTTCGGTGTGGGGCTCGTTCCTGCGAGCGATCCAGTGTGCTCCGGTGGGGCAGACTGTAGGGCACACCACGTTCGTGCGGCACACAGCGCGCCGCCGGGGGAGAATCCAATGAGCAGCGTCTACAACGTGATCGAGCTGATCGGCACCAGCGAGGAGTCGTGGGAGAAGGCGACGCAGAACGCCATCACCGAGGCCTCGAAGACTCTGCGAGATCTGCGGGTAGCCGAGGTGGTCGAGCAGGACGTCGTGATCGAGGGCGGCGCGATCGCAGCCTTTCGCACCAAGGTGCGGCTGTCGTTCAAGCACGAGTCGCCTTGAGCCGCCGCAGCGCTAGCGGGCGGTCATCAGGCACGCCCGGGAACCGAGCCCGCGAAGGCCGCACGCTTCGATGACCGCGCGCGGTCTTGACGGCATCCGTGTCGTCGAGCTGGGACAGATGGTGGCGGCTCCGTGGACGGCCAAGCTGCTCGCCGACCTTGGCGCCGACGTCATCAAGGTCGAGCCGCCGCAGGGCGACGCTGCGCGCCGTCGCGGGCCATTCGCTGCTGACCGTGAGCGTCCTGATTCCCAGATCGTCCCCGATGCCGGCTCTGGGCTGACGGGTGGACTGTTCGCTGCCATCAACACGAACAAGCGCGGCATCGTGGTGGACCTCGCCCGGCCAGACGGCCGCGCAACATTGCAACAGCTGCTCGCCGACGCAGACCTGTTCATCCACGATCTGGCGCCGGCAACAGCGGCTGCGCACGGCCTCACAGCAGAACCGCTGCGGGCGCAGCATCCGTCGCTGGTCACGATGTCGATCACGCCATTCGGGCAGACCGGTCCGTATGCGGACTGGCGAGCGACCGAGCTGCAGGTCGTTCACGGCGGCGGCTGGGGCTGGCTTACCCCCG
The DNA here is from genome assembly GCF_965204195.1 of Candidatus Poriferisodalis sp. GTDB lineage: Bacteria > Actinomycetota > Acidimicrobiia > Acidimicrobiales > Poriferisodalaceae > Poriferisodalis. Next base: position 761,940 of record NZ_OZ241975.1, read on the forward strand.
GCTGCGTGGCCGATCCCGAGCTGCCCCCGCTGAAGCCCCACGGCCACCAAGCTGCCTTCCAGTCGGGCTTCGCGGCTGCATGCGCATCGCTCGCCGCCGTCGACCGTGCACAGCGCACCGGACGGGGCGAGCACATCGACTTCGCCCAGATGTCCTACGTGGTCGGGATGCTGGAAGCAGCGTTCATCAGCTGGTCGTACCGGGGCGAGAACCCCAGCCGCCTCGGTGCTCGCATTCTCAACCCGTGGGGGATCTTCCCGACCAGCGACGGGCACATCTTCCTGGTGTGCGTCGAGGCCGATCAGTGGGAGCGGCTGAAGGACTTCATGGGCCGGCCGGAGTGGGCCGATATGGACATCTTCGACACGCTCGAGGGTCGCTTCGAGAACGAAGACCTGCTGCGCATGTGGCTCGGCGAGTGGATCGCTGCGCAGCCGGTGACGGAGCTGTTTCATCGGGGCCAGGCAGAGCGGCTGGCGTTTGCCCCGGTGAACACGGTGGCGCAGATGGCCGCCGACCCGCACCTGGCAGCCCGCGACTTCCTCGTCACCTACGAACAGCCGGGGCTGGGAGACATCACCGTGCCGGGCGCGCCGTCGCGGCTCACGAATTCGTGGTGGTCCATCCGCCGACCGGCACCGTCGCTGGGCGAGCACAGCGGCGCTTCATTTGCCGCGACCGACACAGCGACGGCATCACGGCCAGCACCGTCGCCTGCATCTTCGAACACACCGTCGAGCCGCCCGCTCGACGGCGTCACGGTGGCGGACTTCACCTGGGTCTGGGCGGGTCCCTACTGCACGCTGCACCTGGCGCACCTCGGCGCCACGGTGATCAAGGTGGAATCGTCGGCCCGGCCCGATCTCGGCCGCCGTCTGCCGACGCAGTCGGGCCGTCACACGCCGACGCTCGACACCAACGGTTACTTCAACCAATACGGCCAAGGCAAGCAGAGCATCACCATCGACCTGGGCATTCCCGAAGGGCGTGCACTGGCGAAGCGCTTGGCGCTGTCGTGCGACCTGGTGGTGTCCAACTACGCCACCGGCGTCATGGACGGATGGGGTCTCGGCTACGAGGCCCTGGCCGCAGAGCGTCCCGACGTGATCGTGGGCGCCATCAGCGGCTACGGCCACCATGGGCCGTACCAGTCCTACATGGGCTACGGACCCACCACCGGGCCGCTGTCGGGCCTCGCATCGATGACCGGCTACCCCGGAGCAGACGCAGACGAGCTCGGTGTGTCGCTCGGCGACCCGGCGGCCGGGATTGCAACGGCGTACGCGCTGGTCGCCGCGCTCGTGGCGCGGCGACGCACCGGCGAGGGTCAGTTCATCGACACGTCGATGTGGGAGGCCACCACGGCGTGCACCGTTGAGGGTTGGATGGAATGGGTGATGCGGGGCACGCAGCCGGATCCGATGGGCAACCTCGACCCCCTGTGGTCTCCGCACAACCTGTATCGCTGTGCCGGCAACGATGACTGGATAGCCGTCTGCTGCGTCGACGAAGCCGAGTGGGCTGCGCTGGCGAGGATCACCGGCATCGATCCCGATGATGAGCGATTCGCCACAGCCGCCGACCGCAAGGCCAATGAGGCCGAGCTCGACAAGCTCATCGGCGCGTGGACCCGTGAGCGTGACCAGTGGGACATCACCGAGCTGCTGCAAGCTGCCGGCGTGCCCGCCTTCCCCTCGCTCAGCTCACGCTCACTCGAAGTCAACCCGCACCTCGCCGAGCGCGGGCTGATCGAGCGCCTGGATCACCCGGTCGTGGGCCAGATGAGCCACGTCGGCATCCCGTGGCTCCTCTCCGACGGCACCAATGGCGTGCGCTCGCCGGCTCCCACGCTCGGCCAGCACACGCACGAGGTGCTCACCGGCCTGCTCGGGCTCAACCCCGACGAGATCGCAGCGCTCGAAGCGGCCGACGCTCTCCGCTGAGCCCTACTCCGGCCAGTCGGTGAGGGTGACCACGTCGAAGGTTGCGCCGACAGGGTCGGCCACCGTGGCCATGCGGCCCGGGCCCCAGTCGAAGGGCGGCACGATCACGTCGCCGCCGTTGGCCGTCGCTGCAGCGCAGGCGGCGTCGACGTCGTTCACCCCGAAGCTCACCCGCCAGTGCGGCGGCACACCGGGCGGCGGTGCCACTGACGTGCTCGCCACCGGGTCCCCGTCGAGCGTGAACACTGTCGGCGAGTCGGGCACGCCTTCCATCGTTCCTGCTTCCCAGCCGAACAGCTCGCAGTAGAAGGCTTCGGCGGCCCCGTTGTCGTGCGTGGCGACCTCGGCCCAGGTGAACGCACCGGGGGCGTTCACGATCCCCGCGCCGATGGCCGTGATCGGCGCCCAGGTGCAGAACACGGCTCCTGTCGGGTCGGCAGCGATGACCATGCGGCCAGCGGCATCCGGACCCGGTTCGGGCACATCGATGGCGGGTCGCATGACCGCTCCGCCGCCCGCGGCGACTTGGCCGGCGAACTCGTCGGCATCGTCCACGGTGATGTAGACGTTCCAGCACGGCGGCACGCCTTCGCTGAGCATCTCGGGCGGCATGTCGAATACTCCGGCGGCCGGGTGCCCGTCCACAACGGCCATGACGTAGTTGATCTCGCCGGTGGGGTCGCGCTCGTAGTCCCAGCCCATGACTGCTCGGTAGAAGTCGAGCGCACCCTCCACGTCGGTGGTCGCCAAGTCGACCCACGAGGGTGTCCCGGCCCGATGGCTCTCTCGCAATGGCATGTCTTCCGTTTCTCCTCGCTGATCGCCCTGCGTGGGTTTCGTCCGTCGGTTTCCGTCAGTCGGCCTCGGGGGCTGCGAGGGCACGCCGCATCGCAATGGCGGTGAGTTCTTGAGCTTCGTGTGCTTGATCCAGGAAGCGGGTCATGCCGAAGAAGCCGTGGAACTGGCCCGGATACTCGATGAGCGTCGTGGGCACGCCTGCATCGGAGAGCTTCTGTGCGTACTCGACGCCCTCGTCGCGCAGCGGGTCGTGACCGGCCACGATGACGAAGGCGGGCGCGGCACCCGACGGATCGTCGACTGCGAGCGGGGCTGCATAGGGATTGGCCCGCTCCGATGGCGCGCAGTAGTGATCGTCGAACCAGGCCATCGTGTCGCGGGTCAGCAGGTAGCCCTCGGCGTTGGCGACCATCGAGTGGGTGTCGCGGTCGAAGTCAGTCACGGGGTAGATGAGCACCTGCAGGGCTGGCTGGCCGCAAGCGTCGCCATTCGCTGCGCTGTCGCGGCACATCAGTGCCACGCCGGCGGCGAGATTGCCGCCGGCGCTGTCGCCGCCGATCGCCACACGAGCCGGATCGATGCCCAACGAGGGAGCATTGTCGATCACCCACTGCGTGGCGGCGCAGCAGTCGTCTGCCGGCGCTGGGAACGGATCCTCGGGTGCGAGCCGGTAATCCACCGACACCGTCACGACTCCGGCCAGCATCGTCAGCGCCCGGCATGTGCGGTCGTGGGTCTCGATGCTGCCGACCACCCAGCCGCCGCCGTGGAAATACACGAGGCAGCCGAGTGTGCCGCTTGCGTCGGCCGTGGCTGCGCCGTCGCCTGGGCGGTAGATGCGCACGCCGATCTCGTTGCCGTCGGGGCCGGGAATCGTTCGGTCCTCGGTGGTGGCAACCTCAACGAACTCGCCGGAAGGCGGCATCTCCTCGAAGCCCGCCCGGGCACGTTCATAACCGACATCCTCGAATGACGGTCGGCCCAGAGCGTTCAGCTGGTCGATGACTTGGGATGCTTCTGCTTCAAGTGTCACGGCGCGCAGCATATGAGGCGGGGTGGGAGCCTCGCGGGGCCGTTGGGAGCCGAGCGTCCGCCGGTGCCCGACCTCCCGCTGCCGTACGCTGATGCGGGCACGGTGGCGTGCGGAAGCGGCGGCAATGACGGGGGCACGACATGGGTGATCTGCTGATCTCAGGCGGGAGTTTGATCGACGGCACGGGCGCTGAGCCGCGCCGGGCCGATGTGCTCATCTCCGACGGCGTGATTGCTGAGATCGGCGAGTCGCCCGGCGATCTCGCGGGCTGCCGGGTCGACCGCACCATCGACGCCGAGGGCCATGCGGTCACGCCCGGGTTCATCGACGTGCACACCCATATGGACGCACAGATCGCCTGGGACCCGATGGGCGAGAGCTCGTGCTTCCACGGTGTGACCACCGCCGTGATGGGCAACTGCGGCTTCACGCTGGCCCCTGCCCGACCCGACGCCCGCCACCTGGTGGTGCGCAATCTCGAGCGGGCCGAGGACATCTCCGCCGAAGCGATGGCTGCAGGCATCGACTGGACGTGGGAGACGTTCCCCGAATACCTCGACTTCGTGGATGCAACTCCCAAGGGCATCAACTACGCCGGCTACCTCGGGCACTCGGCGCTGCGCACGTGGGCTATGGGCGAAGCTGCGTTCGACCGCGGCGCCAACGACGACGAGCTCGCGCTGATGCTGCAGCAGCTGCGCGACTCGCTGCGTGCCGGCGCCATCGGCTTCACCACTTCCATCTCGTACAACCATGAGACCGCCGATGACCGCCCGGTGGCCTCGCGCCTGGCGGAATGGTCGGAGATCGATGCGTTGGTCAGCGAGATGGGCGTCATGGGCGCTGGCATCTTCGAGCTGGCCAATCACGGCGATCTGCGCTCACGCGACACCGAACGGAACGACGCCTATGTCGCCAAGATCGTCGAGCTGGGCGCCCGTACCCGGGTGCCGATCACCTACGGCATGCTCGCCCCCTCCAGCGAGGACCACCACTGGAAGCCGGTGATCAAGCTGCTCGACGGCATCAATGCCGCCGGCGGCACTTCGTGGGGGCAGGCGCATTCCCGCTGCCTGGGCACGCTGCTGTCGTTCAAGACCTCATTGCCGTTCGATGCTCTGCCGCTGTGGCGCGAGGTGCGCGCCGACTCTCGTGGCGAGCAGTGGTCGGCGCTCCGAGACCCCGAGATCCGGGCTCGGCTGGTGGACGAGGCTGAGAATGGCGACTACGGCAGGGCCCTCGGGCCCGAAGCCCGCAAGCCGATCTGGTCGCACATCTACCCGTTGACGCAGCCGCTGCCGCCGTTCCGCACGATGGACGTGATCGCTGCCGAGCGTGGTACGACGCCGATGGAAGCGTTCGTCGATCTTGCGCTCGACAGCGATTTGGAGATGTTCTTCGTCCAGGCCCTCGCCAATCAGGACCAGGATCTGGTGCTGCACTTGTTGAAGCACCCCCGGGCGATCCCGACGTTTTCCGACAGCGGTGCGCATGTCACACAGATCATGGACTCGTCGCTGCAGACGCACCTGCTGGGCCACTGGGTACGCGATCGTCAGGAGTTCACGCTGGAAGACGCCGTGCACCGCATCACGCAGCTGCCCGCGACGGCATGGGGTTTCGACGATCGTGGCGTGCTCGAAGTGGGCAAGGCGGCTGACCTGAACGTGTTCGATCCCGACACGGTGTCACCAGACATGCCTGTGCTGGTGCACGACCTGCCGGCGGGTGCTCCGCGCCTGCGCCAAACGGCCACGGGCTTCGCGGCCACCATTGTGAATGGCGAAGTCATCACCGAGCACGGCAAGGTGACCGGTGCCGTGCCGGGTCAGCTCCTGCGAGGTCCGCTGGCCCGCTGAGCAGCCCTGCTGGGCGTTCTCGCCGATTGGGCGAGCTGGCGACTGGACTTGCCTAGGACTCGGCTGCGTTCAGGTTCTCGCGTTTCTCGGTGACGCCCGGGTTCGGGCGGTTGCCGACGTATGCGCTGCCGTAGTTGGGCTCGCTGGACCAGTCGACGCTGTCCAGCGCTGTCTCAAGCCCGCGACGGGCGTCATTCCATGCCGCTACCAGCCGGTCTTCAGCGTCGTAGTCGAAGGGGTCGCCCAGCCGCTGTTCGAGCGCTCCGCCGCGTTCGAGTGGGTTCTCAGCCAGCCATCGGGCGGCGGCCCGCCACGCATCGACGGGCGCCAGCACGTCTCGGTAGCCGAGATCCCGCACGGTCGGACCGATGTCGAGCACCCGGTGCATGGTGGACCAGCTGCCCACCAGCGGCCGTGCCGGCGCTGCCAGCTCGTAGGGGAGCGACACCAGCTCCCAGCTATGGCCAAGCTCGTCCGCGATGACCTCGGCGATCTGGGCGATCGACAGTGCAGCCGAATCGGCCACGTTGTAGATGCCGCCGAGCGCGGCGGCAGGCGCATCGCACGCCAGCAGCGTGGCGTGAGCTGCGTTGCCGATCCATCCCTGGCTCTTCAGCGTCAGGCCGCCGTCGGCCACCACGAGGTGAGTCCGCCGGTCGAGCGCCCTGCGCACCAGCGGCCACTCACGCGGCAACGGCTGGCGTGGCCCGTAGAGCTGCGGGTAGCGCAGGTGGATCGCGCTGGGGTGGTGCTCGAAGACGGCCTCCTCAGTAACCCGGATCATCCGCAGCTTGCGGAACTCTTCGCCGTCGCCGACCAGCGGCGCGCTGTACGGCAGTGGCACCGGCATGCCGAGCGGGAACAGGTCGTCGGGGCTGCCGAAGCCCCGGTACACGCCGACACCGCCGATCGACACGAAATGGCCGCAGCGTCCCGCCAGCAGCGGCGCCAGCATCCGCAGTCGCCCGTACATGGCCACGACCAGATCGAACGACTCACCGCCGAGCGCTGCGGTGGTGGCCTCGCCGTCGAAGGGGTCGGTGTAGATGCGGCGGACCTCAGGGCCGATCAGGTCGCTCTGGTGCCGTCCGGTGTGCAGGATGGTCACGTCGTAGCCGCGCTCGATCAGCCCGTTGACGACCAGCGGCCCTGTCGGGCCGGTGCCCCCGATGACGAGTGCTGTGTGGCGCGACGTCACCGGTTCATTGTGCCGCCTTGATGCCACCAGAGCTGAGTGCGCTCACGGTGAGGTAATGCCGCGGCGCGGCGTGTAGCTTCATACGGACCACATTTCGCATTGACATGATGAGACCAGGGGGATGCTGTGGCGACCAAGGCTGGAGAGCGTCTGGATTTCGACGGCGGCGTACAGGTCATCGTCACCAAGGGCGGTGAGGCGGACATCTCCGCGTCGTCCGGCGGCGAGGGACTGAAGGTCGGCAAGCGCTACCAGGACGAGGATTCCGGTATCGAGGTGCTCGTCACCAAGCCGGGCGCGGTGACCTTGCAGTGCAACGGCAAGGACATGGCGCTGCAGGAGCCCAAGAAAACCAAGTCGGCCGATTAGGGGAAACCTGCGCCGGCCACCCGAGGGGGTGGTGGCACCCTGAAACGCATCGAGCACACACTGCGAGGCGGCGCGCTGGATCGCGCCGCAGCGCGTGTACTGACTGATCTGTGCACGTCGGTGCGCGAGGCGCGCGAGCCGGTGGTACTTGTGCTGCGCAACGAGCCCGGCAGCGACTTCTGCTCGGGCATCGGCTTCGACCCACTGGCGCTGCAGCCTGACCCGGCGTCGGCATTGGCCGCCGTTCGGAGCCCAGTGGTCTGCGCGATTTCGGGCGAATGCGCTGGTGCGGGACTCGAGATCGCGCTGGCCTGCGATGTGCGCCTGTGCGATGGGAGCGCCCGGTTCGCGATGCGCGAAGCGCTGGAAGGTCGGCTCCCCGCGTGGGGCGGCACCCAGCGCCTGCCTCGTGCGATCGGTGCGTCGCGGGCGAGTTCGATGCTGCTGCTGGGAACCGAAGTCGACGCAGCGACCGCGCTGGAGTGGGGGCTGGCCCACGCCGTCGAGGCCGACCTGGACGAGGCAGTGGATCGCTGGCTGGACGAGCTGGCCGGTGCAGGTCCGTTGGCGCTGGAGTTCGCCAAGGAAGCAGTCCACCGGGGCTCTGAGCTGCCGCTTGCCGACGGCCTGCGCCTCGAAGGCGACCTCAACCACCAGCTCGCAGCAACCGAAGACCGCGCCGAGGGCCTCGCCGCCTTCTTCGACAAGCGCCCGCCTGACTTCTCAGGGCGTTAGCCATGAGAAGCATCAGACACAGCTCAGGGCGTTAGCCATGAGGAGCATCAGACACAGCGCAGGGCGTGAGCCATGAGCGATTGGCTGCCGCTGGGTCTGTTCGACTACGGCGCCGAGCTGGCGGCCGCCGTTGATCGACGACTGGGCACCGATGTGGTGGGCGACTCCCAGCGCTGGATCGAGATGCCCCGCCGGGTCGGGACTACCGACGTGCCGAGCCGACCAGTTGCGTGGGGTGATGGCGCGCTGTGCGTCGACCTCGGACCCGACGACGCGGAGACCTGGGAACGTTTCGCCCATGCGCACCGCGGCGAGTCCAATCCAGAAGCCGTCGCGGTTGCGGCCCAGGAGTGGCGCTTGCCGGTGACGCCGTACCGCCGGATTCCCGTTGCGTCCACCCAGCGGGATCCGATCTCAGCATCCGGCACGACGCTGACAACGTCCGACATCGACCTCGGCGAGTCCGGCGCGGCACGGACCGCATCCGGCATCGGCGGTGTCAACGTGCTGGACCTGACCTCGATGTGGGCCGGGCCGTTGTGCACTGAGCTGCTGGGCCGCGCGGGCGCAGAGGTGCGCAAGGTCAGCTCTGCGGCGCGGCCTGACGGCCTGGCGGGCACGGCGATGTACGACGAACTGAACGCACACAAGACCGCGGTCGAGCTCGACCCCCGGCACCCGGCCGGGCGCCAGAGCCTCGACGAGCTCTTGGCGACGGCAGACCTTCTGGTCACCTCCCTCTCTCCACGGGCGCTCGGCAACCTGGACCTGCTGCCCTCGCAACTGTGTGCCCGCCATCCGCGGCTGCGCACCTTGGCGATCACCGCGTTCGAACCGGATTCACCGGAGTGCGACTGGATCGCCTACGGCACCGGCGTGCACGCCGCCTCGGGCCTGGGCTGGCTGGGCGACGAGCCGCAGGCGCCCGCGTACTCCTACCCCGATCCGCTTGCCGGACTGCTGGCGGCAGGCGCCGCGGTGGATCAGCTTGCGGGCGTCGCACCCCAGCACACGCGTGTGTCGCTGGCGGGCGCAGTGACGCCGCTGGTTTGCCGGGCCTCCTGTAGCAATGGCGCTAACGCTCAGGCTTCCTTTGCCGAGTCGGGCGGTGTTCGGCATGGCTGAGCGGGTACGGCTGGTGTTCGGCCATGACGGCGTGGCCACGATCACGCTGTGCCACCCGCCGCTCAACATCTACGACCTGGACATGCGCGACGGGCTCATCGAGGCGATCACGGCTGTTCGCGACGTACCTGACGTGCGCTGCGTCGTGCTCGCCGCCGAGGGCAAGCACTTCAGCGCTGGCGCCGACCTGTCCGAGTTCGGCACGGCCGACTCGATCTTCGACGCCCGGCGAATCCGCTGGGACCGCGATCCATGGCTGCCGCTGGTGAACCTGCCGGTGCCCACGCTGTGCGCCCTGCACGGCTACGCGCTCGGCTCTGGCCTGGAGATGTCGCTGCTGTGCGACCTGCGCATCGCCAGCGAAGACTCGGTGATGGGCCTGCCCGAGACCAAGCTCGGCATGCTTCCCGCCGCTGGCGGCACTCAGAGCCTCACTGCGGCAATCGGACCGGTGGCTGCCCTGCCGCTGGTGCTGAGCGGCAGCAACATCGACGCCGCGGAAGCACACCGGCTCGGCATCGTCGCCGAGGTCGTGCCGACCGACGAACTCGACAGCCGTACGGCGGAATTAGCGGGTCAGCTCGCCCGGATCGACCGGCCCGTGGCGCGGGCACTGCGCCGCTGCCTGCGCGCCGCGAACGACCTCCCGCTCAACGACGGATTGGCTGTCGAGCGCCGCTCCGCCCGCCTCGTCGCCGCAGGCGAGACACAGGCGCCATAGCTGCGGGCGCGCCTTTCGGACGGCCTGTCAGCGAGAGACGACGCAGAACTCCGAGCCCTCGGGATCGGCCATGACGGTGGCCCGGAAGCCGAGGTGACCGGCGACCTCTTCTGCGGCCGGCACCAGCACCGATGCGCCGAGCGCCACGAGCCGAGCGACCTCGGTGTCCATGTCGCGGGTGAACAGATCGAGGTGTGCACGCAGCTTGGCCGTCTTGGCCTCGGGCACTCGCTGGATCGTCAGGTGGTTGAGCATCCGGCCGCCGTCGGCTTCCGACAGCGTGATGTACGGGCGGCCGTTGCCGACCCGGGTGTTGAAGCCGATGGCGGCCTGCCAGAAGTCGGCGATCCGCTCGGGGTCGGAGCAGTCGATCGTCACGCCTATGGCCCGCAATTGCGGTGCGCCGGCCATGTCATCGGTCGTGTCAGATGTCGCTGCGGCCGTCTCGCTCATGGCAGTGAAAATTACTGCACCCGTTCGGTGCCCTCCGCGGCGGGCAACGCAGGATCGCAGACGAAGCGGATGGCGGGTATCTCGACGTCCTCCAGCGACACCGAGCAGCTCACGACCCAGTACGGATCCAGCAGCGGCTGCCCCCAGGCGGCTGCATCGAATGCGTCGATCCGGGCCGCCAGCCGTTCGACGCGCGAGGGCTCGTGATGCGTCTCGATCTGAACGAGCCGGAGCCCCATTGGCGTGTGCGCCAGGTTCATCGAGCCAACGTGCTGGAGATCGCCCACCGATAGCGGATCGGGGTCGAGTGCGCTGACCGCCAGCATCGGCCCATTGCCGCTGCCGCTGCCGTTGCCGCCGCTGCCGCCCTCGCCCCTGTGGCCCTCGCCGTCGTCGGCTTCCGCTGACACCCGTAGGTCGACCTCGTCGTAGTGCCGTCGCAGCGAGACATCGGCTTGGCGGGCCGGGAAGCCGAACTGCGCCCGCAAGCCCTCGACGGCGCTCTTCGTGGATGCGGCGGCGCCCACGCAGAACGTCCGGGCACGGGCACCGCTGCGGCATACCACTCTGACGAAAGCGGCAGCGAACGGACCCCACGGCGATTCGCCGATGTCCCATGCGAGCAGCGACATGGCAGGCGGCACGATGGGGTGCAGCCCCGGCGGCAGCACTGCTTCACGCGCCGGGCGCCGCAGCTCGGCCACCAGCGACAGCCCAGTGACACCGCCGAGCTGGATGGGCTCGGCGCCAAACTCAGCGATCTCGGGGACGTGTGCGGCCAGCTCGTCGACCGATGCCGTGCCTGAGATCATCGGCCTGCCTCGACCGGTTCGGCCTGCGTCTCGCTGACAGCGGGCCCCGTCGTTGGCGTCTCGACCGGCGCGGCCTGCGCTTGGCCGACATTGGGCACCGTGGTGGGCGCCTGCACCCGGGCAGCCCGCTCGTCCGGTGTCTGGAACTGCGGGATCACCTCGGTCGCGAACAGCCGCAGGCTGTCGAGCACCTGCTGCTGGGGGATCATCTCCATGGCGTTGAGCAGGAAGTTGATGCCGGTCACGCCGACGTCCTCCCACTTGCGGATGGTCCGCACGAGATGGTCGGGGTCGCCGATGCCGACGCCTTCGGGCAAGCCCTTGGCCACGCTCGGGTCATCAGCGGGCGCGCTGCCATTCGGGGTCCCGCGGCTGCGCAATGCGGCGCCCGCATTGCCGAGCGTCTGGTACGCCCGGGTCGGGTACGCCTCGCGGGTGAAGTACAGGTGCGCGTTCGACATGCTGAATGCGCCCACCATCGGCAGGCCCAGCGCCGCCGCCTGGCGGTAGTCCTCGTGGCAGTACAAGAAGTTGAGCGTGTGGACCTGGTCGTTCACGAAGCTGCCGACCGGATCACAATTCGCCACCCGGCGGTAGTACTCCTTCGTACGGCGCTCCTGCTCGGCGAACGGGGCAGCGCTCACCCCTAGGCACCCCAGCCCTCGCTCCGCAGCATCCAGTTCGGTGCCCGGCGTGGTCACGGTCACCCACATCGGCGGGTGCGGCTCCTGGAACGGCTTGGGGATGACGTTGCGTGCGGGCATCTCGAAGCGGGCGCCCTCCCAGCCGAAGTCGTCGTCGGTCCACATCTGCGGGATCACCCGACAGAACTCGTCCCACGTCTTCTTCGTGTCGTCGGGATCGGCGCAGAACCCGCCGAGCTCGGTCCACGTGCTCGACCGGGCCGTTCCCAGCTCCAGGCGGCCGTTCGAGATGATGTCGAGCGCGGCCGCCCGCTCCGCAACCCGGATCGGATTGTTCATCTCGGGCACGCACACCACGGCACCGTGGCCCACCCGGATGCGCTGAGTCTGCGCCGCGACGGCCGTGAGGAACACCTCGGGCGCGGGGCAGTGCGAGTACTCCTCGAGGAAGTGATGCTCCACCGCCCAGACGTGGTCGAACCCCAGCTCGTCGGCCACCCGGCACTGTTCGAGCGCGTTGTGGTACGTCAGCCATTCGTTGGCTCGGCTGAACGGCCGCGGCACCGACAGCTCATAGAAGATCCCGAACTTCATCACGCTGTTCTAGCCCAGCGCCGCCCAACCATGACGGTCGAGACGGCACCAAACGAAGAGGGGCCGGCCGGCAACGCTGGCACGCCTCGTCCCCGTCGAAGCGTCCGGGATTGCAGTTCTTGGATCAGACATGCTGCAATTCATGGCTTGGGCGTGTTGCGAATAGCTGGTTAGTATTGTTGCAAATCACTGAACATAATTGTTGTAAATCACTGAATCGGATGGGTGGAGGAATGCCCAGACGGATCGACTGGTTGCTTGGAAGGGCCGTGCAGCAGGGGAGGCAGCATGCCTGATGCCGAACCCGCTGCAGATTCCGCTGGGTACCGGCCGCGGATTGTGGACACTCTGCTGGCACAGCGGCTTCGCTCGGCGCCTTGCGTGGTCGTGGAAGGGGTGCGCGCATGCGGCAAGACGGCCTCTGCCCGGCAACAAGCCGCGAGCGAAGTGCTGTTCGACACCGACCCCGATGCAGTTGAACTCGCGCGTGTCGAACCCAGGCGCCTGATCGTGGGCCCCGAGCCACGCCTGTTCGACGAATGGCAGGTCGCCCCCGAGATCTGGAACCATCTTCGACGGGCGAGCGACGACGGCGGCCGGCCGGGCAGATTCATCCTCACCGGTTCCGCGGTGCCCGCCGACGACGTCTCGCGGCACACCGGCGCAGGCCGGGTGTCTCGCATCCACATGCGGCCGATGTCGCTGTTCGAAACGGGGCTGTCAACCGGGGAGGTGTCGTTGAGCGGGCTGCTGCGCACCGAGGACGCGGTGGGATCATCTGTGGGCCTGACGCTCGATCACATCGTCGATGCAGTGTGCCGTGGAGGCTGGCCCGGAATGCTCGGTGCCGAACTTACGGAGGCGCTGAGGTTCGTTCGTGATCATCTCGACGAGACAAGACGGGTTGAGATCGCCAACGGTGGCGGCAGGCGACGCGACCCAGCCCGGCTTCGGCAACTGCTCCGGTCGCTCGCGCGCAATGTGGCCTCCGAGGTGGCGATGGCAACGCTGGCAGCCGATGCGGGCGGCGAGAATCCGTTGGACACGAACACCGTGCGGGCTTACCTGGACGATCTTGAGCGCATTTTCGTCGTCGAGGACCAGCCGGCATGGTCGGTGCGGCTGCGGTCGCGGTCGCGGCTGCGCTCGGCGCCCAAGCGGCACTTCGTCGACCCGTCGCTGGCGGTGGCGGCGCTGCGCGCCGGACCCGAACGGCTGCTTGCCGATCTCGGCTTCTTCGGGCTGCTCTTTGAGTCACTCGTCGTGCGCGACCTGCGGGTCTACGCATCGGTACACGACGGCGAAGTGCTGCACTATCGAGACAACACAGGGCTGGAGGTGGACGCCATCGTCGAGAACGGCGCGGGAGAGTGGCTCGCAGCCGAAGTCAAGCTCGGCGGAACGGCCGCGATCGACGAAGCCGCCGGCAATCTGCTCAAGCTGCGTGATCGAGTGGACACCTCCCTCGTCGGGCAGCCGACAAAGCTCGTGGTGCTGACGGCATTCGGCTACGCCTACGACCGTCCCGACGGAGTAGCCGTAGTGCCCATCACCACTCTCGGCCCCTGAACCCGCACATACTTGCGGCGGCGGGCGCGGGCAGTACGAGTACGGCTGGAGGAAACGGTGTTCCACGGTCCGAAGGCAGTGGATCTCCAGTTCGTCGGCCGCTTGGCGCGCCTCGAAGTGGTGGCAACGAGGCGCGTAGGGTGCGAGGGCGCATCCGGCGCTGCCAGAGAATCGGCGAGGGGCCATGACTGAGCGACCTTCGACGGAACGCAACCCGGTCCACCACTTTGTGCTGGTCACCGATGGGCTTGACCTGCTTGACGACGACAATCTCGAAACGCTCTACGAGGCGGGTTGCACCGATGCCAGCATCGGCCACCGCACTGTCGAGTTCGACCGCGAAGCCCCGACTCGTTGGGATGCCATCCAGCAGGCAATTCGAGAAGTGAGCGCGGTCTCCGGATTGCGGATCGTTGACGTCCGCGACAGCATGGACGCCATACCCGCTGCACCGACAGATCACGCGCTCGCGTAGCACTCACGGCCGGTTGCGTTCCCGACGGAGGGCATGACATGGCACAGGTCGTAATCGCCAGGGAGGACGGCGGCAGCGGGGACTGGCTGGCCGAGGGCACCATCGGCGAGTGCGCCTACTTCGCCAACGCCGCCACGCTCGCTGAACTCGAGGCCATGATTCGAGAGGCCGCCGACCTAGCCGGCGCAGAACCCGAGATCGTGATCTCGCCGGAGGCCGTCGCCGACACGGTCACCGCCTGATCCCATCGGCCCACCCCCTGCAGTTCGTGAGCCTGGACTAACGCCTCACTGAGGCGGTCTAACGCGACGGACTCGCCATCGTCCCAGTCTGAACAGGCGGTTCCACGGCCAATCAGGCGCTCAGGGCATCTAGCAGCGTGAACATGCCGGAGGAGGGGTTGTCGTCGGGAAGCACGCGCCCGTTGGTGCTGTGACGTTCGGCGAGGCGACGAGCATGGTCTGCAGCATCTTGGCGCATTGGCAGGTAGAGGCTGCCGTCCACCCGCTTGTTGCTTGTCCCGTCAAGCAGCTGTCGCAGACTGACAGCTTCGGCGGTGGTCATGGGCTGAGACATTCGCTGCCTGTGGAAGATGAGCCACGCTTCGAAGCACGGATTCGAGATGGCCACGTCGATGTCGCTGTTTCTCGCGAGGCTCACCGCGCGCATGAGTGAAGGGTGAGGTTGCGGCTGCTCCACGTCGAAGAGGCACCAGACGGAGTCGAAGCCATCGCCGCCGGGCTGGTTCCGCCTCGGTGCCCGTGCGGCGCTGGCGACCATCTCGATGGGCGGCCGCCCGGCCATGGAAGGGTCGATCTGAATGTCGAAGCGCTGACGCACATGGGGCAGTTCGGCGATCGCGGCGAGGTAGTCGGGCTCGGTGCGACGGCCTTCGGTCATGATGAGCACCGACGACTTCGGCCGTCGTGTAGTGCGCTTGCGGCGATCGAGGCCGCTGGTTCGTCCCGCAGGTCCGCGGGGCGGCGCTGTCACGAGGCCACGCGCTCATCTGCGGGCGTGCCGTCGGGGTCATCGTCGATCTCGGGCACATCGAGCATCCGATAGAGCGCCGCCTGATCGGCGCTCGGCACCGCGCCGAAGCGGCCCTGAAGGTAGGCACGCTCGAGGTTGAGCGACTTGCGGACCCGTTCGCCTTCGAAGTCTGCGAGCGCGTACAGCGTGGTTGCCCCGCCAGCGTCCTTGTCGGTCAGCCAGACCTCGTCGCGGTTGAGCGTGCCGAGCAGCGACGTGTCGTGGGTGGTGAAGATGAGCTGCGCGCCCAACGGGTTGGTCACTGGGTCTCGGAAGGCTTCCAGTACGCGCTTGGTGATACGTGGATGCAGGCTGGCGTCGAGCTCGTCGACGAGGAGTGTTCCGCCGAAGCGCAGCTGCCACAGAACGGCACCGAGAGTTTCGAACCAGCGCTGCGTGCCCTGCGATTCTTCTCCGAGGCCGAACTCGGCGGTGCTGTCGCCTGAGCGATGCCGAAAGCGCAACTGGCGTCCGCTGGCACCCTCAGCTGTGTTGTGCCGTGACTGATGCCATGTCGCCGCGCAGATGGATGGGTCAGCGAGTTGCATCAGGTGCAATGCGGTCGCCTGGAGGTTGGGATCACGTTGCGGTGGCTCAGGATCAGGCTGGCCCGCCTCGGATGGCCACATGGCCTCCCGCTGGTCGGCTTGGACTCCGATCTCATAGTCGTCACCGAAGAGGTCTGTCGCGGAATATCCCAATAGGGCAAGCTGGCGACCTTTGACATCAGCCGCCAGAGTCCCGGCATTGATCCTGTGAATTGCGCCGCATGCGGCTCGGAAGTCAGCGGCACCCAGTCTCCAGCCAGCCGAGAGCACGAGCGTGGTCGGCGTCAGCAGTTCGCGGATGCCGCGCACACGCTCGGTGCCACGCCGAAACGTCGTCGCCATGTCCTCGCGTTCGAAGATGCGGCGGCGGCGACGTTCCGGAAAGCTGTACAAGGCCTCGAACTCCACCCGGTCATCGCCGACGGCCAGGTGGTACTGGTAGCGCACACCCTCCGCCAGCACATCGATACGGAACTCCGAGGGCAAATCGGGGCCTTGCCCGTATCGGTGCGCATCCCGCGGCACGCCCGGGCCCCACTCCCACCAGACACGCCCGATTGAGTCGACCAGCCACGCAATGGCAGACAGAACGTTCGACTTCCCAGACGCGTTGGCGCCGTAGATCCCTGCGGTCGTCAAGACGTGCCTGCCGAGCCGCTCACACCAGCGTGCCCCAGGCCGATCCTCGTCAATGGCGATCATCGAGAGTTCGACTGGCTCCAAGATGGAACGGTGATTGGAAACCTCAACATTGATGAGCACGCCACGCTCCTTGCTGATTTCTGCATTCTCAAGTAGAAACCCGTCAGACAATTGCAGGATAACTGTCGAAATTGTCACTGACGAACGTCGCCGCAGAGGATTGGCGCGCTGCATTATCCCGGCGATGTTGTGGCCGCCGTGTATCGACAACGATTGTCCACCTAGGCAGACTGGCGAGGTGCGCCAGAACACCATGAGCTTTGCGCTTCCCCCCTCGATGCGGAACTACATCGACGAGCGAGTGCGGGGTGGCGAGTACGGCAACACCAGCGAGTACCTGCGTGACCTCATCCGGCGCGATCAGCAGGCCGAGCAAGCACGCCGCTTCCGCACGTTGATCGCTGACGGGCTCGAGTCGGGTGAGGGTCGTCCGCTCACGTCCAAGATCGTCGACGAACTCCGCTTCCAAGCGTTCGACCGAGCCGGGTGAACGACATCCGGCAGCGCCTACTGGGAGGTGCCGATTTGGTCGAACGAAGCGGGTACTGCCGGTCCGAGGGCAGCGAGATCGACGGTCTACGTTTCTTCGACGCTGCGATCGGGGCATCGCGAGACGTCGGGCGCACGCCTCGCGCAGGCACTCCGCGGATCGAAGAGATGGCAGGCATCGACGGCCTGCGGTCCCGCCGGCTGGGACGCCTTCCGTGCATCTGGTTCCGCTTCGAGCGGTGCGATCACGTAGATGTGGTTCGCCTCCTCGTCTATGCGCAAGATCTCGAAACGACCCTGGGCGACCTGAGCCAAGACCGTTGAGGCGCAAGCCGTTGCCACCAGCCGGCTGGACTCGATCAAACCGACCATAAGCCGCCGGAACCCCGCGGCGTATCCCCTCGATGCCATAGAACCTCGTCACGGCGCATGCCAACAGAACCCATCAACGGACCCGCGCGAAACAGTGAGGATGCGTGTGGGGAGCGGGCAGTTTCTGGTAGTAGGCGTCGGCTCATGCACCGGCAGTCTCATGACATGATGAGCTAGCCGATATACGGTACGCCGAGACGACGGGGAGGATTCCGTGGCTCACACTTCCTCGGATTCCGAGCCGACGCTGACAGATTCGGCAAGATTGCCAGCTGCACGCCTGCGCAGGCTGTCGACATGGACCATTGTGCTGCTCGTAATTGGCGCCATGTGGAGCTTCGGCCGCTCTGCAGCACACCTCGGTCGCGCCCAATGGTTTCGTGATTACTGGGCTGGCCTGGATCCTGATTTATCCATGCTGGATTCGGCAGAGAGAATTCTGAACCTCGGCCGTGTCCTGACATTCGTCTCATGGCTCTCCGGGTCCATTCTGCTGGCGGTTTGGTCACGTCGCGCAACCAAGAATCTGCGATCTTGGGGACAAACAACCACATGGGGGCCGGGATGGGCCGCGTGGGGTTGGTTCGCCCCAATAATGTGGTTCTTCGTTCCATATCTCGTCGTACGAGCCGCCTTTCGACAAGCTCCGCAAGATTTGCCCCGGAAGCGGAGTCAGAAGTCCCTCAGCATCATGTGGACTGTCTGCTTCTTTGGATTTTGGATCGCGTTGGCAGCACTCAGCTTGGCAGAGCAATGGTGGCCAAGCCCCTACGTGCCTGACTGGACTGTCGCAGAGGTCGAATCCGCTATTCGTAGCGACGCATTGAGTGCCGCAGGCGCGCTCCTGCTTTGTGTAATTTCAGTGCTGACGTTCGTAGTAATTCGCGCCATATCGAATATGCATGATCCGCGAAACCGTGAGCGTTCTTGGCACGGCGCGATACTCCAGCGACGACCACGCCTGTTGCGGCTAGCAAAACTGATCGGACTCGCATATCTCGGGCTTATTCTGGTCATGTTGCTTGTTTGGAGCATCATTACTGGGTTCAGCGGACTCGGCGACCGCGCGCCCAGTGCATCGGCAACGACAACAGTTACTGAGGTAACAGCCGGGGGACCAACAAGCGCCAATCCCGATGCACCCCAAGACAACTCGTGGTCTGTAAGCGATTGCGTTGCAATCGCTCCTCACGTTGACACGGTCAGAAAGGTGCAGTGCTCTTCCATGATTGCCGGTGGTGATGTGGTCGCAGTGGTAGCAGACATCGATCATTGCCCTCTGGTCGCTGATCTGGGGCTTGAGATCGGAGCGGGCCGCTTTGCTTGTATTGACGACTGGAGCTACGAAGTGGAGGACGCTTGGCAAGTCGGCGCTTGTGTGACGTTTGAAGGTGATCTGGTCGAACCCGTTGACTGTGCGTCGGATCGGGTGAAGGGCCATGTCATCGCGATCACATCGGATCCGGACCAGTGCCCGGCGCCTACGGACTCCTATGTCCACTACGACGACGACAAAGTTGCATGCCTGAGCAACACCGAAGGCACCTCTGCACCTGCCGCGACTCGCGACGCTCCTGAGCAGTACGAGTTCAAAGAAGCAGAAGAGCGCGCGTACATTCGGTCACTGGACTGGGGGGCAAGAGCCCGTCTGAGGTACAGGATGCTCGCATTGGTTGGCGAGGATGTCATAGACGACTGGACTTACCAGGACTTCATGGAGGCCTTGACAGCTCGGCAGCCGGGGACTCGTGAGATGGCCTTGCAGTCCAAACTGGATGAGCAACTGATACGGGAATTGTTCCAAGCTGCCCGCTTGTCGATGCAGCTGGGGGATACCAGCGGGTCCTTTGCGCCGTCGCAGCTTGGGAAGGTAACGGGCGCGGATGCGCAGGCTGTGTCGTCGCTAATCGAGAGCTTGGAGGCGCGCTCTGAGGGTCCTCAGCTCAATGGCCCGCAGATCAACTTGATTGATTCAGCCTACTTGCGATCCGTGTTGGATCAGCAGTTTCAGTTGCGTGTTGGCAGGAAAGCGTCGTCGCGGGAGCAGCAGTCGTTCGTGAACGAGATTCACGCGGCGCAGCGTGCTGGCTTGACTGGGGCGTCACTTGACCCGGTTGCTCGGGCTGGCGAGTTCGCTGAGCAGGTGGATCCATTTGGCGCTGCGGCGATGAAGCGGCTGAATGCGGCGCGCACGTTCCGTGAGGCGATGCAAGGGATGGGACAATGAGCATTATCGAGCCGTCTGGCTTCAGCATGCCCATGGGCATCGAGCGCTGCACCGCTGCCCCTGTAATCGGAGGCGCTTGTAGCCCCAACTCCTGGTAGGTCCCTGTGTGAGCCATCCGCAATGCCGGGGTGCTCCACTAGGCCAGTCACCTTCGTGACTTCGGCGGGGTCAGATGTCGATGCGGTAGAGCTCGGCGGCGTTGAGGGACATGATTCGCTCGATGTCGGCGTGGGGGATGCCTTCTAGGGCCCGGGCGAGGTCGTGGTCGTCGCGGGGGTAGAGGCAGGTTGGGTGGGGGAAGTCGGTCTCGAACATCAGCGACTGCGCTCCCACGTACTCGAGGGTGGGGCGCACCGTTGAGCGCTCGAACCAGAAGCAGCCGTAGAACTGGCGGCGGAAGTAGTCCGAGGGCAGCATCGAGAGCTCCGCCAGCTCGTTCGGCGCTGTCTCAGCCATCTGGTGGTCGAGCACTTCCAGGAAGAACGGCAGCCAGCCGACTCCACTCTCGACAGAGACGAACTTCACGTCCGGGAAGCGCTCGGGCACGCCGGAGTAGATCATGTTGCCGACCACCCGGGCGTTGCCCATGAACAGGTTCGCCGAGCCCACCGCCAGCCTCCGCTCGGGCCCGAACGACGGCCACGGCGCCTTGCCGTAGTAGTCGAGGTTCCCCTTGGACGAGCCGATGTGGAAGTTGACCGGCATCGCAAGGTCTGAGCACACCTGCCACACCGGATCCCAGTGAGGCATCGCCATGTCGGGCAGCCCGGCCTCCTCAGGGTTGGAGCAGGTCACGATGCCGCGCAGGCCATTGGCGTGGCAGCGCTCGATCTCGCGCACGGCGGCATCGAGGTCCCACCACGGCAGAAGCGCCATGCCGAACACCCGCTGGCCGCTGGTTTCCTGGAACTCGGCGAGGGCGTCGTTGTAGATCTCGACCGAGATGAGCCGCAGCGCATCGTCAGGCGACTTCAGGAAGTTCTGGTTGCCGAAGCCGGCCACGTTCGGGTACATGATCTGCGCGTCGAGACCGAGCTCGTCGAGCATGGCGACCCGGGCCTCGGCGTCATAGCTGGCGCGGTGCACCATCTCGTTGTCGAAGTCGAAGAAGACCGTGCCGGTGACCTTCTGACCGTCGGGATCGACGACCGATGAGGCGATCGGCAGACCGATCGGGATGGAGTCATCGAACCACCAGCGGCGCTTGCCGTCGCGTTCGGCCATGCGCGGCACGCGGTCCCGGTACTTCGCGGGTGCCCGCGACGTCCACAGGTCGTACGGCTCGGACCAGTGGCTGTCGGTATCGATGATCTTGAGGTCGTCGAGAATGGTGCCGCTCATCGACCTAGAACCTCTGCAGGGATCCTCAGCCGACGGCCGGCACGGTGACCGGGCGCTCGCCGAACTCGGGCCTCTCGGTGCGGGTCTTCTTCAGCTCCCAGAAGCCGTCGATGTCCATCATGGCCACCATGCCGTCCCACAGCTTCAGGGCGTCTTCACCCTTGGGTGCCCGCGTGATGACCGGGCCGAAGATGCCCACGCGCTCTCCGTCGCTGCGGTTGAGGGCGATGATCGGCGTGCCGACGTCGGTGCCCACGAGCGCCAAGCCTTCGTCCATGCGGGTGCGGATCTCGGCATCCCACTTCTCGTCCGTGGCAGCCTTGGCGTGTTCGGGGTCGATGCCCAGCGCCTCCAGCGCTTGCGCGATGTCGAAGTCTCGGTCGCCGTCGTGGTGGATGCGGCTGGCAAAGTCCCAGTAGACACCGAATACGGCGTCATCGCCTTCGGCGGCCCGGATCGACTCCATCACCCGCAGCTGGCCGTGCGTTACCACGACGGCGTCGTAGTAGGGGCTGTCAGTCGGGGGCTCGTTCTTGAAGAGCAGGCTGATCGGCTGCCACTTCACCTTCAGGTTGCGTTCGGAAGCAACGTCATCGACGACCCACCTGGCCGTCACCCAGCACCAAGGTCAGATGGGGTCTACCCAGAACTCGATCTCGGCGGCTTCGGTTCCCGTATCAGTTGCCATGCGGGCAATCTATCTGTGCAGCGCAGTCCCCATCAGGGGCGCCGCGGCTACATCGAGGTGCCGTCGGGGTTCCGGTAGTCGCGGGTGATGTGGCCCTCGTCGCACAGCGCCTGCCATTCGGCCTCGTCGAGGCCCAGCAGGTCGCGGTACACGTACTCGTTGGCGTCGCCGAGCACGCCGATGGGTCGCCACGGCATCTCGGGGCCGTCCCAGCGCCATTGCCGTCCGGGAAAGCTGTGCCAGCCCTGCTCGACCGATCCGTTCTGGCGGAACCAGCAGCGATCGCCCATCTGCGGGTCGGCTCGCAGCTGCGACTCTCGCAGCACCGGGCCGGCGGGCACACCTGCCTGCTGGCACCGGTGGAACACTTCAGCGGAGGTGCGGGTTGCGGTCCAGGCGCTGATGCGTGTGTCGATGTCGGCATGGTGTTCCAAGCGCCCGCTCAGCGTCGCGAGCCGGTCGTCGTCGGCCAGCGGTGCAGCCGTGTCGGCGAGGTCCTGATCGATCAGCTGGGCCAACGACTGCCAGTCGTCATCTGTCTCGCACGCGATGACCGCCCACTCGTCGTCGTGATCAGGCCGGGCGGGGTCCACAGCGCAGCGGTAGCAGCCTTGCGGGGCACGAGCGATCGAGCGGTTGCCGACGGGTTGATGGCGGGTTCGGGAGGCCGCGGCGTCGATGAAGTACTCGCCGATGTGCTGCATGACGTTCTCCGACTGGGAGAACTCGATCAGTTCGCCTCTGCCGGTGCCGCCAGTTCCGTCGATGCCGTCGCGGCGTCGAAGCACCGCGAGCAAGGCGAACGCCGCGGTCGCAGCACTCGCGGGATCCATGTGGAAGACCGAGGTGAGGCTGGTGGGATCCTCGTCGGCGTACCCGCGCAGCCCGGTCAACCCGCACAGTGCCTCGAAGTTGGCTCCGAATCCGACCCAGTCGGCGTACGGACCTTCGAGTCCCATCGGCGGCATCCGCAGCACGATGGTGCGCGGGTTGACGGCGTGCACCGTCTCCCAGTCGAGACCCAGCTTCGGCAGCACGCCCAGCGAATTGTTCTCAACGATCACGTCGCACTCGCGCAGCAGGCGATGCAGCGTGGCGCGCCCGAGCTCGGTCCGAGGATCGAGGGTGCAGCTGAGCTTGCCTCGGGCATGGGCGCTGAACAGGTTCTGGCGGTTCCACGGCCGGCGCCCCGGGTCGTGATCGGGGTAACCAGACAGGGGACCCAACTCGGGGTTGATCTCCCGGGGCGGGCGGGGCATCAGACCCCGGGTGGCCGTCGGGAACACGAACGGGTTGTCCACCCTGATGACCTGTGCGCCGAGATCCCCCAGATACATGGTGCAGGCGGGTCCCGCCCAGACCACCGTGAGGTCCAGGACGCGTATGCCCTCGAGCGGCAGTCGAGCGGGCGGCTTCGCCATCGCAGCGTCCGCTGTCCGATCGTCGCCGCCGGCGGTTTCGGGGGGCATCGATTCGGCGATGCCGGCCCGAACGTCGGCATCGTGTTCGCCCAGCAGCGGCGCCGGGCGCGGAGCGACACGTTCGGACACCGCAGGATCGGCTTGGGGTGCCGCATGGACCCGAAACGGTGCGTCGAGCTGCGTGACGGTGCCGGCAGCCGCGTGCTCGACCGGCACGAAGAAGCCGCGAGCTGCGAAGTGCGGGTCATCGAGCAGATCGAGAGGTGCGTTCAGCGGTGTGACGCCCCACTTGTTGACTTGTGCCGCGGCTGCCACCGTGTCCTGGGTGTGCCCCGCCAGCCACATGAACAGCGAGGTCTCGACGATGTCGGGCAGGTCCGGATCAGCGATCCACGCAGGGTTGGCGAAACGCTCGGCCAGCGAGTCGCCGTCGCCTTCGTTGCCTCCCAGACCGGCGCCAGTGAGCGTCTTCACCATGCGCGGCGCCCACGACGGCAACGTGAATACCAACGCCCATCCGTTTGCGGTGGGATAGAAGCCAACCGGAGACGCCCGCTGAGGCTGTCGAGCCTCGCGCCCGACATCCGAGCCGGTATATGCCTCATAGAGCAGGTATGAGGCGCGGCGGTCAATCGTGCCTGCCTGGGCTTCGAAGGCTGAGATGTCGATGTGCGTGGACCGTCCCGTCCGCTGGCTCATCATGAGCGCCGCCAGTGTCGGCACCGCCGCCAGATTGCCGACCTGATAGGTCGTGACGTCCCCGCTCAGCTTGACTGGCTCGCGTTCGTTGATGCCGGTGCCCCACATGGGGCCGCCCATGGCATAGGTGACGATGTCGCTGCCGCGATAGCCAGCCTCGGCATAGGGACCGGTCTGTCCGAACGGTGTGATCGACGTGAGCACGATGCCCGGCCGCAGACTGCGCAGGACCTCATAGCCAAGGCCGACGTGGTCCAGATGGCCTGGCGGGAAGGCTTCGATCACGATGTCTGAGCTCGCTGCCAGGGCCCGGACCAACTCGACGTCGCCGGCGCTGGGCGCATCCCTGCCGATATCGGCGATCACGCTGCGCTTGTTGGTGTTCAGGTGCAGGAAGAGCGGCGACTGCTCCAAGCTGCCGGCACCCTGCGGCGAGGTCGCAGCCTCGCCCCACGGGCCATGACGGCGGGACGGGTCGCCGCCGGGCGGCTCCACCTTGATGACGTCGGCGCCGTGGTCGGCGAAGAGCTTCCCCAGGTACGGGCCCGAGATTCCCGATGCGAGCTCCAGCACCCGGATGCCGGCCAACAACTGACTCACTGCTGCCCCCTTGCCCGGCTCCGAGGACCGGTCGGACGGGGAAAGTATGGCCGATCGCCTCGAGAAGCTCGCTGGCCCGCCGTCCCCCTTCAGTTCATTACAACCAGGATCGGGGCCAGCGCTTCCAGCAGACCCCCAACATCGTCGTCACCCTCGAGACCCAGCAGGTTGGTCGTCAGCGCGACGCCGAGGTCGAACGCGGGTGCGTAGGCAGCGATGGTGCGAAAGCCCGGCACGCCGCCGCCGTGGGTGTAGATGGTCAGACCGAGAATCTCGTCAGTCGAGATGCCCAGGCCGTAGCTGTTGGCGGGATCCGGGTGACCTGCCGTCATGAGAGCGACCTGGTCTTCATCGAGGATGTCGCCCGCGAAGAGGCCCCGGATCAGCAGCGCCACGTCGCCGATCTGCGCTTCGATGCCGCCGCCGGTCCATCCTGCGGAACGGGCGAAGTCGCTCGGCACGGTGCCGATGTCGACGAAGATGGCGTCGTTGTGAGTGATCTGGTTGTCGGTGGTGAGTCCCAGCAGCGGCCCCATCAGGTAGCCGATCGTCCCGCCGACGTACCCGTTCGCGGTGGGCTCGGGTGGGAACTCTTCAGGCGTGAGGTAGGTGTGCTCCAGAGCGAGCGGCTCGAACACGCGGGACCGAAGCTCCGCGGCTGCCGTGTTGCCGGTGACCGCCTCGATGAGCAGGCCCGCAGCGACGTAGCC
Source organism: Candidatus Poriferisodalis sp. (assembly GCF_965204195.1). GTDB lineage: Bacteria > Actinomycetota > Acidimicrobiia > Acidimicrobiales > Poriferisodalaceae > Poriferisodalis. Next base: position 787,097 of record NZ_OZ241975.1, read on the forward strand.
GGTGGTGTTGTAGTGGAATTCGGTCCCCAGCTCCGCCACGGGTCCGTACTCGGCCGCGAATTCCAAAATCTCCTCTGGTGAGATCTGCTCGGCCAGCCGAGACGCTGCGAGTTGGTAGAAGCTGACGTCGAACGCGTACTCGACGAAGCCCGAGGTGTGCCCCAGCAGGTCACGCACGGTGACCGCGGCGGCGTGTTCGTATCCCGGTGCCCAGTCGTCGCCCAGGTACTGCGCGACCGGCGCTTCGAGCTCGACCAGGCCTTCGGCGACGAGCTGCAGCACGACGGCAGCAGTGACCGACTTGGTGACCGAACCGATGCGCACGTGGTGGTCGACGGTCAGGGGAGCGCCAGTCGCAATATCGCTCACACCCCAAGCGAAGGTCACAGGCGCAGCGCCGCCTTGTGTGATGGCCAGCACAATGCCGGGGGCGCCAGTGCGCTCCATCCAGTCCCCGATAGCGGCGTCGAGCGGATCGATCTGCTCGTCGTCGTTGATCTCGGCGTCCGGCTCATCCTGCGGCGCGGCAGTCGTGGGCGGCGCAGCGATGGTGACCGGCGGCGCAGCTGTGGTTGTCGTGGGCGTGGCAGTGGTGGCCGGCGCTGACGCTTCGGTCGTCGTGGGCGAAGCGACAGTGCTGGCCGGGGGCTCCTGCGCGTCTTCGCCGGCACCGCTGCAGGCCGCCGCCAGCAGAACCAGGCTCAGCAAGGCCGATGCGAGTCGCTTCATGCAGGCAGCGTAAGAGGCCGAATCGAGAGGCGAAGCCATGAGATGCGAGATGGCAGGCGAGTCAATGGCCGCCTCGGTGGGCAGACTGTGTCGCTGCTTCGTTGGCGCGCGGGCAGTGACTTTCGCGAGTATCTGCGGCGACATCTGCTCAAGCGGGCCATAGGGGGTCGATGTGAATCTCGGAATGCTGCTCTTTATGCCGGCGACGATTGCCGGCGAACAGGTCATCCTGATCGACACCTCGACGGAGGCCGGCGGCGGCACCGCACGCGAGGTCACCTACCAGGAACTGCTGGACCACGTGTCCCGCACGGCCGGGATGCTGACCACGCTCGGGGTCGGCGTCGGCGACCGGGTCGGCATCTTCGCCACCAACAGCGTGGAATGCGTGGAGGCGATCTTTGGCGCAGCGTTCGTCGGCGCCTCGGTCGTGCCGATGAACTTCCGAGCCGGCCAAGAAGAGACAGCGCACCTGCTCAGCGACAGCGGCATCAGCGTGCTGTTCACCGAGTCGCGCTACCTGGACCTCATCAACGAGAACAAGCCGGACGATCTTGAGCACATCTACGTGCTGGACGACGCCGACTCCTACGGCGCTGCCAGAGACGAGTCGTTCGAGCTGCCGGTCCCCGAGGATGTGGAGTTCGACGGGCTGTGCACCCTGCTGTACACCAGCGGCACCACGGCCATGCCCAAGGGCGTCAAGCTGACGAACGGCGCGATCACCGGGTACGTGATGGGCGCCAACGATGCCGCCACGGGCGAGGACATGGGCCGGATGGCGGTGGCAGCGCCGCTATACCACATCGCCGGGCTGACCTCGATGCTGAACGCGCTCTACAGCGGGCGAGTGGTGGTGCTGCTGCCGCAATTCCAGGCCGATTCATGGATCGAGTGCATCCAGCGGCACAGCGTCACCCACGCGTTCCTGGTGCCCACCATGCTGGCCCGGGTGCTGCACGCACCGAACTTCTCGGTTGATGCGTTCGGCAGCCTCGAGGCGGTCACCTACGGCGCGGCGCCCATGCCGCCCTCGGTGATCCGCCACGCAATCGACGAGTTCCCGCCGAATGTGTCGTTCGCAGGGGCCTACGGCCAGACCGAGACCACGTCCACGGTGGCGGTCCTCGACCCCGACGACCACCGCATCGAGGGAACTGACGAAGAGAAGGAACGCAAGATGCACCGGCTGTCGTCGGTTGGACAGGTGCTCGAAGACGTGCAGGTGCGGATCGTCGACGCCGACAGCGGCGAACCGGTCGAGCCGGGCGTGATCGGCGAGGTGCAGCTGTGGACCGACCGGGCCATGGACGGCTACTGGGGCCAGGACGAGAAGACCCGCGTGACCATCGACGACGAAGGCTGGGTGCACACCGGCGACCTCGGCTACCTCGACGATGGCGACTACCTGTTCCTCCACGGTCGCACCGGCGACATGATCATCAGGGGCGGCGAGAACGTGCTGCCCGATGAGGTCGAGGCCGTGCTGTACGACCATCCCGATGTACTCGAGGCTGCCGTGGTGGGCCTCCCCAGCGAGGAATGGGGCGAGCGCGTGGCAGCAGCGGCCGTCGTGCGACCCGGCGGTGCCACGTCCGGCGACGATCTGGTTGCGCATGCCCGTGAGCGCCTTGCCCCGTTCAAGCGCCCCGAGTTCGTGCATCTGATGGACGAGTTGCCGCGGACCTCCACCGGCAAGCTGCTGCGCCGCGACCTCATCCCCATGCTCGACGATCTGGGCATCTGAGGCCGGTCCCGGGGCTCGGCGCGGCTGGGCTCGCCAGGATCGCGAGCGCAGCCGTGAGCACCACCCAGACGCTGGGGTACTGCGACGATCATCTTCATCTCTTGGCATGCGCCGCTGCGCGCCGATCGGTGAATGTCCAGGCGGCGGCGTCGGTGGGGGAGCTGCTTGACATCGTCGGACATGCCGCGCGCAGTTTTGCCTCACCGAGGACGCGCCAAGACTGCCAGGACAGCGCTGAAGGCAACGGGGGCGATTCGCGTCAGTGGCTCCGGGTTTGGGGTTACGACGATTCACTGCTCGATGAGCGTCGCCACCCGACCGCCGCTGAAGTCGACGCTGTCACGCACGGTGTTCCGACCGTGCTGCATCACGTCACCGGTCATGTGGCGGTGGTGAACACGGCCGCGGGCCGCGCCTTGGGCCTGACGTCAGGCGAGGTGCTTGTCGAGCGTCAGGATCTGCTGGCAGCGGTGCCACGGGACGATCACAGCGCGACGGTGGCGGGCGTCACGGAGGTTCTGGCCGACCTGGTTGCTGCGGGCATCACCGCATGTACGGACGCGACGCACACCAACGACATCGGTGCGCTGGAGCTGCTGGCAGAAGCCGCCGCTGGGGTGCCCTCCGTGAACGTCACGGCGATGGTGGGTGCCGACCGACTCGACTCGTTGGGAGATCTTGATTTTGGCGAGACGGTTCTGTCGTCTGGGGGCGCGGCCGATGCGGGCGCGGTGCGGGTCGGACACGCCAAGGTCATGCCGCCTCACGATGACGACAGTGCTATCGCCGACTTGGTAGCGGCGGCGCGCGCTCATCGATTTCCGGTCGCCGTCCACGTCATGGACATCGACACACTGCAAGCGACCTTGGATGCCTTGGAGGCGCACCCGCCGCTGCCGTCCGGGATGGCGACGAGCGAAACCCGTCGCCCAGCGGCCGACTGCACAGCGCCCGACCGCATTGAACATTGCGCGCTCGCACTGCCCGAACAGCTCGACCGCATCGCCCGGCTCGGCGTCGCAGTAGTGACCCAGCCCAGCTTCGTGACCCGGCGTGCGCAGAAGTACCGAGAACAGCTCTCGCCGACCGAGCAGGCATGGCTCTGGCCACTGGCCAGCCTGCTGAGTCGCGGCATCCGCGTCACGCTGTCCTCCGACGCTCCCACGGTTCCCCCCGATCCCGCCGAGTGGATAGCAGCGGCCACGGGTCGAGACATCGCGCCCGATGAACGCATCGACGCCCAAACCGCACGCCGACTGTGTATGGAAGCCGACGCAGACCGTTGAGTACCCTGCCGCATCGCCGCTGCGAGCAGGGGGAGGACCCATGGCCGGGCCGATGGAAGGCATCCGCGTCGTCGAGCTGGGCGTGTGGATCGCCGGACCTGCCTGCGGCGGGATCCTGGCCGACTGGGGTGCCGACGTACTCAAGGTGGAGACGCCGGACGGCGACCCGTTCCGTTCGCTGGGCTGGCTGTTTCAGGGCGATGGCAACCCGCCGTTCGATCTGGACAACCGCGGCAAGCGCAGTATCGCTCTCGACCTGCGGCAACCGGAAGGGCTCGCCGCGCTGCACTCCCTGCTGGCCGACGCCGATGTCTTCCTGTCCAACATCCGGCCCGGCGGGCTCGAACGCATGGGCCTCGACTACCCGTCGCTCGCGCAGCGCTACCCGCGCCTGATCTACGCCAGCGTCACGGGGCTCTCGCTGCGGGGCGACGAGCGCGACCGCCAGACCTACGACGTGGGTGCGTTCTGGTCGCGGGCGGGGATCGTCCGGTCGTTGACCCCCGAAGATGCCGACCTGCCTTATCAGCGCGGCGGCATGGGCGATCACATGACCGGGCTTGCGGCGGCGGCCGGGGTTGCGGCCGCGCTGTTCCACCGCACCAGCACCGGCAAGGGACAGCTCGTGGAGTCGTCGCTGCTGCGCCTGGGCACCTACCTGCTGGGCTGGGACCACAACATCACTGCCATGACGGGTGACGAGACCGAGGCCTGGGGCCGCGACAGCCCGCCTAACCCGCTCATCAACTGCTACCGCTGCGGAGACGGCGAATGGCTCTGGATGCTGGGCCTCGAAGGCGATCGACATTGGCCGTATGTCGTGAGCGCGCTGGAACGGCCGGAGTGGGAGGACGACCCCCGTTTCGCCGACATCGTGCTCCGCCTGGAGAACACGGCTGCCCTCACTGCGGAGATGGACGCCGTCATGGCCACCCGCACACGCGCCGAGTGGGGCGAGATCTTCGATGCAAACAACGTCTGGTGGGCCCCCGTGCAGTCCACGCTGGAGATGCGGTCTGACCCGCAGGCCCACGCGGCGGGCTGCTGGGTGAAGGTGCCGACGCCCGACGGCAGCACGACCGAGATGGTCGCGACACCGGTGGATTTCTCCGAGAGCGCATGGGCTCCCGGCGGTCCGCCGCCCGAGCTCGGCCAGCACACCGAGCTGATCCTGCTCGAGCACGGCTACGACTGGGATGACATCGAGCAGCTGAAGCAGGCAGGCGTGATCCCCTGACGCCAGCCACGTGAGCATCGCGCGTCGAACCTGCTGCTGGGCGTGAGATAACTTCGATCCGCCGCGTCGCCGTGCGCCCAGAGCTCATCAGGGTGGGGCTCGACAACCCGGGTGCGCGAGATGGGGCGGCGGGGAGGGAGAGCGGATGATCGAGCCGGTCAGCGCTCGTGTGTTGACGCCCGAATGGGCGCCGACGGTGATCCCCGCGCCGTATGACTCGCTCACCCCCGACGAGCACGCGCAGCACCTCGCCGACAATCCCGACTCCTTCGCCCATGTGGCCGGGTTGCCGCCGGAGAGCTTCGGCCACCCCAGCGAGCACCGGCAGCACGCCACGCGCAGCACGCAGGCACTCGAACGGCTCATCGGCTTGGGCGTGTTCGGCGCCACCCGGGAACCGAGCCTGTACGTGCAATGCGTGGAGGCTGACGGTCACGCGCAGCACGCATTGCTGGGCGGCGTGCGCCTGGCCTCCCATGAGCTGCGCCCGCACGAGGACACACAGCCAGGCCGGGTGCACGGCCTGGCCGTGCACTTCACCGAGGTCGGCCGCATGTCGAGCCCCGTGGTTGTCACCGCGCCGCGACTGACAATGGTCGCCGACGTCATCGAAGCCACCCTTGCCGCAGCCGGGGCGTCCACACCGCTGGAGCCGCTGCTCGACACCAAGACCGCCGACGGTGCGCGGGTCACGCTGTGGCCGGCCGTTGTCGGGGGTGGCGAGGGTGCCAGCGTCGGACTCGATGGCCCGCTGTACATCGTGGACGGGCACCATCGCGTCGCAGCTGCCAGGCAGGCCGGCTTCTCGCATGTGCTCGTGGCATGCGCACCCACCGACGAGCTGCACCTCGGCAGCTTTGACCGCGAACTGAGCGAACTCGACATGATGCCCCGGCGTGTCATGGAGTTGATGAGGACTCGGTGCGATGTCGAAGAGGTGCCCGACGCAGTCGCCGCGCGCCCGGGGGCGCCGGGATGGGTCGGCGTCGGCGTGGCAGGCCACTGGTTCCGCGCACGCCTGCGCCACGCTGGTCCCGCCGACGACCCGTCGCCGGTTCAGAACCCGGCCACCCGGCTGGATGCCGCATTCGTGCACGACTTCATGCTGGGGGAAGTCTTTGGCATCGCGAGCGCTTCGGATCCGAGGCTCACCTACCGTCCCACGACGGTGGCCGCCGTCCCAGCGCCGGTCACGATCCTGCTGGCACCGGTGCCGCTCGGTTCGGTGTTCGAAGTTGCCGACTTCGGCGGTGTCATGCCGCCGAAGACCACCTACTTCCTGCCGAAGGCTCGCTCTGGGTTGCTGCTGGTTCGCTGCTGATCCGCTGCAGATGCTGTTTCGCTCATGCTGATCGCGTTCACCGGAGGTGCTCGCAGCGGGAAATCCACTGCCGCGCTGAGCGCCGCGACGTCGACCGGTGCACCGGTGACGTTCATCGCCACGGCCGAAGCCGGTGACGATGAGATGACTGAACGCATCGAGAGGCATCGGGCCGATCGGCCTGCGGTGTGGGCGACGATCGAGGCCCCGATCCACCTGGCGCAAGCTGTGGAGCAGGTTGACGCCGAGGCGACCATCGTCGTCGATTGCCTGTCCATGTGGGTCTCGAACCGGATGCTGGCTGAGCGCGCGGCAGTCGAAACTGAACCCGGTTCGGAGTCGGGCACCGGCGAACGGCTCAGCACCGACAGCGCTCGTGCGGTCGTCGCAGAGGCCGGCGACTTGGGCGAGCGCCTTCGAGAGCGCAGTGGCACGGCCATCGTGGTCACCAACGAGGTCGGCTCGGGCGTCGTTCCGGCCACGCCGCTGGGAAGGGCATACAGGGATGTGCTCGGGTCGGTGAACCAAGCCATCTTCGCGGCGGCCGACCGGGCGTATCTGGTGGTGGCCGGCCGCCTGCTGGAACTGCAGGGCCCCAGCGATGGCGCCTGAGACCCTGCCTCGTTCACGTGCTCGCTCAGGTGACGGCAGCGCGCTGGAACGGATGCTCGACGATTTGCCAGGTCCCGATGAGGCTGCGCAGCGGGCGGTGGCTGAACGGGCGTCGCAGGTGCTGCGTCCCGCTGGTGCGTTCGAACGGCTCGATCGGGTTGCCGCATGGCTCGCCGGCTGGCAGCGCACACCGGAGCCTGCCGTCGAACAGCCGGCGGTGCTCATTTTTGCAGCTGACCACGGAGTGACCACAGAGGGCGTGAGCGCCTACCCCGCCGACGTGACTGCTGCCATGGTGGCCGCCGTCGACAGCGGTGTCGCCACGGTGACTGCTGTCGCCCGCCAGGTGGGTGCGGTCGTGCGATGCGACGACGTTGGCGTCGGCATGCCGACGGGCAACATCCGCACGCACGATGCGATGAGCGCCGACGAATTCGACGCAGCCGTCGAGGCGGGCGTTCTCGCTGTTGAAGGCGCCGTCACCGACGACCAGGCCGACCTGTTGGTGCTGGGAGAGTTGGGGATCGGCAACACCACAGCCGCGGCTGCCGTCTGCGGGCTGCTCTTCGCCGACGACTCGATGTCCTCGGCCGAGGCCGCAGCCCGATGGACGGGGCCGGGTACCGGAGTGCACGCAAAAGCGCTCGATCACAAGCTGGCTGTGGTGCGCGATGTGCTGGAACGGGTGGGCAGCGTTGCCCCGCTGGAGGCGCTGCGCCGAGCAGGCGGGCGTGAGCTAACAGCTATCGCCGGGGCGGTGGCGGCGGCGCGGCATCGCTCGATTCCGGTCATCCTCGACGGCTTCATCGGAACGGCCGCCGCGGCACCTTTGGCACTGGCTGCGCCGGGCAGCCTCGACCACTGCATTGCCGGGCATTGCTCCGCTGAGCCAGGCCATGGAGCGCTCCTAGACGAGCTCGGGCTGGAGCCGCTCGTGCGCTTGGATCTGCGGCTGGGAGAGGGCACGGGTGCGCTCGTCGCTGTGCCGATCGTGCAGATCGCCGCAGCGGCAGTCACCGACGTCGCCACCTTCGCCGAGTGGGGCCTGGCGTGAGCTTGCGAAACGTAGGGGATACAGCGTGAGCTTGCGAAACGTAGGGGTCTCGGCGTGAGCCTGCGTTACGCGTGGGCCTTCCTGACCCGGCTCCCCGGCGGAGCGCACCCTCCGACCGAGCGCGACTTGGGGCGTAGCGTCCCGTGGTTCCCGCTCGTCGGAGCAATCGTGGGCGCCTTGAGCGGAGTGGTCTTCTGGGCTGTGTGGCAGCCGCTGGGCGCTCCGCTCGCGGCGATCCTGGCCGTCGCCACCGGTGCCGTCATCACCGGCGCCTTCCACGAGGACGGCCTGGCCGACACGGCAGACGCCCTCGGCGGCACGACGCCCGAGGAGCGCCGCGAGATCATGAAGGATTCCCGCCTCGGGACGTTCGGAACGCTGGCGCTGGTGCTAGCAACGCTGGTGCAGGTCTTCGCTGTCATGCCACTGGCTGCACGAGATGCGATCATCGCCATGGTGCTTGCGCACGGGGTCGGCCGTGTGCTCGCGGTTGCGGCGATGGCCGCTGCGGGCTCCGGCTTGGGTCATTCCTACACCGCCCATCTGCGGGGCCTGCCATGCGCGCTCTCGCTGCTGGTCAGCTACGGCGCCGCGTTCGCACTCGGGCCCGTGGGTGTATTCGCCGTCGGCGCGGCCACAGGCGCAGCATTGGTCGTCGGGCTCATCGCCTACCGCCGGTTCGGCGGCATGACCGGTGACGTTCTGGGCGCCATCGCCCAAGTCAGCCAGATGGCCGCGCTGGTGGCGGTGTCGCGGCTGCTCGACGACTCCGGCTGGTTGTGGACGTAGAGTCCTGACCGAACAGCCCGCCCTCCGGTCCGAATGAGCAGACTGCGGATGCGCGAACCGACCGAACCATCAGCAGAGGACAGAACGAATCGCGACGGATTCGCTGCGATGGCCATCTTGGCCATGACCATCGTGTTCATCGTCGCGATCATTGTGTTCGCGATTGCCTAGCGCCAAGCCGATACGCCGCGCGAAGTGGCGAGCTGCGGCACAGATTGGCTCCCATGTCGGGCGCTTGAACCCCCGGCAGCCGGTCGACGGCTGTGCTTGAATGACCGACTTGGCAGGCGGCGGTCGCATCAGCCCGCCATCGGGCCTGCCGAGTCCTCAGGGAGGGGAACTACATGACGACCAGTGAACGTGCTGTGACGCGCCAGTCGAGGCGCCGAACGTGGCGGACGGTGGCGGCACTTCTCGCCGTCTTCGCCCTGATTGCCGCCGCATGTGGCGGCGACGACGGTGAGGACGACGGAGCGAGTGCAACCGAACCCGCGCCCACAACCACCGAGGCGGCAGCCCCCGCGACCACGGAAGCGCCTGCCGACGAGCCGATGGCCCCGAGCGGCGAGCCCATCAAAGTCATGACCGTGACCACCCTCAACGCAGCGGGTCCGACGTATCACAACATCGCGAACACGGCGATGGCTTACGCCGACTACATCAACGCACGGGGCGGCATCGGCGGCCGGCCGCTGGAGGTCACCGTCTGCGACGAGATGTTCGACCCCGCAGTGGCTGCGGCGTGTGCCCGCGAGGCAGTCGAGGAAGGCATGGTGTCGGTTGTCGGCTCGTTCACGTTCTTCGCGGAGAGCATCGTGCCCGTGATCGCCGAGTCCGACATCACCTGGTTCGGGCCGTGCTGCCCGATCACGCCGTCTGAGCTGACCAGCCCGCACTCGTTCCCCATCGGCAACCAGCCGATGTACGCAGTCGGCATCATCAAGCGAGCCATCGACGACGGCTGCCGTTCAATCAACGCCGTGATCATCGACGGCGCCCAGATCTTCCTCCCACCGATGGAGAACGCGATCTCAGCCCTCGGCCAGAGCTTCGGCGACATCATCATCCTGCCGCCGACAGCGCAGGACTATTCCTCCGAAGTCGCCCAGGCGACGACCGATGCCGACTGCGTGATCGGCATCGTCTCAGAGACGCCGTACATCACCTGGAACACCGCGTGGACCCAGTCGGGCACCGACGCTCGCCAGTACGGCCCGCAGGGCAATCTGAACGAGATCTCCGCCGCGGGCAATGAGGAGTCGACCGACGGCGACATCATCGGCGGCATGTACCCCGACATCTCCACCGCTCCGTGGGATGAGTACCGGCTTGCCCTCGAGGAAGGCGGCTGGGACACCACCGAGCACGACTACAACAGCTTGGGCGGCATGGGCACGTGGGCGGCGTTCGCTGCCTTCACGCAGATCGCCGAGACCATCGACGGTGAGATCAACGCGACCTCGTTCTTCGAGGCTGCTTCGAACACGAACAACCTCGATCTCGGCGGCATGGTCCCCGTTCTGGACTTCACACAGGAGTGGACCGATGGCCTCGAGGGCTACCAGCGCCTGTTCAACCGCAGCGTCGTGTTCAGCAAGCTGGAGAACGGCAAGGTCGTGCCGCTGACCACCGAGTTCGAAGACGTCGGCGACTTGGCCACCGGCAACGCCGGCTGACCGTCATCTGAGTACTGGCGCCCGTGCCGGGGTGGCCCGAGTGAGCGATCACCAGCCATCCCGGCGCAGGCGCGAGCCGGCCTAGCGCCGCTGCGACGGGAGCACCATTGGACGAGGTCATCCGCTTCGCTCTGCTGGGATTCGGGGTCGGTGCCTTGTACGCGCTGGCCTCTCAAGGCTTGATCGTCGTCTACCGCGGCACCGGCGTACTCAACTTCTCCCTTGGCGCAACCGCAATCGCGGGCGTGTTCCTGCAGTGGGAACTCCAGAACCGGGCCAACTGGCCGTTCTTGCTCTCGGCGCTGGCGGGCGTCGCGCTGTCAGCGCTGCTCGGCGCCCTGACGCACTGGGTGATCATGCGGCCGCTGCGGCGCGCCAGCACGCTGATCCGCGTCATCGCGACTCTCGGCGTGCTCATCTTGATCCAGGCCGGCGTGGTCATCCGGTACGGCTCCAACGCACGTCAGGTGTCCAGTTGGCTGCCCACGAACCGGGTGACGCTGTGGGGCGAGGTTGCGATCACCGTCGACCGGCTAATCCTGTTCGGAGTGGCATGCGTGTTCGCCGTGCTGCTGTGGTCGATGTACCGACGGAGCCACTTCGGCCTCGCCACAGAGGCAGTATCCGAGAGCGAGCGAGCCGCTTCGGCCATCGGCTTGTCGCCGAACGCGATCGCCATCCAGAACTGGGCGCTGGGCTCGGCCATCGCTGCGGTTGCGGGCATCTTGGTGGTTCCCATCATCACGTTGCAGGTCACGGCCATGACATCGCTGGTGCTCGCAGCCTTGGCGGCGGCGCTGGTGGGCGACTTCCGGTCGTTCCCCATCGCCACCGCCGCCGGCCTGGCATTGGGCGTCGGTCAGACCCTTGTGGGCCGCTACGTCGACCAGCAAGGTCTCGGGCCATCGCTGCCGTTCCTGGTGATTGTGGCTGTGCTGGTGTTCAAGGGCCGGTCGCTGCCGCCTCGGGATTACTTCTTGCGCGAGCTGCCGATGATCGGCAACGGACGCATGTCGTGGGACTGGACGATCTTCGGCATCGGCACGGTGGCGTTCCTGATGCTCACCAAGCAGGCCAAGTGGATCGACGCCCTGACCGTCACCATGGGCGTTTCGATTGTGCTGCTGTCGATTGTGCTGCTGACCGGCTACGCGGGCCAACTGTCGCTGGCGCAGTACACCATCGCGGGGTTCGGCGCGTACATATCAGGACGACTCGTTGCGGTGTTCGACATCCCGTTCCTGTTGGCGCTGGTCGTGGGCGTGCTGGCCGCCGTGCCGCTGGGTTTCATCTTCGCCTTGCCGGCTGCACGAACCCGCGGGATCAATCTGGCAATTGTCACGTTAGGACTCGGCACCACCATCGAGCTGATGCTGTTCCGCAACCGCCAATACACCGGCGGCGTGCAAGGCACCCAGGTCGGCAGCCCTGAGCTGTTCGGCCTCGACATCGGCTCCATTCGCTACCCGGAGCGATACGGCCTCTTCGTGCTGGCGATGGCGCTGCTTGCGGTGTGGGTGGTGTCGAACGTGCGTCGTGGGCGCAGCGGCCGGCGTCTGCTCGCCATCCGAACCAACGAGCGGGCCGCGACTGCGCTCGGCATCGACGTGCCCAAGGCGAAGCTGTTCGCCTTCTCGCTCAGCTCTGCAATCGCGGCGCTGGGCGGGATCGTGCTGGCATTCCGGCTGACCTCGGTCAGCTACACGTCGTTCACCAACCTCACCTCGATCCTGTTCGTGGGCCTCGCAATCGTGGGCGGCGTCGGTCACCTGCTCGGTGCGTTCGTGGGCGCCACCATGGCCACCGCAGCCTTCAGCCAGGAAGTGCTCGAATCGACGTGGGATGGGGTGGGCCGCTGGACCCAGCTCATCAGCGGCATCGCCATCTTGCTCATGGTCCTCGGGTACAAGGACGGTGTCGCCGCCGAGTGGGTGAAGATCTTCCGGCTGGTGAAACGGGCGCGCAAGTGGGGCCGCTCATATTTCATCGAGCTGGAAGACGTCTCCGATCCGAACGCCTCTGAGGGCGAACAGTCGAAGGTCCCGGCTCGCGTGCTGAGCATCGAGAACATGACCGTGCGCTACGGGGCCGTCGTGGCGGTCAACGATGTCAGCTTCAACCTCACTCCGGGCACCATCACGGGGCTGATCGGCCCGAACGGCGCCGGCAAGACGTCGCTGATCGACGCCGTGTGCGGCTTCGCGCCGGCGGAAGGTCGCGTGGTGCTCGACGGCGAGGACATCTCGCGCGTGCCGCCCTCCAAACGTGCTCGCATCGGCATCGCACGTTCGTTCCAGACGCTCGAGCTGTTCGAGGATGCGACGGTGTTCGAGAACATCAGCGTGGCCGCGGACCCCCAGGACATGCGGTCGTACCTGCGCGATCTGGTGGCGCCGTCGAGCCCTCCGTTCCCACCTGAGGTCGTGCGGGCGATCATCGAGTTCCAGCTCGACGGCGACCTGCACCGCGACGTGAAGGATCTCTCCTACGGAAAGCACCGGCTGCTGGCGATTGCCCGGGCGGTTGCGATGCACCCGAGCGTGCTGTTGCTCGACGAGCCGGCCGCTGGCCTGAGCACCGCCGAGAGCGAAGAGCTGGCCGAGGTGGTCCGGCGCCTGGCCCAGGACTGGGGCATGGCAGTGCTGGTTGTCGAGCACGACATGAACTTCGTCAACGAGGTGTGCGACGAGGTGGTGGTGCTGGACTTCGGCAACAAGATCGCAGTCGGGAGCCCCGAGCAAATCCGTCTCGACCCAGCGGTTGTGGCCGCCTACCTGGGAACCGAGGCTGACGAGCACGACAGCGAACTTGAACGCCGTACGACGCAAGCTGCGGGAGGCGGCGCATGAGGCCGCTGCTGCAGACGCGAAGCCTCAAGTGCGGGTACCTCAACCGGGCGGTCGTCCAAGGAGTGAACCTGAAGGTCCACCAGGGCGAGGTGGTCTGCCTGCTCGGGCCCAATGGCGCCGGAAAGACCACCACGCTGCTGACCATCGCCGGTGAGCTGACGCCCGTCGACGGCATCGTGATGTTCGGCAACACGCCTACCTTCACGCCCATGTACCAGCGCATCCGGCGAGGGGGAATCGGGCTGGTGACTGAGGAGCGCTTGGTGTTCACCAAGCTGTCGGCTCGCGACAATCTGCGAGTGGGCGGCGGTTCGGTGGAGGCAGCTCTGGAACTGTTCCCCGAGCTCGAGCCTCGGCTGGGAGTGCGCGGCGGCATGCTCTCGGGCGGCGAGCAGCAGATGCTTGCGCTGGCACGGGCGCTCAGCCGTCAGCCGTCGATTCTGCTGGCCGATGAGCTGTCGCTCGGACTGGCGCCGATCATCGTCGATCGGCTGCTGGGAGCGGTCCGCAAGGTGGCCGACACCACGGGCACCGGCGCCTTGATCGTCGAGCAGCATGCCCGCAAGGCGCTGGCCGTGTCTGATCGGATGTACCTGATGGCCCGCGGCCAGATCCTGCTGGAACTGCCGGCTGCCGAAGCCCTCAACCGCCTCGACGAAATCGAAGAGACGTACCTGACCGGCACGTCCGAGACCGAGGAAGACCACATCGAGCGTTTGCGGCGCAAGAACAAGAGGAAGGCTTGGAGGCGCCTGCGGGTGCGCGAGCGTGAGCTGACACGGCTGTCGGGCAAGCTCGCCTCGACCCGCACCGCCGCCGAAGACGACTTCTATTTCGAACGCGAACGACAACGACGACACGCGGCGATGGTCCGCCGAAAGAGGTAATCACCATGGGGTATCGAACAGCTGAGCTGCCCGACGTCGATCTCGACGAGTTTGCGAAGATCCCGTTCTTCGAGCGGATGAAGCTACTGCAGCTGCACTGGGTGGAGCACGGGTTCGGGACGCCCAAGCAGACCGGCACGTTTTATGCGTGGAAGATCTTCCTGTATGCGCTGTTCGGGCTCATCGTGGCCGGAGCGTTCACTGCCGGACTCGAGTTCAACGACATCGGCGGCTGGTGGGACGAGCCGATCCTTTACCAGAAGCTGATGATCTGGACGATCCTGCTCGAGATCACGGGTCTGGCGGCCACCTGCGGCCCGCTGGCGTTCCACTTCGACCCGCCCATCGGCGGGATCCTCTACTGGTGGCAGAACGACACCCTGCGTGTGCCGCCCTACCCCAACCATGTGCCGTTCACCAAGGGCAATCGGCGCACACCGTGGGACACCGGGCTGTACAAGCTGATCCTGGCCAGCCTGATCCTGCTGCTGGTGCTGTCGCCGGAGCAGGTGGACGGGCTGCCCGACGGCCGCACCGGCATCCTGCCGCAGTGGGCGACGCTGATCTACTGCGGATTGATCTTGCTGATGGCCATGCGCGACAAGATCATCTTCCTGTCGTCACGGGCCGAGCAGTACGTGCCCACGCTGCTGTGCTTCTCGCTGTTCAGCAACTTCGTCGACATGATCATCGCCGCCAAGGTCTTCATCGTCATCATCTGGATGGGCGCCGGTTTCTCGAAGCTGCAGCACGGGTTCTCTTCGACGGTTTCGATCATGGTGCAGAACACGCCGTGGGTGGTGTGGGACCGATTTCGCAAAGCGACCGTCAAGGACTATCCCCGCGACATCCGGCCGGCTCGAACGACGCACCTGCTGGCCCATATCGGCGGCACCACTTGCGAGCTCATCATGCCGTTGGTGCTGCTGTTCTCTCCGTGGGGATGGGCGACGTGGATCGCCATCGTGTCCATCTGGATGCTGCACACCTTCATCATCTCGACGTTCCCGCTGGCGGTTCCGCTCGAGTGGAACGTGTTCTTCATCTTCTGCTCAGCGTTCCTGTTCTCGAACTTCCACGCCGGCAACGGCTACGCGGTGTGGGACATGGAGCCGGTGCTGCTGGTCATAGTGCTGGTTGCGGCGCTGTCGCCCATCGTGCTCGGAGCCTTCCGGCCGCAGTACGTGAGCTTCTTGGTGGGCATGAAGCAGTACGCCGGCAACTGGGCGGCGGCGACGTTCTCGCTCCGCAACAAAGAGATCGAAGACCGGATCAACGACAAGATCGTGAAGTCCGCCGACAACCAGATTGACCAGCTCGAGCCGCTGTTCGGCCCTGAGATCTCTGAGATCTTCATTCAGAAGGCGGTGGCGTTCCGCATGATGCACCCGATGGGCCGCATGCACATCTCGGGCCTCATGTGTCACGTGGACGATCTCGACAAGCGCATCCAGCGCGAGGGCGAGTTCTTGAGCAACGTGCTGACGGGGTGGAATTTCGGCGACGGGCACTGTTTGGACGAGCGGCTGATCGCGGCGTGGCAGGAGCGGTGCCAGTACGAGCCCGGCGATGTGATTGCGGTGTTCACCGAGTCGCGGCCGGCATACACCAACCGCGTGCAGTACCGGGTGATCGACGCAGCATTGGGGACCGTCGAGAAGGGCTGGTATCGCCACGACGACGCCTACAACAGCCAGCCGTGGCTGCCTGACGGTCCGATTCCGCACACGGTGACGTGGCGGAAGGAGGGCTATGAGCCTCAGGGCGTGCCGCATCCCGGCAATGCCCGCAAAGTGCCGTCGATCGATCACGACGGAAACTGGCTGATCCCCCGCCAGACGGCCGACGGCGTCGTGATGCCCCCCGCCGACACCGGCTAATGCGGTGACGACGGCGATTGTCGTCGGCAGCGGGCCGAATGGATTGGCTGCTGCTGTTCACTTGGCCCGGGCCGGTGTCGAGGTGACGGTGCTCGAAGCCGCCGAGACCATTGGCGGCGGCACTCGCAGCGCGGAGATGATCGTGCCGGGCCTGGTGCATGACCAGTGCTCTGCCGTGCACCCGGTGGCCGCGGCGTCGCCGTTCCTGCGCTCGCTTGACCTCCAAAAGCTCGGCCTGCGATGGCGAGCGCCGCTCGTCGATTGCGCGCATCCCCTCGACGACGGTTCTGCCAGCCTCCTCTACCAGTCCATCGACGGCACGGCCGACGGGCTCGGCCGCGACGGAGCGCGCTGGCGCCGGCTGTTCACTGCGCTGACTGCTGATCTCGACAGCTTGTTCGAAGACATCACCCAGCCGTTGTTGCGGCTGCCCCGTCACCCGGTGCTGACGGCGCGGTTCGGCGCAGCCGCGATGACCCCCGCCACCGTCATGGGCCGCCTGTGGCGTGACGAGCCCGCTCGGGCTCTGTGGGCGGGCGTCGCTGCCCATGCGTTCTGGCGCCTGGACCGCCCCATGACCAGCGCAGTGGGTCTGATGATCCTTGCCGCAGGCCATCGGTACGGATGGGTCGTCGCCGAAGGCGGGTCGCAGGCGATAGCTGACGCGCTGGTTGCCGATCTGATGGCACACGGCGGACGGGTCGAGACCGGCGTGCGGGTTCACTCGACCACCGAGTTGCCGCCGACCGACCTGCTGCTGCTCGACGTGTCACCGTCGATCGCCGCCGACATCTTGGGCGACCAGTTGCCCGGCCGCGTCGCCCGCGCCTACCGCCGCTTCCGTCACGGTCCCGGCGCGTTCAAGGTCGATTTCGCCATTGAGGGCGACGTGCCTTGGCAAGCGCCGGGAGCGGCTGACGCCGGCACGGTGCATCTCGGCGGCGACGCAGCCGAAGTGATCGCCAACGAACTCGCAGTGCATCGCGGCCAGATGCCCGAGCGGCCCTTCGTGCTCGTCGGCCAGCAGTACCGCGCCGACCCTGGCCGCTCAGTCGGGAATGTTCACCCACTGTGGACCTACGCCCACGTCCCCCACGGCTACACCGGCGACGCCACCGAGGCAATCATCGCCCAGGTCGAGCGTTTCGCTCCCGGATTCTCCGAGCGGGTGGTGGGCACGGCCGTGCGCTCCACCACCGAGATGTCCGTCTACAACCCGAACTACATCGGCGGCGACATCCTGAGCGGCGCGTCGTCACCCGGCCAACTGCTGTTCAGGCCCCGACTCGCCCGGGATCCCTATTTCACCGGCATTCCGGGCATCTACCTGTGCTCAGCGTCGACGCCGCCAGGGGCGGGAGCACACGGCCTCTGCGGCCTGAACGCTGCGACCCGAGCGCTGGCCGCGCTGGAAACATCCCGGTCAGCGTGAGCCTGACGGGCAACTGTCCGCGACTCCTTCACTCCCAACGAGCCGTATGCGGTTGCGCAATCGCGTACACCTGACGCGTAGCGTGACGGCAAGATGCCGGACTTCTACGAGCAGCCGATCCTCAACTCGCCCTATGAGGCACCGACGAGTCACTGGGAGCTCGACGAAGAACGCCAGCCCACCGGCACCGTGCGCGATGGCCGCCGCCCAGCGTCGTTCATCTCGCCGATTCCCGCCCCTCGCAAGCGTGGAAAGAAGGGTGCCAAGGCCGACAAGTCGACACAGCAGGCGCTCGTATTCGACGAGCAGGCGGAGTCGCTGGCTGACACAGGTCAGCAGTACGACCTGTCGCAACTCATCAACACGATCCGCGGCGAGGTCGCCAAGTGGCGGGCCGAGCCCGACGAGCGGCGCTGGCATGTCACCGCAGAGACGGCACGCTTGCTCAAGCACTGGCGGCACTTCGAGTTTCCCGGCATCCGCCCATTCTTCTGTCAGGTCGAAGCGGTGGAGACGGTCATCTGGCTCACCGAAGTCGCCCCGAACTCCGTTGTCGGGCGTCGCTTGCGCGACCAGATCGCGGCCGCCAGCGAGCAGGCCAACCCCGGCATCGCTCGCCTTGCACTGAAGATGGCGACCGGCTCGGGCAAGACAACGGTGATGGCGATGCTCATTGCATGGCAGACCGTCAACGCCGTGCGGCACCCCCAGAGCCAGAGATTCACTCGCGGCTTCCTCGTGGTCACTCCCGGCATCCCGATCCGCGACCGACTCCGCGTGCTGCAGCCCAACGACCCAGACAGCTACTACCGCAGCCGTCACCTCGTCCCCGCCGACATGGCGAGCGAGCTGGGCAAGGCGAGGATCGTCATCACCAACTATCACGCGTTCATCCGGCGCGAGACGATGAGCCTGGCGAAGGGCAGTCGGGCACTGCTGCAAGGCCACGGGCCTGAGATCGAGACGCGTGAGACCGACGGCCAGATGCTCCAGCGGGTGATGCCCGAGCTGATGGGCACCAAGGGCGTGATGGTGCTGAACGACGAGGCGCACCACTGCTACCGGGAGAAGCCGGGCTCGGCCGACGAGTCGGATGAACCAGACTTGAAGGGCGATGCCCGTAAGGAGGCCGAGGACAACTCTGAGGCCGCCCGTGTGTGGCTCACCGGCATCGAAGCAGTGCAGCGCAAGCTGGGGCTCAAGCGGGTGATCGACCTGTCGGCCACGCCGTTCTTCCTCAGCGGCTCGGGTTACGCCGAAGGCACCCTGTTCGGCTGGGTCGCCAGCGACTTCTCGCTGATGGACGCCATCGAATGCGGCATCGTCAAGCTGCCGAGAGTGCCGGTGGCCGACAACATCCCCGGCAACGAGATGCCCACCTACCGCGAGCTGTGGAAGCACATCGGCCCCAAGATGCCAAAGCAGGGCTTGAAGGCCGTCGGCCAACTCGACCCCGAAGCGGCGCTCCCGGTTGAGCTGAAATCGGCGCTCGAGGCGCTCTACGGCCACTACGAGCAGGTCTTCCAGCAGTGGGAAGCCCAAGACGACATCGATGTGCCGCCTTGCTTCATCGTGGTCTGCAACAACACGGCCACATCGAAGGTCGTCTACGACTACATCTCCGGCTATGAGCGGGAACTGCCGGACGGCACCCCGTCGTTCCACAACGGCAGGCTGCGCCTGTTCCGCAACTTCGGCGACGACGGCGAGGCGCTGGCCCGTCCACGCACGCTACTGATCGACAGTCGCCAGCTCGAGTCGGGCGATTCGCTCGACCCCAATTTCCGCGCCGCGGCATCCGATGAGATCGAGCGGTTCCGGCGCG
Source organism: Candidatus Poriferisodalis sp. (assembly GCF_965204195.1). GTDB lineage: Bacteria > Actinomycetota > Acidimicrobiia > Acidimicrobiales > Poriferisodalaceae > Poriferisodalis. The sequence continues at coordinate 806,421 of NZ_OZ241975.1, forward strand.
AGATCATCGAACGCGGAGGTACCAGCCACGACGCTCAGAGCCTCAGCGACGAAGACCTACTGCGCGAGGTGATGAACACGGTCGGCAAGCCGGGCCGCCTTGGCGGCAACACCAGGTGCGTGGTGTCCGTGGCGATGCTGACCGAAGGCTGGGACGCCAACACCGTCACGCATGTCTTGGGCGTGCGGGCTTTCGGCACGCAACTCCTGTGCGAGCAGGTGGTGGGCCGTGCGCTGCGTCGCCAGTCGTACGACCTCAACGAGCATGGCCTGTTCGAGACCGAGTACGCCGATGTGTTCGGCGTGCCGTTCGACTTCACCGCAGAGCCGGTGATCGTGAAGCCGAAGCCGCCCAAGCCGACGGTGCAGGTGCATGCCGTCAGCCCCGAGCGCGACGCCTGTGAGATCCGCTTCCCGCGGGTCGCCGGCTACCGGGTGGAACTCCCCGACGACCGGCTCGACGCCCACTTCACCGAAGACTCGACGCTGCGGCTGACGCCGGAGATGACAGGTCCGACGCATGTCCGCAATGAGGGGATCATCGGCGAGGGCATCGACCTCGATCTCACCGACACCGGCGACACGCGTCGATCCACCATCGTCTACCACCTGACGAACTATCTGCTTCGGACGAAATGGTGTGGTCACGACGGCCAACCCCGCCTGCACCTGTTCGGCCAACTCAAGCGCATCACCGAACGCTGGCTCGATGAGCACCTGATATGTGAGGGCGGGACATCACTCTCCCAATTGGTCTACCTGTCGCTCGCAGACCAAGCCTGCGAGCGCATCACCACGGCCATCGTCGAAGCCGAGCGGAGCGTGGGTGGGGCCGTGACGGCATCGCTCGACCCGTTCTCGCCCGTCGGAACGACGCGCGACGTCAACTTCACCACCTCGAAGATGCGGCGCTGGCGCACCCGCGCCGACCGCAGCCACGTCAACTGGGCGGTCGGCGACAGCGATTGGGAGCTGGAGTTCTGCCAAGTGGCCGAAGCCAATCCCGATGTGCTGGCGTACGTTAAGAACGCCGGCATGGGCTTTGAGGTGCCGTACCGGACAGGCGGCCAGAACCGCACCTACGTGCCCGACTTCATCCTGCGGGTGGGCGACGCCGATGGTGGCGGCGAACCGCTGTATCTCGTGGCGGAGGTCAAGGGCTTCCGCGGTGAGGACGCCAAGGACAAGGCCGCCACCATGCGCAACTATTGGGTTCCCGGCGTCAACCGTCTCGGTACGTTCGGCTACTGGCAGTTCGCCGAATTCAGGAACAGCTGGGTCTTTGCCGAAGAATTGCAGACAGCAATCACCCAAGCTCGCCGTGAGGCACAGGCGTTCCGCTCTGGTGAACAAACCCGCAACAGTCGAGCATGGGTGCTTGCTTCACTCAGAGACATGATGCCACACCTCAAGACGGAATACGGAGTCTCCAGTCTCAAGCTCTTCGGCTCATTCGCCCGTGACGAGGCGCAACTCACGAGCGACGTTGATCTCATTGTCGAGTACGAGTCACGACCGGTGGGGTGGGACTCTCTCGGTGCTGAGGTGTATCTGGCCGACACGCTCGGCCGCAGTGTCGATTTGTCAATCGCAGAACATCTGCATGACCATGTGCGACCGAACGCTGAGAGAGAAGCGATCGATGTATAGCTGTGCTCAGCCTGAAGATTGGCTGCCGCATATTCGACATATGTTGGAAGCGGCCGAGAAGGTCATCAAGTACGTCGGCGACCTCAGCGAAGTCGAATTCTATTCGAGTGACGTGACGTACGATGCAACCAAGTTTGAGATCATCATCATTGCTGAAGCAGCAGGTCGGCTGACCGACGGGGCACGGGATCAATTCCCGGAGGTTCCCTGGCACCAGATTCGAGGAATGCGAAATCGCGTTGTTCACGAGTACGACCGCGTGAGCGAAGAGTCATTCTGGGACACCGTGACGATATCGGTGCCTCAACTCGTAACGATTCTTCGCCATGTCTTGGCAGAACACGAGGAGCAGTAGCCGGTGGCAAGACGCACTGCGAAATCTAAGCAGGTAGAGAACCTCACGCACGACGAATCGGCGCGGCTGAATATCCCCACGGCCGAATACCAGACGCAGTCTTCGGAAGATGCCGCGGCTGCGATCCGTGTGGAATACGAGCGTCTCAATCGAGACCTCGACCCACAGTTGGTGTGGCGCGGCAAGGATGTCGCCGACTGGGCCGACCTCGTTGTGTCGGCTCCACCGCTGTACATCCAGGAAATGGTGCATCCCAAAGCGCTGGTGGAAGACCTGCGACGGCTGAGCCGTCGGCACAGCGTCGAACAGGCGGCAGTTGACGCTGGCTTTCAGATCGAGTTGTTTTCCGACTTCAACGGGCTACCTACTGGTGACGCGAGAACGGAGTTCTACCAGCACCAGGTGAACTGGTCGAACCGCATGATTCTCGGGGACAGCCTGCAGGTGATGGCGAGCTTGGCCGAGCGAGAAGGCCTGCGCGGCCAGGTGCAGTGCATCTACATCGATCCACCGTACGGCATTAAATTCAAGTCCAACTTTCAATGGTCTACTACAAGTCGCGATGTCAAAGATGGCAGAGCCGAGCACATTACACGTGAGCCTGAGCAGGTTCGCGCCTTCAGAGATACATGGCGGGACGGCATACACAGCTATCTGACCTATCTGCGAGATCGCTTGACAGCGGCTCGTGATCTGTTGACCGATACCGGTTCGGTTTTCGTCCAGATTGGCGATGAGAATGTCCACCGTGTCCGGTCGCTCATGGATGAGGTATTCGGCGCGGACAACTTCGTCAGCATTATTTCGATACAGACAACAAGTGGGTTTGAAACCAGTTGGATCGGAAACGTCTGCGACTACATCATTTGGTTTTCTAAGGACAAGGGCGCAGGTCGCGCTAAGTCCCTGCGATATCGCAAAGAATTCGAACTTGGTGAGGGAAATGCAAAGTGGTTGCGCTTTCCTGACTTCAGCTATCGCGGTGTAAAGGCAGCGGAAAAGCGTGGCGAAATCGAAGTGCCTGACAACGCAGTGCCGTATAAGCCAGATAATCTCATTTCGCAGGATAGGTCCCGCGAACCGCAACCCTTCTCTTGGCAAGGAATAACATATGATAGCTGGTCGAAGAACTCCCATTGGAAGGCGAACTACCCTGCTGGGATGTTGCGACTCGGTCGAGGGGGCCGGTTGCATGTAGCAGCCAATTCAATCCAGTATGTTCGTTTCCACAGCGACTCCGAGGTAGCTGTTCACGGAAACGTGTGGACGGACACTGGCACTGGCAACTTTACCGATGACAAGGTGTACGTCGTTCAGACGAATGCCAAGATCATTGAACGGTGCCTCCTTATGGCGAGTGATCCGGGCGATTTAGTGCTCGATCCGACCTGCGGATCTGGGACGACTGCATTCGTGGCAGAGCAATGGGGCAGACGGTGGATCACTATTGACACTTCGCGGGTGGCCTTGGCTTTGGCGCGGGCGCGGCTCATGGGGGCTCGCCATCCGTACTACCTCTTGTCCGACAGCGAAGAAGGACAGCAGAAGGAGGCGGAGCTCAGCCATGCCGAGCCGTCCGATGCGCCGACGTACGGCGATGTGAGGCAGGGATTCGTCTACGAGCGCGTCCCGCACATCACGCTGCGGTCGATTGCCAACAACGCCGAGATCGACGTCATCTACGAACAACGTCAACCCGCTGTGGAGGCGGCGCTCGCCGATCTCAACTCGACGCTCCGTACAGACCGGCCGGAACCGTTTGAGGTCTCGGTTGGGGGCCGCAAGGGCGGACGGGTCGACTTCACCCAGCCACTCGAGGCGACTGTGCCGTTGCCGTCGGGCGAGGAGGCACCTGCGAGCTGCCTGCTGGAATGGGAGGTTCCCCGCGAGCGCCCCGGCGACTGGCCGGCCGATGCCGTTGAGCCGCACGAACGCTTCTGGCAAGCCCGCCTCGAACGCCAGCAGGCAATCGACGAATCCATCGCCGCCAAGGCCGACTTCGAGTACCTCTACGACAAGCCATTCGAAGATAACTCGAAGGTGCGCGTGGCCGGGCCGTTCACCGTCGAGAGCATCTCGCCGCACCGGTACCTGGCCCTCGATGCCGATGACCAGTTGATGGACCCAGTCGCCGAAGCCCGGCGCAACGGCGAGGCGCCGCAGGACTTCGTCTCGCTCATCCTCGACAACCTGCGAGCCGCAGGCGTACAGCAGGTACACAAGGCCGACCGCATCGACTTCGTCTCGCTCCAGCCCTGGCCCGGCGAATACGTATGCGCGGAAGGCGCCTACATCGAAGGGGCGGCTGCTTCGGTAGGAGAGCCGGACGAGGCCGTACCGCCCGCAGACGACGAGACTGCCGCATCCGCAGCGACACGCAGGGCAGCAATCTTCGTTGGCCCCGAGTTCGGCACGGTCACTCGCCCTGACCTCGTGGCTGCCTCGCGTGAGGCGACCGAAGCTGGCTTCGACGTGCTCATTGCCTGCGCCTTCAACTACGACGCTCACGCGTCGGAGTTCACCAAGTCAGGACCGCTACAGGTGCTGCAAGCCAGGATGAACGCCGACCTGCACATGGCAAGCGAACTCAAGAGCACCGGCAGCGGCAACCTGTTCGTGATCTTCGGCGAACCCGACATCGAGCTGCTGACAGCGCATCCCACCAGCGACGGCGCTGAGCAGTTCTGCGTGAAGCTGCGAGGGATCGACGTGTTCGACCCGACCACCGGCGACATCCGCAGTGACGAGCCCGACTCCATCGCCTGCTGGTTCGTCGACACCAACTACGACCACGAGAGCTTCTTCGTGCGCCACGCCTACTTCCTCGGCGCCAACGACCCCTACAAGTCGCTCAAGACCACCCTCAAGGCCGAAATCGACGAAGACGCCTGGTCCTCCCTCCACAGCGACCTCTCCCGTCCCTTCCCCGCCCCCGAGACCGGCCACATCGCCGTCAAAGTCATCAACCACCTAGGCGACGAGGTCATGAAGGTGTTCCGGGTGCCCGCCGCCTCAGGTTGATCCACTCGCAGTACGGGCCAAGCTCCGCAGCTTGGCTCTCGGCAATGTCACACCTGCGCGGCAGACTGGCCGGTGACGAGTGCATGCAGGTCAACGGGCACTGTCGTTTGGAGCCGAAGCAGCGATGGCGAAACCGATGCCCGGCGGGGCGGCTGACAAGGCGGGCAATCTGAATGAGCATCTGTGGACGGCGCTGCGCCTCGCCGAGATGCTCCAAGGGAAGGCCCGTCGGGTCCGCCTTGAGCCGATCGGCGAGGCAGGGACCGGCATCGAGTTCGAACTTGTCGACGATGAGGGCGTCGTCTGGGTTGAGCAGGTCAAGAGCGGAACCGCGACCTGGACTCCCCGGAGGCTCCGGGCGAAGGGAGTGCTCGCGGCCGCGAAACTGCAGGTAGAACGCGGGCGCCGTTTTCGCTTCGTTGCGCTGGGTGCGGGTGCCGTGGATCTCGACACGCTGACAAGCCGTTCCCGACAGTCGGAGAGTGTCGACGAATTCGTTGCGTCGCTCTCTCAGGACGACAAATCCGACTTGGGCGTCATCGTCGATTCGTGGAAAACCACGCATGATGAGGCTTGGCGCTTGCTTCGCGGGATCCATGTGGATCATCACACGATCGACGATCTGCGCAGGATTGCGAACCTGAGTTTGCGGTTGCTCTACACCGACGATCCTGATCTGGTCCGAGGTGAGCTACGAAACCTGTGCGACGAGCACATGCATCGGGAACTCACGGCCCAAGTCGTTCGTGATCGTCTCGAATCGCAGAACTTCACCCGCCGCCTGATCCGGGGAGACCACAACGTCAGCGAGGCTCTCCACGAGTCGCTGGCACGGCACCAGCGCCGCATCGAGTTCTCAGTACCAGCCTTCGGTCTCGTCAGCCGCGAAGACGCGAACACCGTTGTCGACAAGCTGTGCGATCCGCAGAGCGGTCAGGTCGTCGTCATCGACGGGCGAGCCGGCTCGGGCAAGTCAACGGTCGCTTGCGAGGCAGCAACGTTGCTCGAGGGCCGCGGTTGGCATGTGGCTGCCGCCCGCATGGATATGGATGGTCGAATCTCCACAGCAGCTCAACTGGGGCGAATGATCGAGCTGGACGAATCTCCGACAGTGTTACTCGCCGGTGTTGCGGACGGCGAGCCCTCACTGCTCTTCATCGACCAACTCGACGCCGTCAGCACCTACAGCGGCCGAATGTCTGACAACTTCGACGCTGTCGCCGAGGTCATTACTGAAGTCAAGCGCGCCCCGAACATCAAGGTACTGCTTGTGACTCGGACGGTGGACCTTGAGGCGGATCCGCGCTTGCGCGCCCTGCTCGATGCGCAGCCAAGCTTCGGCAGGCATACCGTCGGCGACCTCGGAATCGAGGACGTGACAGCCGTGCTGGAGCAGGCAGGAGTGCCGGTGCCGTCGTCGGAGACGACACTCCGGTTGCTGTGTACCCCGTTGCACCTCTCGGTGTTCAGCCGCTTGTCCGAGAGTGCCCGAAGTCGCGAATATTCGACACTGCAGCAGTTGTACGAGCAGTACACCGAGGAAGCGCGGTTCGGGGCCGAGCAACGCGCAGGTGAACTGGACTGGGTCGCCATCACCGCGCCGATCGTCGAGTACATGAACGAACGCGAGGTTCTCGCGGTCCCTGTGACGGTTCTGGATGGGGTGAACCGACGGCAGATCCGGGCTCTTGAGTCGGAGTCCGTGTTGGTGCGCGATGAGACGCGTTACGCGTTCTTCCACGAGTCGTACTTCGATTTTCTCTTCGCGCGCTCGTTCGTCACGAGAGGGAACGATCTGCGCTCGTTCCTGTTGAGCGATGGGCAGGCCCTGTTCCGCCGGGCCCAGACCCGCCAAGTGCTGGAGCATCTCTTGGCGACTGATCAACCCGCCTTCTACAGGGCCGTCGTGGACCTCTTGGGAGACGTTCAGATTCGCTCCCACATCAAGGCGCTGGTCGTCAATCTGCTGCGACAAGTCCCTGCTGAATCGGCGGACTGGGCACCGCTCGATCCGCTGGCCTGGTCCGATTCTTGGCTATCTCACAGGATCGTGGGCCTGCTCCGCCAACCAGGTTGGTTCGACGCTGCGGACGATCTCGGCCGATGGGAACGATGGCTCGACGATGCGGGGAAAGTCGAGATGGCGTTCAGTCAACTCGTAATCGCTGCACGAACACGGCCATTGCGGGTTGTGAGCCTCCTGAAACCCCGCATCGAACGGACCGATGAATGGTGTGCCCGCCTCGCGTCATTGGTCTCGTTCTCGCTTCGCAGCGAACTCGTGGAGTTCACATTGGAACTCGTCGAACTCGGATATCTCGACAAATTCGGCATGCCGCTCAGCGGCCGCCAGGACATCTGGTGGAGCGTCTACTCGATGAAGGCGGAAGACCCCGTCGGTGCAACTCGGCTCGTCGGAGCGATCCTCCAGCGTGGTCTCGCTCGGGCCCGGGCCGAGGGCGGTGGCGACCCCTTCGAGACCCGATACCTGCCGGACAACTCGCAATTGGTTTCTTGCATCGCCGATGTCGCGAAAGACGCCCCGGGGGTGTTCGTGACCGCCGTTTTGCCGTTCGTGATCGAAGTCGCCATGGTCGGACAGCAACAGCACGACGAGTTTCTGCCCGTCGGCCGTCGTTGGGGGCATCGGCTCGTGTCATCCAACTACGCCGTTGGCCAAATCGTGTTCAATGCCACCGACGCAGCGTTGAGGCACCTTGCCGTTGAGAATCCTGCGGCTTGTGCAGTGGCACTCGAACCGATACTGGCCACCGAGAGCGCTGAGCTGCGATTTCTGGCCTGCCGGGCGCTTGAGGCTGGCGACGATCACGAAAGCGCTGTCGAGTGGCTGGTATCCGATCCCCGCAACCTCAGGCTCGGGTGGGAGGGCAGCAACTGCTGGGCATCTCGCAGTCTCATCGAGAAGCACTCGCCGCGTTGTCCTGCCGAACTGTTCGCCCGGCTTGAAGAATCCGTGCTCGGCCACGCCCCAGAATTCGAGAAGCGACATCGCCGGTGGAGGGGCCGAGAGAAATACGACCTGCTTTCTGCGTTCGATCCAGACCGGCTGTCGCCACAGGCACGCGGGCTACTGGGAGAACTTCAGCGGCGCTTTCCCGAGTCACCGCCAGCGCCTCCGAGACCAGTCGAGGCCTACATGATCGGCTCGCCTATCGAAGACGATGCGGCGACCGTCATGACTGACGAGAACTGGCTTCGGGCGCTCCGAAAACACACCAGTTCCGAGCCCGTATGGGATTCACGCTCCGAGCGGTCGATCGGCGGTGCTCGACAGCTCGCTCAGCAACTCGGCGGGCACGCCCAAGAAGCACCGGAACGTTTCGCTGAGCTCGCTATGCAGTTCGATGATGACATTCCTGCCGTCGCCATGGACGACGTCCTGACCAATGTCGCGAAGTACCTCGGTGCCGACAAGTTGGCCGATCTGTGCCGGCATGCACGCGATGTCTACGGAGAGGAATGCGGTCTGTCGATCTGTCGGGCGATCTGCGATGCGCCCACCGTCAACCCACGGCTCGTCAAGATGTTGCGGGACTGCGCCGTCGACGCTGACCCTGATCATGAAGTGGCGCAAACAATCGCACGCTCAGGCGACTTCTACTACGGCGGGGAGCTATTCACCGCCGGGATGAACTCCACACGCGGCGAAGCTGGGCGTGCCATCGCCCGAGTTCTCTTTCTGGGATCAGACCATGTCGATGACGTGACGGACACGGTCGAAGCACTCGCCGAAGATCCCATCATGGCCGTGCGGGCATGCGCTGCAGAAGCTGTCAACGCGTTAGCTCGTCACCTTCCGCAGCTGGCGCTAGACATTGCACACCGGCTCCTGGGCGAAGATGTCGAGCTCCTGGACGCACCGACCGTCCAACGGCTGCTCCAGTTCGCTGTCCTGAAAGACCCCGACCGATTTGGGCCGTACCTCGCTGCTGCGCTTGCGCACGGCGGTGAGATTTCAAGCCAGGCCGGCCGCATTTGGGCCATCGCCCGCTGGCATGACCGAATGCCCACAGGCTCCGCCGACGACTTTGGAGAACTCTCGTCGGATGCCAGACGTGGGGCGGCCGCGGTATATGCCCACAGCGTTTCCGACTGCCTGGACGATCTGACAGCAGCTCTCGCTGATGACGAGTCTGCTGTCCGAAGTGCCGCTGCCGAAGCTGTCCAGTATCTCGACAAACTCGACCATCTCGATGCGCAGCGCCTCATTGAAGCGCTGTTGGGCAGTCCGGTGCTCTCGCAGGCCGGCTTTGGTCTGCTGCACTCGCTCGCACGACGGGAAGGGCAACTGCCAGCAAGCTCGCTGGACATGTGTGAACGCGTGGTCGAGACCACCGGCACGGACATCGGTGACATCAGGACTTCGAGTTCCTTGATGGGGCGCGACCTTGTTGCACTTGTTCTTCGTCTCTACCGTGAGGGAACCGCTCCTGTCAGAACCCGGTGCCTCGACATCGTTGACCGCCTTGTCGAGTTCGATGTCTACGAGGCCATGGAAGCAATCGACGAAGAACGCTGACTTGCCCTACAGCGCATCGTGGATCAGGGCTTCGCTGAGGCTCGCGGATCCGACGATGTCGAGCTCATGAATTCGGTTGTCAGCGTTCCAGCGGTCGCCAGTCGCGAGTCCAGCAGTGCCACCCAGAATCCGTGAGTTGCCAGATCGGGGATGAGAAACCGTGAACTTCGGGGAAGTTGTCTGGAACGCCAAACTTGGCTACCCAAACTGAGTCCAGATCGCCAAGTTCCGTATCTGGCGGCAGCCACTTGTCGCCTGGAACGATGGCCGCTGTTGCCATCCCGGCCTGATCACTGCGACTCACGCCGAGCGGAACCCAGAGGAACAGATGGATTTCATCAGCGCCGTGCTGCCTGGCACGGGTGAGGTTCGTATAGCCGCGAGAGACGTAGCCCTTGACGACGTTGGCGATGCTGCTGGGCGCGAACGACGAGATCGCCTCGGCCCGGCACAGCCGGATGGTCCCGTCTGATTCCCACGAAGCGGGGTACGCGCGTCTGATGCGGAGTTCCCGCAGTTCGCTACACACCGGGTGTTCTTGCGAGGTCACTCCGCGGCTAATGCGCCGCACCTCGTCCTGCAACTCCTCGCGTTCGATTCGAGCGAGAATCGGCTCCAGCTTGCGGGTAACGTCCTTGAGCAACACGTCGGAAGCGGCGGCATCTGCGGCCTCATCATCTGGCACATCGAAGTCAACTGCCCATCCGTGTCGCAACGAAGGCGCATTCAACGGGTTTCTCTTGGCGCGTTCTGCGTCGAAGGCAGCGCGCCGGGGTGATGTGTGAGTCTTGACTTCGACCGCGATGCGACGACCGTCGCGGAACTCCACGTCGAGGTCGTGCATGCTCGGTGGACCGCCGGGCACGTCTCGTGCCTTCCATGCTTGGGCGCCGAGCAGCGCCCTGAGCAGCTCGCCAGCCCATCGCTCTTCATCAGGCGCTGCGGAGCGGTCCTTGACTTCCCGCCAGCTCCGTTCGATTGTCTGTCTGAGCGAGTCTTCGTTGGCCATGTGTCGGATGTCTCTGGTGCCGTCGGCGCTAGGTACCGTCCAGCCGGCCGTAGAGGTCGGCAACGGCATCTACGGCGATTTGGGTTTCGATTCGCGTCTCGCCGATGACTCTCTTGACTTGGCTCACATCGTCCTTGATCTCGGCTACGTCGGTCTTGACCTGGGCGAGGTCGGCGCCTTGTTGAGCGACGTCGGTCTTGACCTGAGCGATGTCAGTCTTGACTTGCGACACATCGGCCTTGGTCTCGGCCAGGCTGTCATCGACCCCGTCGAGCCGCGCGGTGAGTCGGTCCTCCATGCCCCGCATGTAGGACATGACTTCATCTGAGGAACCGTCCGACGGCTGTGTCATGCAGCAAGCCTAACTTCGCTCGCGCCAACGGCAGAAGCGGTTTTCTGAGGTCTCGCGCCCGGACCCCACGATGGCCGCGGTACGCACTATGCCGCGTTCTTCGGGACCGGCCGCTGCCGTACTGTCGGTGAGCATGACGCAGCGGATCGACCGCCGCCGCGCGCCGCGTGCGCTTCGGCCGCTGGCCGTCGTCTTGCTCGCGGCGGCGATGATCTCATGCGGCGGGGCTGCGCCCACCGGCGAAAGCGGCCAATCAGTCTCGGTGCAGGCCGGGGCGACGACGCACGAACCCGCGGTCGCTGAACCCGCCAGCACCGCGCCGGACAGTTCCGAAGCGGTTCCCACGGGCATCAATGGGTCCGGTCTCTTGGACTGTGAAGATGTCGCCAAGATCACGGCGAGCATCCAGGGGCCCCTGCGCACGACCCCGAACTATCCGCCGGGGTTCGTCGGGGCGGTGCTGAGATACGGCAGCCAATTCGATACCTACGGCGGCTACTGGCTTGACCGCGACAACGGCGCCACGATCATGGTCGGGTTTACCGACGACCCCGAGATGCACGAAGCGGCGCTCGCAGCACTGCGACCTTCGACGGTCGACGGTATCGCCGATGGCGATATGCGTCCGCTGGGGCAACGCGACGACGTTGCCATCGAGGCAGTGCAGGTGAGATTCACGGAGCGTGACCTCATCGCTGCTGAGAGCCGGATCAGCGGCGCGACATGGGATCAGGAGCTGGGCATCTACGGGTATGGAATCGACCCTCGCCGTAACAGGGTCGTTGTCTATGTGGAGAACCCGCCGCCCGGCGCGCTGAACCAGATCGCCCGTTCGGTGCCGCCGACGCTGGGGTTCGATGTCGTGTGCATCGAGCTGACCGGTACTGCGGCACCTCCCGAAGGCCCGCTGCTCGTGCTGCCCGACCTGACCGATCCCGACCCCGTCGTCACGTGCTGGGGAGTGCCGCCCAAGCCCTACTCGGAGCTGATGGCGTGGCAGCCGATCGACGAGGTCGATCACCCGGCGGTGGATGCGTTCCGGGACGAGCTCGCAGCACGCCAGACCGACCCGACGCCGCGCCCGCTGCCCGAAGGTGACTGGGCCGTCGTGCACATTGCCCCTGACCTGGTGCGCTTCGTGCTGGACGGAGGCGACTGGCAAGAAGAAGCTGCGATCGAGCGCCGTGGCAACCGCTGGCTGTGGGCAGGGGAGGCCTCAGGCCCGCGCTGCGAGCCCTACGTCGTCCTGCCCGAAGGCCTCGGCCGAGTCGACGTGCACCTCGACCCCGACAGCCTTCCCGGCCCCGGCGACACCGAGTTCACGCTGCTCGTCACCGAGCAGGGTTGCGCCAGCGGCCGCACCATGGGTGATGCGTTGCGAGGTCCGCAAGTGGTCGAGACCGACGAAGCGGTAGTGGTGGCGTTCGCGGTCGTGCCCGTTTCCGGCGGTGCGAACTGCCCCGGCAACCCGCCGACCTCAGTGACGATCACGCTGTCCGAACGGCTCGGCGACCGCGCCATTCAAGACGGCCTGTACTTCCCGCCCAAGACGGTCACCGTCGAATCGCCGTAGTTCACCGAAGCCCGCGAGCGTGCGGACAAGCCTGCGTTTCCGCCCAGACCGCGGCGGCCCACAAGCGTGCTTGCTTGGCGGGTTACAGGTCGAACACGGCGCGGGCGTTGTCTCCGATGAAGGCCCGCCGCCACTCTGCGGGGAACATGTCGACCAGTTCGTCGAGGTCGAGCACGTATTCCGGTGTGTGGTCGGCGTGGGGGAAGTCGCTGGCCCAGATGAACCGGTCGTACCCGTAGCGCTCTGCCAGCGCGGGAATGGAGCGCTCGTCGGGGTCGCAGGAGATCCACACCTGCCGCATGAAGTACTCGCTGGGCTTCATCTGCAGCGGCACGCGGGTACCGGTGTAGGTATGCCCGAAGACGGCATCGATGCGGTCGAGGCAGTAGCCGAGCCAGCCGCCGCCCGACTCGAGCACGAGCACCTTCAGCTCCGGGAACCGCTCGAAGACGCCGTAGTCGAACAGCGACACGAACTGGTGGCGCACCCCGTCCGATGCGGTCATCGATGCCGTGAGACGCAATTCGCGCACGTGCTCCCACGTGCCCATGCGCGTGCCCTTGGTCCACTGCGGCTCGAACGTGGGGTGGATGGCGAACGGGACGCCGAGATCCTGCGCCGCTTCGAACACGGGGTCGTGGTCGGCATGGCCGAGCGGACGCGTCGAATGGGTGAACGGCGCCACGAAGCAGCCGCGCGCACCGTCAGCCACCGAGCGCCGCAGCTCGGCTGCCGCGGCAACCGGATCGGTCATCGAGATGTGGGCAATGGGAATGAGACGGTCGGAGTGATCCCGGCAGAACTCGCAGATCCAGCGGTTGTAGGCCCGGGTGTACGCCTGGCTCAGCTCGGCGTCCTCGAGCTCGGCTTCCCAGAGCAGTCCCATCGTCGGCAGCAGTACCGCGATGTCGAGGCCTTCGGCATCGAGCAGCACGATTCGCTGGTGAGGATCCATGGCCCCGAAGGGGATCTCGCCCACGTAGGTGCGATCTGGGTTGAACATGATGTCGGGCAGGTCGGGTGCGCCCATGGCGCCCAGCGTTGAGACCATGCCGGGCCGGGCCAGCTTGCTCCGCTGGTTGTCGATCATGAGCACTTCAAGACCGCGCTCAGGCTCGATCTCGATGCGCAGCGCCCGGTCCTTGTAGCGATCCTCGAGATACTCCTCCCACAGGTCGGGCGGCTCGAGAATGTGCCCGTCGGCGTCGACTGCGCCGGCGTGCGCGATCTTGTGGACTTCGTGCATGTGGCGCTGCCCGCCCTCGGCGGTGAGCTGTCGCTGAACGGTCGTGGTCATGATTCCCCCGTGAACCCTGGTGCCCGTTCGGATTCTTTCACGTCGCGGGCCGGGCGTCAGCGGAACAGCGCCCAACCGCGGCTGCGTGGCAGTGCCGGGGCACGGCAGCGCCACATAGGCGAGAATCACGGGCGTCACATTCGACAGCACGGGAGGACAGCACGATGAGTGAGAGCAGCGGCAACTCCGGGGGGCGGCTGGCCGGCAAGGTGGCCGTGATCACGGGCGGCGCCAGCGGCATGGGGCGGTCGACCGTCGAGCGATTCCTGGCTGAGGGGGCGTCGGTGGTGATCGGCGACCTGAACGCCGACACCGGGCGGGCGTTCATGGACGAGCTGGAGGCAGCGGGCCTGGGGGAGCGTGTGCGCTTCACCCGCACCGATGTGGCGGTGGAGGACGACGTGGCCGCCATGACCGAGCTGGCGGTGGAGGCGTTCGGACAGCTGGATGTGGTGTTCAACAACGCCGGCATCGGCGGGGCGTTCGGCCCGATTACCGAGCTGGAGGTGGATGCTTGGGACGAGACGTTCGCCATCTTGGTGCGGTCGGTGATGCTCGGCACCAAGCACGCGGCGCGGGTGATGATCCCTCAGGGCACCGGCGGCTCGATCATCAACACCGGGTCGATTGCGGGGATGGGCGGGGGCGCCGGCCCGCAGGCGTACTCAGCGGCCAAGGCCGCGGTCATCAGCCTGGCCAAGACCACGGCGCTGGAGCTGGCGCCGCACCGCATTCGGGTGAACGCCATCTGCCCGGGCCTCATCTTCACTCCATTGATGCACAGCGGCAACGAGGATCAGGCCGAAGAGATCATGTCGGAACTGCAGCCGTGGCCCGACCGCGGCGAAGGCACTGACATCGCCGGCATGGCGCTCTTCTTGGCGAGCGACGACAGCAAGTTCGTGAGCGGCCAAGAGCTGGTGGTGGACGGGGCGATACTGGCGGCCGGGCCTCGCGTCCACGGCAGGATGCACAACACCCGCAACATCCACCGCATGTCCGGCATGGCCTACGGCACCACCGGCAAGGCCGCCACGGTCCGTCGCCTCTAGCCCCGACGGAGAGTCCTGCCGCTTGCGCAGCGGGCGCACCGGCCGACGCGGTGACTAGCCGGAAGCGTTGTCGCTGAGCTCGTCGCGGAAGTCGGGGTGGGCGATCGAGATGAGCAGCTCGGCTCGCTCGGCCAGCGTGCGGCCTCGCAGTTCCACGGCGCCGAACTCGGTCGCCACGATGTCTGCGGTGTACGACGGCAGCGTCGTGGGGGCACCGGGCTCGAGTCGGGTCACGATGCGCGAGATGCGCCCGCGCGCGGCGGTCGACGGCATGGCCACGATGGCCCGGCCGCCGGTCGCCACGCAGGCGCCGAATGCGAAGTCGGGTGCTCCGCCGGGCCCGGATATGTGGCGGCCGCCGATCACCTCAGAGTTGGCTGAGCCGTCGAGCGCCATCTGCACGGTCGACTGCAGCGCGACGAAGTTGCGGATCTGCGCGATGCCCTCGATGCCGTGGCTCAGCGAACCGTTCGCGAGATGCACCGCCGGGTTGCGATCGACCCAGTCATACAGGCGGCGTGTGCCCATCACCTCTGCGGCGACGCTGACACCGTCGCCCAGGGATCCCTTGTGGCGGTTGTCCACTGCGCCGCTGTCGATGAGGTCGATGCAGGCATCGTTGATCATGCCGCCGTGCAGGCCGAGGTGCCGGCGGTCGCTGAGGCTTGAGAGCACTGCGTCGGGAACCGAGCCGATCCCGAACTGCAGCGTCGTGCCGTCACCGATGAACTGGCCGACGTGCGCTGCGATCGCCTCCGCGGTCTCATCGACGACGGCTGGAGCCAAGGTCGCGAGCGGCTCGTCAATCTCGACGAGCACGTCGAAATCGGTGCGGTGGCATTCGCCCTCGCCGTGCACGTAGGGCATCTGGGGGTTCACCTGCGCAATCACCTGCGGCGTGGATCGCAAGAGCTCGACGTGGCCTCCGACGCCGGTGCCGAGGCTCATGCGACCGTCGGCGTCAGGCGGGCTGGCCTGGCACAGCAGGACATCGGCCTCCAGCCCGCCCCCGGGTCCCACGAGGCCGGTGATGTCCGAATAGCGGGCCGGGACCACGCCGAAGTGCGGGCTGTCGAGGGCGTCGCGCAATGCCCCGCTGGGCTGCAGCGAGGTCCAAGCGAACGGGTTGCCGAGGTGATCCAGCGGCTGCGGCCTTTCCAGCAGGAATGCGCTGACGAACTCAAGATGATCGAATCGGTCGTGAGCGTCGTCGATGGCCGCGAGCAAGCCGAACGGCGTGGCCGAGCCCTGAGCGACATAGACCCGTGCCCTGCGCCCGAGGCGTCTGATCGCCTCATCGACGCCGAGCTGAACCCCGGAACGACTGCCTTGGCGTGCGGAGGGGCGGTCTGGATTCATCGCGGCAGCCCTTCTCGGCACTCGGCGGCCCGGTGCGCGACCGGTTGGCGAACTGTACGGCGGGCTGGCATGGCGTCGCGGGCCATCGGCCTCACTCCAGGGATCCGCGATCCTCTCGCAGATGGGCGGGACGTGAGGATGGCAAGATGCGGGCCATGACATCTGCTGCGATCGATCTCGACGTCATGCCCCCATCGGAACTGGCCGATGAACTCATGCCGGAGGTGGCGGACGCTGCGGTGGGAGCGGCGGACCAGGCGGTGGTGGATCGGGCGGCGGCATGGGCCAGCTCTGCGGTCGCGCCGCACGCCGAGTCCTGGGAGCGTGATCGCCGCTTCGCGGCTGAGGCGTTTGCGAGCGCCGGCGACGAGCGGCTGTGCGGGCTGCTCGTGCCCGTTGCCGATGGTGGCTCGGGGCTGAGCCAGGTCGGGCTGGCACGCGTGCTCGAAGAGGTGGCCGCGGCCGACTTCGCGATCGCATTCGTGCTCGTTTGTCACAACAATCTGGCGGGTGCGGTGAGCAGGCGTGCTCCGGCCGAGATGCGGGAGCGAGCACTGGGGCCGCTGGTCTCGGGCGAGCGGCTCGGCGCGTTCCTGCTGACGGAACCGGGCGTCGGCAGCGATGCCGCCAAGATCACCACGGCCGCGCGTCGAGACGGCGACGAGTGGGTCATCGACGGTCGCAAGGCGTGGGTCAGCAATGGCACGGCGGCCGACGTGATGTCGGTGTACGCGCAGGCCGATCCCGCAGCGGGACACCGGGGCATCATGACGTTCCTCGTCGACAGCAGCACTGACGGCATCGAGCGGACCGACGGCTACGAGCTCATCGGCGCCCACGGCATCGGCACCAATGAGGTGCGCTTCGACGAGTGCCGGGTGCCTGACGCTGATGTCATGGTGCCCCTCGGCGAAGGGTTCGTTGCCGCGATGGAAGGCATCGACATCGCTCGAGTGCTGGTAGCAGCCATGTGCTGCGGCATGATGCGCACCGGCCTCGCGACCGCCATCGACTACGTCCGCAAGCGGCAGGCGTTCGGCGGCCGCATCGCCGACCTGCAGGGCGTGCGCTTCAAGCTGGCCGACGTGGCAACCGACCTGGAGGCTGCCCGCCTGCTCGCCTATCGGGCAGCGCTGGCGGTGGCCGAAGGCCGACCAGCGGCTGTCCACGCAGCACACGCCAAGAAGTTCGCCACTCGCGTCGCCGAGCGAGGCTTGGCCGACTGCATGCAGGTGATGGGCGCGGCGGGCGGCCGGCGCGACCATCCGCTGCCCCGGCACCTCGCCGCCTCACGCCTGACGCACTACGTCGACGGTGCCACCGAGATCCAGGACGTCGTGATCAGCAGGTCGCTGCTCGACTGAGCCAGGCGGTCAGACAAACCGGTCGGGCTCAGCTGTTGCTCGGATCACCGAGCCAGTCGACGATGGCGTTGGCAACCTGCCGCTCGGGTGCGTCGTCGTCTGTCTCGACTCGGGTGAGGGCCGACCATTCCAGGTCGAGCCCAGAACGACCGCAGCGCACAGCGACGAGCCGCCCGGAGTCGAGCCACTGCGACATCGCCCACCGGCTGAGAATGGACACTCCGAAGTCAGCCGCGATCATCTCGGCGATGGCGCCGGTCTGCTCGAGCACGGTGATCGTTCGGGGCGACAGTCCCGCAGGGCGGACGAAGCGCTCGTACTCGAATCCAGGCGACGGCTGCCGGTTGTACGTGAAGTAGTTCTCTTCCGCGATCGCCTCGGGCCCGATCCAAGTCCGGCCGGCGAGTCGGTGCTCTGGGTGTGTGACCAGTACCAGCTCATCGGTGAACAGGTGGAGTGCCTCACGCGCCCCTGGCGCCGGCCCCGGAGCAAGCACGAGGTCGGCCGTCCCGTCGGCGAGTCGTGGCACCGGCATGTCGCCCACGACCACCAGTTCGAGGAGCAGTCCTTCCAGCCGGTCGCTGCACGCTGCCGCAAACGGCGCCAGCCAGTGGTAGCAGTCGTAGGACCCGACGCCGATCCGGACCGTGGCCGTCGTACCGCCGACGCTGCGCATGAAGTCCTGCTCCGCCCGTGCCAGATCCGGCATCGCACGATGAGCGGCTTGGCACAGCGCCAGCGCCGCAGGTGTGGGCTGCATGCCGCGAGATGGCCGGCGTTCGAACAGGCGTCCACCGAGGCGCCGCTCAGCTTCGGCCAGCCGATGACTCACCGCAGACTGGCTGACATGAAGTCGACCGGCCGCAGCGGTCACTGATCCGGTTTCCGAGACCGCCACGATGGTCTCGTAGTGATGCATTTCCAAACGTGAGGACATATCTATGACATCACCGACATTTGATCGGTATCTCTTCCCGGTGCTTACAAGAAGTGGAAGAGCGTAAGCGTACTTCAAGCCGGAGACAATCAACCCGGATTGCTCATGAAATGCGGCCAAAAGTCGCCGGTATTTTGAAGTGCAGCTCTCTATATTCTTCGCCGTACTATTTGGAGAAATTCATACTGTTGCTGAGTTATTCGACCTAGTTCAGCACTTGGAATCGTGTGCATCCGGGCTGGAAAACACGGCAGGCTGGGCTTAGCGGCGCAGCGCCATGCCTTCCGGATCCCAGAGGCAGTCATCGATGAGGTCAACTGTACGTCGCTTGCCCACGATTTCGATTCCAAAGTCGACGCCTTCGTGCGCCAATACGCTCGGCACGTAACCCAAGGCGACGGACACTCCGCTGAAGTGGGCATAACCGCCCGAAGTCACCCAGCCGACCGGTTCGCCATTGCAGAAGATCGGTTCATCCGCGAAGGCATCGAAACCTGTCCGATCAGCCGGTCCGGGCACCGTCCACGTGCGCAGCGTCATCGAACCGGGTGGCAGGTCCTGCTCCGGTTGGGGCCCCCGAGGCCCGTACTTGGCAACCAGAGCTGCGCGCCCCACAAAGTCCGTCCCGTCGTCACTTGCTCTGGTCATTCTCACGAAACGGCCCAGATTCGCCTCGAACGGGTCGTAGACGGGCCGGTACTCACGCGCCCAGCTGCCGAAGCTCTTGTCCAAGCGCAGCGAGTCCAACGCATGCAGACCGAACAGCCGCAGTCCGTGATCCGCGCCGTGGGTGACGAGCAGGTCGAACACGTAGCGAAGCTGACCTGCGTCCATCCACAACTCATAACCGAGATCGCCGGTATAGCTCAGCCGTCCGCACCACACCCGCGACCAGCCGACGTCGATGCCGGTGAAGCTGCCGAAGCGCATCGTCTCGTTCGAGATGTCTGCGTCGGTCACCTCCGACAGCAGTGCTCTCGAGTTCGGCCCGGCTATGGCCACGCCGCACATCTGTGTACCGAGCGTTCGGTACCCCACCGGCCCGCCATCCCAACGCGCGATATGTGCGTCGAACCAGCGCTCGTAGTAGCGCTCGGCGATGCCCGAACCGAACACGATGAAGCGCTCACGTGCTGCAGCGTTGGCGGTGGCACCGCCGGTCACTGATTCGACCGGACCGTCAGGAGTTCCTCCGGCCGTCGGCAGGCAGGCGACGGTGAGGTCGCCGGTGAGGTTGCCCTGCTCGTTGCACATCGGTGCGAGCGCGATCCGCCCCGGCCCCGGCAGCCTGCCCGCGGTGAGGTGCGTGAGCCACGCCCGCGCTCCCGGTCCTTCCACCAGGAACTTGGCGAAGCCCGACGTCTCCATGAGGCCGACGCTGTTGCGAACGGCGAGCACCTCCTCGCGGACATGGGGCCATGCGTTGGAGCGACCGAACGTGACGTCCTCGACGGTCCCGGGTTCTGGAGCAAACCAGAGCGGCACCTCGAGGCCGTAGGCATCCCCGAAGACGGCCCCTGCCGCCCGCTGCGGTTCGTAGATGGAGGTCGTGGCCAGAGGTCGGCCTTCGGGCAGGAACTCGTTGGGGAAGCTGATGCTGAAGCGCCGCCGGTAGTTCTCTCGCACCTTGGTGGCGGTGTAGGCGCGAGTTGCCCAGTCGCCGAATCTGGCGATGTCCATGGCCCACACGTCGAATCCGGGGTCTCCCGCGGTCATCCAGTTGGACAGTGCGAGCCCGACACCCCCGCCTTGGGACAATCCCGCCATCACGCCGCAGGCCGACCAGAGACCCGGCAAGCCGCGGATCGGGCCGACGAGGGGGTTCCCGTCGGGTGCGAACGTGAAGGGCCCATTGACCACCCGGGCGATGCCGGCGTCGGCGAGCACCGGGAAGTGCCTGAAGGCCGTGTCCAGCGACGGTGCGATCCGCTCCAGGTCTGGCGTCAGCAGGCGCTTGTCGAAGTCCCACGGCGTCTGCTGGTGCTGCCACGCCACGGCCGCCTGCTCGTAGGTGCCCACCAGCAGACCTTGACCCTCCTGGCGCGTGTAGATCTCGCCGCCGAAGTCGATGGAACCCATCAGCTCGGTGCCGGAGCGCTCGTTGTGGGCGACGATCTCGTCGATGGGCTCGGTGATGACGTAGGTGTGCTCCATGGCGAGCACCGGCAGCTCGAGGCCGACCATGCGGCCCACCTCGCGTGCCCACAGCCCTCCTGCGTTGACGACGTGGGTTGCTTCCAGCCAGTCGTCGCACTCGGCGGATAGGTCTGATGCACCGGCGAGATCGCCCCCGGCGGTGTCGTACAACCCGACACGCCAGGTGCCGTGCGGCGTCCGCTCGATGCGTCGTGCCCACGTGTGGCGCCGGACCTGTGCGCCTGCTGCCATCGCCGCCCTGGCGTACGCGTAGGTCACGCCGGTCGGATCGACGTGACCGTGCTCGTAGTCGTACATCGCTCCGGCGAATTGACTGGAGTCGATGATCGGCATCAGCCGGGCGGCTTCTTCGGCCGAGATCATCTCGGACGTAATGCCGAGGTACTTGCCGCGTGCGTCGGTCATCCGCAGCCAGTCCAGGCGCTCGGCCGTGTCGGCCAGGAAGACCGCGCCGGTGAGGTGGATGCCGCAGTCCTGGCCCGAGAGTTCCTCGATCTCGCGATACAGCTCGATCGTGTACTTCTGCAGCTTGGCCACCGTGGGGTCGGAGTTGATGGGATGCATGCCGCCGGCGGCATGCCACGTCGAGCCCGCAGTGAGCTCCGAGCGTTCGAGCAGCACCACATCGGTCCAGCCGGCGCGAGTCAGGTGAAACAGCACCGAGGCGCCCACGACGCCGCCGCCGATCACGACGACCTGCACCCGTTCAGTCACGAATGCGAAGTCTTGCCCGTCAATGCAGCTTCGGCGGACTCTATGGCCGGCGGCAGGGGATTCGGCTCGCTGCCGTAGAGATCGACGCCACCGGGTCGGTCGCCGGCCGGCACTGTCAGGTCGGCAGCGGAGGGGAGCGTCATCAGGTCGGCGGTCATCTTGTGGAACCGGTTGAGCGGTTCCTCGAAGCGGGGGGCCAGCGGCCCCGGAGGCGCGCCGCCCAGCGAGATGCCGCGCTGGGCTCGCTCGCAGATGTCGATGTACTCGTCGTTCACCTCGATCCAGAAGCGGCGCGTGATCTCGAACGACGTGCGCAACTCGGCCGACGGCTCGCCCGCGGTCATCGGGCCCGGCGGGAACAGGAATGTGCAGTGCTCGAGAGTGCGGCCCGCGGCGAGCGGCTCCAGCACCATCAGGAACATGTGGCTCGGCAGCACGGCGAGCGTCACATTGGGGAACAGCGCCACGAACCTGCCGCTGGCGGCATCAGAATCGTCGAGTCCAGCTGCGGCAGGCAGCGTCAGCCAGTCGTCACGCTCGTCGCCCGACACCGGTGTGGTGGTCTGGCCGCAGTACATCCCCGGACCCTGGTAGCGGTAGTGGTCGGGCACTCGGGACACCTTGGCCAGCTCCGGGTGCACCCAGGGAAGGTGGTAGTACTCCGCGAAGTTCTCCACGATGAGCTTCCAGTTGGCCGCCACGTCGAACGTGCGTGCTGCCCCATCCAGCCCGGTTGAGCGCCACTCGGAGAATCCGTAGGCAGCGAACCTGTCCGGCAGATCGCCGAGCCACTCCTCGAGCGGCGGGGTGTCGTCGTTGAGACAGACGAACACGAGCGGGCCCCAGGCCTCAGTGCGCACCCGAATCAACCCGTAGTTGGCCATGTCGAAATCGTCTCTGGGCACCTCGTCGAACAAGGGTGCTGCCACGAGCCGTCCGTCGGCGCTGTAGTGCCACCGGTGGTACGGGCAGCGAATCGTGTTCGCGATATCGCAATCGCGTTCGGCCAGCTCGGTGCCGCGGTGCCGGCATGAGTTCAGAAAGCCGTGCAGCCCTGCGTCGGATCGGGTCAGCAGCACCGAGCGTCCGCCCACTGAGCGCACCAGCAGCCGCCCCGGCCGCGCGACCTCCCCAGCAAGGGCCACCGCAACCCACGCCCGGCCGAACAGGCGCTCCTGCTCGGCGGCGAAGAAGCCATCATCGGCGTATACCGCCGGCTGCATGGCGAAGGACGCGTCGACGCCGTTGCGTTGGGGAGCCCAGAACTCAGCCTCCGGCTGTGTCCACTCTGCCTCCGCTTGTGTCCAGTCAGCTACCGGCTGTATCCCGTCTGCTGCCATGTCGCAGTTCTACCCCTTGGGCTCCTGCTCCGAACACTAGTGCGCGGAAGGGAGCGCCTCCCCCGGCTAGCCGTCGTGCTCGCTTTCCGGGCTGCCCGACCGGCCGGCCGGTCGGATCTCCGCAATCAGGTCGCCGGGCTCGAGCAGCGACCCCGAGGCTGCGGCGACCGAGATGACCGTGCCGGTGACGGGCGCAGAAATCGACGACTCCATCTTCATGGCCTCGATGACCGCGACCGTGTCGCCCGCTTCCACTTGATCGCCTTCGGACACCGACACGTTCACCGAGCCCCGGAACGGTGCCGCCACGTGACCCGGGACGCTGGGGTCAGCCCTGGCATGTTCGGGTCGATCGACGGCCACAGTGCGATCCAGCGTGTCGATGTCACGGGGCTGGCCGTTCACCCGGAAGCTCACCAGGCGAATGCCCTCGTCGTTCGGCTCGCCGATGGACCGCAGGCCCAGCAGCAGCCGCACGCCCGGGCCGAGCACCACGGCGGTGTCGTCGTCGTGAGGGTCCAGCCCGTACCAGAACAGCAGCGATGGCAGCACCGACAGGTCGCCGTAGCGGTGGGTGTTCTCGTCCTGGGCCGCTGAGGGCGTGGGGAACAGCAGCCGATTCAGCGTGGCGGCGCGGTCGGCCGCCAAACCCACCACGTCGTCCTCGGTGAGGTCCTTGGTCTTGGGCGTCCAATCACGGCCCTCGGTGGCGTGGGTCCGGAAAGGTTCGGGGAAGCCGCCGGGCGGGGTGCCGAGCTCGCCGTGCAGGAAGCCGATGACGCTGTCGGGCAGGTCTGCCCCGGCCGGATTGCCAGCCAGCTCGGCAGGCGAGACGCCCGAGGCCACGAGGTGCAGGGCGAGATCGCCGACGACCTTCGACGACGGGGTGACCTTGATGGGGCGGCCGAGCAGGTCGCTGCACGCCGCATACAGACGCTCGACTTCCTCGAAACGGTGCCCCAGGCCCAGCGCCCGTGCTTGCGCCCGCAGGTTCGAGAGCTGCCCGCCGGGTATCTCGTGGCGGTAGACGGTGCCCGTGGGCGACGGCAGGCCTGCTTCGAACGGCGCGTACACGTGCCGCACGGCTTCCCAGTAGGGCTCCATGTCGCCGATCGCGTCGAGACTGAGCCCGGTGGCCCGGTCGGTGTCGTCGGTCATCGCCACGATCGAGGCGATGGACGGCTGGGAGGTCATCCCCGACAGGGGCGGGGCAGCACCGTCGATGGCATCCACCCCGGCGTCGATAGCTGCAAGGTAGGTGGCGAGCTGCCCGCCGCCGGTGTCGTGGGTGTGCAGGTGCACTGGCTGGGCGAATCGATCCCGCAGCGCACTGACGAGCACCTCCGCAGCCGGAGGGCGCAGCAGTCCCGCCATGTCCTTGATGCACAGGACGTGCACCCCGGCGGCGTCGAGCTGTTCGGCGACCCCGAGGTAGTAGTCGAGGGTGTAGAGGTCCTCATTGGGGCTGGACAGGTTGCCCGAGTAGCAGATGGTGCCCTCGGCCACCGCGCCGGCCTCGATGACGGCTTCGATGGCGGGCCGCATCTGGTCGATGGAGTTGAACGCGTCGAAGACCCGGAAGATGTCCATCCCGCATGCAGCCGCCTCGGCCACGAACTCGTGGGCGACCGTGTCGGGATAGGGCGAGTAGCCCACCGTGTTGCGCCCCCGCAGCAGCATCTGGGTGCAGATGTTGGGTGCCGCCGCACGTATGCGCCGCAGCCGTTCCCACGGGTCCTCGTGCAGGAACCGCAGCGCCACGTCGAAGGTGGCGCCGCCCCAGCACTCCATGCTGAGCAGCTGCGGCATGTGATGGGCCATCTGGCGGGCGCCGGCCACCAGGTCGATGGTGCGCAGCCGGGTGGCCAGGATGGACTGGTGGGCATCGCGCAGCGTGGTGTCGGTGACGGCCACGGTGCCGGCGGCCCGCAGGTCGGCTGCGAAGCCCGCAGGCCCGAGCCGGTCGAGCCGCTGCTTGGAACCGTCCGGCGGCGTACGCGGCGTCGGTGCGAGCTTGGTGACGGGATCGACATGGGTCGGAGCCGGGCCGTGGGGCTGGTGGACGGTCACGTCGGCCAGGTAGCGCAGCAGCCGTGTGGCCCGGTCGGCGCCCACCGACGCTGCGGTCAGCTCGGGCCGATCGTCGATGAAGGTGGTGGTGACGGGTTCGGATTGGAACTGGGCGTCGGCTAGGATCGCTTGCAGGTACGGCTGATTGGTTGATACGCCCCGCACGCGGTATTCGGCCAGCGTGCGCTGCATGCGCCGGACCACGGTGTCGAAATCGGGGCCGCGGCAGGTGATCTTCTCGATCATCGAGTCGAAGTGCGGGGTGATCTCCACGCCCTGGTACACGCAGCCGTCGAGCCGCACGCCTGCGCCGCTGGCGGGTCGGTAGGCCACGATGCGCCCGGTGTCGGGCCGGAAGTCGTTGGCGGGGTTCTCGGCGGTCACGCGGCACTGCATGGCGAAGCCGCGCACGCTGATGCGGTCCTGGGACAGCCCCAGATCGTCGAGCGTGGCACCGGCGGCGATGCGCAGCTGCGACTCGACGAGGTCGATGTCGGTGACTTCTTCGGTCACCGTGTGCTCCACCTGGATGCGCGGGTTCATCTCGATGAAGACGTGCCGACCGCTGGGCTCCACCAAGAACTCCACCGTGCCCGCGTTGACGTAGCCGATGGCCTCCGCGAAGCGAACCGCATCTGCCAGCAGCTGCTGCCGCACCGCTGGGTCGAGGTCGCGGGCGGGCGCCATCTCGACCACTTTCTGGAAGCGCCGCTGAACTGAGCAGTCCCGCTCGTAGAGATGCACGACGCGGCCGCTGGCGTCGGCCAGCACCTGCGCCTCGATGTGGCGCACATCGGTCATGGCCTCTTCCAGAAACACCGTGCCGTCGCCGAAGGCGCTGTGGGCTTCCCGGCGAGCGGCCTCGACTGCCTCGGCCAAGTTCTCGGGGCGCTCCACGCGGCGCATGCCGCGCCCGCCGCCGCCTGATGCGGCCTTCACGAACAGCGGGAAGCCGATCGCTGATGCAGCACTCGCGATGTCGGATTCGGCAGCGTCATCGTCGACGGGCGGTGACTGTCGCAGCACCGGCAAGCCGGCTGCGTCGGCCGCCTCACGGGCCCGCATCTTGTTGCCGGTCAGCCGCAGCGCTCCAGCGCTGGGCCCCACGAAGGTGATGCCGGCCGCCGCGCACGCATCGGCGAGATCTGGGCTCTCGGACAGGAATCCGTAACCCGGGTAGATGGCGTCGGCGCCGACCTCGACCGCCTTGGCCACGATGGCCTCGTGGTCGAGGTAGGCGCGCACGGGCCGGCCCTCGGTGCCGATGACGTACGCCTCGTCGGCCTTGATCCGGTGCAGCGCCCCGCTGCGTTCCTCCTCGACGGGAAGGATCGCAACCGTCCGGATACCGAGCTGGGTCGCAGCGCGAAAGGCACGGATGGCGATCTCGCCCCGGTTCGCTACGAGCAGCTTCTTCATCACATCTCCCGCGGACATCTCCCGTGGACGTCTCCCGTGTCCGGTCAACATGTTCGCGCCTGACTCGGTTCCTACATCACTTCGCTGCGGCGAGCCGCTGCCGTAGCGTGCCCTGCGTGACTGCATGGCTGTTGGACCCAGAAGTGCTGCATCTCAATCACGGCTCGTTCGGCGCGACGCCTGCGAGCGTGCTCGACGCGCAGCAGGCCATCCGCACCCACATCGAAGCCAACCCGACCCGGTTCTTCCTCGAGGGCGAGTACCAGCGGCGGCTGGACTCGACGCGGCAGGCGGTGGCGGAGTTCGTCGGTGGCGACCCGGCGGGACTCGTTTTCGTCACGAACGCAACGGCGGGCGTGAACTCGGTGCTGCGTTCGTTGGAGCCGAGCCTGTCGCCCGGCGACGAGATTCTGGTCACCGACCACGAGTACAACGCCTGCACCAACGCTGCGGTCGTGTCGGCGTCGCGTGCCGGCGCTGTGGTCACTACCGCAGCAGTGCCGTTCCCGCTCGACGACCGCAGCGAGGTGGTCGACGCCGTGCTCAGAGCGGTCACTGACCGCACACGCATCCTGCTGATCGATGCGGTCACCTCGGCGACGGGCCTCGTGATGCCGGTGGACGAGCTGGTGGCGCGGCTCGAGCCCGATGTGCGGGTGCTCGTGGACGCGGCACACGCCCCCGGCATGATCGACTTCGATGTGACCGAGCTGGGCGCCTCGTACGTCACGGCCAACTGCCACAAGTGGATGTGCTCGGCCAAGGGTGCAGCGTTCCTGTGGGTGCGACCCGATCGGCGCGATGGCATGCACCATGCGGTCATCAGCCATGGGTACAACGGCGGCTGGCCGTCCGAAGGCGGGCGTCTGCATGCCCAGTTCGACTGGACGGGCACCCATGATCCGACGGCGTGGCTGACCATCGCCGATGCTCTGGCCACGGTCGAGGCCATGCATCCCGGCGGCTGGCCGGGGGTGAAGGCGGCAATCCGCGAACTCTGCCTGACCGGTCGCGACGTGCTCATCGAAGCACTCGGCATCGCACCACCGGCGCCGTCGGACATGATCGGTGCCATTGCCAGCGTTCCGCTGCCGCCGGCCGACAACTCGGGCTCGGCGATCTTCGACCCGCTGATGGCGGCGCTGCGCGATCGGCATCGCATCGAGGTGCCGGTGTTCACCTGGCCGGCACCACCCGACCGCGTGCTGCGCATCTCGGCGCACCTCTACAACCGGCCCGACGACTACGACCTGCTCGCCAAGGCGCTCACCACGGAACTGGCTGGCTAAGGGCTGCCGGATCGGCTGATGGCTGCGTCGGGGCGGCGCAGCGCTGCGGCGGCCTGGGGCCAGGTGGCAGGATCGCGGCAGGCAGGGCGGCTTCCGCCCGAGGTTCCCAGCCCAGGAGGCACCGATGTCATCGGCCATCGCAGCAACACCCGGCGCCAAGATGATCTTTCTCATCAAGCGCCGGCCGGACGCCACCCGCGACGAATTGGTCGCGAACTGGTTCAAGAATCACATGCCCGACGTGATCGCCGGCCAGGAGCGCGCCGCCGCCGACGGCAAAGTCCACGCCACGAAGTACATCGCGACGCTGTTCGATCAGCGGCCCGGCAAGGTCGTGCCCTGGGACGGCATGGCGCAGCTCTGGTTCGACCGGGCGATCCCGAACCCGCCCGAGCCGCACGGCACGGTGCCCCGGGACACGTTCCAGCAGAAGGCCGAGCCGTACGTGGGGTGGGCAACCACCGAGTACGTGGTGATCGACGGCGAGCTGCCCGTCGTGCCGAACACCCTCAACGAGCCGTTCCCGGCGACGCGGTCGGGCTTCTTCAAGGTGTCGTTCCTGGTGCCCGCCCGGGACGGGATCGACTACGACGAGGCGTTCCGCCATTGGCTGGAAGCGCATGCGCCCAACGTGCGAGGCGTCATGGGCGAGATCGGCGGCCTGCGCTACGTGGTGAACCACAGCCAGGACCCCGCAAATGAGTCCTACCTGGGCATGGCGGAGCTGTACTTCCGTGATCCGCAGGGCTGGGACGACTACCGGGCCACCATCACCGAAGACGGCTTCAGCGAATTCGTCGACTTCGACCGCCTGGTGAACATGCACGCAACCGCGCAGATGATCGGCATCCCCGGCTGATCGGCTGCCTCACTACGAGGCGTCAAGCCTCTGCGGCCGCCTTCATCGCTGCGAGCGTGGCGCGGATGCCGGCGCGGGCGTTGCCGGCCCGGTAGTCGAGTTCTTTCTGTCCGAACTCGACCATGCGCGGCGAGAGCTTGCGGAGCGTCCAGGTCTCGGTCAACGTGGTGCCCGCACCCTTGGGCGCTAGTTGGTAGCGCCACAGGACGATGTTGTATTCGAGGCCGCCTGTCACGAAGGCGAAATCCTCGTTGTCGACCCGGCGGATGATCTCGACGGGAGCCTTCCATTCCTCGCCGTCGAGACGGTTGATGCCGACGAACATGTCGCCGACCTGCCCGGTGCCCGGTACGCCATCAGGCCCCTTGCGCCAGTACCCGCCCGTGTTCTCGTTGCTCCACTCGCCGTAGCGGTCCAGCGCCGTCACCATGTCCCACACCTTCTCCGGCGGGGCATCGATTTCGATCGACTCGCTATGGGACATCACCGGATCATCAACGTGCCCGGGAAGCTGCTCACTCATAGCCCGCAGCCTTGCAGACGCTGCCGGACAGTGTCGGGGTCGAATCTTGGCCTGAGGGTCATGACAGCAGCTGCAGCGCGAGTCGAAATGTGGCCCGCAGCGTGCTCGTGCGGCCGTCGTTGGCCACCACGACCACACCCCGATGTCGGTCGCTGTCGAGCGCGGCGGATGCGGACCACAGGGTGTTGGATCCCTGCATGGCGTATGAAAGGGCAGGAACACGGTTGGCAGGCATCCAACCCATTGCAGCGCAGCTGCGCCCTGCGCCAACCGGTGCCAGGAGTTTGGTGATCGACTCCGGCCGGAGGAGTGGATCGTCGCCGCTCGGCGGTCCTGCTGCTTCATCGTGGAGAAATGCATGAACGAACCGCGCCCAGTCCTCGATGGCGATATGCAGGGTCCCCGCGGCCGACATGACCGGCGGGTTGTCGCTCAAGGGATGTGACGGCTCGACTGGTCTGCCGGGCAGCGCACGCAGGGGGCCGAATCGGAATCGTGGACCGTGACCCGCCACGCGTGCCGGAGCGCCGAATCCGGCACTGCTGATGCTGAGAGGCTGGTGCACGTAGACGTCCAAGGCCCGCTCGAATGGCATCGACGCCAGACGGTCCACAGCGGCCCCGACAAGCACATAGCTCAGATTCGAGTAGGCAAAGCGGCCAGGTCGTCGCGGCGGCGATGCCATCACACGTGTGGCCACGTCGAAACGTTGTTCTTCGAGCGGACGGGAGTCGGCCCACGCCTGCCGCATCGCCGACGGCGTGAGATTCGGTTGGACGCCTGCATGCCACCGCAATGCGTCATCAACCGTCTGGCTCGCCCAGTCGGCGTGCAGGTGACCGCGAGGGCAGCCGAGCGCGTCGGCCAGCGGCATGTCCCATTGCGCTACATCGTTCTCGACCAGCCTCGCCCACAGGACTGCGGTCATCGTCTTGCCGCAGGATCCGATGTGCCACGCATCCGACACCGTCACGCGGTCGGCTGTGCCGCGCCGCAGCACTCCGGCCACAGCAGCCTCGACGGAGCCATCGGCCGCAATGACAGCCGCGGCGACTGCAGGAACGCGGTCCCGGTCGCAAAACCCATCAAGCAGTTGATTCATGGCCATGACGGTCATTCCGGATGTGCGCCAGCGAGTCAGCGTCTACTCGGGACCCGCGCTGTCGTTGGCGGGATAGAGCTCTCGCCAGTCGATCTGGTCGTCTTTCGGCAGCGCGGCGTTGAGCGGCGCCATGTCGGCCAGCAGAGCGTCGGCAGCGTCGTCGCCGATGGCGGCCCAGTGAGCGCCGTCGAGCCGGTCGGTCGTGGCCTCGACCTGAGCTCTCCCGGCCAAGCCCGCTTCGGTGGCCTGCCCGTCGGCTTCCACCCAGCCGCGGCTGCGGAGGCGCTCGTAGGCGTCCGCCGCCTCTGTCTCGGTCCAGCCGGCTTCTTCTTGAATCCACTCGCGGGGTGCCTCATCGACGGCGACTTGG
This sequence comes from Candidatus Poriferisodalis sp., assembly GCF_965204195.1. Classification (GTDB taxonomy): domain Bacteria; phylum Actinomycetota; class Acidimicrobiia; order Acidimicrobiales; family Poriferisodalaceae; genus Poriferisodalis. Next base: position 836,772 of record NZ_OZ241975.1, read on the forward strand.
GACACCACCGACTCGCAGCCGTCCAGACCGGCCGCTGCCAAGGCGACCAGGTGGCATCCGCTTCGGTACTCGCGCAGCAGCGTGCAGCCGTGCCATAGCGCCAGATGCGGCTCGTCCGGCCAGTCCAGCGATGACCAGCCAGCGAACAGCGCCCGCCCGACAGGGTCGGCGGCATCGCAGGCAGCCCGCACGGCTTCGGCGCTGCGGCGAACCGGATCGCTGTCGACCGAGTCACCCAGCTCGCGCCTCAAGGCGGCGTCCATACCCTCGTAGCGCGCGTCCAGCGCCTGGGCCGGCGTCGAGAACGTCCAAGCATCGGGGATGGCCCGCCTGACCCGCGCAGGTGCGTAGTAGAAGAACAACGACTCCACGACGCTCGCCGGCACGGGTCCCAACGGCGCCGAGCGGGTCGCGAAGTAATTCATCCAGAAGCCCTTCAACCCCGCTGCCGTGCCGGTCTCTCGGACCTCCGGCGCCCAGTAGCAGAGCTGGTGATACCGCTCCACGCACTCCCACATCTGCCGCGCCCGTTGCATGGTCGTTTCAGCCATCGTCAGACGTTCTAGCTGTTCGCCTTCTGGAAGCGGCGATTCCCGCGAAGCGGACCTCGTCGAGCGTGGCGTTCTTGAGTGTGTATGCACATCTGTATGCATGCACTCCTACATCACTAGGCTGCCATCGTGGCAAGCACCAGCGTCCGGATCGACACGAACACGCACCAGAACATTTGCCAGCTTGCCCAATCGTTGTCCTTGACGATCGGGGAAACGGTGGCGCTGGCGGTGAGGCGACTCCGTCAAGAGCGGATGGGTCTCGAATTGCGTGCGGAACTCACTGACAATGAGCGGGATTGGCTTGAGGCTGATCTCGGATGACGTTCGTTTCGGGTGATGTCGTCGAGGTAGATCTCGGCGTTCCAGCAGGGCACGAATCGGGCTTTCGCCGACCTGCGGTTGTCGTCACCGCCCAAGCCGTTCTTGATGCAACGCCGAGCGTGCTTCAACTCGTGCCCCTGACGACGCGCCTTCGGGGCTTGAGCCTCGAGGTGGAGCTGGATCCGGGCTCTGCCAATGGACTTGAGTCTCGATCGGCTGCCCAATGCCAGCATGTGCGGTCCGTGGCCGTGTCCCGGGTGCAAGAACGCAGCGGCAACATAGGCAACGTCGCACTTGCCCAAATCCGCGAGATCATCGCGCTGTTGTTCGACCTTCCCTGACTCAGCCGGGCTGGTTGATGAGGTGGGTGGCGGCGTTGTCGAAGTGGGCGAACATGGCCTGAGCGATGTCGGGATCGAGCGGCGACCCGTCTGGCAGCCGTGCCGTTTCGAGCGAGGCAACCATGTGACGCATCCAGGCATTGCGTTCGGCTGGCCCGATGGCGAAGGGCATGTGTCGCATGCGCAGGCGCGGGTGGCCGCGCTCGGCGCTGTAGTCGGCGGGCCCGCCCCAGTACTGGGCCAGAAAGCCCGCCAGTCGGTGCCGGGACGGTCCCATGTCGGCGGGGTACATCGGTCGGAGCAGTTCGTCCTGCTCGACTGCGTCGTAGAAGCGATCCACCAGATCGTCGAAGAATTGTTGCCCGCCCACGGCTGCGAACACCGTCGGCGGCTGCTCGACGGCCTCGGCCAGGCTGCCGCCCAGCGTCAGGCCACCGGCACCCCAAGCGGCTTCTTCGCGTGGGACGGAGGGCTCGCTCGCTGTGGCGGCATCGTCCTCGGTCACGGCGCTCAGGCTAAGAGGCGAAGCCGTGCCCGAAGCGGCCCGCGAGCGACAGCGAACAAGAACGGGAAGCACGGGGTGAAACCGTGAGCCAAGTGGCACCCGGCATCCCGCAGGGCGGGGCGCGTACAGTCGTGGGGCGCGACCAGCACGGGAGACACGATGGCGTTGACAGAACGGCCCCAGCGGACGACCAATGGGCGAAAGCCGGATGGGCGGCGGGCGCACCGGTCGTACCTCAGCTACATCGACAAGTCGCGCGAGTACTACGCGGCGCACGGCTACCCGCAGCCGTACCAATGGGCGTACAGCCACGACGTGGCCTTCGCTCCGCTGCCGAAGCCGCTGTCGGAGTGCACCGTCGGGCTGGTCACCACGTCGTTCTTTGAGAAGGGCCGCGAGCCCGCGGGAGTGCCGGTGGCCCGGCCCAAGCAGCCCTACGCGGCTCGCTGCGACGACGCCCTCGACGGCCTGTACAACAGCGATCTCTTCTGGGATAAGGACAACACCCACACCGAGGACCTCGACACCTACCTGCCCATCAACCGGCTGCGCGAGTTTGAGGCCGAGGGACGCATCGGTGCCCTGTCTGAACGCTTCTACGGGATCCCCACCGACTACAGCCATCGCCGTACCCAGCGCAACGACTCGCCCCGCATCGAGGAGTGGATGCGTGAAGACGGCGTGGATGTGGCCTTTCTGGTACCGCTCTGACCGGTGTGCCACCAGACGATCGGTCTGATCGCTCGACATCTGGAAGAAGCCGGCATTCCCACGGTGGTTGCCGGAAGCGCCCGCGACATCGTCGAGGAATGCGGCGTCGCTCGCTTCGTGTTCACCGACTTCCCCTTGGGGAATCCGACTGGCAAGCCCGGCGATGTCGACATGCAACGCGCCATCGTGGGCACCGCGCTCGACCTGCTGGAGCGCGCGTGGCTGCCGCGCACGACCGTGCAGACGCCCTTCGTCTGGGACGCCGACGACAACGACGGTTGGCGTGATCACTTCATGCGCGTCGACGACTCGAACCGGGCCGCGCTGGCCGCGGCCGGTGAGGCACGCCGGCGCGATCAAGCGGCCGCCAAGGCTGACGGACGCGCCCGGACCACCTGAGCAACCCGGGCACCGGCGTCGGGGCCAGCCAGCGATGCCGCGCGTGGTGCCCGAACGGACGAAAGGCCGCAGATGACTGACCAACCGCGCAAGCCGCTGTTCGATCCCGCAGACGCCGACGCGCCCGACTTCGTGCCGTCAGAGCCAGCCGGCGCCGATGTCTATTCGCACCCTTCCGAGCACGGTGAGCGCATCACCGACACGCTCGTTCCAGACCTCATGATCGAAGCGTCGGGAGGCGTGACGGTCGCCGCCGACCTCTACGGCGACGACGGGCCGCTGGTATTGCTGCAGCATGGCGGCGGCCAGACACGCCATGCGTGGAAGGGAGCGGGCCAAGCCCTCGCCGACGGCGGCTACCGGGCTGTGTGCCTCGATGCCCGGGGACATGGCGACTCGGACTGGGCACCCGACGGTGACTACACCACAGAGGCATCGGTGGCCGACCTGGTGGCGGTCGTGGAGCACTTCGGTGATCGGCCGGTGCTGGTCGGCGCCTCGATGGGCGGGGGAACCTCGCTGACCGCAGTCGGCGAGGGTGCGGTGGACGCACTTGCGCTCGTGCTCGTCGACACGGCGCCACAGATCGAAGCTGCCGGCGTGCGCAAGATCCGAGACTTCATGGCCCAAGGCGCCGACGGGTTCGCATCGCTCGACGAGGTGGCCGAAGCCATTGCGAACTACCAGCCGCACCGCAAGCGCCCCAGGAACCTGGACGGGCTCGCCAAGAATGTGCGCCTCTGGCCCGACGGCCGGTACCGCTGGCACTGGGATCCCGCCTTCATGCACCGCCCGCGCAGCTTCGCCGAACGCATCCCCCGCCAGCAGGCCGCCGCCGAGAAGCTGACGCTGCCAACCCTGCTGGTGCGGGGCGGCATGAGCGACGTGCTGTCAGAGGAAGGCGCCCAGTCATTCCTCGAGACGGTGCCGCATGCCCACTACGCCAACGTGGGCGGTGCGGCGCACATGGTGGCCGGCGACCGCAACGACATCTTCGTGGAGGCGACGCTCAAGTTCTTGGCCGAATTCGTGCCCGGCGCTCACGCAGCGGCCTGATCGCAGCCTTCCCGCCGTAGCCTTGCGGCCCTTAGCCGGCCAGGCCGAGCATCGAGAGGCACAACATGCGCGGAACAGTCAAGTTCTTCAACAACGAGAAGGGCTTCGGCTTTATCTCCCGTGAAGGCGCCGATGACGTCTTCGTCCACTTCTCCAACATCGTCGGTGAGAACTACCGGACGTTGGATGCAGGGCAGGAGGTCGAGTTCGATATCGGACCAGGCCGCAAGGGCGACGAAGCTCAGAACGTCAAGCCCCTCTAGGGCCGCTCACCCCTCGGCGTCGTGGCCGGACTCACCGAGCGACGACTTCAGCGCTCCTCGCGGCGGTAGGGCAGAGTCAGCGCTGCGGGTGCGGGGCTCGGCCGGTGCCGGGCCCGGAAGCTGATCGCGATCAGCACCACGACGGTCAGCAGGAACGGCAGGATGCCGAGCAACGCCGGCGAGATCGTGTTGACCTCCAACCCGAAGATCGACAGATCGAACGTCTGGACTCGGGGCTGCAAGGCCAGCGTGAAGCCGAACAGCAATGAGCCGGCGGCCAGGCGTCCGGGTCGCCACGCTCCGAAGATGACCAGCGCCACCGCGATCCAGCCGCGGCCGGCGATGAGGCCTTCGGTCCAACCGGCGGCCATGTAGAGCGACAGGAAGGCGCCGGCGGCGCCGGCGAAGGCACCTCCGATCAGCACCGCCCCGGAGCGCAGGAGGGTCACCGAGTGGCCCACTGAGTCTGTCGTGGAGGCAGATTCGCCGACCGCTCGCAACGCGAGACCCAGCCGGGTGCGGTTCAGGACGAACCAAGCAGCAATGCCCAACAAGCCCGCCAGATAGACCACCGGCGGCTGGTTGAACAGGATCGGGCCGACCCAGCGGATGTCGGCGAGTCCGGCGATGCCGAGATCGGTGAACACGGCGTCGGCACGCTCGCGGACCGCATCCTGACCGATGAAGGCGGCGAACCCGAGCCCGCCGATGGTGATCGCCAGGCCGGACACCACCTGACCGGCGCCCATGACCACGCTCACCAGGGCGTGAACGCCTGCGACGGCCATGCCGACGAGTGCCGCGAATGCGAATCCGATCCAAGGCCGGTCGGTGGCGAGCGCCATCATGAACCCGCTCACAGCGCCCATCGCCATCATTCCCTCGACACCGAGGTTCAGCACGCCGGAGCGCTCGGCGATGAGTTCGCCGAGGCCGGCCAGGTATACGAGCGTGGCGAACTGAACGGTCGCCACGAGCAGCCCGACAACGGCCGCCTCAGACACCCGATGCCTCCGGATTCGAAGAGCCACCCGAAGGGGGAGCGCCGCCCGGTGCCGGCCCGGCCGGCAGTGCGGCTTCGTCGGAGGGGTGGCCGACCGGCCGTACCCAGCGGACGCGGTAGTTGAGCAGCACGGCCGCCACCAGCGCTCCGATGAGAATCATGGCCTGCAGGATCGTCGCGATGGAGCTCGTGACACCGAGCGTCTGGATGGACTGGCCGCCCACCTGCACCGCACCGAACACGAAGGCAACCGCTGCCACGCCCGACGGTCGCATCAGGGCGAGCGCGGCCACGATGATCCCGGCGAAGCCATATCCGTTGGACAAGCCAGGATCGAGCCTCGTCGCCGTTCCGGTGAGCTCGATGGCGCCGGCGAGCCCGGCCAGCCCACCCGACAGCAGCAGGGCAGCGAGCACCTTGCGTTGCAGCGAGATGCCGGCGTAGCGAGCTGTGGCCGGCGACGAACCCGCCATCCGCAACTCGTATCCCCAGGCCGTGCGCGAGACCGCCAGCCAGAACGCGACCAGCAGCGCGACGGCGAACAGTGCGCCGACGTGGGCGCGACCGAACAGGCCCGGCAGCGACGCTTGGTCGGGCAACGGCTCGATGAGCGCGAAGCCCTGTGACTCGGGGTCTTTCCAGGGGCCGGTTTCGAGCCACTCCACCACCCGGATCGAGACCTCGACGAGCATCAACGTCGTGATGATCTCGCTGACGCCGAGGTAGGCACGCGCCAGCGCCGGTCCCACCATGAGAATGACGCCGCCCACTGCACCTGCGATCAGCATCAGCAAGATGAGGAGGGGCCCCGGCAGGTCGCCGGCCGACATGGCAAAGCCCGCTGCGACGGTTGCGCCGGCCATCATCTGGCCTTCGGCCCCGATGTTCCAGAGGCCCATCGAGCCAGCCACGGCAACGGCCAGACCGGCCAGCGCCAGCGGCGTCGCCCGCAGCAGAGTCCGCGAGATCGAATTGATGCCGCCGAGCGATGAGTCGATCATCCGGCCGTACACCTGGGCTGGGTCGTTGCCGGCGGCGAGCAGCAGGAGTGCCCCTGCGATCAGCGCCACAGCGATGCCGATGACGAAGGCGACAGCCTGGGCGGCAGGCACGACATCGGCACGCCGCTGCAGGACGGGCCGCACGAGGCCGCGATGCCAGCGGGCCCGGCCACGCGACACGGTGTGCAGCGGGGCGTGCGTCGGTTCCGGCGCTGCGTCTGGATCGCTCACGAGGTGCCGCCTGAAGCCGTGGCGGTGCTCCCGGCCATTGCAGCGCCCACTTCGGTCCGGGTGACCTGCGTCGGATCCATGAGCGCGGCGACCTGACCTTCGTACATAACGATCAGCCGATCTGACAGGGCGAGCAGCTCATCGAGGTCTTCGGAGATCAGCAGCACGCCCACGCCCGCCGCCCGCTGGGCAACGATCTGCTCCTGGATGGCAGCGATGCCGGCCACGTCGAGGCCGCGGGTGGGCTGAGCCGCCACGAGCATCTTGGGCTCGCCGGTCAGTTCGCGCCCGAGCAGCAGGCGCTGGAGATTGCCGCCCGACAGGGCGCTCACCGGTTCGTGAATGCGTCCTACCTGCACGCCGAAGCGCTCGATGAGGCGCCGGCAGAAGTCCTCGCAGCGGCGCAGGTCGAGCATCATCCGGCGCCGCATCGACCGGTACGACCGCACGACCGCGTTGTCGACGACCGACATCGTGGGCGCCAGCCCCATGCCGAGCCGATCCTCTGGCACGTACGCCAGGCCGGCGCGGGAACGACCGCGGGGCGACGAGCCGGTGATGTCGACTCCTGCGAGCAGCATGGTGCCCGCGGTGGTCGAGCGCAGGCCGGCGATGGCTTCGGCCAGCTCCCGCTGCCCATTGCCCGAGACGCCTGCGACGCCGACGATCTCGCCGGCGCGTACGTCGATGTCCACTGAGTGCAGCGCGGGCAGCCCACGGTCGCTCAGAGCCGAGACGCCGGCCAACTCCAGCACAATGTCGCCGCTGGGCCTCTCGGCAGGCCGCTGGATCTGGGTTGCCGCCTCGCCCACCATCATCTGTGCGAGATCGGAGCGATCGATGCCCGCGAGGCTCCGCGGCCGCGCCACCGTGACCCCGTTGCGCAGCACGGTCGCCTCGTCGCACACCGACAGCACTTCGTCCAGCTTGTGGCTGATATAGACCACCGATCGGCCCTGATCGGCCATGGAGCGCAGTGTCAGGCCCAGATCGGCTGCCTCGGCAGGAGTCAGCACCGCCGTCGGCTCATCCAGCACCAGCACGTCGGCGTCGCGCCACAGCGCCTTCAGAATCTCGACTCGCTGGCGCTCGCCGACCGACAGCTGCCACACCGGCCGGGACGGGTCGGTCTGGAGCGAGTAGGTAGCCGCCAGGTGGGCGACCCGCTCGGTGATCTGACCCGTGTCCAGATAGCGAGGCGCCGAGCCCAGCACCACGTTCTCAAAAACCGTGAGCGTGGGCACCAGGCGGAATTCCTGGTGGACCATGCCGATGCCCGCGGCGATCGCATCGGCGGGGGAATGGAATTGACGCTGCTGACCGTGCACCCAGATCTCGCCGGCGTCGGGCAGGTACACGCCGCCGAGCACGTTCACCAGCGAGGTCTTGCCGGCACCGTTCTCGCCGAGCAGCGCGTGGATCGTGCCCGCCCGGACGGTGAGGTTCGCGCCATCGCACGCGACGACGCCGGGGAACTCCTTGCGGATGCCCCGCAGGTCGACGACGGCGCGACCGTCGCCGGAGCCGGGGGACACCGCGGCGTCCCCCGGCTCCGGCATCGGTTTCAGTTCGGATCGGCCAGTCGGATCAGGGGCTGGCGTCACCCACGACGCCTTCGACGAACCAGTCCATGCCGAGCATCGGCCCGTCCTCCATGGTCTCGCCCGCGGCGACACGCTCGGTGCCGTCTTGATCGTTGATCGGGCCAGTGAAGACGTCCCACTCGCCTTCTCGGATCTGTTCGGCTACGTCGCTGATCTGGCTGGCGACATCGCCCGGCACGTCATCGGCCAGCGGCGCCAGGTCGACGATGCCGTCGTCCATGCCGCCCCAGTACGCACCCGGTGCGTAGGTGCCTGCAGCGACCGCCTCGATGATCTCGGCGTAGCGCGGGCCCCAGTTCCACACGGGAGCAGTGATGAATGCGTCAGGTGCGAAATCTCGCATGTCTGAGTTGTAGGCAACCCAGCGGGCACCGGCGTCCTGTGCGGCCACGCCTGCAGCCGTCGAGTCCTGGTGCATGGCGATGACGTCGGCGCCGGCTTCGAGCAAGGCCTTGGCCGAGTCGCCCTCAACCGCCGGGTCGAACCAGGTAAAGGTCCAGATGACGTGGACCTCGGCAGTCGGGTTGGTCTCGCGCACGCCGAGGGTGAAGGCGTTGATGCCCCGGATCACCTCGGGGATCGGGAACGCAGCCACATAGCCCAGTTGCCCGGTCTCGGTCATCGCGCCGGCCGCCATGCCCGACAGGTAGCGGGGCTGGTACATGCGGCCGAAGAAGTTGCCGAAGTTGGTGTCGTTCATCTTGAAGCCCGAGGCGTGCTCGAACACGACATCGGGGTACTCGTCGGCGAGCTCGAGCATCGGGTCCATGTAGCCGAACGATGTGCCGAAGATGACGTCGGCATCCTCGTTCTCGATGAAGTCGACAGCGACTGCCTTGAAGTCCTCGGCGTTCTCCGGAACGCTCTCGACGAACAGCGTTGCGGCCCCCGTCTGGTCCTCCGCGTACAGGCGGCCTTGGTCGTGTGCCCAGTTCCAGCCGGCGTCGCCGACCGGGCCGACCAGCACGAATGCCGCCGTGACGTCCTCGGGGTCGCTGCTGTCGCCGCCGCACGCCGCTCCCAGCAGAGCGACGCCGGCCACCGCAATGGCAAGTCGTGTCAGAGTCCTCGAACGCATGATCTCCCTCTCCGTTGACGCCCGCGAGGCAAATCTCGGAGCGGCAACTATCGAGCCTAATCTTGCCCATCTGGGCCCGCAGCCACCGCCCGCAGGCGCCCCTGGCCAGTTCAGAAGGGGTTGAGTTCGAGACCGAGGAGGTGGCGGCCGAGCTGGTGGGTCACCCGGTCTTGATGCACGTTGATGTGCACCGGCATGGCCCGGAAGTCGCGGTAGCGGCGGTCGAACGCTCCGCCTTCACGCAGCGCCGTGCCGCCCTGGGTGCGGTGCAGCAGTGACATGGCCTCGTCGAGCTGCTCCACGGCCATCGTCGTCACTGCCATCTGGCGCAGGTAGTCGGCCTCGTCGGGCACGACACCGGCGGCGATGCGGCGGTCGACCTCATTGCAGGCGGCTTCGGTTGCCGCGGCGGCGGCTGCCAGCAGCGATGCCGCCCGACCGAAATTGACCTGCACAGTGGGCCGATCGACCATCTTGCCTCCGATGATCACCCGCCGGCCCCCGGCCGCGTCGGCAGCTTCGGCCAGCGCCCGGCGCACGAGGCCCACCGCCATGAACGAGAGCCACAGGTCGGAGATGCCCACCCAGTCCTCGCGGTAGCGGTGATGCACCACCGGCACGGTGCGCAGCGACTCCGCACGGTTGGCGCCGAACCAGGCCACGCAGTCGCTGAGGTTGACGGGCACGTCGGTGTAGTGGACGTCGTCGGTAGCCGATGCCCGCAGCCCAGCGCCGTCCCACGACGCGTCGATCTTCATGCCTTCGGTGGTGGTGGGCAGGATGGTGAAGCGGATGTCCATCGGCCTCACCGGCTTGCCGTCGTCGCCGGTGATAGCGAAGGCCACCCCGCAGTAGTCGGCGTAACGGGCACCGGTGCCCCAGCGGCCGGTGCCGTTCAGGATGGCCTGGTCGCCCTCCACCCGGCCGTAGACGGAACTGCGGGCACCGCCGGGGAACGACACCCACTGGCCGTTGGTCACGACGTGGGTGAGGAAGTCCTGCTGTTCGGGGCCCACCGAGCCGACGAACAGGTGGAAGACGCACAGGTGGTTCCACAGGCACCATGCCAGGCTCGGGCAGCGGGCTGCCACTGCTTCGAGCTCGCGGCCCATGTGCAGCATGGACTCCTCGACGCCGCCGATGTTGCGTGTGGCCGACATGCGCATGAAGTCGGTGCCGCGGATGGCCTCGATGACTTCCGACGACACCGACCGGGTCTGGTCTGCCGTTTCCGCCTGCGCCTCGATTGCGTCGAGGAACGGTGCTATCCGCAGGCCCTCGGCCGGCGCCGGGGAGAAGTGCTCGACGAGCTCGAGGCCGGTCAGCCCGAGATCATCGGGTTCGCTCGCTGCGGATGTCGGAGTGGGCTCGTCGGCTTCGGGTGCTCCCGCCATCCGGCCACAGTAGGCCGCGGTGACCTCAGGCGCAGTGGCCGTTGGATGACGGCGGCACGTCCAGCATCGGGTTGCGGTCGAAGAAGCCGTCGGGCACCAGCCCGAAGCCGACGTACTCGGTGGGCATCACCGGGAAATCCTCGGGCCGCGCATCGTGGGTGATGCCGAACGTGTGCCACACCGTGATGTCGGTGTCGACCACCGGCCGATCGCCGGCCGTGTAGCGCTCCAGGCCGTCGCCGGCATTGCGCTGTGTGGGGAACCGTCCGGCGCCGTAGCGCTCGTCGGGCCGGGTCGGCGACACCCACAAGTTGTGTCGCGCAAACGTGGCACGCTGCGAATGCGGGCTGTCGTTTGCAGCAAACATGGTGGCGGTGGGCGGCGGCAGCAACCGGAAGGCGGTCGGATGCCCCAACCGGTTGATGTGATCGGAGCTCTGGATCCGCCAGTACCGGCTCGACGCCGAGTTGGTGTTGCGGCGGGCTGCCAGCTCGCTCCCGAGCACGGTTTCTCGGGCAGCGAATGCGGTGCCATACGGGTTGTCTGGTCCCGGCGGCAGTGCCTCGGTGTTGACCTCCACGACGCTGTTGGCATGGCCGTCGATAGCCATGTCCAGCCGCACGCAGAAGATGTGCTGGTGGATCGGGGCTGACACGTGCGGCGCCACCTGGCGGGCGAACGTCAGGTCGTCGCCCTCGCGGTGGGACCGCGTCGTGAGGATGCCGGTCAGCTTCACCTCGTAGCGGATCGTGCCGTCGAGGTAGAAGTACCAGAAGAACCCGTACTCGTAGTTGCCGACGGTGTGGATGGCGCTCACCACCAGGCGGCGGGAGCGGCGCACCTCGCTGGTGTCGGCATGCCAGTCGAAGTGCTTCCAGCCGATGCCGAAGTCCTCCTCGTGGATGCAGATGGCGTTCGGCGTCGTCACCACCGAGCCGTCGTCGAACACCTGCGTCGAGTCGAGGTAGACGATCTCGCCTAGGCAGTCGCAGCCGAGCTGCAGCGAGTTGTTCATGAGGCCGAGGCCGAACTCGCCCGAGTCGAGCGCGTGCTTGAACGTCTGCGACGGCCGGGTGTCGCCGTAGGGAACGACCATCTCGGCCAGCGATGCCCGGTCGATGATCGGCCGCACCCGGCCCCCGTCGTTGTAGGCGATCTGGTGCAGCACCAGGCCCTCGGTGTCGTCCATGACGACACGCATCGACCACTTCTGCCAGCACAGCTCGTTGTCGTCGAGCGTGAAGCTGGTGCCCTCGGGCTGGGTGATCTCGATCGGCCGCAGATCGGTGCGCATCGGCCCGAAGTCCTCGGTGACGGCGTCGACGTCGTAGTTGCCGCGCTCGGAGGCCACCGGCCATTGGTCGAAATCGGTGACGTGCAGCACTTCGAGGGTGTCGACGTCGATATGCACCATCAAGCCGTCGAGCGGGTAGGCGTAGCCGTTGTCGGCGGGGTTGGGGCGCCAGAAGGCGATGCAGCGCTGCACGCGCCGGCCGATCTCGAAGTCGAAGTCGTAGTCGCCGGTGGGCCAGGGGTCGATCTGCACCTGCGATGGATCCGTGATGCCGCGCTTGGCCAGCGCAGCGGCAAACCCCGGGTCCTTCCGGCAGGCGTCCATCACGGCGAACAGCTCCGCCATGCCCACCCGAGGCACTACGCCGGGATGATGCGTCCACGAGTCCACCTCGCCGCGGGTCACCGACACCACGGCGACGTGCACTTCGCCGTGCTCGTGTATCACCACCTCGAATCGCCGGTCGGTGGCAGTGCCGGGCGTCCACCCCGCCACTTCGGCCTTGGGCGGTTCCCAGATGCAGAAGCCGTGAAAGCGCGCATCCGCGCCGATGCGCCCGCTGCGACGCAACACCTCGATGGCGGCGTGGGCCTCCGCTTCGGTCATCATCGACAGCGGGTGAACCGAGGGCGTGTCCGCTCCCTCGACCGGTGTTTCCAGCAATGTGTCGGCCATGGCCTCACGCTACGCGGTTCGCCGCGTATACGCGGTCGGCGCGATGTTCGTCACTAATCTCGCTCAGTACGGTTTCGCACCCGATTGGCCAGTGACCGGTCTGATGATTGGGGTCCGCACGTCGTGACCGAGGGGGATCTCCGCAGCCGGGTCGAGCAGCACCTCCAGTTCATCTACCCGAGGTTGAGCACTGATCGCCTCGTCGACGAGGTGCTCTCGACGCTCGGGATCGACGGCACTGAGGGCGCTGCCGCGGGCGGCCCGCGCTGGGATGAGCACGACGTGGCGGTGATCACCTACGCAGACTCGATCACCGAAGCGGGCAAGGTGCCGATGCAGACGATGCACGACCTGCTCGACGACCTGACGGGCGACGTCGTGTCGGTCGTGCATGTGCTGCCCTTCTACCCGGCGAGCTCTGACGGCGGCTTCGCCATCACCGACCACCGTGCGGTGGACCCGCGGCTGGGCTCCTGGGACGACATCACCGGCCTCGCCGAGACCTACACGGTCATGGCCGATCTGGTCGTGAACCACGTCAGCGCCGATCACCCGTGGATGTCCCAGTTCTGCAACGGGCACGAGCCGGGCAGCCGCTTCCTGCTCACCGCCGAACCCGAAGACGACCTGTCGAGCGTGGTGCGTCCCCGCACGACGCCGCTGCTGCGCGAGATCGAGACCCCTGACGGCCCTCGGCTGCTGTGGTGCACATTCAGCTTCGACCAGATCGATCTGGACTTCGCTGAGCCTGAGGTCCTGCTTGATTTGCTGCGCACGGTGGCCCGCCTCGTGGATGCGGGCGTGCGGTGGTTCCGGCTCGATGCCATCGCCTACCTGTGGAAGGAGCTCGGCACCTCGTGTGTGAATCTGCCGCAGACCCACGAGTTCGTGAAGCTGCTGCGGACGCTGCTGGACGCACGCTGTCCCGACTCGGTCATCATTACCGAGACCAACGTGCCGCACGACCAGAACGTGGCGTATTGGGGCGAGGGCGACGAAGCCCACCTCGTCTACAACTTCAGCCTGCCGCCGCTGGTGGCTCACACGATGCTGTCGGGCTCGTCAGTGGCGATGCAGCAATGGCTGGGCAAGCTCGAGACGCCGCCTGCGGGAACGTCGTTCTTCAACTTCATCGCCAGCCACGACGGCATCGGGCTGCGCCCGGTGGAGGGGCTGCTGAGCGTCGCCGAGATCAACCGGCTCATCGCCGCGGCGCACAGCGCGGGCGGCACGCATTCGGAGTTCGACACGCCTGCGGGACCCAAGGCGTACGAACTGAACGTCTCGCTGTGGGACCTTTTTGCCGGCGATGGAGACCCGCTGGGCGTGGCGCAATTCCTTGCCGCGCACACGATCATGCTGAGCCTCGCCGGCGTTCCCGCCCTGTATGTGCACGCACTGCTGGGCACCCCCAGCTACTGGACGCCGATCAGCGAGCCGCCGCGCATCGTCACCGAACACGGCCTGCCCCCGGTGGAGCAGAACAAGCGCACGATCAACCGGCGCAAGGTCACCCTGGACGAGGCCGTCGACTTGCTCGGCGCGCAGGACGGGATCCGGCGCAGAACCCTGGTGGAGCTCGTGCACCGCATGCTCATCCGTCGTGCGCAACCGGCCTTTCACCCCGACAGCCCGCAGGTGTCGCTGGACCTGGGGCCGCAGGCACTGGGCGTGATGCGCGGCGACGCACAGAGCGGCCAGACGGTGGTGTCGGTGACCAATGTCGGTCACACCCATCTCACCGTTGATCTCGAGGCGCTGTCGTCGCTCTGCCCGGCGGGTAGCGCAGGCAGGCGCTTCGGCGAGGCTGGCTGCGTGGACCTGCTGGACGGTGCGCTGCACGGTCCGTCGGACCGTGTGGATCTGGCGGCCGGACAGACGATGTGGCTGTGCCTGGAATCCGAGCGTCGGGAGCCCGCGCACGCGCACCGGCCGACGAACCTGTAGCTCTTCGCCATCGAGCCGCCCGGCAGGGCTCGCCGCTGCGAGGCTCAGGCGTTATCGAGCTCGACGGCGTCGTAGAGCTGGCCGAGCACGTCGGGCACAGCGCTCTGCACGCGTGACCAGTTCGGGATGAACGGCGTGCCCATCGGGTCGTTCAGGAACTCGTCGCCGGCTTCCATGATCGCTGAGGCGAACAGTTCCACGGCGGTCTCCTCGGCGTGCAGGTCGAAGTCGAAGCCGTTGAACGTGGCGTCGTTGCGGTAGTGGCTGACCAGGTCGAGCGCGTTACGGTAATAGACGGCCTTGACGGTGCGGAAGATCTCGGTTCCCAGCGTGGTGCCGTCGATGGCCAGCTTGCGGTAGATGGCCTTGGCGATGTCGCGGCTCATCTTGTGCAGGCCCGCGTTGGCGTCTTCGAGCGACAGGTCTTGGTGCTTGTGGTCGTAGCGCCCGCAGAGATCGACCTGGCAGATCCGGCGCCCCTGGTAGATGCGGTACACCTCCGACAGCACTCCGATCTCGAGGCCCCAGTCGCTGGGGATGCGGATGCTGCGAGTCATGTCCAGCTTCATCGCGAACTCGCCGGCGAGCGGGTAGCGGAAGGCGCCGAGGTAGCGCAGGTAGTCGTGCTCGCCGATCGTGGCCCGCAGCGCCCGCAGCAGCGGAGTGACCAGCAGGCGCACCACCCGGCCGTTGAGCCGACCGGAGGGTCCCTCGCCCGCTCGGTAGTAGTAACCCTTCGAGAACGAGTACCCGAAGGTGGGATGCAGGATCGGGTACAGCAGCCGGGCCAGCAGGCCCTGGTCGTAGGTGAGGATGTCGGCATCGTGCAGGGCCACGTTCTCGCAGCGTCCCGAGGCCAGGAAATAGCCCAGGCAGTACCAGACATTGCGGCCCTTGCCCGACTCGGTCGGTGCGAGCACCCGGTCTGCGAGCACTTCGTCGATCTTGCGCAGCCGGGGGCCGTCGTTCCATAGCAGGCGGGTGCGCTGCGGCAGGCGGGAGAAGAACTGCCTGGCGTCGGCGAACTGGGCCTCGTCGGCCCGGTCGATGCCCACGATGATCTCGTCGATGTAGTTGACCTTGGCTATCTCGTCGACGATGTTGCCGAGCGCGGGTCCCTGCAGCTCGCTGTACAGCGCCGGGATGATCAGCGCGATGGGCCTGCGGCGCGAGTAGTCGAACAGCTCGTCGGCGAGGCTCTCGATGGAACGGTCGGCGAGGCGGTGGAGCGTTGCGATCGACTCGTGCTGCTGGAAATCGGCCACGATGACTCGCTTGGCTTGCTTGCTGATGGTGAAGCTACTGCCATCGGGTTCATCGGCTCGCGAGAGGTCGCGCGGTAGGGTGCGCCATGGCCCGATCTCAACCCCCTGAGCGGGGCCGATTCCCCTCGCTGGACAGCAAATTCACGACCGACGGGCTCACCTTCGACGACGTGCTGCTGGTGCCCGACGCATCCGACGTGCTGCCCGATGCGGTCGACACGTCGTCGCGGTTCACGCGGGGCATCACGCTCGCCGTTCCGCTCGTGAGCGCCGCCATGGACACCGTCACCGAGGCGCGTCTGGCCATCGCCATGGCCCGCCACGGCGGCATCGGCGTGATCCACCGGAACCTGTCGGTCGCCGATCAGGCCGCCGAGGTCGACAAGGTGAAGCGCTCCGAGTCGGGGATGATCAACGAGCCCTTCACGCTCGGCCCCGACAACCTGGTGTCCGAAGCCGAGGACCTGATGGCTCGCTTCAAGATCAGCGGCGTGCCGATCACCGACCCGGCGGGTCGGCTGGTCGGGATCCTCACCAACCGCGACCTGCGCTTCGAGACCGATTGGAGCCGTCCGATCCACGAGGTGATGACGTCGGAAGGGCTGGTGACTGCGAGCGCCCCGACCACTCTGGAAGAGGCTCAAGTGGTGCTGGCCCGACACCGCATCGAGAAGCTGCCGATCGTGGATGACAACTTCCGGCTCGTCGGCCTGATCACGGTCAAGGACATTCAGAAGCGCATCCAGTTCCCGAACGCCTCCAAGGACGAGCACGGCCGGCTGCTAGTGGCCGCTGCGGTCGGCACCGGTCCCGACACGATGGAGCGTGCGGCGGCGCTGGTGGAGCGCGACGTGGATGCCATCGTGGTCGACACGGCGCACGGCCACAGCCGCGACGTCATCGAGACCGTCGCGAAGATCAAGGCCAATCACCCTGCCGAGGTGGTGGCGGGCAACGTGGCCACCGCCGATGCGGCTCGTGCGCTCATCGATGCCGGCGCCGATGCGATCAAGGTCGGCATCGGGCCGGGCTCGATCTGCACGACCCGGGTGGTGGCCGGGGTGGGGGTGCCGCAGATCTCGGCGGTGTTCGACTGCGCCTCGGAGGCCGCAGCGGCCGGGGTGCCGGTGATCGCGGACGGCGGCATGCAGTTCTCGGGCGATCTCGCCAAGGCGGTCGCCGCGGGGGCGCACAGCGCCATGGTGGGCAGCCTGCTGGCGGGCACCGACGAGTCGCCCGGCGAGGTGGTGCTGTATCAGGGCGAACGCTTCAAGGAGTACCGCGGCATGGGCTCGGTGGGCGCCATGAAGGGCCGCAGCTACTCCAAGGATCGCTACTTCCAGGATGGGCGCGAGGTGGAAGAGCTGGTGCCCGAGGGCATCGAGGGACGGGTTGCCTACAAGGGCCCGCTGGCAGGTGTGCTGCACCAGCTCGTCGGCGGGCTGCGCCAGGCGATGGGCTACTGCGGCGCCACCAGCATCGACGACATGCGGCTGCGCACCCGGTTCGTGCGTGTCACTGCAGCCGCCCTGCGCGAGAGCCACCCCCACGACATCATGATCACCAAGGAGGCGCCCAACTACCGGGCGCCGTCCTGATCAGCTCCCTCTTCCTTGCTGAGCTGCTCCAGCCGTTCCCATTCGTCGATGAGGCTGCTGTCGGTGTCGCGCACGAGCTCGCCGAGCCACCGCGTCAACTCCACGATGTCGTCGGTGCGGCGGTCCTCGGGCACGTTGCGCACGAGTGCCTTGTAGGCATCGCTGAGGTAGCGCAGCAGCACTCCCTCCGAGCCCTTGATGCCGTAGTGGTTGACGTACTCGCGGAACGTCATGGCCCGTTCTCGCAGGTCGCGTGCCACTGACTTGGGGCGGATGTTCTCGCTGCGCAGCCAGGGATGATGGGTGGACCAAGCGTTGAAGCTGTCGTACAGCCAGTCGCGCAGCGGCTTGGGCCACTCGACTTCTTCGAGGCGCTCCATGCGCTCCTCGTACTCCACGCCCTCGGCCTTCATCTCGGCCAGCAGGTCGGTGCGGGCCAGGTCTCGCTGCCGTTCCAGCACCACGGTCGGGTTCTCCAGCGTTGCCTCCAGCACGCTGAGCACGTCGAGCGGGTAGGTCGGCTCGTCGGCGTCCAGGAATTCGATGGCGTCGAGCGCGAACGGCGACAGCGGCTGGGTCAGGTCGAACTCGGCCTGCAGGTCCACGTTGACCCGCACGAGGCGGTCGAGCTCATCGGGTTCCGCGAGCTGTTCCACCACCTGCGTCTCGGTCAGCGAGCGGTAGATGGCGATGGCGCGGCGGATGTGGGTGCGGTTGGCGGCCCGGGTCTCGTGGTTGTCGGTGAGCAGCCGGCGCATCGCCGCGCAGCCGTCGCCGGGGCGGTCGAGCACGTTCATCAGCATCGAGTGCGACACATCGAACTGCGAGCGCAGCAGCTCGGGTTCGCCTGACGCCAGGCGTTCGAAGGTGTCGGCGTTCCACGGCGCGTAGCCCCGCTTGGGCGGGGACGGGCGTCGCACCTTGCGGAGCTTCGCCGGGTCGTCGCCGAACTTCTCGCGGGCCTTCTCGAGCGCCATCGCGTACTCGACTTCGTGCTCGGGCGCCTGGCACCACACGAAGCCCTCGTGGTCGAAGCCGCGGCGCCCCGCCCGCCCGGCGATCTGCTGGAAATCGCGCACCGACAGCACCCGAGTGTCGCGCCCGTCGTACTTGCAGAGCTGGGTGAACACCACCGTGCGGATGGGCACGTTCACGCCCACGCCGAGCGTGTCGGTGCCGCAGATGAGCTTGAGCAGGCCCGCCCCGGCCAGCCGCTCCACGAGCAGCCGGTACTTGGGCAGCATCCCGGCGTGGTGCACGCCGACGCCCGCCTTGACAAAGCGCGAGATGTCGCGGCCGAACGGCGAG
This sequence comes from Candidatus Poriferisodalis sp., assembly GCF_965204195.1. Classification (GTDB taxonomy): domain Bacteria; phylum Actinomycetota; class Acidimicrobiia; order Acidimicrobiales; family Poriferisodalaceae; genus Poriferisodalis. The sequence goes on from NZ_OZ241975.1 coordinate 855,320, forward strand.
TCGAAGCGGAAGTCGACGATCTCTGCGGCCACCTGTGCTTTCTCGACCTTGGAGAGCACGTTGAGGCTCGTGAGCGCTTGGGCCCGCTCGGTGGCAGCCCTCTGGGTGAAGTGGACGATGTAGGCGGGCACCCGTCGCAGCTCCAGCAGCTCTTCGAGCGACTGGTGCAGCGTGGTCGCGCGGTAGGTGAAGGTGAGCGGCACCGGCCGTTCGGCTCCGGTCACGGTGGCGACCTCGCGGCCAGAGCGCCGCTGCAGGTCGTCGGCGAAGCGCTGGGTGGGGCCGAGCGTGGCGCTCATCAGGATCATCTGGGTGCGGGTTAGCTCGAGCAGCGGCACCTGCCATGCCCAACCCCGGTCGCGGTCGGAATAGAAATGGAACTCATCCATGACGACGCTGTCGACCGGGGCGCCGGCACCTGAGCGCAGCGCCAGGTTGGCCAAGATCTCCTGCGTGCAGCACACCACCGGCGCATCGGGGTTGACGGCGCCGTCGCCGGTCACCATGCCGACGTTGGCAGCACCCAGTTCCTCGCAGAGCGCGAAGAACTTCTCCGACACGAGGGCTTTGACCGGCGCGGTGTAGTAGCTGCGCTGCCCCCGAGCCACAGCCTCGAAATGCGCCGCGAGACCCACCAGCGACTTGCCCGAACCGGTCGGCGTGGTGATGATGACGTGGTTGCCCCCGAAGATCTCCAAGATGGCGTCTTCTTGGGCGGGGTAGAGCTCCAGGCCGATGTCGGCCGTGTAGTTCAGGAAACCCTCCAGCAGCGAGTCGGCATCCGGCTCGCGAGGCAGGAAAGCCGTCAGCCGCCCCGCCGCCGATCGCTCAACTGCCATCGTCATCGGAGGTTAGGAGTCAGGCGTTGCGGCCGGGCCAAGCTTGGGGGTTAAGCATGTTGGGTGGCTGGTTGCCGTCGAGTGCGGTCATGACCTCCGACACTGCATGGGTGAAGATGCGGCGGCGGCCGGCGACCGTGGCCGAGGCCACGTGCGGGGTCACCACCACGTCAGGGCGACCCAGCAACGGGTGGCCTGGCGGCAGCGGCTCCGGCTCGGTCACGTCCAAACCGGCGCCGCGCACCTTGCCTGCGTCGAGCGCCGCCAGCAAGGCGTCCTGGTCGACAAGTCCACCACGAGACGTGTTGACCAGATACACGCCGTCGCGCATCGCAGCGAGGAGTTCGGCGTTCACCAGATGGTGCGTGGCGTCGCTGAGCGGCGCGTGCACCGACACGACATGCGCGTCAGCCACTGCGTCATTGGGCGTCGCCGCCCGCTGCGCCCCTAGTTCCGCAAATCGCTCGTCGCCCGCATACGGGTCATACGCCACGATCTCCATGCCGACGGCCGACATCACCCGGGCCACGTAGCCGCCGATGCGTCCGAGTCCCACCAATGCGAGCGTCGAGCCGGCCAGTTCGAGATGCCCGTGGCGCGCCCAGTAGTCGCCCTCGGCGGCTTCGAGCCGGACGGCCGATTCCTTGAGACCCTTCGTGATGGCGAAGATGAGCGCGACGGCCTGCTCGGCGGTGGAGACCGTCGGGCCGTCGGGCGTGTTGCAGGCGGCAATGCCGAACGCTGTGGCGTCGTCGAGGTCGAGATTGTCGAACCCGATGCCGGCCCGGGCGATCACCTTCAGCAGCGGGGCACGCTCATACGCGGTGCGGTCGTAGCGGATGGCGGCGCCCACGATGGCGCCGTGCGCCCGTTCGATGCCTTCGAGGGGATCATCGCCGCGCACATCGACGATCTCGGCCCGGCCGTCCAGCAGCTCGCGCTGCAGCCGGCCGGCAGGCCGATCGAACCACACGACGGGCAGTGCTGCGGACTGTTCGGTCATCGCGCCAGTATTGCTTCGCCGTCCGACGTGCACCCGGTCCACCTCGCCCGGCACCGGCACCGAGCGCGTCGCTACCGTTGACGACGACGTCCACCGGCGGGCAGGAGTACGGATTGATGCAGGTCGACGAGGCGGTCATCCACGACACCGAGCGGTACGCCGCCGAGGGCTACCCGTGGGCCGAATGGGATCTGCTGCGCGACGAGGCGCCCGTCTACTGGTATGTGCGCGACAACATCGTCCCGTTCTGGGCCATCACCCGCTACGAGGACGTGAAGTGGATCTCGGGCCAGAACAAGACGTTCATCAACGGTGGCGGTCGCCTGCGTCTGGCTGATGCCGACCGGGATGCTCGCTTCTGGACGAAGTACCGCCAGCGCGCCATCGAGATCGGCTGGGACCCCGACGAACCGCCGGACTTCATCTTCAAGGACCGTCCCGACCATTGGGACCTGCGCCGGCTGGTGGTGCCGGAGTTCACCCCGAAGGCGATGCGCAGCAGGTCAGAGTCGCTCGAATCGCATGCCCAGCGCTTCGCCGACGAGTTCATCGCCAGGGTGGCCGACGAAGGCACGGCGGACGTGGTGGAAGACCTGGCGGTGAAGCTGCCGCTGGCCGCCATCTGCGAGATGGTCGGCGTGTCGGCCGACGACTGGGAGCAGGTGCACGCCTGGACATCGGTGCTGTTCGACGACCCCGACCTGGAGAGGTTCTGCCGGCCCGGCGAGCCCCGTGACGAGATGCGGGCGCGCATGATCCGTGAGTTCGACACATGGATCGGCGAGCTGATCACCCAGCGCCGGAGCGACGGCACCGACGGCCGGGACCTGGTGAGCATCCTGCTGCGGTCCGAGATCGAATCAGGCCCACTGACGCCGCAGCAGCTCGTGGGCTACCTGCGCTTGATGATCGCTGCGGGCAACGAGACAACTCGCAACGCCGCGAGCGGCGGGGTGATCGCCCTGCTGGAGCACCGTGATCAGCTCGAACTGCTCAACGAGCGCATCGACGACCCCGATGCCGTGGAATCGGCCGTGGAGGAGATCCTGCGCTGGACCTCGCCGGTCATTCAGTTCGCGCGCACCTGCACCAAAGACACCGAGCTGCGAGGCCAAACGATCAAGGCCGGGGAGCACGTGGGGGTGTGGTACCCCTCGGCCAACCGCGACGAGCGCCAGTTCCCCGAGCCCTACCGCTTCGACATCGGGCGCACGCCCAACGACCACCTCGCCTTCGGCCACGGCGCCCACTTCTGCCTGGGAGTGCACCTGGCCCGCTGGGAGCTGCGCGCGTTCTTCCGTGTGGTGGCGCCCTTGCTCGACGGGCTGCAGCTCGACGGCGAGCAGTCGCGCATCGGCCACTTGCACGTCGGTCCCATCAAGCACCAGATGGTGGCACCCCGCGCGTGATCCACCCGCAGCGTCGGGTATCTGGAAACGACTGGTGCCCTCAAGTGCGATCTGCGTGCAGGACTAGCGTCGGCGGCCATGACGACGACTGATGTGGTGGTGACGGGGTTGCGATTCGGGGAGGGACCGCGCTGGCGCGGCGACCGGCTCTGGTACTCCGACTTCTACCGGCACGGCATCTACACCGTGACTCCCGATGGCAACGAAGAGCTCATGCACACGGTTCCGACGCAGCCGTCGGGGCTGGGCTGGCTGCCCAACGGCGACTTGCTGTTCGTGTCGATGCTTGACCGGCAGCTCCGACGGCTCGACGCAGACGGCAACGAGTCGCTGCACGCCGACCTGTCTGGCATCGCCGGCGGTCCGTGCAACGACATGGTGGTTGCCGCCGACGGCACGGCGTACGTCGGCAACTTCGGGTTCGACGACAGCGCAGGGGAGACGTTCGCCCAGGCGACGCTGGCCATCGTGAGCCCCGACGGCGTGGCACGGCCTGGGCCCGACGGATTCGACTTCCCCAACGGCACCGTCATCGACCCCAGCGGGCGCCACATGGTGGTGGCGGAGAGCTACGGACGCCGGATGACCGCGTTCGACATCGACCCCGACGGCTCCTTGAGCGGCCGGCGGACGTTTGCCGATCTGGGCGAGCGGGTGCCCGACGGCATCTGTCTGGACGAAGCCGGCGGCATCTGGGTTGCCGACCCGCTCAACGCGAGCTGTTTCCGGGTGGTCGATGGCGGCGAGGTCACCGATGTCATCGAGCTGGAGCTGAACTGCTTCGCCTGCATGCTCGGCGATGACGATCGCCGCACCCTCTACATGGTCACTGCTCCCACGTCGCGCCCGCCCGACGACGCCCCCGCCCTCGGTCGCATCGAGACCGTCCGGGTCGACATCGGCGGCGCCGGCCTGCCCTAACTCTCAGCCCTCCGGGTCGGTGGCGCCGAGGCGGCGCAGGTGGCCGGCGCGGATCTCGGCGGTCTGGCCTTGGACCAGCAGGAACAGCGCTTCGCGAGCGAGACGCTGCGTGTGATGGGCGAGCGTGATGGCTCTGCCGCCTACCGATGAGACAAGCGCGCTGGTTGCCCGGATGCCCACATGTCCGACCTGGGCACGGCGTTCGGGCATCTCGTCGACCGAGGCCGCGTAGAGCGCGCTGCGAGCTGCGTCCAGCTCTGCGTCCAGCGGCGAGGGTCCGAGCAACGCGAGTGCACGGGATGCAACGCCCAGCATGAGGGCGCCGTTGGTTCGCAGACCTTGGCGGTAGAACGTCAGCCAGTCGCTGTAGTCGATGACTTCCACCACCTCGTCATCGCCGACGGCGTGCCCATCGAAGTGCAGCTCCACCGTCACCGACGAGTCCACTGCGGCGAGCCGCAGCCGGCGGGACGTCAGCGTGGGCGCCTCGGCGGCCGGAATCAGCATCCACACCAGCCGGTCGGCCTCGTGAGCGGCAACCAGCACTGCGTCGATGTGACCCCAACCGGTGACGAACGGCGCGACGCCACGCAGTACCCAGCCGGCGCCGGAACGCTCGGCGAACAGGCACGGCTCGGGACGCAGCACATGTGCGAACGCCACACCGCTGCGGCGCTCGCCGGTGGCAAGCGCGCGGGCCCACTGTTCATGCAGCGGTGACCCGGCCGGCATCCGAGCGGCATTGGCCGAGCCGCCCCCGTGCTGCGCCCACACGAACGCAGTCGTGAGGCAGCCGCCGGCCAGCGCTTCGAGAATTGACAGCCGCTCAAGCTCGTCGAATCCGCAGCCGCCCACGTCGGTCGGCGTCCACAGCCCATACAAGCCGGCGTCACGGAACAGGTCCAAATTGCGCTCGGGAACCTCGCCCGCTGTGTCCACGTCCAAGGCGCGCTCGAACAGCACCTCATCCGCGAGCTGCTGCGCGTCTCGCTGCAGTGCGATGGGATCGGGCGGGGGACCGGGGCTCACGGCGGTCAAGGATGCACGCGCGGTGATGTCGCCGCGCCCCAAGGCGTTCAGGCGCCGGTGTCGGGCTCCGCCGGTTGGCGCCACATGAGGGCGTTGCGGCGCATGATGGCGACCAGCGTGTCGTCCTGGTTGTAGGCGCGGTGCTCGAACAGGATGATGCCCTGGTCGGGTTTGCTCTTCGATCCGCGGGCCGAGACCACTTCGCTCTCCACTCGCAGCGTGTCGCCGTGGAAGACGGGTGCAGGGAAATCCATCCGCTCAAAACCGAGGTTCGCCACGGTGGTGCCGTGGGTGGTCTCGTGGACCGATATGCCGACTACGACAGCGGCCGTGAACATCGAGTTCACGAGCGGCTTGCCGAACTGGGTCTCGGTGCGGGCGTACTCGAAGTCGAGATGCAGGGCCGCCGGGTTCATGGTCATGGTGGTGAACATGACGTTGTCGGCCTCGGTGATCGTGCGGCGCAGCCGGTGGTGGATCACCAGACCCGGTGTCAGCTCTTCGAACCACCGTCCGCCGTGCGGGCGGGGTGCATCGCTCATCAGGCTGCTCCTCCTGCAACTTCGGCAGTGTCTGATTGGCCGACTCCAAGGGTGTCGGCGGCGTCTGATTGGCCGATGCCGAGAGCATCGGCCCAAGGCACCTCGCACGCTTGGTCGAGATCGATCTCGGCGTGGACCACCGGGTTCTGGTGCGGGCCGGCGCACCACGAGGGCATCACCATCGTGTACAGACCCGAGCCGCCCGCCTGGAATACCACGATCCTGCTGGGGTCTTTCAGGATCGGGACCAGCTCATCGGGCGGGCCGTCCCGGTCGAGGTAGAAGGCCGACCCGACATGGGCGAGCGTGGCCGCGGTATTGGTTGCGCGGGCAGCCAACTCGGCCTGAATGTCTTCGCGGGTCAGCCCGGCGCGAGCCAACACCGTCGTGTGATCGGGATTCATGATCACGGTGACGGCACCGTGTCGCAGGTGGGCGTTGTTGCTGCCCGGGTTGGCCATGACGGCAGCAATCACGTTCAGCAGCCGGCTGGCCGATTCGGGATCGTCGGCATCGCCGGTGAAGATCGTCGAATGCGGCGCCTCGGCACCGACCACCACCACGGCGCTGTCATCTTCGGCGTAGCCGTAGGCGGTGTGCAGCGGCGCGAACGGGCTGTTCTCGGTGTCCTCGGCGAGGCAGTAGGTGAACTTGCCGGGATGGCCGTGCAGCGCCATGTCCGACACGCCGGGCCGGGCTCCGCCGATGTTCATCATCGCCAGCCGCAGCGCCCGGCCGATCGAAGCGTTGGCACGATGGCCGGGCCCGAGCGCCCCGAATCCCGACGCCACCCCGCCGCACTGGTGCCGTGCCGGCCCGCACACCACGATGAGCGGCGCGGTGCAGTGGGTGGTGCTCTGCATCTCGGTGAGGTCGAACTCGGGCCGGCACACCGCCCGCACGGCGGCCACCACGACGGGAATGTGGTCGGGCAGGCAGCCGGCCATCACCGCAGCGGTGGCCACCTTCTCCACGCTCGCCACGCCGTGCGCGGGTCCCATGACGCCCAGTTCGAGATCGGGGTCGAGCCCGGTGGCGAGCGCCATCATCGCCACCCGCTCCGGCGTGGGGATCACGACCGGCAGGCCGTCGGTGAGCCCGAGCGCGTGAAGCTGCTCGAGCGCGTCGGCCTCGCTGCGGGCCTCCAGCAGTGTCACGGCTGGTCTAGTTGGCAGCGGCGCCGGTCAGGATCGCGATGATCTGCGGCGCGATGTCGGCGGCAACCTTGGCCATGTTGTCCTCGCCGCTGCCCGCTACCGGGTGCGGCAGGCGGACACGGGGAACGGTCGGCATGCCGGTGGCGTTGGCCACGAAGTCGCCCTGGGGCCAGAACGCATCAGTGACGAGTGCGATGGACGGGATGCCCGCTCGGGCGGTGGTGATGCTGTCACGCACGGTGCCAGATGTGCAGCTGCCTCAATGGCCGTACGCGGCGATCACCGCACCGCACTCGGCGCTGATGTCGCTGAGCATCCCTTTGCCGACGACCGACGAAGCGTCGCCCTTGTCGTAACGGTTGAACGACGCCGACGGCAGCCGTTCGGCCAGCGCTTTCTCGACGTGGTCGAGGAAGCGGACACTGTCGGGGAAGCCATTGGCGACCAGGCCGATCGTGATCGGCTGATCGAGTGGTGTGCTGAGCGTGTAGGGCTCAGGCGCAGTCTTGGCCTCGCCTCGCGGATCGTGGAAGGTGAGGGTGCTCATGGGTCCAGTCTGACACCCGCGCCGCAGGCGCGCGTGCTGTGCGGTCTCACCTTTACCCACTGCCGGGATCGGCAGCGCGGTCCACGCCGATCATCGAATCCCTCGTCACCAGCTCGGCCAAGCGTTCGACGGGCCATCCCTCGGTGTCCGCGGGCCGCTCGGGCAGTACCAGGAAGCGGGTTTCGGAGCTGGAGTCCCAGACGCGTACCTCGGTGCCCGGGTCGAGTTCCAGGCCCATCTCGGCCAGCACCGCCCGAGGTTCACGCACCACGCGAGCCCGGTATTCGGGGCTCTTGTACCAGTTCGGCGGCAGCCCAAGCAGCGCCCACGGGTAGCACGAGCACAGGGTGCAGACGACCACGTTGTGAACGCCCGGCTCGTTGAACTTCACCTCGATGTGCTCGATCTCAGCGCCGCGGATGTCCATGTCGGCCAAGACGGCATCAGCGTCGGTCAGCAGCTGCTGTCGCAAGCCAGGATCAATCCACGCTTGGGCCACCAATCTGGCGCCGATCATCGGGCTGATGTCGTGCTCGAACCGCTCGATGATGGCGTCGATCCGTCCCCGGTCGGCGATGCCGCGCTCCACCAGCAGGTCTTCCAGCGCCTCAACGCGGATTACCGGCGATGATGCGTCGTGACGGCTGCGGTGGTCGTGATCGCCGTGGCTGCTGCCGTCGGCATGGTCGTCGTTCATGCTCTCCTCCGTCGGCCGCGCCTCAACTGTCAGCCTTCACCGCAGTCAGGTAGCACTCGTACAGGTCGACATAGACCGTCGCATTCGGCTCGGCGTCCCCGCCCCACAGCGTTTGGGCGTCGTAGCCCACGCAGTACACGTGCTGTGGCCGTTCGCCCCTGTTGTGTGCCGTGCTGTCGGGCAGGACCTCAGCCGGATGCAGCTTGGTGACCGTGCCGGGCTTGCCCGCTGCATAACCCGGCAAGCGTGTGTGCCCGGGCTGGGCGGGCGCGGCAGCGACTACTCGGTCGCCGACGCTGAACAAGGGCGGTTCGGCGAGATCGCGCCGCACCGTGCGGCGTTGGGGCACCGGCACCGGGCGATCGGGGGGCAGCATCGACGGGATGCGGTCGGCGACCGGGGCAACCCGCCTCTCGGGTGACATGCGCCTGACCTCGATGGGAATCGGTCCAGTGCGCAACTCCACCCGTGCGTGATAGTCAACGGAGTCGAAGACCTTGTATTCCGCAAGCAGCACTTCGAAACCAGCCAGCCAGCGTCCGTAGTAGCCGTTGTCGAAGTAGTCGTCGGGGTGCAGGCGCTCCAGCGCATACCGGAACTCGCCGGGTCGCCGGGCCGTCGCCGACGTCACGGCGCCAAGCAGGCCGAAGACGCGCCGTTCCCAGTCGGCATGGAATGGCGGCTCATCCGGCTCGTAGGGGACACGACCCCATCCGTGAGCGCCCCCGAGATCATGCACACCACGCGTCGCCGGCGTGGACTTGTCGGCATCAGGCGGCATCGCCGACCAGCATTGCACTTCGAGGAACGACATCCGTATGCGGGGCTGCTGCCGCGATGACGGCCGAGGTGACCGTCTATCGCAACCGGGCCGATCAGGCGGCGGTTGTTAGGTTGCGGGAGTGCCCGCGTTCGTGCTTGCAGTGGACCTCGACGGTGTGTGCGGGATGCACACCGAGGCCTTCCGTCGCGTGGTGGCGGCCGAGCGCGGCGTTCCGGAAGACTCGCTGCCGCTGGTGCGTGGTTGGAACTTCACCGAATGGGGTCTCGCCGACGGCGAGTTCGAAGAGCTCCATCGCATCGCCGTCATCGACCACCGCATGTTCCGTGAGATGAAGCCGATGGAGGGTTGCTCTGAAGCGCTGTGGCGGCTGTCTGACGCAGGCGTGTGGATACGGATCGTCACCCACCGTCTGTATGTGAGCTGGGGCCACCGTGTCACGGTGAGCGACACGGTCGAGTGGCTCGACCGCGAGCGCATTCCCTACCGCGACATCTGCTTTGTGGCCGACAAGGCGATGGTGAACGCCGACGCCTACATCGAAGACGCTCCCCACAACGTGATCGACATCCGCGCCGCGGGCGGGTATGCGATCACCTTCGACCAGCCCTACAACGCCCAAGTGGACGGACCACGGGCCCACGACTGGGCCGAGGCTGAAGAGATGGTGGTGGAGCTGCTGGCGAAGCACAGCGGCTACGTCTCGCGCCCGCTGCCCGGCATGGACGCCGGCTCCGATCGCCTGGAGTTGCGAACCCGGGATACCGCGTAGGCCGGGCGCATGAACGATTCCCCCACAACACCGCCGGCACCGATCGACGCGGCGACCGTCGTCGTGCTGCGCAATGCCGAGCCGGCAGCGGTGCCGGGTCACGGCTTCGATCCTGCAGCGAGCGACGCAGGAGCGCATATCGAGGTGCTCATGCTGCGGCGCAACTCGCGTGGCTTCTTCGGCGGCATGTGGGTATTCCCCGGTGGTCGGGTGGACCCGCCCGATCGTGACATGCCCGGCGATGTGGTGGCCCCGTGCGACCCACGCACCGCCGGCGCAGATGACCTGCATGACGGCGACCGGCGCGGCTTTCGCACCGCAGCAGTTCGGGAAGCCCACGAAGAGGCCGGCATCGACTTGTCGGGCGCCGAGCTGACCCATTTCGCCCACTGGCTGCCGCCGCCGATTCGCCCCAAGCGATTCTCGACGCATTTCTTCGTGTGCGAGGCACCAGCCGACCTCGATGCGGTACGCGTCGACGGAAGCGAGATCCTCGACCATGCCTGGGTGTCACCTGCGGCGGCGTTGGAGCGTCGATCAGCCGGTGAGATCGAGTTCGTCACGCCCACGTTCGTGACGCTCACCTGGCTGTCAGGTTTCACGCGCTCTGCCGATGTGTTGGCCTCGATCGACGGCCATACCTGCTTCCACACCCAGATCATCAAGTCGCCGGAAACCGACCCCGGCCACATCGCCGTATATGTCGGCGACGCTGCCTTCCCCGACGGCGATCTGGATGCACCGGGCCCTCGACGCCGCTGCATCATGGTCCGCTCCGGCTGGCGCTGGGAAGAACACGACGGCACCCACACCGCCGCGGGTTGAGCCGTGTCAGCTGGCGAGGCGCAGCTGCCTAGCCTTGGGGACGAGGCGGGCGATCTGCTGTTCTTGGGGCGGACCGTCGGGACCGCCGCCGGGACGGGCAGCTCGGAAGTCGATAGCGGCCACCAGCGGGTCAGCGCCGAAGGCCACCATGGTCAGGATCCCGATCACCGCAGTGCGCGCCATTCCTGCACCGCAGTGCACGAGCACGCTGTCGCCGCGATCCAGCGCTGAAACGACAGCCTCCACGAGTTCGAGCACCGACCCGTCCGTCGTGACACCGCCGTCAGGCGTAGGCAGCCACAGCGCACGGGGGCTGCTGGCGGCGTTGCTGTGGGATTCGAGCCACTCGCGGTAGTCGGGATAGCGCAGCTCAATTTCGTGCGGCGTCAGCATGCACGCCACGACCGATGCGTTCACGCGATCCAGCGCGCCCCCCGGATCGGGACCGACCGCCGAGAAGTTGGTCACGAACAGGCGACCGGCTGCTTCAGCGGCCCGAAGCGGGATCTCATCGATGCGGTGCAGCACGGTCTCGGCTACTGGTCGCCCTTGCGGAACCGCGCGAAACGCCGCTTGGGCTCCTCGGGCGGTTCCGGCAGGGATGGCCAGGCCTCCGACAGCTCCTGCTGCCCGGTACGGCGCACCTCGTCGAGCTCGTCACGGGTGTAGGGCTCCGGACGGGGATCGAGCGCCCGGTAGCGGGCCTCGGCACTCGCGAAGTTCTCGTCGGTGATCAGGTCGTCGATCAGCGTGCAGGGTTCCCAGTGAGCCCGCGGCCCCAGATAGACGTAGCCGTCGGCCACATCGCGCAGTCGCAGCGAGGTATCGGCACCGTCGAGCGAGCCGTGCACTTCTGTCATCGCGACACTGCCGAGCGTCGAGGCTGCCAGGTCTAGGCCGAAGCGGATGTCGGTGCCGCCACGTCCCTCGGGCGAGCGTGAGATCAGCTCCTCGACGCGTTCGGTGGCGGCGGTGTCGGCCACCGCGCCGTGGAACACGACACGTCGGCATCCGTCGCTCATCCAACGCCACAAGAGGTTGCCCGCCGAGGTTGTCGGCGAGCCGTCGACCCATTCCACGAGGCCGGTGGTGGTGGCGGCGACATTCATGTACACGAGCGCACGTTGTCCCTGGCGGAGTACCTCGGCGGTGAGCACGCTGGCGGCGTGAAACGCGGACATGTCCCGGTAGTGCCCGCCGAGCGACCAGTTCCGCAGCCCCAGCTCGGCGGCAGAGCGACCGTCCAGCAGATCGGGGTCTTCCACATAAGTGGGCAGGCCGAGCGCGATCACGCGGATGGGCCGCCGGTCGTCGTCCCGGCGGCGCTCTGCTTCGTTGTGCTTCCAGACCGCGTGCAGCACGTCGGCGTATTCCTGGTAGCCGAACCCGGCACCGAGCAGATCGACGAACAGGTCGGCGCAGGCTCGGCTGTCCCACTCGGGCGCTTCGACCAGGACGTCGAGCTCGGCTTGGCGGCGCGAGTTGGTGAATTCCCAAGCGAGATTCTCCACGCCGTTGTCGGCCAGCTCGGCGAGCGCGCCCGCTAGGAAACCCAGGTGCTGGCCGACCCCGACCTGATCGCCGAGCAGGACGATCTGGTGGCGACCGCAGAGGTCACCCAAGTACTCCTCAGGCGACTGGAGCGCGGACGTGGGCCGCTCGTCGTCGGTGGGGTCTTCGGGCGGCACCGCCCATGAGTCTGCCCGCTGGCGGCCCGGAATCTGACAGCGCGCCGACCCGGAGCCAAGCTAGAGCACCTGCGTCCAGGCCAGCTCTGCTGCCGCGGCCGATTCGGACACGGCAGCTGCGAAGTCGCCAGGGGTCGATTTCTCGTCTCGCAACGCCGGATCGAGGGCATACCGTCGGGCGTAGTCCACGTACACAGCAGGCACCGGCTCGGCCAGCGGGGTCGGCGCCCGGCGCTCGTAGTCGGGTTCGAGGTAGATCCAGCCGGTGGCGAGGCTGCCGAGCGGCCCGCGATCGAGGCTCGTCGTGCAACCGAGCCGGGCTGCGGGCCCCTGATCGACGTCGAAGGCGAGCGGCACGGCCAAGTCGTCGTGCATGGCAAACGCCGCGTCGAGCACGCCGTCGGCAACTAGCGCGTAGTCGCACAGCTCGCCGTCGGCCGGCAATGGTTCGTGGATCAGCACGGTGACGGCACGGTCGGCCACCACTTCGTACACGCGGTTCGCAGCACCCACCACGTGACCGCCGACGATCTCGGCATCGATGGCGTCCCAAACCCGGTGCGGCAAACGCCTCGCCCTCGTGAGTGCATGAGCGGTGCGTGCAAGCACGAGCGCCCGATGCCCCGGCTCGATGACCTCGGCCAGCAGCACGTCGCACATGTGCGCCGACACCGGGCCGCGGCTGCGCAGGTGCGGCCACGCGTAAGACGTGCGCAGGTCGGCCGTGTCGGTGACGGCATCGAGGTCGAGGTCGTAGTCGAGCGCCAGGACACGCATGGGCGGCCCGCTGCCTGCGAAGCGACGGTTCACCTCCCAGACCGCGCTCAGCACGTGGAGGTATTCGCGGTAGGCGAAGTTGTGGCGTATGCCCCAGCGGAGCAGTGCGTCTCGCGCGAGCTGCTCGTCGAAGGTCGCGCCGGTGACCACCGCGTCAAGCCGGGCCTGGTCATCGACGCACGCATACTCCATGGCCACGATGCCCACGCCGGACCGGTACGCCGCTGCCACGAGATCCTGCAAGAACAGCCCGGCACGGCGCGTGGGGGTGTGGTGGCCCACGAAGACCACCTGATGACGCTCGAACAGATCGCACACGTACGTGAGCGGGTCGGCGCCGTGGATCTTCAGCCATTCGGCAAGCTCATCGATGACCGCGGGTTGCAGCAGTGGCAGCTCACGGCGATGCCGGTACAGGGCTATTCGCTCGAGCAGCGCACGATCGCCGCCACGCTTGTCCACCCGCTCCGACAGTACCGTGTCGGGCCGTGGGAATGCGCATCTACGACACCGCGCAGCGCTCCATCGTCGAGATGGAACTCGACGATCACGTCGGCATGTATGTCTGCGGCATCACGCCCTATGACGCCACCCACCTGGGGCACGCCGCCACCTATCTGACCTATGACCTGCTGATCCGCCGGCTCGAAGACATGGGCCACACGGTCACGCTGGTGCGCAACTACACCGACGTCGACGACAGCATCCTGCCCAAGGCGGCCGAGCTGGGTGAGCACTACCTGTCGCTGGCCGAACGGGAAATTGAACGCTTCGAAGCTGACATGGCCGCACTTCGAACACGGCCCGCGGCGTACGAGCCGCGGGCCACCCAGTCCATTGACGCCATGATCAGCATGATCTCCCGACTGCTCGATACCGGCCATGCCTACGTCTCGGACGACCGAGTTTTCTTCGACGTCACGACCTTTCCGGAATTCGGGAAGCTGTCCGGCTACAGCGCCGACCGCATGACCGAGCTGGCCGCCGAGCGCGGCGGCACTCCCGACGACCCCCGCCAGCGCAACCCGCTCGACTTCGTGCTGTGGCAGGCCAGCGCAGACGGTGAGCCCTCGTGGCCGTCGCCATTCGGCCCGGGGCGGCCTGGCTGGCATATCGAGTGCTCGGCCATGGGCTACGCCGCACTCGGCGAGACCATCGACATCCACGGCGGGGGCGGCGACTTGGTGTTCCCGCACCACGAGTGCGAGATCGCCCAGAGCGAGGCCGTGAACGGTGCTCCGCTGGCCCGTTACTGGGTGCATGCGGCCTTGGTCTCCTACCAGGGGCACAAGATGTCGAAATCGCTCGGCAACCTGGTCTTCATCTCCGATCTGCGTGCCCGCATCGATCCCAGGGCCATCCGGCTGGCGCTGATGGCGCACCATTACCGCACTGAATGGGAGTGGTTCGATTCGGAGGGACTTACTGCCCAGCGCGACTTGGACACGCTGGTAGCAGCCGCCGGCGGGGCCTCGCCCACGACCGGATGGGGAGACGGGTCATCGGGCCTGCTCGCCGAGGTGCAGGCTGTGCTGGATGACGATCTCAATGCGCCGATGGCTCGTACTGCGCTGCTTGACGCCGCTGCTGCCGTGGAGAGCGGCGCCGCCGGTGCCACGCTGCGAGGCGAGCTGGTGGCCGCGGCGGCCCTGTGCGGCATCGACTTGTCCTCACCGCCAGCGACCGCAGCGCCGTGACATGGTGCTGGCCCACGCTGGAGTAGGGCACTCGCGATGACGACGCTGGCTGTGGTCAACCAGAAGGGCGGCGTGGGCAAGACGACGGTCGCGCTCGGCATCGCTGAGGCTGCGAGCGCCTGCGGGCTGAGCGTTCTCGTCGTGGATCTCGACCCGCAATCCAATGCGTCGGCTGGCCTCGGCGTGTGGAACGGCTCGCCGAACGTAGACGACGCTCTCGCCGATCCCACGCCGGGTGCGGTGCTGGCCGCGGTCACCGACGCTCGCTGGCCGCCAGACGGGCCGCTTCCGCAACTCGTCCCGGGCAGCTATGCGCTGGCGAGCCGGGAACCGCAGATGGCTGCCGACCTGGTGGGTGCGCAGGACCGGCTGCGTATCGCGCTCGCCGGCGCGAATCACGATCTCGTTCTCATCGACTGCCCGCCGTCGCTGGGCCTGCTCTGCATCAACGGGCTCTTCGCAGCCGACCGTGCGCTGGTCGTGACCGAGCCGGCCGCGTGGGCAGCCGATGGCGTCGACCTCATGCGATCCACCGTCAGCCGAGTTGCGCAACGCCAAGGCACGCCCACCATTGCCGGAGTGGTGCTGAACCGTGTGGGACGCACGCGCGACAACGCCTATTGGGCCCAGCAGCTCGCTGAACGCTTCGGCACAGAGTTGTTGCCACCCGTCCCGCAGCGGGCTGCCATCGCAGAGGCGTCCGGGCAGTCGCTGCCGCTGCGCGCGCTCGGCCGGCGGCCCGGCGCGCCCGAAGCGGTGCAGGCATTCGACGAGCTCTGGGCCGACCTGCACAGCCGATTGGCCTGACGGGCCGGCGGTACGCTCGGATTGCTTGTCACGGCAGAGTGTGACCATGGCCAACTACGACCCGAACCGACCACGGCCGAGTGTCGACGGGACGGCCGCGCTTCCAGGCGACCTGCCTGCGGATGAGGGCTCCGAAACACCAGCCGCACCGCCCGCTGCAAGTGCTCCGGTCGCCGAATCCGACGCCGATCCGGCTCCCGCACCTGCATCGCACCTCCTGCCGCGCCACGCTGAGCCAGTCGACCGGCGCTTGCTAGCGGCGTTCGGCGGGGCTGTCGCCGTCGGTTGGCTGATCGCCGCAGTCGTGGCGTGGTGGCTGTGGCGGCGCTGGCGCCGACGTCCCTAACCCATCCACGCGCTTGATGATCGGATGGGCCACGCTGTGAAGGTGGAGTCCCGCACCGGAAGCGTCGCTGCCGCGGATGCGCCCGAGGTCGAGCTTCCGCGGAGCCTGAGTCCTTCAGGCGCGTCGACGTTCCGGCAGTGCGCCCGGCGCTGGAAGTTCCGCTACGTCGACAAGTTGTCGGACCCGCCCGGCGAGCCGGCGCTGCGCGGCACGTTCGTGCATCACGTGCTGGAGGAGCTGCTCGCGGTTGCGCCTGCGCAGCGCACGCTCGAACGAGCTCGTGCCATCTGCCGGGATCTGTGGCCGCAGCTCGCCGAGAACCCCGATTTTGTGGCGCTGGAACTGCCCGAAGCCCAAGAACGAGCCTTCCGCTGGAACGCGTGGACCGACATTGAGGGCTACTTCCAGCTGGTTGATCCGGTCGAGGTCGACGTTGTGGATCGCGAGCGCGATGTCCACACGTCGCTGGAGGGTGTGCCGTTCCGGGGCATCGTGGATCTCGTCGATCGGGTGCCTGAAGGCGTGCGCGTCACCGACTACAAGACGGGCCGGCCGCCCTCACAGCGCTTCGTCGACAGCCGCCTGTCACAGGTCTGGCTGTATGCCGCCGCGCTGGAATCGGTTGGCGACAACGTGAGCGAAGTGCGGCTGCTGTACCTAGGCGAGACGGGCGCAGGCCGCGATGAACGTCGGCCCACCGAGATCGCTCGCCCGTTCGATGCCGACGCCGTCTCGGCGGCGGTCGGCGAACATCGCGACACG
Organism: Candidatus Poriferisodalis sp.; assembly: GCF_965204195.1. Classification (GTDB taxonomy): domain Bacteria; phylum Actinomycetota; class Acidimicrobiia; order Acidimicrobiales; family Poriferisodalaceae; genus Poriferisodalis. The sequence continues at coordinate 871,919 of NZ_OZ241975.1, forward strand.
TGGGGTCGGATCACGGAGGCCGCTGCCACCGACTGCTTCGAACCCACCCCGGGCCCGCTGTGCAGTTGGTGTCCCTACCGCCACGACTGTCCCGAAGGCCAGCTCGAGCACCAGCGGAGGAACGGGCTGGCTGCGTGAGCCAGCCCGCATCAGACACAGCTCGCTGCGTGAGCAATGCTGCGCGCACAGCGGCCATGCTGTAGCCCGATCCTGCGAACTTGGGAGCATCGAGATGGACTACGAGCAGATCACCGTCACTGACCGCGACGACGTACGGGTGGTGACGCTGAACCGGCCGGAGAAGCTGAACGCGTGGACGCCGCGCATGCACATCGAGCTCACGCACGCTGTGAAGGCCGGCAATGCCGACCCGTCAGTCGGCGCGTTCGTCGTAACCGGTGCGGGTCGCGGCTTCTGCGCCGGTGCCGACATCGCCGAGGTCTTCGCGGCCCGCATCGACGCGGCCGACGAGGCGGGCAGCAGCGTGGGCGAAGCGGCTGCCCACGACGACTCCGCCGCAGACGACTGGGTCGAGCTCGTGCGCAGCTCCAAGCCCATGGTGGCGGCAATCAACGGCGCATCGATCGGCGTCGGCCTCACCATGATCCTGTCGATGGATTTCCTCATCGCCCACAGCGAGGCCAAGCTGTCGTGCCGTTTCGTGAAGATGGGCGTCACGCCCGAACTGGCGTCGTCGCACATCCTCATCCAGCGCTGCGGCTGGGGCGCGGCGTCAGATCTCGCGCTGTCCGGCCGGATTGTCACCGGGGCTGAAGCAGGCGAGATGGGCCTCGTCGACGAGGTCACCGACGGCGACGTGCTGGAAGCGGCCCTTGCACGGGCGAGCAGCTACGCGGAGAACCCGCCCACCATGCTGCAGCTCACCAAGCAGTTGCTGTCCGCCAACGGCTCCGACACCGATCTGGGTGCGGTGCAGCGTCGTGAACTTGAGGCGCTGAACGTCGCTCGTGCCTCGGACGATCATCGAGAGGCCGTTGCCGCATTCTTGGAGAAGCGCCCGCCGAAGTTCCGGTAGGCCCGATCCGCGCAGCCCCGAGCTTCCCGCGGCGGATGCGCACCGTGCCCCTTGGTAGCCGGCAGCCAAGTGATGCCTGAGCTGCCGGAGGTCGAGGTGGTGCGCCGCCAGTTGGCCGGGCCGCTGGTTGGACGTCGTATCACCGATGCGTGGGCTCACCCGTCGCATAAGTTCGCATCTGGGGCGGATGCGGTGGGCAGCGAGATCGAGGCGCTGCGCCGGCGCGGCAAGTACTTGATCGCAGAGCTGGACTGCAGGCGTGAGCTGATCGTGCATCTGGGCATGACCGGCCGGCTGTGCTTCAGCGAGGTCGCCGAGGCAACCGGCCCAGCGCGCCGTGGCCTGCCACCGCCGCGACCTGCCGACGGATCGGCGGCAGAGGTCATGGCGCCCAGAGCGGTCGGCGCGACCGACCCGTACGTGCGGGCGTGGTGGCGCCTCGACAACGGCGAGACGCTCTGCTTCCACGACGTGCGCCGGTTCGGCCGCATCGCCGTCTGCGACCCGGGCGACTACCGCGACCTGCCCACGCTTGCCGCCATGGGCCCCGAGCCGCTGGAGGAGGGCCTGGACGCGGCCACGTTCTGGCGGGCGAGCCAACAGTCCAGCCAGCGCATCAAGACCCAGCTGCTGAACCAGCGGCTAGTTGCGGGCATCGGCAACATCTACGCGGACGAAGCGTTGTTCTTGGCGCGCATCAACCCGTCGGCCCGGGTGATCTCGAAACCGCGAGCCGAACGGCTGCTGGCAGCGCTGCGGGGAGTGCTGGTTGCCAGCATCGAACGGGGCGGCAGCACGCTGCGCGACTACTACAGCCTCGAAGGTGCAGGCGACAATCAGAAGTACTTCGTCTGCTATGGCCGCGCGGGCGAGCCATGCGTACGTTGCGGCACCGAACTGCGCCGCCGCGTGCTCGACCAGCGCTCCAGCACCTGGTGCCCCCAGTGCCAGAAGCGCTGAGGGAGCAGCGCGCCCGCTGACACCCCGCGAGCAGCATCAGCAAGCACGGCAGCGCCGTTGAAGCAGCAGCGCGCCCGCTGACGCGGCAACGGCCTCGCCGGGGCGGGGCATACTGGCAGCGGGTCCAACGCGCGATCGGGGGTCGGTGTGGACAACGAACTGTGGCGGTGGGTGTGGGTCGCCGTGACCATGGTGATGGGCATCGGCGAGATCTTCACCGCCGGCTTCTTCCTCCTGCCGTTCGCGCTCGGCGCCGCGCTCGCAGCAGCGGCGGCATGGCTCGACCTGCACGGGGCTGTCCAATGGCTGCTGTTCTTTGGCGGCACGGCGGTGTCCATGGTCATCCTGCGCCGGTTCATGGGCCGCCAAGACCGCCCCGACGACCTGCCGGTGGGCGCTAACCGCTACATCGGCATGGAGGCCCGGGTCATCGAAGACATCGATCTCGTCGCCAACACTGGACGGGTGCGCGTCGAGTCGGACGAGTGGCGGGCCGTTGCCGAGAGCGGGCCGGTTGCCGAGGGCTCGTTGGTGCGCGTCACGGCATTGCACGGCACCAAGCTCGACGTCGAAGTCCTCGAACCGCCACCGCCCGACTACGTGCGTCGCGACGCCGCCGGCGCGGCAGCCTCCGAGGCGGTCCCAGCCGACGACGCCGCCGAAGATGCAGCAGCCGAGTCCGAGTCCGACGTCGGTCAGAGCCAGCAAGCGGCCGAACCCGAACCATCGAGGAGCGACTGATGGACAGCATCAGCCCCGGAGTGATTCTCCTGGCAATCATCGCGCTCGCGATCTTCGTGATCGCGGCGAAGGGCCTGCGCATCGTGCGCCCCTTCGAGCAGGGCCTCATCGAGTTCCTGGGCAAGTACCGCATGACCGTCGAACCGGGCCTGCGCTTCGTAATCCCGTTCGTGCAGCGCATCTTGAAGGTGGACATGCGTGAGCAGGTCGTGGACGTGCCTCCCCAGGAGGTCATCACCAAGGACAACGTGGCGGTCACCGTCGACGCCGTCATCTACTACGAGCCCACCGATCCGGTGAAGCTGAAGTACGCGGTGGGCAACTTCATCATCGCCGTGACGAAGCTGGCTCAGACCAATCTCCGCAACGTGGTCGGCGACCTGCAGCTCGACGATGCGCTCGTGTCACGCGAGGTCATCAACTCCAAGCTGCGGCAGATCCTCGACGACGCCACCGACAAGTGGGGCACCCGCGTGGTGCGTGTAGAGATCCAGCGGATCGAGCCGCCTGCCGATGTGACCACCGCGATGCACCGCCAGATGAAGGCCGAGCGCGACCGGCGTGCCGCAGTCACCGAGGCCGAGGGTGAGAAGCGTGCGGCGATCCTGCAGGCGGAGGGCGTGAAGCAGTCCCAGATCCTGCGGGCCGAGGGTGAGGCCGAGGCCATCAAGCGGGTGGCCGATGCCGACAAGTACCAGAAGCTCACCGTGGCCGAGGGCGAGGGCCAGGCCATCGAGCGGGTGTTCTTGGCGATCCACAATGGCGATCCCACCGACGACCTGATCGCCATCAAGTACCTCGAAGCACTGCAGGGCGTGGCGGACGGCCAAGCCACCAAGATCTTCCTGCCGCTCGACACCAGCGGCGTGCTCGGAGCCGTCGCCGCAATGGGCGAAATGTTCCGCGAGCGCACGGCCGACGCCGCTTCCCCGAATGGGGCCGCCGAGGAGTAGCCCGCCGTTGCTCCCGGCGGCCAAGCTCCGCCTCCGAACCGGCAGTCCAACGCGTAGGGTGCGCGGCCATGGCGTTGGGATTGCCGTCGGTGCTGGTCGGCTCATGGACCGACGACGACGCAGCCACCGGCGTGACCGTGGTGCTCCCGCCGCTAGGCACACTGGGTGCTATGGCCGTGCGCGGCGGTGCACCGGGGACTCGCGAGGCCGCTGCGCTCAGTTCGACAGGCGCTGGCGTCGAGTGCCACGGAGTCGTGCTGTGCGGCAACAGCGTCTTCGGACTCTCTGCGGCGGACGGCGTTGTTCGCTGGTGCGCCAGCCAGGGCCGCGGGCTCGACATTCGCGACAGCATCGTGCCGGTCGTGGGCGCGGCTGTCGTGTACGACATCCAGTCTCCGGACAGTGAGCGTCCGACCGCGGCAGCGGGATGGGCTGCCTGTGAGGCGGCCAGCGCAGATGAGCCTGCCACGGGGCGGGTCGGCGTGGGGCGGGGCTGCACGATCGGCAAGGTGGCTGGTCGGGATTTCTCTGTGCCCGGCTGGCTGGGCGCTGCGGTGGAGCGCTCGGGCGATGTGGTCGTCGGCGCGCTGGTGGCAGTCAATGCCCTCGGCGACGTGATCGACGCTGACGGAACCGTGCTGGCCGGCTGCACGGCACCGCCGGGGACTGAGCGCTATCCGCATGACCCGGTCGAGGCGATACCCGGCTTCACCGGGCGCGGCACCGAAGAGCCCGAGTCGCCCGAGCGTGGCAACACGACGATCGGCTGCCTCGTGACCAATGCCCGGCTCACCAAGCCAGAGGCCTGCCGAGCGGTCGATCTTGCGCACACCGGGATCGCCCGGGCAATCGAACCCCCGCACACGAATTTCGACGGTGACGCGCTGTTCTTGCTCGCCACCGGCGAGGTCGACACGCAGCCGGACCTGGTGGCCTTGCTGGGGGCCGCTGCGGTCGCCCGAGCGATCCGATCGGAAATCGTTTCCTAATCCGGTGGCGACTGTGGCAATCTGGTGCCACCAGAGAAAGGGGGTGGTCCAAGCAATGCCGAAACGCAACAGGACTCTGGAGGTGGCCGGGCGCTGAGGCGACCCGCTTCCGAGAAGGGGACGTCTCCATCAGGTGGCGACTCCAACCCGGACCACCGAACCCCACAAGATCCGCGTGCTGGTCCTCACGCGGCCGCTGCCCCCCAACCGGCGGAGGCGCGAACACGATCTTCGGGTAGCAGCAGGCCCCTGCTCAGTCGAGCGGGGGCCTGTTCGCGTCTGAGGGCGTACCACTAGGGTCCGCACATGGATTTCGACTGGCCGGACGATGACGATCCTCGCCGCGTCGCAGTGCGCGACTGGCTCGACGATCACGACGGCAATCCGAGCCAAGAGGCGCTGGCACACGCGGGATACGTGGCACCGCACTGGCCGAAGCCCTACGGGCTGGAAGCCGATCCCATCACCCAGTTGCTGATCGACGAGGAGCTGGCTGCCGCCGGCGTGAAGCGCCTTGCGGGCGGTATCGGGCTGGGCTGGGCCGGCCCGACGATCATCTACGGCGGCACGGACGCTCAGAAGAAGCGCTACCTGTGGCCGATCCTCACCGGCGAGGAAGTGTGGTGCCAGCTGTTCTCCGAACCCGACAGCGGCTCGGACTTGGCGAACCTGGCCACACGGGCCGTGCGCGACGGCGAGCGCTACATCGTGAACGGCTCGAAGATCTGGTCCTCAGGTGCGCATCGCAGCAAGTTCGGCATTCTCATCGCCCGCACCGATCCCGATGTGCCCAAGCACCGCGGCGTGTCCTACTTCATCTGCCCGATGGACTCGCCCGGCCTGGAACTGCGCCCGATCATCGACATGACCACGGCCTATTCGTTCAACCAGACGTTCTTCACCGACATGGAGCTGCCGGTGGAGAACCGAATCGGCGACGAGAACGACGGCTGGCGGCTCGCCAAGATCACGCTGGGCAACGAGCGGGTGTCGCTGTCGGGCGAAGGGGCGCTGTGGGGCAGCGGCCCCAGCGCCGCCGACCTGCTCGACGTAGTGCGGTCGGCCGGGGGCGTGTCAGATCCCGTGATGCGCGACCGGGCCGCGCGCCTGCACATCGAAGGCGAAGTGCTGCGGCTCATCCGGCTGCGAACGCTGAGCGCCCGCCTGCACGGTCGCCAGCCCGGGCCCGAGGCCAGCGTGCGCAAGGCGCTGGCTGACGATCACGGCCAGCACGTCATGGGGCTGGCCAAGGATCTGGCCGGCGCTCACGGACTGCTCGCCAATACGGGGCCGCTGGGCACATCGCCGGAGTTCCCCAAGACCCAGGCCGTGGTGGAGGGTTGGAACGGCTGGCACGGTGGCTACCTGTTCAGCCCGGCGTTGACGATCGGCGGCGGCACCTCGGAGGTGCAGCGCAACATCATCGCTGAGCGGGTGCTGGGCCTGCCCCACGACGTCGACGTCGAGTCCGGCAAGTCCTGGTCAGAGGCCCGAGCCTCCCTCGCCTAGCTGGCACTGCCGCCGCGGCGAGTTCAACGAGCCTCGCCCGGACAAGGGCACGGTGGGCTGAGAGCGCCTGATGGGAAGGCAAGGAAATTAGCTGGCGTCACATGAGTAGCGTCGCTACTGTCACGCGCCGCGCTGAGGGAAAGGACCGATTCATGAAGAGCTTTCCTTCGTCGCTGACGAGTGACGCGCTGGCTGTGATGAGGCGGCGTGACGTTTCGCCGAGGGTGAGAGCGTCGCATGACTGCTGAGGTTGCCGTCCTGAACCGGCTGGCGGTCGCCCTAGCGACCGACAGCGCAGCCACGGTGCGCGGCGCGTCGAACAGGCCGAAGGTGTTCAACACAGCTCCGAAGCTGTTTGCGCTCTCTGAAACCGAGCCCGTGGCGGCAATGATCTTCGGGAGTGCCAGCTATGGAACGGCACCGTGGGAAACGATCGTCAAGACGTTTCGCTCCAAGCTCGGGGAGGAGACCTACGCAACTATCGCCGAGTATGCGGGGAGCTTCGTCGACTACCTGGCGGACTGGGCCGGCTACGTGCGTGAAGATGCGCAGCGGAGCTTCGCTCTGGCGAAGATCGACTATGAGCTTGAACGCATGAGGCGCGAGGTCGACGATTTCCGATCCCAGGACGCACGCGAGAGCGGCGCCATTCTGCGACACATCGGGCAGGCGATACGGCGGCGGGTCGAACTCCTTGAGGATGAGGGCTCCGAGGAAGAGAGCGAGGTCTTTGAGCGACTGTGGACCATGGCGACACAAAGGTTCGAGAGCGTCGGCGGCACTGTCGGCGGTTTCCTCGCGGCACGCCTCGGTCTAGACGAGAGCGAAGCCAGCACGATCCTTGAGGATCTGCGTGCGCTCGCGTTCGCAAGTTGGGGTTGCATCTACGACTCGCCCGGTGCTACAGGCTTGGTCATCGCTGGCTTCGGTGCCGAGGAGATGTTCCCAGCGCTGCAGGAGTTGCGCGTCGAGCCTCCGATCTCCGGGCAAGTCCGAGTCCGCACACGAGAGGCGGTATCGGCTCAGGAGACGGCTGCCCTGATCAAACCGTTTGCGCAGGGGGACATGGTCTATACCTTCATGGACGGCATCCACCCCAGATACCGCGGGGCCGTGATCTCGTGCGTGTATGGCGCTCTTGGTGGATTCAAGGATGCTGTCGTAGGGGCTCTCGGGGACGCCGTACCCCCTCAGTTGTCGGGCCTTCTCGATGCAGTTGTGGATTCCCTGGCGGACAACGTGCAGCAGGAGCTCGCCGAATTCGAGAGCGAGGAAATGTGGGGTCCGATAGTCGGGATCGTCAAGGATCTCGGCAAGGACGAGCTAGCCGAGGTCGCCGAGACTCTGGTGAATCTGACGTCGTTCAGAAGGCGCGTAACCTTGGATGAGCACTCCGTTGGCGGTCCGGTCGACGTTGCCGTGCTGTCGAAGGGCGATGGTCTCACGTGGATCAAGCGGAAGCACTATTTTCCCGCAGAACTCAACCCTCGGTATTTCCGCGGCCTGCATGGGCTGCGTTGAGAAAATGGAAACGACGGGAGCAAACATGCAGGACTTGACTCCAGATCCTCTTGCGGAAGCAATACAGCGTCGCAAGAAGGAAGTTCTCCGCCTCTGGCAGGACAGCGCTCCCCAACGGGGCGATGGCAAGCGGCCTCGTGTCTCGAGGTTCGAGGAGAGCCTTCGAGCCGAGCTAGAAGACATATTCGAGCACTGAGCACGAGGGCCTGTTCCCAAGCGGCAGCGGACGCTGAGCGCCTGCATGCACGGCCGCCAGCCCGGGCCCGAGGCCAGCGTGCGCGAGGCGCTCGCTGACGATCGGTGGCGGCTCTTCGGAAGTGCAGTGCAACACCGTCGCTGCGCGAGTCCTCGGCCTGCCCCACGAAGTCGACGTAGGGTCCGGCAAGTCCTGGTCAGAGGCCCGATCCGCCCTCGCCTGATCCTCGCTGATCAGATCGGGATCGGCCCTGGTTAGCGGCCGGTGAAGGTGGGCGGGCGCTTTTCGAGGAATGCCTTGACGGCTTCCTTGGTGTCCTCGGTGGTGAAGTTGAGCGACTGAGCCATGCCCTCGCCTTCGAGCGCAGTGGCGAAGTCGGCCGACGCGTTGAGGGTGAGCAGGCGCTTGGTCATCGCGACGGCGATGGGCGGCCCGGCCGCGAGACGATCGGCCCAGTCGTCGACGAATGCGTCGAGCTCGCCGTGGGGCACCACCTTGTTGACGATGCCGAAGTCCTCGGCCTGCTTGGCATCGATGACGTCGGCGAAGAACGCCAGCTCCTTGGCGCGGTGCAAGCCGATGAGCCGGGGCAGGATCCAGGTGCCGCCGAAGTCCACCGACAGGCCGCGGCGGGCGAAGATCTCGCTGAAGCGAGCCTGGTCGGAGGCGACGATCAGGTCGCAGGCGAGGGCGAGGTTCATGCCGGCACCGGCTGCCACCCCGTTCACCTTGGCGATGACCGGCACCATGATCGAGTAGAGCGCCGACACGGTCTGGTGGATCACGTTGAGCCCCTGCAGCGCATGCCGACGTGGGCCGTCGCCGCCGTCGGCGGCCAGGTCGGCGCCGCTGCAGAAGGCGTCGCCGGCGCCGGTCATCACCACGCAGCGCACCGTGGGATCACCGCCGATCTCGTTCCACGTCTCGCGCAGCTCGGTGAACATCTGGGGGCTCGCCGCGTTGAGGCGCTTGGGCCGGTTCATGGTGATGGTGACGACGCCGTTGTCCGCCGCGTCGATGATGAGCGTTTCGAGTTCTGCCGATTCCATGAGCAGCGACGCTAGTGGTGGGACTCCCGCTGCGCCGGAGGGCTCAGCGCCGGTGCCGAGAGGCGAAGCCGTGGCCCGAGCGGCCCGTGAGCGATAGCGAACAAGAGCGGGAAACGACAGGTGCGACAGCGAGAAGGTTCACCTAACGGCGCGGCCTCTCAGCCCACGTGGTGAGGCGTTCGACGGTCTGGATCATGTCGTCGTTGCTGCCCGCGAACGAGAACCGGATGTAGCGATGACCCTCAGCAGGGTCGAAGTCGATGCCGGGCGTAGTGGCGATGCCGAGTTCTGCGAGCCAGGTCGCGGCCAGATCGGCGCTGTCGTCGGTGAGGTGATCGACGTTGGCGTAGATGTAGAACGCCCCGTCGGGCGGGGCGATGCGGTCGATCCCTGCAGCGGGCAGGCCGTCGAGCAGGATCTGGCGGTTCGTCCGGTAGCGGGCCACGTTGGCCTCGAGTTCGTCAATGCTGTCGAACGCGCCGAGCGCGGCGTGCTGGCTCACCGTGGCGGCAGCAATGGTGGCGTTCTGGGCGAGACGTTCGACCGGTGAGACCAGATCGGGCGGCAGCAGCAGCCAGCCCAGGCGCCAACCGGTCATCGAGAAGTACTTGGAGAAGCTGTTCACCACGACCGCGCTCGGGCTGTGCGCCGCGGCAGTAGCGGCCTCGGTTCCGTAGGTGATGCCGTGATAGATCTCGTCGGAGATCAGCCGCACGCCGGCGCCATGGCACCAGCGAGCAAGCCGCCCCAGCTCGTCGGCCATAAGCATCGTGCCGGTGGGGTTGGCAGGACTGGCGACGACCAGCCCATCGAGCGGGCCGACGCTGGTGACCATGTCTGCGGTCAGCCGGAAGCCCGACTCGGGTGTGACGGCGATCTCGATGACCTCGATGTCCAACGCTTCGAGCGTGTTGCGGTAGCAGGGATAGCCGGGCGCAGTCACCGCCACCCGGTCGCCGGCCTCGAAGCACGCCAGGAACGCGAGCGTGAACGCCCCGCTGGCACCCTGGGTGACGACGATGCGGTCGGCATCGGTGTCGTGTCCGTACCAGTCGGCGTAGTGCTGGACCAGCCTCGAACGCAACGGTTCGATGCCCACAGCAGACGTGTAGCCCAGCAGATCGCTGTCGATGGCGGCCTTGGCAGCAGCGCGCGCTCCGGCCGGCGCGGGCGTGGACGGCTGGCCGACCTCCATGTGCACCACGTCGCCGCCTGCTGCCTCCCGCTCCGCAGCGGCCCGCATCATCTCCATCACGAAGAACGGCGCGATGTCCGCACGCTCTGAGACCTTCAAGCCGCTCATCGTCCGCTTCGCATCGGCATCGCGAGAGAGGCTATGAGCGACGCCCGCCTGCGTAACGAACGTCGGTCAGTAGTCGATGCCCTTCTTGGCAGCAATCCCCGAGTCGTAGGCGTGCTTGGCCTTGCGCATCTCGGTCACGGTGTCGGCGAGGTCCGTCATCCACTCCGGCGCGTCACGCCCGGTCAGCACCAAGGAGACATGGGAGGGCCGATCCCTGAAGGTGGCCTCCACGTCTGCGGCGTCGATCCAGCCCCAGTTGAGCGGGTAGGTGATCTCGTCGAACACCACCAGCCGGTGCTCACCCGCCGACACCAGTTCCTTGCCGTGCCGCCAGGCCTCGCGAGCTTCGGCCTCGTCGCGCGTCAGGTCCTCGCTGTCCCAGGTGAAGCCTTCTCCCAGTGACCAGAAGTCGATGCCGAGGGGTTCAGCCATCAGCTGCTCGCCGGTCACCCAGTCGTCAGACTTCAGGAACTGCACGACTGCGACCGGCCAGCCACGGGCGCGCGCTCTGATTGCTGTGCCGAATGCTGCCGACGACTTGCCCTTGCCGTCGCCGGTGTTCACCACGACGAGGCTGCGGGCGGTCCGCAAGCCACTCGGCCGGGGATCCTCGGTCGGCGGCGATTCGAGATCCGGCGTGTCTGCTGCGTGCTCAGTCATCGTTGGCCTCCGACGGTATCGCCGATGGTTTCCCGCTCTTGTTCCCCATGCTCATGCGATTGGGCTCACGGGCCGCTCGGGCCCGGGGGCTCATCCTCTGATCGGCAGCCGGGGTCGAGTCGGGCGGAGCAGTCGTCGGCACGATCACCGGACCTTCAGGGTCGTCTATCACCCGGACCTCGGCGTCGAAGTGTTCGGCGATGTTGGCAACGGTGAGCACCTGCGCGGGTGTGCCGCGTTGAACGATGACGCCGCCCGCCAGTATGGCCACTTGGTCGCCGTAGCGGGCGGCGAGGGTCAGATCGTGGAGTGTGGCAACAACCGTCAGGCCTCGCTCGCGGCGCAGCGCATCGACCAGTTCGAGCACGTCTTGTTGATGTCCAAGGTCAAGTGCCGTCGTCGGCTCGTCCAGCAACAGGACATCAGCTTGCTGCGCGAGCGCTCGTGCGAGCACCGTGCGCTGGCGCTCACCGCCCGACAGCGACTGCACGGTGCGTTCGCCGAACCCGCGCAGGTCGAGACGATCCAGTACCTCAGCGGCGATCCTGCGGTCCGCAGGTGTCTCGCTGGCGAAGATGCTCCGGTGGGGCGTTCGACCAAGCAGCACGTAGTCGGCCACGAGCATCCCCGGGGGGATCACCGGCGTCTGCGGCACGTAGGCGACTTTGCGAGCCCGTTCGACACGCCGCAGTTTCGTGAGTCCTTCGATGCTGACCTCGCCGTCGTAGGCCACAAGGCCCAGAACTGCCCTCAACAGTGTGGTCTTGCCGGCTCCATTCGGACCGATGATGTTGATCCACTCGCCTTCGGAGACTGCCAAGTCCACCCCGCGCAACACGCGGGTGCCGTCGAGCCGGACATCAAGCGAGTTCACGCTCACGACGGGCGCGAGTCCGTCGCAGCCGGGCTCGACGGGCCGCTCGCGGCGTCCGGGGGCCACCCTCGGCGCAGTGACGCCGCTCACCAGATCTCCCGACGGCTGGTACGGAGCACGAGCACGAAGAACGGTGCGCCCAGGAAGGCCGTGACGACGCCGATCGGCAGCTCTGCCGGCGAGAGCACCGTGCGCGCCGCCAAGTCGGCGAGCACCATGAATGCGCCTCCGAACAGCACCGACAGCGGCAGCACGACCCGGTTGCTGGCCCCGAACGCAAGCCGCACCGTGTGCGGCACGATGATGCCGACGAAGCCGATGAGCCCGCTGACCGAGACCGCCGCAGCCGCAGCGAGGGATGCCGCCAGCACCACGACCAGGCGCACTCGCCGCGGGTTCAGCCCGAGGGCGGCGGCTTCTTCGTCGCCCACTGCCAGCACGTCCAGCGCCCGGCGGTAGCGCATCACGATGGCTGCGGTGAGCACGAAGTAGGGGAGCATCAGTGCAGGCTCTGACCAACCCGATGTCGCGATCCGGCCGAGGATCCAGGCGATGATCCTGCGAAACGCATCGCTGTTGGCCTGCAGCACGTAGGTCTGGCATGCAGTCAGGAAGCTGGCGACGGCGATGCCGGCGAGGATCAGCGATGCCGTCGAACGCCCGCCGAGATGGCCCGCGGCATACGACACCGTCACCGCTACGAGCCCCCCGGCAAATGCAGCCAAGGGCACCGGGTCGAGTGCGCCGGCACCATCGCCCACGTTGGCGGTGATGGCGATAGTGGCACCGAGACCCGCACCCGCGGCGATGCCCAGCAGGTACGGGTCTGCAAGCGGGTTGCGGAAGGCGGCCTGGTAGGTGGCACCGCTCATGGACAGCGTGGCCCCCACGAGCAGCCCGAGCGCGACGCGGGGCAGGCGGATTTCCCGCACGATCGCGGCGTGGGCATCGCTGAGACCGGAGTCGAATGCCAAGCCGGGCAACGCATCCGCCAGCTCGAGCACCACACGATGTGCGCCGATGCCGACTGGCCCGATGGTCAGCCCCGCGATGACGGCGACGACCACCGCAGCAGCGCCGAAGGCGAGCTGCCGCAGTCTCAGATCCGCAGCCTGCAGCGTCGGGTCAGCGCCGGCCGACATGCGGGAACTGGTCGTGCGCGCGTCGGTCACGGCAGCGTTCGATCAGCCCGCAGCGCCGGTGTCGACCAGCACACCGGAAATGGCAGCAATGAAGTCCACCAAGCGGGGTCCCCACCTGGACACGATGTCGTCGCTGAGTTCGACGACCCTGCCCTCCTGAACCGCGCTGAGCTGATTCCAGCCCGGGCGCGCCGCCACGGTCTCGGCGTTCTGGCCGCAGCACAGCGTGTCGGCGAGGAAGATCAGGTCGGGGTCTGCGTCCACCAGGTATTCGTCGCTGAGCTGGGGATAGCCGAAGTGACTGCCGTCGGCGTCGGCGGGATCGGCGACGTTGTCGAGCCCGAACAGCCCGTACACCTGTCCGATGAAGGTGCCGCTCGTGACGCTGTACAGCGTGTTGTCGAGCTCGTGGTAGTAGGTCAGCCCCGAGGCATCGGGGGCAGCCGCGACCAGGTCGGCGATGTCGGCCTGCATGTCGGCGGCGAGCTGAGCCGCCTCGTCGACTTGGCCGGTGACGTCGCCGAAATGGGCGATCTGGGCGTAGACGTCGTCGAACACGGACGGCGCGTCGTGGGCGAGAAAGGCGATGCCCAGTGCCTCGAGCCCGGCGATGAGGTCTCCGTTGGTCTGCAGCACCACGAGGTCGGGCTCGTACGACGCGATCGCCTCGAGGTTCGGGTTCCAGCCGTCGAGGTCGGTCACGGGGGCCTCGGGCGGGTAGTACGAGAACTGGTCGACAGCCACCACACGGTCGCCTGCACCGATGGCGAAGAGGATCTCGGTGCCGGTGGGGGAGATCGACACGATCCTGCCGAATTCGTGTTCTTCTGCCGGCTCGGCGTCGCTGCCCGTGCAGGCCGACGCCACAATGGCAAGCGTCAGCAGTGCCCACAGCAGTCGCAGTGGCAGGGCCGCTCGCCTTGTCACAGTGCGGTTCATGGTGTTCTCCCTTCTGCTCGAGTTCAGGGCCGAGCAGCGGGAGCACCCACCGCACGAGCCGCTCCTTACCTCGAGGAATCGGTTCGCGTGATGGCGGCCGGGAGGCGACCGGACTCGTCCCCCGAAGGGGCATCACCGTTGCGGGACAGCGCCGGGATCTCACCGGCTTCGCTCACGACAACCGGGTGTGAGTCTATGGCGTGGCCGGGAGGCGAAGCGCTACAACGAAGCGGACCCGCCCGAGTCGGCCGCCGAGCTGCGAATCAGCCGCCAGTAGCTCACCAAGACCGGTATCACGAGTGCAAGCAGGATCACCGAATTCACGCGGCCGGTGATGCCTTTCGAATAGAAGGGCTCTACGAGGTAGTGAGAGGCGAAACCTGTCTCATACGGTTCCCGCCCTGCTCGAAGGAGGAACCACTTCTCCCAGGTGGTCAGCGGGCAGTCGGAACCGGTGATGTTCACCAATCCGGCTGCGCCGAATGCGGCGAGGTGCCACTTCATCAGCTTCGGTCGGCGCTTCGCGACAAACCCGCCGACCAGCAGGAACACGATGTAGGCCAGATGCGACGCGGCCATGAGCCGCGCCAGCCCGACAAGTGCCATTGCCGCTCACGCTATCTCTGCATGTCCTGGCACGGTCGCAACCCGCAGTTTCGGCGGGTCGGAATTGCCATGGGCATCCTGGACGCGGCGTATGGCTTGCTGCGCGGGCAGACTTGTGGTGTGGGCACGGCCATGATGACCGACCTGTACGAGCTGACCATGCTCGATGCGGCCCTGCAGTCGGGAGTGGCGTCGCGGCGCTCGTGCTTTGAGGTGTTTGCCCGGCGGTTGCCGCCGAGACGGGGCTACGGCGTGGTGGCCGGTCCAGGCCGGCTGGCCGGGCTGCTGGCTGACTACCGGTTCGAGGCCGACGATCTCGACTACCTGGCAGGGCTCGGCCGCTTCAGCGACGGCTTGCTCGATCATCTGGCGATGTTCCGATTCGACGGCGATGCATGGAGCTACCGCGAGGGCGATTTCTACGTGCCCGGCAGCCCGGTGCTGCGGGTCGATGCCTCGGTCGGCACCGCGCTGCTCGTGGAGACGCTGGTGCTCTCGGTGCTGAACCACGATTGCGCTGTCGCGTCGGCAGCCGCACGGATGCACGATGTCGCCGAGGGGCGTCATCTCATCGAGATGGGGGGCCGCCGTACTCACGAGCTCGCTGCTGTTGCCGCTGCGCGTGCCGCGTGGCTGGTGGGTTTCGACGCGACGTCGAACCTGCTGGCCGGTGAGCAGTACGGCATCCCTACTGCCGGCACGGCTGCCCACGCCTTCACGCTGGCGCACCACGACGAGGAAGCAGCCTTCGAGGCGCAGATGCGTGCGCACGGCCTCGAGACCACGCTGCTCATCGACACCTTCGATCTGAGAACCGGGCTCGAACGGGGTCTCGCCGCGGCGAAGCGTCTCGGCGGCGTGCCCGGCGCCGTGCGCATCGACTCAGGAGATCTCACGGTCGAAGTTCCCCGTGTCCGTCAATGGCTGGACGACGCGGGCGCTGAGGCGACCCGCATCGTGGTATCTGGCGATCTCGACGAGTACCGCATCGCCGACCTGGCGGACCTGCCGGTGGATGGCTACGGCGTGGGCACCCAGCTCGTGGTGGGCTCCGGCCATGCGACCGCCGGCATGGTGTACAAGGCGGTTGCCATCGCGCGGCACTCCGGCACGTTCGAGCCGGTGGTGCCCGTCTACAAAGAATCAGAAGGCAAGGCCACTCGCGGCGGCGTGGTGCGGCCCTACAGGGTCGTGCGCGATGGCAAGGCCACCTCGGAAACGCTCGTCGAGCAGGACCGCCCCGGGCCCACCAACAGCCGGCCGCTGCACGTTCCGCTGCTGCGATCCGGCCAGAACGCCTATCCCTACACGCTGGCCCAGGATCGGGTCTTCCACCAGCGCGTCCGCGCCGAACTGCCCGAATCGATGCGCCGCCTCGACGGCGCCCCGGCATTCGAGGCTGAAGTCGTTGGCGAATCCAGCCTGAGCTAAGCGCCTGGCTGCGGCCTGTGCTGCTGAGGGTGCGCAGCCTTGTGTCGAGCCGCGGCCCGCGTTTACTTGCCCGGCTGCGGCACCAGGCGCAGGTAGGGCAGCGGTGATTCCCAGCCGTCGGGGTACTTCTCGGCGGCGGCCTCGTTCGAGACTGCGGGCACGATGATGACGTTCTCGCCCTGCTGCCAGTTGGCCGGCGTGGCGACCTGCTCGGCAGCGGTGAGCTGGCACGAGTCGAGCAGGCGCAGGATCTCGGCGAAGTTGCGGCCGGTGGTCATCGGGTAGGTGAGCGACGCCTTGATCTTCTTGTCCGGGCCGATGATGAACACCGTCCGGGCCGTGGCGTTGTCGGCCGCGGTGCGGCCCTGCGATGTGTCGCCTGCGTCGGCCGGAAGCATGTCGTAGAGCTTCACCACTGCCAGCTCCGGGTCGCCGATGAGCGGGTAGTTGGCCTCGTGCCCGGTCGCAGAGGCGATGTCGGCCTTCCAGCTCACGTGGTCGCTCACGCCGTCGACGCTGATGCCGATGATCTTGCAGTTGCGTGCGGCGAAGTCATCGGCCAGCGCGGCAACGGCGCCCAACTCGGTAGTGCAGACCGGCGTGAAATCCTTCGGATGAGAGAAGAGCAGCGCCCAGCCGTCGCCGATCCAATCGTGGAAGCTGATCTCGCCCTCGGTGGTGTCGGCAGTGAAATCGGGAGCGGTGTCATTGAGACGCAGTGCCATGGTCGTACTCCTTGCGATGCGGCAAGTGCGGCGCTGCGCAAGTCGGCGCAGCCCGTGCCGCGGAGGATAGCCGCATTAGACGATAAATCCGACCGGATTAGTCAGGAATTGACTGGCGACTCAGTCGCCTAGCAGCAATCACGGATCGGGGTGCCGTCGGCGTGGTGGTAGTGGACCTTGGCGGCTGCGTTGAGCGGACGGTCGCCGGTTGGCGCCCGAGAGGTCTCGAACACCCCGGCGGCAGCGCCCAATTCCAGTGCCCGATGCACGTCCACCACCCGGGGTCCGCTGCGCTGCACATCGGCAATTGCGGCTTCGTCGGGACTGATTGTGCGCTCCCGGTCGCCGTCGAGCGACAGCACCGTCGGTCCCTGGAGTTCGATGGCTTCTCCCAGCTCAACGCTGCGGTGATCGATCACCGGCACCGTGCGGTACAGCCCGGGTGCGAGCGCCACGCGCATCGGGCGTCCGCCCGGTCCGCACTCCACCAGCACGCCCGCATCGTCGTCGAACGAGCAGGGTCGCAGCAGGCCCGCGAGCGAACTCAGCCCGATGCTGGCCGGATGGGCGCGCGACACGAGCACCTGCCGTAGCCGCGCCCCGTCCGCTGGCATGCGATTGCCGACGAAGTCATCGGCCAGCGTGACCGCATCGACCAGTGCGATATCGGTCCAGCCCCTTGCCGGCTCCCCATCTTGTGATGTGCCGCTTCCTGATGTGACAGTGATCAGCTTCGACTGGGGGGCACACGCTTCAGGGTCCACCACACCGGTTGCCACCAGCCCCGCCGCAGCACCGGCCACGGTGGGCTCGGTGAGGCTGGGGAACACGTTGTTGGTGCCGGTGGACATGGGCACGAGTGTCGCTTCGGGCCAAACCCCGGAGATCGTGCGGTTGGTTCCGTCGCCGCCCAGCGTCACGAGCACGCTGACATCCCGGGCCCGCATGGCCTCGACCGCCCGGACCGTGTCGGCGGGTGACACGGTCGCCCCCACGTCCACGATCTCGATCTCCGCGTCGATGCGAAGGTCGGTGAGCGCCCCCGTGGCGATGCCGAACGGTTCAGCCATGGCCACGATCCGCGTGGCCCCCGCGGTGACTGCGCCGATGACGGCTCGGGCGATCCTGTTGCGTTTGTCCTCGGTGGTGGACACCGCGCCTCGCGCCGCCACCCGGCGCACATCGCGCCCCGAGACCGGGTTGGCGATAATCCCGACGGTGCCGTCGGGGGAGTTGCGGCCGGTGCGGGAGTCGCTCGGTCTCGACGCGGATCCGGCCATCGCCCGCCGACGCTAACCACAGGCGGGGGTGACTGTCGCGTGGCGCGCCCAACTGTTGTACTTGGGACATGGCAGGTGGGATCGCGAGCGAGAAGCCTCCTTCACCAGCGCAGCACGCTTGGTCGCCCGCGGCGTTGACCATCGCGGGTGCGGATTCCTCCGGTGGAGCCGGACTCGCGGCGGACTTGCGGGCATTCGCGGCATCCGGCGTGCACGGGGCATTCGCACTGACGCTGGTGTCGGCACAGAACACAGCCGAATTCCGGGCCGCGCAGCCCGTGGACGCCGAGTTGGTGACAGAACAGATTCACGCAGTGCTCGACGACATGCCCATTGCCGCTTCCAAGACGGGCCTGCTGCTCACCGCAGAGACCGTCGCGGCCGTGGCATCGATAGCCGGTCGCCGGCTCCCCCAGTTGGTGGTGGATCCAGTGCTGGTCGACGGCGCTGGCGAGCCCATGCTCAGCGCAGAGGCCGAGCGATCCGTTGCGACGCGTCTGCTGCCGAGCGCCCGAGTCGTGACACCCAACCACCTCGAGGCAGGTCGCCTGGTGGGGAGAGACTTGGGCGACGAGGTCGAAGCGTGGATCGAAGCGGCCCACGAGATCGCAGCCACGGGTCCGGAGGCCGTGATTATCACCGGCGGCCGGCTTCAAGCCGGTGAGACGATCACCGACGTGGTGGTCCGGGGCGGCAGCGTCCGGCTGCTCTCGGCGCTGCGCATCGAGACCCGCAACGTCCGGGGGTCAGGCGACATCTTCTCGGCAGCCATCTGTGCCGAGCTGGCAAAGGGCGCGGACGTGGACTCAGCGATTGACCGAGCCCACGATCTCACGGCACGCGCCATCTCGGCCGGCGCAGATCGCCTGCTGGGCAGCGGCCGCGGACCGGTCGACCCGCTCGCCCTCTGAGACCAGAGGCTGGGCCGGCCTGCGGGCTGCTGCATACACTTCAAGCGCCGCAGGTGACGTTGGCGCTGAACGCACCTCGGCACTGATGAGACTGCGAATCTCAGGAGGCCCCGGGTGACACGCGAGCGCTGGCAAGCAGAGTTCGAGGCCACCCCGGCGCGCGACGCCGACTTCGAGACGATGAGCGGCCTTGAGCTGGAGCCGCTCTACGCGCCCGACGACGGCGAACCCGGCGCCGAAGTCGGCTGGCCCGGCCAGTATCCCTATACGCGCGGCGTGCACGCCAGCGGCTATCGCGGCCGTTTGTGGACGATGCGCATGTTCGCAGGCTTCGGAACGCCCGAAGACACCAACAAGCGCTTCCACGAGATCCTCGAAGCAGGCGGGGGCGGGTTGTCGACTGCGTTCGACATGCCCACGCTCATGGGCCTCGACTCCGATGATGTCATGTCGTTGGGCGAGGTCGGCCGCTGCGGTGTCGCCGTCGACTCGATCGAGGACATGGCGACGCTGTACGACGGCATCGACCTCGAAGCGACCACCACGTCCATGACCATCAACGCACCGGCGGCCACGATCTGGGCGATGTTCGTCGCGAACGCCGAAGAGCACGGCGCGGACCGCCGCAACCTCGGCGGCACCCTGCAGAACGACATCCTCAAGGAGTACCAAGCCCAGAAGGAATGGGTGTACCCGCCGCGGCCATCGATGCGCCTCGTCGCCGACACCATCGAGTTCGCCACCGAGGAGATGCCCCGGTGGAACTCGGTATCCATCAGCGGCTACCACATCCGCGAGGCAGGTTCGACAGCGGCACAGGAGCTCGCCTTCACCCTGGCCAACGGATTCGCGTACGTCGAGGCTGCTGCCCAGCGGGGACTGTCCACCGACGAATTCGCGCCCCGCCTGAGCTTCTTCTTCAACGCCCACATCGACTTCTTTGAAGAGATCGCCAAGTACCGGGCAGCCCGCCGCATCTGGGCTCGCTGGATGCGTGACCGCTACGGCGCTACCAACGAGCGCTCGATGATGCTGCGGTTCCACACCCAGACAGCGGGCGTCTCGCTGACGGCCCAGCAGCCTGAGATCAACATCGCTCGCACGGCCATCGAAGCGCTCGCCGGTGTGCTCGGAGGCACGCAGAGCCTGCACACCAACTCGATGGACGAGGCCTTGGCGCTGCCGACCGACAAGGCCGCTCGGATCGCCCTGCGGACACAGCAGATCATCGCCCACGAGACCGGCGCGGCGAACGTCATCGATCCCCTCGGCGGCAGCTGGTTCATCGAGGAACTCACCGACAAGCTCGAAGCTGAAGCTGAGGAGATGTTCGCTCACATCGACGCGGCCGGTGACGGCTCGATGCTTGAGGGAGCATTCCGCTTGATCGACGAGGGCTGGTACCAGTCCGGCATCGCCGATGCGGCATATGAGTTCGAGAAGAAGGTGAATGCGGGCCGCCGGGTGGTGGTGGGCGCCAGTGCCTTCACCGAGGGCAGCGAAGACGACGAGATCGACTTGCTGAAGATCACCAACGACGACGAGCAGCGCCAGATCAAGCGCCTGGCCCAGGTGCGGGCCGACCGGAGCCAGGCCGCCGTCGACGAAGCGCTGATGTCGCTTCGCCGGGCGGCGGAGACCGACGCCAACCTCATGCCGCACCTCATTGACACCGTGCGAACCCGGGCCACCGTGGGCGAGGTGACCAACGCCTTGGCCGACGTTTTCGGGCGATACACCGAGCGGCCCTTCATCTGATCGGCATCCGAATTCGCGTGCAGCGCAAGGCTCTGCAGAGGACACGGATGACCTGTGATTTTGCCGGCTGTGAGAAGTACAGGTTGCGGTATGCCGTTGGGCTATTGTCCCGTCATTCCTAGCCGGAGGCCCTCAACTTGACCAGACCGCTCGCGCCGGAGACAGCCTGTGCGCGGGGGCGGTGGACAGGTATGCATCGCATTGTCCGATGGGGCTGGATCACTGTTTCGGCGTTGCTGACGGCGACGGTGCTCGCGGCCTGCGGCGGCGGTACAGACCAGTCGCAGGTGGAGCGCGAAGTGCAGGATTACTTGCAGAGCGTGGTCGCACCCGCCGAGATCGCCGACATCGACTGCCCCGAGGATGCGCCGATCAGGCCGGGTTCGACCTTCCTGTGCGACGGCCTCGTGGAGGGGGCGTTCTATGAGGCGCAGGTGACGATCATCGACGAACAGGGCCGGCGCGAGATCCGACCGCGCCAGGCCGTAATGCAGACCAATGCCACCGAGACCGCGCTTGGCGCCGAAGCGGCAGCTGCATTGGGATTCGGTGTCCAAGCCAATTGCGGCGACGACCAGTACCTGGTGGTGTCGGTCGGCCACACGTTCCTATGCACGCTCGAACGCTCCGATACCGGGGCGACACAGGACATCGAGGTCGAGGTCCAGAACGAGATCGGTGCCATCGAGTGGAGGCTGAAGGGCTAGGCCCAGCGCATGCCACGTCACCGTTATGACGCGATGGGCAACCTGCGCCCGCTGCGCCAGCGCCAGCCGGGGCTGTGGTGGACCGCAGTCCTTGTGGTTGCTGCGATGCTGCTGACTGGTTTCGCTGCAATCGCTTCCGTGCTCTAGTCACCTGTGCGCATCGACAGACGCGCCGTTAGGCGCGCACATCGACCACAGTGCGCCCTTGCACTTCGCCCGCCAGGATCTTCGGCCCCAGTGCAGCCAGATCGCCGAGACCGACCGTTGTGGCCATCGATGCCAGCAGATCCCGATCCACCAGCTCGTCCAGCCGTTGCCATGCCGCTGCGCGCGGCTCGTAGGGGCACATCACCGAATCGATGCCGAGCAGGTTCACACCGCGCAGCAGGAAGGGAATGACCGTCGTGTCGAGCCCGTTGCCCCCGGCGAGGCCACACGCCGCCACGCTCGACCCGTATGACATCTGGGTCAGTACGTTCGCCAGCGTGGTCCCCCCGACGGCGTCCACGCAGCCGCCGAATCGTTCACTGCCGAGCGGCCGCCCCGGCGGCTCAGACAACTCCGCCCGGTCGATGATCTCCGAAGCGCCGAGGTTGCGCAGGTAGTCGGCGGTCTGCGGCCTGCCAGTGGAGGCAGCAACCTCGTGACCAGCTGCTGACAGCAGGTGCACTGCCACGCTGCCGACCCCACCGGCGGCACCGGTCACCAGTACCGGACCCGATCCGATGCCGTGGTCTTCCAGCGCTTGGGCCGCCAGCATCGAGGTGAACCCTGCCGTGCCGATGGTCATCGCGTCGAACGTCGACAGCCCGTCGGGCAGTCGCACCAGCCAGTCGCCGCTCACGCGTGCCCGCTCCGCGTAGCCGCCCCAGTGGGTCTCGCCGACTCGCCAGCCGGTCAGCACGACCCGATCGCCTGGAGCGAAGCGGCTGTCGTCGGATGACTCGACGACGCCTGCGAAGTCGATGCCTCCTACGTGCGGGTACGTGCGCACAAGGCGCCCGATCCCGCCCAGGATCATCCCGTCCTTGTAGTTGAGCGTGCTGTACTCCACGGCCACGGTGACATTGCCGTCCGGCAGCTGGCTGTCGTCGATGTCGGCCAGCTCGGCCGATACGGCTCGGTCCTGTTCGTGCAGCATCAATGCGCGGAAGGCCATGAAGATCCCCTTTGTTGCGGGCTGCCCTCGACCTGAGAGGTCCAGCGAGCGCGCGGGACACTACCGCCAGGCTGCGGGGCAACGCCTTTCGCAGCCGCCCACGGACCCGCAGGGCGTCGTCAGTAGGCTGCCGATATGGCCCTGAGCGACCCGATGGCTCCCGCTGACGCAGTGCGCGAATCGATGATGGAGACGCGGCGCGAGACCTTTGACGTCACGCCGGCCGCACTCGAGAAGGTGGTTGAACTGCGCGACAGCGAAGTCGACGGCGACCAGCTGGCGCTTCGCATTGAGGTGACGGGCGCCCAAGGCGTCGACTACACCTACGACCTCGCCTTCGAGCTGCTGGCCGAGGCCGACGCTGCCGACGTGCCGTTCGCAGTCGGAGGCGGCCTGACCGTGCTGATTCCCGATCGCGACGTCGGAAAGCTCGACGGCGCCTCGCTGGACCTGCCGTCCAACCCGAACCAGCCGGGCCTGGTGCTGCGCAACCCGAACCGCCCCGACCTCGGCCCCAATGCCCAGCTCGACCTCGACGGGTCGGTGGAGGACAACGTCCGCGAGGTGCTCACCAAGCGGATCAACCCCTCGATTGCCGCTCACGGCGGGTTCGCCGAGCTGGTGTCGGTGGAGGGCGACACGGTTGTCGTCAAGCTGGGCGGCGGCTGCCAGGGCTGCGGCATGGCGAACGCCACCGTCACCGCCGGCATCGAGCGCACGCTGCGAGAGCTGATCCCTGAAGTCGAGCGGGTCGTCGACCTCACCGACCACGCCTCGGGCGAGAACCCCTACTTCACTTAGCGGCTGAGCCGAACGGCGAAGCCCTGGCCCGAGCGTCGGAGGTTCTGGCTGTGGGCGTGATCCTCACCGATCAGGGCGAGATCGAAGCACCCGCACGGGCGCTGATCATCGTGGCCCATCCCGACGATATCGACTTCGGCATGGCGGGCACGGTTGCCGCGCTGACATCTGCCGGGTGCCACGTGGCGTACTGCCTGGCGACGAGCGGGGAAGCCGGCGACGACGACATGTCGCACACCCCCGAGGAGCTGGCCGCAATGCGGCAGGCCGAGCAGACTGCTGCGGCAGCGAAGGTGGGTGTGAGCGAGTTGCACTGGCTCGGCCATCCCGATGGCATGGTCGTGGCCGACTTGGGATTGCGGCGTGACATCGCGCGCGTGATCCGGATCGTCCGTCCCGATGCCGTGCTGTGCCAGACCACGATCCCCAACTGGGACCACATCTACATCTCCCACCCGGACCACTTGGCCACTGCTACTGCTGCGATGGCCGCTGTGTACCCCGACTCCCGCAATCCGCGGGCATTCCCGGAACTCCTGGACGAGGGTCACCAGCCCCACAACGTCAGCGAGATCTGGCTGATCGGCACCGAGCCCAACCGCTGGATCGACATCACCGACAACTTTGGCCGCAAGGTCGAAGCGCTTCGTGCACATCGCAGCCAGACCGCGGAGATGGACGATCTCGAAGGCCGTCTGCGCGAATGGGCTGCCGATACCGCGGCCGCGGGCAGCCTTCCCAGCGGTCGGCTCGCCGAGGCCTACCGCGTCGTGCCCGCGGGCTAGGCGACACGGACGCTCCACGCCGTAGGCTCCTGCGCTGGCCGGTGTGCGCCGGGGACAGCCGACCGGACCGCTTCAGGGCCGACGGCGGCGACGATTGCAACCGCAGCGACGGGAGAACCGACAATGGGACGAGGGATCATTGCGTACGGGGCGTACGTGCCGTATTGGCGGCTGGACCGCTCCAAGATCACTGCGGCGATGGGCTCCGGCGGCGGCCGCGGTCACCGAGCCGTGGCCAGTTACGACGAGGACACCACCACGATGGGTGTCGAGGCCGCGCGCAATGCGCTGCGCAGAAGCGACATCGTGCCCGACTCTGTGCTGTTCTCGACGGCTAATCCCGCTTACATGGACAAGACGAACGCTTCTGCCATCCACGCTGCGCTGGATCTGCCCCAATCGTCCTGGGCGGTCGATGCCGGAGGAGCGCCGCGTTCGTCGGAGGCCATTTGGGCACTCGCTGCGGCCAACCGGGGCACCAACCTGGCGGTGGCTTCAGATCTGCGCACCGGTCGCCCGACCAGTGGCGACGAGGCAGGCGGCGGCGACGGCGCAGCCGCCTTCGTCTTCGGCGACGACGCTGTGTCTCCGGTGCTGTGCGAGTGGCTCGGCGGGGCGGTTGCCACCGCTGAGTTCACCGACCGCTACCGCCAGCCGGGCGATGCGTACTCGCGCATCTGGGAGGAGCGGTTCGGCGAGCAGGTGTACCTGCCCCTTGCGAACGACGCCATCGAGCGAGCGCTGGCCGACGCCGGTGTCGGCCTCGACGGCATCGACAAGATCGCCATCGTGGGCCTGCACGCCCGTGCGGTGCGCGGCCTGTCCCGGGTCGCAGGCGACAAGCTGGTCCCGGACTTGACCGGTGAGATCGGCAACACCGGCACGGCGCATGCGGCGATCGTGCTCGCAGCCGTGCTCGACGAGGCGGCGCCGGGCGAGACGATCCTGCTGGTCCATCTCGCCGACGGCGCCACGGCCGATGTGCTGCGGACCACCGACGCCATTGCCGACCACGCGCCATACGCGCCGGTGCGCGCCCAGATCGATCGGGGCAACGACGCGCTCGACTACAACAAGTTCCTGACGTGGCGCGGCTTCCTCGACCGTGAGCCGCCGCGCCGGCCGGACCCAGAGCGTCCCGGTGCGCCGCCCGCATTCCGCTCCGAAGACTGGAAGTACGCGTTCGTCGGCTCACGCGACCGCAGCTCGGGCGCCATCCATCTGCCGCCGATGCGCGTGTCGATGGAAGGCGGTGCTGTCGACGACATGGAGCGCGTCCGCATGGCCGATGTGCCCGCCACGATCGCCACCTTCACGGTGGACCGGCTGGCGTTCTCGCTGTCGCCGCCCATGGTTGCCGTAGTCATCGACTATGACGGCGGCGGGCGCTTCCAGGCCGAGATGACCGATGTCGACCCCGACGAGGTGCGCATCGGCGACCGCGTCGAGATGACGTTCCGTCGCCTGTACAGCGCGGAGGGAATCCACAACTACTTCTGGAAGGCTCGCCCGGCTGCGAGCTGACGCAGCAAAGCTCGCGCTGCGGCAGCAGCGGCAGGCAAGCACAGTCTGCGGGAGCAGCGGCAGGCAAGCACAGTCTGCGGGAGCAGCGGCAGGCAAGCACAGTGGTCAGCGGCCATAATGTCAATACCCAACCCACCACAAGGCAGGCACACATGAGTTCACATGGCATTCGCGACAAGGTCGCGATCGTCGGAATGGGTTGCACCCAGTTCGGCGAGCACTGGGATCGCAGCGTCGATGACATGCTCACCGACGCCGCACACGACGCGTACGCATCGGCGGGCGTCACTCAGGACGACATCGACGCCTTCTGGCTCGGCACGATGGGTTCGGGCGTTTCCGGCCTGACACTGTCGAAGCCGCTGCAGCTCGACTACAAGCCGGTGACCCGGCTCGAGAACATGTGCGCCACCGGTTCTGAGGCATTCCGCAACGCTGCTTACGCAGTGGCTTCGGGCGCCTATGACATGGTCATGGCGATCGGCGTGGAGAAGCTGAAGGACTCCGGCTACTCGGGTCTGACAGGCGCCCGCCCACCCAGCGACGGCACAGATTCCACCATCACTGCACCGGCCACATTCAGCCTGCTGGCACCGGCCTACGCCCACAAGTACGGGCTCGACGAGGACACCATGAAGGAAGTCCTCACCCGGATCGCCTGGAAGAACCACCGCAACGGTTCGCTGAATCCCCGAGCGCAGTTCCGCAAGGAAGTCGCCAAGGAGACCATCGCCGGCTCGCCGCTGATCGCTGGTCCGCTGGGCATCTTCGACTGCTCGGGCGTCAGCGACGGCTCGGCCGCTGCAGTCCTGGTACGGGCTGAGGACGCCCACAAGTACTGCGACAACCCGCTGTACATCAAGGCCCTCAGCTTTGCGTCCGGTCCTGCGACCGGGGCGCTGGACAGCACCTACGACTACACGACCTTCCGTGAGGTCGTAGCGTCCGCGACCGAGGCCTACAAGCAGGCCGGCATCACCGACCCGCGCTCGCAGATCGCGATGGCCGAGGTGCACGACTGCTTCACGCCCACCGAGCTGGTCCTGATGGAGGACCTTGGCTTTGCCGAGCGTGGCCTGGGCTGGAAGGAAGCCATGGCCGGCACGTTCGACCTCGACGGCGACCTCCCGGTCAACCCCGACGGCGGTCTGAAGAGCTTCGGCCACCCGATCGGTGCATCCGGCCTGCGGATGCTCTTCGAGTGCTGGCTGCAGCTGCGCGGTCAGGCCCCGCCGGAGCGGCAGATCCCCTCGGTGACCGAGCAGGGCAAGACGCTGGGGCTCACGCACAACCTGGGCGGGCAGCCTGGGGCGGCGGTGAGCTTCGTCTCGGTCGTTGGTTCCGAGCTGGGCTAGCCCTCGCGGTATCTGATGCCCGCAGCATTGCTGCGGCG
Source organism: Candidatus Poriferisodalis sp. (assembly GCF_965204195.1). Taxonomy (GTDB): domain Bacteria; phylum Actinomycetota; class Acidimicrobiia; order Acidimicrobiales; family Poriferisodalaceae; genus Poriferisodalis. The sequence continues at coordinate 898,871 of NZ_OZ241975.1, forward strand.
CAGGAACAATCCAACGCTTGACGGCCCGGGGCATCTGCTCCGGGCCGTTGCGCGGGTGCCCGGGGTCCGAGGGGGCGGGCGCACCCATGCTCAGACAAGCGCAGCGCCGCCCGTTGCGAGGTGGATGGGCTGTGGCGCTGCGAACTGCGCGTGGGTACCCCCACCCCCTCACACCCCTCGCGCTCTCGGTCGCTAGGGCGTGATGCGGGCGAGGGTCTTGCGGACCGAGGCAGCGATGCCGACTGCGTCGAGGCCGAGTTCGGCGTGCAGTTCGGCGGCCGTTCCGTGGGGGAGGTAGGCGTCGGGGGTGCCGAGTTGGGTGATGCGTGGGACGGCCGGGGCGTCGAGTTGTTGGAGCGCATCGTTGACGAGGCTGCCGAAGCCGCCCACGCGCACACCGTCCTCCACGGTCACCACCAGCGGGTGCGCGGCGGCGTCCAGCAGCATGGCGCGATCGAGCGGCTTCAGGACTCTCGGGTCCCACAGCGAGACTTCGACGCCGTCGGCACTGAGCAGTTCGGCGGCTTCGATCGCTGCGTTGAATGTCTGGCCGGCGGCCAGGATGCAGGCGTCGGGGCCTGACCGGTGTTGGCGGGCCTGTGCGCGCATGTCGTCTGTCGAGACTTCCGGTTGCTCAGCCGTTCCGGCCACCGGGCCTTTGCCGCGGGGCCATCGGATTGCTACGGGGCCGTCGGTGATCTCGAGGGCTTGGGCGAACGCTGCTGGCAGCTCGTCGGGCCCCGACGGGGCGAACACGGTCATGCCGGGGATGCGCGTGAACATGGCAATGTCGTACAGGCCGTGGTGGGATGCGCCGTCAGGCCCGGTGATGCCGGCGCGGTCCACGCAGAGGATGACCGGCAGACGGTGCAGGCCGATGTCGTAGAGCGCCTGATCGAAGGCCCGGGCCAGGAACGTCGAGTACACCGCCACGACTGGTCGGAGGCCGGCTCGTGCCATGCCGGCGGCCGATGTGAGCGCATGCTGCTCGGCGATGCCCACGTCATAGAAACGATCGGGAAACTCCCGCTGGAAGGGCAGCAACCCGGTGGAGCCGGGCATGGCGGCCGTAATCGCGACGATGTCACGGTCGCGTCGTGCTGCCGCGATGAGCGTCTCGGTGAAGACGGCCGTGTAGTCGCGCTCCTGAGGCACAGACGGCGCGACCTGGCGAGCCGGTTCTTTAGGCACAGTCGGCTCGACTTGGCTGAGCGCTGGGGCACTGCCCGTGGCGGGGTCGAAGAGGCCGATGTCGTGCAGGTGCTTCTCGGTGTCGTGCTCGGCCGGGGCGTAGCCGCGCCCCTTCTGTGTCACGACGTGGACGACGATGGGACCGTCTGCGTAGGCGGCGGCGTCGCGGAAGGCCGATTCCATGGCCGAGATGTCGTGCCCGTCGACTGGGCCGACGTAGCGCACGCCGAGCGTTTCGAAGAACGCCGGTGGCTCCCACATCTCGCGCATCGCGGCAGCGGCGCTGTCGAGGCTCCGGCGCACGCCGTCGCCCAGCGGCACTCGCTCGAGCAGGTGGTCGACTGCCCGGCGGCCCTGCACGTAATGGGGCGACTGGCGCAGGCGCGACATCACCGTGGACAGCCGGCTGACGGTTGGGGCGTAGGAGCGCCCGTTGTCGTTGAGCACGATCAATGCCCGCTGGGCGTAGTGGCCGAGGTTGTTCAGTGCTTCGAACGCCATCCCGCCGGTCATGGAGCCGTCGCCGATGACCGCGACGACTCGCCGGTGCTCGTGACCGGTGAGCTGGAATCCGGTGGCGAGCCCAGATGCCCAGCTCAGTGATGTGGAAGCGTGACTGTTCTCGACGACATCGTGGGGCGATTCAGACGTGCTGGGATACCCCGACAGGCCGTGCCGCTGGCGCAGCTTCTCGAAGCCGTCCCGCCGACCGGTGATGAGCTTGTGCACGTAGGCCTGATGGCCGGTGTCCCAGATGATGACGTCGCGTGGCGATTCGAATACCCGGTGCAACGCAACGCTGAGCTCGACCGCGCCGAGATTCGAACCGAGATGCCCGCCGGTCTGCGAGACAGCCTGCACCACAAATTCGCGGATCTCCGCACAGAGCTCATCGAGCTGAGACGGGCTGAGCGCTCGCAGGTCAGCCGGGCTGGTGAGCTTGGCGAGGTGCATTCGCGGCCCAAGGGTACTCAGCTACCAGCAGACACTTCGGCGGGCACCTTGCTGCGGTTGCGACGGCCGCCGAACGCCAGCGCTGGGGCTCCGGTCAGGCTGACAAGCAGCGTCAGCGCATACATCAGCAGGCCCAGCAGCACAGCTTCTCCCTCGTTGACACCATGGGCATCGAGGAACAGCACGAGCGCTCCCTCACGTACTCCGAGACCGCCGATGGCACTCAGATTCTGAACGATCAACACCATCGGCGCGAAGGCCAGCCAGGCTCGAAGACCTGGATTCACACCGATCGCGGCCCCCGCCAAAGCCGTCGCTACTACGAGCAGGAATTGATACGCCAATCCGACCGTGAGCAGTCGGCCCGCTGCCCCCGGATGTCGTCGGAACACGCTCAGACCCGTGTGCACCGCGCCGAGCGCTTCCCTGATTCGGGTGCCGCCCGCAAGTCGGCCAAGTCCGCGGGGATGTTCTGCCACCCAGACGATGAGTGCGAGCACCACCAGCGTCCCCAGCGCGAGCCCGCCCGCGATCTGGCCTCCGGAGTGTGTCAGCAGGCTCGGTTGCGAGATCAGCGCCGCCAAGGTGAGCAGCGGCAGGACGACCCAGCCCGTCAGGCGTTCGATGATGACTGTGGCGAAGGCGTTGGCCTGGCTGCCGCAGATGCGAGCCAGCCGGTTGACGCGCAGCACGTCGCCGCCGATGGTGGTGGGCAGGAAGTTCCCGACGAACAGCGCAGCGAGATAGATGGACAGCGTCGAGCGGCCCGACACGCGGACGTCGAGTGTGTCGGCCACCTGCCACCAACGCACCGCGGCCATGACGAACGCTGCCGCGATGACGAGGGCGGCGGCAGTCAGCCAGGCGGCCGCAGCGCTCTTGGATCCGACATCAAGCGCCGACAACTCGTCGCGACTGATGATGATCAGCAGGGCCAAGAGCCCTGCGCTCGCGCAGACGCGCAAGGCCGTAACAAGCCCGTGCGGGATGCGAGCCCGCCGCTGCGAAGGCGGGACTGGTGCTGTGGCGCCGCGCATCGCCGTCAGCCTGCCGAGCGGGAGTCACGCTCAGGCTGCCCTCCGCAGCGCTCGCCCAGCGCGTCGCCCTTGGGGGCACGGCGACGCACATCGGTTCCGAAGCGTTTCACGTGGCTTCGCACAATAGTGTGGCGACGGCGCGACCCACATACGGTCGTGCCGCGGATGCAAAACGTCTCCGCGCCGAATTCTGAGGTTCTTGGCAGCTCTATGACACGCACATCCGACACGACGGCCGCAGCAGAGATGACAGCAGAGCCGCTCGTTGACCTCGATGTCGTCGATGCGACCTTGCGGGCGGCACTGGACGCGGGCGGCGAGTGGGCAGAGCTGTTCGCCGAGGACCGGGAATCGGCCAGCGTGGTCTTTGACGAAGGCCGGGTGGAGGAGATGAACTCGGGCCGCGACCGCGGTGTGGGCATCCGGGTCACCGCAGGTGAGGTCACGGGCTACGCGCACACGTCCGACCTGAGCGCCCACGGTTTGGCAGATGCCGCTCGTACGGCTGCCGCGGTGGCGACACGTCAGTCGCAGGGCGGCACGGTGGACATGATGTCGCTCGGGGGGGTCGCTCTCGCTGAGCCACGGGTCGCTGTGCTGCCGGCATCCATCGGCGCCGAACGCAAGGTGGCGTTGCTGCGTGCCGCAGATGATGCCGCCCGGTCCACCCACGAGGCCATCACCCAAGTGACTGCCCGTTATGGCGAGAGTCGCCGCCGGATCATGGTGGCCAACACGCATGGTGTCTGCGCCGCCGACGACCAGGTGCGGACGCTGTTCTCGGTGGGATGCGTCGCGAGCGGCGACGGCGGTTTGCAGACCGGCCGCGAGACCGTCGGGTACACGGTGGGCTGGGAACTGTTCGACGACCACGACCCCGCTGAGCTCGCCGAGCGTGCCGCGCAGCGCGCCGTAACGAAGCTCGCGGCTCGCCCCGCGCCGAGCGGCGAAGTGCCCGTGGTGATCGCTCGCGGCGGGGGCGGCGTGCTCTTTCACGAGGCCTGCGGTCACGGGCTCGAAGCCGATCTGGTGCGCAAGGGGGCGTCGGTGTTCGCCGGCCGGGTCGGCACCCAGGTGGCGGCCGGCGGGGTGACGCTGGTCGATGACGGCACGATGGGACCCGAGTGGGGTGCGCTCGCCATCGACGACGAAGGCCATCCCACCCAGCGCAACGAGCTGATCAGCGACGGCGTCCTCACCGACTACATGTGGGATTGGCTGCGCAGCCGCGATGACGGTCGGGTGCCGTCGGGCAATGGTCGGCGTCAGAGCTACACGCACCTGCCGATGGTCAGAATGACCAACACCTTCGTCACCAACGGCGACATCGACCCGGCCGACATCATTGCCGACACGCCGTGGGGCGTGTATGTGGCCCATCTCGGCGGCGGTCAGGTCAACACCGCCACCGGCGACTTCGTGTTCGGCATGACCGAGTCGTACCTCATTGAGGACGGCGTGATAACTGAACCGCTCCGGGAGGGAAACCTGATCGGCAACGGTCCCCAGGTGCTGCTCGACATCGATGCCCTCGGGAATGACTTCGCCATGGGGAGTCCCGGCACGTGCGGCAAGGATGGCCAAGGCGTGCCCGTCGGCGACGGCCAGCCCACGCTGCGCGTACGGGCACTCACGGTCGGAGGAACCGCCGCATGAGCGGCGGGGTGTGGCTGCGCGTGAGCGGCGGGGTGTGATCGCGCGTGAACGGACGGCGCCAGTACGACACTGACGAGCTTGCTCAGCTCGCGCGGCAGGTGTGCGAGCAGGCCCAGGGCAACGAGCAGATCGAGGTCTGCGTGTCGACGGGGCGCTCCACCACGGTGCGCGCCTACAACGGGGATGTCGAGTCGTTGCGCTCGGGCCACAGCGCCGCAATCGGCGTGCGCGTCATCGACGACGGCCGTCAGGGTTTCGCGTCGGCTGGCTCGCTCGACGCCGACGTGGTCGCCGACACGCTCGCAGCCGCCCGGAGCAACGTGAGATTCGGCGAGCCTGATCCCCACCAGGCGCTTGCCGAGCCCGACGGTGTGGCCCCGCCGGGCCTCGATCTCAGCGACCCAGCAGTGCTTGGCGTGTCCGACGCCGACAAGATCGCGGCGGCCATCGACCTCGAACGCCGTTGCCTGGCAGCGGATCCCCGCATCTCGGGCGTGCGCGTCGCGGCCTGGAGCGACGGGTGGTCGCAGTCGGCGCTCGCGTCGAGCACCGGCATCAGCGTTCAGTCCGAGCACGGGAGCTGCTCGGTTGGTGCTCAACCGCTGGCCACCGACGGCGACGAGACGCAGATCGGCTACGCCGGCGACGCCGCATGGCGGCCCGATGAGCTTGACATCGACCGTGTGGTCACAGAGTCGACATCGCAGGCCACCGGTCAGCTCGGTGCGACGAAGCCGCCGAGCGAACGTGTCACCGTTGTGCTGGCCCCGCCGGTCGCTGCAGCGTTCATCGGTGTGGTCGCGAGTGTGCTCGCCGCTGACAGCGTGCTCAAGGGTCGCTCGCCGTTCGCTGATCGCGTCGGCGAGCAGATTGCCGACGAGCGGCTCCACCTCGTCGACGACCCCACCGACCCGACGACGCTCGGAGCCGCGAATTTCGACGGTGAGGGGCTTGCAGCACGCCGCAACGCGCTGATCTCAGCCGGTGTGCTGAGTGGTTTCCTGCACAACGCGTACACAGCACGTCGATCAGACACGGCGTCCACAGGCTCGGCAGTGCGCGGTACGCGGTCCATTCCTGGCGTCGGCACCCACGCACCCGTCGTCGCCGCCGGCGACATCGCCGCCGGCGACCTGCACGCGTCGGTCGGTGACGGTGTGCTGGTGCGCGGTGTCAGCGGCTTGCACAGCGGCGTCAACCCCACCAGCGGAGACTTCTCGGTGGGAGCCTGGGGACACCGGATCGCGGGCGGCCAGCTCGCTGAACCGTTCCGTGAGGCGACAATCGCTTCCACCCTGCAACGGATGCTGCTCGGGATCTGCGGCATCGGCGCGACGGCCGAGCCACTTGCTGGGGGGATGTCAATGCCGCCGCTGGTTGTTGCCGACATAGCGCTCTCGGGGGTGTGAGCGATGCCGCGCCCGCCCGCACCAGCAGCCGTCGAACGGCATCCGCACCTGGCCGACAGCTGCCCGGCGGGCTGGGTACGCGTCGACTTCCACACCCACACCATGTGGTCCGGTGACTCGACGACGACACCCGAAGAATTTGCGCAGTGCCTGTCCGAATGCGGCATCGACGTGGTGTGCATCACCGACCACAACGCGGTGCGAGGTGCCCAGCAGCTGCAAGGCGAGCTGGATGCCCGCGTCGTGATCGGCGAGGAGATGAAGACCCACGCCGGGGAGATCATCGGGTTGTTCCTGACCGAACGCGTGCCGCAGGGCTTGGCGCCGGTCGCGGCCGCACAGGCGGTGAAGTCCCAAGGCGGGCTCGTCTACATCCCGCACCCGTTCGACCCGCTCCGCAACAATTTGCGTCACGACGTGCTCGACGAACTGGTCGGCGAGGGCCTGGTCGATGGCATCGAGGTGATCAACTCAAAGACGAGCCTGTCCAGCCTCAACTCGCGTGCATCTCGCTATGCCAGTGAGCACGGCCTGGCGCCGGGTGCAGGCAGCGATGCTCACGTCGCCGAGGCGCTCGGCGGCGCCTACTTGGAGATGCCCGACTTCAGCGACGACGATCCCGCCGGCTTTCTGGCATCGATGCGCCAAGGCTGGGCCGTCGGCCATCACTACGATCCACCACGTCGCTGGAAGCCGCGCATCGTTCCTTCGGTGGGGAGCGACGACTGAGAGGCTGAGCCGAGTGCCGGACCCTGCCGTCGCGATCCTGCTTGGCCTGCTGCAAGGACTGACGGAGTTCTTCCCCGTCTCGTCGAGTGCCCATCTTGAGGTAGCCCCGTGGCTGGCCGGCTGGGATCTCTTCGACGGTGACAACGAGCTAGAGAACGCCTTCGATGTCGCGTTGCACGTCGGCACGCTCGCCGGGGCGGCGCTGTACCTGCGTGCCGACATCGCCCGCTATGCCACCGCGCTCTGGCGCGGCATCCGCGGACGTGCCGAAAGCGACACCTTGATCGCGGTGAGCTTGGCGACCTCGGCGATCCCCGCAGCCGTGGCAGGCGTCGCCCTGGAAGATCGCCTGCTCGATCTCGCCGAGCAGCCGCTGCTGATCGCAGCGCTGCTGGCCGCCTTCGGCTGGCTGCTGTGGCGATCCGACGTTGCGGCGCACGCACGAGGCGCGCAGCGGTCCCAGGATTCCTACCGGATGCGGGATGCCCTCGGCATGGGCCTCGCACAAGCAACAGCGCTGCTTCCGGGCGTCAGCCGATCAGGAGTGACCATCACCGCAGGTCGGTGGCTTGGCTTCGACCGAACTGCAGCGGCGCGGCTGGCCTTTCTCATGAGCCTGCCGCTCATCGCGGGGGCAGGCGTGTATCGCTTCGCAACACTCGGTGATGCTGCGCCCACTGGTGCAGAGCTGCAGCTGTTCATGGTGGGGGGCCTTGCCGCAGCAGTGTCGTCATGGGCGGGCGTTGCTGCCATGGTGTGGCTGCTGGACCGGATCGGCCGTCGTCCGCAGCGCAGTCCGTTCGCGCTGTTCGCTGGCTACCGCCTGGCTCTCGCAGCCGCCGTGGCCGTGGTGGCCATCAGCGGCCTGCGCTGAGCACCACGGGCACCACGACGCCTGTGGCGCTGGCTCGTGCCACCGAGTCGAGGTGGATCGGCTCGATCTCGACAAGCCATCGATCCCGGGACGCGGCGAGGACGAAGGCCGGCACCCGAGCGGCATCTGTGTCGCTGGCGGCGGGATCGAACGGATCGATATCGGCGAACAGCATCAGCTCGACGGGGGTGCCGGGCTTCACATCGGGCGCATGGGGCACGACGCTGATGCCGATGCCCCGGCGTCCCGGGCTCACCCCTGATGCGGGGTGGAAATCGAGCTCGGTGAGCAAGGCGCCCTGCGGGACTGCCCTAGTCAGCTCACCGAGGCCGAACGCGCTGGTGAGCGCCCCGGCGGGCACGAGATGGGCCGGTACCTCGACGAGATCGACGTGCTCGGTCGGTGAGCTTCCCACTGCCAGCGATGTCTGCGCGGCCAGCACTCGCACCGAGGTTCCCCAGGCGACCGCCGCCGAACGCGCTCGGCCGGCCGTCCCTGCGACTAACAGGAGCGCCACGAGCGCGACCACACCGACCGCGGCCCAGTGCACCACGTTGGGGCGCCGCCGCCAGAGGTCGCTGAGCTGTGAGATGAACGCCATGAGAGCCTCCGTCGCGAAGCCATCGCAGCGGCTGGGCCGCTGCGGGCTTGTCTCGATGCTGGAGGCGTCAGCCTGACGCCGAGGCGGCCCCGACGGCGGAGCTCGACGTGTCTTTCGACGCTTTCGACGAGCTGCTGTCCGATGAGGCCGATTCCTTGCTTGCCGAATCGCTTGTGGTGCTTGAGTTCGATGAGTCCGACGAGTCGTTGCTAGGAGCCTTCGACGTGCTCCGGCCCTCGGACCTGCTGTCGTTGCGGTAGAAGCCGCTGCCCTTGAAGCTGATCCCGACGTTGGAGAACACCTTGCGGACCTCGCCGCCGCACACCGGCACTGACCCGTTGAGCGCTGCGCCGCCTGCTGGCAGCGGGCACACCGTGATCGGGTCGTCGGAGAAGCTCTGGTAACGCTCGAACATCTGCCCGCAGACGGTGCAGCGATACTCGTAGGTCGGCATGAAGTCCCGTCCGGTGTCCCCTGGGGCCAGTCGCTCTGGTCACCGCAGTACCCGAGCCGCCGAGCAGTGTAGCCTTGGGCCGCAGCGGGCAGCCTCGAATTCCCGGTCGTTAGTCGTCATTCCGTTCACGCCCTAGGTTCTGGCACCGTGCTCGCCTCGGACTTGACAGACCGGTACGGCATCGACATAGCGGCGGCCCAGACGCTGGTGGCATACGGCTTCGAGCCCGAAACGTTCGACGGCCTGCGCAACCGGCTGACCGCTCGACAGGCGTCAACACCGGGCCGCACCGGTGCCAACTGGGTGAGCGGGAGCATTGAGCCCCCGCAGCACGATGACCTGGTGCCGCTGCCCCCGTCGGGCTCCGTTGAACGCGAGCAGCTCGCTCGCGCCGGCCGCGAAGCGATCAGCGGTGGGCAGGTGGGCGTCTTGCTCTTGGCCGGGGGCATGGCCACTCGCTTCGGGGGCGGAGTGAAAGCGCTGGCCGAGGCACTCCCGGGCCTGACTTTTGCGGCCGCAAAGCTGGCCGACCTGCGCCACGTCGCCGGTGAGCTGGGGTGCACCGTTCCCTTGTGGCTGATGACCAGCTTCCAGTCCGATGGCGTGCTGCGCGACTGGGCGGCTGCGGCGGCGACGCCCGACGTTCCCATCGGAATCGCCCCTCAAGGCGTCTCGATGCGCCTTACACCCGCCGGTGACGTGTTCCGCGACGCCGACGGCGCCGTGTCGCTGCACGCACCGGGGCATGGGGACGCGCCATGGGCGCTGCAGCGGAGCGGTTTGCTGAGCCGGTTCGCCCAAGGCGGCGGGCGCTGCCTCTTCGTCACCAACGTCGACAACGTTGCAGCAACACTGGACCCGGCGGTGATCGGCGCACACCTTGCCGGAACGAGACCGCTCACCTGCGAAGTTGTCGGGGGTGGGGCTTCTGGCGGTTCTCCGTGGCGCGTGGACGGGCGGCTGCAGATCGTGGAGTCGTTTCGCCTGCCACCTGGCGTCGACCCGCTGGCGCCTGGCGCCGTGAATACGAACTCCCTCGTCGCCGATGTCGAGGTGTTCGCTGCTGATTGGCCGCTCACCTGGTTCGAGGTGCGCAAGCAGGTCGATGGTGTCGAGGTGGTGCAGTTCGAGCGACTGATCGGCGAGCTGTCGGCATTTGCGGACACCACGATGCTGCTCGTTGAGCGCGATGGGCCCGACGGACGCTTCCAGCCGGTCAAGGATCCGGCGGAGCTTGAGGCGCGCCGCCCCGAGATCGCCCGGATCCTCTCGGGACGAGGCATCGAGATCGCCAACTGAGGTGCACTCGCTCCCAGATCGCCGTGCCCAGTACATTGCGTCCGATGTTGCCGCTGGAGACCGTGCGTGAATTCGTCCTCGATCGATGCCCCGCGCGCCCGCCGGTATCGGTGCCGGTTGCCGACGCGCTGGGCTTGGTGACAGCCAGCGAGATCATCTCGTCTGAAGCCATACCGCAATTCGCCAACACAGCCATGGACGGATTCGCTGTCCGGTCTGTCGACGTGGTCGATGCGCCATGCGAACTGCGGGTTGTCGAGACGATTGCCGCGGGACATGCCCCCCAAGTGGCGGTGGGGCCAGGCGAGGCCAGCCGCATCATGACGGGCGCGATCATCCCGCCGGGCGCCGATGCGGTGGTCATGGTGGAGCGCACCAGCATCGTGCCGGACGGTTCCGGAGACAGCGCCGCCGAGACCGTGCGTGTCGAGGCGAGCGTTCCGCCGGGCAATCATGTGCGGCCGGTGGGCGACGATCTGCACGCTGGCGCCCACGTGTTCGGCTCCGGCACGGAACTCACCGCGGGACATCTCGGCGTGCTGTGCAGCCTCGGGATGACTGAAGTGAAGGTGTTCCCGCGGCTGCGGGTGGGCGTGTTGTCGACGGGCGATGAGCTCGTCGACGACGGCAGCCCGCTCCGGCCCGGTCAGATCCGCGATTCGAACCGTCGAACTCTGCTGGCCTTGGCGCACCGAGCCGATGTGGTCCCGGTCGACCTGGGCTTGGCTCCCGACGACCCCGACCGGATCGAAGCCGCTATCGCGACCGGTATCGACACCTGCGATGCCATGGTCACCTCCGGCGGCGTCAGCATGGGCGACTTCGACTATGTGAAGGCTGTGCTCGATCGCGTCGGCGACATGCGCTGGATGCAGGTGGCCATCAAGCCGGCGAAACCGCTGGCGTTCGGCACGGTGGGCGATGTGCCGGTTTTCGGCCTGCCAGGAAATCCTGTCTCGTCGATGGTGTCGTTCGAGCTGTTCGCCCGGCCGGGCCTGCGTTCGATGATGGGCCATGCCGATCCCGTCCGGCCGACGGTTACGGCCACGGCCGCGGAAGACCTGCCGCGGCGCGCCGACGGCAAGACGCACTTCATGCGAGTGCTGGCGACGCCCACCGACGGCGGCGTTGAAGTGCGCTCCGCCGGCGGGCAGGGTTCGCACATGCTGTGGGCGATGGCGAAGGCCAATGCGCTGGCGGTGGTGCCCGACGGCGATGGGGTGCGCGCCGGCGGCCCGGTCGACGTGCTGCTGCTCGACTGAGCAGCCCCCGCGCTGCTGGGTACGCTCAGGCCAATGAATGGCGCAGCAGGTGTCGTTGCTCCGGCCCAAGCGACCGATCTCATCGATCCGTTCGGCCGCATCGTGGGCGATCTGCGCATCTCGGTCACCGACCGGTGCAACTTCCGCTGCCAGTACTGCATGCCCGCCGAAGGCATGACGTGGCTGCCGCGCTCGGAGATCCTGAGCTTTGAGGAGATCGAGCGCTTCGCCAAGGTGTGCGTGGAGCGTTTCGGCTTTGAGAGCATCCGCCTGACGGGCGGCGAGCCCCTGGTGCGTGCACATCTGCCGCGTTTGGTCGAGCGTCTCGCCGGGCTGGGCGTCGACGTTGCACTGACCACCAACGGTGCCACGCTGCGCCTGCACGCCGAGCCGCTGGCCTCGGCCGGTTTGTCGCGCATCAACATCAGCCTCGATTCACTGCAGCGCGACCGGTTCCTGGAGCTGACCCGCCGCGACGAGCTGGACCGGGTGCTCGACGGCATCGACGCGGCCATCGACGCCGGGCTCGCGCCGGTGAAGATCAACACGGTCATGATGCGAGGGATCAACGACGACGAAGTGGTGGACTTCGCTCGGTTCGGCCGTGAGCGGGGCGTCGAGGTCCGCTTCATCGAGTTCATGCCGCTCGAAGCCGGCGATGTCTGGAACTCAGATGTGGTGGTGCCCGCCGACGAGATCCTGGCGGCAATCTCCGCCGAGTTTCCGACCGAGCCTGTCGTGCGCGCCAACGAGCCCGCCGAGCGCTACCGCTATCTCGACGGCGGCGGTCAGGTCGGCGTCATCGCCAGCGTCACCAAGCCGTTCTGCGGGAACTGCGACCGGGTGCGGCTCACCGCCGAGGGCCAGTTCCGCACGTGTCTGTTCGCGCTCGACGAGTTCGACATGCGGTCGATCCTGCGCGGCGGCGCAACGGGCGCTGAGCTCGACGATCTGCTGGCCACCGCAGTCCGCGATGCTGTCGGCACGAAGTGGGCCGGTCACTCGATCGGTCAGGTCAACTTCATCAAACCCAAACGGACGATGAGTCAGATCGGCGGCTAGGGAGCCGCCGATCCATCGGACACAGGGGCGGCTAGGGAGCCGCCGATCCATCGGACACAGAGGCGGCTAGGGGCCGCCGATCCATCAAACACAGAGGCGGCTAGGACATGACCGAGTCACCCTTCACCCACTTGGACCCGCTCGGCCGGGCACGCATGGTCGATGTGACACCGAAGGAGGCATCCCACCGCCGGGCGATCGCTCGCTGCCGTGTGCACATGGCAGCAGAGACAGCGTCGCTGGTCGCCCGCGGTGCGATCGCAAAGGGGGACGTCATCGCGGTTGCACGGGTGGCAGGCATCCAGGCGGCCAAGCGCGCGCCGGATCTCATCCCGCTCTGTCACCCCCTGCTCGTCGGTGCGGTGTATGTGAACTTCGAGATCGCCGATACGTGGATCGAGATCGAGGCCCAGGTCGAGACAGTGGACCGAACCGGCGTCGAGATGGAGGCGATGACGGCATGCTCGGTCGCCGCGCTCACGATCTACGACATGTGCAAATCGGCCGACCGGTCCATGGTCATCGGCGATCTCACCTTGTGGGAGAAGACGGGCGGCAAATCGGGCACGTACCGCCGCGACGTGGCAACCTAGGCGAGCAGGCCCGCCGGCGAGGCAGGTGATGCGTGACACAACTGGTCTTGGTGCTGTTGGCGGTCATTTGGATCGTGGTGCTCGCACCGGATGTCGCTCGCCTGTTTCAACCTCGCCGGAGGGTGACATCTTCGGTCGATCAATTCCGCCAGCAGCTCGATTCGCTCGGCCGATCTGCGCCGGCCGCAGCGCAGATCTCCCAGGGGCACGCACGCAAACGCGTCGGTGATCCTCAGCGACGGTGGACGAGCCCGTCCACGTCGATGCCGGCCAATCCAGCGCAGGCTGCAACGCGTCGGCGCGATATCGGCACGCTGCTGGTGCTGTGCACACTGGTGACGCTTGCAGGCGTACTCGTCACAGGATCGCGCTGGGCGCTTGCCGCGTGTGCGCTGATGCTCGTGGCTTCCTTGGCATTCGCCATGCTCGTAGTGCGACGGCACCGCGCAGCGCCGACCGCCGAGGTGCACTACCTGCCGCTTCGTGGTCCGGCCAGCACGTCGACGGTGAGTCTCGTTCGCCGTCAGGCGAACCAATAGGCACCGCGCCGTCAGGCGAACCAATAGGCACAGCGCCGCACGGCTAACGAGTAGGCACAGCGCCGGCGGTATATTCGGCGGTCGCCCACCTCGGGGGTGTAGCTCAGTTGGTAGAGCGCTTCGGTCGCATCGAAGAGGCCAGGGGTTCGATTCCCCTCACCTCCACAGCTCCAGAGGTTGAGCCGAATGGCGAAGCCGTGGCCCGAGCGGCCCGTGAGCGAAGCGAACAAGAGCGGGAGACAATGCGTGGCGCAACAGCTAGTTCCGCCAATCCGCGCACGTCCGTAGCAACGAGCCCATGAATCCGGCCTTCTATCTCGCAGCGATTGCCGTGCCGTCGATGGCGATTGCGCTCTGCCAGTCGATGCACACCGGCTTGCCGCGTCTGCGGCGGGCACCCAGCGACGGAGTCTTCATCGGCGGCCGCTACCGGAATGTCGCCGTCAACGGCGGCGTTGCTCTCGCTACATACGTCGCCGGCATCGTGCTGTTGGGCGGGTACCTGATCGACGCCGGCCGCACCTCGCGGTGGTACGCGCCGATACTGGTCCTGCTGCTGTACGACTTCGGCTACTACTGGCTCCATCGCGCGCTGCACTGGCGATCGCTGATGCGCAGGGTCCACTGGGTGCACCATCGAACGTTGCACCCGACGGCCGTCGATTCGCTGTACCTGCACCCACTGGAAACCGTTGCGGGCCTGGTGGTGCTGCTGGCCAGCATGGCGGCGGTCGGTCCGCTCGGGGCGGGGGCGTTTGTGGCGACGGCGATCTTGCACTCCATCGTCAATGTGCTCGTGCACGCAAACCTGAGCATTCCGGCGCGGCTCGCGTGGCTCACGAATCATTGGTCGGCACGGCACGATGCGCACCACAGCAGCAGCGGCAACTTTGGCACCATCACACCGCTGTGGGATTGGCTGTTCGGCACTTCTGCCCGAACTCAGCACGCGTGAATCGTCCCGACCCGGCCGCAGGTCCCGTGCTCGTCACCGGCGGGTGCGGCTTCATCGGCTCAGCAGTCGTGCGTGCGTTTGCAGATGCCGGCCGGGAAGTGCGTGTGGTCAATTCGCGTTGCCGTCCGTTCCGGGACGATGTGCTGTTCATGGATCTCGACATCAGGGACGCAGCGAGACTCGCCGAGGCGTGCAACGGGGTGGAGACGGTGGTCCACTGCGCCTCGGTCGTGCAGACGCGCAATACGGCCCAGGACGAGATGTGGGAGGTGAACCATGGCGGGACGCGCAACGTCCTGGAGGCGTGCCGGCATGGCCGCGTGCGCAAGCTGGTTCACATCAGCTCTGCAAGCGTCGTGTACGAGGGCCGCGACCTCGAAGCTGGCGACGAAGAGCTGCCGTATGCCACGGCGTCGTTGAGTGCATACGCAGACAGCAAGATCGCAGCCGAGCAAGACGTCCTGGAATTCGCTGCCGAGGGGAGCACCAGCGCGTGCGCACTCCGGCCGCACTTGGTGTTCGGCCCCGGCGACACACGATTCCTGCCCAACATCTTGCGGCGGGCCGACGGCGCCGGCATTCGGGAGGTGGGGACGCGCAGCAAGCTCTCCGACTTCGTCTACATCGACAACGTCGTGGACGCCGTCGTGGCTGCAGAGGCCCAGCTGGAGCCAGGCACCCCGGTCTGCGGCCAGGCGTACTTCGTGACCAACGGCGAACCGATCGCCTTCTTCGAGTTCGTCGAGCGACTGCTCACGGCGATGGGCTACCCACCCGTGCGCAAGCGCGTGCCGTACTGGCTCGCATATGCCGGTGCCGGCCTGGTGGAGGCGTTCCACTCGGTTGCGCGGACCGGCGGAACCTCAGAGGACGGGCTGTCCAGGTTCGCCGTCCGGTACCTGAACACGCACCATTACTTCCGCATCGACAAGGCCAGACGTGACCTGCACTGGCGACCCCGGAAGGCACTCGAAGAGGGAATACAGCAGACTGCGGCAGCCGCAACTCGGTGAACTCCACGCGGGGCTGTTGGCCAGCTAGCGTGTCGGTCTGATGGTTGAACCTCATCTTGACATGAACCTGCCGAAGCGCGGAACGAGGCATCTGGCCAGGTTCCTTGCCGCTGGCGCCGCCTCAGTGCTTCTGCTCGCGAGCTGTGCGTCCAGAGACGCTGCCGATTCCGAGACCGAGGCGCCGCCAGCAGATCCGGTGCCGGTGCAGGAAACCCAGGACGTCGACTTGCTGGAGACGGTGCGGTCGCGGGGTGTTCTCAACTGCGGTGTGTACGGCGCTGCGGTGGCGTTCTCCGAGACGCAGCCGGACGGCAGCACGACCGGGTTCGATGCCGACTACTGCCGGGCTCTGGCCATCGTGATGCTCGGCGATGCAGATGCAGTCAACTTCGTGCCGCTCACCTCCGCGGAGCGGTTCACGGCACTGCAGACCGGCGTCATCGATGTGCTGGTGCGCAACACGACATGGACACAGAGCCGCGACGGCGACCTGGGGTTCGACTTCGCACCTGTCACCTTCTACGACGGCCAACAGCTCATGGGGCGCACCGGCGACGGGTTCAACGCCGCGTCCACCGTGGCTGACATCGCCGGCGCGACCGTCTGCGCCACCGCGGGCACCACCACCGAGAAGAACATTGCTGACGCTGCCGACGCAGCCGGCGTGGAGATCAAGCTGGCGACGTTCGAGGATCTCGACATCATCACCGACAGCTTCATCAACGGCTCGTGCGATCTGATGACGACTGACGGATCAGGGCTGGTGGGCCGCAAAGCCAAGCAGGAGGGCGATCAGGAATGGGTGATCTTCCCCGCGGCGCCGTTCTCCAAGGAACCGCTGGCCCCGGTGTACCTGCCCAATCAGTCGACGTTCGGCGACATCGTCAACTGGACGGTCTACGCCACGATCATCTTCGACGAGAAGGGCATCACCTCGGCCAACGTCGATGACCTGCTGGGCAGCGGCACACTCGATGCCGAGGCGGTGCGGCTGCTCGGAGGTGAGGGCGAGCTGCAGTCCAAGATGGGCTTGGCGCCAGATGCGTTCTACGAAGTGGTCCGCCAGATCGGCAACTATGACGAGATCTACACCCGCAACCTCGAACCTGTCGGATTGCAGCGGGCTGGCACGCCTAATGCGCGCTGGACCGAGGGCGGCCTGATCTACGCCCCGCCAGCGCGCTGAACCACCGCTGGCAGATCTTTCCGCCGACAGCGTGAAGATTGTCCACAGGTCTTGCACCGGCTTGTGGACACAGGTTCGGCCAATCAGCGCACTCGCTATGGAGTGGCGGCTTGGTAGCCGATGTTCGGGACGGTGAGGATGTAGGTGGGGTTCCTGGCGTCGTCGCCGAGCTTGGCCCGCAGGTCTTTGATGAAGGTGCGAACGCGTTGGGCGTCGCCACCGGCGCCGTCGCCCCAGACGCTCTCGAGCAGTTGCTCGTAGCTGAGGGCGCGGCCCGCGTTGATGCACAGTTCCGACAGCAGCTTGTATTCCGTAGGCGTCAGGCTCGCCGCTTGCCCGCCCACCGTGGCGGTGTGGGTCAGGAAGTCCACCGTGAGATCCCCGAGCCGGTAGGGCTCGGCGTGCTGGGCTTGGGCCTGCCGGCGCAGCGCGGCGGCGATGCGGGCCAGCAGCTCGGTGGGTGAGAAGGGCTTCACCATGTAATCGGCGGCGCCCAGCTCGAGGGCCTTGGCGACGAGCTGGTCGTCGCCGCGCCCGGACACGAATATGACGGGCACCTCCAGCAGCTTGGGGACGCGCCGGATCACCTCGAAAGCGTCCGTTCCTGGCAGCAGCAGGTCCAGCAGCACGAGATGCGGCATCTCCGCTTCCAGCAGATGGCCAACTTCGCTGGGATCGCTGGTGACGACAGGGGTGTAGCCGGCTTTGGCCAGCGTGCTGCGGACGAAGCGCAGCGCCCCGAGGTCGTCGTCGACGACCAGGATGCGCTCCACCTTCGTCGCCGCTGGAGGCGCATCTTGATCGCTGGGCGCGGTGGGAGCTGGCGCTACGGCTGGCTCGTCGAGGGCGGGAACGGTGAAGGTGAACCGGGCGCCCTGGCCGTGCCCCGCGCTGTGCGCCCAGATACGGCCACCGTGAGCCTCCACGATGCCCCTGCAGATGGCGAGGCCCAGCCCGTAGCCGCTTTCCGCGCTGCCGGGGTCGCCGCGGGAGAACTTGGTGAACAGCAGTGGCAGACGCTCGGGGTCGATCCCTGTGCCCTCGTCGGTGACCGAGACTGCCACATGGGTGCCGTCCAGCGACGCGGAAACGCTGATCGTGGACCACTCGCTTGAGTTCGCGGCAGCGTTGGAGAACAGGTTGTGCAGTACCTGCACGATCCTCTGCCTGTCGGCCCAAACGCGGGGCAGGTTCGGCGTGCCTTCGATCTCGACGCTGTGACGATGCCCACCGCTGAAGAACGCATTCTTGGCCTGCTCGACAACCGACTCCAAGTCCATTGGCTCTGGCGATACCGACAGCGTCCCTGCCTCAATGCGGGTCATGTCCAGCAGGTCGTTGATGAGGTCACGCATGTGATCGGCCTGCTCTTCGACGATGCGGAAGAACTGGCGGACCTCAGCAGGATCGGGCGGGATCAGCGAGCTGCGCATAGTGGCGGCTGAGCCCTTGATCGACGTCAGCGGCGCTCTGAGCTCATGGCTCACCATCGCCAGGAACTCGGCCCGGAGCCGCTCCATGTCCTCCAGCGGCGACATGTCCTGGAGCGTTGCGATAACGGTCACCAGCTCGCCGTCTTCCGAACGGATCGGCGTGGCGCTGATCAACGTCGCCACCTCGCTGCCGTCGGGGCGCACGATCACGATCTCTTCTGCGTGCACGGTCTCGCCATCGTTCAACGCCGTTTCGAACGGCAGATCCTCGAAGGCGATCCCAGACCCGTCCAGCAGCTTGTATCTCAACTGCTCCAAGCTCGCCAAGGGGACATGCCCATGCGCCGGATCCAGGCCGATGATGCGACGCGCTTCCCGGTTGGCCATGACGAAGTTCTCCGAAGCCACGTCAACCACCAGCACACCGACCGGGGAAGCGTTGACAAACGCCTCGAGGTCAGCCTTGGACCGCTGCTCATCGCCGTAGCGACGCGCATTGACGAGCGTGAGGGCCGCTTGGCTGGCGAACACCTCCAGGATCTCCTCGTCCTCGTGCGTGAAATCGGCGTCGTCGTGCGGTTTGCCGACATAGATCGAGCCCACTTGGCCGTCGCGGCCTCTGATCTGTGCGCTGATGAACGCGCCGATCCGCGGCCGGAATCCCGCGAACCCCGCAGAGTCCACATGAGCCACGAAATCGGTGATCCTCAACGGGTCCCGCAGTCCGCTGAGATACTTGAACAGCTCGATGCCGGCCTCATAGCCGACCACGGTGTCCTGCTGCTGTGCCGACAGGCCCGAGAACAGCAGGTCCTGCAGTTCCCCGGCGTCGTCCAGCGTGGTGATGGCCGCATATCGGGCGCCGGTCAGCGCTCGGGCGCTGTCCGCCACGCCCTGCAGCACCGTGTCGAGGTCGAGATCTTCGCTGATGCGCCGCATCGCCTCGGTCAGCCCCGACAGCCGGGTCTGCAGCATCTCGTTCTCCGCCCTCAAGCGGTCGATCTCAGCCAACCCGGTACCTCTCTGCCACGGTGGAGTGTGGCTGAATCCTGTCGGGACGGCAAGTCACGTGAGGAGCCGGGAGCACTGTCTCTCAGGAAGGACAGGGCACTAGCGTCCGGCGTTGTGCAGGACATCGATCCCGACGGTCCGCCGACGGTGAGGCTGGGGATCCGAGCCGCCCTTGTGGTGGCCGTTGTGCTCATGGCGGCTGCGTGCGGCCGGGGCGCCGGGGGCGAGTCGCGATACGAGGGGCTGGCAGTGCCCGCATCCCAGTTGCGACAGGTGCCCGACATGGTGCTCACCGACACCGACGGCAACGATGTCCACTTGGCCACCGATACCCAAGGGCAGGTCCGGCTCGTGTACCAAATGTTCACCAACTGCCCGGACATCTGCGGTGTGCAGCTCGCGCAGCTTGCGAGTGTGCTCAACCGTCCGGGTGCTCCCAAGAACGTGGCCGTACTGGCCGTCACCGTCGACCCCGACCGGGACTCACCAGACGTGCTGCGCGCCTACCTCGATCAGTTCAGCGAGGACTTCGTGGGACTCATTCCCCACACCGAGCAGCAGCTCACCGATCTGCAGAACGAGCTGGGTGCGCTGGCGTCGATCAAGATCTTCGACACCACCACGACCGGCGTTCACGACATGACCGGCATGGATCACGATGACATGACCGCCATGGGTCATGGCGATGTCGACTACGACATCGCACACGATGCCCGGGTGTTCGCCTACGCCCCGAATGGCTACGGCTACGCGCAATACCCGCATCCCACACGCCAGACCCAGTTCGATCACGACCTGCCGATCCTCGCCGGTATCGAGCCCAATGCGCCGGCTGAGGCAGGCTTGTAGCGATGCGTTTCTGGTGCTCGGCGCTCGAGGTGCCGTGGAGTTGGTCGTGGCGGGCTTATCCGGGTGTCTGGGCGGCATCACTTGCCATCGCAGTCCCGTACTTGGTGGCGCGGAAGCGGGCTCGCACCATGCGCCCGCTGCCGCTGGAGCCCGCCGAGTCAGCGGCACAGCGCCGGCAGATGTGGTTCTTCCTGGCCGGGGTGGCGGCGTTCTGGGTGGCATCGGACTGGCCGCTCGGCGTCCTCGGTGCCGGCTACCTGGCCTCTGCGCACATGGCGCAGTTCATGCTGTACACGCTGGTGGCAGCGCCGCTGCTGGTGCTCGGCATTCCCGAGCCGATGGCTCGGCGGATCCTGGCGAAGCTGCGGCTCTACCGCCTCATGGCCCGGCTCACCAAGCCGGTCGCCGCCGGGCTGGTGTTCAACGGCTGCCTGGTCGCCACGCACTCGCCATGGGCGGTCGACACGCTGCGGGCGAACCAGTTCGGCTCCTTCGTGATGGACGCGGTGTGGCTGGCGTCGGGCGTGCTCGTCTGGCTGCCGATCTGCTCACCGCTCAGAGAGCACCGGCTGCAGGCCTACCCCGGCAAGATGGTGTACCTGTTCCTGGCTCTGGGGGTAGTTCCGGCGGTGCCTGCGGGTTTCTTGACGTTCGCAGGCTTCCCCCTCTACGCCACCTACGAGCTGGCACCGCGCTTCTATGGCCTCGATGCCGCAACCGACCAGCAGATGGCAGGGCTCATCATGAAACTGGGCGGCATTCCCATCGTGTGGGGAACCATCATCGCGATGATGATGCGATGGGCCGATGAGTCGAGAAAGGCCACCCCCGCGCTCCCTAGTCCACGATGACCAGCGCCCAGTAGACCACCACGGCGATCAGCGCCGCCGCGGCGGCGAGTGCGCGCAATGACAGCCACACCTCGTCACCCGGCCGCAGGGGCCGTCGAGGCGGACGTCCGAACATCAGCCGATGCGGGCGCCTTCGCGCTCGCGCAGCCGAACGTTCACCCACATCTTCTCGATGTGCTGTGCGACAGTGAGCGCCCCTTGGGGCACCTCGTGCTCCGAGAAGAAAGCGTCCACTTCGGCAGCCAGCTCACGTGTGTGCAGGCTTCGTATTCCTCCCGCCATGCGAGGAACGGAATTCTGGGGGAAGCGGTCGGTCAGCTCGTCCCACCGGTCCCGGACGAAAGCCCATGCCGTCGGACCGTGGTCGAGATGCGTCATCGCGGCGCCGAGCAGGTACGGGGCGTTCTGCGTGCGGACTTCGGCCGCGAACAACTCGAGCGTCCGATTGAACAGTGTGGGGTCTTCGAACAGCAGCAGCGATTGCAGGTAGCGCAGCTCGCTCTGCGGCGTGTCAGCCGACCGGTACAGCTCCAGCATGCGCTCATAGTCGGTCTCGTCGCCCGACGCCGCCGTGACCTGCACTGCTGCCGCGGCCAGGTTCGGTTCGACAGCAGCGCTGCCGTCGGCTGCTGTCTCGAAGAGCTCCCGTGCACGTGCCCGGACCAACGCGTCACGTCCCCGGCCGCCTGCCGCCTCGAACAGCACGCCACGCAGCTCGCGGTCGAGATCGGGCTCGCCAGGCTGGGGCTCGAATCCCAGCACGCCCAGCGCCGTGGTCGCCAGATCCCGTATCAGCACGGCTAGGGCTTCTCGCCCGTCCGGATCGGCGATCGCGTGCAGTCCCTTGAGTCCCCCGATCATCCGCTGCCACACGTGCAGGTCGGTCTCTGAGCCCAGATCGGTGACGAGCCCGATGAACTCAGCTGCGCTGGCATCGCCGGCCACGACAGCCGCGTAGGTGTCGTCGACGAGCCCGTACCGCTCGACCGGTTCCAGCACTTCCAGGGCTTGACGCGCCACCGCTGCGAGCAGGTCAGTGCCGTAGCGCACCCGGTAGTAGCCGTGCCCGCCCGCATTCACCACCGCCCACTCGACGGGACCGCCCAGGTCGAGGTTCATCGAGGCATCGGACAGGAGCAGCCGCTCGGTGACTGTGCGGCCATCGGCGAGGCGAGAGCGCACCATCACAGGCACGCTCCAGATGCCGCCCGTGCTCCCGGCCGCCGGTGCGGCGATGTTTGCGTCGCCGGGCGCATCGCTGCTGTGCGCGCTCCCGGCACCAGCGTTGCCGTACACGAAGCGGTGCTGCGACAGCGTGAGCCCAGAGGAGTGCGGCTCAACCGACACGATCGGGTAACCGCCGGCGAAGATCCAGCCGTCCATGACCGACCGCACCGGCTCGCCGCTGGAAGTTTCCAGGGCGTCCCACAAATCGGTCGTGGTGGTGTTGGCGTAGCTGTGGCGTTCGAGGTAGTGCTGCACACCCGCCGCGAACCGGTCCCCGCCGAGGTACCGCTCGAGCATGCGCACGACCGCTGCGCCCTTCTCGTAGGTCAGCACGTCGTACATGCCCTCGGCGTCATCAGGGGAGACCACCTCGTACTCGATGGGTCGGGTAGTGCTCAGCGCGTCCACGTCGAACGCGGCTCCTCGCTCGATCGAGAACTCGTCCCAGCGCTTCCATTCAGGTCGGAAGGCATCGGTGGTGGCCACTTGCATGAAGGTGGCGAAGGCCTCCTTCAGCCAGATGCCGTTCCACCAGTCCATCGTCACGAGATTGCCGAACCACATGTGTGCCAGCTCGTGCGCTACCACGTCGACGATGCGCAGCAGCTCCGCAGTGGTGGCCTTCTGGGTGTCGGCCAGCAGCAGCGTTTCCCGGAAGGTGATGGCACCCATGTTCTCCATCGCGCCGAACGCGAAGTCGGGAACGGCAATGAGGTCCACCTTGGTGCCCGGGTAGGGAACGCCGTAGTAGTCGACCAGCCACGCCAGCGCGAACGCCCCGGCTTCCAAGCCGAACTCGGTCAGTGCCGATTTGCCCCGCACGTGAACGATCCGCAGCGGTACGCCGCCGACATCGATCGGCTCGGTGGCTTCGAGATCGCCGACGATGAACGCCATCAGGTAGGTCGACATCTGCATGGTGTCGGCGAACGTGTCGCGGCGGCGGCCGTCGGCCACGATCTCCGACGACACCACCTCGCCGCAACTGACGGCCATGAGGTCGGCAGGCACGATCATCGTGACGCCGAAGACTGCCTTGAAGTCGGGCTCGTCGAAGCACGGGAATGCCCGCCGGGCGTTCGTCGATTCGAACTGGGTTGTCGCAATGGTGTGCGCCTCGCCGGCCTCGTCGACGAACGTGGATCGGTAGAAGCCGCGGAGCTGGTCGTTCAGCTCGCCGGCGAACGCGCAGCTGATCTGGAGGTCGCCGGGTTCGAGCCGGCGGCCGTCGGCGGGCCGCAGCGTCATCCGCTCGGTCTCGGGGTCAAAGGAGATGTCGGCGTCCGACGTCGCGCCGCCTTGGCTGAGCACGGCGTTTGAGCAGTCGAGTTCGGCGGCGTTCAGAGTGACGCTGTCGATCGGGGCGTGCACGGTTGCTTCGATGCGGACCTCGCCCACGAATCGTGCAGCGTCAAGGTCAGGCTCGATGACGATGTCATACCGATCGGGCCGTATGTCGCGTGGCAGCCGGTACGGGTTGGCATTCGGTGAGTCGTCTGTCAGGAGCGTCACGGCGCGCACACTACCGATGCCCTGCGAGACGCGACAGATGGGTGCGCCCGCTGCGGAGGCGGCAGAACATGCGAGTGGTCGAGTTGAGGTGCTAAGCCCGCGTGCGTGAGTTCCGGGGAGCAGTTGGATGTGGTTGGCATCGGCAATGCCATGGTGGATGTGCTGCTGCGCGCCGATGACGCCGTCGTGGATGGCCTCGGCATTGTGAAAGGGGCGATGACGCTGGTGGACACCCAGCGGGCGACTGAACTTGCCGCGATGGTGGAACTGCTCGGCGGCGCCGACGAGATGACTCCCGGCGGCTCGGTCGCCAACACCATGCTCGGCATAGCTGCGCTCGGCGCTCGTGCCGGGTACATGGGACGTGTCTGCGCTGACGGGCTCGGCGACCTGTTCGTGGCCGACATGGCGGCACATGGGGTCACTCAGGCAACTGCGAGGGCGCCGCGTGATGACCCGACCGGACGCTGCACGGTGGTGATCACGCCCGACGGCGAGCGAACCATGAGCACCTACTTGGGCGCGTCCGCTGGCTTCGCCCCCGCAGATGTCGACTGGGACATGGTGGGCCGGGCCCGAACCGTGCTGCTGGAGGGCTATCTGTGGGATCCCACGGCCGCCCGGGCTGCACTGCGCGAGGTGGCGGAACACTGCGCCACGCCCGGCAACGACTGCCAGGTCGCGCTCAGCCTCTCGGACTCATTCTGCGTGGAACGCCACCGCAGCGAGTTCATCGAGATGGTCGACAGGTGTACCGACGTGCTGTTCGCGAATGCCGCCGAGCTGAAGGCCCTGTACCAGACCGAGGATCTCGATGAGGCGCTTGCGGCGGTGCAGGGCCAAGTGGACATTGCATCGGTGACGCTCTCGGCCGCAGGCGCTGTTCTCGTGACGCCTGATGAAATGGTGCAGGTACCTGTCGAGCCGGTCGACGAAGTGGTCGACCGCACCGGCGCCGGCGACCTGTATGCAGCCGGCGTGCTCTACGGACTTGCCCGCGGCTACGACTTGGAAATGTGCGGCCGCCTGGGTTCGGTGGCCGCCGCCGAGGTCATCTCCCACGTGGGCACCCGGCCGCTCGTGCCGCTCGACGAGTTGGCCGCCGAACTGCTCTAGGCGGGCTCGAACAACACGCTGACCTCCCCGGCGATGGTGTCCAGCAGCGTCTGCAGGCGAAGTCGTTCGGCGCGGATGTCATCGGGGTTCGGACTGACGGCTTCGAGGTAGATCTTCGCCTTGGGCTCGGTGCCGCTCGGGCGGATGCAGATGCGCACCTGCGTTTCGGGATCGTGGCTTGAGTTGCCCGCTGTGGCCCGAGCCAGCTCCAATTCCACGAGGTCAGCGGGGAGCGGCGCACCCGGATCCAGCCAGTCGGTGATCCTCGTGACCGGATATTCGGCGATGGTGCGGGGCGGATCGGCCCGCAGTGAGGCCATGGCGGCCGCGATGTCTTCAGTATCGGCGCGTATCGACGCTGCGCCGGTGACGTGCAGTCCGACTTCGGTGGCCAGCTCGTCGAGACGTTCAAGCGGCCCGATGCCGCGAGCCGCTAACGCCCCCGCCAAGCGCGCGAACTCCACTGCTGCCGCGATGCCGTCTTTGTCCAGCACGGCGTCGGTGACCGAGTAGCCGAGCGCTTCTTCGTAGCCGAACACCCACCGGGCGCCGGGGTGCGTCAACCGGGGCTCCATGATCCACTTGAAGCCGGTGAGGGTGCGGTGGTGGGCCACACCGCGGGCGGCGCACAGGGCTTCGACCATTCGTCCCGACACCACCGACGACGCCGAGATGAGCGTTTTCCCGGCTCGACCGCGGTCATGCAGACCGATCAGCCAGTCGCACAGCAGAACACCCAGTTCATCGCCGCTCAGCCGGTGCCAGGCGCCGTCCCGATCACGAACTGCCACCGCCAGCCGGTCGGCGTCGGGATCATTCGCGAGGACGAGATCGACATCGTGATCGGTGGCGAGGGCCATCGCATCGTCGAGGGTGCCCGGCTCTTCGGGATTCGGGAACGGCAGACCCGGAAACGTGCCGTCGGGTTGCCGCTGGTGCTCCACATAGATCGGCGGCGGCAGACCAGCCGTGGCAAACGCATGGCCCAAGGTCTGCGAGCCGACCCCGCACATGGCGGTGTAGACGATCGGCGGCACATCGTTCGGATCGACCGGTTGACCCTGTGCGTCGAAGACCGGACGCCGGACGGCTGCGCCGACGTACTCAGCGATCACCGACCGCACGTCGAGGCTCTCCACCTCGTGCCGGGCCGCCAGATCACCGTCAGCGGGAAGCGACGACAGGTCCATGCGTGCTTCGATGCGCTGGTCGAGAGGCGGCCGGATCTGCGTGCCGTCGGCCCAGTACACCTTCAGGCCGTTGTCGTCGCTGGGGTTGTGGCTTGCCGTGACCATCAACGCGGCTCCCGCTGAGCGAGCGAGCAGTTGGCGGGCCAGCAACGGTGTCGGTGCAGGGCCGTCGATGATCGCGGTGGGGATGCCCATGGCGGCGAGCAGCCGGGCGGCGTCGAATGCCATGTCTGCCGAGCCTGGCCGGGCATCGAACCCCACCACGGCGCCTCTGCTGCCGAAGTCGGCTGCGATCAGCTCGGCGCCGACGGCTCGTGCGGCGATGCGGACCACGACGCGGTTCATCCGCGCTGGTCCCGGCCCCGTGGGGGCACGCATGCCTGCGGTGCCGAAGCGAAGCACGCTGCCGAACTGCGCCTGCACCCACTCGGAGCGATGGCGCTCGGCTTCGATTGCTTGGCGCGTTGCCGGATCGGGGTCGATCTCCAACCAGGAATCGAGCAGCTCTGCGGGAGTCGTCATGGTCTCGCCTGCTGGCTCGGCATCTGGCTCAGCATGTCGCCTTCCGCTCCGGTTCCCATGCCCAATCTGATGCGGACTCGTGGGCCGCCCGGGCACCACGGCTCAGCCCGTGGCCGTGCGCGCGCAAGTATGTTCGGCCCGGCATGTTGTTCCCGACGTTCGTCTTCGGAGCATTCTTCGTCGTCGTTTTCGTCGTGAACTGGCTCACGCGACCGCATCCGGCCCTGTGGAAGCCACTCATGCTGGCGGCCAGCATCGTCTTCTACGGCTGGTGGAGCTGGCGGTTCGTCTTCCTGCTGCTCGCCACCATCGTCATCAACTGGGTCGTCGGGCACTACGCAGTCATGGGCTCCGACCAGGGGAGGCGCTGGTGGGTGGGGCTCGGCGTAGCCGCCAATCTCACCATCCTCGGCATCTTCAAGTACTGGGATTTCTTCGCCGTCGAGATGTCCAACCTGCTGGAGCGCTTCGGCATCTCGAACGCCTTGCCGGTGCTCGAGTACACGCTGCCGGTGGGCATCTCGTTCTACACGTTCCAGGCGATGAGCTACATCATCGACATCGGCAGGGGGCACGTCCGCGAGATGGCACCGCTCGACTTTGCGGTGTACCTGTCGTTCTTCCCGCAGCTCGTGGCCGGACCGATCGTGCGGGCATCGGAGATGGCGCCGCAGCTCGCTGCCCGGCCCGACCCCCGGCATGTGCCGGCCGCCGAGGCGTTCGGGTTGATCTTGAACGGCCTGTTCAAGAAGGTCGTCATTTCCAGCTTCCTGGCGAGCGAGATCGTGGATGGCGTGTTCGCCGATCCGGGGGCGCACAGCGGGCCGGAAGTCGTGCTGGCGGTGTACGCCTACGCGGTCCAGATCTATGCGGACTTCTCCGGCTACACCGACATCGCCATCGGCGTGGCGCTCCTGCTCGGGTTCCGCTTCCCACAGAACTTCGACAATCCCTACCGGGCGCTCACGCTGCAGGACTTCTGGCGGCGCTGGCACATGACCCTGTCGCGCTGGCTGCGCGACTACCTGTACGTGCCGTTAGGCGGCAACAGAAAGGGCCGCGCCAACACCTACCGCAACCTCATGATCGTCATGCTGCTGGGCGGGCTGTGGCACGGCAGCACCTGGAACTTCGTCATCTGGGGAGGGATCCACGGTGTGGTGCTGGCGGTGGAGCGGCTGGTGCGTGAGCAGCGGGAACGCAGCGGTGCACCGCCGATCCTGCCGGGGAGCTGGGGCGAGGTCGTGCGCTGGCTCGTCACCTTCCATGTGGTGTGCCTGGCGTGGGTGTTCTTCCGCTCCGAGTCGCTGTCTGCTGCGGTCGAGATGCTCGGTGCGATGGCCAACTTCGACAACTACGCCGGCACCGCTACGCCGTTGGTGATCGCGGTGACGTTCGGCGCTCTTGCATTCCAGTTCATGCCGGCCGACTGGTTCGAGGCGCTGCGGGATGGCTTTGCCAGCCTCGGTTGGGTGGCTCAAGGCGCCGTGGTGGGCGTGTCGCTGGTGGCCATCGACGTTCTCGGTCCCACGGGCGTCGCCCCCTTCATCTACTTCCAGTTCTGAGACATGCCCCCCACACCTGACCCTTCGACCGCCCCAGCCGGAACCCAGCCGCGCCTGCATGCCACTGACCGCCGCAACGGCATGCCTGCCGGCAAGGTGTTGCTGGCAGGAGCGCTCGGGCTAGCGCTGGCGATCGTGCTCAACTCGCAGCAGCTGCTGCGCGAGGCCCAGCAGCAGCCGTTCGGCTATGGGCGCGATGCTTCGATGGCAGTGTGGGAACCAATCGAGGGCGTCGCCAGCGCCGTCGGTGCGCACCTGCCGCGCTTGTGGGCCGACGAGGCGCTGGGCCGGGACGTACTCGATCCCGGCGCGATGACTGATCCCTTGAGTTCCGTCGCTGCCGACGAGGCGGTCGACGAAGTCGGCGGCGCCGTGGCTGAAGATCCGACACGTGCTGGTGTCGTGGTTGCCGATCCGGCGATTCCGGCGATCGCGGGTGCCGGAAGTTCCGATGACGACGTGGCAACAGGAGCGCCCGCCACCACGATGCCGTGGTTCCCGACTGCGGCCGATCCGCTGCGGCTGCACATCATGGGCGATTCGATGGTGCAGTTCTTCGGCCACGTCATGGTGGGCCTGGCCAACGACACGGGCGTCATCGAGGCCTCCACGGAGCATCAGCTTTCTAGCGGCCTGAGCCGACCCGATTTCTACGACTGGCCGACCCGCATCGTGGAAGTCCTGGCAGCCGAGAACCCCGACGCGGTGGTGCTGATGTTCGGCGGCAATGACGCGCAGGCAATCGTTGTGGACGATCAGATCGAGCGCCCCTTCTCGGAGGCCTGGGTGCAGGAGTACTCGGCCCGGGTCGGCCATGCCATGGACCTGGTGACGACCGATCCCGACCGGGAGCTGATCTGGGTCGGTCAGCCGATCATGGAGGATCCGGAGTACGACTCGCGCATGCAGCGGGTCAGCGAGATCT
Organism: Candidatus Poriferisodalis sp.; assembly: GCF_965204195.1. GTDB lineage: Bacteria > Actinomycetota > Acidimicrobiia > Acidimicrobiales > Poriferisodalaceae > Poriferisodalis. The sequence continues at coordinate 927,886 of NZ_OZ241975.1, forward strand.
TCGAGGCCGAAGCCGCCAAGCGTGACCGGGTGCACTACGTGGATACTCGGAACCTGTTCCGGGGGCCCAATGGCGGCTTCAGTCGCTATGTGGCCGACGCAGATGGGCAGCTCGCCGATGTGCGGCTCACAGACGGCGTCCATCTCAGCACCGTCGGCGGACGCTGGCTGTCGCAGGTGCTGCTGGACGAACTTGGACTCTTCGTCGACCTGTCGTCTGGCGCTCAGTCGTGAAGCGCCGCCCGCCGCAGCGACATCACAGAGCACGCAGCCGCGGCGCATCGCATTAGCGGCACAGCGGTTTGAATTCGAATCCGCGGTCTGAGAGTCGTTCGAGCGCCATGTCGAGTCCTCGCACCGTCGCCGAACGAGGGCCGCCACCGTCGTGCAGCAGAATGATGGCACCGGGATAGGACCGGGCGACGAGGCCGTTGGCAATCGCCTGGGCCGGGCGCTGTTCCCAATCGCGCGGGGAGTAGCTCCAGCCGACCAGTCTCAGGCCCAGCTCGTTGGACCATTCCTCTGTGGATTTGCCGATGGCGTAGTAGGGAGGTCTGAGGCACGGGGTGGCGAGCGGCCCCAGGATCTCCTGGGTGCGCCCGACGGAACGGTCGAAGGCCGTCTTCGAGACACGTGCGAGCGACTCGTGTTGCCAGGAGTGGTTGGCGAGCGTGTGGCCCTCGTGCGCGATGCGCTGGATGAGCAGTGGATATCGCTCTGCGAGGTAGCCGACGACGAAGAAGGTCGCTCGAGCCCCGTGGCGTGCCAGCACGTCGAGCACTTGCGGTGTGTAGGTCGGGTGCGGTCCGTCGTCGAATGTCAGGTAGACGACTGGCCCGTCGTCGGGCAAGGCTGGCGGGGAGACGTGCGTGCTCGACCAGAAGCCGGTGGGGTCGCGGGTAGCTATGCCCTCGCCGAGTGCAGCTGGGAATACGTCGATGGAAAGCCGGTAGTCGACCGGCTCGGGGAGCGACGACGCGACCCTGACCGTCCAGGCTCCGCTCGCCGGCACGTGGGTTGCGAATCTCTGGGTCTGCTCGGCGATGGGCACGAGCGCTGCGCCGTCGCCGAGACGGGCCTCCAGCCAGACTCCGGCCGGCGCGGTGAGCGTCGCCACCATGACGTCATGTTCGGCGGCGTGAACGACATACCGGTGCCGCTCACGCAGCTCGATCCGATCCGACATGACGGTGCCTATGCCATCGAGCTCGAACGCCAGCGGCGTCGCCGGCCTGGTGATCTGCAGCGCGGGCACATTGTTGATCGGCTCGATGCGGGTGGCAGTGGCGATCCACGCTGCCGCCGGTTCTGCTGCACCCGCGCTGTCGGGGCTGATGGACAGGGTGGTGCGTCGTGTGACCACGGTCAGCGGCTCGCCGGGCGGTCGGTCGAAGAGTGATACCTCGATCGCGCCGTGCCGGATGTCGATGGTGTCGATGATGATGTGACGGCCCAATTCCACGGGCGGCTGCACTTCGAATGCCTCTCCGGTATCCACAACGGGTACCAGCAGATTTCCCTCCGGCAAGTCAGCGAATCGGGCCTCGACGTACACGACGACGTCCTCGACGCCATCGCCGTTCAGATCGCCCCGGGCCACTTCGGGATGAAGCACAAACGCGGAGTCTGGGAACGATGTGCGCAGCGCGGCATCGAGATCCGCAGGCAATGGCTCTGGCTCGACCGTGTCGGATTCCACGACGTCCGGCTCGTGATCCTGCTGAGCGGCGGGTTGATCGTCGATGCCTTCGCCGGACGCTTCGGGATCATCCGGCAGCCCGGGATCGCCGGATGGCTCGCCTGACGCCGGCTCGCTTGAGGTCGGTTCGTCGGGAGTGCTGGGTGCGGGCGGGGGAAGGGTCGGCAAGGGAACTGCCGCCGACGTCGCGTCACTCGAAGCGTCAGGCCGCTCGGCAACACCCAGTTCACTTGTGGCCGGCGCCGCGTTGGGGCCCTGTTGAACCTGGCATGCGCCGCTCAGCACGGCAGTCAAGATCAGCAACCTGACCAGGCTAGGGATGCCATGTCCGCGCACCCTTTGATGATGGCCGGTCTAGAGAGGCGAGCAGCGGCAGCCCAACTCAGTCACACTGGCCGCAGTCGCGGCCAATGCCAGCCGCCTAGCCGCGGCCGCAGTTGGGGCGCTTGCCGTGATTGGCTTTGCTGCGGCGCGCCCGGAGCTTTCGCTTGTTGGTGCGCTTCGACATAGGCGTTTCAGGCTATCGACAGCGTGCTGGTATCCGGTCGCATCGCCATTGCTTCCCGCTCTTGTTCCCCATGCTCATGCAATTGGGCTCACGGGCCCTGGGGCTCAGCCGACGGCACCGACCTCGTGGAGCTTCTCGATGTCGTCGGCGTCGAAGCCCCAGTCGGCCAGTACCTCATCGGTGTTCTCGCCCGGCGACGCCGGCGGTCGGGCGACGGCTCCCGGGGTGCGGCTGAAGCGAGGTGCCGGCGCGGGCTGCATCACGCCTTCAACCTCCACGAAGCTCTCGCGGGCCACGTTGTGCGGGTGGTGCGGAGCTTCCGACAGGTCGAGTACCGGCGCATAACAGACATCGGAGCCGGCCATGATCTCGTCCCACTCGTCGCGGGTCTTGGTCTTGATGACCTCCGCCAGGCGAGCCCGCTTGTCGGCCCACCCATCACGGTCGTTGCGGTCGACCGTCGGGGCGTCGGCCAGGCCGGTCTTCTCGAGCAGCTCGTCGTGGAACTTGCCCTCGATCGAACCGACCGAGACGAACTTGCCGTCAGAGGTCTCGTACACGCCGTAGTAGTAGGCGCCGCCGTCGAGGAAGTTGGACTCCCGCTCGTCGGCCCAGCCGCCCGAGCCGTAGATGCCGTAGATGGCCGCCATCAGCGATGCCGCGCCCTCGGTCATGGCGGCATCCACCACTTGGCCCTCCCCGGAGTCACGCGCTTCGAGCAGTGCAGCGCATACGCCGAAGGCCAGGTACATGCCGCCGCCGCCGAAGTCGCCCACCAGGTTGAGCGGCGGGCTCGGTGCCTCAGCCGGACCGATGGCATGCAGCGCTCCGGTCAGGGCGATGTAGTTGATGTCGTGGCCCGCGGCGTGCGACATCGGCCCCTCCTGGCCCCACCCGGTCATGCGCCCGTAGACCAGTTTCGGGTTGCGAGCGAAGCACTCGTCTGGTCCGAGACCCAGTCGCTCGGTCACACCGGGGCGGAAGCCTTCGATGAGCGCATCGGCCTGCTCCACCAGCTTGAGGATCGTCTCGACACCGTCAGGCGACTTGAGGTCGACCGCCACCGAACGCCGGCCCCTGTTGAGCACGTTGAACCTGCGCCCCCGATCGATGCCGAGGTCTTCAGGCGTCATGCGGTCGATGCGGATCACGTCCGCGCCCAGGTCAGCGAGCAGCATGGCGCAGAACGGTCCAGGGCCGATGCCGGCCAGCTCGATCACCTTGAGTCCCTGCAACGGTCCCATGGGTTCCTCCCCGTCTATGGATGTCTCGGGCGCGCACCCGACCCGGCGAAGTCTTGCACGCAGCGCTCCGCACCGCCCGGCCTGGCGACTGCGCGTTCGCGGCGATCCGTGCGCTGGCCTTCCATGCGCCGCTTTTGCGTGTGCTTTTGCCGCTCCAGGCGGCATTTCTGCACCCAAAACGGGCACGGTCGGTGCACTCACTAGCCTCGCCCGGCGATGGAGCGCTTTGGGTTCGTGGGTCTGCCCAATGCGGGGAAGTCGTCGTTGTTCAATTCGCTTGCCGGCGGCGGGGCACTGTCGGCGCCGTACGCCTTTGCCACCACCGATCCGAACGTCGGTGTGGCCCGGGTGCCAGACCCCCGGCTCGATGCGCTCGCCGAAATGAGTGCCAGCCGCAAGGTGGTGCCCACCACCACGGAGTTCATCGATATCGGCGGGCTCGTGGAGGGCGCCAGCAAGGGCGAGGGTCTCGGCAACCGTTTCCTGGCGGGGATCCGCGAGGTGGACGCGATCGTCTTCGTGCTCCGCGCTTTCGGTGATCCCGACGTGCCCGGCCCCGCCGACCCGCTTGAGCACCTTCGCATCGTCGAGACCGAGCTGACGCTGGCGGACCTGGAGTCGGTGGACTCGCGGATCGGCCGCCGCCGCAAAGCAGCACGCAGCCAGCCGTCCGACACCGCGCTGGCCGAGGAGGTTGCAGCGCTCGACGCCGCGCTTGAACACCTGGCGGCTGGTACGCCGCTGTACCGGGCATGGCCGCTTGGCGACAAACGCGATTGCGCCGACCAGCACCCGCAGCGTTCTTCCCAGGAATACCCGCATCGAGCGGCGCTGCGGAGCCACTTCCTGCTGACCGACAAGCCGGTCATGGCAGTGCTGAATCTCGGCGAGGATCAGCTCGATGCAGCGACGGAGCTGGCAGCACCCATTGAGGCCGAGCTGCCGGGTGCGACCGTGCTTCCGTTGTGTGTGCAACTCGAAGCGGAAGCTGCGCAGCTCGCCGGAGCCGAGCGAACCGAGCTGCTCGAAGGACTCGGTCTGGGCGAGGGCGCGCTGGAGCGCTTCGTCGCGGCAGCGCACGGCCTGTTGGGTTTGCGCACGTTCCTCACGACGGGCGAGAAGGAATCGCGGGCTTGGACCTTCCGGGCCGGCTGGCGAGCACCGCAATGCGCCGGGCGGATCCACACCGACTTCGAGCGCGGCTTCATCCGGGCCGAGGTGATCGACTGGGCCGAACTGCTGGATTTAGGCTCGTGGTCTGCCGCCCGGGACGCCGGTCGCCTGCGAGTCGAGGGGAAGGACTATCCGATGCGCGATGGCGACGTCGTGGAGTTCCGCTTCAACGTGTAGCCATGCCTTGGCTGGCGTGCGGGGACCGAGTGGTGGCAAGCCTCGAGGTTGCTCGCACCCGTTCTGAACGCCGGCGTGGCCTGCTGGGGCGCGACGACGTGACCGGGGCGCTGCTGATCGAGCGGTGCCGATGTGTGCACACCATCGGGATGAGCTTCGACATTGAGGTGTTGTTCTTGGACCGGCAGCGGCGAGTGGTGGACGTGGTGCGAATGCCGCCGGGACGCATCGGGCGGCCGAGGCTGAGCGCCCGATCGGTCATCGAAGCCCGGGCGGGCGCGAGCGAACGCTGGGGCCTGGCCGTGGGAGACACGCTCGACGTCCGGCTCGACGCATGAGCGAGAACGAGCCCCGGCTGTGGCTGGTTGCCACACCCATCGGCAACCTTGATGACATCGCCCCGCGGGCAGTCGAGGTGCTGTCGTCGGTGTCATTCGTGGCCTGCGAGGACATCCGCCGCAGCGGCCTGCTGCTGCAGCGGCTGGGCATCGCCGGACGGCGGCTGGTGGCAATGCATGAACACAACGAAGCCACCGTCGCCGCAGAGATCGTGCAGCGTTTGGCGGCGGGGGAGACAGCGGCGTACGTCACCGATGCTGGCATGCCCACGGTGTCCGATCCGGGACAGCGACTGGTCGCGGCGGCATCGGCGGCAGGCATCGGCGTCAGCGCCGTCCCGGGGCCGTCGGCGCCGGTGGCGGCGTTGGCCATCTCGGGCCTGCCGACAGATCGCTGGGTCATGGAAGGATTCCTGCCCCGCAAGGGGACAGTCCGCAATCAACGACTTGAAGGGATCGCCGCCGAGCAGCGAACAGTGGTCCTGCTGGAGTCACCCAGGCGGCTCGGCACCACACTCGAAGACCTGGCTGCGGTCTGCGGCGCGGACCGTCGGGCAGTCGTCGTCCGCGAACTCACCAAGCTCCATGAAGAAGTGGCGCGCGGCACTGTCGCCGAGCTGGCAGCCCAGTTCGCCGAACCGCCCAAGGGTGAGATCGTCGTGGTTCTCGGCCCAGCGACCTCGCGACCCCCGTCCGACGAGCAGATAACCGCCGAACTGGCTGCTGAGCTGGAAGCCGGTTCCAGCGCCCGCGACGCCGCGGCAATCGTCGCAGAGCGTCTCGGCGTGGCCCGCAATCGCACCTATCGCTTGTCCACCGAGTTAGCCCGCTCCCTCGATCCCCGGATGCCGTAGCGGCGGGCGGACGGTGAATTCCTGCGAGCGGCATTGGTGCTCGTCAGTACCCTGAACCGGTGACCTCCTACTACGTCACGACGCCGATCTACTACGTGAACGACGCGCCCCACATCGGGCACGCGTACACGACGATCACCGCTGACGCGATCGCTCGCTGGAATCGGCTGTGCGGTTGCGACGTCATGTTCCTGACCGGCACCGATGAGCACGGCCTCAAGGTGCAGCGAGCTGCCGAGCAGAACGGCTGCACTCCCATCGAATGGGCCGATCGCACCGTGGTGCGCTTCCAGGAGGCGTGGCAGCAGCTCGACATCGCCAACGACGACTTCATCCGCACCAGCGAGCCCCGCCATCACCACTCGGTCCAGCAGCTGCTGCAGGCCTGCTACGACAACGGCGACATCACGCTGCAGACGTATGAAGGCCTGTACTGCGTGAGCTGCGAGGCCTACTACACCGAGGACGACCTCGACAACGGCATGTGCCCCATCCACCGCCGGCCGGTCGAGCACGTCTCGGAGGAGAACTACTTCTTCTCGCTCAGCCGCTACGAAAAGCCCCTGCTTGACTGGTACGAAGCGCATCCCGACTTCGTCGTGCCGACGACCAAGCGCAACGAGGCATTGGGGTTCATCCGCAGCGGGTTGCAGGACTTCTCCATCAGCCGCACGTCGCTGGACTGGGGCATCCCGATTCCGTGGGATCCGAGCCATGTCACCTACGTCTGGTTCGACGCGCTGACCAACTACATCACCGCCGCTGGGTACGCCAGCGACGATGCACAGTTCGCGCATCGCTGGCCGGGTGTGCACCTGATCGGCAAGGACATCCTCCGCTTCCATTGCGTGTACTGGCCGGCGATGCTGATGAGCGCTGGCGTGCTGCCGCCGGAGCGGGTACATGTGCACGGCTTCCTGCTCGTCGGCGGCGAGAAGATGGCGAAGTCGGCGCTCAACCAGATCGCCCCGGGCGACCTGGTGGACGATTTCGGCAGCGACGGCGTGCGGCACCACTTCCTGCACGATCAGCCCTTCGGCCCCGATGGCGATTTCTCCTACGAAGGGATGGTTGCCCGCTACAACGCCGACCTGGCGAACAACCTGGGCAACCTGATGAGCCGGGTGGCCACCGTGGTCGGCCGCAAGTGCGGCGGCGTCGGGCCGGCGCCTCGTGCCGACAGCCCGCTGGCGGGCGCGGTAGTCGAGTGCGTAGCCGAGACGGCCGACGCTTGGGAGCGCTTGGCGCCGTCGGAAGCCCTCGACGCCACCTGGCGCATCATCCGCGAGACCAACGCGATGCTCGAGGATGCCGAGCCGTGGAAGGCCGATCCGGGTCCCGAGACTGACGCCGTGCTGGGCGATGCACTGGAGGCACTGCGCATCGTGGCGGTACTCGCATCTGTGGCGACGCCGAGGGGCTGTGACGAGGTGTGGCGGCGCATCGGCATGGAGGGCTCGGTTGCCGGTCAGCGGCTGCCCGAAGCTGCGGCCTGGGGGGGTTACCCCGGCGGCCTGCCGGTGTCGACCGGCGAGCCCCTGTACCCCCGGATTCGCTGACCGGCTATGCGTTCGAGGAATGAACCGGCTGCGCACATGACTGCTGGGAATGCCTTGCTGTCTCGTGACGATCCGAGAATGGGCAGGCGATGAGCGACACGCAGCCCGAAGTGTGGGTCGACAGTCACTGTCATCTGTGGGAAGACAGTGCCGAACTGGTGGCCGAGGCGCATCGGGACGGCGTGGCCTGGGTGGTCGACATCGGCACCGATGTCGAGCGCAGCCTCGCGGCGTTGGATCGCTCCCGCACGCTGCCGGGCGTCGCAGCCACCGTCGGCCTGCACCCCCACGACGCCGACGACGGCCCCGCAGCGCTCGACGTGCTCGAACAGCTCATCGCCGACGCAGGAGCGGCTGGCGCGGGCGGCACAGGGCTCGTCGCCGTCGGCGAGTGCGGACTCGACTACTACTACGAGCACTCGGATCGGGCCAGCCAGCGCGAGGCATTCGCCGCCCAGATCGCGATGGCGCACCGCTACGAGTTGGCGCTGGTAATCCACAGCCGCGATGCCTGGGAAGACACCTTCGACGTGCTCGACGCTGAAGGTGTGCCCCCCGGCACGGTGTTCCACTGCTTCACCGGCGGACCCGACGAGGCGCGTGCGGCACTTGACCGGGGCGCTTCGGTGTCGTTCAGCGGGATCGTGTCATTCCGCAACGCGGCCGAGATCCGCGACGCCGCAGCGCTCGTTCCCGCCGACCGCTACCTGGTCGAAACCGACGCGCCCTACCTGGCGCCGGTGCCCAAGCGGGGGAAGCAGAACCGGCCGAGTTGGGTGCGTTTCGTGGGCGAAGCCGTCGCGGCCGCCCGTGGCCTATCCACCGCCCAGGTCGCTGCTGAAACTACGGCCAACGCTCAGCGCATCTTCGGACTGGGTGAGCCCGCGGCTTCATGACCGGCCGGCTGCTGACCCTGCCTGCCACCAAGGAACTGCTGGAACGAGCCGGCATCGCACCCCGCCGCAGCCTCGGTCAGAACTTTGTGGTCGATCCGAATACCGTCCGCCGCATCGCACGTCTTGCAGATGTCGGCCCGGACGACCGCGTGGTGGAGATCGGTGCTGGTCTGGGCTCGCTGACGCTGGCCTTGGCTGAGACGGGTGCCGAGGTGGTCGCGGTCGAGACTGACGGTCGCCTCGTGCCGCTCCTGCGCGAGGTGGTGAGTGCATTCCCGACGGGCTGCGAGCTGAGCGCCACGGAACCTGGTGCCTCGAAGCCGCATCCGGTGCAGATTGTGCACGCCGATGCGCGGCACATGGACTGGAGTGCGCTCCTGTCGGGCAGCGGGTGGCACGTCGTCGCGAACCTGCCGTACAACATCGCGACCTCGCTGGTGCTGACCGTGCTCGATGAGGTGCCGGCCGTCACCCGGCTGCTGGTGATGTGCCAGCGCGAAGCCGCCGAGCGATTGGCGGCGGCGCCCGGCAGCGGTGCGTACGGCGCCGTCTCCGTTCGGGTCGCGATCCACGCTGACGCCGAACTGGCCGGCGCGGTGCCGGCCATGGTGTTCTATCCCCGACCCGATGTGGAATCCGCGCTGGTGCGGATCACACGGCGGACACCGCTCATCGAATCAGTCGTGCGAAACGAGATCGACCGCTTGGTCACGACCGCGTTCGCGCGCCGCCGCCAGATGCTGCGCCGCACGTTGCGAGGTGCCGTCGATGACGCCGACCGCACGCTCGCAGCAGCCGGCGTGGATCCGACCGACCGACCCGAACGGCTCGGACTCGACCAGTGGATCAGGCTTGCCGAGGTCTCTCTCGCAGCTCGGACGAGGGGCTGAATCCGCTTTGGTGACCGGGGAGGCTGCACACACCGCTCCGGTCCGGATGCTGGCGCCGGCCAAACTGACGCTGTCGCTGCGCATCACCGGCACCCGGGCGGACGGTTATCACTTCATCGATGCCGAGATGGTGACGCTCGATCTGTGCGACGAGGTCATCGTGCACCGCAGCTCGCAGCAGTCGGTCGAGATTGTTCCGGCTCCCGCAGCGAATGGACCCGCTGGCGCAACGACCGAATGGGGCATCCCTGCTGACAGGTCGAATCTGGTGATCCGGGCGCTGGAGCTTGCTGGCAGGACCGCCCACGTCGAGGTCCGCAAGCGCATCCCGCCCGGCGCGGGCCTGGGCGGGGGATCGGCCGACGCAGCCGCAGTGCTCCGCTGGGCCAATCGGATGACTGCCATCGAGACCGCTGAGGCAGCGGCCACGGGCTCGACGTCTCGTCCCCAGACGCGCGCCATCGTCACACCGCAACAGGCGGCGTCGCTGGGTGCGGACGTGGCGTTCTGCCTCGTCGGCGGCCGTGCCCGCGTCACCGGCGTCGGTGAGCACATCGAGCCGCTCCCGTTCCGGGACCAGTCGTTCCTGTTGTGGATGCCGCCGCTTCAGGTCGACACAGCGGCGGTGTACGGGACATGGGACGAGCTCGGCGGCCCGGCTGGCGATCGTTCCAACGACCTAGAGCCAGCCGCAGTGGCCCTTCACCCTGAGCTCGCCGCGTGGCGCGATGAGTTGGCTCGGATCTTCGGGCGCCGGCCGCAGCTAGCCGGCAGCGGCGGCACTTGGTTCATCCCTGCACCGTTCGGCGTACGCGTGCCGCGGATGGCCGGCGACGGCGTGCGCGCCGCCGAGGCCCGGGCCATCGGGCGGCTCCACTAGCTGGCGGCTGCCCCGATGGCTAGAGGTCAGCGGTTGCGACGCTGGTAGCGCGTCCGCCGCAGCATCTTGCGGTGCTTCTTCTTGCGCATCCGCTTGCGGCGCTTCTTGACCAGCGATCCCATGGAGGCACGAACCTAGCGTCTCCGGCTCGCTCTGCCACGAGCGAAATTCGTGACGATGGCGCCGGAGCGGGTCGCTACCCTCGATCCACAGACAGCCCGCCTGCAGAGACAGGCGCTATCGGGGATCGTTCAATTGGTAGGACATCGGGTTTTGGTCCCGGCAATGGAGGTTCGAGTCCTCCTCCCCGAACCCCGCCATTCGCATATCGAAATCGCACGATGGCGCCAGACGCCATGACGCCTGGCTCGATGAAGCGGCCGTGCGCGGCCATCGTGCTGGCGGCCGGGGCCGGCACCCGCATGGACTCGGAGCTGCCAAAGCCGCTCCACCCGATCGGTGGCCGCGCCATGGTGCTGCGAGTGCTGGACGCGCTGGCCGGCGTTGACGCGGAGCCGGTGGTGGTGGTGGTTGGGCACGGCGCGGCCCAAGTCCGTCAAGCGGTTGGGGCGGCGGCCCCCCAAGGTGACCGGCTGGTGTTCGTGACCCAGCCCGAGCAGCTCGGCACCGGCGACGCAGCACGCGTCGGTCTATTGGCACTGGACCCGCACCCAGAGGCCAGCGACGTCCTGGTGTTGCCGGGCGACACGCCGTTGCTGCGAGCGGGGACGCTGCGACACGTGGTCGCTGAGCGACGCCGCGTCGACGCTGCCGTCAGTTTGCTGACGGCTCAGGTCGGCGACCCCACCGGCTACGGCCGCATCGTGCGCACTGCGACCGGTCTCACCGTGGTGGAGCAACGCGATGCGACGCCATCGGTAGCGCAGATCAACGAGATCAATGCCGGCGTGTATTGCTTCGACGTGGCCAAGCTGCGCCGGGTGCTGCCGCAGGTGCGCCAAGCGAACGCCGCCTCGGAGTACTACCTCCCCGACGTCATCGGCCTGCTCGGCCGCAGCGGCGAGCCGATCACCGCAGTGGCCCTCGACGATGTGTCCGAGGCGATGGGCGTGAACGATGCCGATCAGCTGGCGGCCTGCGAAGCCGCGCTGGCCGCCCGAGCGTGACGCACAGGGATGTGCAAGCGCCGGCATACCCCTCTACCGGCGGAAACTCTGGGGTTCTGAGAGTGCGTTGGGGTAGTCTCGAATTGTCGCCGGACTGCTGAACATGCCGCCAAAACCCATTGCCGAGCGTTCCGCCCAGCCCTCAGCTAGTGCTGCTTCGAGCGCGTCTGCGTCAAGCACGGCGCTCAGGGGACTGCTGCGAAAGGAACACGCAATGGAGCTGGTCACCAAGAAGCGCCTGCACCTGTTCAGCGGACGGGCGAATCCGGAGTTGGCCACCGAGATCGCGGAGCAGCTCGGCGTGGAACTCGGCGACCCCGGGCTCATCGACTTCGCCAACGGCGAGATCAAGTGCAAGTTCGCCGAGTCGATCCGCGGCGGCGACGTGTTCATCATCCAGAGCCATGCCGCCTGCGAGACCATGAGCCCCAACGACGCGATCATGGAGCAGCTCATCATGGTCGACGCCGCCCGGCGCGCCTCGGCCAAGCGCATCACCGCCGTGGCACCCTTGTATGGGTATGCCCGCCAGGATCGCAAGGCAGCCGGCCGTGAGCCGATCACCGCACGCTTGCTGGCTGACCTGTTCACCGTCGCCGGGGCTGAGCGTCTCGTGTCGATCGACCTGCACAGCGGCCAGATCCAGGGTTTCTTCGACGGTCCGGTGGATCATCTGACGGCCGCGCCGGTGCTCATCGACTACTTGTCCGGCGTCATGGGGCCCGACTCGGTGATCGTGTCGCCTGACACCGGCCGTGTGAAGGTGGCGGAGCGCTACGCGACCCGGCTGGGCTGTGATGTCGCGTCGATCTATAAGCGTCGTGCCACCGACAACGCCAATGAGTCGGAGGCGCTCGGCATCATGGGCGAGGTGGCGGGCCGCACCTGCGTGATCATCGACGACATGATCGACACGGCTGGCACCATCTGCTCGGCCACCGAGACGCTGGTCGCCAACGGTGCCGCCGACGTGATGTGCGCGAGCACGCACGGCCTGTTCTCCGAGCCGGCGGTGGACCGCTTGAAGAACTCCTCGCTGAGCCAGGTCATCGTCACCAACACAGTGCCGATCCCCAGCTCAAAGCAGTTCGACAAGCTGGTGGTGCTGAGCGTCGCCGGCGTGTTCGCCGATGCCCTGGAGTCGGTGTTCGAGGACGCATCGGTGTCGGAGATCTTCGACGGCCAGAACCTGTTCTGAGACTCGTAGGCTGTCTCGTCGCTATCGACTAGGCGCCCAGTGCTCGAAAGGGCCAGCATGGAACAGCTGAAGCTCATCGCCGAGACCCGTCATGCCACCGGCTCGGGTCCATCGCGGCGTCTGCGCGCCGAAGACAAGATCCCGGCAGTGATGTACGGCCACGGCAGCGAACCCGTGTCGATCACGCTGGACCGGCTGCGGTTTCGGGCTGCGCTGAACGCAGCGGGCCCGAACGCGATCATCACGCTCGAGGTGGAGGGCAAGAACCATCTCACGATCGTCAAGGACATGCAACGCGACACGATCGCCAACCGCGTTACGCATGTCGATTTCCTGCTGATCTCGCTCGACGAGCGCCTGGTGGTGGATGTGCCAATCCGGCTGGTCGGCGAGGCGGCGCAGGCGGGCCGTGAGGGCGCAGTGGTGCAGCAGCAGCTCATGTCGCTGCACGTCGAATCGCCCGCGGGGGTGATCCCCCCGGCCTTCGATGTCGACGTGGAGACGCTCTCGCTGGACAACCCGATCCGTGTCAGCGATCTCACCCTGCCGGAGGGCATGGAGAGCTTGCTCGACGACGAAACGCTGGTAGCGATCGCACAGCGGACGCGCGCTGCCGTCGCCGCCGAGCAGGTCGACGAGGAAGGCGAGCCGGCCGACGCTGACGCCCTCGACGACGCTGACGAAGCCGACGACGAGGACTGAACGCCCCGGTGTCCGTGTTCCGCCGGGCGGCCGCGCGGCGGGGAACAGCCGCAGACTGGCTGGTGGTGGGTCTCGGCAATCCTGGCGAGCGCTATGCCGGAAGCCGTCACAACGTGGGAGCCGAGGCCACCGAACGCTGGGCCTCGAAGCTCCGGTGCGACTTCGCGGTGCAGCGGCGCGAGCACGCTCGAGTGGCACAGGCCACGGTGGGCGAGCGTCGCATCACGCTCGCATGCCCGACCACGTTCATGAACGAGAGCGGCCGCAGTGTGGGCGTGCTGGTGAAGCGCCACGGCATCGTCGAGCCGTCACGCCTCGTCGTCGTCCATGATGAGCTCGACCTCGAGCCCGGCCAGGTGCGGTTCAAGTCGGGCGGCGGGACCGCCGGTCACAATGGCTTGGCGTCGATCGCCAACCAGCTCGGCACCCGGGATTTCGCACGGATGCGCATCGGCATCGGCAAGCCGCCCCGGCCCGAAGCTGGCAAGAAGTGGGTGCTGCAGCGGCCGAGGGGTCACGAAGAGCCATTGATCGACACAGCCGTGGACCTTGCAGTAGCGGGGCTTGAGGTGCTGGTGCGCGAGGGCATGGAGGCGGCGATGACTGTCACGAATGCTCGCCGGCGGCGACAGGATCCTCAAGCCCAGTGAGCCCGGCAAGCCCAGTGAGCGCAGCAAGTTCAGTGAGCGACGCACCGCTGCGGGGGCTGGCCGAACGTCTCGGCCGCGACCACGGCTTCGTGTCGATGCTGGGTCGGGCATCCGGCTCGATTGCCGTTGCCGAGGGAGCTCGCCCGTTTGTCGTCGCCGGCTTGGCGACATTGGGATCGCGCATCCCGATCCTTGTCGTCACCGCTACCGCCAACGAAGCCGAGCGCTATGCCACCGATCTCCGCACCTGGCTGGGGGAGGGACAGGTAGCGCTGTTTGCGGCGTGGGAGACGCTGCCGTTCGAGCGCGTGAGCCCCGCAACCGAGACGATGGGTCGGCGGCTGGCGGTGCTGGAGGCGCTGAAGCCGGGCAGCGGCCCTGGTGAGCTAGTGGCCGAATTCGGGGTGCCCGAGGTGATAGTCGCGCCGATTCGGGCGCTGTTGCAGCGGCTCAGTCCCGACGCGTGCGCCCCAGCGATGTCGCTGCTACGCGTGGCACGAGGCGACCGGTGCGACGTCACCGAGGTGGTGTCGCAGCTGGTGGCGTGGGGCTACCGGCGGGAGCATCAGGTGGAGCATCGCGGCGAGGTTGCGGTGCGAGGCGGGATCGTGGACGTCTTCTGCCCCACGGCCGACGCGCCCGTGCGCATCGATCTGTGGGGCGATGAGGTAGACCGTCTCACCCAGTTCTCGGTCGCCGATCAGCGTTCGGTGGCGGAGCTTGCGCAGACGCAGATCTACCCGGCACGAGAAATGCGGCCCGACGCCGCCATGCGCGAACGGGCCGCAGCGCTGGCTGTCAGCGAACCGTGGTGCAGAGAGCACATGGAGCGTCTCAGCAGGGGCGAGCTCTTCGACGGGATGGAATCGTGGCTGCCGTGGCTCGCCGCAGATGAGATCGTGCTGCCAGACCTGCTGGGACCCGACTCGCTGGTGTTGCTCTGCGAGCCGCGGCGGCTCGCTGACCGTGCCGCCGACATCAAGGCAGAGACCGATGACCTCACGCAGTCGCTGGCAGTGACGTGGGGTCTGCGGAGTCCTGGCCGTGGCCATGAGGGCTGCGATATTGCCCCCGACGATGCGCCGGCTCCGTTCCCGCCGCTGCATGTTGCATTCGATCGGTTGCTGGCGCACTGCCCCGCAGCGGTGTGGTCGGTCGACTCCACGGCGGCACCCACGGCGGACGGCCTGCCCGGGCCGCATATCGCCACGGAGCCGTGGCTGCCCGCCGCGGGCGATCCGACGCGCCTCGTGGGGCAGCTCCGCCGGCTCGTGACCGGAGCGCAGCACCACGAGACCGGCAGTGCGCAGCATCACGAGGGCGGCGGTACGGCGCGACCCATTGTCGTCGTGGCGGCCGAGGGCGACAGCTCGGCGGCCCGTCTCGCTGATGCGCTGAGCGCGGAGGAGGTGCCGCTGCGCCTGCACCGTGAACCAGGCAGCTTCGCCCCGACGCCCGGCGCTCATGTTGTGGTGGCGCCCGTCGAAGGCGGCTTCATTGCGTCTGCAGCCGGAGTGGCGGTGCTGCCGGAGGCGGAGTTCACCGGACGCCGCCGTGCCCATCGCGCAGCCCGACGTCGGACCGGCGTGGTGCCGTCGTTCGAGGATCTGAGCGTCGGTGATTTTGTCGTGCATCACCATCACGGCATCGCCCGTTATGCAGGGCTCGTCCGGCGAGCCTTCGGCGACGACGAGCGCGACTACCTCGAGCTGGAGTTCCGGGGAACCGACCGTCTCTACCTGCCCACCGAGCAGATCGACTTCATCCGCCCGTATATCGGCGGGGAGACGCCCCGACTCAGCCGCATGGGTGGCAGCGATTTCCAGCGCCAGAAGGCCAAGGTGCGTGCCGCGGTGGCCGAGATCGCCCAGGAGCTGGTGGTGCTGTACCAGCGACGCATCACCACATCGGGCAACGCATTCGATCCGCACGGCTTGGGCATGGCAGAGCTGGCCGACAGCTTCCTCTACACGCCCACGCCTGATCAGCGCCGCACGATCGACGACGTGCTGGCGGACATGGCCGAGCCAGTGCCGATGGATCGACTGGTGTGCGGCGACGTCGGCTTCGGCAAGACGGAGGTGGCGGTACGGGCCGCGTTCTGCGCGGTGAGCGCCGGGAAGCAGGCGGCGGTGCTGGTGCCAACCACTCTGCTGGCCCAGCAGCACCACCAGACATTCGCCGAGCGATATGCCGACCATCCCGTTCGGGTCGAGGTGCTCAGCCGCTTTCTCACGCCCATCGAACAGCGGGCAGTGGTCGCCGGGGTCGCCGACGGCACCGTCGATGTGGTGATCGGCACGCACCGGCTGCTGTCCGATGACGTGAAGTTCAAGAACCTGGGTCTGCTGGTGGTCGACGAGGAGCAGCGCTTTGGCGTGAGCCACAAGGAGTCCATCAAGCACCTGCGAGCCGAGGTGGATGTGCTGACGCTGACGGCCACGCCCATCCCGCGCACGTTGGAGATGGCACTCACCGGCATCCGGGACCTGTCGCTGCTGCAGACGCCGCCAGCCGAGCGCCAGCCCATCCTCACCCACGTCGGCCCGTACGACGAGCGCGCCGTCAGCGAGGCCATCCGCCGTGAGCTGCTGCGCGAGGGCCAAGTGTTCTTCGTGCACAACCGGGTTGCCGACATCGCTGTGGTGGCGGCGGGCTTGGCAGAGCTGGTGCCAGAGGCGCGCATCGCCGTAGCGCACGGCCAGATGGATGAAGGCACGCTGGAGCAGATCGTCATGGATTTCTGGGCCGGCGCATACGACGTGCTGGTCTGTACGACCATCATCGAATCGGGCATCGACATGCCCAGCGTCAATACGCTGGTCGTGGATCGAGCGGACCTGCTGGGGCTCGGGCAGCTGCACCAGATCCGCGGGCGTGTGGGCCGGTCTGGCCAGCGTGCGTATGCCTACCTGTTCCACCCCGAGGGCCGTTCGCTGTCCGAAGAGGCCTATGAGCGCCTCCGCACGATCGGCGAGTCCACCGAGTTGGGCTCGGGATACCGGATCGCGATGCGCGACCTCCAGCTGCGCGGCGCGGGCAACCTGCTCAGCGGTGTGCAGTCGGGGCACATCGCAGCCGTGGGCTACGACCTGTACTGCGAGCTGGTCAGCGAGGCGGTCGCCTCCTTGAACGGCGAGACACCTGCCCAGCCTGCGGAGATCGTGATCGACTTGCCCCTAGCGGCACACCTGCCCGACGACTACGTGGCTGACGCTACGGGCCGCCTCGAGGCGTATCGCCGTCTCGGGGCCGTGACCGAGCTGGTCGAGGTGGCAGACATCGAAGCCGAATGGATCGACCGTTACGGACCTGTCCCCGACGCAGCGCAGACGCTGCTGCACATCGCGCTGCTGCGCACCGAGTGTCACCGGCTCGGCATGCGAGCCGTGGCGTTCGCTGCCGGCCACGACGGCGGCAGGGTGCGCTTTGGGCCGCTAGCGCTCACGGCGAGCGAGGAGCTGCGCATGCGGCGCATCTGTGCTGGCACGCCGTTCAGCGCGGCGCGGTACAAGGCTGATGACCGGGAGGTGCAGCTGTCAGTCCGTGCGCTGAAGCCGGCGACGGTCGGGCACCTGTTCGCCTTCTGCCAGCAGTTGCGGCCTCCCGCTGCATCGGGGTGAAGCACCGCCGGCGCGGCCAGCACCTAGCCTGCCCGCAGTGCGTGCCAAGGGGAGTTCCATGTCTCGACGAGCTGCGCTGCTGGCTCCGCTGGCGCTGGTGGCACTGCTGACGTTTGCATGTGCGGACGATGGCAACGTCGTCACCATCCACACCGGGCTCGATCCTGAGCCTGATGCCGAGCTCATTGCCGAGCTCGACACCGATGGCGACGGCGTCGTGTCACGAGAAGCGGCACAGGCTGCCGCCGAGGAGGCTGAGCGGGAAGCCCAACTGGAGGCCGAGCGCGCCGAGCGTGACGCGGCGCGCACAGCTCAGGATGCCGCATACCGAGCGCTGCTCGCCGACGCTGCCGCTGTTGCAGCGAGCTTCCCGGGAGGCCAGCTCCTCATCGGTGATGTGCGAGCCAATATCGTCGAGTCACCTGTCACTCTCATGGACGACCCGGAGAACCCGACGCACGAGGAATTCGTGTCCCGGCTCACGTCGATGATCCAGCTGCGCCTCGCCGGCGTCGCACTGGACGAATTGGGCTTCCCAGTCGACATCAGCCTCCCTGACGCAGAGATCAATGCGCAGGTGCAGGCTCACCTTGAGGGCCCCTTCGAGGAGTTCGCGCAGCAGCGCGCCATCGAAGACGATCCGAGCATCGAGCGGCTGGCGACGCCTCACTGTGTGAGTGCGCTGGCCGTGACATCCGAGGCCGATGCCGTCGCAGCTTCCGACCGCGTACAGGCTGGTGAGCCCCTTGGCGATGTCGCTGCCGCGGTCAATCTGCCGGGCCTCACCGAGACCGATGGCACCATCGGCTGCGGCCAGCCCTTCGATCTGTTCGGCGGCGGCGAGCTCGCGCTGGCGCTGCTCGAACTGGAGCCCGGTGAACTGACAGCGCCGCTGCTTCTGCCGTCTGCAGCAAGCCCGACTGGTGAGCTGTGGGTGGTGCTGCGTGTGGACTCGCTGCGCGCCGATGCCACCGATCTCTCGTCGATCGGGCCGTTTGCCGGCCACGTGCTGACGGAGGCCATGTCGACCTACGAGGTGAACGTCGCCCCGGCGCTCGGCGCGTGGAACGCCGACAACCTGCGGGTGTCGTTGCCGATCCTGCCGTGAGTCGAGGCTCGTGCGGGGCCATCGTGACCACTGAGCGCAACCCTGTGGATCTCGGGCGCCGGCTCGTCTCGCTTCATCAGGTCATCACCAGGCTGCGCCGGGAGTGCCCTTGGGACCGGGTGCAGACGCACGCCACGCTCGCTCCCTACGCGCTCGACGAAGCCTCGGAGCTGGCTGAGGCCCTGCAGACAGCCGAAGACGCGCTGACCGGCGACACAGCCGAATCGGCCACGGCGATCGAAGATCTCGTCGAAGAATTGGGCGATGTGCTGCTGCAGGTGCTGATGAATGCCGCGATCGGCGAGCAGGCGGGAACGTTCACCTTGGCTGAGGTGCTCGAGACCGTCGAGGCCAAGATGCTGCGCCGCCATCCCCATGTGTTCGAGCGCGACCCGAACGCGCCCGAGCCCACTGATGACGAGCTGTCGGCGCAATGGGAGGCGATCAAGGCCGCTGAGCGTGAGGCCCGCGCACAGCGCATTGCCGCCCGCGAAGCGCGCACGAGCTAGCCAGCGCGAAGCGCGCACCAGCTAGAGGCTGAGCGGGCGCTGCCCTTCGGTACTCTCGCTATGCGTGACAGCGCGCGCGTCCACGCAGATCGTCCAGGTGACCGGCCGCCAAGTCCTCGATTCCCGTGGCAATCCCACGACCGAAGCCGAGGTGCGGACCGCAGGCGGCGCCGTGGGCCGCGCCATCGTGCCCTCAGGTGCCTCGACGGGACAATTCGAGGCCGTCGAGTTGCGGGATGGCGGCCAGCGATATGGCGGCAAAGGGGTGGCCGTCGCCGTGGGGCATGTGAACGGCCAGATCGCCGAGGCGCTGGTAGGTCTCGATGCCGTCGATCAGCGGTCGGTCGATCACACGCTGATCGAGCTCGATGCGACGATGAACAAGGCCCGCCTGGGCGCGAACGCCGTGCTGGCCGCCTCTCTGGCCACCGCACATGCGGCGGCAGCGACGCTGGGGCTGCCGCTCTACCGCCACGTGGGCGGTGCCAATGCACATGTGCTGCCCACGCCGATGATGAATGTCATCAACGGCGGTGAGCACGCGGACAACAACGTGGATCTGCAGGAGTTCATGATCGTCCCGGTCGGTGCGGCGTCATATTCCGAGGCGCTGCGTTGGGGTACCGAGACCTATCACGTGCTGAGTGGCGTTCTGCGCTCGCGCGGGCTCTCAACAGCCGTGGGCGACGAGGGCGGGTTCGCCCCCGACCTGGAGTCCAACGAGGCGGCGCTGGCGCTGCTGATCGAAGCGATCAGCGAAGCCGGCTTCGAGCCTGGCGCCGACATGGCGCTCGCACTCGACGTGGCATCCACCGAGTTCTACGCCGACGGCATGTACACCCTGGCTGGCGAGGGTCGCCGGCTCGACGCCGCCGCATTTGCGGGATATCTGGCCGACCTGTGCGAGCGTTACCCGATCCTCTCGGTCGAGGACGGCATGGCCGAGGACGACTGGGACGGTTGGTCGACGCTCGGCGACATGGTCGGCGAGCGAGTCCAGCTCGTCGGCGATGACCTCTTCGTCACCAATATCGAGCGGCTGGGGCGCGGCATTGCTGCCGGCGTCGCCAACAGCGTGCTGGTGAAGGTGAACCAGATCGGCACGCTCACCGAGACGCTCGACGCCGTCGAGTTGGCAGGACGTTCCGGCTACACCGCGGTCATGTCGCACCGCTCAGGCGAGTCCGAGGACACCACCATCGCCGACCTGGCCGTTGCCACCAACTGCGGCCAGATCAAGACCGGTGCGCCGGCACGATCCGATCGGGTCGCCAAGTACAACCGGCTGCTGCGCATCGAGGAAGAGCTCGGCGAAGCTGCCGCGTACCGGGGCGGCAGCTCGCTTGCCCGTGACCCGTAGACCCCGTTGCCCACAGGCACAGCGCCCATGAACCTCCCGAGCCCATGAGTACGACGCCGGCGGATCCGCCGACGAAGACCCGCCGTCGGGAGGGTCGACCCCGACCCCTCGCGGTGCTCATCAGCTTGGCAATCGTGGTGAGCGCAGTCGGCCTGCTCGCAGTGCTGCTGTTCCCATGGCAATCGCTGACGACTCAGCGGCGCAGTATCGACCACGCCGCTGACACGCTTGAGCGGCTGCAGGCAGAGACCTCGCACTTGGCTGTCCAAGTGGCCGAGGCCAAGGATCCCGTCGTGGTGGAGCGGATCGCGCGTGAGCAGCTCTCGCTGGTGCGCGAGGGCGACACCCTGTACCGCCTCAATGTGAATCCTGCCGACGTGATCACGCTGCCGTCGTCGTGGCCGTTGCCCGGCGTGGCCCACCTGCTCGGCGACGGCGACGGCGACGGTTGAGGTGAGCAGCTAGTCGGTCATGATCTGCAGGGCCCGTCCGATGATCGCATCACGGTGAGTGTCGGGCTCCACACCGCTCTGCTCGAGCGACAGGCGAATCGTGCCTACAGCGGCTGCCGCACGGATCCGGTCTTCGACTTCGGGAGACGGTCCGGTGAGCCAGGCAAAGAGGTCTCTGGCTTGGGCTCGCAACCGTTGACCGACCGCGCTCTGCTGCACATCGACGTCGTCGGCAACGAGCCGGAACGCCACGATGTCGCGGGCCAACAGGTCGAAGTAGCGATCGAGCACCTCCCGCAGGGCTTTCGGCGTCGGCTCCAGTTGGGCCATCCTGGCGATGATCGTCTCGCCGTCGCGTTCCATCGGGGCCAAGACCCCCGCAAGCACGTCTTCTTTCCCGGTGAAGTGGTAGTAGAGCGCTGCCGGCGTGAGGCCGAGTCCCGAGGTGAGCTGCCGGATCGACGTACCGCGGTAGCCCTGCCGGGCGAACAGGTCACGAGCCCGCCGCAGAATCGAGTCATGCGTGTCCGGCGGTGCCGGTTCGCTTGCGCGTTCCGGCGTGTCGCCAGTACCCGCTCTGGCCCCTTCGCCGGCCACATCGCCAAACTACTGCTGCGCTTGCGGGGCGCTTGTCCTCGTGTCTGCGCGTGACCGTCGCATGGTGCATGATGGTGCGCGCTCGGCCCTCGCGGCCGCGTGCAACGCCGCCCGGCCTCACGGCCGCGGAACAATATGCTCGGCCCCGAGGCCGACGAGACGGGAGAGGTCATAGTGGAGATCAGCGTCACGGTGAACGGCGAGACTCGTACCGGCGATGTCGAACCGCGCACGCTGCTCGTGTATTGGCTGCGGGACGACCTGCGGCTGACAGGCACGAACATCGGCTGCGATACGTCCTCGTGCGGCGCCTGCACAGTGCATGTGAACGGCGAATCGGTGAAGTCGTGCACGATGCTGGCGGTGCAGGCTGACGGCGAGGACATCCTGACCATCGAGGGCTTGGCGCCGTCGGAAGACGAGCTGCACCCGATGCAGGAGGCCTTCCGCCAGAACCACGGCCTGCAGTGCGGCTACTGCACTCCCGGCATGGTCATGGCGGCGGTATCGCTGCTCGAGGAGAACCCCGACCCGTCCGAGCGAGATGTCCGCTTGGGATTGGAAGGGAACCTGTGCCGCTGCACGGGGTACCACAACATCGTCAAGTCGGTGCTGGCCTGCGCGGCCGGCGAGACAGCGGCCTGAGGGGAGCGCAGCAATGATTCCTGCAGCATTCGACTACGTACGGGCCGGCTCCGCGGAGGAGGCCATAGCGCTGCTCGGCGAGCATGGCGACGAGGCCAAGCTGCTGGCCGGCGGCCATTCGCTGCTGCCGATGATGAAGCTCCGCTTGGCCGTGCCGAGCGTGCTCGTGGACATCGGCCGCGTCAGCGATCTCAGCTACATCACTGACGGCGGCGATCACATCGCTGTCGGCGCGCTCACCCGCCACCGTGCGCTGGAGACCAGCGAGCTGCTGGCTGCCGAGTGCCCGCTGCTGGGCCATGTGGCAGGCGAGGTGGGCGACCCGCAGGTGCGTCATCGTGGCACCCTCGGCGGCTCGCTGGCCCACTCCGACCCAGCGTCTGACCTGCCGGCGGCAGTACTGGCGCTGGGCGGCACACTCGTCGCCCAGGGCCCGAACGGGAGCCGCGAGATAGCTGCCGGCGATTTCTTCACCGGCTACTTCGAATCGGCGCTGGCCGACGACGAGATGCTGACTGAGATCCGGGTCCCGAAGGCCCCCGGCGCTGGCTGGAACTACCAGAAGTTCAACCGGCGGGCCCAGGACTGGGCGATCGTCGGCGCTGCTGCGGTGACCGTCAACGGCGGCACGAACGTGGCGCTCGTGAACATGGGCTCAGTGCCGCTGCGGGCCAGTGCGGTCGAGGCGGCGCTGGCAGGCGGGGCGTCAGCGGCTGATGCCGCTGAACAGGCTGCCGAGGGCACGGACGCCCCCACGGATCTGAACGCCACGCCTGACTACCGCAACCACCTCGCCCGGGTGCTCACCCGCCGAGCACTCGAAGCAGCCGGCGTCTCCTAAGAGGCCGCGCTCAGGCGGGAACCCGTCGGGCAGCTGCCCGAACGCGGCTCGGCAAAAGCGATCAGTCCAGCAGGCCGGTGGCTTGGCCACCGTCGATGAGCAAACCAGTGCCGGTGATGAACTTGGCTTGCTCGCTGCAGAGGAATGCCACTGCAGCGCCGAAGTCGTCGGATTCGCCGCAGATGCCCATCGGGTTGCTCTGGCCTGCCTGCTCGCGGTCCATCATCTTCGCGACCCGGTCGGTCCAATGGGTGCCCGGCTGGGCGGAGTTCACGGTCACGCCATCGCCGGCGACCTCGCGGGCCGTGATCTTGAGGAAGCTGGTGAGACCGGCCCGTGCAACGGAGCTGGCGAGCAGGAACGGGATCGGCTGCTTGACGCCGACGCTGGTGATGGCGCACACCCGGCCCCAGCCGCGCTCGCGCATCGGTGGGACGGCCACCCGGCACATCTCGATCATGGCCTTGCAGTTCATGTCGAAGGCCATCTGGTAGGCGTCGATCTCGGTGCTCTCGAACATGCCGGGTGGCGGGCCGCCCGCGTTGGTCACGAGGATGTCGACTGAACCCAGCCCGTCAATGGCCTGTTCTACGAAGCTGCGACCCTCATCGGGGTTGCCCAGATCGGCAGTGATGGAGAGCACCTCGCCGTCGATTTGCGCGGCGGCTGTCGCCAACCGCTCTGGGTCCCGGCCACAGATGGCCACCCGCACCCCCTCAGCCGCAAGCGCCTTGGCCGATCCGAGTCCTAGCCCTGCTGAGCCAGCGGCTACTGCCGCGGTCCGTCCTGAAATACCCAAGTCCATCGTCGATTCCCCTGTCTCAACTGGTCGCGGCAATTCCCGACTGGTTTGTGGTCGCCCGGAACCGTAGCCAACAGCCGGCCGCTGTTGCGCCGAAACAGCGGTGGAAAGAAAATGGCTGGCCGCAGTCGTTGCGGGTAGGTGACGGCCAAGATCACGTTTGGCCGGTCGGATACGCTCCGGCCCCCAACAGAGCAGGACCACAGGCCACGCCGGTCGACGCGAGCCGGCCCGCCATCAAGCGGGTGCGCCATGACGGGGCCACATTAGGGAGGCCGCTCGTGTCAACGGAGAGATGGTGCGGACCAGATGGAGACTTGGGACAATTCGTCTCTCGTGAGGCTCAGAGGACTCTCGACTCATACATCGCTCAGCCGAAGCTGGTCGTTGAGCACGCCAACTTGGAGCGAGACACCGCTCACGGCGGGTACCAGCACCGGCAGATGTACGAACTGGTGCAGAACGCCGCAGACGCGCTATGGGTCGAGCAAGCGTCGGCACCCTTCGATGGGTTGCATGCCGGGCAAGATCCTCATCGAGGTCGCATCGAAGTCAGGTTGACAGAGCGCTGCCTCTACTGCGCCGACGACGGAGATCCCATCGATCAGCCGGGCATGACGGCGCTCATGTTTTCGCACATGTCACCCAAGCGTGCAACCGGCCAGATCGGAACCTTTGGCTTGGGATTCAAAGCGGTCCTCGGTGTCAGCGATGACCCTGAATTCTTCAGTCGATCCGGCTCGTTCCGCTTCCAGCGTTCGCGATCGTCGGAACAGATACGGGCCAACGTGCCCAGAGACGAAGTAGTGACCGACTTCCCCGTGCTGCGTCTGCCTCAACCGATCCACCCGCTGGACGGGAGCGATAGCGATCCGATCCTGGGCGACCTGATGGAATGGGCATCGAACATCGTCCGGTTGCCGCTCAAGCGGAGGGCCTTTTGGGACCTCAGGCAGCAGATAGTCGATTTTCCCGCCGAGTTCCTTCTCTTCGTGCCACACGTCACGTTGCTGACGCTCGCGATTGACGGTGGGGCTCGCCATGGGTCACAACAGCGTGACGTGAGGCTGACACGCGATCGGGATGATCTCGTTCTTGACGATGGAACCACTTCGGGCCATTGGCGTGTGTTTCAGTGGTCGCACCATCTGTCTGTGGAAGCTCGCGCCGACCGCCGTCCTGGAGATGACGCCGACGAAGTCCCAATCTGGTGGGCCGCCCCGGTCGATCACGTCCAGCGTCACGACCGGTTTTGGGCCCACTTCCCCACCGAAACCTCATGTCTCGTCAGCGGGATCCTGAATGCACCGTGGAAAACCAACGAAGACAGGCAGAACCTGCTCCCAGGTTGCTACAACGACGAGCTTGTACGAGCGGCTGCTGCGCTGGTGGCCGACGAGCTCCCGTCGTTGAACGACATCGATGATCCGGCCCGCCATCTTGACTTGCTGCCGCGACGACATGAGCGGGGCGACAACCAGCACGCTGATCTGCTGCGCAGTGAGGTCAACGGAGAGCTATGCGCCCGGCCTGTGGTTCCCGACCAAGCCGGTGTGCTCCGCAATATTGACGCGGTCTACTACCTGCCGCAGGACCTTGAGCGCAGCACAAACCAGAGTCGCGCTGCACTGCAGAAGTGGGCAACCAGTGCCAGTAGGCCGAATGATTGGCTGCACCACAGCGTCTATCGAGGCGAGCGATTCTCAGCCGTCGGGCGATTGTTTGAGGCCGCCTCAGAATTCGTGGACCGGCAGCGACTGGTTGGCTGGCTCGAAGCGTTGGTTCAAGACGTCGAGGCAGACTTTGCTGTTTCGGCATCTGCGGCCGCCATACAGACCGCTGCGCTCCTGCCCGCAGATGTCCGTCAAGAAATCGCGGATGCCCAGATCGTGTACAGCATGGCGGAGGCGTGGCTGCCGCTCGACCCGGAGCGCGTGTTTCTGCATGATCCTGCCCCCGCTGTTGGAACCAGGCTAGACCCGCGTACAAGTGTCCATGCCGAGTTGTTGCACGACGAGGCGACCGCGACGGCGCTGAAGCACTTGGGCTTTGCGCCGCCATCCGCGGAGTCGGAATTCAATCTGGTGGCAGAGTCCGTACTGGGCTCGCGACAGGTTCCAGAGTCAGCTGCCTCGGTGTACGAGCGACTCTGGGTCAGATTCTGGGCCTTGTCGCGCCAAGTCTCCAATGACGGTGCTCGTGATGTCATCTCGGGCTACAGGGACTTCAGGCGAACTGTGCGAATTCGGACCCGCTCGGGATCATGGCGGCCCGTCCACGACGTGCTCGTTCCCGGTGCCATCGTGCCCGATGACGGAAGTCGTGACGGCGACGTAGCCGTTGACATGGAGTTTCATCGTGCCGACACAGCGCTGTTCGAGTGGCTCGGCGTGGGCGATAAGGCCCAGCATGTCGACGATCTCAGCGCCGATCCGGCATTCCGGGGGTATGAGAGAGACTGCGAGGACCAATACCGTCAACAACGGCTTCCCCGCAACCCACAAAGCGGAATGCTCAGATTTTCTCGCTCAGACGGGTCTGGTCCGTTGTCGGTACTTCGGGGCCTGTCAGACGAAGGCCGCGCGCTCTACACGGCGAGCCTCATGGACGTGGGCTCGACTTTCGATCGTTACGAGTACGGCCACCAAGGCACGAACGGCCACGAGTATCCACGCAACCGCTACGAATCGCCCGCGCTGAACGAAATCCGCCGTTGGGGGCGTATCGCTACGACCGCAGGAAGCGTGCCGCTGAGGGCGGCGCTCGGAGCAAGCCCCGAGGACCCCGAAGCGCTTGAAGCGCTGTACCGTCATCCGAACTTAGCCGAGATCAAGGGATCTCTTGATCTCGCTGATCCGGTGCCGAGGACACTCGGCGAACAGGTGCCGGTTCCGCTCATCGATGAGTGGCCCGGGATCGTCACCCACCTAGCCGCTGGCCACGCGGATATCCAGCTCATCCGGTGCGACCAGATACTTGTGGCGGGCAAACAGCGCCCATGTGCCTATCGAGCCCCCGATGTCCTCCTCGCGAGCAGCGAGGGGGATGACGAATACTCAGAACTCCAGCTTGTGAGCCGCGCCATCGATCTTCCGCTGTCAGGGCGACAGATCATGGACATCGTTGACGGCACGACTGCGGTGGAAGTGGAGCAACGCCGCCAGGCGATCAGGAGCTGCCCCAGCGATGCTGAACGCCTGCTCGCCGCAGTCGGCGTTGACGCTCTGCGCGCTCGCCTGCCGGTTTCGCTTGTGAGCATCGTTGAGCAGGGGCACGCCGATCCGGCGGTGCTGCCAATTGCAATCGCTGAATCGGCCATAGCGACCTATCACACCGGGACACTTCGCGAATTTCGTGCTGCACTCAAACCACTCGATCCTCCGAAGCAATGGGCTGGCTCTCGACGTGCGGTCGAGTTCGTTCGCGCCCTCGGCTTTAGCGAAGAGTGGGCCGGCGAGCCCGGCCACGCAGATGACCCCTTCGAGCAGGTAGACGGGCCGCTGAAGCTGGGCGAACTGCACCGCTACCAGAGGGCAATCGCCGATCGCCTCAAGCAGCTACTGGGCAGCAGCGTCCACGGCGACCAGGGCCGTCGAGGACTCATCAGTCTCCCGACTGGCGCCGGCAAGACCCGAGTGGCTGTGCAAGCCATCGTCGAGGCCCGCAGAGATCAGTCATTCCGAGGCAACGTGCTGTGGGTGGCCGACCGCAGAGAGCTGTGCGAGCAGGCCGTCCAAGCGTGGAGGCAAGTGTGGCGCAGCGAAGGGATCGAAGACGCTCGACTGCGCGTTTCGCGGTTGTGGGGCGGCAATGCCGCGCCCACAGCGACAGACGACTGGCACGTCATCGTGGCATCGATCCAGACACTCCACGCGAGGTTGAGCAATCAACGACTCCAGCCGGAGCTATTGGACAGCGTGGAGCTAGTGGTCTTCGACGAGGCCCACCGGTCAATCGCACCCACATACACCTCCGCAATGGCTGAGATCGGCCTCACGTCCCGCCAAACGGAGGAAGAGCCCGCGCTGCTCGGCCTTACGGCCACGCCATACCGTGGGCACAACGAGGCGGAAACGCTCTGGCTGGCAAATCGGTACGGCCAGAACCGCCTCGATACCGGTGCCTTCGAAAGCAACGATCCGCACAGTGTGATCGCGCACCTGCAGGACACCGCCGTGCTCGCGAAGGCCGATCACGAACTAATCCCCGGCGGCACCTATCAACTCACTCAGGATGAGCAAGATGAACTCGCAAAGTTCGGCGGCGAGGCCGCAGCCCCGCGCCCTGGCTTCCTCCCTACGAGCGTGGAGGAACGGATCGCCGAGGATGCGGAGCGCACAGAGCGCATACTCGACGCGTACGGGCGCCATGTCAGGGGCGACTGGCCGGCGTTGATCTTTGCCACCTCGGTGGACCACTCAAAGACGCTGGCTGCGCTCTTGACCCTCCGTGGAGTTACGGCCCGTGCGGTGAGCGGGTCAACTGATGCAGCAACTCGCCGCCGAGTCGTAGACGGCTTCCGCTCGGGTGAGATCAACGTGCTCGTCAACTACGGCGTGTTCCGCGAGGGGTTCGACGCACCCAAGACGCGAGCGATCATCGTGGCTCGCCCCGTGTACAGCCCGAATCTCTACTTTCAGATGGTCGGCCGCGGCCTGAGAGGCCCGCTCAACGGCGGCGACGAACGCTGCCTCATACTGAACGTCCAGGACAACATCGAGAACTACGGCGAACAACTCGCATTCGCCGATGTCGACTGGCTATGGAGTCGCTGATGCCGACAAACCTGCCATTGCGCCACCTCTCGGTTCGGGTTCCTTGGCACGACGCTGGCTGGAACGGCACGATCTGTACTGACCCTGCCAACAACGCGTCGTGTCTGCGACTTCCGAATATCCACGACCGGCGCGAGAACGCCGTCGAAATTGAGCTTCGAGGCCGCCGTCTTGACGAACTCCAGTCGGCTCAGCTGCCGCCGTGCATCGCAGAACGAGGATCGTTCATGGCGAGCTTTCCGATCACCCGTCACGTCCGGCACCCCTACCAAGCGACCTCTGACGCGCACCGGCACTATCGCCCGACACTTGTTGAGATCCCGCCGTTCAGCGCCGAGGCTGTGCCGTTTCGCTGGATGCGGCGCGAGGACGCAGCGTCATTGGCCGACGACTTCGACATCGTCTATCGCGACGAGGCCGAGGAGGAGGCTCGGCAGGCGATGGGCTTCGAGTCCGCATGGGTGCAGGATCGCGAGAACCAGTCCAATCTGCTTGACGCGTTCTTCTCAGCTGTCGAACCAGAACGCTCGCTCGCATTCTTCTATGCGAAGGAAGTTCCGCACACTGAGCGGCGTGGTCGCGTGCTCGTCGGCGTGGGCTGGGTGACTGGCTGCGGCCACGGAGTCGAGTACGAGTACGAGCCAAACGCAGAGCGCCCGACGCGGTCGATGATCTGGGAACGGATCGTCAGCCATTCGATACGCCCAACCAGCTATGGGGGCGGGTTCCTGCTTCCGTACCACGCAGATCTCGAACGAGCGGCCGAGGATCCCGACTTCAATCCCGAAGATGTCGTCGTCTTCGCCCAGGACGAAGCGTTCGAACAGTTCTCTTATGCCTCCGAACATCTCACGCACGATCAGGCGATCGCATCGCTGCTCGCCATGGTGGAGGGACTGCAGCGCGCCGGGGCCGCATTGGGAGACAATTTCGACGAGCAGATTCGTTGGGCGCAAGCACGTCTCGGGGAGCTGTGGAAGCTCCGGGGTCCGTTCCCCGGGCTGGGTTCTGCGCTGGCGGCACTCGGCGTCGACCATTCCGACCTCCTCGCTTACCGCATCACTGAGAGCCTTCCCGCAGCGCAGGATCCGTGGCCGGCCGTGCAGGCGGCGCTGGACAATCCGGCGTCACTCGGCCCCGAGTGGGTCCGCCGCGTTGGGCCGACTATCGCCCGCAAGCTTGCCGATCTCCCCGTTGAGCGAAGGGCGCTGCTGCATTTGATCGCTCGTCTTGACGTTTCTTCGGAACAAACCGAGCGGTTCTTCGTGCGTGAGTCGCGCAGCAAGGCCGGAATAGACATCGACGATGCCGATTTGTTGCGCAACCCGTATCTGCTCTACGAAGCAGATCGTGCGAGCGTGAATCCGATTTCGGTGAGTTCTGTGGACCGTGGCTTGTTCTCGTCGTCAGGGAATCCGAGCTTGGCTCTGCCTGAGCCATCCGCAATGAGCGAGCCTCAAGATCCCCGGCGGGTACGTGCCCTGTCCGTTGCCGTTTTGGAGGAAGCGGCTGCTGGTGGGCACACGGTGGTGCCACAGGACGACTTGGTGCGCGCCGTTCGCGAGATGGCCGTGACGCCGCCATGTCCCATCGACGGCGATCTGCTCAGCGTTATCGGCGACGATCTCGAGCTAGTCGTGCAGCAAGCGCAACTGGACGACGGCGCGCCGGGATTCCAGCTTGATCGACTTCGCATGGCGCGCGACAACATTCGAAGTGAAGTGCTCAGGCGTTCGAGAGCGACGAGGCGACACACGGTCGAGGCCAACTGGTCGGACCTACTCGATGAGCAGTTGGCGGGACTCCAGCAGGGCGGAGCGATTCCCGCAGACGAAGTGGAGGGCCGCGCACGCGAAGAGAAGGTCGCCGCACTGCGGGAACTCGCTGCTGCCCGATTCGCAGTGCTCGTCGGCCCTGCCGGTACTGGCAAGACGACGCTGTTGGCAGCGTTGTGCACGCACCTGGCTGAGCGCGGTGCCGGGGTGACGCTGCTGGCGCCTACCGGCAAGGCAAGAGTGCAGTTGGAGCGAGGATTGCGCGGGATACCGGGAGTACACGCGCACACGATCGCTCAGTTCTTGGTCCGACAGCGCCGATTTGACCCTCGAACGGGTCGCTACGGCCGGTCGAGTGAGCCGCCAAGGCTCACTGGCGGCACATTGGTCATCGACGAAGCGTCCATGGTCACCGAGGAGCAACTCGACGCAGTCCTCGACAATGTCCGCCAATTGGAGCGCATCATTCTCGTCGGCGATCCGCGTCAGCTGCCACCCATCGGGCCCGGACGCCCGTTCGTCGACATCGTCGAGCACCTCAAGAGCGGAGCCGACGGGAAGTGGCCCAGAGTCGGCCCGTCCTACGCCGAACTCATGATCCAGATGCGCCAGCGCGAGGGGTCGAATCGTCGGCAATTTCGCCACGATCTCGCACTCGGACAGTGGTTCGGCGGCGGGTCGCCAGGTCCGCTGGCAGAGGAGGCCTGGGGCGAGCTATTGAGCGGCAGCGACAGCGACACGGTGCGCTTCGAGGAGTGGGGCTCGCCGACGGAAGTGTTCGACCGGATCCGTGGCCTGCTCACGCAAGAGATCACTGCGATCAAAGACGCCGACGACCAAGTCGGATTCGGGGAATCACTGGGCGGCGTCGTCAGCGGCGACTACGTGTACTTCAACAGCAGCTACCGCGAGAGGGAGGGCGCGGGCAAGGCTTGCGAGAGCTGGCAGATTCTCAGCCCGATCCATGCAACCGGTGCGGGTGTCGCCGAGATCAATCGATCCGTTCATCGGCACTTTCGAGCCGATCTGATCAGGTCGGCTCGTGAAGTGCCACGCTTCGGTCGAAAAGTACCCAAGCCGATGGGCCCAGAAGGCATCGTCTACGGCGACAAGGTGATGAACAACCGCAATCACCCCCACGACGATGTTTGGCCGGACGAGTCTCTTCAAGAGAACGAGCACATCAGCGCCCCCAGATTCGTGGCCAACGGTGAGATCGGCATGGTGGTTGGCCAGCTCAAGAAGCGTGGCCAGAAGTTCAAGCCCAGAAAGCTGCAGGTTGAATTCTCGACGCAGCCCGGTTTCGAGTACGGGTTCAGTGGCAAGTGGCTGCCGAGAGACGGTGAGTCGATTCTGGAGCTTGCGTACGCCATAACGGTTCACAAGTCGCAAGGCTCTGAATTCGGCACCACATTCGTGGTCATTCCGAGTCCGTGTGCACTGCTCTCACGAGAGTTGCTGTACACGGCGCTGACTCGCCAGACGCAGCAGGTCGTCGTGCTGCATCAGGGTCCGCTCGAGGAACTACTTGCCTACGGATCGGATGGCCACTCGGAAACTGCCCGGCGTCTCACGAATTTGTTCCGCGACCCACGGCCGCAGGACGTGGGCGAAGGCCGCTTTCTCGAAGCGCATCTGATTCACAGAACGACCAATGGCACGCTTGTCCGCTCAAAGAGTGAGGTGATCGTTGCGAACGAGATGTCTGCTGCTGGCATTGAATTCGCCTACGAGAAGCGGTTCCGGGGCCACGACGGCACATTTCGGTATCCGGACTTCACAATTGAAGATGCTGCCACCGGCGAGACTTTCATTTGGGAGCACCTCGGCATGCTCTCCGACCCGAGATACGCCCAAGCTTGGGAACGCAAGCTGGAGTGGTACGCACACAGCGGGGTTGTAGAACGCGGCGGTGACGCGGCGACGTTGATCGTCACCGAGGACGATGAGAATGGTGGAATCGACTCGGCGGCCGTGCAGTCCAAGGTGCAAGAAATCGCATGATCTCGCTGTCAGGCTGGTGCTGAGGCCAACACTTGGGCGGGGCATTCATGGGGTGTGTATGCCCGAGAGGCGGAGTGGGCAGCCAAACGCAACGGGTATCGGAGCGGACGGCTAGGCGGCGGCAGCGTCGTCTGCAAGTGACGCGTGTAGCCGCAGTCCTGCTGCTCGCATCACCTTGAGCACAGTCGCGAGTTCCGGATTGCCATTCGGAGAGAGCGACTTGTACAGGCTCTCGCGACCAAGTCCAGCCGCAGCGGCGATCTTGGTCATACCAGCAGCCCTCGCGATATCACCGAGCACGGCGGCAACCAACTGCGGATCGCCGTCCTCCAAAGCCGCGTCAAGGTAGGTGATCGCATCCGCTGTGGATTCCACATGTTCGACAGGGTCCCATCGACGGATCTGTACCTCATTCATTCCACTACCTCGATCCTTGCCGGGATGCGGGCCGCCAGCGCCTGTGCCGCGGCGATGTCTCGTTTCTGGCTGTCTTTGTCGCCGCCTGCAAGCAGAACCACGAGCGTTTGCTCTCGCCGAGTGAAGTACACCCGGTAGCCGGGTCCGTAATCGATGCGGATCTCGGACACTCCCTTGCCCACTGATCTCGCGTCGCCGATGTGCCCCAAGGCCAAGCGCCTGATGCGAGCGACGATACGCAGGCGCGCCTGCCGGTCTCTGAGTTTGGAGAACCATCGGGCGTAGACATCGGTTTGGCCGACCTCGATATCCATCGGGCGAACGTATCCTGCAAATGTATCTTGCGCGATACGATTTTTTGGACAAGATCGGATTCGTGGAGTGGGGACCCTCTGTTCCCTTCGCAGCGTCGTAGCATCCATGGCGTGAGCGCGACTGCGGTGATGCCGACGCACGACGAGCTTGTGGCGAAGATGACCGGTGGCATGACGCGCCCCGATCTGCCTCGGTTCGAGGGGTCGGACCGCCTGCGTCCCGACGGCCGGCCGAAGCCCGCTTTCCGGGCCGAGCTGCGGCGCATTCCCGACTTCATCAATGCGATCGAGGTCATGGCCACGCTGGCGGCGCCGGTGGCGGTGATCGCTGCAGTGGTTGCCATCGGCCATCCGCTGGCTGTCGTTGTTGCTGTGCCGATCATCGGCACGCTGCAGCTGCGCATGTTCGTGCTGCACCACGAGGCGGCGCACCGGCTGCTGTTCTCGAGCCGTTGGTGGAACGACCGGATCGGCATCAATCTGGTGGGCTGGTTCCCATTCGGCACTGGCTCCCACCACTACCGGCGGGGCCACGTCCACCATCACCGCGACGAGTTCGGCCCCCGCGAGCCAGATTTCCTGCTGTATTCGTTCTATCCGGTGCCGTGGCCGTCGCTCCGACGCAAGTTCATGCGCGACGTGGTGGGCGTGTCGGCATGGCGCATCGTCAAGCCCCGGTTCACCGGCTTGGCCAAGCTCAAGTTCCTGCCGCTCAGCCTGCGGTTCTTCGCCGGTCAGGCGATCGTGTTCGCAGCGTTCTGGCTCGCAGGGCACCCGTGGCTGTACCTGTTCTTGTGGGCGGTGCCTTTCTTCACCTGGTATCAGATCATCAACCGGCTGCGGGCCATCGCCGAGCATGGGGGCATGACCCGTACCTCCGACCGTCGCAACACCACCCACCACATCCGCCAGAGCTGGCTGGCTCGGGTGCTGTTCGTGCCGTATCACGTCGGTTACCACCTGGCACACCATGTTGACTCCGGCGTGCCGGCCCGCAACCTACGCCGGTTGAACAGTGCACTGATCGAAGACGGTTACCTGCCAGCCGACGCCTCGTGGCCGACCTACCGCTCGCTCTGGCGTGCGCTCGCCGCTGGGTCACCCGAGCCCGCTTCGCAGCAGTCCTAGGGCGTCGGCGGGGACGGGCCGACGGGCCGGGGCCGTCGTCGAATACGTTTCGGGGCCATGTCGCGACTGAAATCCGCCCAGCTCGGTTCGAACTGCGGTCTGTTGGTGTCGGAGCTCTGCTTGGGAACCATGAACTTCGGCGTGCCCGGACGGGGCCACCAGGGCGACTGGACCCTGGGCGTCACCGAGGCCCGTCCCATCTTTGAGGCCGCTATCGAGCGCGGCCTGTACTACTTCGACTGTGCCGATATCTACGGGGTGGGTGCGTCCGAAGAGGTGGTGGGGCAGATCTTGCGTGAGCTGCTGCCGCGCGAGAAGTACGTGCTGACCACCAAGGTCTCGATGCCCATGGGGCGCAACCCCAACGAGGGCGGCCTGAGCCGCAAGCACATCATGGAGGGGGTCGACAATTCGCTGCGCCGTCTCGGCGTCGACTACGTGGACCAGCTGATCATCCACCGCCACCCGCACGGCATCCCCGGCAGCGCACAGACGCCCATCGCCGAGTCGTTGGAAGCGCTGCACGATGTCGTGAAGGCGGGCAAGGCGCTGTACCTCGGCGGTTCGTCGATGTTCGCCTGGCAATTCGCCGAGCTGCAGCTCACCGCCGAGATGCGTGGCTTCACCAAGTTCGTGTCGATGCAGAACCACTACAACCTCATCTACCGAGAGGAAGAGCGCGAGATGAACCCGTACTGCGCAGCCACCGGCGTGGCGCTCACGCCGTGGTCGCCGCTGGCGCGGGGCATTCTCACCGGGTCCTACCAGGGCAGTCTCGACGCCGGCACAACCGACCGCTCCAAGGGCCAGGACCGTGCCCGCACTGAGAGTCTTTATTTGGGTGAGCGCGACTTCGACATCGCTGCGCGGGTGTCCGAGGTGGCCGAGCGACTCGATGTGCGCCCCGCCCAGATCGCCTTGGCATGGCTCACCAACAAGCCCGAGATCACCGCGCCCGTGGTCGGCGTGTCCAAGATCAGCCAGCTCGATCAGCTCGTCGAGGCCACGACCATCGAGCTCAGCGCCGACGACACGGCCTATCTGGAAGAGCTCTACCAGCCCGTCGAGAACCTGCTCTCGCTCGGCACCAGTTGAGACCGAAGGAGGTCGGGCGATTCACGACGGCGGCCGGCACGTCGATGATCGCTGTGGGCTGAGCGCAACGGTTGGTCGAGTCCTGAACTTGCCCACATTTCAGAATTGAACAGCTTTCATGGCTTTCGCCGGTTTCGTGAGAGATACTGTGCAATTGGGGAGCAGGCAGACGGCCAGGAGGGCTCGGGAAGCGGCGATGGCGTACTTCGATCTGGGCTCGTACCGGTGGCCGGTCACGACATCCGACGCTGAGGCCCAGCTCTGGTTCGACCGCGGCATGGCGTGGTGCTACGGCTTCCATCACGAAGAGGCGATCGCCTGCTTCGAACGAGCGCTGCTGCACGACGTCAACTTCGCCATGGCGCACTGGGGCATCGCGTACGCCATCGGGCCGAACTACAACAAGCCGTGGGAAGAGTTCGACGAGGACGATCTGCGCACCTCGCTGGACCGGGCCCGGACCGAGGTTGCGGCAGCCGCGTCTGCCTCAACAGGCACCGGCGATCTCGAACGAGCGCTGATTGGGGCGCTGGCGTACCGCTACTCCTCGCACCCCGAGGTACCCGACGAAGGCGACTTCGGGCGGTGGAACGACGCCTACGCAGACGCGATGCGCGAGGTCTACCAGTCCTACCGCGACGACCTGGATGTCTGCTCCCTGTTCGCCGAGGCGATCATGAACCGCACGCCCTGGGAACTGTGGGACTTGGTCACTGGCCATCCGGCGGAGGGCGCGGGCACGCTCGAAGCAGTCGATGTGCTGGAGACTGCCTTCGAGACGCTTGATGCCGAGGGCGCCAACAGCCACCTCGGCTTGCTGCACATGTACATCCATCTCATGGAGATGTCGCCGCATCCGGAGCGGGCCCTGGCCGCCGGCGACCGGCTCGTCGATCTGGCGCCCGACGCAGGGCACCTAGTCCACATGCCGACCCATATCGACGTGCTGTGCGGCCACTACCACAACGTCGTCACCCGCAACTCGGCCGCGATCGTGGCTGATCGGAAGTACCTGGACCTCAAGGGTCCGATGAACTTCTATTCCGCCTACCGCTGCCACGACTATCACTTCAAGGTGTACGGGGCGTTGCTGGCCGGCCAGTACGCCCCAGCCCTCGAGGCGGCCGAAGAGATGAACCGCACGCTGCCGGAGGAACTGCTGCGAACTGGCTCGCCGCCCATGGCCGACTGGCTGGAAGGGTTCGTGGCGATCAAGCAGCACGTGTTCGTGCGCTTCGGCAAGTGGCACGAGATCCTCGACCAGCACCTGCCCTTCGACCAGCAGTTCTATTGCGTCACCACTGCCATGATGCGCTACGCCCGCACGGTCGCCTACGCCTCGCTGAGCCAAGTCGACGATGCGCTGGCCGAACGTGAGGAATTCCTCGCCGCCAAGGCCCAGGTGCTGCCCAGCCGCACGCTGTTCAACAACACCGGTCTCGACATCCTGACCGTGGCCGAGGCCATGCTGAACGGCGAGGTGGAGTACCGATGCGGCAACTTCGACGTCGCCTTCGATCATCTTCGCCACGCGGTGGAGCTCGACGACAACCTGCCCTACGACGAGCCCTGGGGCTGGATGCAGCCGACACGCCATGCGCTGGCCGCGTTGCTGTCGGAACAAGGCCAGTTCGACGAGGCTGAGGCGCTGTACCGGTCCGACTTGGGCTTGGACGACCAGCTGCGCCGGCCCTGCCAGCACCCCGACAACGTCTGGAGCCTTCACGGGCTGCACGAGTGCCTCGTACGGCGAGGAGAAACGGTGGAGGAACCGCTGATCCGCCAGCGCCTCGATCTCGCCATCGCACGGGCAGACGTGCCCATCACCGCGTCCTGCTTCTGCCGGCTGGAGACGACCTCATAGCACGGCGTGCGAAGCCGTAGCCTTGATCGCTGTGTTCACAGCGCCCAGTACCACTGCTGATGTCTCGGCGGCGCTGACCGAGCACGGCTACCTGCCCGACGAGGGGCTGTCGACGGTGGTGTACCTCTCGGTCACGATGGGTCGGCCGTTGTTCCTTGAGGGGGATGCGGGCGTGGGCAAGACCGAGCTGGCCAAGGTGCTGGCGGCCTGGATCGGCGGGGAGTTCATCCGCCTGCAGTGCTACGAGGGCATCGACGCCGCTCAGGCGCTCTACGAATGGGACTACACCCGCCAGCTCCTTCACCTGCGCACGGCTGAGGCTGCGGGACGCGCTGCGGCCGACGCGGAGGCCATCGAGGACGAGCTGTACTCGGAACGCTTCCTGATCCGCCGGCCGCTGCTGCGGGCCATCGACCACGACGACGCCACGCCCGCAGTGCTGCTGATCGACGAAGTGGATCGGGCCGACGACGAGTTCGAGGCTTTCCTGCTCGAGGTGCTGTCCGACTTCACGGTCACCGTGCCCGAGCTGGGCACGATCACTGCGGCCCGGCCGCCGCTCGTGGTGGTCACCTCCAATCGGACCCGCGACGTGCATGACGCGCTCAAGCGTCGGTGCCTGTACCACTGGGTCTCGCACCCGTCGGTCGACCGTGAGGTCGAGATCGTCAAGCTCAAGCTGCCCGACGTGGACGGCGCGCTCGCACGGCAGGTGGCGTCCGCGGTGTCGGTGATGCGCGAGATGCGGCTGTACAAGCCCCCTGGCGTCGCTGAGACCATCGACTGGGCCACGGCGCTGGGGCGTCTCGGCGCAGCCGAGCTCGACACCCCGATGCTTGAGGCCACGTTGGGAACGGTGCTGAAGTATCGCGAGGACCAGCAACGTGTTACGTCGGTCGGGATGGAGATGATCATGGCCGCCGTCGCCGAGGCCTGAGAGCCGCGTGGCTGAGCCCCGGGCCCGAGCGGCCCGTGAGCCCAATCGCATCAGCACAGGGAACAAGAGCGGGACGCCATGAGTGGCGCCACCGGCACGGACCTCGGTGCTCCCACGCCGACGCCTGACGGCCACGTCAACGAACCTGAGCGCTTGGCCTCGGCCTTCTCGTCGATCCTGCGTGGCGCGGGGCTGGTCGTCACCATCCGCCGTGTCATGGCGTTCACCGAAGCGCTGCGACTGCTGGGGGTTGGGGGCCGTGAGGACGTGTACTGGGCGGGCCGAGCGACGCTGGTGGGCAGTCCTGCCGATATCAGCATCTACGACCGGGCCTTCGCGGTGTTCTGGGAGGGCCGTGCGCCCAGCGGGATCGTCGTGGAGCTGCCGCCGATCTCGGTGACCCTGGCCACCGACACAGACGACGACAGCGGCGCGCCGCCGCCGGGAGACAGCGATGAACCCGATGCCGGCCCGACGCTGCGGGTCCGCTACAGCGATGTCGAGACGCTGCGCCACAAGGATTTCGCCGATTGCAGCGACGGCGAGCTGTCTGAGCTGCACTCGCTGATGGGCGAGCTGCGCTTCCAGGCAGTCACCCGCCGCTCGCGGCGTGCCGTGCGGGCCAAACGCATCTCCCGGCGTCCCGACCTGCGTCGCACCATCCGCCGCGCCTTGCGCACGGGTGGTGAGGCGATACGGCGCGAGTTCTTGGTCGGCGATCGCAAGACGCGCCGTTTGGTGCTGCTGCTCGACGTGTCGGGATCCATGGAGCCCTACGCCCGGGCGCTGGTGCGGTTCGCTCACGCCGCGGTGATCGGCCGCACCCGGGTGGAGGCATTCACGATCGGCACGCGGCTCACCCGGGTCACCCGCGAGCTGTCATCCCGCGATCCCGACGCCGGCTTGGCGGCCGCTGCCGACTCGGTACAGGACTGGTCGGGCGGCACTCGGCTGGGCGCCACGCTGCACGAGTTCAACGATCGATGGGGAGTGCGGGGCCATGCGCGGGGGGCCATCGTGGTGATTTGCTCGGACGGCTGGGACCGTGGCGCACCTGACGAGCTGGCCGAGCAGATGGCCCGTCTGCACTTGGTGACCCACCGGCTTGTCTGGGTCAACCCGCTGAAGCACACTCCCGGCTACGCGCCGCTGGCTCGTGGCATGGCTGCTGCCTTGCCGCACGTCGACGAGTTCATCGAAGGCCATTCCTTCGATTCACTCGAACACCTGGCTGCAGCCATCGCGGCTTGACGCTCGCAGCATCGCGACATCACCCGACGCACGACCTTCCGATAC
Source organism: Candidatus Poriferisodalis sp. (assembly GCF_965204195.1). Lineage (GTDB taxonomy): Bacteria > Actinomycetota > Acidimicrobiia > Acidimicrobiales > Poriferisodalaceae > Poriferisodalis. The sequence goes on from NZ_OZ241975.1 coordinate 967,322, forward strand.
CGCAACAATGTCAATAGGGAGACTGGGGATATGGACGAGATCTTGGATGACATCGACCGGTGGCAGGCAGCTGGCCAACGAGTGGCCGTGGCGCGGGTGGTGGACATCGAAGGTTCGGGGCCACGCGACCCAGGCGCCGCGATGGCCGTGAACGAAGAGGGCGAAGTCGCCGGCTCGGTCTCGGGCGGTTGTGTCGAGGGCGCTGTGGTCGGCGAGGCTCTCGAGCTGCTCGGTGGGCGGCGGGGCCCGGGGATCACCACCTTCGGCTACAGCGACGATGAGGCATTTGCCGTCGGGCTGACCTGCGGTGGCACGATCCACCTGTTCGTGGAGGAACTCGACTGGTGAGTGCCGAGTCCAATCGCGGCAGTGCCGGCATCTACGAGGCATTCCGGGACGCCATCCGGGCCGAGGAGCCAGTCGCGCTGGCCACGATCATTGACGGCCCTGACGCTGGCGCGAAACTGCTCGTCCAGCCTGGCGAGGCGGCCCTCGGCACGCTGGGCGACCCCGATCTCGACCGCGTGGTTGCACGCGATGCCCTCGGAATGCTGGATGCGGGCATCAGCGAGGTGCGCCACTACGGCCAGCACGGCGAAGCCCGCCAGATGGACCTCAGCGTGTTCGTGGAGTGCCACGCCCGGCGCCCGCACATGGTCATCTTCGGCGCCGTCGACTTCACCCGGGCGCTCGCCTCCCAGGCCAAGCTGCTCGGCTACCGCGTCACGGTGTGCGACGCAAGAGAGGTCTTCGCGACGAAGCGCCGCTTCCCGATGGCCGACGATGTCGTGGTCGACTGGCCCAATCGCCTGCTCGACCGCATCGGCGACGAGCTGGGTCCCCGCGATGCGGTATGCGTGCTCACCCACGACCACAAGTTCGACGTGCCCGCCATCGTCGGCGCCCTGCCCACTCGGGTCGGCTACCTCGGGGCGATGGGTTCCCGCACAACCCACGAGAAGCGAACCGAGCGCCTTCGCGAGGCTGGCGTCACCGACGAAGATCTCGAACGGGTCATGGCCCCGATCGGCCTCGACATTGGCGGACGTACCCCCGAGGAAACGGCCGTGTCGATCGTGGCCGAGATCATCGCCTCGCACACCGGCCGCCAAGCCCCCCGTCTCAAGGACGGCGAAGGCCGCATCCACTGAACCCGGCAGCGGTCGCCCGGTAGCGTCGGCGCGATGGACTTCACCCAAAACGAGGACCACGAGGCGATCCGCGAGGGCGTGCGGCGCGTCTGTGCAGACTTCCCCGACGAGTACTGGCGAGAGCGCGACGAGAAACACGAGTTCCCCTGGGACTTCTACAACGCCATGGCCGAGGGCGGCTGGGTCGGCATCGCCATTCCAACCGAGTACGGCGGCGGCGGCCAAGGCATCACCGAAGCATCGATCGTGCTGGAGGAGGTGGCCGCCAGCGGGGCCGCCATGAACGGCTGCTCAGCCCTGCACCTGTCGATCTTCGGCATGGAGCCGGTGCGCAAGTACGGCTCGGAAGCACTGGCCAAGGAGATCCTGCCCGGCGTCGCCGATGGCTCGATTCATGCCGCGTTCGGCGTCACCGAGCCCGATGCCGGCACCGACACCACGTCGATCCGTACCCGGGCCGAGCGTGACGGTGACGAATACGTGATCACGGGCGCCAAGGTGTGGACCACCAAGGCGCCCTACTGCGACGTCTGCCTGCTGCTCGTGCGCACGACGCCCAAGGAGCTGTGCGACGGGCCGACACAGGGCATGACCCTGCTGCTGGTCGACCTGCAGGATCCGGCGGTCGACATCACCCCGATCCCCAAGGTGGGCCGTAACGCGGTGGTCTCGTGCGAGGTGCGATACGACGGCCTGCGCGTGCCGGTGGACCGTCGCGTCGGCGAGGAGGGCGAGGGGTTCCGCTACATCCTCGACGGCCTCAATCCCGAGCGGATCCTGATCTCTGCTGAGGCTCTGGGGATCGGCCGGGTCGCGCTGCGACGCGCTGCCGAGTATGCGAAGAGCCGGGTGATCTTCGGCCGCCCGATCGGCCAGAACCAGGGCATCGCCTTCCCCTTGGCCGACAGCCATGCCCGCCTGCACGCGGCCGAATTGGTGGTGCGCGATGCGTCGTGGCGCTACGACAACGGCCTGAGCTGCGGCGAGCAGGCCAATCTGGCCAAGTATCTGGCGTCGGAGGCAGCGTTCGAGTGCGCCGACCGGGCCATGCAGACCCACGGCGGCTTCGGCTACGCCAAGGAATACGACGTGGAGCGCTACTGGCGCGAGGCCAGGCTGATGAAGATTGCGCCGGTCAGCCAGGAGATGGTCATGAACTTCGTGTCGTCGAAGGTGCTCGGCCTGCCCCGCTCGTACTAGCCGACTGCCGCCACGGAGGTCATTTGCCAGTGTCCACGGCGGGAGTGCTGCTGGCAGCGGGGGCCGGGACCCGGTTCGCAGGCCCGCAGCACAAGCTGCTGGCGGTCATGGACGGCCACAGCGTGGTGAGCCGGGCTCTGGAGTCGCTGCTGGGGGCGTCGCTCGATGCCGTCGCGGTGGTCACCGGCGCGGTGGATGTCTCGGAGGTGCTTGCAGCGACCGGCGGCGACATTGCCGTAATCGACAATGATCGCTGGGAATCGGGCATTGCGTCATCGGTTCGCTGCGCTGCGTCGTGGGCGGCCCGGCAGGGCCACGACGCGATCGTGGTGGGCCTCGCCGACCAGCCGTTCGTGACGGCGGCGTCGTGGCAGGCCGTCGCCGACTGCGCGGCGCCCATCGCCGTTGGCACCTACGGCGCCCGGCGGCGCAACCCGGTCCGGCTGGCACGCGAGGTCTGGCCGCTGTTGCCGTACGGCGGCGACGACGGCGGCCGGACGGTGATGCGGCGATTTCCGGAAATCGTGGTGCCGGTAGCCTGCGAAGGGTCACCCAACGACATCGACACCGTGGAGGATCTGCGCCGATGGAGCTGAAGAGTGAATTCCGTGTCGGCATACCCGTCGAGCAGGCGTGGAGCACGCTGACCGATGTCGAGTTCATCGCGCCGTGCATGCCGGGCGCGCAGCTCACCGAGGTCGACGGCGACGAATTCAAGGGCGGTGTGAAGATCAAGGTGGGTCCGATCACGGCGCAGTACAAGGGCTCTGCGAAGTTTGTCGAGCTCGACGAGGCCAACCGCCGGATCGTGCTCGAGGCGTCCGGCCGTGACTCACGCGGCGCGGGCAACGCAGCCGCAGAGGTGACCGCCGAGATGACCCCCGACGGCGACGGCACGGTCGTGTCGATCGCCACCGACCTGAAGGTCACCGGCAAGGTGGCGCAGTTCGGACGTGGCGTGATGGCCGACGTCACCGAGAAGCTCATCGGTCAGTTCGTGGACTCGCTCGAACAGAAGCTGTCCGAGCTCGGCGACCAAGGTGATGCCGACGCCGCTGCGGACGATGCTGCGGCGGATGACGCCGAGGCGTCCGACGAGACAGGCGAGGCGCCAGCTTCGTCGGGCCCACGCCAGATCGAGATGGCCGAGCCTGAACCGGTCGACCTGCTCGAGACAGCGGGCCGGCCCATGCTCAAGCGCATCTTGGCGCCGCTCGCGGTGGTGGTCTTCTTCCTGTTCAACCGTCGCCGCAGGCGCAAGCGTCGCCAAGGCTGAGGGCTCGCTGCAGCGACTCCCTAGGGCGTTGCTCGTTCGTTGCGCCCCCGGCGCGCCCCTGACGCCCGCTCAAGCCGAAGCAGTAGCTGGCTTGCTCGGCCGCCCGCCCCAGTGCGCTTTCGAGGTGGCCGTCGCGCACGACGACGGGCGGCCCGTGGTGATCGCCAATGCTCCGCTGCTCGATGACGGGCGCCCGATGCCCACCCGCTACTGGCTGGTCGACGTCGACCTGCGTCGGCGAGTGTCCCAGCTCGAGGGCGACGGCGGGGTGCGGGCGGCTGAGGCGGCCGTCGATCCCGAGGCGCTTGCCGCGGCGCATGATCGCTACGCCTCCGAACGAGATGCGCTGGTGCCCCCCGATCACCGCGGACCGCGCCCGACGGGCGGCGTCGGGGGGACGGCGCGAGGCGTGAAGTGCCTGCACGCGCATCTGGCGTACCGGCTGGCGGGCGGCGATGACCCCGTCGGCGGTTGGGTAATGGCACGGCTTGGCGACATCGGCGTGTCATCGGCCGTCGAGAGCACTGCTGCCGCGCCTGCGCCCGACGAACATGCGCTCGCGACGGGGTCCGGTGAACCAGCGCCTGCGTTCGGCGAACCGGCACGCGCATCCGTCCGGCCAGAACTAGCGGCCGGTTCTTGATGAGCGCTGAGCCGTCGCCGGGTCCGGTTGCGGTCGTGGACTGCGGCACGAACACCACGCGCCTGCTCATCGACGACGGCACCGGGCTGGGGCAGCGGCTGCTGCGCATCACCGGGCTCGGACGGGGCGTCGATGCCGGAGGTCGGCTTCGAGACGACGCCATCGGCCGCGTCGTCGACGTGCTGGGGGAGTACCGCCAGATCATCGACGACCGCCAGGCGACTGCGGTGCGGGCCGTCGCGACCAGTGCTGCGCGCGATGCCGCGAACGGAGCTGAGTTCCTGCAGCGGGCGAGCGACGCGCTCGGCACCGACGTCGAGCTGCTGGATGGCGATGCCGAGGCTGCGTACGGATTTGCCGGGGCTACCGCCGGCTTGGCCGGTGTTTCCGGCACCGGCACGTCTTCCGGTCCCGACACGCCCACAGCTTCTGCTCTTGCGGAGGGTCGTGCTGCGCTGGTGCTCGACATCGGCGGGGGATCGACGGAGTTCGCCTACGGCACGCCATCGGCTGGCGGCCGACCGGATGCGGCAATCTCCGTCGACATGGGTTCGGTGCGGTGGACGGAGAGGTTCCTGGCATCGGATCCTCCCCGGCCCGAGGAGTTGAGTTCGGCGATCTCGGTCGCGCGCCTGCATCTCGACGACATCGACCGTGATCATCCCGTCATCGCTCGGGGTGCCGCGGCGGCACGGCTTGTGGGTGTCGCCGGGACGGTCACGACTGTGGCCGCGGTCGAGATCGGCCTCGATCCCTACGAGCCCGAGGTCATTGACGGGTTCGTGCTCAGTCGGGCCGCTGCCGAGGATGTCTTCCGCACGCTGGCTACCGAGCGGCTGGCCGACCGCATCCACAATCCGGGCTTGCACGTCGATCGGGCGCCCGTGATCGTGGGCGGTTGCTGCATCCTCGTTGCGGTCATGCGCCATTGGAACATCGACGAGTGCATCGTGCGCGAGCGCGATCTCCTCGACGGCATAGCGGCCGAACTGCGTGAGGCGCAGGCAAGCCCAGCGGCCGAACTGCGTGAGGCGCAGGCAAGCCCAGCGGCGGAGCTCCGCGAAGCGCAGGCCGGTCCAGCGGCTGAGCTCAGCGAAGGCACCGATGCCGCTCGGTGAGCGCCGACGGCGCGCCAGTACTGTTCGCAGCGTGAGTCGTCTGCGCACCGAGCGGCTCGAGCTTCGCCCGCTCGTGCCGTCAGACTTCGCCCAATGGAACGAAGTCCGGGAGCGGTGCCGCGACTGGCTGGCAAAGTGGGAGCCTCGCCCGCCCGCGAGCGCGCCCGATCCGTCGCGCGACCCGCAAGCATTCGCCAATCGCTGCCGCGTCCGTGAACGCGAGCGCTCATTGGGCACGGCGTTCGACTTCGGCCTGTGGCACGAAGGCTGGTTCTGCGGCGAGATCAATGTCTCACATGTGGCACGTGGGGCATTCCAGAGCGCCCACGTGGGCTACTGGATCGACGAACGGCTGGCCGGCAAGGGACTGGTCGCCGAAGGGCTGCTGGCGGTGTTCGGGTTCGCCTTCGATCAGGTCGGCTTGCACCGGGTGCAGGTGTCGATCATGCCGCGCAACGCTGCCAGCCTGCGGGTAGTTGAGAAGCTGGGATTGCGCTCGGAGGGAATCGCGCAGGGCTACATCCAGATCGCCGGCGTGTGGGAAGACCACGAGCGCTTCGGGCTGACGCTGGAGGAATGGCGGGCCAGCCGAGAAGAGATGGCGGCACGACTGCGGGCCGCGCGGCTGGGTCGCACTCCGATGCCTACGGACGGGTAGGCGGAAGCCGCGATACAGCCTGCCGGTAGCGGCCACAGGGGTCGAGCCGAGAGACCAACCTCCTCGCTGTTGCACCTGTTGTTTCCCGCTCTTGTTCGCTGTCGCTCACGGGCCGCTCGGGCCACGGCTTCGCCTACCGGCTCAGCCTCTTGGCAGCACGGCTCAGTCGTCGGGGTCTGACAGCCAGGCCTGACCCGGCTCGCAATCGGCCGAGATCGGGCACCAACGGCACGGCGGTCCGGGCACGCGCCGCGGCTCACGCCTGTCCGTTCGCAAGCTGATGAGTCGACCGGTGCCGTCCACGGTTCGACGCAGCGCGCTGTCGAGCACGTCGGCAGTCACTGCCTCGTGCTCTATGCGTCCTTCGGCGACGTAGAACGAGCCGACGCCCAGCGGCGGCACGCCCACCGAGAGCGTCTCCACGAGCGCGTAGAACCGCAGGTCTTCCGGGTCGGTCGGTGTGCGTGAGCCTGTCTTGAGGTCGATGATGACCTTGCCGGCGCGCTGGAGGCCGTCAGGTCCGCCCAGCGGTGTAGGTGATCCGAGCGTGAGGTCGTACTTGCCGTTGAGCACGAACGCACCGTCGCAGAGCCGTGCGCGGGCCCGGACTTCGGCAGCGGGTCGCCAAGCACGCTGCATCGGCGGGAACGTCTCGCCGAAGCGGGCGAGCAGCGCAACGCAGTTAGCCGTCAGATCGGCGCGCTCGCCGTCCGATGCCTCGGCCAGGAAGCTGCCGAGGTTGTCGTCGTCGGCGACGAGACGTTCGAGCGCAGCATCGACCGCGCCTTCAGGTTCGAAGCGCCGATGGGTGGACAGTTCGACGGCCTTGTGCAGCACCGTGCCGCGTGCAGTCGGCACGGACCATGCGAACGGGGTGTCGGCATCGGCGAGGTATCGCGCTTCGCAGCCGAACACGCCGGCGAGGTCCCGCTTGGCGACCCACAGCCCACGGCTGTCGATGTCGCGAGCCGCATCGACGAGCCCGTTCAGCGCTGCTTCGGCTTCGCTGCGCAACTCGTTGGCGAAGCCGGCCGGGTAGGTGGGACGGTGCTCTGCGGGCGTGCGGATTGCGTCCAGCGTGGCCTGCTGGGCCGGCAGCAATCCCGGAGCGGTCTCAGCCATGCGTGCTCATTGTTGCCGTCCCCGCACCCGCTGCGGCACCCGCCCTTTGGTGTCACACCCCCTGGCGATGATGGGCACATGCCAGCAACACCTCGCACCCACCCTCCCGCAGCGCTCCGGCTGGTTGATGCCTCGCCGGCTCGCGGGCGATCGCACCGAGCCGGCAGCTCATCGGCGGCAGCCGCCGGCGTGCTCAGCGATTCGAGCGCCGACCCGTCGGGCCGCTTCGTGCTGACGGCGCGCGCCTTGGCCGCGGCCTCACGCGAGATGGGCCTCAATGTGCCCAGCTTCCAGAGCCCGCCGCGATCGGATCAGCTCGATCGTTCCATCCAGCGCAGCGTTCACGGTGATTGCGTGGTCGCAGTGCGCGTGCGCGGCCGCCCCTTCGCAGCGGTCGTGGCCGACGCCATCGAGGGCATTGTGGTGTGCAACCAGTTGGATGCCTCAGCAGCGGCTGCGGTGAGAGATGAGCTGTGGCGCGAGATCGAGGGCAGCCACGATGCCGCCGCTCCTACCGCCCGCCCCAAAGGGCCACGCGCAGCAGCATCAGAGAGCGGGCGTTCCACGCCGGGCAATGTCGCGGAGCCGTACGCCTTGGACGAAGCCGCCTAGGAATTCAGTGCATCGTGCCCGGGCGTTCGTGCGAGCATGATGGGCATTGCGGAGGCGATGAACGCGCCGAGTGGCCCGGGTGGCGGAACTGGCAGACGCAGAGGGCTTAAACCCCTCGGCTCCCACGGGAGCGTGCGGGTTCGAATCCCGCCCCGGGCACCCGCCAACGCGTCGCTGTGACGATCAGCGGCGGGCCGCGGCGCGCAGCGATGCCACGGTCTCGGTGCCTGGCCCCAGCCGGCGGGCCGCAGCGTCGTGGCACAGATCGTTCAGCGTCCGGTTGAGCGGAGTGGCGATGCCGTGCCGCTCGCCGAGTTCGCAGATCCGGCCGTTGAAGTGCTCCACTTCGACCGTGGGACGCCGGAAGTGCAGGTCTTGCCAGGTGGACGGGTAGCTGTGCATCACCGGGTCTGAATCGCCTCGTGGCTCGCGCTGGCCCGGCACGCGCATCCGTTCGATCCATGTGCGCAAGTCCCTGCCGTCGTCCATGACCGGCGAGATGCCGGCCGCGTCCAGCACGTCGGCGGCCTCTTCCTGAAGATCGGCCATGAAGAAGCGGGTTTCCTCATCGCAGAACCATTCCTGCACGGGCAAGTCGATCAGCGCCGAGAAGGCGTTCGTGAGGTTCAGCACCAGCTTTCCCCACTTGGCCTCGGCCACGTGTTGATCAACCGTGGCGCGCATCTCGGCGGCCACCAGATCGTCCACCACGGCAGCGCACAGCTCGTCGGAGCCGGTGGGCCAGCATCCGATCTTGGCCCGGCGCGCACCGGTGTGGGTGACCACACCTGGTTCGTCGATACGAGCACCGATGCGCACCATGACGCCATAGGCCCGAAAACCCTGTTCAGTCAGCCATTCCTCGTTCGTAACGCTGTTCTGGAAGCAGAACAGCGGCACTCCGTCGTACAGCTCCCGGTGCTGTTCGATCGCTTCAAACGTGTGCTGTGTCTTCATTGCCAGCAGCACCACGGTGCGCTCGTCCACGTCGAGCTCGTGCGCGGTGCGCACGGCTGGCAGCCGGAAGTGGCCCTCGGTGTAACCCGAGATGTTGAGGCCGTCTCGTTGGAGAGCTTCGAGATGTTCGCCGCGGGCGATGAGGGCCACGCGGCGGCCGGCTTGGGCCAGCCGAGCACCCAGCACGCAGCCGATGGCCCCGGCTCCGTGCACGATGTAGTTCAGGTCAGCGTCGCCCTCGGCCGAAGAACGATCTGGTGCATGGTCCGCTGCCACGGCGGTACATCGTGCCAGATGGGCCTGAGCGCGGCCCGCGTTGCCGCCTGCGAGCGCGTAGGCGGTGCCTGCTGCTCGCACTACCGTGCTGCCATGCGCGAGTGGAATACCGACGTGCCGAACATGATGGAAGCGGAGTTCTGGGTCCAGCCGGCCGATGTCATCGACGCGGTGATCGCCCGGCACCATGCCGAGGCCCCGCTGGACTGGTTCGAAGAACCCGGCTACGACGGTTTGATTCCGGTGGGACCCGGTTACTGGTGCGTCACCCGGCACGCCGATGTCGCGGCCGTCTCCCGCAACACCGAAGTGTTCAGCTCGGCCGCGGGCATCACCATGCTGGACGCACCGCCGGAGTTCCTCGAGTTCTTCAGCTCCATGATCGCCATGGACGACCCGCGCCACGCCCGGCTGCGCCGCCTCGTGGCCAAGGGCTTTACGCCGAAGATGCTGGCTGACCTCGACGGCAGCGTCCAAGCCTCGGCGGCTGACATCGTGGACGCCGTCTGCGAGAAGGGCAGTTGCGACTTCGTGACGGAGGTTGCCGCCGCGCTGCCGCTCAAGATCGTCTGCGACCTCATGGGCATTCCCCGGTCGGAATACGACGGCGTGTTCGAAGCCACGAACATCATCTTGGGCATCGGAGATCCCGAGTACCAGCCTGAAGGCGTCGACTTCGTGACGGCGCTGCTGGGCGCGGGCGCCCAACTCGCCGAGCTGATGAAGGAGGTTGCCGAGGCGAAGCGTGGCGGTGACGGCAAGGACCTGACCAGCGTGCTGGTCAACGCAGAGCTGCCCGATGATCGGCTGAGCGATTCCGACTTGGCCAGCTTTTTCGTGCTGCTGGTGGTGGCCGGCAACGAGACCACCCGCAACGCCATCTCGTGGGGGCTCAAGTACCTCACCGATCATCCAGACCAGCGCGCCATCTGGGCCGCCGACTTCGAGGGTGTCGCGCCCACTGCGATCGAGGAAATCGTGCGGCTGTCCAGCCCGGTCGGCTACATGCGCCGGACGCTCACCCGCGACTTCGTCTTCGGGGGGCGCGAGATGAAAGAGGGCGAGAAGCTCGCGATGTTCTACGTTGCTGCCAACCGCGACCCGGCGGTGTTCGACGACCCGTACAAGTTCGACGTGCTGCGCGACCCGAACCCGCAGTACGGCTTCGGCGGCCCCGGCCCGCACTACTGCCTGGGCGCCCATCTCGCCCGCCGGGAGATGACGGTGATGTACCGCGAGCTGTTCGACCGGCTGCCTGACATCGTTGCGGTCAACGAGCCCGACACGCTGCAGGCCGCGTTCATCCACGGCGTCAAGCACCTCGACGTGGAGTTCACGCCGACCGCACCGCTGGCCGCCTGAGCCCGCCCGGCCCGTTGCGGAGACCTCTTCGCTCAGGCTGCCCGTAGCGTTGGGGTCATGAACCAACCGCAGATTGCACCTGCGACCGGGAAGCTGGGCGTGCTCACTCCTGGCATGGGAGCTGTGGCCACCACGTTCATCGCCGGGGTGCTCGCGGCGCGTGCCGGGCTGGCAGAACCGATCGGGTCGGTCAGTCAGTTGGCCCACATCCGGCTCGGCGGCCGGGCGGAGGGCCGCAACCCGCTCATCCGCGACTTCGTGCCGTTGGCTTCACTCGACGACCTGGTGTTCGGCGGCTGGGATCCGATCACGCCCAATGCGCTCGAAGGCGCCCGCACCGCGGGCGTGCTGGAAGACCGTGACCTCGGCGTGATCTCCCGCGAGCTGGAGGGCATCATCGCGATGGACGCCGTGTTCGACAGCCGCTGGGTGAGCCGGCTCGAAGGCACCCGTACCAAGCCCCCGATGGGCAAGCTCGAAGCTGCCCAGGCGTTGATGGAGGACATCGAGCGTTTCCGGGCCGAGAACGAGTGCGAGCGGCTGGTGATGGTGTGGTGCGGCTCCACCGAGGCGTACCAGGAACCGACAGAGGTGCACGCGAGTGTCGAGGCGTTCGAAGCCGGCTTGGCAGCCGACGATGACAACATCTCGCCCAGCCAGATCTACGCATATGCAGCGCTGATGAGCGACGTGCCCTTCGCCAACGGCGCGCCGAACCTGTCCGTCGACATACCGGCCATGACCGAACTGGCTGTGCGCCGCGGCGTGCCCATTGCGGGCAAGGATTTCAAGACAGGCCAGACGCTGATGAAGACGCTCGTGGCACCTGGCCTGAAGGCGCGGATGCTGGGCCTTCGCGGCTGGTACTCCACCAACATCTTGGGCAATCGCGACGGCGAGGTGCTGGACGACCCTGAGAACTTCAAGACCAAGGAGACGTCCAAGCTGGGCGTGCTCGGCACGATACTGCAGCCAGAGACCTATCCCGAGCTCTACAGCGAGATCGACCACGTGGTGCGGATCAACTACTACCCGCCCCGCGGCGACAACAAAGAGGGCTGGGACAACATCGACATCTTCGGCTGGCTCGGCTACCCGATGCAGATCAAGATCGACTTCCTGTGCCGCGATTCGATCCTCGCGGCACCGATCGTGCTCGACCTGGCGCTGTTCTTGGACCTGGCTCAGCGTGCCGGCCAGGGCGGCGTGCAGGAGTGGCTGTCGTTCTACCTCAAGGCTCCCCAGTCGGCCGATCCGGCAGGGCCTGAGCACGACCTATTCATCCAGCAGACCAAGCTGAAGAACACCCTGCGCGAGTGGATGGGCGAGGAGCCGGTCACCCACTCCGAGGCCGGCTGACGAGCGCCGAACAAGGCTGCTGCGCGCAGGCGGCTGCGCGGCGATCACAATCTCATGCCGCTCTCAGGTTGGTTTCAGGGATCTTTCAGGTTCATTCGCCATCGTCTGGGTCGTCGCACGAACCCCGACGAAAGGACTGGTGGCATGACCGAGACCGGCAAGATTGACGAACCCATCGAGGCACCGAGGCGCAGACGCGGGCGCAGCCGGCTGCTGGCGCTGCTGGCCGCACTGCTGCTGGCAGCGACTGCGATCGTTGCGTTCGGTGCGGGCAGCGCAAGCGCGCAGACCCAGAACAGCAACGGCAACGCCGACCAGCAGCAAGCTGACGACGACGCAGACGACTCCGGGGGCACTTGCGACAGGCACGGCACACGCCGAGGCGGCGGCCACTGGCGGGCCGGAGCGAGTGACACGCTGACCGGGGTGCTTGGCATCGACGCCGAGACCCTGCGCGCCAAGCTCAAGGACGGCTCGACGCTCGCCGATATCGCTGCTGAGCAAGGCGTTGCGGTGTCCGACGTGATCGACGCCCTCGTGACAGCGGTCGCCGACAGGGCGGCCGAGCACGACCGTGAGATCGATGTCGACGCCGTGACCGAGCGAATCACCGCATGGGTCAACGGCGAGAAGCCCGAGTGGGCCGAAGGCCGGTCCGGCGAGGGTCGTCGGCACAGCGGCAAGCGTTTCGGCGGCAAAGGCTTCGGCGGCCATGGCCACGGCAGCAATGCAGGAGCGTGGTCAACCTCGACCTAGGTGTTCTGGACATAGAGGTTGGTAGCAGGGTGATGGGTTGAGCCTCCTGTGCGAACGTGGTGTTGGCGACAACAACACGGACACATCAGGAGGCTCGATGTCTCACGCTAATGCTCGCTTGACGCCCGCTGGGCGGCTGTTGCTGGTCGAACGGATCGAGGCGGGGACGACCCAGGCCGAGGTGGCCCGCCAGATGGGCCTGTCGAGGGGCACGGTCGCGAAGTGGTGGCATAGGTGGTGCTCTGAGGGCGAAGCGGGTCTTCGGGATCGTTCCAGCCGGCCGCACCGTTCCCCCAGGCGCACCGATGCCCGCACCGAGGAGCGGATCTGTCGGCTGCGGCGCTCGACCAAGCGGGGCCCGGCGTATCTATCTGCGCGCACCGGAGTGCCCCCCTCGACGATCTGGCGTGTGCTGCGCCGTCACGGGCTGAACCGGCTCGCCTGGATGGACCGTCCCACCGGGCGGGTGATCCGCCGCTACGAGCGCTGTGCGCCCGGCGAGCTGGTGCACCTCGACGTCAAGAAAATTGGCAAGGTGCCGCCCGGGGGCGGCTGGCGGGTGCACGGCCGCGGGTCGCCCAAGACCAAACGGCGGCGCCGCAAGCGCCGCGGCTACACCTACCTGCACGTCGCTATCGACGACTACAGCCGGGTCGCGTACGTCGAGGCGCTCGATGACGAACGAGCCGACACGCTGGTGGGGTTCTGGCGGCGCGCCCAGGACTGGTTCTGGGCGAACAACATGGCCGTCGACGAGGTCCTCACCGACAACGGCCCGAACTTCACCTCCGCCAAGTTCGCCGAGCTGCTCGCCGAACGGCGGATCAAGCACCGCCGCACCCGGCCCTACCGCCCCCAGACCAACGGCAAAGCAGAGCGGTTCAACCGCACCCTGGCCGACGAGTTCCTCTACGCCCGGGTGTTCAGATCAGAATCCGACCGCAGGATCCGCCTGACGCGCTGGGTCCACGACTACAACTGCCACCGACACCACACCGCCGTCGGCGGCCCACCCGCATCACGCGCACACAACCTCACTAGAACCGACAGCTAGGACCAGGCTGCGCTTGGCGTCGCAGGCTCACGAAGCGGGCCGGTTCCCTCTCCGCCGGCCCGCTTCGGCGCGGGGTGGTGGCTCTCACGTCTGCAGAACGGCTACGCCACGGTGAAGACGGCGATGCGTGTCCAGCGGTCGGGGTCGTCGGGATCCGCGCCGCCGTAGATGGGATGCAACTCGAAGTCGAGCCCGCTGATCTGCCCGGACGACTGGCGTTGCAGCAGCCAGTCGCCGAAACCGACTTCGACGAAGTGTGCCGAGTTGATGCCCAGGCTGCAGCGCGCACCGGGTTGCGCTACCCGCAGCAACTCGATGACCGATTCGGGGCCGAGATGGCCGTGGGTGAACGCGCCCGCGCTCACAATGCCGGCGTAGGCGTCGCTGCCGAGATCGAGGCGGCCAGTGAGGTCGGCCTCGAAGAGCTGCCGGTAGGTCGCACGCCCCTCGTGCATCTTGGCGGCGGCCTTCGCCAGCATCTCAGGCGAGATGTCGATGCCGTCGATCACCCCGACACCCAGCCGTGCCAGCTCGGCACCCACCACACCCGTTCCGCAGCCGACATCGAGCACCGGCCCATCGAGACCGTTGCGAAGGTTCTCACCGCCGCAGAAAGCGGCCGCCACATGCAGGTGGTACTCGTAGTCGTTCTCAGCGAGAAAGACCGACTCGTAAGTCTCTGCCCACGACGCATACAGCTTGCGGTTGTCCTCGGGGCCGTCGACGGCGTACGCGTCGTCGAGTCCGATGCTCGTCGCTGCGGAGTCTGTCGCAGATTGCCCCGTCATCGTTGCGAGACGCTAGTGCTGCCGTTCTCTGCGCAGGGGTGCCGTTGGGGCGGCGGTGTAGCGCAGGGAAACGAGTCGATCTCTCAGACGAGCAGCGGGTCGGTCAGCACTTCCACCAAGGCGGGACCCGCGTGAGCCAAGGCCTCGCTGAGCGCAGTGTCCAGCCCGTCCGCCGCCGTCACCTGGCGGCCCATCGCCCCGCACAGCTCCGCGAACTCAGCGAAGCCCGGGTTGTGCAGCGAGGTCTGCCAGACGTCGAACTCGGCCGCTCGTTGCTCCTTGGAGATCTTTCCCAACTCGCCGTTGTTGAGCAGCACATGGGTGATGTCCATCCCGTACTTGACGACCGTTGTCAGCTCCATGGCGTACTGGCCGAAGCCGCCGTCGCCCGACACCGAGACCACCGGCCGGCCGGCCCAGCGCGAACCGTCTGCGCCCTCAGCGCTGCCCGGCGCACGCTGGGTGGCGGCCCAACAGCCCATCGCGGCCGGGAACGCGAAGCCGATCGAGCCCAAGTATCCCGACATCAGCACGGTTTGACCGCACGGCTCGAAGTAGCGGCCGAACGAGTAGGCGTGATTGCCGACGTCCACAGTCATGACGGCATCAGCCGGCACAAGGCGACTCAGGGCCTCGAACACCACCGCCGAGTTCACGCCGCTGCCGCGGTCGTCGACCTGCCGGCGCTGCTTCTCTTCACGCCAGATGTCCCAGCGCGCCGCCACCTCGGCGGCGGCCGACGGGCTGCCGGCCCTGCTTGCGAGCGCCCCGACGAGCGCTCGGGCCGCCACCCCTACGTCGGCCAGCATCGGCACGGTCACCGCATGGAACCTGCCCAGCGCCATCGGGTCGAAGTCCACCTGTACGATCGGCTTGTACGACGCGATGCCGGTGTGGTTGGCGAACGACACGCCGAAGGTCACCAGCGCGTCTGCCTCGTTCATGAACCAGCTCGCGATCGGGGTGCCCGACCGGCCGAGCACGCCGCAGGCCAGCGGGTGCTGGTCGGCAATCAGTCCCTTGCCCTTGAAGGTCGTGGCCACCGGCGCATCGATGGCCTCGGCTAGCGCCAAGATGTCGTCGATGCCGCTGCGGGCACCGTGACCCACGACGATCATCGGCCGCTTCGAACCCGACAGCACGTCTGCCGCCGCATCAAGCGCACCGGCGGCAGGCGACACGCCGCGGTCACCGGTGCGGCCCTGCGGCGAGCCGGCCGGTCGCTCGGGTGCAGCCGCCGGCAACACCTGCACTTCATCCGGCAGCACGAGGTGCGCCACGTCGCGCTCCACCAAGGCGGTCTTGCAGGCCAGGTTCATCAGCTCGGCTGCATCGGAACCCGCTTGGACTGTCGCCGAGTAGCGAGATACGTCGGCGAAGGCCGCGGAGAGGTCGGTGTCCTGGAAGGCGCCCCGGCCCCGGACGCTCGACGGCACTTGGCCCGACAGCGCGAGGACCGGCGCACGGTCCATCTTTGCGTCGTACAACCCCGTGAGCAGGTTGGTGCTGCCGGGCCCGGCGATAGCGAAACACGCTGCAAGGCCTCCCGTCAGCTTTCCGTAGGCGGTGGCGGCGAACGAGGCGGCACCTTCGTGCCGCACCCCGATGAATCGCAGCGAGCCATCGGCCTCGGCCTCGCGCAGGGCATCTGCGAATCCCAAGTTGGAGTGCCCGACCATGCCGAACACCCATGCCACGCCCCAAGCCGTCATTGTCTCCACGAGCTGGTCAGACACCGTGCGGGACCGGCTGGGGGCGATCGGCAGCGCGACGTACACGCCGTCGGACCTGACTTCGGTGCGGTAGGCAGCCGGTGCGTCGTCGAACGGTGGAGGCGGTGTGCCGTTACGTGGCGAATAGTCGTAGCCGTGCCACGGGCAGCGCAGCCAGCCCCCCTCGATGCTGCCCTCGCCCAAGGGACCGCCCTGGTGGGGGCACGCGTTGGCGAGACACCCGAAGCCCGACTCGGTTCGAGTGACGCACAAGCTCTCACGCTCGACCGTGACCGTCGTGACGCGGCCCACGTCGAGCTCGTCGACGCCAATGAGCCGGTGCCACGCGAACTCGCTGGCGGGCAGCGCTGGCACTGCGATGCTTGGCGTCGCAGCATTGGACTCAGTGACGCTGGGCGTCGGATGCTGGGATGTGTCGCTCATCGCTCGCCCCTGTTCAACTCGCGCTCATCGTCGCACACCGCCCAGGGGCACCTATTGCTGCCCGCTCTTGTTCGCTGCGCTCACGGGCCGCTCGGGCCACGGCTTCGCCCTGCGCTTGCCGCTCTAGCTCGCTTCGCTCGCGGGCCGCTCCGGCCCGGGGCTCAGCCTCTTGGTCGCGAAGCGACGCCAGACACCTCTGCGCGGCTCTAGCGTTTCCGGCGTGCTCTTCCTCGTGCGTCACGCTTCCGCAGGCGATCGGCGTGATTGGCGGGGCGACGACAGCGCGCGACCGCTGGATCCGATGGGCCACGCCCAGGCGGAGGCCATCGCAGCGGCGCTCGCCTCAGCACCGATCCTGCGCGTACTGTCGAGCCCCAGCGTGCGCTGCGTCCAGACGATCGAGCCGCTTGCGGCAAGACTCGGCCTCGACATCGAGATCTCCGCCGAGCTGGCCGAAGGCGCCGACGGCAGGCGAACCGAAGCGTTGGTGGAGCGCCTAAGCGGCGAGACGGGCGACAGCGTGCTGTGCAGCCACGGCGACGTCATACCGGAGGTGCTCTGGCGCTTTTCTTACCGTGGCATCGACGTGAACCCCACACGCTGCAAAAAGGCGTCTGTGTGGGAACTGCATGTCGCCGACGGTGCCGTCAGCCATGGCGTCTACCGATCGCCTCGCAGTCTCGGTGCGCATCGGGAGGACCTGACGTGAGGGCCAGCCAGCACTACTACGTCGAGTCATTCGACACGATCTCGCTGGTGCCGTACCGGATCAGCAGATCGCCGTTCGCGCACCGCTACAGGACCCCCGAGACCGTCCATGCGGTGTACTGCGACCGGTTGTACCCGATGAAGTCGAGTCTCGACGAAAACCCCATTCCCGCTTACTGGAAGCTGCGCCGAGGCGTGCTGCTGTACGACGTGCCAGAGAAGCCGCTGGCGATCGAGGGCCGCGATGCTGCGAAGCTGCTCGAACGCGTGCTGGCGTGCAGGGTCACCGATCTCGGCATCGGCCGCTGCCGGTACGGGCTCGCATGCAGCGACGACGGCGCGATCCTGATGGATGGGGTGCTGATGCGCCTGTCCGAGGACCGCTTCTGGTATGTCATCGCCAACGGCGAGTTCCTGAGCTGGCTGAAGGCGCACGCCATCGGGCTCGATGTGGAGGTCTTCGACCCTCGCTCGCGGGTGCTGCAGATCCAGGGTCCCATGTCGCTGGATGTGGCTGATGCGGCGATCTGCGGGGGACTGCCAGCCAGCTTCCGCTACTTCCGCGCTGGCTTCTTCGATGTCTGCGGACAGACACTGTGGGTGTCCCGCACCGGCTGGACAGGCGAGGCAGGCATCGAGATCTACTGCAACAGCGGGCCCGAGCCCACCGATCACGACGCATTGTGGGACGGCCTGTTCGCCTGCGGCGAACGCTTCGGCATGGAATTCAGCCCCGGGTCGTCCATGGGGATCCGACGCATCGAAGCCGGAATCCTGGACAACGGCAGCGACATCGAACCCGACCTGACGCCCTTCGGCGCTGGCCTCGGGCAGTTCGTCCGGCTCGACAAGGAGGACTTCATCGGCAAGGCCGCGCTGGAGCGGGCCGATCGCAGCCAGCTGCTGTTCGGCCTGATCTGCCCCACGGCGATGCCCGAGCCCGGCATGGGCATCAGCTACGCAGATCGCCAGGTCGGGCACGTCACCATCGGCACCTGGTCGCCCACGCTGGATACCGGCGTCGGCTACGTGCGCTTCGACCAATCGCTCCCCGGCGACGACTGGCTCGCCAAAACCGTCCGCCTGCACGACCATGACGGCACGCCGCACGCGGCGACCGTCGACACGCTGCCTTTCGTTGACAAGCAAAAGCAGTTGCCGCGCGTCGCCTGGGGCGGCCCGGCCGCAGCCGCCGGCTGATGCTGACGCTCGACGCGGCGGCGGTACAACAGTCCACGCCGTGGCACGAGCTGATGGAGGCAATCGAGCGCCTGCTGGTCGACCGCAACGCCTCGGTGCCGCAACGAGAGATCCATGACGTCAGCCTGCCGGACGGCGGGACAGGTTCGCTGCTGGTGATGCCCGCCTGGGTGGACCGCGAGGTGCTCGGGGTGAAGGCGGTGACCTACTACCCCTCCAATGCCGGCACCAATCTGCCCACCATCAGCGCCGGCTACCTGCTGTTCGACGGCCAGACCGGCCAGCTCAGCGCCGTGCTCGACGGCGATGAGCTCACGCTGCGACGCACCGCGGCGGTCTCCGCTCTCGCCGCCGACCGTTTGGCCCGCCCAGACGCCCGCCGCCTGCTCGTGGCGGGCACCGGCAAGTTGGCGCCGAACCTGGCGCTCGCCCATGCCGCAGTCCGCGATTTCGACGCCGTCGAGGTCTGGGGTCGCAGCCCGCAGCGCGCCGCCGCAACGGCGCAGCAGCTCGTCGAGCATGGTCTGCCGGCACAGCCGGCCGGTTCGCTTGAGGAGTCGATCGAGCGAGCCGACGTCATCTCCTGCGCCACGGGTGCCACCAGCCCGCTGGTGCGCGGCGCCCTTGTGCGGCCGGGCACGCACATCGATCTGGTGGGGGCCTTCCGGGCCGACATGCGCGAGGCCGACGACGAGGCCGTCAAGCTGGCGACGCTGTTCGTCGACACGCTCGACGGCGCGCTCGGGGCGGGAGACCTGGCACAGCCGCTCGATGCCGGGGTGATCTCCGCCGACGACATCGCTGCCGACCTGGCGTCGCTCGCCGCCGTACGCCACCCGGGCCGCACCTCCGACAGCGAGATCACCCTGTTCAAGTCGGTCGGCTTCGCGCTGTCCGATCTGGCCGCCGCCAGGCTCGTGCATCGACGGATCGCATCCGGGTCGGCGGGCGCACCTGATCGCCGCAGCCCGCTGCCGTGAGCACCCGAGTCGTGGACCGGTCGCGGCGAAGCCACATCAACCTCCGCAGCGCGGCATCGTGATCGCCCGCAACGGCGGCCGCCGCTTCGGCTGGGGCCTCGCAGCGCTCGGCATGCTGTTGGTGTCCACCGATTCGCTGTGGGTTCGTGTCTCCGGCGCCGATGCGCTCGACATCGCCTTCATCGTGGGCGTGCTGTCGCTGTTGCTCTACGGCGCCATGGCCCTGCGCCGAGCATCAGCCTCGTGGGCGTCGCTGCGGGCCGATACGTGGCCGCTGCTGGCCATCGGCGTGCTCGGTGCGATCAGCCAGCTCACGTTCATCTCGGCCATCACCCACACCGAGGTGCCCAACGTGGTGGCGATCGTGGCATCCGCGCCGGTGCTGGCCGCGGCGTTCGCGTGGGTGGCCCTGCGAGAGAGGACGTCACCTCGGGTCACCGCGGGCATCGCGCTCACCGTGGTGGGCATCGGCATGGTGGTGTCGACGTCAATCGGTTCGCCCAACCTCTGGGGCGACTTCCTCGCTCTCATCGCGGTGATCTGCTTCGCCGCCAGCACCGTCATCTGGCGCCGCCATCGCGACATGAGCCGTCTCATGGGACTTGCCCTGGCTGCGTTGCTCGTGGTGATCCCCACTGCGCTCGTCGCCGATCCGGGCGGGCTCGACGCCCCTGCCTGGGCAGCCATCTTGGCCATGGGCCTGGTCTGCAACCCGCTCGGCCGCCTCTCCTACAGCAACGCACCGAAGCACGCGCCCGCCAGCGAAGTCGCCCTGTTCGCTCCCGTGGAGACCGTGGCCGGCATCGTGTGGGCGGCGGTGTTCCTGAGCGAGTACCCGGCGGCCGTCACCTTGGCAGGCGCGGTCGTGGTGATATTCGGGATGCTCTACGCCACGGTGCTCGATCGCAGGGGAGCAGCGGCGTTCGGCAGCGACTGAGCGGTTGCGCCCGCGGTCGCGGCCGTTCTGCCTTGGCTTCACGCCCTGCCGGGCCATCGGGTGCTCGCCTTGGGAGCCGTTCGGGTCTTCGTGCTGCCGGGCCTTCGGGTCTTCGCCCCACAGTTCGCTCGGATACTGTCCGAACACATGGCGTCGGAAACCGAGGCGGACGCGACTGCATCCGAGTTCGAGGAATTCCCTGAGCTTCCCCCGAAGCGACCCAGCCGCCTGTCCCGCCGCGCCTACGAGCGCGAGCTCAAGCTCTTGCAGCAGGAACTCGCCCGCCTGCAGCGCTGGATCCGTCACAACGGGCTGAAGGTCGTCGTCATCTTCGAAGGCCGAGACGCTGCGGGCAAGGGCAGCACGATCAAGCGCATCATGGAGCGGCTGAACCACCGCGTGGTGCGGGTCGTCGCGCTCGGCACACCCAGCGACCGCGAGAAGACCCAATGGTGGTTCCAGCGTTACGTCGAGGAGCTGCCGGCGGCGGGCGAGATGGTGATCTTCGACCGCAGCTGGTACAACCGCGGCCTCGTCGAACCGGTCATGGGCTTCTGCACCGAAGAGGAGTACGAGGAGTTCCTGCGGTCATGCCCCGAGTTCGAACGGATGCTGGTCCGCTCGGGGATCATCCTCATCAAGTACTGGTTCTCGGTCAGCGACGAGGAGCAGGAGCGCCGCTTTCGAAGCCGGATCGCCGACCCGGCCCGGCGTTGGAAGCTCTCGCCGATGGACCTTGAGGCCCGTGCCCGCTGGGTGGATTTCTCACGCGCCAAGGACACGCTGTTTGCCCACACCGACATCAAGCAGGCACCGTGGTACGTCGTGGATGCCGACGACAAGCGGGCCGCCCGGCTGAACTGCATCGCTCATCTGCTGTCGCAGATCCCCTACGAGGCCGTGCCGTGGGAGCACGTCGAGTTGCCTGAGCGCGAATCGGCAGGCGGGTACGTGCGGCCGCCGATGTCAGACCAGACCTTCGTGCCCGAGCTGTACTGAGCAGCCGTCGCGGCCAGCCGAGGCGTCGTGAATCTCGGCCGATGGCCTGAGCCGAACGGCGAAGCTGTGGCCCGGGCGGACTGGGCGAGGTCGCTCAGGACTGCGCGCTGGACTCCATGTTGATCTCGAGCAGGCGCGCGGCAATCACCCGAGCGTCGTCGAAGCCGGCGACGAAGTGGTCGCCCGGCACCCGATGCAGCACATCCAGCGACTGCAGGCTGCCCTCCGGCAGGCTGTCGACCCCGATGACGATGCACTCGGTGTCGTGCTCCATGGCGGCGTCGATGAGCTGCTCCACCACGAGCGCAGCGCTGTCGTCCATGTAGCTGGTCTCGGTGAAATCCAGGATCACCACCTGGTGCTCCTGGATGTCCTTGCTGATGGCGATCCGCAGCCGGTTCGAGGAGGCGACGGTGAAGCTGCCGCGCATCTTGACCATGCCGACTCGTGCGGAGAACGCATCGAATTGGCTGACGTCGACCCGGTCGCTGTCGGCGAAGAACACGGCGTCGAGCATCGGCACCGACAGCACGCTGTCGAGCTCCAGCCGCTCGAAGCGACGGCTGGCTGCAAGGGCAGCGGCGACGATGCCCGCTGCGATGGCGACCAGCAGGTCGACGAATACGGTCAGACCCAAGGTCAGCAGCATCACCAGCACGTGCTCCGGCTGCACCCGGTACAGGTGCGTGATCAAGCGCCAGTCGATGAGGCTGAGCCCGAGCCACAGCAAGATGCCGGCAAGCACGCCATAGGGAACGCTGTCGATGAGGCCCGAGAGCACGATGATCAGCACGAGCGTCGCCACCGCGGAGACGACGCCTGAGACACGAGTCTGTGCGCCGGCCCGGATATTGGACTGAGTGGCACCGGGCGCGCCCGCGCCCGGCAGACCGCCGAACATGGCGGCGACGGCATTGCCGAGTCCCACGCCGAGGAGCTCTCGGTTCGGATCGTGCTGGTGCCCGGTCAGCGAATCGGCGGCCGAAGCGCTCAGCAGGCTGCTCAGCGAGCCGATGAGAGCGATGGTCATGGCGGCCCCGACGGCTCCCCAGAAGCCGGCACCCGGCATCTCCATCGCCCAGAACGACGGTGCCTCGATCACGTCGGCGATCCGCGGCGCTCCGTCGAAGATCCATGCGCCGAGGATGGTTCCGCATACCAGGGCGCCGGCCGCCGCCGGCACGTGCTTGCGCCATCGCTTCGGCCATCCGGCGCAGATCACGAAGGTGGCAACTGCCACGCCGAACGCATGGAAGTCCATGTCGCGGGCGGCGTCGTCCCAGTGACGGATCGAATCGATCGGGTTGCCCAGCAGGGGATCGGCGCCGAAGAACGGCAGCACCTGCAGCAGCACCACCATGACCCCGACACCGCTGACGAAGCCCGATGTCACCGAGTGGGGCGTGTACTGGAACAGGCTGCCGATCCGCAGCAGCCCGAGCAGCACCTGGAGGATCCCTGCGATGAAGATGATGGTGAGCGCTTCGACCGTCGAATCGGCGTACCTGACGAGGACGAATGACACAGCGAGCGCCACCGGAGCGGTCGCAGCGGAGATCTGCACCCGCGTACCGCCCGCGACAGCGGCGAGGAATCCGACGGCTACCGCTCCCCACAGGCCCGCGATCGGGCCCAAGCCCGATACGACGCCGAACGCCAGGGCCAAGGGCAACACGACAATCGCCGAGACGATGCCGGCTCGAAGGTCCGCACGGAGGTTCCCGATGTCGTAGTTCATGTCACACCTCGCGGCGTGGGAGGCACCCGCGGGTCACAGTAGTTCAGCCCCGGGCGGCTACCTACGAATCTGGTTGCTTCGACTACTACGCAAGCTCAGCCGCTGTGTCGAATGGTTCGGCAGAGCAAGCTCAGCCGCTGTGTCGAATGGTTCGGCTGAGCGCACTCAGCCGAACATGCCCCCATCCACGGTGAACTCCTGGCCGGTGCAGTAGCTGCTGGCGTCGGAGGCGAGGAACAAGACCACCCGGCCCACCTCTGCGGGCTCGGCGACGCGCCCCAGCGGCACAGCGCGCAGGATGCGTCGGGTGCGGTCGCTGTCCTCGGTGAACACATTGGTCTGCGCCAGCATCTCGGTGTCGATGTAGCCGGGGTGGACAGAGTTCACCCTCACACCGCGACGCCCCAGCTCCTTTGCGGCCGATTTCGTCATGCCGCGCACGGCCCACTTGCTGGCGCTGTACGCAAACGACCCGGCGGTGCCCATCAGCCCCGCGACCGAGCTGATGTTGATGATCGAACCGGACTCGGCCTCGGCCATCGCGGTACCCACCTTCTGCATGCCCAGGAACACACCGCGGGCATTGATCGCGAGCATGCGGTCGAAGTCGGCGCTGGAGGTCTTCATCAGACCAGCGCCCTGGAAGATGCCGGCGTTGTTCACCAGCACATCGATGCGCCCGTGGCGAGCGATCACGTCGGCAACCACCGAATCCCAAGCCGCCTCATCGGCCACGTCGTGATGCAAGTAGTCGCACCCCAGTTCGCCCGCGGTGCGCTCCCCCTCGTCGTCGAGCACGTCGGTGAGCACCACCGTCGCACCCTCGTCGGCGAAGAGCTGGCCCTCAATTGCGCCCTGCCCTCGTGCACCGCCGGTGATGATCGCAACCCGTCCGTCAAGAACACCCATCTGCCTGTTCCTCTCACTGTGTGATTGATTCTCGGCGGAAACCGCGCGAGGTCGACGGCGAGACCCTAGACCTCTCGCATTCCGCGTATCTGACGATGGCGGCGCCGGCAGTCGTCTCGATGTAGGAATCCCGTCTCAGCCGGCTTTCCTCACTCGGCAGCACTACAGCTCGCCAGTGAAGTCGGGTCAGGGACGGCTGGCCGCCTGCAACTCCGCGAGGATGCCGGACAGCTGCTCGCCGTCGTCGGGGTTGGCGACAGGAATCGAGAACTCGATGCGGTCGATGTGGGGGCCGTACCGCTCGGCGAGCAGCCCGCCGATCTGGTCGTAGGTGCCGACCGTGGCGATGGTGTGCAGCATCTCGTCGGACACGATCGCCGAGATCTCGTCCCAGCGCTGAGCCTTGGAGAGGGCCGCCGCTCGCTCCGCTTCGTCGGTCCAGTCGTGCACATCGAAGGCTGCCCGGTAGGCGGGTGTTGAGAGGTAGAAGCCGACGCGCTCGCGCACCGTGCTCGCCACAACGGCCAAGGCTGCCTCGTCGGGCGCCGTGGCGACGAGCGGCTTCATGCACCACTCGACTGCGTTGGGGTCGCGCCCGGCCCGTTCGGCACCGCGGGCGACTGCAGGCGCCATCACCTCGGTGATGTAGCGGGGCGAGCACACCGGGTGCAGCCGCACGCCGTCGGCAACCTCGCCGGCGACGCCGCACATGTTCGGGTTGATCGCGGCGATGTGCACCGGGACGTCGGGATGGTCGATGGGGCCGGGGTCGAACAGCGGCACCATGAGGTTGAGGTCGTAGTGTTCGCTCTCGTACTCCAGCGGCGTGCGGTCCTGCCAGCAGCGCCATACCGCACGGAGAGCGCCGACGTAGTCGCGCATCCACGGCCCCGGCGCCGACCACTCCATGCCGTAGCGCCGACGGATGTGGCCGCGCACCTGGGAGCCCAGCCCCAGGATCGACCGTCCGCAAGAGGCCTTTTGCAGTGTCCACGCCGACATGGCAGTCACCGTCGGGGATCGGGGGAACGCCATCGCCACCGAGGTGCCGAGCCCGAGCGTGGAGGTCGCCACTGCCGCCATGGCGAGCAACTGGTACGGGTCGTCTTTTGTCTCTTCGACGACGAGGGCGTCATATCCCAGCGCTTCCACTTGTGCAGCGGCCTCGCCGATGGTCGTCACGTCGAGTGGCACGTCGGGCGCGCGCAACCCCGGGTCGAGCTTGCCGAGCGGCAGCAACGTTTCAGCCTTCATGATTCAGCCCTCAACCAGCAGGTGCGGTGTGCCGCCGGCCATGAACCGCTCGAGCTGAGCGATGAACAAGTCATCGTTGCGGGCCGTCATGCCGCTGCCGGCACCGCCGATGTGGGTGGTCATCACCACCTTGGGGTGCTGCCACAGCGGGCTGTCACCGGGCAGCGGCTCGATGTCGAACACGTCGAGCACCGCTGTCGCCCCACGGTCACCATCCAGCCACGCCAGGAGAGCGTCGGTGTCGATGACGGCGCCTCGCGCCACGTTCACCAGCACCACGTCGTCGCGCAGAGCCGACAGGAACTCAGCGTCGACGAGCCCGCGAGTCTCGTCGGTGAGCGGGCAGGTGAGCACCACCACATCGGCGAGCGGCAGTTCGCCCGCGATGGCATCCATGGTCACCATGGCGTCAGTGGCCTCGAGATCGGCATCGTCGGCGGCGCTGCGGCGGGCGCCCACGACCGCTGCACCGAAGGCACGGGCCAGCGTGGCCACCTTGCGGCCGATCGAGCCGAATCCAACGATGAGCCACCGGCTCCCGCGTACCTCCCGCCATGGAACCTGCAGCCAGTCGCCGGCCCGGCGCCGGTCGATCCGTCCTGCCCAGTCATGAAACGTGCTCAGCACCAGCGACATCGTGTGCTCGGCGGTGGCATCGTTGGGAGCGTCGCTGCGGCTCAGCCGAACGTCTGCAGCCAGTAGCTGTTGGAACGGCGGCGCGTCGGTTCCCGCCAGGCAGGCCTGCGTCCAGCGCAGCGTCCCCGGAGCGAGCGCTGCGTCGACGAAGGGCGCCAAGTTGCCACCAAACAGCAAACCGATCGAGATCCAGGCGGCGGCGGGTGCGTAGACGGCGTCGTCGGCTGGCACGCCGCTCGCGTCAGCGATAACTGAGCCGTCCTGCAGCGTCACGCTCTCACGGCTCCACAGCAGCGGCGTGATGTCGTGATCGAGTGCTGAGAGCCGACCGGCAAGCCGCTGATAGTCATCGGCGGGCAGCAGCACTTGGGAAGAATTCACGCTGGCACGCTAGAGGCTGAGCCCGATTGCGCTGTTTGCACGGTTGTCGAGCAGCGGCCATAGGGTTCGCAGCGATGCGAACGGTCGACGCCCCCAGCGCGGCGGGCGCGCATCGCGATGCCGCAGAAGTCCACAACGGACCATTGCAACGCTTGGGCCTGCGCTTTGTGCTGGTTGCGACGATGGTGCTCGGCCCGATCCCCATGATGCTGCCGGCGGTGCTGGCGGTCGATGTCATCGCGGCGCTCGACATCACGACTGGCGCTTTCAGTGTTGCCCTGACTGCCAACACTGTGGTGGCAGCGGCGTTCGCACCGCTGTCCGGCCGGTTGACCGATCGCGTCGGACCGAAGCTCTCGACGGTGCTGACGATCATCACTGCCGGCGTGGGCATGTTCGGCATGGCGTTCGCCGCCAACGTGTGGGTGCTCATGGCGTCAGCGGCGTTCGCGGGGCTGGGGCAGGGTTGGTGCAATCCGGCCACCAACAAGCTCATCGCCGAGCGTGTGCCCGAAGGACGACGCGGCACGATCACCGGGCTCAAGCAGTCGGGCGTGATGTTCGGCACGTTCCTGTCAGGCTTCACGCTGCCGACACTGGCCGTCTGGTTCGGCTGGCGTGCGGCAATGGGCGTCTACGGCGTCGTGGCGCTGGTGTGCGCCGTCGGCATACAGCTGTGGCTGCGGCCGGATGCTCCCGCGAAGCCCGACGGAGCAGATGCCGAACGCCGCTCGCCCGACACCCGTGTCTCAGTGACTGCAAGCAATCCGCAGCCCGCCGGTGACAGGCGCTCTCGCCTGGCCGGCACGAGGCGCCCCCCGCCCGCTCAGATGAGGCCTGCCGAGCGAGCCTTCATCACCAAGCTCACCTGGTACTCGCTGCTGATGGGGAGCGTGGTCGGCGGTTTCGGCAGGTTCCAAGTGCTCTACGCCGAGCAGTCGTTGGGGTGGACCAACTTCTGGGCAGGCATGGCCAGCGCGCTCGCAGGCATCACCGCGGCGGCGTCGCGCATCTGGTGGGCCCGCCTCACCGAGGCTCGGGTCCGCCCAGCGAGCGCGCTCACCATCCAGTCCGCCTTCACCGTGGTCGCCATGGTGCTCCTGCTGGCGGCCGGCTCAGTCCACGACTCGCTGATGTGGGTGATGTCGTTGCTGGCCGGCTGCACGATGATGTCCTTCAGCGCTGTGTCGATGCTGTCCATCATCACGGGCGTCCCTGTCTCGTTGGCCGGGCGGGCATCGGGATTCGTGATGCTCGGCTTCATGTCCGGTCTCAGCATTGGCGGCCTCGCTGCGGGCTACGTCATCGAGTGGACGGGCAGCTACAGCGTGGTCTGGCTGGCTTTTGCCGCCTGCGCCGCCGGTGCCTCGGTGCTCGCGATGACCATGCGCCGCCAGCGCCCAGTCGGACCCTGACGCCGCCTCCTTTTCGGTGTGGAATTGCCGCCCCCAGCGGCTCTCGCACACCGAGAACCGTTCGCTTCGCAAGCCCGTCCTAGGCTGGCGCGATGGGGGACGACTTCGGCATCGACTACCAGAGCGGTTTCGGCAACGAGCACGCCACCGAGGCAGAGCCCGGCGTACTGCCGGTCGGCCAGAACAGTCCGCAACGGGTCACACACGACCTCTACACCGAGCAGCTGACGGGCAGTGCCTTCACGGCGCCCAGGGCCGATGCGCTGCGCACCTGGATGTACCGGATCCGCCCGTCGGTGCGCCATATCGGCGGGCTGCGCGACATCGAGGGGGGCAACCTCCGCACCTCGCCTTGCCGTGAGGGCATGCCTCCCGTGGCCCAGCTGCGCTGGAACCCGATCAGCGTTCCCGACGAGCCGCTGAGCTGGCTCGAGGGCCTGTGCACGCTCGCTGCCAACGGCGACGCCCACCTCGGCACGGGTGCTGCAACGCACTTGTACGTCGCCAATCGGTCCATGGATGGCGAGGTGTTCGCCAACGCCGACGGCGAGATGCTGATCCTGCCCCAGCAGGGCGCACTGCGCCTCGTCACCGAGCTCGGCACCCTCGCCGTCGGGCCTGCGGAACTGGCCACGGTGCCGCGTGGCGTCAAGTTCCGTGTCGAGCTCATGGAAGAGACGGCTCGGGGTTACGTGTGCGAGAACTACGGCGCGCCGTTCCGGCTGCCCGACCCGGGGCTGATCGGCGTGGACGCACTCGCCATGCCCCGCGACTTCCTGTTCCCGGTCGCTGGCTACAAGGCTGAGGATCAACCCACCCGACTGGTCTTCAAGCACGGCGGCCGTCTGCTCGAAACGCATTTGCCGCACTCGCCGCTCGACGTCGTGGCCTGGCACGGCAACTTCGCCCCTTACAAGTACGACCTGCGCAACTACTGCCCCCTGGGCCCGCTGCTGTTCGACCACCCGGCGCCGTCCATCTGGACACTGCTGACATCTCCATCAGACACAGCGGGCACTGCCAACGTCGACTTCGTGCTGTTCCGTGAGCGCTGGGCAGTGCAGGAGCACACGTTCCGCCCGCCCTGGTACCACTCCAACGTGATGAGCGAGCTGATGGGGCTCATCGAGGGCACCTACGACGCCAAGCCCGAGGGGGGATTCGAGCCCGGCGGCGTCAGCATCCACAACGCCTTCCTGCCCCACGGTCCCGACATCGAGGCCTACGACGCCGGCACCACGGCCGAGCTCGAACCCCGCCGGATGGCCGACATGCTCGCCTTCATGTTTGAGTCGCGCTACCCATGGATCCCCACGGCGTGGGCTGCCGGCCTCGACGAGCTGCAGAGCGACTACGCCGACGCCTGGACGCCGCTGGACGACCGCAGCACCCTCCGCCTCAACGGCGACGGCTGAGCACTTGTCCCGCCGGAGCGTCGACGGATGACTGCAACTCGGGCGACTGCGGACTTGGGCGGCCACGTGGCGATCGTCACCGGCGCGGGTGCACGCGGCGACGGGAT
Organism: Candidatus Poriferisodalis sp.; assembly: GCF_965204195.1. Lineage (GTDB taxonomy): Bacteria > Actinomycetota > Acidimicrobiia > Acidimicrobiales > Poriferisodalaceae > Poriferisodalis. The sequence continues at coordinate 996,489 of NZ_OZ241975.1, forward strand.
TGGCAACGGCCGGGCGGCGGCAGTCCTGCTGGCCGAGGCCGGTGCGCACGTGCTGGCGGTGGACCGCAAGCCCGAGCTCGCCGGGGCCACTGTCGAGATGATCAGCGCCGAGGGAGGTAGCGCCATCGCTGTCGGTGCCGATGTGACCGTTGAAGCCGATTGCGAGGCAATGGTGAAGGCCGCGCTCGACCGGTGGGGCCGGCTGGACATCCTGATCAACAACGTCAGCATCGGCAGCGACGGCACGGTGGTGACGGGCGATGTCGATGCGTGGCAGCGGGTGATGGACGTGAACCTCACCTCGATGGTGCTGGCATCTCGTCACGCCATTCCGGCCATGATCGAGCACTCGGGCGGGGGAGCGATCGTCAACATCTCGTCCATCTCGGCGCTGTGGCCTCGCGGCATGACGGCCTACTCGACCTCCAAGGGGGCGATCATGGCGCTCACGGCCGCCATGGCCGTTGACCACGGCGCCGATGGCGTGCGGGTGAACTGCGTGGCCCCCGGACCGGTGCGCACGCCGCTCGTCGGCGGCGACGACATGCCCCCCGAACTCGCTGAGGCCCGGCGGCGCGCCAGCGTGCTCAAGATCGAGGGAAATGGCTGGGATGTCGGCGCTGCGGTCAGGTTCCTGTGCACCGACGAGGCCCGCTACATCACCGGTCACACACTGGTCGTCGACGGCGGTGTGACGCTGCGAGGACCGACACGGGCCTCGCCGCGGGGCTGAACCGGACGCCGCTGTCATTCTTCTTGCTGGCTGAGCCGGCTATCCGCCGCCGCGCCGCCGCGCCGATCGGCTACACCCGCTGCTGGCGGAAGCCGCTGGCGTAGTGCGTGTCGGGCAGGCGCCTGCGGCCGAACAGCTTCTCGCGCAGCGTTCCCGGCTGGTATTCCCGCTGCACCAGACCTCGTTCGCGCAGCACCGGCACCACACCCTCGATGAAGTCCACGAACGTGCCGGGGGTGGTGGCATACACCAGGTTGAAGCCGTCCACACCCTGGTTGAGCCGGCGCTGCATGCCGTCGGCGATCTGCTCGGGCGACCCCACCAGGAATTGCCCGGCCATGTTCAGCTTGATGAGGTCGCCGAAGGTCCGGGTGCCCGGCCGCGCCGAATCCAGCAGCGACTTCACCGGGCCGCGCACGCCCTCGGTGTTCAGCGTCTCGAGCGGCTGGTCGGGGTCGATGTGGCTCAGATCGATGTTGAGGTTTCCGCTCAGGTGCGCCAGACCTGCTTCCAGCGAGAGCGTCTCGAGATAGTCGGTGTGCTTGGCTTTCGCCTCGGCCTCCGTGCCGCCCACGATGGGGGACAGGCCGGCAATGATCTTCACGTCATCGGGGTGGCGACCGACCGCACTCACCCGGCGCCGGATGTCCTCGGCGATGCGTGTCAGGCCCCGCGAGGCCGCCACGACAAACACGCATTCGGCGTGCTTGGCCGCGAAATCGCGCCCACGATCCGACGAGCCGGCCTGGTAGATCACCGGCGTGCGCTGCGGCGACGGTTCGGCGAGGTGCGGGCCGGCAACCGAGTAGTACGGGCCTTCGTGGTCGATCGGCCGCACCCGGTCAGGGTCGGTATAGACGCCGCGCTCGGTGTCGGCCACCACGGCATCGTCAGACCAGCTGCCCTCCCAGAGCTTGTAGCAGACGTCCAGGTAGTCCTCGGCTCGCTCGTAGCGCGTGTCGTGCTTGGGCAGTCGCGGGTAACCGAGGCTCTGCGCGCCGTTCTGCAGGTACGAGGTGACGACGTTCCAGGCCACCCGCCCGCCCGTGAGGTGGTCGAGCGTGGAGATCTGGCGGGAGAAGGTGAACGGGTGCGCCTGCAGCACGTTGCTGGTGAAGGCGAACCCCAGGTGCTCGGTGACCGTGGCCATGGCCGGGATCAGCAGCATCGGGTCGTTCACGGGCACCTGTATCGCCTCGCGCAGCGAGGTGTCGGCGCTGCCCCGGTAGGTGTCGTACAGCCCGATCACGTCCGCGAGGAAAATGGCATCGAAGCATCCGGCCTCGCAGATCCGGGCCAGCTCCAGCCATGGCTCGAGCGAGGTGTATTCCCGCTGTCGGGTGTCGTCTCGCACCCACAGCCCCTGCTGGATATGGCCCACGCAGTTCATCGTGAACGCGTTCAGGATGATGCGGCGGCCTTGCCCGTCTGCCCCCGGTGCCGCCGCCATGGGTTCAGTCTCGCACCACTCGCTGCGAGCCGTCCCGCCCTGTCAGCGGGAGTTGGGGCTCGGGGCTGCGAGATAGCTGTCGACAACTTCGACAGGGTCGCCGACGGCCCGGATGCGGCCCTCGTCCAGCCAGACCACCCGGTCGCAGAAGCGCCGGATCTCGTTCATGTTGTGGGTGACCAGCACGACCGAGCCCGAGGCCGAGCGCACGTCGTCGATGCGTTCGGCCGCCAGCCGCCGGAACTCCTCGTCGCCCACGGTCAGCGCCTCGTCGATCAGCAGGATCTCGGGAATGCGGGCGGTGGCGATGGCAAAGCGCAGCCGGGCGCGCATGCCAGACGAGTACGTGCGCATGGGCCGATCGATGTCGGCGCGCAGCCCGGCGAAATCGATGATCTCGTCCATCCGGCGCTCCACCTCGGCACGGGTGAAGCCCAGCGCCAGCCCGCCGATCAGGATGTTGCGCCGCCCCGACAGCGCCGGTCGCAGCACCGACGACACCCCGAGCAGCGACGGCCGTGACCGCCCCCGGATGCTGCCCGAGCGCAGCGGCAGCAGCCCGGTCATCGCCGCGAGCAGCGTCGATTTGCCCGCACCGTTCGGCCCGATCAGCCCTAGCGTCTCATGCTCACGCAGATCCAGCGTCACACCCTGCACTGCGGGGATCATTCGGTACTGGCGACGCATCCGGCCCCGGGCAAAGCCCTGCTTGAGGCCCATGGCCGGCTCCTCGAACACCCGGTAGCTGACGTGGGCGTCGCGCACCTCGACCGTGACGGCGGGGTCGCTCATGCGCCGAGCCTCTGCTCGGACCGGTGGAACACCGCGAATCCAATGGCGGGCATCAGCACACACCACATCACGAGACCGGCCACCACCCACAGGTCCACCGGCTCGCCCAGCAGGCACCAGCGCGCGCACGTGATCACGTCATAGAGCGGGTTGAGCGCGAACGCACGCCGCCACGCCGTGCTCTGCACGAACGCATCGACGCTGAAGATCACGCCCGAGCCGTAGAACAGCAGCCGGAACAGGTGCGGCAGGATCTGGCGCAGGTCGGGCATGGTGGTGCCGATGCGAGCCACGAGCAGCGCAGTGCCGAAGTTGAAACTGAACTGCGCCACCAGCACCGCCGGCAGCACCAGCCAGCGAAGTGTCGGCAGCTCGCCGGTCGCCAGCACCGCCAGGATCGCCAGCGCCAGCGCTGGCACGAACGCAGCGGTCTGGCCGTTCACCGACGCCGCGGGCAGCAGGATGCGCGGGAACTGGATCGAGCGGATCAAGCCCATGTTCTGCGTGATCGAGGTGGATGCCTCCAAGGTGACCCGCTGGGTGAGATGGAACAGCACGACGCCGACGATGAGGAAACCCAGGAAGTTATCGACCCCGCGCCGGGTGTCGATGATGACGCCGAACACCAGGAAATAGACCCCAACCAGCAGAGCCGGGTTCACCAGGTGCCAGAGCTGGCCCAGCGTGGTGTCCATGTTCTGGGCCCGCAGGTCCTGCGCCGGCACCACGATGGCGAACTCGCGCCGACGCCACGCCTCCCGCAGGTAGGTACGCGCCGTCGGTCGAGACGTCAGGTCGATGAGCGGCCGGACCGGTGCTGTGTCTGCCTCGCCGCCTTCGCCGACTGTGCTTGCCTCGCCGCCTTCGTCGGCCATGCGGGTCATCCTACGAAGGCCGTCCCTGGGGCAACGGTGCGGGGCAGGGACAGCCAGCGGGGGCATACTCACGCGGCCGAGTGACGTCCGGCGACGGATGTCTGACCGCAACGGACCGCCTGTGTTCACACCGCCTCCACACCGCCCCACGCCGCCGCCCGCTCACGTGCGGGGCAACGACTGGCGCTCGCTGGGGGTGGCACCGCTTGATGTGTTCGAACCGCTGCTTCCGGTGACGGTGATTGTGCCCTACTACGAGGCGCCGGATGCGCTTGCGCTGACGCTGGCCGGGCTCGAACGACAGGCCTACCCAGCGGATCTCTTCGAGGTGATCGTGGTGGACGATGGCTCTGATCCGCCGCTTGACGTTGCCGAACTCGATCTGGCTGCGATCGATGGAACGGGGCCGAGCCGGCTGAGCCTTCGAGTAGTCCATCAGGAAGATCTCGGGTTCGGCTTGGCCCGGGCGCGCAACAACGGCGCCCGTGCGGCCCAGGGCGATGTGCTGATCTTCCTCGACTGCGACATGGTCCCTGAGGCCGATTGGCTGGCCGCGCACGCCCGCTGGCACCACGCAGCCAGCGACTTGCTCACGCTGGGGTTCCGCCACCACGTCGACGTAGACGGCATCGGGGCGTCGGGCGTGCGTGACCGGCCCGGGACGCTCGCTGATTTCTTCGAGGGACGGCCGATCCAGCGCCCCGAATGGATCGAGCGTCGCATGGAGGCCACCGACGACCTCGCCTCAGACGCCGACGACGTGTTCCGGGTAGTCACCGGCGGCAACTTCGCTGTTTCCAAGGACTTCTTCACCGCTGTGGGCTGCTTTGACGAGTCGTTCACGCAATGGGGCTCGGAGGACATCGAGTTCGGTTGGCGCGCCTATGCGCAAGGGGCAGTGCTGGTGCCCGAGCGCTCGGCGCTGTGCTGGCACCAGGGCGAGGGGGCGGTGCTGAGCGAGGACGAGACGATCAGCCTCGCCCAGCAGCGTGACAAGCTCTCGCATCTCGTTCCCGACCGGCGGCTGCGCACGTCGCCCCCCGGCCGCTCGTACACCATCCCCCAGTTCGTGGTGACCGTGGAGCCGGGGCACACCGATGAAGAGGGCGTGCTGGAAACGGTGGAGCAGGTGCTCGCCAGCAATGTGCATGACCTTGTGGTGTGGGTCGACGAGCGCCCCGGCGAACCATTCGAGCGGCTCCGCCGCCAACTCGACCCCGACCCGCGGGTGAGCGTGGGCGCCGCTGGTGGCGCCGCCTTCGCGCAACCAGCGGCGGCGTTTCACGTACGGGTTCCCGCCGGCGCGCAGGTCCGCCCCCGGATGCTCGACCGTCTGCAGAACCAGCTCGGCACCGCTCCTGCCGGCGCGTCAGACTTGGCGTCAGGACACAGGGTCGGCATCGCACGCGGCTGGGCGGTTCACCGTGCCCGCCGCTCGGGCCGGGCTGTTGCCGAGTTCGGCACGGTCGTCGAGCTAGACGTCGACAGCTTGCAGGTCACCCACGAGCCCAAGCCGCAAGGATGGCTCGCCGGCAAGCTGCATGGGCCGGCCAAATGGTCATTGCGGCTGTGGGCCCGGATGCGCCGGCACGTGGGGACGCTGTTCGTCGCCGTGCGACGCATCAGGCGGCCCTCAGATGTCGCTCGCCTCATCGCGACCATCGCACGAGCGGTGTGGTGGCGTACGAAGAACCTCCGCTGGCGTTTGAGAAATGTGCGCCGGATTGCGCGAGGCATCCGCTGGCGGGTTCGCCGGCTCCGGTTCGCGTTGCGTCGCGTGCGCAGGCAATGGCCACGCCGGGCACGCAAGGCGATGAGGATCTGGCTGGGATTGCAGCCCCGCAGCCAGCGCTACGTACAGCGCTTGGCCCGCTACCCGCTTGGTGCGAACCTTGCTGCGACCGGCCGAGCGGCATCATCCGTGTTCGCCGCTTCGACCCGAGTGGCGTTTCATGTCGGAGACGGGGGGGATCACCACGTTGATGTGTTGTTGGCCGATTCCCGCCGCGTGGCCGAGGCGGCATTGCGCACGAGCACGCTCGAACGCCTCCCGGCCGTCGTGGTACTGGAGGAGCTGCCGGGACAGCTCAGCGTGCAGGCTTTCAATCCTGAAGCTGTCAACCCGGTCGGTTGGTCCGCAGACTGTGACCCCGACAGCACTGCGCTCCGCTCGGTGCTGTCGCCCGAACGCGGATCGGCGTTCAGCCTGCAGATCGGCGGCGAGATGCTCAACGACCTGCGCTCGCGTCACCACCTCGTGGACCGGGCTGCGGAGCACCGGCATCCTGTCGAACGAGCCGGCCCGTTGGCAGCGTTGGCAGCGGCCGGCGTGCTCGTGCACATCGACGCGCCCGACGCGGAGCTGGCGGCGTGCTTGGGGACGGAGCTGGCGAGGCTGATGGCCTCCGAGGAGGTGGTCGATGCCGATGCACACCGCCGCGAGCAGCTCAGCATCGAGATGCGGCGCTGCGCGTTGCGCGACCACTCACTGCGCAGCCGGGCGCGCCAGATCCTCTCGGCGACGGGCATCAGCGCCCAACCACCCGAGGTGTCCATCTTGGCCCCGACCCGCCGGCCCGACCGCGTCGCTGATGTCATCACGACCGCCGCCGGCCAGACCTACCCGCGCCTCGAGCTAGTGCTCGCTCTGCACGGCGACGGTTTCGGCAGCGATGCCGAGATCGAAGCGCTGGCCGGCGACCTCGGCCAGTCCCTGCGGATCGTGCGGGTCGACAGCGCGGAGACCTTGGGTGGGGTGCTGCGAGCTGCCGCGGAGTCTGCCGGAGGCCAGCTCATCACCAAGATGGACGACGACGACTACTACGGCGCCGAGCACGTGCAGGATTTGGTGCTGGCCCACGAGTACTCGCAGGCCGAACTCATCGGGAAGTCGGCGGAGTACGTGTACCTGGAACGCCTCGACAAGACAGTGCGCGACCAGAACCGCCAGAAGTTCTCCGAGCAGTACATCCCGTTTGTCGGCGTGTCGGGCGGCGTGCTGATGATCTCTCGTCACGATCTCGAAGAGGCGGGCGGCTGGCGCCGAGTTCCCCGGCGCGTCGACATTGCGCTAGCGCACGACGTGACCCTCGCCGGTGGCCGCATCTACTGGACCCACGGCGCCGGTTACCTGCGCGTGCGCCACGGCGACGAGCACACCTGGAATGTCGAGGACAGCCACTTCCTGGGCCGCGCCAGCGAGGTGCGCGACGGCTGCGATTTTGCCTTCGCGGGTGTCACGGGTTCTTGAGAGCCGGCGCGCACCGGCACGTCGGCGAGACATCCCTGCGAGACTGGGGCCATGAGCGGCACCTTGGACCTCACAGCGAACGAATCCGAACTCCAGCGCTATCTCGACGAAGTCGACGAGAACGGCTACTGCATCGTCGAAGGCGCCATCGAACCCGAGCTGGTCGCCGAGATCCGCGAGACCGTCGCCCGGGTCGAGGACGAGCTGAACGTGCAGCCGAAGGGCAACCGCATCGAGGGCTTCGCCACCAAGCGCATGTACAACCTGCTCCACAAGGACCGGTCGTTCTGGAAGCTGCCGATCCACCGCAACGTGCTGCCGTTCCCGCAGCACCTGATGGAGCCCGGGGCGATCCTGTCGGGCACCACCTGCATGCACATCGGACCGGGCGAAGTGCACCAGGGCCTGCATTCCGACGACGGCCTTGTCGATCAGATCGACGTGCCCCGGCCCCGCCCGCCGTTCATGGTCACCACCATCTGGGCGTTCACCGACTTCACCGACGAGAACGGCGCCACCCGTCTCGTTCCCGGCTCGCACCGCTTTGACCATGAGCCCCAGCCGGGCGAGAAGCCGGAGTACATCGCGGCCGAGATGCCGGCCGGCTCGGTGCTGATCGTCAACGGCGGCACCTGGCACTGCGGCGGCGCCAACACGTCTGACGACAACTGGCGCTTGGGCATCAGCGTGCAGTACTGCCGAGGCTGGATGCGCCAGCAGCAGAACCAGTACTACAGCCTCGCTCCCGAAGACGTCCGCGACATGCCCGACGAGCTGGCGGCGCTGTGCGGGTTCAGCCTCTACCGGGGGATCATGGGCCACATCGACGGTGCCAGCCCCGGCCGGTTCCTGGGAGCCGAGGGCCTGGCCGAGACCGCATACGCGGCGCGCATCAAGGCCATCGACGAGGGCGAGGAGATCGGCGGCATCGGCACCGCTGATACGGCCTAGGTCACGAAGGCAGAAGGGAAGCCATCATGGAACTGCGCGATCGGGTTGCGATCATCACAGGCGGGGGAGGCGGCATCGGCGGGGCCACCGCCCGGCACTGGATGGCCGAAGGGGCTCGCCACATCGTCGTCGCCGACTACAACGCTGAGACTGCGCAGGCGGTCGCGGATGAGATCGGCTGCGAGGGCGTCGGGCTCGACGTCACCGACGAAGCGGCCGTTGCCGATCTGGTCGAACGCACGCTCGACGCGCATGGCCCGATCGACGTCTTCTTCTCCAACGCCGGCGCCGGCGCCGACGGCGGCGTGGATGCCTCCAACGACGCATGGCAGTCCCAATGGGAGCTGCACGTGATGAGCCACGTGTTCGCAGCCCGTGCCGTGCTGCCCTCGATGCTCGCCCGGGGCGAGGGCTATCTCGTGCACACCGCCAGCGCCGCCGGGCTGCTGGCCGCGATGGGCTCCGCGCCGTACTCGGTCACCAAGGCCGCCTGCATCAAGCTGGCCGAGATGGAGGCGATCCTGCACGGCGACGACGGCATCCGGGTCTCGGTGCTGTGCCCGCAGGGCGTGAACACCGCCATGGCCCCGCAGCGACTCGCCGATGGAGGCACCGACGGCATCGTCGAGCCGGAGTTCGTGGCGCAGGTCATCACCGAGGCGATGGCCGAGGAGCGGTTCCTGATCCTGTCCCACCCTGAGGCCCAGACCTACGTAGAACGCAAAGCCTCCGACCCCGATCGATGGCTCAGAGGCATGCGCCGCCTCCGCCAACGCTCCCTCGACGTCGAGGAATCCGCTTAGCACTCCGTGCCGAGCAAGGCAGTGCGGCACGTCGTAGCGTTGCCGCCATGGCTGATTCCGATGTCAAGGCACTGACGGGCGGGCTCGAGCTCCCCGACTTCGAGACCGCAGCGTTCACCACGCCCCCGCCCCTGGCGGAGGCCAAGGTCGCCATCGTGACCTCGGCGTCACTGCACCATCCCGATCAGGACGATTTCGAGCCGATCGACATCGGCTATCGCGTCCTCGACGGCAGCCGGCGCGACTACATGTGCGGCCACTGGAGCCCCAACTTCGATGCCACCGGCATCGCCCTCGACCTCAACACGGTGTTCCCGATCGACCGTCTCGATGAGCTCGCCGCCGACGGCACCATCGGCGAGGTCTCCGACATCCACCTGTCCTACGCCGGCAACCAGTTCGACCTGTCCGGCGTTCGGATGGATTCCGGGCCGGCGGGGGCCAAGTTCCTGCGTGACCACGAGGTGGACGTGGTCTTGTTCACACCCGTCTGACCGCTGTGCACGCGTACGGTCAGTACGCTCGCCCACGTCTTCGAGGAAGCCGGAATCGCCACCGTGGCGCTGGGCTCCATCGGCGCCCACATCCAGGGAACCGCCCCGCCCCGCGGGCTCTGGTGCGACTTCCCGCTCGGGCGCCCACTCGGCAAGCCCAACGATGCCGACTTCCAGCACCGTGTGCTGGCCCACGCCTTCGGGCTGCTCACCTCTCCAGAGCCAGTGGTGGAGAAGTTCGCCGAGACGATCGACGACGACGGCACCGCCACCATGTCGTGCGAGCTGCCGCCCCGGCACGACCCCAGCCTGCACCCCGCCGTCGACGAAGCCAACGGGCTGCGGCAGGCCTACGACCGGGCCGTGGCCAAGCTGGGCAATCGCACCGGCGCGGGGCGCGTCGTGGCCGCCGACGACATCGGCGCGGCCGTGCAGTCGTTCGTGCGTGTAGCCGAGGGCACACCGTGGAAGGAAGCCGGCATACCGGGCATTCCGGCGCGGGTGGCGCAGGACATCCGCGGCTACTACGAGACGGCCGCGCTGGCGCTGGCCGAGCACGCACCGGCCCCATGGGCTGGTGCTCGCTGGTTCTTCACCTCCACCGAGGCGGGCCGCACGATCATGGCCGCCCGCAAGGCCATGGCCGACGCCGGCGAGAAGCAGCCCATCTGGTTCTTCCTGGCACCTGGCGACATGTAGCGGCGGCCGCCCTTGGCGGCTGCAGCGCACCAGACCGCGCGTCTCGTGACTGTGCCCACCAGACGGCCGCCCGGCGGCGTCGGCGTGCTGATCGGCCGTCCGTTCCACGGCTGGCGCGTGGCGTGGGCCGGTTTCTGGGTGCTGTTCATCGTTTACGGCCTGCAGTTCAGCTACGGCACGTTTGAAGGGGCCATCAGCGCTGACACCGGCTGGTCCACCAACTGGCTGCAGCTCGCGTACGCGCTGTACATCCTCAGCTACAGCGCGATCAGCGTGTGGAGCGGGCAGCTCACCGACCGCATCGGCCCCCGCCAGGTCATCGGCGTGGGCGCCCTGCTGCTGGCCGCCGGCTACCTGGTGCTGTCGTCTGCTCCGAGCTTGGCGCTGGTCTTCATCGGGCTGGGGGTGATCGCTCCGCTCGGCATGTCGTCGTCATGGGTGCCCGCGAACGCCACCGTGGTGCGCTGGTTCACGGATCGGCGCGGTCTGGCGACGGGCATCGTGGGCTCGGGCGGCAGCGCCGGCGGGATCGTGGCACCGCCGATCGCTGCGTGGCTCGTCTCACAGTTCGGCTGGCGCACGGCGATCGCCGTGATGGCCGTAGTGGGCGGCGTGTTCATGGCGGCCACCGCCATGCTGTTCGTACGCGATCCCGAGTCGATCGGCCAGTATCCCGACGGTCGCACGCCGGATCCCGCTGACCGCCCGCTCGCCCGTTCGCGGGTCGTGTCGAGGCCGGCGGGATTCGTCGTGGAAGCCACCCGCCGCAGCGCCCCCGACGACGAGAATCCCCGCACGGCGTGGACGGCCTCCGCAGCGTGGCGCACCTCGGTGTTCTGGCGCATCTTCGGGATGTTCGCCTTGACGTTCGTCGTCGTGTTCGTACCGTTCGCACACGGCGTTCAGTACGCCCGCAGCCTCGGTTTCTCATTGCAGTGGGCGTCGGGAGTGATCAGCTCGGTCGGTGTCGGGGGCCTCGTGGGGCGCATTGTGACGGGCCCGCTGTCAGACCGCATCGACCGGCGGCGAGCGGTGGGGCTGGCGCTGGCGGTCGAGACGCTGTCGTTCGTCGGTTTTGCCGTGGCCGACAATCTGGTGCTGCTGTACGCCTCGGCTATCGCGTTCGGACTGTCCTACGGCGGCAGCGTGGCGGTCTTCCCGGCGCTGGTCGCCGACTACTTCGGCCGTACCCATGCCGGTGCGATAGTCGGCCGCTTCTTCGCAACCGCAGGATCGTGTGCAGCGATCGGGCCGTACGTGGCGCAGCTGCTGCTGAATGCAACGGGGGGCTATGGCTGGACCTTCACCATGGCGGCGGCCTTGAATGCCTGCGCGCTCGGCCTGGCGTTCACCCTCCCGCGCCCTGCCCTGCTTCCCAAGAGCTAGGGCGCCGTACCTGCCGGCCGGCGTTGGAGCCGCTGGCGTTTTGGGTGCGGATTTGCCGCTCCAGGCGGCTCATCCACATCAAAAAGACCGACAGACCGGAGCGCAACCGCCTCTCGGATGCCGAGAGCGTGCAGGGTCAGTCCACCGGCAGCACTTTGGGCTGACGGGTAGCCTCGCCAGTGGCCGCTACGCCCGCCGCCGCGGCGCATGAGGGGGATTCGATGGCACTCGCAGACTTCAAGCTCGAGGATCGCTTCGACCGAATGGAAGGCGACGTCGCGATGTCGGGCGTGCAGGCGCTGCTGCGCGTGCTGCTGGATCAGCTCCGGGCAGATCGCCGTGACGGGCTGAACAACGCGGCCATGGTGTCGGGCTACCGCGGGTCGCCGCTGGGCGGCATCGACTCGCTGATGACGACCAATGCCACCGAGCTTGAGCAGAACAACATCATCTTCGAGCCCGGCCTCAATGAGGATCTGGGCGCCACGATCGTGTGGGGCAGCCAGCTCTCGAATCGCAACTTCGAGGGCCGCTTCGACGGTGTGCTGGGCATGTGGTACGGCAAGGCGCCGGGGGTCGATCGCTCCGGCGACGCCATCAAGCACGCCAACGTCTGCGGTGTCGACCCCAAGGGCGGTGTGCTGCTCGTTGCGGGCGACGACCCCGCTTCGAAATCCTCGACGCTGGCTTCGGAGTCCGAGCCGGTGCTGATCCACTTCCAGACGCCGATCCTGTACCCCGGCTCGGTCCAAGAGGTCATCGACTACGGGCGCTGGGGCTACGAGCTGTCCCGCTACAGCGGGTTCTGGTCGGCGCTCAAGATCGTCACCAACGTGGCCGACGGCTACGCAACCGTGCAGGTCGGCCCCGGCCGTGTGTCGGTCACCCGTCCCGAATTCGAGTGGGAGGGCAAGCCCTGGGCGCACACCCAGCAGGACGCCCTTTTCGGCCCCAACGCGGTGCGCATGGAGCTCGAGATCCACGAGGGCCGCATGGTCGCAGTCGACGAGTTCGTGGCGGCCAACAAGCTGAACCGCCAGACCGTTCCCACCCGCGACGCCCGGATCGGCCTCGTGGCTGCAGGCAAGACCTATTACGACCTGCGCGAGGCGCTCGACCGCATGGGCCTCGACGACATCGAGCTGGAGCGCCGCGGCGTCCGCATCTGGAAGCCGGCCGTGGTGTGGCCGCTCGAGCCCACCAGCCTGCGCGAGTTCGCCGACGGGCTCGACGTGATCGTCGCCGTCGAGGAGAAGCGCTCGATCATCGAGACGCTCATGAAGGAGAATCTCTACGGCGTGGCCGGCGCGCCCGTCGTGCTCGGCAAGCGCGACCAGCAGGGCGGCTTCTGGTTCCCGGGCCACGGCGAGATGGACGCCGATCTCATCGCGCGCAAGATCCGGCCGTTCCTGGTGGACCGGCTCGGTCCCGAGGGCATCGGACCCGCTGTGCCCGAGCGCATCACGATCCCGCTCGCAGTCACCACCTCCAAGGGCGAGAAGGCCGCCGGCCGCACGCCGGGGTTCTGCTCGGGCTGCCCCCACAACCGCTCGACCTGGGTGCCCGAGGGCTCCGAGGCTGGCGGCGGCATCGGCTGTCACGGCATGGCGGCCATGACACCCACCCGCAACGTGCGCGGCACCACCCAGATGGGCGGCGAGGGCTGCCAGTGGGTCGGCGCCGCGCCGTTCGTGACGATGGAGCACCGGTTCCAGAACATCGGCGACGGCACCTATCACCACTCCGGTTCGCTGGCGCTGCGCCAGGCTGTGGCTGCCGGCACCAACGTCACCTACAAGATCCTCTACAACGGTGCGGTCGCCATGACGGGCGGTCAGGACATCGACGGCGGCATGGCCGTGCCGGAGCTGACCCGCTCGGTGCTTGCCGAAGGCGTGGCCAAGGTGATGGTGGTCACCGACGACCCTGACAAGTACCCCGCCGATGCCGAGTTCGCCCCAGGCACCGACGTTTGGCATCGCGACCGCATGGACGAAGCACAGCGCCTGCTGCGTGACATCGAGGGCTGCACGGTGCTGATCTACGACCAGGCATGCGCAGCCGAGCTGCGGCGCGACCGCAAGCGCGGCAAGGTGGCCGAGCCCAACACGCGGGTGTTCATCAACGAAGCCGTCTGCGAGGGCTGCGGCGACTGCGGCGAGAAGTCGAGCTGCTTGAGCGTGCAGCCCATCGAGACCGAGTTCGGCCGCAAGACGCAGATTCACCAGTCGTCGTGCAACAAAGACTTCACCTGCCTCGACGGCGACTGCCCGGCGTTCATCGAGGTGGTCCCTGCGGGGAAGATCCCCACCAAGGCCACGGTGGCGATCGAGCACATCGGCGACGACCTGCCCGAGCCCGACCGGATCGATGAGGGCAACATCTTGATGATGGGCATCGGCGGCACGGGCGTGGTCACGGTGAACCAGATGCTGGCGACGGCGGCCCTGCTCGACGGCAAGACGGCCAATGGCCTCGATCAGACTGGTCTCGCCCAGAAGGGCGGCCCGGTGCTGTCGAACCTCAAGGTCCGGAAAATGGGTGCGAACGGCGATGACACCTCGGCGGCGGATCATGACGGCGGCGACGAGGCCAACAAGGTCGGGCTCGGCGAGGCCGATGCCTACATCGTGTTCGACCTGCTGACCGGCACCAATCCGGCGAACCTCGACAAGGCGCTGGCGGGCAAGACCGTTGCCGTCGTGTCGTCGTCGAAGGTGCCCACCACTTCGATGGTGCGTGACACGTCCGCCGAGTTCCCCGAGTGGACGGCCTTCCAGCGGGTCATCGACGAGTCGACCAGTCCCGAGCGCAACGTCTACTTCGATGCGGGCACGCTGTCTGACAGCTTGTTCCGCTCGCACATGCCGGCCAACGTGCTGGTGGTGGGCGCCGCCTATCAGGCGGGCGTGGTGCCGATCAGCGCTTCGGCGATCGAGCGGGCCATCGAGCTGAACGGCGTTGCGGTGGAGATGAACACCCAGGCGTTCCGCATCGGCCGCAAGATCGTGCTCGACCCCGACTTCTTGGGAACGCTCGAGGTCGAGCGGGTCGGCAAGGTCAAGCGTGACATCGGCCCGTCAGGCCGTGAGCAGGATCTCATCGACACGGTGCCCAGCCAGTCCGAAGAGCTGGCACGGCTGCTGCGCATCCGGGTGCCCGACTTGGTGGCCTACCAGAATCACGCGTACGCAGCGGCGTACGCCAGCTTCATTGCCAAGGTGCGTGAGGCCGAGGCCGCAGCGGGCAGCGAGACGGCGCTCAGCGAGGCCGTGGCGACGTACCTGTACAAGCTGATGGCCTACAAGGACGAGTACGAGGTGGCCCGGCTGCACCGTTCGGGGGCGTTCCAGCAGGCCGTGCGCGACCAGTTCGGCGACAAGACCGATGTCACCTACAAGCTGCACCCGCCGATCATGCGGCGCATGGGTGTGGAGAAGAAGATCGGCCTCGGCCGGTCAGGCGACATCGCGTTCGCCCTGCTGGCGCGGATGAAAGGCCTGCGCGGCGGGGCGCTGGACGTCTTCGGCAAGACCGCTCATCGGAAGATGGAGCGGGAGCTGATCGACGAGTACCGCGGGATGATCGAACGGGCACTCGACACGTTGAGTGCAGGCGACGAAGCCGCCTACGCCCGGGCCGTCGAGATCGCCCAGCTTCCCGACATGATCCGCGGCTACGAGGAGATCAAAGAGAACAACGTCGAGCTGTTCCGGGCCCGCGCCGCCGAATTCGGCGCCTGAGCGGCGCCACATGGCGGCCAACCGGCTGAGCTGATTCGATCGCGCCGCGTTCGCGGCAGCGTGAGTCGCTGCTTCGTAGGCTGTGATGTCGTGACTGACGCCCACCCAGGGCCTTCGCCGATGCCCGAGGCCCTGAAGGGCCTCGACATTGCGCCATCGGTGCTGGACCTTGTGGGCCGCACGCCGATGGTCCGGCTGAGGAAGGTCGAGCCGCACATCGCAACGCCGGTCGTCGCCAAGCTGGAAACCACCAACCCCGGCGGCTCGGTGAAAGACCGCGCCGCGGTGGCGATGATCGATGCCGCCGAAGCTGACGGCTTGTTGCAGCCGGGCGGCGTGCTCGTGGAGCCCACTTCGGGAAACACCGGCGTGGGCCTCGCCGTGGTCGCTGCGCAGCGCGGCTACCGGTGCATCTTCGTATGCACCGACAAGGTGGCGCCCGAGAAGGTGGCGCTGCTGCGGGCCTATGGCGCAGAGGTGGTGGTCTGCCCGGTGGCCGTTGCACCTGACGATCCACGCTCGTACTACTCGACCGCTGAGCGCCTGAGGAGCGAGACGCCGGGCGCCTACTCGCCGAACCAGTACGGCAACCCGACAAACCCTCAAGCGCACTACGAGACCACCGGACCAGAGATCTGGGCACAGACCGAAGGCCGCATCACCCACTTCGTGGCGGGTGCAGGCACAGGCGGCACCGTCACCGGCGTAGGTCGCTACCTCAAAGAACAGGATCCCGGCATACAGGTCGTGATCGCCGACCCGCCGGAGTCGGTGTATGTCGGCGGCGACGGGCGGCCCTACTTGGTGGAAGGCATCGGCGAGGACTTCTGGCCATCCACCTACGATCCCGGCGTCGTCGACCGTGGAATCCCCGTGACCGATGCCGAGTCGTTCGCGATGGCACGTCGGGTTGCCCAGCGCGAGGGCCTGCTGATCGGCGGTTCCGGCGGTACGGCCGTGACGGGCGCATTCGCTGTTGCCGCGGAACTCGATGCCGCCGGCCGCTCGGAGGAGTCGCTGGTGGTCACGCTCATCCCGGATTCGGGCCGGGGCTACCTCAGCCGGGTGTTCGACGACGAGTGGATGGCACAGATGGGGTTCCTGCCGCAGGAGCCTGGGCCCGGAACGGTGAGCAGCCTCGTCCATGGCGAGTTCGTGTTCGTCCGGCCCGACGACACCGTGGCTGCTGCGCGGCGATGCATGGATCGGACGGGATTGCGTGCCGTTCCGGTATGCGAGGGCGAGATGCCCCTGGCTGCTGCTCAGGTGGTGGGCTCGGTTGCCCACGACGGGCTGCTGGCGGTGGAGGGCAGCAGAAAGGTGTCTGCGGCGATCGAACCGCCTCTGCCTGCCGTCGGCATCGGAGAACCAGTCGGTCGAATCGCTGAGCTGCTGGCCCGCGCCGACATGCTCGCAGGACCCGAGGCGGTCGTGGTCTATGACCGGGGCAGGCCCGTCGCGACGCTCGGCGCGGACGCAATTGGAGGCAGTTGATGCTGGGTGGCGATCCGCAGGTGTCGGGCTTCGAGGACCCCGACGAGTTCGGCTTCGAGACGCGGGCGATCCGGGCAGGCCAACCCCACGACCCCTACACGGGTGCGGTGGTCACGCCGATCTCGCTGGCCACCACTTTCGCCCAGGAAGCCGTCGGCCAGCCCCGGCACGGCTACGAGTACGGCCGAACGGGAAACCCGACCCGTCACGCCTATCAGGTCTGCGTGGCGTCGCTGGAAGGAGCCCGGTACGGGTTCGCATTCGCCAGCGGGCTGGCGGCGTCGGATGCGCTGCTGCGTGTGCTGCGCCCAGGCGACAGTCTGCTGCTCGGCGATGACGCCTACGGCGGAACGTTCCGCCTGATCGACAAGGTGTTCGGCAACGCCGGCGTGGGGCTTGCCGCGGCCGATCTCACCGCCCCCGAAAAGATCCGCGACGCCTGGACGCCGAGTACCCGCATGGTGTGGCTGGAGACGCCCACCAACCCACTGCTCACGGTGTTCGATATCGAAGCCATCTGCGCCGTCACTCACGAGCTGGGAGGCATCGTGGTGGTGGACAACACGTTCGCCACGCCGTATCTGCAGCAGCCGCTCGCGCTCGGCGCCGATGCCGTCGTGCACTCGGCCACCAAATACCTCGGCGGCCACAGTGATGTAGTGGGCGGCTTCGTGGCCACCAACGACGACGAGCTGGCCGACCACCTCGTGTATACGCAGAACGCCGTGGGTGCCGTGCCGAGCCCGTTCGACTGCTACCTGACGCTGCGGGGCATCAAGACGCTCGGTGTGCGCATGGATCGCCACGGTGCCAGCGCGCAGGCGATAGTCGAGCTGCTCGACGCGCACCCGGCGGTGCGCTCGGTGCTGTATCCCGGGCTTGTTCATCACCTCGGGCACGACATCGCCTGCGGCCAGATGAGCGGCTTCGGAGGAATGGTGTCGTTCCGGCTGCACGGCGGGCGAGCTGCTGCCGAGCAGGTTGCAGCGTCGACCAAGGTTTTCACGCTGGCGGAATCGCTGGGCGCAGTCGAATCGCTGATCGAGCATCCCGGAGCGATGACCCACGCGTCGGCGGCTGGTTCGGCCTTGGAGGTGCCCGACGACCTTGTCCGGCTGTCGGTAGGGCTCGAAACGGTCTCGGACCTGCTGGACGATCTCGGCGCCGCGCTCGACGCCGTATGAAATACGGCCCATAAGCGGCTGGCCTGCAATGATGTGCGCATCAGCCGCCGTATTGCCCGCTGGCGCGCCCGCGCGCGACGAGGAGAGAAGCGATGGAAGGCAACATTGCCTGGATACTGACTTCAGCGGCCTTGGTGCTGTTCATGGTGCCGGGGCTTGCGCTGTTCTACGGCGGCATGGTGCGCGCCAAGAACGCGCTGAACATGCTCAACATGAACATGTGGTGCCTCGGCATCGTGCCGGTGATCTGGGTGCTGGTCGGCTACAGCCTCGCGGCGGGCGAGAGCGGCTTGCCGATCATCGGCGATTTCTCGCTGATGGGCATGGCCGGCATTCACGATGCCGAAGGACTGGCCACGTTCGCCTTCCTGATGACATTCGCAGCCATCACGCCTGCACTCATCTCGGGCGCCGTCGCCGACCGCATGAAGTTCTCGGCCTGGATGGTGTTCGTGCCTGTGTGGTCGCTGCTGGTGTACGCGCCGGTCGTGTACTGGGTGTACGGCGCTGACGGCTGGATCTTCAACCTGCCTGCCCACGACTTCGCGGGCGGCACCGCCATCCACGTGAATGCCGGCGCGGCCGCCATGGCCCTGGCGCTGGTCGTCGGCCGGCGCTCCGGCTGGCCCGACAACCGGCCCGTTCCCCACAACGTGCCGTTCGTGATGCTGGGTGCGGGCATCCTGTGGTTCGGCTGGTTCGGCTTCAACGCCGGTTCGGCCCTGGCGGCCGACGGTGCGGCGGCGCAGGCCTTCGTCAACACGTTCATCGCAGCGGCGGCCGGCATGGTGGGCTGGGCCTTCGCCGAGTACGCACGGCACCAGCGGGTGTCCACCATTGGCATCGCCTCCGGTGTCGTGGCGGCGCTCGTGGCCATCACACCGGCGGCGGGCTTCGTGGGCTCCATGCACTCACTGGCGTTCGGCGCCATCGCCGGCGTGGTCTGCTTCTTCGCCATCGAGGCCAAGTTCCGGGTGGGCTTCGACGACAGCCTCGACGTGGTCGGCATCCACTGGGTCGGCGGCGCGGTCGGCGGCGTGCTGCTCGGCTTCTTCGCCGATGCCTCCGCGGTGCCTGGGGGCGACTTCATCGACGGCGTGTTCTTCGGCGGCGGCGTGCTGCTGTGGAACCAGGTCCTCTCGATCGCCGTGGTCACCGTGTACTCGTTCGCTGCCACGTGGATCATCGCCAGCGTGATCAAGGCCACCATGGGCATCCGGGTCTCGGCCGAGGTCGAGATGGCCGGAATCGACGTGAGCGACCATGGCGAGGCCGCTTACCAGATCGAGTAGCCGCGAGACACGGCCGTGCAGGCGTTAGCTTGCCGACGTGACGCGCACAGAGACACCGGATTCCGGCGGCGAGGTCTACGACGACTACGACCTCGCGCCGTCCGATACCGAAGTCCGCCAGTTCGAGCAGGAACGGTGGATCCGGCCGCCGGGCGCGACCGAGGTGCTGCTGGTGCGCCACGGTGCGTCCCAGGCCTTCATCCCCGGCGAGCCGTTCCCCATGCTCGGCGACCAAGGCGACCCGGCGTTGGCCCCGAAGGGGCACGAACAGGCTGAGGCGATGGCCAGCCGCCTGGCGCACGAGCCGATCGACGCGCTGTACGTGTCGTCGCTGCAGCGCACCCAGCAGACGTTCGCGCCCCTTGCCGAACGGCTGGGCATGACCCCGACGATCGAGCACGATCTGCGCGAAGTGGCGCTGGGCGAGTGGGACGGGGGGCGCATCCGCCAGTACGCCGCCGACAATCACCCGCTGTACGAGCGCCTGCACATCGAACGGCGCTGGGATGTCATTCCCGGCGCCGAGTCGAACGAGCAGCTCATCGGCCGGTGCATGGCGGCGCTCGGGCGCATCGCCGACGCCCACCCGGATCAGCTCGTGGCGGCGTGCGTTCACGGCGGGGTGATCGGCGCTGTGCTGGCGCACATCACCGAGTCCACACCGTTCTCCTTCGGCGGCTCCGACAACTGCTCGGTCACCCAAGTGGTGCGGTGCGACGGCGACTGGGTGCTGCGCCGATTCAACGACTGCTCACACCTCGACAACCACCTGCACCACGGCTGAGGCTTCGCCCAGCCACCCTGAAATCACCCGACGCCCCTGCTGCGAGGCGTGTCCGGGGGGCAACGGCCCAAGCCGTAGGGTTCGAAGATGAAACGCCTCTTCGGGCCGCTGCTGGCGTTTGCACTCGTCGCTGCCGCGTGCAGTGACAGCGCAACGGACTCATCTCCGGACACCACCGCCACGGCGGCCGTCACCACGACGACCATCAGCGAGACCGCACCCGCCACAACGGCAGCTGCCGTCGCCACTGCCTCGGCGCCGGCCACGACCGAGGCACCTGCTCCAACGACGACCGAGACGCCGCCTGCCGAGCCGGCCGCAGGCGACTTGGTGTCGGCAGAGCCGGTCGATGCCGGAGAGCTGAACGGTTGGCGCATCACGTACCTGTCCACCGGCGTGCGGGGCGACCTGGTGGAGGTGAGCGGACTGGTCTTCGCGCCGCCCGGCATGCCCGCCAACTCGCCCGTCGTCTCGTGGGCCCACGGAACGACGGGCGTGGCGGATGTCTGTGCACCATCGGCGACACATCCGGTCGGTTCTGAGATTCCGATGGCAATCGCCGCCGCAGGCCACATTGTCGCGGCCACCGACTACGAAGGCCTGGGCACGCCGGGCGTCCATCCGTACCTGGTCGGCCCCAGCGAAGGCCGAAGCACCCTCGACATCGTGCGCGCCGTGCGCCAGATGGAGCTGGGCGCCAGCGACCGCTACCTCGTCTGGGGCCTGTCGCAAGGCGGCCACGCCGCATTGTGGGCCGGGCAGCTGGCGGCGTCATACGCACCCGAGCTGGATCTGGCCGGGGTCGTCGCCGCTGCGCCTGCCGCCGACATGAGCGGCTTGATGGACACCGTCGGCACGACGGCGCAGGGCTTCGCCGTCATGGCGGCGTTCGCGATGGCGGCTGCATACGACGATCTCGATCTTGAGGACTACTTCTCTGCCGAGGCAATCGGACAGATGGGGATCGTCGAGGAGGCCTGCCTCGGAGCCGTGTTCGAGGCCTTCTTCGGGCTCGATGACAGCGCGATGCGCAATCCCGACGGCTGGGACGGCATCAAGCCGGTCGGCCCGCTGGCCGAGGTGCTCGCCGCCAATCAGGCCGGCGGAGCGCCGATCGCCGATGTGCCGGTGCTGTTCGTGCAGGGCTGGGCCGATGCCGTCGTGCTGCCCGAGCTGGTCCGTGACCTGCACGGCGTGTACTGCTCGCAGGGCACCCAGGTGACGCTTGAGGTGTATCCCAACGGGGGACACGTCGACACCACGTTCACGTCCATGGAAGACACGCTCGGCTGGGTAGCGGATCGACTCAACGGCGTTGCCGAGCCGCATGGCTGTGACTACGTCGATCCTGATCTGGCTGAGATCGAGGCGGCTGCGCAGACCCCCGCCGCCTTCGCCGGCACGCTGCTCGAAGGGTCAACGCCCGAGGGCATCGACAATCTCTTCAGCGAGACCACGACGCCGATCGCAGAGACCTGCCCCGGCACGGCTGCGTTCGGCGGTGCTGAGCCGACGGCCTATTCGGGATCCGTCTGGGTCCAAGACGCCACGACGGGACCGTTCCTCGACGCCTGGATCGCTCGCTTCGAATCGCCCGAGGTGGCGTCGATGGCGCTTGCCGACTTCCAAGCAGAGCTGATTGCCTGCGGCGAATTCGTGGACCCGGGCACGACGGCGCTGGGATCGTTCAGTCCCGGAGCAGATCCCGGCCTGGGCGACGAGTCGTTCGGCGTCGACTACGCGGGCAACGTGGCCGGCTTCCCGGTCAATCGCTACAGCGCCGTGGTGCGCATTGGCGACACGCTGTACGGCTCGGGCCTTGCGGCCCTGTTCACCGAGCCGGACGTCGCTGCCGTGATGCACACACTCAACGCCATCCTCGGCCTCTAGGGGCCTGCGAGGAAGGCACCGAGTGCGGCAGTGAGCATGGCGGGGTCATCGCTGCCGCCGAGTTCGCGAGCCGAGTGCATCGAGAGCTGGGGCGAGCCCACGTCGACGACGCTCATGCCCAGCCGCGAAGCCGTGATCGGTCCGATGGTCGAGCCGCACGGCAGGTTGCCGCGGTGCGAATAGAGCTGGTGGGGCACACCGGTCGCGTCGCACGCCGCTACGAAGCGGGCGTGCGTGCGCGCATCGGTGGCGTAGCGCACGTTGACGTTGGTCTTGACGACCGGGCCGCCGTTCAGCAGCGGCAGGTGCTGGGGCTCGTGGCGCTCGGGATAGTTCGGATGCACCGCGTGGGCCCCGTCGGCTGAGACGCACAGCGAACGAGTCACCGCCCGCAAGTACTGCTCACGGCTGGCGCCCAGCGCGGCCGCGATGCGCTCGAGGGCATCGGCCAAGATCGGGCTGCCGGCTCCGGTGGCGGAGTCGCTGCCGATCTCCTCATGGTCGAACAGCACGACGACCGCTGCCGCGTCGTCGGGAAGCGAATTCAGGCGGGCCAGCGCTTCGACGGCTGCATGGCACGATGCGAGATTGTCGATGCGACTGGCGGCGTACATCTCCCCGTTTCGTCCCAGCCGGGCCGGCGGCGTGAGGTCGTGCGCCATGACATCCCACGCCAGCACGGCGTGGGGGTCGACCTCAAGCTCGTCCGCCAGAAACTCGCGGAATCCCGCAGAGCTCGGCTCGCCGAGCCCCC
Organism: Candidatus Poriferisodalis sp.; assembly: GCF_965204195.1. Taxonomy (GTDB): domain Bacteria; phylum Actinomycetota; class Acidimicrobiia; order Acidimicrobiales; family Poriferisodalaceae; genus Poriferisodalis. The sequence continues at coordinate 1,019,063 of NZ_OZ241975.1, forward strand.
ACACCGGGGTCATGTGCTGCTGGCGGTCGAGCTTCAGCCCGTCGTTCACGTCGCGGTCGAGGTGGATCGCGAGCTGCGGAACGCGCAGCAGCGCCCGGTCGCAGCGCCACAGCACGGTTCGGGACCCGGCCGCTGGGTCGTCGCCGTCCCCGTGCTGCACCTCGACGCGTCCCGACAGGCCGAGGTCGCGGTCAAGCCACGAATTCAGCAGCACGCCGCCGTACACCTCCACGCCAAGCTGGCGGTAGCCCAGCGTGGCGCTGTCGGGCCGGGGGCGGATGCGCAGGTTGGGGCTGTCGGTGTGCGCGCCGATGACACTGAAGCGCAGCCGCTCAGGGTCGACCTGGGCGCCGGCTCGCACCGCCAGCACGCTGCCACCGTCGCGCACCACGAATCCCTGTGCAATGTCGAGTTCGCTCCATGACTCGCTGCGGCCGGCCTCGACACAGCCGGCCGTCGCCAAGCGTTCGACCGCCGCCGCAGCCGCATGAAACGGCGACGGCGACGCCTCGATGAACTCGAACAGCGAGTCGAGCATGTGGCCCTTACGCGTCGGCGTAGGCGGTGATGATGTCGCGGCTGAAGTCATCGAAGCGGGAACGCGACATCGGATTGGTGATGAGCCGGGTGATGCCGATCGCTGCGTATTTCTCCACCCACTCGGGAGTGGCCATCCCGATTGTCGTGAAGTCGAGTTTGTCGGGGTCGCGCCCTGCCTTCTCCGCGCAGCGCTTCGCATGGTCGAAGAGCATCGCCATCTCGGCGAGGTCGCCTGAGACGGGGAAGAACCCGTCGCCGTGCTCGCCTGCGCGGCGGGCGGCACGCTTGCTGTCGCCGCCCACGATGATCGGGATATGGCCCGACGGCTGGGGGCGGCAGTACACGCGGTCGAATGAAACGTGCTCGCCGTCAAATGAGCAGACGTCCTGCTGCCACAGCGCTCGGTAGGCGTGCAGATGCTCATCAGTGATGTCGCCGCGGTCTGCGAACGGCACGCCCAGCGCATCGAACTCCTCTTCCAGCCATCCGGCGCCCACGCCAAGCAGCACGCGACCCCGTGAGAGGCGATCGAGCGTCGCAACTGCCTTCGCCGTGACGGCGAAGTTGCGCTGCGGCACGATCAGAACGCCCGTGCCCAGCTTGATCTCCGACGTCACTGAGGCCACGAAGGCCATCCACATCAGCGGATCGGGGATGTCGATGTCGTCGCGCTTGCCGGGCATCTTGCCGTCTTCGGCGTACGGGTAGGGCGTCTGGTAGCCCTCCGGTACCACCACATGCTCGACGGTCCAGAGCGATTCGAAGCCCGCTCGCTCCGCCTCCTGCGCATACGCGATGGCCGTCTCACCATCAACCTGCGGACCCGTATTGGCCAGTGTCATGCCGAACTTCACTGTGTATCTCTCCCCACGTCGCCGTAGGTCGTAGTCTGCCCCTATGCGACGCATCTCTGCTCTGTTCGTTGTGCTTGCCCTCGCAGCCGCCGCGTGCGGCGGCGGTGACGATCCGCCTCCCGCCACCGAGGCCGCCGCGCCCACCACCGCTGCGCCGACCACAGTTGCCACTACTGAGGCTCCGCCGCCCACCACCACCGAAGCACCGCCGCCCCCGACCACGGAGGCCCCGCCGCCAACCACAGCGGCCCCGCCTCCCACCACCACTGAGGCTCCGCCTCCCACCACCACCGAAGCCGCCGCGGAGGCCAACGCATTGCCGCCGGCGGTGGAAGGCGCCCTGCTGGAAGGCCAGACACCCGAGGGCTTCGACACCCTGCAGACCGCCACCAACATTCCGCGGGCTGAGACCTGTCCCGGCACACCGGCCTACGGCGGGATCGTGCCGGTGGCGTACTCCGAGTCGGTCTGGGCGGCGGATCCGCTCACGGGTCCGTTCCTCGATGTCTCCATCTCCCGGTTCGAGTCGCCCGACGTGGCTTCGCAAGCCTTCAACAACTACATCGTGGAGGTCATCGCCTGCGGTGAGTTCCCCGAGCCGTCCACCGGTGCGGTGGGTGCGTTCAGCGAAGGCGAGAACCCCGGTCTGGGCGACGAATCGTTCGGCACCGACTACACGGCCACCTTCCAGGGGCTGCCGGTCAACCGCTACGGCGTGTTGGTACGCATCGGCGACTCCATCTACAGCTCGGGTGCCACCCACGTCTTCGTGGATCCCGACAAAGCACTTGTGCTCGCCGCGCTGGACACCTTCCTCGGCCAGTAGCCCAGCGGTCGGCCTGACTCGGCGTTGACATGCCAACGCTGAAGACGCCGACGCTGAACTACAGCGCAGAACAGCTACGCGGGGACGTCTTCGGAGGTCTCACCGCAGCGGTGGTCATGCTGCCGCTCTCGCTGGCTTTCGGCGTGGCTTCGGGCCTCGGTGCCATCGCCGGCCTCTATGGCGCAGTTGCAGTCGGACTGCTCACCGCTCTCGGGGGAGGCACCAAGACACAGATTTCGGGACCGACAGCGCCGCTGTCGGTGGCGATGTCGGTGGTGGTAGTCGACTACGCCGGGGGCGACATCAACAAGGCGCTGGCCATCATGGTGATGGCGGGGGCCCTGCAGATTGTGCTGGGCGCGCTGCGACTGGGCAGCTTCGTGGCCTACACGCCCTACCCCGTCGTTTCGGGGTTCACGTCGGCGGTCGGCGTGATCATCATCGTGGTGCAGCTCATCCCGCTGCTCGGACACGAGGTGGCGCTCGGCGGGGTGGCGGCCTCGATCAGCGCCCTGCCGGATGCCCTCGGGAACATCGACGCCAGCGCCGCCGCGCTCGGCGCCTTGGCGATCGTGATTTGCTTGTTCTGGCCGCGGCCGTTGGCGCGGATCCTGCCTTCTTCCGTGGCTGCCCTTCTGATCGCCACGGTGGTCAGCGTGCTGTGGATCGACGATGTCGCGGTGATCGGCGATGTGCCGTCCGGCCTGCCCGACTTGGTGGTGCCGAGTTTTGACTGGGCCGGCATCGGCGGCGCCTTGCCCCCTGCCATCACGCTCGCCCTGCTCGGCTCCATCAACAGCCTGCTGACGGCGAGGGTTGCCGACTCGATGACCCGCGATTCGCATCACCCCAATCGCGAGCTGATCGGCGTGGGCACCGCCAACTTCCTGTCAGCGTTCATCGGCGCCGTGCCTGGTGCGGGGGCCACGTCGGCCACTGTTGCAAACGTCAAGGCGGGTGGCCGCTCGCGGGTGTCCGGAGCGCTGTGCGCGGTGGTGCTGGGTGCGCTGGTGCTCGGGCTGGGACGGTTCGCGGAGGTCATCCCGCATCCGGTGCTGGCCGGGATTCTCATCAAGATCGGCTTCGACATCATCGACTGGCAATACGTGGTGCGGGTGCGGCGAACGCAATTCGACCAATACGCCGTCATGGGCCTCACCTTGGGCCTGTCGATCGTGTCCGATCTTCTCTTGGCGGTCGGCGCCGGCCTGCTTGCAGCCGCGATGACTGCTTCACGGCAATTCGAGCGTCTTGAGCTCGACAACGTGGTCTCGACCCCGCTGCTCGACATGACGTTCCTGAATGTGCCAGACCCCGACGCCTCCGACGAGGCTGCAGCTCCCGCGGTCCCCAGCTTCGACCTCGATGGTCCCGACCCGTTCGCAGCCCGCACCGGCCTGCTGTCACTGCGTGGCACGTACACGGCAGCCTCGTCGATCAAGCTGTTCAACACGATCAACCACGATGTGGAAGAGCACGAGGTGGTGATCTTCGATTTTGCCGACACGCGCTATATGGATGACAGCGCTGCGTACATGGTCGGCCAGCTCGTCGAAATCGCCGTCGACTCCGGCACCAAGTGCATCGTGATGGGTCTCGAAGGCTCACAGGCGACGAGTGTCAGGGAGCTGAACGTGCTTCGCAGCGTGCCCGTCGATCAATTCGTGGACGATCTTGACGGCGCTCGGATTGTCGCCCGTCTGCTCCTCGACAGCCCCAGCGGCGGCGAGGACGGCGAGGGCTAAGCGCCGGCCTTCGCAGCCGCTTTGGCTGCTGCCTTGGCGGCTCGGCGTGCGGCCATCCTCCTTCGATGTTCCAGCGTGCGATCGACGTAGGGCGCGATGGCAGGCGTCTTGCAGCCCGTCTCCCCGTGGTCGACCTGTACCGGTCCGATGCGGGCGTCCAGCTCGAGCACCGAGCGTCGCAGGCTCTCGTCTCGCAACGCGATTGCGATGAGCACGCCGTTCATCTCGTGACGCACCCGATTCGGCCGCTCGGCGATCTCTGCGTCGATCTGTCTCACCAGGCCACGCAATTCACTGGCGGACCAGATGTCAGCCTGCTCGGCGGTACAGGCCACGATGAACCAGCCCACCGACGCAGGCCACTCCTTGGGCGAATCTCGCCACTCGTCGCTGAGCGCGCGTGCATGTGGCGACTGCGACAGCAGCCCTCCCAACGCTTCGGCGAGGATGTAGTTGTCGACATCACGAAGCCATCGCCGGGCCTGTGTCTTGGTCATCGCGGACGCGTCGGCGACGCGCAGCGCCAGCACCCGGGCATCGTGATTGGCTGAGGTCCACAAGTCTGCCGCGAGCGCATGATCGGTCTTGAGCGGCTTGGCGATACGGCCCAAGTCCTTGTAGCTGACCCCGAACATCGGCTCGGCGGCACCATGACGGGCATACACCTTGCGATTCTGCGCCGTTCCGGCGAGCCGCAACTGCGCCATCACGTCCTGCAGTGTCGACATGGCAACCAAGCCTTCTGATACGTCGCTGCGACTGCACATACTCGAGCATTCGCAAGAGGGCTCGAAACTACAGCGGGTGACAGGTGCCCGCAGGCGCGCGCCGAGGCGGAACGCTGCTGCGGCCGGCATGTGCACAACTCGTAGGGTTCAGGGCCGTGCGTGGACTTGGCTTTCGGCGGGGCGGGCAGCCGCTGGCGACCGTGGCGCTCGCTGCTGTCTCGGTGGTGGTCTTCTTCCTGACCCACGACTTGGTGCGGGTGCTGTCGTTCACCCGCCGTTCCCTGCGTTATTCGGCCCTCGAGGGCTACAGCACGTTCGGTCCCGACATCGCCCTCTTCTACGAGGTCAGGCATCTCCTCACGGGCACGTTCCTGCGAGCGGACTGGTGGCGCATCGTCACGGGCACGTTCCTCCACGCCGATCTGCGTCACTTGGTCTTCAACATGCTGGTGTTGTACCTGCTCGGTCGCAGGCTGGAGCACACGGTGGGTCCCGCCCTGCTGGCGGGCACGTATGTCGCTTCCCTGCTGGGCGGTTCGGCGGGTGCGCTGCTGCACAGCCCTCATGTCGCGGCTGTCGGGGCATCAGGGGCGGTGTACGGCGTCATGGGCGCCGCCTATGTCGTGGAGTACCTGCGGGGCGGCAACCCGTGGCGAGACGGGCTGGGCAGCCTCATCATCATCAACGTCATCATCTCGTTCCTGATTCCGGGCATCTCGATCGGCGGGCACATCGGGGGATTGGTCACCGGCGTGGTGGTCGGCTTCGCGATCGGCGACACCAGCCGGCGGCGGCAGCCGCCGACGCTGGCGGAGCGACTGTCGAACGAGCCCATCGACACGCGGATGCGGCGATCGCCGGTCGTGATCTGGGGGCTGCTGGCGCTCATCGCCGCAGCGGCGTTCGCCGGAGCACTGGCGGCCGCGACCACCTGGCGCAGCCCGCTCTTCTAGCGACGGGTCGGCGACGGCCGGCTGCTCAGGGAACGACGTCGCTCGGTGCCGGGTCCGACTCCCGGTTGATCACGATCGCCGCAATCACCGCCACGATGCCCATCACCTCGCGCACGCTGGGCACCTGCGACAGCCACACGAGCCCTATCAGCGTCGCGGTGACCGGCAGCAGCGCTTGCAGCAGGGCGAACCGCGCCCGTGCGAGCCGCTGCATCACGAGCTGGTCGATGCCGTAGGGGATGACGTTGGACAGCACGCCCGCCGCCACGCCGCCTGCCAGCAGCAGCGGCGCGCCCACCGCGGCGCCCAGCCCGCCGGGGCCCGCAATTCCCACTGGGCTGATCGCGAGGGCCCCGATGAGCATGCCCACACCGAGCCCGTCCACTGCCATCCCGGCGCGAGCGACCCGATGCCCCAGCACGATGTACCCCGCCCACAACGCCCCCGCAATGAGCGAGAACAGCGCCCCGAGCTGGGCCTCGGGCGGCGCGAATCCCGCCAGCGCCACCACCCCGCCGACGGCCAGCGCCAGCGCCCCGCCAGACCGCAGCGTCCGGGCGCCGAATGCGGCCACCGCAATCGGCCCGATGAACTCGATCGCCACCGAGTTCCCCAATGGCACCCGTTCGATCGCCAGGTAGAAGAACAGGTTCATCAACGCCAGCGCCGTCCCGAATGCCGCCGTCCACGCCAGCTCCACCGGGGACCAGTGCCGTCGCCACGACCGGCGCAGCAGCACCACCACCGCTCCGGCACCGGCCACCCGCAGCAGCGCGACGGTGCCCGGCCTCAGTTCAGCGAACAGTTCGACGGCCGTGGCGGCGCCCAGGTACTGCGAAATGGCGCCCACGGTGAACAGCGCCTCCGGCGAGACGCGTCCCGCTCCCCAACTTCGTACGACAGGTGCGCTCAATAGGTACCTTCCCGTGACAGTCGTCATCTAGGGTCAGGGCAAGACGCATACAGCTTGGCGAACCATGCTGGCGCTCGTGCACGATGCAGGTGGCTGCGGCAGCGAGTGACTGGCGCGCGAGGAATCTCGCGGGGCCTCGTCGGGCCAACTCAGGGAGGAACATGCGCATGAACAAGAAACTGCTGACGCTCTTTGCGGCGCTCGTCGCGTTGTCGCTCATTGCTGCTGCATGCGGTGAAGATCGGCCTGAAGCAGGCGCGCTCGGCGTGGTGGAGGTCAATGAGGGCGAGGAGATCCAGATCCGTTCGCTCAACGCCATCACGGGGGATGTGGCCTTCTTGGGGCTGCCCAATCAGCGTGGCGTCGAGCTGGCCATCGAGCACTTCGGCTCGATTCACGGTTTCGGAGTTGACATAGGAACCGGCCTCGACGACTTGTGTTCGGCCGACGGCGGTCAGGCGGCGGCACAGGCGATCGTGGCCGATGACAGCGTCGTGGGAGTCATCGGCACATCCTGCTCGGGAGCGGCCGTCGCAGCGGCACCGCTCGTCACCAATGCAGGCATGGTGATGATCTCGCCGTCGAATACGTCACCTGCTCTGACGTCTGACTTGGCAGGCACAGCAGGCGAGAACTACAGCGTCGGCTACTACCGGACAGCTCACAACGATCTCTACCAAGGCGCCGCCATGGCAGAGTTCGTCTACGAAGAACTGGGCTTGACCAGCGCTGCTGCCATTCACGATGGCGACCCCTACACACAGGGCCTCGCCCAGGCATTTGCAGATGCCTATGAGGAGCTCGGCGGCACCGTCACCGGATTCACGGGTGTCAACAAGGAGGACACCGACATGGTGCCTGTCTTGACCGAGATTGCGGCTGGCGGACCGGACGCGCTGTTCTTCCCGATTTTCCAACCTGCAGGCGATCACGTCGCCGCTCAGGCGTCCGGCGTCGCCGGACTCGAGAACGTGGTGCTGCTCGCAGCTGATGGCTTGCTGACGGACGGATTCTTGGAGCTGTCCCAGACAGCGGGGATGTATTTCTCGGGTCCTGACGTGCGATTCGGCGACAACACCAACGAGAGCACAGGCCGCACCGCGGACGATTTCTTGGCCGAGTACGAGACCCTGTATGGCGGGGCACCCGAAGCCGCTTTCTGGGCACATTCGTACGATGCCACCACGTTGCTGCTTGAGGCCGTCGAGGCGGCCTCCTACGTGGACGGTGACACGCTGGTCATCGACCGTCAAGGCGTTCGGGACTATCTCAACGGCGTCAGCGACTACAGCGGCTTGATCGGGTCCATCAGCTGCGATGAGTTCGGTGACTGTGGCGCGCAGCGGATCACCGTCATCCATCATGAGGATCCGAACGACATCGCTACGAGCAAGGCAAACGTAGTCTTCGAGTACCCCTGATCGTGTCGTGCGGTGACGCTCAGCGGCCCGCGGCGCGGCCCGGTTGGACCGTGTCCGGTCGCACTGCGCCCGTGCGAGGCGTGGGTGGCCGCGCGCTGCCTGGGCCCGGATGAACCAGCCTGACGCAGGCGTCTCGCGCGCTGCACGCACCGGCCGCCGACGCAGTCGCCGTACAAGAGTCGACTGGTTTCTCACGGTCCTGCGGGTGGCGGTGATCGCTGTGGTCGCGGTCGGCGTGCTGGCCTTCATCGCCCAGGAGATCAACCCCGACAACCCGTTTGCCCGCTGGGCAAACCCCGATGCGACCGGGCTGACCGGGGCGCAGTTCCGCGGCTTGGTGATCTCGGGCATCGCCCAAGGATCGATGTACGGGCTGATCGCTCTCGGGTACTCGATGGTCTACGGCGTGCTGGGGTTCATCAACTTCGCCCACGGCGAGGTGTTCATGGTGGGCGCCATGACCGGCATGATCACCTCCAACAAGCTGGCCGACGCCGGCCTGTGGGAGTCGAACTTCGTCGGCTCGCTGGTGTTCATCGTGGTGGTGTCGATCATCGTGTCGTCGCTGACTGCGGTGATCATGGAGCGGGTCGCGTACCGGCCGCTGCGGGGTTCGCCACGGCTCATCCCGTTGATCACCTCGATCGGCGTGTCGTTCTTCCTGCAGAACGCGTCGGTGGTGCTGCTGGGGCCGGCCAGCAAGTCGTACCCCGACGTGCCGGACTGGGTGAAGGCCAAGCACACGTTCCTGCAGATCGAGGGCGCCAAGATCCTGGTGATCGTGGTGGCGGCGTTGTCGATGGCAGCCCTGTGGTACTACGTCGATCGCACCAAGACCGGCAAGGCGATGCGGGCGGTGGCCGAGGACGCCGAGATAGCGGCGCTCATGGGCATCAACGTGAACCGCACCATCGTGAAGGTGTTCGCGGTGGGCGGGGCCATGGCCGGCATGGCGGGGATCCTGTGGGGAATCCTGTTCCGCAGCGTCATCCACACCACCGGTTTCCTGCCGGGCATCAAGGCCTTCAGCGCGGCGGTGGTGGGTGGTATCGGCCACCTCGGCGGTGCGATGGCTGGCGGGCTGTCGATCGGCGTGGCCGAGTCGGTCGGGCCGCTGCTGATCCTGGAGCCGCTGGGGGTCAGCGGGGTGTCGCAGCTGCGCGACGCCGTGGCGTTCTCGATGCTGATCATCGTGCTGCTGGTGAGGCCGGCTGGCCTGTTCGGCGAGCGGCTGCCCGCGGAGGACCGGGCATGAGCCTCACGACGCCATCCGAACCGGGGCCGCCGCCCGAACCAGCGCCTGACCCCGAGGTTGGCCCGGCCGTCGCCAGTCCCGCCGGCCACGCTGCCAACGGCCCAGGCGGCGCGCCGCCGCGCCCGCCGTTCGCCCAAGACTGGCGCCGCATCGCCCGCATGGGCGCCATCGGCGCCTTCGGGCAGATCTTCATCTCGCTGTCCAACATGCCCGTCAAGCTGGACGGCCGGGCGATCATCGAGGGAATCCTCAGCTTGGGCTATCTGTCGCTGGTGGTGCTGCCGCTGGCGGCGGGCAGCCGCGTCGGGCACCAGATCCGGCGCGAGGGCGTACCGTTCCACCGTCCAGGTGCCCACGAGGTCGTCGGCGGGGCCGCATGCGGTGCGCTCGTCGGCGGGGGACTGTCGCTGCTGGCAGTGCTCATCGCCAACTTCGACCTGCGCGAACCGCTGGTCAACTGGAGCCCGATCCTGGCCGACTTGCTGGCGTTCAACCGTGGCACCGCGTTCGCGGTGGTCATCTGGCTTGTCATCGGCGCAGCCGTCGGCGCCGCGGGCGGGCTGCTGCGGGTGGCGCCGCCTCTGGTTCGGCGCGTGCTGTGGACCATGGTGCTCACGCTGTTCGGCGCTGCGGTGCTCGAATCGCTGACCACCGACCTGGCCGAGGGCATGGGCATCGAGGCGCTGATCGACTGGTTCTATGCCCCCCGCGGCGGGCTCACCATCACCGGTGCGATTGCCCTCGCGGCCGGATCGGGAGTGCTGGCGTTCGTGGGCAGGGGCCGCATCAAGGGGGCTAAGGCCCGCATCGACGCGCTCGAAGGCCCCGCCCGCAACCGGGCGCATCTGGGCTTGATCATGGCTACCGCTGCGGTGCTCGTCATTTTGCCGATGTTCGCCGGCAAGCTCACCAACGAGCTGCTCGCCAACGTCGGCCTGTTCGTGCTGCTGGCGCTGGGGCTGAACATCGTGGTCGGCCTCGCCGGCATCCTCGACCTGGGCTACGTGGCGTTCTTTGCCGTGGGCAGCTACAGCGCAGCGGTGCTCACCGCTGCCACATCGCCGAAGATCCACCCGGAGCTGCCATGGTTTGTGGCGCTCATCGGCGTTGTGCTCCTGACCGGGCTGGTGGGGCTGTTCATCGGCGCCCCAGTCATCCGCATGCGTGGCGACTACCTCGCCATCGTCACGCTCGGCTTCGGCGAGATCATCCGCCTGCTGTTCCTGTCGGACTGGCTGTCGGGATGGTTCGGCGGCTCCCAGGGAATCACCAACATCCCTGGTGCGGAGATCTTCGGCCTGGCCGAGGTGGCTGGCACCGATCCGCGCAGCGTCTTCTACCTGGTGCTCGCGTTCTGCGCGATCGCCATCTACGTCTCGTGGCGGTTGGAGCGGTCGCGCATCGGCCGTGCCTGGATGGCGGTGCGCGAGGACGAGACGGTGGCCGAGGCCATGGGCATCAACACCGTCAACGTCAAGCTGCTGGCGTTCGTGGTGGGTGCCGTACTCGGCTCGTTCAGCGGGGCGATCTTCTCGGCGAAGGTCGGCTCGGTGTTCCCCGCCAGCTTCCTGATCCTGGTGTCGATCGTCATCCTGGTGGTGGTCATCTTCGGCGGCATGGGCAACATCGTCGGCGTCATCGCCGGCTCGGCGGTGCTGATCGGCGTGCTCGGCGGCCCCAAGCAGCCGGGCCTGCTGGCGGAGTTCTCCGAGTTCAAGCTGCTCATCTACGGGGCGCTGCTGGTGTGGATGATGCTGGCCCGGCCCGAGGGATTGATCCCCAGCGTGCGCCGCACCCGTGAGCTGCACCAGGAAGAGCTGGCCCAAGACGCCTGGCTGCGAGGCCAGACCGAAGACGACAACGGCGAGGCTCAGTCATGAGCACGGTGGCGCAGCAGCCGATTCTGGAGACGCGTGGCCTCAGCGTGGATTTCGGCGGATTGCATGCGCTCGACGGGTTGGACCTGGCGGTCTACCCGGGCGAGATCGTCTCGGTTATCGGCCCCAACGGCGCGGGCAAGACCACACTGTTCAACGCCATCACCGCCACGGTGGCCGCCAGCGAGGGCGACATCCTCTTCGAGGGCGAGTCGCTCATCGGTCTCGACCCCAACCGGGTCACCTCCCGGGGCATCGCCCGCACCTTCCAGAACGTCCGCCTGTTCGCCAACATGACCGTGCTCGAGAACGTGATGGTGTCCCAGCACTGCCGCACCCGCCAGAGCGTGTTCGGGGCACTGCTGTTCACCAAGGCATTCCGCAACGAAGAGGCCGAGATCACCGAGCGGGGCAAGGAAGTGCTGTCATTCTTCGGTCACCGGCTCGTCGGCTACCGCTTCGACCAGCCCGCCTACACCCTGTCGTATGCCAACCGGCGGCGGCTGGAGATCGCCCGGGCGATGGCCACCCAGCCCAAGCTGATCCTGCTGGACGAGCCGGTAGCCGGCATGAACCCCACCGAATCGGCCGAGCTGACGGGCCTGATCGGGCGGCTTCGCGATGAGTGGGGTTTCGCCATCGTGGTCATCGAGCACGACATGGAAGTGGTGCGCGAAGTCTCCGACCGTGTGGTGGTGCTCGACCACGGCGTGAAGATTGCCGAGGGCGACTACGCCGATGTGTCGACCGATCCGCAGGTCATCGAGGCGTACCTCGGCAGGAGCGCGGCAGGCTCATGAGCGCCGAACGTCCCGATGCTGTCGCCGGTGCCCGTGTGCATCACAGTGCGGTCGCTCGATGAGAACGATGTCGAAACTCCGGGTGCCCCGGCTGACGGTTCTGCTCGCAGTCGTGACTGCCATGGCGTTCGCAGCCGCCGCGTGCAGCGCGGACGCGGACCAAGACGCTGAACTCAACGTCGGCTCTGCCGGCACAGCGGCCGGCGAGAGTTCGCTCGGCGTCGTGGAGGTCCAACAGGGCGATGCCATCCAGATCCGCTCGCTCGAAGCCATCACCGGCGACTATTCGATCGTCGGCCTCGCGATCGACCGCGCTACCGCTATCGCGGTGAACGACTACGGCCAGATCCATGGATTCGATGTTGATCTCGGCGCGAGCCTCGACGACCTGTGCTCGAGCGACGGCGGGCAGGCTGCTGCCCAAGCCATCGTCGCCGACTCCGATGTCGTCGGAGTCATCGGGACGTCGTGTTCGAGCGCGGCCATTGCGGCGGCACCGCTGGTGACGGCTTCCGGCATGGTGATGATCTCCGGAGGTGCTACGTCTCCCGCGCTCACATCGGATCTGGAAGGCAACCCGGGCCCGAACTACAGCCCGGGCTTCTACCGCACCGTCACCAACGACGTGTTCCAGGGCGCGGCGATGGCCAAGTTCGTGCATGACGATCTGGGCTTGAGCACTGCAGCGGCGATCCACGACGGCGACCCCTTCACCCAAGGCCTGGCCCGGGCCTTCGCCGCTGCATTCGAGCGGGAGGGCGGCACGATCACGCGCCTGTCGGCCATCAACAAGGAAGACAGCGACATGGTGCCGGTGCTCACCGAGATCGCCGCAGCTCGTCCCGAGGCGCTGTTCTTGCCCATCTTCCAGCCAGCAGGCGACTTCGTGGCCAACCAGGCACCGGGAGTGCCGGGCCTCGAAGACACCGTGCTGGTTGCGGCTGACAGCCTGCTCAACCTCAATTTCCTGTCCCTGCCGCAATCTCAGGGCATGTTCTTCACGGGTCCTGACCGGCGTTTTGCGGGCAATGTGAACCAGAGCACCGGCAAGACCGCTGACGACTTCGTGGCCGCATACGAGGACCTGTACGGCCACAAGCCCGGCTCGCCTTTCTGGGCGCATGCCTACGACGCCACGACACTGCTGCTGGACGCCATAGCGGCCGCATCGCGGGTGGACGGGGACACCCTCATCATCGATCGGGCAGGCATCCGGGAGCACCTTGACAGCGTGCGGGGCTACGAGGGGCTCATCGGCCGCATCGCCTGCGATTCGTTCGGCGACTGCGGCTCCAACAAGCTCGTCGTCGTTCGCAACATCGGCGGCGAGTCCAATGCCGAAGCCAGCATGGAGAACATCGTGTTCTCCTACGCTCCCTAGAGCATGCAGGGGAACCAACGGTGTGCGCGGCTGCAGTGTCGCCCCGCCCGATGAGCGGCACGACACGCGCGGACGTCCGCGTCGGGAACGCTGCCGCAGGTGCAAGCACGCCGCTGTTGGAGATGCGCAAGGTGAACGTGCACTACGGGGCCGTGCATGCCCTGCGCGATGTGGATCTGTCGATCTACGAGGGTGAGCTGGTGTGCCTGCTGGGCGGCAACGCCAGCGGCAAGTCGACGACGCTCAAGACGCTGCTGGGCATGCTCAAGCCCACCTCGGGCGAGGTGGTGCTCGACGGCGAGGTCGTGAACGAACGCCCGACCAGCTACCGGGTGGCCCGCGGCATCACGATGGTCCCCGAGAACCGGCGCCTGTTCAAGCGGCTCACCGTGCGAGAGAACCTCCAGCTCGGCGCCTATCTCCGCAAGGACAGCGACGCCATCGCAGCAGACATGGAGCGCGTCTACGAGCTGTTCCCTCGCGTCAAGGAGCGGCTCGGCCAGAAGGCGGGCACGCTGTCGGGCGGCGAGCAGCAGATGGTGGCCATCGGCCGGGCGCTCATGTCCCAGCCCCGGGTACTGCTGATGGACGAGCCGTCGATGGGCTTGGCGCCGGCGCTGGTGCAGCAGAACTTCGAGCTGATCTCCCAGATTCACGAGGCCGGTATGACGGTGTTCATGGTGGAGCAGAACGCCAACATGGCCCTCGGCATCGCTGACCGGGGCTGGGTGCTGCAGACAGGCCGTGTCGTGCTCGACGACACGGCCGAGGCCTTGCTGGCGAATCCGGCGCTGCGCACGTCGTACCTAGGCGGCGGTCAGGACGACGGCGACAACGAGGCAGGCGAGAGCCTTGCTGGGGAGTCGTCGTAACAGCGAGCCTGCTAGGACTGGCTGCGTGAGCGAGGCTTCAGCCACCACGACGCCCGACGAAGCCGTGACCGGGGTGCTGCACCCCGGCGACATGGGCGTGACCGTGGCTGCGGCCTGTGCAGGCACGGTGCTGTGGGCCAGCGAAGGTCGATCGGCCGAGACGCGCGAGCGGGCGCACGGTGCCGGCCTCACCGACGTCGGCGACTTGGCATCATTGGTGGCCGCGGCTGACATCGTGATCTCGGTGTGCCCTCCCCATGGCGCGGAAGAGCTGGCTGCCACGGTGGCCGATGCCGGCTTTGCGGGCTGTTACGTGGACGCCAATGCTGTCTCGCCGGCTACTGCCCGGCGCATCGCCGCCCGCTTTGAGCACTTCGTCGACGGCAGCCTGATCGGTCCGCCGGCGCGAGAGCCGGGGACCACCCGGCTGTACCTGGCAGGCCCCGGCGCTGCCCGCGTGGCAGCGAGGTTCGCCGGGTCGTTGCTGGACGCCCGTGTGCTGGACGGCGGCGGAATCGGGGCTGCTTCGGCGCTGAAGATGGCCTACGCGTCGTGGACCAAGGGCACCAACGCGTTGCTCGTCGCGGTCGCAGCGCTGGCCGCTGCCGAAGGCGTGTCGGACGAGCTGACCGCCGAGTGGGGCCTATCCCAATCAGGCCTGTCGCAGCGCCTCACGTATACGGCGATTCGGTCGGCTCCCAAGGCGTGGCGTTGGGTGGGCGAGATGGACGAGATAGCCGACACGTTCGCAGCGGCCGGCCTACCCGACGGCTTCCACCGCGCTGCCAGCGAGGTATTCGCCCGTCTCGGCGAGTTCAAGAACGCCCGCAGCGCCTCCGTCGAGCAGATGCTCGAAGCGCTGCTCGGCACCGGCTCGGAATCTGCCGAAGTCGGCGAGTCGGCCTAGTTCTGCAGCGGCAGGACGGCGCTGGCGACGCCTTCGAGCTCCGCGAACCAATCGTCGGGCTCGCCCACCAGCACAGGCACGAACTTCGACGCGCCCACCTCGATGAAGCGCTGGATCTGGTCGCGCAAGCCGTCCCAGCCGGTCGGGATGATGTCGCCCGGGTCGGCATCAGGCGCCCGCCGCTCGAGGATGGCCTTGTAGCCAGGGCTGATCTCGCCGTGCGTGTAGGGGATGAGCACGCCGAAGTGCTCGGGATCCATCCAGCGTTCGTGCTCGTCGGCGGCCTCGTTCACGATCTTCCAGCCAGCGGCAGCGATGTCGGGGGTGCAGAAAGACGGCAGCCACCCGTCGCCGAAACGCCCGCAGCGGCGCAGCTCCACTTCAGCGGCGCCGCCCAGCCAGATGTCCATCGGCTTCTGCGCCGGCTTCGGCAGCAGCGACACCTCGTCGTAGTGGTACCAATCGCCGTGATGGGTGACGGGCCCGTCTTCCCAGAAGCGCTTCAGCAGCGGCAGGGCCTCGTTGAACATCTTCGCCCGCTGGCGGCGCTCCACGCCGAAGGCCGCCTGCTCGTGCACATCAGCCACTCCCAGCCCGAATGCCGGCAGCAGCCGGCCGTCCGACAGCCGATCGAGGCTGGCCAGCTCCTTGGCCAGCACCGCGAGGTTGCGCCCGGGCAGCACCAGCACCGACATGCCGAATTTCATGTGCTTGGTGCGACCTGCTGCGTATGCGAGTCCCACGATCGGGTCGGGGCATTCGCCGCCGAGCCGTTCGCTCAGCCACAGCGAGTCGAAGCCGTTGTCTTCCAGTGCGTCCACGAAGGGATCGAAGGTGGCGTGGTCGTTGGTGAAGCTGCGTGTGCCCAGCCCGAAGCCGATCCGGATCTTCATGGCTCACACGCTAGGGCACTTAGCCCCCGCTGGCCCGGGCCAGCACCGAGGTCGGGTCGGTGCCCGGGCAGCGCCGACGCCGCGCTCGCCGTGGCGGGGTCGGCGCTGCTGGGTGACTGGTGCCTCGGCATGAACGGCGCTGCTGTGCGTCGTACCCTCGTGCGCTGACGGGCTAGCGCCGGCCGCAACGAAGGACTGTCGATGAGTGAAACCGCAACGAATGGGCAGATCGACCTGACCTCGCCATTCCGGCTCGACGGTCAAGTGTGCTTGGTGACCGGTGCGTCAAGCGGCTTCGGGGTCCGCTTCGCCAGGGTGTTCGCAGCGGCGGGCGCCAAGGTGGCCGTGGCCGCCCGGCGGGCCGACCGGCTGAAGGCGCTGGCTGCCGAGTTGCCCGATGCACTCGCCGTGCGCTGCGATGTGGGCGACGACGACGCCTGCCGAGACCTGGTGGCACAGGTGGTGGATCGCTACGGGAAGGTCGACGTGCTGGTCAACAACGCCGGCGTGAGCGACGCCGTCAACCCCGGCGAGCAGGCCGACGTGGAGAGCTTCCGACACGTGGTCGACATCAATCTGAACGCGTGCTTCCTGCTGGCGGGGCTCGTCGCCGCCGACATCATCGGTCGGGAGGCCACGGGCAGCATCATCAATGTGGCCTCGGTGCACGGTCATGTGGCCTCGGCGCCCAACCTGCAGCCTGCGTACGCGGCGTCCAAGGCGGGCTTGGTGAACCTCACCCGTGATCTCGCCGTGCAGTGGGCGACCCGGGGCGTGCGGGTCAACGCCCTGTGCCCCGGCTACTTCGAGACTGAGCTGACGGCGCCGATGTTCGACGACGATCGCTCAATGGCGTGGATCAGCCGGAACGCCCCGATGCGGCGCCCCGGGCACGAGCACGAGCTGGACGGGGCGCTGCTGTTCCTGGCCAGCGACGCCAGCAGTTACGTGACCGGCAGCTCGCTGATGGTGGACGGGGGCTGGACCGCCCGGTGAGCCGGCGGGTGGCGTCCGGGCTGCGGGTGGGCGCAGCTGCGCTGGCCGCAGCGCTCGGCGGCGGCTGGTGGCTGGCGTCGGGCCGCTGGCGCCGGACGTGGCGCGCCGACTCGCTGACCGGTGTCGCCACCCGCGACGGCGCGCTGCGCCACCTGCATGCCGAGCTGGTGCGCTCAGCACGCACTGGCCGGATGGTCGGTGTGGCGTTCTGCGACGTCGATGCCTTCAAGCAGGTCAACGATCAGCACGGCCACCTAACCGGCGACTTGGTGCTGGTCACGGTGGCGCAGTGCCTGCGCGATGCGGTCCGGCCGTCTGACGTGGTGGCCCGTGTGGGCGGCGATGAGTTCGTGGTGGTGTGCGGCGGGCTGCGCGGGGCAAGCGACATGGAGATCGTCACCGAGCGTTTGCACGCGTCGCTCACCCAAGCACCTGCGCAGGGCGAGTCGGGCGATCCCTTGGCCGAGATGGGTGTCACCGTCAGCATCGGCAGTGCCACCGGTCGTGGCGGTGAGGTTTCGCCCGGAGCTCTGCTCCACGCGGCTGATCGCTCGATGTACCGCCAGAAGGGTTGGCAGTCCTAGCGGTTGACTGTCCCCGCAGGCCGGCTCAGCCCAAGGCGCTGGTTCAACCCAGCGCCGGCGTGCCTTCGAAGTTGCCTGGGTCGTCGGCTGTGGGCAGCACGGGGCGTGCCCGCCAGTCCATGGCCTCTTCGACGCCGTCGATCACGTCGGACCACTCTTCGGCATTCCAGCCCTGTGCCGCGCCGAGCACGCTGGCGTCCTGGGCGAGGTGCACGATGGCAGGCAGCCGTTCCAGGCCCAGTGATCGAACGAACTCGCGCTCGGGGTCGAGCAGCACGAAGTGTTCGTCGGCGAAACGCCCCAGGAAGCTGCGGGCGCCCTGCGCATCGCTGCACACAACGAATGCGCAGCGCACGTCGGCCTCCTCGTACACCAGGAACAGCCGCGACGCGGTGGGCAGGATCCAGCCGCTCTGGTGCGTGTAGGGGTCGATGACGACTCCCATGAGGTTGAACACCACCAGCCATTCGGCCAGCGTGTGAGTGTGGCCGGAGAGCGTCTCGAGCTTGATGTCGGTGGACGGCGCGTCAAGCACGGCAGGCAAACTAGCGCTCCCGGTGGGCGCGGCCACGGTTCATGCACCGATGCGCCCAGCAGTCACCCGATGGTCGTCCGGCCCGCCTGCGATCGGCTCGCCTGGTGCAACAGCGAGTCTTGTGGCTTTCAGATCGGC
Source organism: Candidatus Poriferisodalis sp. (assembly GCF_965204195.1). Taxonomy (GTDB): domain Bacteria; phylum Actinomycetota; class Acidimicrobiia; order Acidimicrobiales; family Poriferisodalaceae; genus Poriferisodalis. The sequence continues at coordinate 1,037,281 of NZ_OZ241975.1, forward strand.
GGGCGCAGCAGCTCGGCCGCAAGGGGGCAGTCGGCCCGCTGCCAGCTGGCGGCCGGCTCGATGCCGCCCGGGCCGACGATCTGGCTGAACAGGCCGAGCGGCACGACCTCCTCGTCGCACTCCCACGGCTCGTCGGCAACCGAGGCGGCAGTGGCGTCGAAGAACTGCTGAGGCAGCGCCCGTCCCCATCCGACGACGCACCAGACTTCGGTGCTCGAGGTGTACCCGACTGCAGCAGCGGCATGGGAGCCACCCGCTGCGATCACCGCATCAGGCCCAGCGGCGGCAGCTTCCACCAGGATCACATCTGCGTTCGAGCACGCCGCCGCCAGGCCGGCGAGCGGCACGTCGGTCACCTCGCAGCCGTTGCCTGCAAGCCTCCGGGCCAGGCCCGCCCCCTCGCCGTAGGCATCGATGATCCGCACGTCGATGTCGGAGCGGCGTCCCAGGCCGTCGGCTGCTATGTCGGGCCAGCCCAGCAGGCACACCGCGGCACCGTCGGGCAATGCATCTGCAGCGTGATCCGCGGTGGCGTCAGAGCGCAGCTCGGTGGAGAACTCGCGCGCAGCCTGGTAGGGCTGCGCCGACGTGCACACCCGGGCCGCCATCGACCACAGCGCACCGGCGATCGGGTACTTGTCGAGGATGCGGCGGCACACCGTGACCAGCTCCAGCGGGTCCGACGCGAGCGCGCCCAGCGCCGATGCGGCCTCGCGTACCAGCACGTCCTGGGACAAGTCGCCCGCACGCGCCACGTAGCGCAGGTGTTCCATCGGGTGCACGCGCCGAAGCTATCCCGTGCCGGCGAACCGATTCGTTGCGTGCGCGAAAGGGCGCTGTGTTGCCCTGCTCAGGCGCTCTGTGTCTGCAGCCGGCGCGCGATCACCTTGAGGCACAGCGTTTCGTCGGCGCCCTCGAAGATCGACAGCACCCGGGCGTCCACGAACAGCCGGCTCACCGTGTATTCCTCGGCGAAGCCGAACCCGCCGTGGAGCTGCTGCGCCTCGCGGGTCACCCACTCGGCGGCCTTGCAGACGTATGCCTTGATCATCGACGCCTCGAGCGCGCCGCCGCCCCGAGCCATCATGCGGGCCACCTCGTAGCTGTACTGGCGGGCCGCGGCGATGATCGCCGCCATGCGGCCCAGCTTGGCCTGCGTCAGCTGGTACTCGGCGATCGGCTGGCCGAACACCTTGCGCTCGTCGGCATAGGTGCGGGCCTCGTCGTAGGCCGCCTGCATCACGCCCACCGCCCGGGCCGCCGTCTGCAGCCGCCCGTTCTCGAAGCCGGCCATCTGCAGGTAGAAGCCCTGCCCGATCCCGTCGTCGCCGCCGATGAGGTTCGCTGCAGGCACGAACCAGTCGTCGAAGGCGATCTCGAAGCTGTGCATGCCCCGGTAGCCCAGCGTGGCGATGGCCCGCCCCTCGATGGTGCCGCCCCGCTCGTCGGTGAACTGGAAGTCGTGGCCCTCCGACTGGGGCTTCGGCACGATGAACAGGCTGAGGCCCCGGTGGGCCTTGCGCCGGTCAGGATCGGTGCGGGCCAGCAGCATCAGCACATCGGCCCTGCCGGCGAACGTGCACCACGTCTTGGTGCCCGAGATCAGCCAGCCGCCCTCGGTGGGCGATGCCGACACGACCAGGTTGGCCACGTCACTGCCGTAGTCGGGCTCGGTGACGGCGACCGCCACCATGGTCTCGCCGGTGGCGATCTGGGGGAACCAGTGCTTCTTCTGCTCCTCGGTGCCGCCCCGCTCCAGCGCCCGGGTGAGGATCTCGGGCCGGGTGATGAGCGAGCCGCCCGCACCCAGCGATGCCCGGGACAGCTCCTCGGTGGCGATGACCATGCCGAGGTAGTCGCTCTCGGAGCCGGAGGCGAACCCGCCGTATTCCTCGGGCACCGACAGGCCGAAGCAGCCCAGCTCGGCCAGCCCGCCGATGATGTCTTCGGGGATGTCGGTGTCGCCCCGGTGGATGTGCTCGGCAGCGGGGGCGATCTTGTCCTCGCCGAAGCGGCGGAAGGTGTCCGCCACGAGCTCGAAGTCTTCGTCGAGATGGCTGGGAGCGTCGAGGCCGGCCAGCGTGGCCACGTAGGCCGGGTCGCGGTAGGCGGCGACGAAGTCGCGAGCGCCGTCGAGGGCGCCGGGCGCGAGACCCCACTGGGCCTCTCGGGCGAACAGCCGAGCGTGGAATTCTCCGAGGGCGTCGGCGACGAAACCGCAGGCGAGTCGAGCTTCGGCATCGCCCAGCGCACCCCACGCGACCAGCGAGTCGCAGATGCGCAGCGCCGAGGCCGTGTGGGCCAGGTCGTACAGGAAGCACTGGTGGTCGTCGCCCATGCCGACCGCATGGCTGCACGCACGGCTCAACGCGGCGTTGCCGGTGGCAAGCGCATCGGCCGCCGCCTGCATGTCCGGCTCGGTCACAGCAAGGCCAGCGTCGGCAGTCATGTCGTCCCCGTCGTCGTCACAGCCGCACAGGCTAAAGCCCGCTCCTGCGCGCGGCCCGGGCAGTGACGGGGCTGGGTCCGGTCAGCGAGGACGCTGCGCCGTACGATGGCCCGACCCTTGCACCAGCACCACTGCTCTTGACCACCGCACGGAGGTTCCTGTGACCGTCCATGACCGCCCGTTCGGGCGCTACTTCGAGGACTTCGAGATCGGCGACGTGTACCGGCACTGGCCCGGCAAGACCATCACCGAGGCCGACGATCACCTGTTCTGCATGATCACGATGAACCACCACCCGCTGCACACCAACGAGTGGTTCGCTCAGCATGAGACCGTGCACGGCAAGAACGTGGTGGTGGGCAACCTCGTGTATTCGCTGGTGCTGGGCATGAGCGTGCCCGACGTGAGCGGCGCGGCCATTGCAAACCTCGAGGTCGAGACGCTGACGCACTCCCGTCCGACGTTCCACGGCGACACGATCTACGCCGTCACCAAGGTGCTCGACAAGCGTGAGTCCGGCTCGCGGCCCGACCGGGGCGTGGTGACCGTGGAGACCCGGGCGTTCAACCAGCGCTCCGAAGAGGTGTGCTACTTCCGCCGCAAAGTCATGATCTGGAAGCGGGAAGCTGGGCCCGAGCGCCGCTTCCCCTACAGCGACGAGACGGCCGTCGGCGAAGGCTGATCGCTTGCCCCAGCGACCGCGCCCGGCGATTGCGGATGAGCGTGCCCACTGCCGGGCCGGATTCGCATGGAGCGCCGCTTGCGCGACTTGATGAACGTGACGGGCTCCATGCGCGCCTGAGCCAGTGGTGGGAGGCCGAGCGACGGGACCTGCCGTGGCGGCGCACGCGAGACCCGTGGCTCGTGCTGGTGTCGGAGGTCATGCTGCAGCAGACCCAGGTGGACCGAGTGCTGCCGTACTTCGAGGCGTTCGCTGAGCGCTGGCCGACGCCGCAGCAGTGCGCGGCAGCGGAGCTAGCCGACGTGCTGGCCGCCTGGCAGGGATTGGGCTATCCGCGGCGCGCCCGCAACCTCTGGCGGACAGCGGCGATCATCACCGAACGGCATGGGGGCGGGGTACCCACCGATCTCGACGACTTGCTGGCGCTGCCGGGCGTGGGCCCCTACACCGCCCGGGCAGTGCAGGCGTTCGCCTTCGGCATCGACATCGGTGTGGTGGACACCAACGTGGGCCGCACCCTGGCCCGCTGGACGGGTCGTCGGCTGGCTCCTGCAGAAGCCCAGCGGATTGCCGACGAACGGGTGCCCGCGGGGCAGAGCTGGGCGTGGAACCAGGCGATGATGGACCTCGGGGCCCTGGTGTGCACCAAGCGCGATCCGGGCTGCGGCCGCTGCCCTGTGCAGCCGTGGTGTGCGTGGGCGGGCGAGGTCTTGGGCTCGGAGCATTCAGGTCGACCCGATCCAGCCGACCGCAGCGCCGGGGTCAGTGCGCGGCAGGCGCCGTTCGAGGGCAGCGACCGCCAGGCCAGGGGCCGCCTGCTCGCAGCACTGTCAACCATTGACATTGAGCGTGCAGGCGCCGCTGGCGCCATGGATCTCGAACGTGACGAGGCCCGGGCTCAGCGCCTCGTCGAAGAGCTGATCGCCGAAGGCTTGATCACCGCAGTCGGCGACCGGATCCGCCTCGGCTAAGCGGCCACGCTGTGCTTGATTGGCTCGTGGCTCAAGAAGCCACGCTGTGCTTGTCGAGCTCGTAGCTCAAGCGGCTACGAGCTGTTCGATCAGCTCGTCAAAGGCCTTGTCGGCGATGGCGACCATCTCGTCGTCGGTGCGGTCCTGGATGGGATGCTCCACCCACACGGCCGCCGGATCGAAGCCGAGCGCCTTGCCCTGTACCTCGGCGCCGTCGACGAACTGGACGGTGGCGACGAATACCGACGGGATGCCGCGGCGTTCCAGATCAGCGATGTCGTGCACACTGCACGACGTGCAGCTGCCTCAATCGGCTAGCGCTTCGATCACCACGTCGCACTTGGTGGCGATCTCGTGGCGCAGGTCGACCGGGGCCGGTTTGGTGAACGTGGGCTTGGAGTAGCGCTCGACGCGCAGGCCCCGCTCGGTCAGCCGTTCCTCGAGCCGGTTCAGGAAGCGATCGCCGCGGGGCTTGCTGATGTCCAGCAGGCCCACGGTGAGGCCGTCCAGCGAATCGGGCCGGGTGACCCGTTCACGATGGGCCGGTGCCGCTTCGTTCGTCGGGTCCAAGACGACAGTGCTCATGTGGTCCCCCCTGTGTTGGATCCGGTGGGCACGTCCTGATCGACTGTAGCCGCCCCAGGCCCAAGCGGCCTGTGAGCGGAGCGAACAAGAGCGGCAAGCGCAGGCCCAGGTGGCCCTGCTAGCGCCAGGGATCGATCTCGACGCACACGGGCTGAGCGCCCACCTCGCCGTTCACCCAGCCGCCGATCACGGCCGAGAACAACCCTGCTCCGCCGCCGCAGTGCACCAGGTGCAGGCCGCCCTCACGGAACTTCGGCAGGTCGGCCTCGGCCAGGAACTCGGGGACGCCTTCGGCGATGCCGCCAGCGCCGCGCGCCAGCTCAGAGCCGGGGCGGGTCGTCAGCTCGTTGATTCGCTCGGCAGTCTGCTGGCGGGTCCAGCCGCTGTCGATGAACACACGTGAATGGTCCGGCGCCACCGCCAGGATCGCATCGAAGCCCAGCACCAGCTTCGGATGGTGGATTGCATTCAGCGCTGCCGCCATGGTGCGGGCCAGCGACTCGGGATCGCGAGAGAGCTGGTCGACCACCGAGCGAGGCGCCTCGCCTGGGAAGGCCGTCACGGTGTTGGTGCCGGTCTGGAAGCCGAAGTCGGTGCACAGTGGGTCCCAGCCGGCGCCGCTGCCTTCGCTGCTGCCTTCTTCCGAGGCCTCATCCTCGCCTTCGATTTCGGCGAAGCAGAAGCCCACCTTGCCGGGCTGGCCGAGCGCTGCCCGGTCTACCTCGCCGGGGCGCCCGCCGCCCACGTTGCGCACGATGAGCTGCACCGCCCGCCCGATCGTGCTGTTGGCCCGGTTGCCCTGGCCGAACACGTTGATCCCGTTGTTCATGCCGATCTGTCGGGCGATGGGCCCGTTCACGATGAACACCGGCCCGACCGGCATGGTGGTGGCCAGCATCCCGTGCATATTGAACGTGTCGTTGCACACTGCGGTCAGCGCTGCCAGCACCACCGGGAGGTACTCGGGCCGGCAGCCGGCCATCACCGCGTTGACGGCAGCCTTCTCGACCGTGCAGTCGGCGAGGTCGGGTGCGACGTTGGCCACCACCTCGTCGGGGGAACGCGACGTTCCCGCCAGCATCGCCGCCACTCGCTCAGCCGTGGGCGGCACCAGCGGCAGCCCGTCCGACCAGCCCCGGTCGAACATCGCCTCGTGGAGGTCTTCCTGACTGCCGAATTCGACCCGACGAGCGCTCAGGCCCGAGCTGCCGAAGCGAGCCTCCAGGGCGTCGACGTGAGCCGGATCGACCGAGAGCGAACCGCAGCCGGGCCGGTGTTCGGGCAGGCTGGCGCCCAAGCTGTCGAGCCCGGTGAACGATTCCCACTCGGGCCGGGACCAGCCCACGATGCGCCCGGCTTCGCCTCCGTCGGCGAACCGCATCAGCGTCGGCACCGTCCCGATGTCGTGATGCCACGAGAAGCCAAGGTCGGCGTCGTGCACCCTGGCTGCGACTGCCTCGGGAAAGGCGGGATCGTCCTGGGTGAACACGGTCAGCGAGCCCCGGGCTTCGATGTCGGCCAGCACCGGCTCGATCAGCTCGCACGTGGGGCAGTCCCGCTTCACCACGGCCACCAAGCCGTTCCGCGGCGCGCTCGCCGCCGCTTTGTCGGCCGTGTTCCCGTCAGCGCTCGAAGCCATGGCCGGAGGCTATATGTGGCTTGCCGGGGGCGGCCCGGGCGGGGTTCGGCTGTCTAGGGTTGGCGCCGTGACTGACTCGAGCGACCAGCCCTCCATCGACAGCAGGCTCTTCCGGGATGTGCTGGGGCATTTCCCGACGGGCGTCACCGCCGTCACCGCCGTGAACGAGGGTCGGCCGGTCGGCATGGCCATCGGCTCGTTCACTTCGGTGTCGCTCGACCCGCCGCTCGTCGCGTTTCTGCCCACCAAGGACTCGACGACGTGGAACGACATCCGTGCCGCGGGCAGCTTCTGCGTGAACATCATGGCCCAGGACCAGATGGCCACCTGTGGCGTGATGGCCAGCCGGGCCGACGACAAGTTCGCCGATGTCGGGTGGCGGCCCGGGCCCACCGGTGCGCCGATCATCGAGGGCTCAATCGGTTACATCGACTGCACCATCGAAGCCGTGCACGACGGCGGCGATCACGACATCGTCGTGGGGCGTGTCGTCGATCTCGAGGTGCTCGATGCGAAAGACCCCCTGCTGTTCTGGAAGGGTGGCTACGGCACCTTTGTGTGACGGCCGGCTGATGGGCGGGCAGCGGTGATCAGCGCCGTCGTCTGCACCGCACTGGGTGTGCTGCTCCGGTGATCAGCGCCATCGCCCGCATAGCGCTCGGCGTGCTGTTCCTGGGGTCGGGAGCGCTGAAGCTGCGCGACCCGTCATGGCCGGGCGCCGCCCGTGCAATGGGCGCACCCCGTTGGACAGTTCCGTTCATCGCTCCGGTCGAGATCGTGCTGGGGGCGGGGTTGGCGGCGGGAGTTGCCGAGCCATGGCCGGCGTGGCTGGCGCTCGGGCTGCTGGTTGTGTTCACCGCAGCCTTGGCGCGGGTGCTGCAGCGCCCGCGCGACGAGCGCCCCGCCTGCGCGTGCTTCGGCCGTTGGTCGTCCAAACCCGTCGGCGCCGGTTCGCTGCTGCGCAACGGCCTGCTGGCCGCATTCGCTGTGCTGGCGCTGATCTAGGCCGTCTCTGCCAGCTGTCTGTGCGCGCGTGGCGAACGCCAGCTGTGCTGTCTGCGCGTGGCTTAGGCCACCCGTGCTGTCTGCGCGCGGCTTACGCCACGTCGAGCACATCACAGATGAACGCCAGGATGAACGCCTCATCGCGCCAGGCGTCGTAGCGGCCTGATGGCCCGCCGTGGCCGGCGCCCATCTCGGTGCGCAACAGGATCGGCTCGGTCGAAGTGGTCGTCGCCCGCAGTTTGGCCACCCACTTGGCAGGCTCCCAGTACTGCACCCGCGGATCAGTCAGCCCAGCGGTGACCAGCAGAGCTGGGTGGTCGGCCGGCTCGACATTCTCGTAGGGCGCATATGACCGGATCGTCTCGAACGCCGCCGGGTCGGTCGGGTCGCCCCACTCGTCGTACTCGGTGACAGTCAAGGGGATGGCCGGGTCGAGCATCGTGTTCAACACGTCGACGAAGGGCACCTCGGCTACCACCCCGCAGAACAGCTCCGGGTGGCGGTTCACCATCGCCCCCATGAGCAGGCCGCCGGCGCTGCCGCCCCGGGCGCAGATCCGGTGGGGGTTCGCCCATCGGGCCGCAGCCAAGTGTCGGGCACAGGCGGCAAAGTCATCGAACGTGTTGTGCTTGCTGTCCAGCTTGCCGCCCTCGTACCAGGCCCGCCCCAACTCGCCGCCGCCGCGCACGTGGGCCATGGCGAACAGCACGCCCCGATCCAGCAGCGACAGCCGGGCCGTCGAGAACGACGCCGGCATGCCGATCTCGTAGGCCCCGTAGCCGTAGAGCAGGCAGGGCGCTGGCCAGCTCACTGCGCTGGGCTTCCACACCAGGCTGATCGGCACCGCCGTGCCGTCGGGCGCCGTGGCGGTGATGCGCTCGGTGGTGTACGCCGTCAGGTCAACATCGCCGAGCACCGGCAGCTGGTCGAGCAGTTCTCGCTCGCCGCTGTCTAAGTCGAGCTCGAAGATCGACGGCGGCGTCACCATCGACGTGTAGCCGAATCGGTAGCGGCGGGTGTCGAATTCGGCATTCGCCCCGCCACCGGCCTCGTAGACCGGCTCTGGCATCTCGATCTCAAATGCAGGGCCAAGCTCGCCCGAATCTGCACCGTTCGGACCCAACCCGCTCGGCTGGGCATCACGAGTGTCGTGAATTCGTAGCCGGACCAAACCGTTCTGGCGCTCGTGAACCACCACGAAATCCTGGAAACAGTCCATGCCATCGATGCGGATGCCGTCACGTGCGCCAATCAGCTCACGCCATGTATTGCCTTCGCCCGGGGCATCGCTTCTGGCCGATTCGTCGTCGGCGTCAGGGGATTCGCCCGTAGCCGGTGCATCGCTTGCACTGGGCACGGGGGCCTCCACTAACCGGAAATCCAGCGCGCCGTCGTTCGTCACGATGAGCAGCCGGTCGCCCTGGTGATCGACGCCATACTCGATGCCCTCGCTGCGTGCCCGCACCACCAGCGGCTCGACAGCGGGCCGATCAGCGTCCACCAGCCGGTGCTCCGAAGTGATCTTCGACTGCGAACCGATCACCACGAAGCGCTCGCTGCTGGTAGCGCCCACGCCCACCCAGAACCGCTCATCGTCTTCTCGGTAGGCCTCGACATCGCCGGCGGGGTCGGTGCCTACGGCATGGCGGATGACCCGGTTTGGGCGCTGGGCGTCGTCGGTGCGCACGGCGAACAGCGTCGAGTTGTCGTTGGCCCACACCAGCCCGTAGCTGAGCTCGGCGAGTCCGCACCCCGCTGCGGGCACGTCGGGGCCGTCCAGCACCTCACCGGTCGCGATGTCGACCACCGTCAGCGTGTACTTCTCGTCGCCGTCGGTGTCGGTGGTGTAGGCGAGCAGGCGGTGATCGGGGCTGACGGCCAGGTCGCCGACGGCGAAGTACTCGTGGCCCTCGGCCAACTCGTTCTCGTCGAGCAGCACCACCTCGTCATCGTCGGTGCCGCCCCGGGGGCGCCTCACATGGATGACGTACTGCAACCCCTCCACGGTGCGAGCCCGGTATTCCCAGTCGTCCTTCGGCGTCGGCAACGACTGGTGGGTTTCCTTGGTGCGGGCCTTGATCTCGCCGAAGATCTGCTCCCGAAGATCCGCCAGGTGGACAGTCGCGGCTTCCGTATAGGCATTCTCGGCCTCGAGATACTCCCGCACCGCGGGGTCGTCCCGATCACGCAGCCAGTGCCAGGGGTCGTCGGTCTCAGTGCCGTGAATGCGCCGCACGTGCGGCCGCTGCGGTGCCACCGGAGCCTGCGTCATGGAGCCCGCACCGTACCGCCCGAGCTGCGTCGATCACTCCGTCAATTCGGAGGCTGACCACTAGCGTGGCGGCGTGCCGATATACGCGCTTGGCGACTACGAGCCCGACATCCATCCCGACGCCTTCGTGATGCCCGAGGCGATCATCATCGGGCGGGTGACGATTGGCCCGGAGGCGTCGATCTGGTCGGGCGCGGTGCTGCGCGGCGACGACAACGACATCTTCGTCGGCGGAGGAACTTCCATTCAGGACAACGCCGTGCTGCACGTGACCCCCGAATGGTCGACCACCGTGGGGGAGCGCTGCACCATCGGCCACCTGGCCCACATCGAGGGCGGTGTGGTGCACGACGAGGCCTTGGTAGGCACGGGAGCGATCGTGCTGCACGACGCCGAGATCGGCGAGCGAGCGCTGGTGGGAGCCGGGGCCGTCGTGCCAGGCGGCATGAAGGTCCCGCCGGGCACCATCGCAGTCGGCACGCCCGCCAAGATCCGCGACGGCGTCGACACCGAGCCGCTGATCATGCCCGGCGTGCAGAACTACCTCGACCGCCGCGTCCGCTACATGGGCGAACTCCGCCGCCTCGACTGACCGGCCCTTAGCTGGAGGATTTGTCGCTGGCCGCCGGCAGCGTCCCGCATTCGCCTACGTGCGCACTTGCCGAGTTTCGCTCCATTGCCTCAATCCAGTCGGACCAATCTTCGGTGGGTCCCCAATCGGCAATGAGTGCGAGCGATACCTCGGCCGCAGTCACAGGCTGCGTCGTGTATCGCTGGGCGTCCTGCACGGAAGTGGGCCGAGCAAGTCGTCGGTCCGACGTTTCACGCATCAATCCGGTTCGCAGACCCTCAGTCGGCCGTTGCGAGCCCGGCGCCGGGCGCTGCGGCAGCGGCCTCAGCGGGCATCCCGATGCCGAGGAAGCCCTCGATGCGTGCGAGCCGTTCTTTGACGTCGGTCACGTCGGCGCGCAGCTCGGCGATCTCTCCCTTGAGCTCCTTGCGCAGGTTGTTGATGGAGCGTTGCTGGTGCCAGATGAGTGCCACGATGCCGACGACCAATGTGACGAATTGTGCAATGTCCATCGCACTCACGCTCCCCACGTCCTAGAAGTTACCACGGCACCATATTCGGCATTGCCGGGCGAAGCACGAGAATTAATAGAACATACTGAAATCTCTAACACCCCGGAGTCGAGTGCTCGCATCCCACGGCTGCCCTCGGCGCCGCCAATCCGGCGGCGGTAGCGTCACGGCCCATGAGCATGGGAAGCATCGACTTGGGACGCATCGGCATCTGGACGGGGGTGCTCGACGCACTGCCGTCAGCGCAGGGCGTGGAGTTCGTGGCCGAAGCCGAGGAACTGGGCTACGGGGCGTTCTGGATCCCCGAGGCCGTCGGGCGTGACCCGTTCGTGGCCGCCGGCCGCCTGCTGGAAGGCACCAGCACCATCAAGATCGCCACCGGCATCGCCAACATCTACGCCCGCGACCCCATGACGATGGCCAACACGCTGCGCACCATCGACGAAGCCCACCCCGGACGGTTCCTGCTGGGCCTCGGCGTCAGCCATCACCACCTCGTCGAGTACATCCGAAAGCACGACTACTCCAAGCCGCTCAGCTACATGCGCGAGTACCTCGAGCGCATGGGCAAGGCCCGCTTCATGGCACACGGCCCCCAGGAGCTGCCCGAGATCGTGCTAGCGGCGCTCGGCCCGAAGATGCTGGAGCTGTCGGCCACCGCAACTGCCGGCGCCCACCCCTATTTCGTACCGCCCGAGCACACGGCAGTGGCCCGCGACACCATGGGCCCCGACGCGGCGCTGTATCCCGAGCAGATGGCCATTCTCGACACGAATGCCGACTCGGCCCGTGCGCTGGCCCGCAAGAACATGGCCATCTATCTGGGTCTGCCGAACTACGCCAACAACCTGCTGCGGCTGGGCTTCACCCAGGCCGACATCAACGGCGGCCCCGACGGCGGCCCGTCCGACAAGCTGGTCGACGCCATCGTGGCCTGGGGCAGCGAAGACGACGTCAAGGCCCGTGTCGACGCCCACTTCGACGCCGGCGCCGACCACGTTTGCGTGCAGGTCCTGGCCGAGGACCCCCAAGCTGCATTCGACGGCTGGCGCCGCCTCGCCCCCGCCCTGCTCAGCTGAGCCCTCCAGACCGCCGGTCTGTGCAGCCCGCATGGATCGCTAATCCAGCGGCGCGATTCCTGCCGGGGCTCGGCCGCTGCGAAGTGCGTCCCAGGCTGCGCGGAGTTCGGCACGGTGCATTACTGACCACTCGTCCACCATGTCCTGTGCGCGTCGAGGAAGCGATCCGCGCATGACTTGAAGGCTCTCGACGTCGACCAGCACTTCGTGCTCGCCGTACCGGGCGTGGAAGTGCGGCGGTGGGTGATCCCGGGCATACATCGTGATCACGATGCCGAAGAATCGGCTGAGTTCTGGCACTGTTAGCTGGCTGCTGCTGCGCTTGAGTCGCTGCGGAGGTCGTCGAAGGACCGGCCAGTCAGGTCCAGGTACAGGCTGTGCGGGCAGACATCGACCTTGTCGCCATCGCCCCACGCCACAGCGCCGCTATCCGGCACGATGTGAGCGCTACGCCAATAGGTCGAATCCGACCATGAAGAGAAGATGCCGCCTGTCTCGGCGCTGTCGGAGAGGTCGACCTCGCCGGCCATGCCGTCATCGAAGCGCACCCAGATGACGTACGGCCTGCGGACCTCAAGTTCGACGACGTAGGGCGAAAGCACGACATCAAGCGTAGTGAAGGCACTCTCCGGTGCTGAATCTGTTTTCGACGGCTGGCGCTGCCACATCCAGAACAGTGACACGCGTGTGGTGAAGAAGCCTGCACACGCAAAGCACCGTGGGCCCGGCACGCAGCATCATCGTGAGGTGCACGCACGGAGCCTGGAGCATCAGCGCGATCGGATTGTGCCTCTCGCCGCTCTGACCGGGTGGTTGCTGCTGGTCGCCGTGGCGTGCCAGAGCGGCAGCCGGTGGGGCAGGTGCTTTATCGACGTAGATCCGGGTTCCACTGTGGGCGTGGCTTGCGGAGCGCCCAGACGAGGGCGACAATCCACCCGACGACGGTCCAACCAGCCAGGAAGTTGAGTACGGCGATCTGAGCTGCATCGGGATGCTCGCCTCTCTTGGCGATGATCGCCGGCAGCAGGTAGCCGACCAAGGCGGAGACGAGCAACAACGCCAAGCAGAAGTAGAAGGCTGCGGCTACCCAGACGGGGATTCCGTCGAGATTTGCCAGCAACATCACAAATGAGTTTATGCACGAGATCGTCACGGCATCTAGGACGACGCGGGCGTCGCCATGGGGTCTCGGCTCGGCATCCACAGGTTGCGGATTCGAGGCTGGTGCTGTTGTCGATGTCGATGAGACGGGTCGTCATGCGAGCCGGTAGATCCATGGCCGCGACTGTCAGATGCACCCCGCAGCGCTTCAGCAGCCGGCGGCGTCGCGCAGGCGGCGGCATGCTTGTTCCATGCGGCCTTCGCTGAGCTTGGTGACGAACCTGCGAAAGAGCGTGCGCTCGATGGTGTGAATGTTGTCGAAGCTGACGACGCAATCGCTCGGCACGCCGTCTTCGGTCGCGGTGAGTTCGAGTTCGGATACCAGCCCCCGCCTTGTCCTGGTGATCACAGCAACCACCACGGCGCCGATTCGGTCGGCCACAGGGTCCCGGGTGAGCACGAGGACCGGCCGGTCACCGTCAGGGGCTCGAGCGAACCAGACCTCACCGCGTTGCATCGAGCCAGTCGGACCAGTCCTCGGCTGGCCCCCAATCAGCTACTGCCCCAAGCGCGAGCTCTTCGTCGGTCAGCGGATGGGCTTCGTACAGCGCAACCTCATGCTCGGCAGCCAGCCGGGCAAGATGGCGGCGCAGCGCGTCGCGCATCAGCTCGGAGCGCTCGATACCGAGCCGCTCGGACCATTGCCGGACTCGGTTGACGTCGTCCTCATCGGCTCGGAAGCTCAGCATGGTCATCGTCATACGATCAACTCTATTTCGTATGACGACGCCCGTGAACCCCGGCCAGATCTTCGAGGCCGTGCGACGTGATCAGTGCCTGCTTCACAGCCCACGGCCCTAGGAGCTGCATGAGAACGTGCTGGCAGCGTTCGGCCCGAAGATGCCGGAGCTGTCAAACGACCGGTCAGTCAGTTGGCGCGCGTCGCTATTGCGATTGCTTGGCCACGACGACTGCACCTGCGATTTGATCGTGCCAACCGCGGTTGTCGGGGTTCCAGAGTGCGGGGATGGGGAAGATCAGCCCGAGAAGCAGCCCCCACAGCGGATCCTCGATGCCTGCAACCGTCGCGATAGCAAGCCCGAGAGCTGCGGCACTAGGCGGCAAGATCGTTCGGACAAGAGCCTTGGGGTACGAGATCCTCTGCCCATTGTCGAAGCGCACGATCTCGATGCCAGAACGGCGCATTCCTGGCGATTGACCAGTGACTACCAACCGATAAACACGGTGAAAGACGTAGCCAGCCCCCGCGCAGATTGGAACGAGCCACATCACGGCCAATTCTTCCGAGCTGTGGCCACAACAAACGGGGCTGCCGTATGTGGCGTACCAGTACACAACAAGGAAGATCAATACCGGGACAAACACGACCATCAGCATCAACGAGTCGAACACCCAAGCACCCATGCGCGCAAAGAGATCGGGGTACTCCGCGCCCTTGTCGTTCTCAGGCATCCGTTCCGGTTCATCAGCGGCCATGGCCAACTCGCCTGATTTTGGACAGCAGGACTACTTGGCTCGCTGTCGCCGCCGCCCCAGTCCAGCGCTCGCCCGACGAGAGCGCCGTCCACTCCGAAGCGCCATCCCGAGCCCTCGCCAACGCCGCGAGCAATGAACACCGCGGCTGCAGGCGGCATGGCCGTTCGCCCCTGATGCGCATGAGCGCGTTTGATCGAGTCAATGAACCAAGCCCCGCGGCTGACTCTACAGCTCTGCCGTTCCCCGGTATTGGCGTGCTCCGTGTCCCGAGCTATTCGAGCGACGCGAGCCCTGCTGGGCTCGGCCGCTGCGGAAGTCGTCGAACGACCGGCCAGTCAGGTCCAGGTACAGGCTGAGCGGGCAGACATCGACCTCGCTGCCGTCGCCCCATGCGACTGCGCCGCTGTCGGGAACGATGTGAGCGCTGCGCCAATAGGCCGCGTCGGACCAAGCAGAGAAAATGCCGCCCGTCTTGGCGCTGTCGGAGAGGTCGACCTCGCCGGCCGTGCCGTCATCGAAGCGCACCCAGATGGCGTAAGGCCGGCGGACCTCAAGCTCGACGACGCAGGGCGAGAGCACGCTGTCAAGCGTATTGAAGGCGCTTTCCGGTGCTGAATCTGCTCTCGACGGCTGGCGCTGATCCGCTCTTGTCGTGCCCTGAGCGCTGGGCTTGTTCAGCGGCGAGATTGCAGAGCACGGCGACACGCCGGAGGCCGCACAGGGTCAGGAGTAGGGGGAGGTGTAGAGAGAGTGCTCGCCGGCAGCGAATATGCCCCTGACGGTCCATTCCACCCGAAAGCGAAACCACGAGGTGGTGTGGCGGCTGCGTGGCGGGTTGCTGAGGACAGGTGCCGCGACCTCGGTAGCGGCGTACAGGTCATACACACCGACCAAGGCGCCGTCCGATGCGACGTCGTTGAGGTACAGCAGACCCGACTTGCTGCTCAGTGAGTCGCTGCGCAGTGAGCCCCACCAGTCGTTCTCGGCTCCCCAATCTTCGATGAGAACCTGGAGGCCATCGGGAGAAAACCCGGCCGCTCTCAGCGAACTTCTGATGTCCGTCTTCAGCTCAAGCGGCAGCAGTTCTCGAGCCGCGACACGTGCGATGACCGGTGTCACGGCCAAGGCGGGACCGCTCCAGTCGTAAGCGAGGTAGAGCCGACGTTCGCTGTCATCAGACCATTCGACGTCGGAAAGGTCCACCGCGACGCCGAACAGGCTTTCCGCATCGATTTGCCAGATGGTGTCGGTCTCCGTGTCGAGGATGAGGTGGTCCTCTTCGACAGTGCGATCTACGCCGTCTATGACCGTGTTGCGGTCATAGGCCAGGTATCTGCCGTTGGGTGACCATCCCCAGCCCGTGGAGTGCATGGCCTCAGTTGCGACGGCTTGTGGTTCGCTGGCGGAGACGTCGAACACATTCAGCTTGATGGGGTCTTCGCTGCGGTAGCGGCAAGGGCCACGGCGGTCATAGAACACGTACCCGCTGCCGGACGGGAATGCCAGGTGGTCGCCGTCGGGCGAGAGATCAAAGCCCGATTCATAGCCGCCATCGACGATGAACCCGTCGAACTTGAGCTGTGCCGAGCGTCGGCTCTCTACATGCACGATGTGAGCCGCGATGTGTGGCACGCCGCTTGGCTGCTCTTGTGATGGCGAGAGACCGCCGCACCCACCTGCCTTCAATTCGGCGATGCTCTGAACGGTGTACAGCAGCCGGTTGCCTGTCGGCAGCCACTGTTGTGCCATGTGGTGATGCTCGTTCGACTGGTTGTCGGTGATCTGTGCCACATCGCCCGACTCGACTTCAAGGGCGTACAGCGAGTGGCCGGCGTGCCTCCCGGCCTGTGCCCGAAAGGCCAGGTAGCTGCTGTCAGGCGACCATGTCGGGTCGTAGCCGCTCAGGCTGGCCCCGCTCGCAGCGCGGGGTCTCGGGCCGCTGATGTCATACACCGAGATCGAGGGTGTGCCGACGCCATCATGCGAGCAGCGCCACAGCTCGAATGAGAGCGCATCTGCATGCTCGGGCGCGAACTTGTATGCCTGATGGCTCTTGATGGCGACGAATCTGCCGTCGGGCGAGAACTGGAACGGTTCGTTGACGAGGTAGCTGCCGTGGGGCAGGGGGTCGGTCTGTCCCGTCGCAACGTCGAGGACGTGAGCCCGTTGCTGTGGGGCGTTGTCACACTCGCTGCCGAACGCTGCGGGTCGGGCGTAAGCCTGCGCCCGCTTCTCCTCAGTGGTGTCCGCCTGAGGCCCGGGATTGTCGAGCTGGGCGATGGTGACGTGGGTGTAGATGAGTCGCCGCCCATCAGCCAGCCAGTTAGCGCTAACGACGTGATGGGTGTCGTCGGTGGCGTTGTGCGTGAGTTGTCTGACCTCGCCTGAGTCGACATGGAAGGCGAACAGCGAGTGTCCGGCGTGGTCCTCGGTGGGGCCGCGGAACACGATGTACTCACGTCCGGGGGAGGGCACGGGGTCGATCCATCCGTCTTGAATCAGCGGTACGTACCAAGACGAATCAGGCCACTGGAGCCAAGTCGGAACGGATGGTTGGAGCCGCGCAGTGCCGCTGCGAAGGTCGAGTACGTAGGAGTTGCGAATGCCGTCGTCGACATCCGCAGGTGCGCCCCAGGCCAAGTACTCGACCTGCGCGTGCGCAAGCGGGGTGCCGCCCAGGATGCCGGTGAAGGTGAGGGCCGTGTGGTCGGAGGTCCACCGCACATCGGTGATGCCGCTGAAGCCGGCGTCGAGCAAGTAATGGGTGGGCTGGTGGTGCTCGTCGAGCACGACGATGTGCTGGCCGTCGCCGTCGGGGTTGTCTGCGACGGTGGCCATGCGTACCGGCGGGTGCTGGATGGCTGCCGGGTCGATGGTGACTTCGTCACCGATGAGATGCCACCTCGGCTCGATACCGGTGCGGTGGCGATGCAGGTACAGGTGATTCTGGGTGACGGGCGCGAGCCGGTCCCCATCGGTGAACAGCAGCGGGATGCACTGCTGGCCCAACAGGGCGCCGACAGTGATCGCGAATTCCGGCCACTCGGCGGGAGCGAGACCGACCGTGTCGATTTCGGTGTCGGCGCATGCCGGCGCGGCGGCGAGCAGATCCATTGCCAGCACCGCGGTGTGATGGCGGTCGCTGCCGGCCAGGCGTGTCACCGAGGCGCCGGTGGCTTCGATGGCCTCCTCGACAGCGGACCCGACCGACAGCAGCCCGCCAGCTATCACCACATGATCGACATCGTGTGCGGCCAGGAATCCCTCGACATCAGCGTGCAGTTCACTTGGTGCTGTCAGGAGTATCGGATGCGGCCCCGCTGCGGCAAGCGGTCCCACTGCAACGGCATCGACGGCGCTCTGGTCGCTGGCGACGATCACCGTCCGGCCCAGTGCCCCGAACTCCGCGGGCTCACCCAGTCGCTGCGCAACGGCGACCGACACCGCTGCCGGACTGTCGCCCCACACGCGCTCGACATTGCGAGGCAGCATCCCCAGCCCGAACAGCACCGATGGCTCGTGATTCGGCAACCCCTCGGGATCACCGACCAGCACCACCCGGCGAACCCCAGCAGATCGCAGAAGCTCCACCAGCTCGGGCCGCGCTGTGGGCGATTGCAGCCCGCCTGGTGGCACTAGCACCACCGGCGCACCCAACGATGCGGCCAGCGGAGCGGCCACTGCGGCGTGAGCCCAGTGCTCGCCAGACGCCAGCACTACCCACGCTGAAGAGCCGCCGTTCAAGTCCACCAGCGCCTGCGCCACCTCGATCGACAGCGCATAGGCATCGGAACCTGCGTAGCGCACTACCTGCAAACCGCTTGGCGCGCTGTCGGGTTCAGCTTCGTTCTGCGTTTCGGCATCGGTAGCTGAGTCGCCGGCGTCAGCAGGCTCGTTTGCGGCGCCGGCGGGGGTGAGTGTCACGAGTGACGCGAGCAAGGTGATTGCAGCGAGTGCCAGCATCCACGCAGAGCGGCCCTGACGATGGTGGCCGGAACGGCTGGCGCCGTCGTCGATCAGTGCCCCGGCGAGGTCATCACGCATGTCTCAGACAGCCTTCAACTTTCGGTCATCCGTCGCTGTCGGATGTTCGGAGGTAGTCGCAACGCCCGAGGACTCCGCTGGTGGTCCACTCGGCCGAGCAACCCTGAAGCTCCTGGTTGGCCGCAGTTTCGGTCGTGCGCCACTCGCTCTGGACAACCTGCCACTGACTGTGCATGATTCCGAATAGACGCAAGCCCGACTGAGGGTAGATGACCGCGAAATGCGAACCGTCCGGAGAAAGCATCGCCTTGTACCCGCAGCTGGAGCCGCTAACTGGAATGTCAATTGCGCGGTCATCTAGATCTTCATCACCACTCCGGTTAGTGCTGAGCCCTGAGATACGGCACCGCTCTTCTACAGAACGCCGCCCGAATAGGTCGTAACCCTGCACGTATAGGAATTCGTCATCCGTTGACCATCCCACTAGATCGCCCATGTAACGATGGAAGACGTCTTGGCTTGATTCGCCAACAGGGATCAGAACCTGGCCGCTTCCCGTCCCAAAATCATGAACTTGCAGGGACGGGTCGCTGTAGTATGCGATGCGTTGATTGTCGCGTGACCAAGACAGCGCGACTGTCCAATCCCACCGCGGAGATTCACCGCGGTGCGCGGCACACTCGGGGCAGTTTGACGGCGTCAACTGTTCAAGATTCTCGCCGTTATAGTCGGCAACGAATAAATCGTTCCATCTCCAGTCATTCAAGTCGGCGAGCGGCGTTCCGCTGAAGGCGATCCGTTCCCCATCACGCGACCATTGAGCCTCGAAGTACGCCGGCCTGAAATAGGTTCCATAAATCCGATACGATTGACCTGTATCCAGTTCGTATGTTTTCAGATTTACTTTTCTTGTGTATGGGAGCCCAGATGTAAAAGGAGTGCCCGAGTCGTAGTAACTGAAAGATCGACCGTTTGGATTCCACTGCTCCGGAGATTCTGTAACATCATTGTGAGTCAGACGATTGACGCCTTGAGTTGCGACATCGAAAACAAACAGCTCAGATGCGAATTCATGTCCTCCAAAATATTCTGCCCAGAATTCCGACACAGTGGAATCGTCGTCGATGAAAGCAGCAAAGAGAAGCAGCGAGCTGTTCGGCGACCACTCGACGCCGAGATCTGAGTCGAGACGAGGCACATAGTCTTCGTAGCGAAGCTCGAACAGCTCGCCGGTCTCGAGATTGACTACTCGAAGGTCGTGATTTGCGGCATGACGGTATGCGATCCAGCGACCATCAGGGGCCCACGACAACTGCTTGTTCCAGAAGCCCGGTCGTGCCGGGACAACCATCTCGGTGTCCGGGAGAGCCGTTTGATTGCCGTGCTCGTCAATGACAACGAGCACGACCTCGCGTTCACCGGATGGCTGTTCTGACATAACGCGCCACGCTGCGATCCGTACTGGAGGTACCGAGGGTCGCAAGATGCCATCAGCTATCTGTGTCTCGTCTGCGAAGGCCACGACGCGTGCCCCGCCGGGGCGGTGTGAAGCGAGGTAGAGGGCGTTGCGCTCATTCACAGCGAGCCGGCCCGACTCGGTGTAGCGCAGGGGCGTGCATACCGCGGCGAGCAGGGGGCCTGCGGTGAGAGCTTGTCCGGGGTGTTGGGCTGGAGCGAATCCGAGCCGTGTCGGTCCGCCAGCGCACTTCGGGGCGTCGGCGATGTGCTCATTGAACAGGTCAGCGGCGAGCTTGGCGGTCTCGGTGCGGTCTCGGCCTGCTAGCCGCGTCACGGCCACCCCAGCAGCCTCCATCGCGTCCTGGGTCTCGGGCGTCACTGCGACGGTGCCGCCGACCAGCACCACATGGGCGATTTCGTGTTCAGCGAGGTACGCCGAGATGCGTTGGTCGAGCGCATCGGGGGCGGTGAGCAGCAGCGGGAACGGTCCCGCAGCAGCCAACGGCCCGACCGCGACGGCGTCAGCAACGCTGCGGTCGCTGGCGATGATCACCGTGCGGCCCAGTCCTTCGAACTTCGCGGGAGTGCCGATCCGCTTGGCGACGGCAATTGAGGTTCCGACCGGATCGTCGTCATAGACGCGTTCGATGTTGCGGGGCAGCATTCCTAGCCCGAACAGGAGCGATGGCTCATGATTCGGCAGCACTACGGGGCTGCCGACGATCACCGCTCGCCTCGTGCCAGCAGAGCGCAGGAACGTCACCAGGTCGGACCGCGCCGTAGTTGATTGCAGTCCGCCGGGAGGCGCTAGCAGCACCGGAGCGCCAAGCGACGCCGCCAGCGGCCCGGCGACCGCCGCCTCGGCCCAGCTCTCGCCTGAGGCGAGCACCACCCACTCCGCAGCGCCGCCCCGAGCTTCTGCCAACGCCCCAGCCAACTCGATCGACAGCGCGTAGGGATCCGAGCCGTCGTACCGCACCACCTGCACGCCTGGCACGGACTCGCCCGGGTCTGCCTCAGTCGCTTCCGGCTCAGTCGTCTCGGAATCCTCATTCTGGGACGCGGTGGTCTGAGGGTTGCCGCTCTCACTGAGTGATTGGGCGCCAGCCGGAACGCCCAGCATCAATGTCGCCAAGAGCACGGCACCCCAGGCCGCCAGCCGGCCCCCAATCGGCATGAAGCGGACGCTAGTTGACATGAGGAATACTGCACTTGCGCGAGCGCCGTTCGCGGCCTAGCCGGTCGCCGTTCTGCCTATCGACAGTCTGCGCTGCGGCGTTAGGCTGAACACATGACCGACATCGCCGAGCCAACCGTCGGAATCGACCTCGGCAAATACAAGCTGGGGTGGAGCGACGAGGAGGACTACGTCTTCAAGCCGCGCAAGGGCTTGGACGAAGAGATCATCCGCGAGATGTCGAGTCTCAAGAACGAGCCGCAGTGGATGCTCGACTTCCGCCTGCGGGCCTACAAGACCTTCCTGCGCAAGCCCATGCCCAACTGGGGCGGCGACATGTCGGAGATCTACTTCGACGACATCTACTACTACATCAAGCCCACCGAGGGTCAGGTCGACGCCTGGGAAGAGCTGCCCGACTCGGTCAAGGACACCTACGAGAAGCTGGGCATCCCCGAGGCCGAGCGCAAGTACCTCGCCGGGGTCACCGCCCAGTACGAGTCGGAAGTGGTGTACCACCGCAACCGGGAAGACCTCGAAGCCCAAGGCGTGCTGTTCAGCGACATGGACTCCGCCGTCAAGGAGTACCCCGAGATCGTGCAGCGCTACTTCGGCACGATCATCCCCCCGGGCGACAATAAGTTCGCTGCGCTCAACTCGGCCGTGTGGTCGGGCGGGTCGTTCATCTACGTGCCGCCCGGCGTCGAGGTGGAGATGCCGCTGCAGGCCTACTTCCGCATCAACGCCGAGAACATGGGCCAGTTCGAGCGGACGCTGATCATCGCCGACGAAGGTGCCACGGTGCACTACATCGAGGGCTGCTCGGCACCCGTGTACACCACCGACTCGCTGCACTCGGCGGTCGTCGAGCTGGTGGCACTACCGGGCGGGCGCATCACCTACACCACCATCCAGAACTGGTCGAACAACGTGTTCAACCTGGTCACCAAGCGGGCCGCCGCCTACGACGAGGCCCACGTGGAATGGATCGACGGCAACATCGGCTCCCGGCTCACCATGAAGTACCCGGCCGTGTACCTGATGGGGCCCAAGGCCTCGGGCGAGGTGCTGTCGGTGGCGTATGCCGGCAACGGCCAGCACCAGGACGCCGGGGCCAAGATGGTGCACGCGGCGCCCGAGACCACGTCGAAGATCGTGTCGAAGTCGATCTCGAAGGACGGCGGGCGCACCACCTACCGCGGCCTTGTGCGGGTGGAAGACGGCATGAGCGGCTGCCGCAGCCACGTCCAGTGCGATGCGCTGCTGCTCGACCAGGACAGCCGATCGGACACCTACCCGTACCAGGAGATCGGCTCACGTGACGCCGAGATCGGCCACGAGGCCACGGTGTCGAAAGTGGCCGACGAGCAGCTCTTCTACCTGATGAGCCGCGGCCTGTCGGCCGAGCAGGCCATGGGAATGGTGGTGAACGGCTTCATCGAGCCGGTGACGCGCACGCTGCCGATGGAGTACGCCGTGGAATGGAGCCGGCTGATCGAGCTTCAGATGGAGGGATCGATCGGCTGATGCGCAGTCCAAAAGACTTCTTCGCCCCGCTGGCGCTCGGGGCGCCTGCTCCGCTGCGCGAGGTCCCCTTCCGGCCGTCTCGCATGATCCACTTCTTCGACCCGTCGAATGAGCGGATGCGGGCCAAGGTGCCCGACATCGCCCCCACCGTGGATGTGCTGCTCGGCAACCTCGAAGACGCCGTGTCGGCCGACAGCAAGGACGCCGCCCGTGCCGGGCTGATCGAGGTGGGCAAGGCGTGGGAGCGCGGTCACACGCAGCTGTGGACCCGGGTGAACAGCCTCGACTCGCCATGGTTCCTCGACGATGTCTGGGCGCTGTGCCACGAGATCGGCGACAAGCTCGACGTGATCATGGTGCCCAAGGTGGAAGGCCCCGAAGACATTCACTACGTGGACCGGCTGCTGGCTCAGCTTGAAGCCCGGGTGGGCATCGAGCAGCCGCTGCTGGTGCATGCGATCCTCGAGACGGCTCGCGGCGTGGCCAACGTGGAGTCGATCTGCCTGGCCAGCCCTCGCATGCAGGGGCTGTCGCTGGGGCCTGCCGACCTGGCCGCCGACCGCCGCATGAAGACCACCCGGGTGGGCGGCGGGCACCCCGGCTATCTCGTGCGCACCGATCCGGTGCCCGAGGGAGACGGCGACGCAGGCGACGGCGCTCGCACGGCCTTCCAGCAGGACCTGTGGCACTACACGCTGGCGCGCATGGTCGACGCCTGCGGCACCGCCGGGATCCTGCCCTACTACGGGCCGTTCGGCGACATCGCAGATCCCATCGGCTGCGAGGACCAGTTCCGCAACGCCTACCTGCTGGGCTGCGTGGGGGCGTGGAGCCTGCACCCCAGCCAGATCGCCATCGCCAAGCGAGTGTTCAGCCCCGAACCAGCCGAGGTGGCGTGGGCGCAGCGGGTGGTGACCGAGATGGGCGACGGCACCGGCGCCGTGATGATCGACGGCAAGATGCAGGACGACGCCACGGTGAAGCAGTGCCGGGTGGTGCTGCAGCTCGCTCGTGACCTGTCCGCGGCCGATCCCGAGCTCGCCGCCGCCTACGGGCTCGAGACTGCCTGAGAGAGTCTGGACTCCATATGAGCGCTGCCGCCGCCAGCCCCCGCCCGCGCCGATCGGTGCTCTACATGCCGGCGGCGAATGCCCGGGCGCTGGAGAAGGCCAAGACCATCGGCGCCGATGCGCTCATCTTCGATCTCGAGGACGCAGTGGCGCCCGATGCCAAGGAAGCCGCCCGCGAGGGCGCGTGCGCCGCCGCATCATCGGGCGAATACGGCTACCGCGAGCTGACCATCCGCTGCAACGGGCTCGACACCCCGTGGGGTCGTGACGACATCAGGGCCGCGGGTGCAGCAGCTCCCTCGGCCGTCGTCATCCCCAAGGTGTCGAGCGCCGCACATCTCGCTGCCGTGTCCGACCTGCTCGACACCGCGGGCGCGCCCGATTCGGTGCGCATCTGGGCGATGATCGAGACACCGGCGGGCATTGCCCATGCCCGCGAGATCGCCGGCTTCGAGCGGACCGAAGCGGTAGTCATGGGCACCAACGACATGGCCAAGGAACTGCACGCCACCATCACGCCCGACCGGGCTGCGCTGGTGCCGCACCTCGCAACCTGCTTGGTGGCCGCCCGGGAGGCCGGCGTCACCGCCCTCGACGGTGTCTACAACGACATCCGCGACGCCGACGGATTCGCGGCCGTGTGCCGCCAAGGAGCCGACCTGGGCTTCGACGGCAAGACGCTCATCCACCCCAGCCAGGTCGACCCCGCCAACGAAGCCTTCTCGCCGAGCCTTGACGAGCTCGACTTCCACCGCCAGGTCATCCAGGCATTCGAGGCGGCAGTGGCAGATGGCCGTGGAGTGGTGACCGTAGACGGCAAGATGGTCGAGAATCTTCATGTTGACGAGGCTCGGCGGGCCATAGCGCTGGCCGAGGCGATTTCGCAGCGCTGAAGGAGGCGACTGCCATGCCGATGCGGACCAACTGTCGCCACTACGAGAGCCGGTCCTACCCCAACGGCGACACCGTGCGGAAGTGCAACCTCGACTTGGCCCCCGAGGCCCCGTGGCGCTGCCCCGAAGACTGTCCGTCGTATTCGCCCCGACGGCTTGACGCCGGCTGGCAGCACGGCTCGCTGGGTGTGCGTAACTTCGCCACCGAGCCCGAAAGCATCGGCGTGGATGAGTCCATCGGCGACCTCCTCGACGCTGCCGAGGACATCCTGAACGAGGCCGGTCCGCGAATCCTCGAAGAGGTTGCCGCGGAACAGTCCCGGCGCAAGGGCATCCGCATCAGGTCCAAGAATCGCAAGGCTGCCCGCAAGGCAAAGCGTGTGAAGCGTCGTGCGGACCGCGACGATCGCAAGGACGGCGAGGTTTGATCAAGCCCTAGGCCCTGACGGGCGCGCCGGTAGCCTCCGCAGCGTGTTCAGCACCGACCTCGTCGACGCGCTCGACGGTTCCGACGCGTTGGCCAAGCGGCGCCGCGCGGCAGCGGATCGGGCAGTCGCGACGGGCCAGCCGTCGTTCACCGAAGAGGTGTGGCGCTACACCCCGATCGACGATCTCGACCCGGCGCGATTTGCCGTCGCGGCGCCGGGCGGCACAGCCGGACCGGTGGGCTTGATGAGCGGTGTCGACGACGGCGCCGCAGCGGTCGTCCACATCGCCAACGGTGCAGTCCTCGACGTGTCGGTGCGAGCCGACGGCGTCCGCGTCGACACGCTCGGCAGCGGAGCCGATGACCTGATCGGCACGGTCGCGCCCGAGGGCCCGGATGTCTTCGGCGACTGGAACCTCGCACTCGCCTCGGCTCCGGTGGTGGTCAGCATCGATCCGAAGGCGGTGCTGACCGATCCCATCGTGGTGCACGTCCACACCGACGTCGAGGGGCTGGCATGGTTCCCTCGACTCGTCGTGATGGCCGGCCGCACCAGCCAGGCCACCGTGATCGAGCACCACACCGGCGGGGACACGCCCGCACTCATCTGCCCGTTCACCGAGCTGAGCGTGGGCGATGGCGCACATCTGGGTCACGTCACGGTGCAGGAACTGGGCGAGGACGCCTGGCAGATCGCCAACCTCTGCGCAGACGCGGGCTGCGATGCCAACCTGAGGATCGGTCATGTGGCGATGGGCGGCGACTACGCACGGGCCCGCATCGGAATCGACATGACCGGCCGCGGCGGCCACAGCGAGATCGACGCCGTGTATTTCGGCCGTGGCACCTCCACGCTCGACTTCCGCACGTTCCAGACCCACGTCGCGCCGCACACCACATCTGACCTGCTGTTCAAGGGGGCGGTCGACGATTACGCCCGGGCCGTCTACACCGGGCTGATCCGCATCGAGGCCGACGCCTCGAACGTCCAGGCCGATCAGACCAACCGGAACCTGAAGCTGTCGCCGAACGCGTGGGCCGAGTCGGTGCCGAACCTCGAGATCGAGAACAGCGACGTGCAGTGCAGCCACGCCTCGTCGATCGGGCCGGTCGACGCCGACCAGCGCTTCTACCTCGAGAGCCGGGGCGTGCCGACTGACGTTGCCGAGGCGCTCGTGGTGCGCGGCTTCTTCGACGAGGTGCTCGATGCGCTGCCGTCTGAGCAGATCTCGGCATCGGTGCGCCAGCGCATCGACGAGCTGGTGTCGGACGCTGACTTCACGGCGGCGCTGTGATGAGCACGACCGCCATGGAGGCGGCACTGTGAGCAACGCCGACGACGCCCGCACTGTCGTGCTGTGCCAGCACGACGACGTGCCCGACGGCGAGGCCCGCCGCTTCGACGTCGAGGGTCACCGCATCGCGCTCGCACGCATCGGCGACGACTTCTACGCCATCGGCGACCAGTGCAGCCACCAGAACTACTCGCTGGCCGACGGCTGGGTGTGGCCCGACGAGTGCGCACTGGAATGCCCCCAGCACTCGTCGAGCTTCGACCTGCGAACGGGCAGGCCGAACTGCTTCCCCGCCACCCAGCCGGTCCCGGTGTATGAGATTCGCAGCGGCGACGACGGCGTGGCGGTGGTGCTGCCATGAGCGCTCCGACCGCCGAGGCCGCGCACACGCTGCGCATCGAAGGACTGCACGCATCGGCGGGCGACACCGAGATCCTCCAGGGCGTGGATCTCGAAGTGTCCTCCGGGCGAGTTCACGCAGTCATGGGGCCCAACGGCTCGGGCAAGAGCACACTCGCGCACGTTGTCATGGGCCGCCCGGGCTACGAGGTGACCGCCGGGTCGGTCACCCTCGACGGCGTCGACGTGCTGAGCCTGGCGCCCTGGGAGCGGGCGCAGGCCGGGCTGTTCCTGGCCATGCAGCATCCGACCGAGGTGCCGGGCGTCTCGGCCGCCCAAGCACTGGCCGAGGCGCTTGCGCTGCGGGCTGGCGATGACGGCCCGAGCGATGACCAGCTTGAGCGCACCCGCAGCCTGCTCGAAGCCGAGGCGGCCGCTGTCGGGCTGACGGCCGAGCTGGTGGCGCGGCCGCTGAATGTCGACATGTCGGGCGGCGAGAAGAAGCGCAACGAGACAGTCCAGCTCGCCGTGCTGCAGCCCCGCATCGCCATCCTCGACGAGATCGACAGCGGCCTCGACATCGACGCGTTGCGCGCCTGCGCCAACCGCATCGAAGCGCTCACCGAAGCCGGCTTAGGCGTGCTGGCCATCACGCACTTCACCCGGGTGCTGGAGTATCTCCGGCCCGACGAGGTCCACGTGATCGTGGACGGCCGCATCGTGGACTCTGGCGGTCCCGAGCTTGCCGAGGCACTCGAAGCCGACGGCTACACGCCCTACCTGCCCGAAGAGCCCGATGCCGGCGTGGCAGTGTCCATCGGAGGGCTCGGCAGCCCTCTCTCCGGTGGGGTCGGATCGACCCCTGCCGACGATCCTTTCGCCGATCCTTGGGCAGACCCGCTCGACGAGTTGGGCTGAGCGCGGCTGAGTATCGCTTGGCGTCTGCCCTCGACGACCGCGCATATTGATCTTTCGATGTACGCGCCGGTTGGTGTTGACTGGGCAAGGGGAAACCTGGGGAGGGCCATCCGATGGCACGAGAGCTGTTGACGCAGGACGAACTGAGCGAACTCGCCGCCGAACTCGGAGCCTGGGAGGTGTCGGGCAGCGAGCTGCAACGCACCTTCCGCTTCGGAAACTTCGTGGAGGCGTTCGGCTTCATGGCCGCCGCCGCCTTGGTGGCCGAGAAGATGGACCACCACCCCAACTGGTCGAACGTATACAGCACCGTGGACGTCGCGCTGAACACGCATGACCGCGGCGGCGTGACCGAGCTGGATGCCGCCCTGGCTCGTGCAATGGACGGCCTAGCGGGCGCCGCGGGCTGACCGCCTCCCGATGCGACTGCCACGCCTGAAGCGGCGCGCCAAGCCGGAGCGCCCCGAGCGTGCTGCGCCCGCGCCCGTCGTGGAGGGCACGGTCGAGTCGAAACCGGGCGTGCGCCGGATGCTGCACCAGCTCTTCGAGTTCTGGGTGCGGCTGCGACCTGCGAGAGTCACGCTCGGCGTGCGCGGTCTGGTCGTGGACCACAAGGGCCGCGTCTGCTTGGTGCGGCACACCTACCGGGACGGCTGGTTCCTGCCCGGCGGCGGCGTCAAGACCCGCGAGGCACTGGTGGAGGCGGTGGCGCGGGAGCTGCGCGAGGAAACCGGTGTCGTGGTCGCCGAAACGCCCCAGAACGTGCTCGGCGTGTACTCCTCACGCCACGGCAACCGCAGCGACCACATCGTCGTATTCGTGGTGACCGACTGGCGTGTCGAGGAGTCAGTCTCGCCCGAGATCGCCGAGGTGGCCTTCTTCCCCCCAGGCGAACTGCCACCCGGCACCACACCAGGCACCTCACGCCGCATCTCCGAATGGATGACCGGAGTCCCCCCCGGCCACCGCTGGTAATTGGCTGGAGAGTTGCCTGCCGCAGCAGTCATACTCACTGGCATGACTCGCAAGGTGGGGCCGAAGGGCCAGGTGGTAATCCCGAAAGAGATGCGCGACCAACTCGGCATCAATCCCGGCGATCGCGTGAGCTTCTGGTGCGATGGCGATTCGGTCAGCATCCGGCGCGCCGGTGACGCCCGCTCCTTGATCGGCTGCTTGGCGGGCGAGCCCAGCCTGACCGATGCCTCGATGGCAGAACGGCGATTTGATCGTGAGCTCGAGGAAACCCGATTTGCCAGACACGAGGCGTCGCTGCAAAAACTTGGTAATGCAGTGCTCTTCACCAAGTAAAATACCGCCATGAGCGCCGTGCAGCAGTACAAGGTGTCGTCGTCGGGGCAGATGTCGCTGCCCGCTGGGGTGCGTCACCGCTGGCAACTGGACGATGGCGGTCAGGTCGACGTCTTGGATCTGGGGTTCTGTGTGCTGACAGTGCCTGCAGGTCAGGCCCGGCGGCTCCTCGGTGATCTGCTGAGTCACGAGCAGCACGCGGAGTTCGTCCGTTCCCTTGACGACGATCCTGATCTCGCCACCACATGAGCCGAGTCATTCTGGACGATCATCTCCTACGCGACCTGCTCGCAGACGAGGCAGATTCGGCGCTCAGCTGGACGCTCGCCGACAACTCGCCGGCTACCACCAATCTCTATCTGGTGCGACTGTGTCGTTCGGTTGTCCGATCAAGCGGTGGGGCGCTCACGGGTGCATGGCCGCGGGCTGCCCAACGCGCTCTCGGCGATCGCCTTGTCATCCTTGATGAGGATGTCCAGATTGTGCCGATGCGATCGATCGCCTTTCGCATGGCCGAATTGGCTGCGACATTCGGGCTCTCCAGCCTCGGCGCGGAAGCTGTGGCGGCGGCAGAATTCCTCGCCGCGCCGCTTTGCGTGTGGTCCGGCGATCACGGGCCGCGTATCGGCGCTGCGATGGCCGGCATCGGCGCGGACTATCGATTGCTCGACAAGCCGGCGCCGGAACGCGGATAGTCCAAGCTGACAGGTGCTCGGATCGGCCAATTGCGCCTTCGGCTAGAGGCGGGGGGTGCGCGGGGGGTGGCCCATGAGGATGCGGCCGTAGGCCTCTAGGGCCGGGTCGAGCGCGGTGATGGCGTGCATGTTGATGGCCTGCAGGTCGGCTTGGAGGCGGCCGATCCGGTTGGAGTCGCGCACGCCACGGCCTCCGGTGGCGAGGTAGAGCGTCCGGACGGCTTCGAGGCAGCGGCGGACGGCGTATGCGCAGTCGAGCCGGACCCTCGCCCGCAGCGGCAGCTCCAGGGCCTCATCTTTGAGCGCAGCGTCGATGAGCAGCTCTGCAATGCGGCGCATCAGCAGCTCGCCCTGGTCGACGAGCGCGTGGGCTTCGGCGAACTGGCGATGTGTGAGCGGCCAGTCGGTCTGCAGCACGTCGACGTGGCTGATGACCTTGCCATCGACCTCCTCGGCGAATGCGGACAGTGACGCGCGGGCTGCGCCCAGCGCAGGCGGCACCAGCGCATAGGCCAAGGTCGGCATAAGCGAGCTGCGCTGGATCCAGCCGACGTTGCGGGCCATGCCAGGCGTCTGGCCTGACGCCAGCACGTCACCGCGGATGAACCGGTGCTCGGGTACAAATGCGTCCTTCACCACGAGGCTGCTGCTGCCGGTGGCCCGCAGCCCGTTGGCGTGCCAGTCGTCGAGCGCTGAGACATCCTCGGCCGGCAGCACGAACATGCCCGAGACCTGCCCGTCGCCGTCGGGGGATGGGAAGTGGCCTCCCAGGATGACCCAGCCGGCGTGATCGATGCCCGAGCCGAACGGCCAGAAGCCGCTCAGCATCCAGCCGCCGTCGACGGGGGTGGCGTCGCCCCGGTCGACCAGCACACCGGCCACGTAGATGTCGGGCCCGTTGCCGTAGATCTCTTCCTGGCACTCATCGGGCCAGTGGCCCACCAGCCAGGCGTGCGCGTTGCCGACGCATGAGTGCCACGCGGTTGAAGGGCAGCCTTCGGCCAGCGCCGCGTTCACTTCGAGGTAGGTGATCCAGTCGAGCTCTTGGCCGCCGTTGGCGCTCGGCTGGCCGATCGTCAGCAGCTCGGCGCCGCGCAACTCTTCGATGACATCGGGTTCGACACGGCGAGCCCACGGGTCGGCCGCCGCGCGCG
Source organism: Candidatus Poriferisodalis sp. (assembly GCF_965204195.1). Lineage (GTDB taxonomy): Bacteria > Actinomycetota > Acidimicrobiia > Acidimicrobiales > Poriferisodalaceae > Poriferisodalis. The sequence goes on from NZ_OZ241975.1 coordinate 1,067,889, forward strand.
CAGCCAGTTTCGGGGCGAGCTGGCGCGCCCGCTCGACGAGTTCGGCACGTCGGCCAGCCTCCTCAGCCACGGCAGACCACTGCAACAGAGGTTGTTCGGCTGCCTGATCGAGCCATAGGCCATGCCTTCCCTCGCGACCGGATTCGATATTCGTATCGGCCTAGCAAGTGTTGCCGATCAGATCGAGCCGATGCAGCGCAGCAGTCAGCGGATCAGCCGCAGCTTCCCGATGTCAACTTGCTTCGACCGTCTCGTCGAGGCCGGTGGCGAGCGCGTTCCAGCCGAGGGTGGCGCACTTGATGCGCACGGGGAACTTCACCACGCCCCGCAAGGCCTCCAGATCGCCTAGCCGCAGAGCGCCGTCGGTCGAGCCGTCTGACTCACCGGCTCCGTCGAGCGCTTCGCTGCCGTCGCCGCCGATCGATTCCTCGTGGATCGACATCATGGCCTTGAAGGACCGCGTCAGATCGCGGATCTCATCGATGGTCTTGCCGATCACCGCAGCGGACATCATCGACGCGGACGCTTGGCTGATCGAGCAGCCGTACCCGCCGACACGCAGGTCGGTCACCACGTCGCCGTCCATCTCGAAGGTCAGCACCACCTCGTCCCCGCACAGCGGGTTGAAGCCCTCGCTGCGGCGTGCCGGCGGGCATTCCAGCTCGCCGCGATTGCGCGGGTTCCGGTAATGGTCGAGGATGATCTCCCGGTACAGATCTTCGAGCCCAGCCATTGGATCCTGTCTCGCCCCGGTCCGTTGCCTCTAGTGGCCGAACAGCGCGCCGACTTCGTCGAGCGCCTCTGCCAGCGAATCTACGTCGGAAGTGTCGTTGTACACGTACAGCGAGGCCCGCGTCGTGGCGGAGACGCCGAGGCATCGCATGAGCGGTTTGGCGCAGTGGTGGCCGGCTCGCACGCACACGCCGCTCTGGTCGAGCACTTGGGAGATGTCGTGGGGGTGCACGTCGCGGTACACGAACGACAGCACGCCGCCGCGCTGCGCCGGCTCCGAAGGCCCGTGCACGGTGATGTCGTCGCCGTGGCGGTCGGTCAGCGTCCGAAGCGCGTACCCCGTGAGGCTCACCTCGTGGGCTCGTACCGCATCCATGCCCAGCCCCTCCAGGTATCTCACCGCTGCACCGAGGCCCACGATCTCGGCAATGGGCGGGGTGCCCGCCTCGAATTTGTGCGGCACCGTGTTGGGCCGGAAGCCTTCCTTGGTGACGTCGAGGATCATCTCGCCGCCGCCGAGGAACGGGGGCATGGCGTCGAGCAGCTCCATGCGAGCCCACAGCACGCCCACACCGGTCGGGCCGCACATCTTGTGCCCGGTGAACACCATGAAGTCGGCGCCCAGTTCCCCCACATCGGTGGGCAGGTGCGGCACGTACTGGCTGGCGTCCACGCTGAGCAGCGCACCGGCGTCGTGAGCGGCGGCGGCAAGGCGAGGGATCGGGTTGAGCGTGCCGAGCACGTTGCTCATGGCGGTGACCGACAGCAGCTTCGCCCCATCAAGCAGGCGGTCGAGGTCGGTGAGGTCCAAGCAGCCATCGTGAGTGATAGGGATCCAGCGGATCTCAAAGCCCCGCTCGGCGGCCAGGATGTGCCATGGCACGATGTTGGCGTGGTGCTCCATCTCGGTGAGCACGATCGCGTCGGCCGGACCGAGGTTCGAACCGCCCCACGAGCGGGCCACCAGGTTCATGGCCTCGGTGGCGTTCTTGGTGAACACGATCTCGTCCGCGCTGGCGGCCGAGATGAATCGGGCGACGTCTGCCCGAGCCTGCTCCATCTGCTCGGTCGCGGCGGCGGCGATCTCGTACGCACCGCGATGAACGTTGGCGTTGACCGTGCGGTAGTAGTCGTCCATGGCGTCGAGCACCGCCACCGGCTTCTGCGACGACGCCGCGGAGTCCAAATAGACGATCGGACGGCCGTGGACGCTGCGCTCAAGCAGCGGGAACTGCGCCTTGACTGCCCCGTCGATGTCGGGGCCGGCCCCGGCGCTCACGCCGCAGCCTTCTGCTCGAAGGGCTCGTAGCCGTCGCGTTCCAGCTCGGCGGCGAGCTCGGGGCCGCCCGAGGCCACGATCTGCCCGTCTACCAGCACGTGGACGTAGTCGGGCTCGATCTCGCCCAGCAGGCGCTCGTAGTGGGTGATGAGCACGACACCCATGTGCGGCCGCTCGGCACGGACCTGCTGCAGACCGGTGGCCACCACCCGCAGCGCGTCGATGTCGAGGCCCGAATCGGTCTCGTCGAGGACGGCCACGTCGGGTTCGAGCAGGGCGAGCTGCAGGATCTCGTTGCGCTTGCGCTCGCCGCCGCTGAAGCCCTCGTTGAGGTACCGGTCCATGAACGACTCATCCATGCCCAGCCGCGACATCCACTCGCCCATGGCGACGTAGATCTCGATGGCCGACACGTCTTCGCCGCGCCGTGCCGAGACCGCTTGGCGCAGGAAGTTGCGCACCGATACGCCCGGGATGTGCTGCGGGTACTGGAACGCCAGGAACAGTCCGGCTTTCGAGCGGGCGTCGGGATCCCACTCGGCCACGTCGTCGCCGCGGTAGCGGATCTCCCCGCCGGTCACCTCGTACTCCGGCGAGCCCAGGATCGTGGTGGCCAGTGTCGACTTGCCCGACCCGTTGGGGCCCATGATGGCGTGGCACTCGCCCGCGTTGACCACCAGATCCACGCCGCGCAGGATCTGCGGGCCGTCGACGGCCCGCACCCCCAAGTCGTCGATCTCGAAGAGCGGTGTACCGGATGCGGCGTCCGGCCCTGTGTTGGCCACTGCCATCAACCGCAGTGTATGGCTGGCCCCAAATGCCCCAACCGACGTTGCCGCGTGCTTCGGCCAAACTCCCCCTAGACACAACCGACCGTGGGGAGGGCTACCATCGTGTGCATGTCGGAGGTACGAACGGGAGCGGAGCGATACTTCGCCTCGCGGCATAAGAATGCCGAGTACCACGCCGCGTATCTGCAGGCCAAGGCCGAGATCGATTCCGTCGATGCAGTTGTCCGCGAGGTGCAAAAGCGACAGCAGGCGCTGGGACTCGATCTCGATGATCTCGCTGCCCGCGCCAGTGTCCCTCGTCGAGAACTTCGTCGGCTCATGTCGCCGCAGCGGCGGGCGGCGCGTTTCAAGACAGTGACGGCTGTAGCTGCGGCATTGGGCCTTACCGTTCGCCTTGAGCTGCTCGACAGCGCAACGGAGCCGCTCGCGGCCGCGGCTAACTGAGAGTTCGGCGAGTCTCTAGGAATTCCTGACGGTAGCTGGCCAGTCGTCGATACTCCCGCGCGGCCGCTGAGGTGCGAAGACGCTTCGAGAATCCGCCTAGGCACACGATGGACGGGTCTTCTTGGTCGTCTCCCGGACGGTCCAGCAGGCAGATGAGGCGATGATTCAGATTGCCATCACGGACCCGCACTTCGTAGCAACCCGACATCTCGTCATGCATCGCCTGCCACTTGCCACCTCCGCTGAAACTTGGCGGTGGCGCCTCGGCGACAGCTACCAAGACAGCTTCGATTTTGGCAGCTGCGCGCTCTGTCAGTTCATCGAGGAAGTCGCGCGCGGGCACACCACCTGGCAGGCCAGCGCAACTCTCGCGCTGGAAGAAGCGGATGGACCAGGCCTTCGGTGTCGGCACGAGAGTGACTTAGCCCTCGTTTCCGGTTTCTGGTGGCTGCGGTTCCTCGGGGAAGCAATCGGCCAGATGCTGCACGAAGGTCTCGATCGCCGAGACTGCATCGCCGACTGGCCCGAACGCCGAACTGGGCAGAGCATCAGTGAGTCTGACCGAGAACTGCACCTCACCGTTGTTCAGTGGCCAGGCCTGCTTGAGCACGACGACCAAGTCCGGCGATTGTCCAGTCTGCTCCAGCTCGTCGGGCTTTGCAGGCGCGCTTTCATCGGCGGAAGTCTCGGCCGAGCGCGAACCGCCAGCATGCTCACGTTCCCACATGATGAGGCCAAGATCGTTACGTTCCGCGAGTTGGGCCGCGACCGCACCCGCAGCGAATGACTCGGCGAAACGCTCAGCCACATGGTGCCCGACACCGAGTCGGTGAATAGAGAAGTTGCCCAGGCGATCTAGTGGGATCGCCTCGCCCTTTTCCAGTTCGCCGTACATCTGCGCGAATGTGTCGCAATTCAAGAACGCCACCGCAAGGGCGCCGTCGGCATCAGCGGTGGAGGTGGGATGTGTGATTCGTAGCGCGAGATCCGTGAGTTCCAGATCCTCTCCACGACCAGCAACTAGCGCGTACTCACGCAGGTCAGCGAGACGCTGGCGAAATGTACCGCTCTTGGCCGATGAGTGCCCTAACGCAGACGCCAAGGACCCTTGGTTGTGCTGACGTCCCATCTTGGCGATTTCCTGAATGGCACTCACCGCTTCGCTCAGCGCCATGCGTGGAAATGATGCACCGCGTTTTGTTCGCTTGAGGTGGTCTGCGGTGCTCTCTGTCTCTTTTTCGTCGGCACTCATCGTCAACCCTTTCTGGTCTCGTATCTGAGGCAATGGTGCGGGATTCCGCTCATGCAGGCAGTATATGTGCACTAAACGTCCGAAACAAGGACATTAGACGCACATATCGCACGTTCAAGAGTATGTCCGTCGCGGTGGGCTGGTTGCGCTAGTCGACCATTCGCAGCCACTAGCGAGGGGCAGAGCGGCTCAGCCCCAGAGGCTGTCGACCACGTCGAGCCAGAGCTGGGTGGTGAGGGCGAGTGATTCGATGTCGATGCGCTCGTCGTTCCCGTGGAACCGGGCGCCGAAGTCGGCCCCGTCGAGCTCGGGGCTGAACAGACCGGCGCCGTATGCGACCGCTCCCATGTCTCGATACACCCGGGAGTCGGTGAACCCGATGATGAGCTGCGGCGTCAGCCGGGCAGTCGGGAAGCGCCGCCCCACTGCCACCTCCAGCGCGTCCCACAGCGGCGTCTCGACCCGGCTCAGCGACGCAGGGTCGTTCATGATGATCTCCACCTCGACCTGGTCGGCCAGGTCACCGAGCGCCTCGTCGAGATGCGCCTGCACCTCGGCGGTGCCCTCGCCGGGCAGCGTGCGCACGTCCACCTCGATGTCGACGTGATCGGGGATGACGTTCGTCTTCATGCCCGATGGCGCATCGAGGACGTTCGGCGAGAACGACGTATGAGTGCACGAGTACAGGTGCGCTGCCGCCGATGCGCTCGGATGGGCGTCGAGCCAGTCCTCGATGAGGTGCTCGTCGAGCATGATGGCCTTGGTTTCGTCATCGACGCCGAGCGTGTCGACCTGCTCGCGCCACAGCTCGTGGAACCGTGGCGGGGGCCGGTACTGCGAGATCCGGTGCACCACCGCGGCGGCCTTCACCAATGCGTTGTCCTGCCGGAACGGGCGGGAGCCGTGGCCAGGCACGCCGCGCACTCGCAGTCGCCGCCAGGCCACGCCCTTCTCGCCGATGTTCATGCCGATGAACGGGGCATCGGGCGACCCCGAGTGCAGGCCGCCGTTCTCGGTCAGCACGTAGTCGGCGCCGATGACATCCCAGTGGTTCTCGGCCATCCAGCGAGCGCCGTAGTTCGAACCGGCTTCCTCGTCGGCGCAGGCGAAATAGATGAGATCGCCCTTGGGCCGGTAGCCGGTCAGGGCCAGATGCCGCATCGCCACCGCCATCGATGACGTGAGGTTGAGCATGTCGACGGCGCCGCGGCCCCAGACTTCGCCGTCGATGAGCTCCCCGCCGAAGGGGTCGCGGCTCCAGCCGTCACGATTCACCGGCACCACGTCGGTGTGGCCCATCAGGCACAGGGTGGGAGCGTTCGGGTCGCTGCCTTCGATGCGGGTCACCAGCGATCGCCGGCCAGGCGCCGCGTCGAACACCTCGAGATCCAGTCCGGCGCCTTCGAGGTAGGCCTGAATGGTGTCGGAGTTGCGGACTTCGCCGCCGGATTCGGCTGTGCCGTAGTTGACGCACTCGTTGCGGATCAGGGTCTGCAGCAGCTCGACGGTCTGGTTGGTGCGACGGTTCTCGTCGCTGGTCCCAGCAGTGAATGACTGGCTCATGGGGAGCAACTTACGCGGCGGCGTGGGTGCGTCTGTGGTCGAATGACCCGATGAACTCGGGCTCCGGAAATGATGCGGGCATCTGCGGGTTGCCTGCCACACACATGGCGGCCATGCTGGCGAAGGGCGAGATCTCGGCGCGAGAGCTGCTGGCAGCCCATCTTGAGCGCATCGAGCAGGTCAACCCGGCACTGAACGCCATTGTCACGTTCACGCCGGAACGAGCGGCCGAGCGTGCGGCGGCAGCCGACGAGGCGCACGCCCGCGGCGAGTCGCTGGGACTGCTGCACGGGCTGCCCGTGGCGCACAAAGACCTAGCGCTGACGGCTGGCGTGCGCACCACGATGGGCTCGCCGCTGTTCGCCGACTTCGTTCCCGACATCGATGCGCTGGTGGTGGAGCGTCAGCGGGAAGCCGGGGCCGTGATGGTGGGCAAGACCAACACGCCCGAGTTCGGCGCCGGCTCGCACACGTTCAACCCGGTGTTCGGCATCACCCGCAATCCCTACGACGTCGGCAAGACCTGCGGCGGCTCCAGCGGGGGCGCAGCAGTGGCGCTGGCCGCCCGGATGCTGCCGCTGTGCGACGGGTCAGACCTGGGCGGCTCGCTGCGCAACCCGGCCGCGTTCTGCAACATCGTCGGCTTCCGGCCCTCGCCTGGACGGGTGCCGTCGACTACGGCGATGGATGCCTGGTTCCCGCTGGCGGTCGAGGGCCCGATGGGCCGGACGGTCGGCGACGTGGCGTTCTTCCTGCAGGCGCTGGCCGGCCCCGACGACCGCTCGCCGGTGTCGAACCAGGAGTCGCCGGACGTTTTCGCCGGTTCGCTGGAGCGGGATCTGCGCGGTGTGCGGGTGGCGTGGTCGCCTGACGCCGGCGGTCTCCCGGTCGACCCGGCGGTTCGGGCCGCGACGTCGAACGTGCCCGATGTGCTCGCCGACCTGGGCTGCGAGGTCATCGAAGCCTGGCCCGACCTGTCCGACGCCCCGCAAGTCTTCCAGGCCCGCAGGGCCTGGGTGATGGCGGTCGGCTTCGGCCAGCTGCTCGAACAGCACCGGGATCAGTTCAAGGAAACACTCGCTTGGAACATCGACAAGGGCCTGCAGATGACCATCAGCGAGTACGCAGATGCCTGCCGTCGCCACTCCCAACTGTTCGCCGCTGTCGACTCCTTCATGTCGCCCGATGGCGACGGTTTCGAGTTTCTGGCGTGCCCGACCACCCAGGTGCCGCCGTTCGACGTCGAGGTCGAGTACCCCACCGAGATCGAAGGCGTCGAGTTCGAGACCTACATCGACTGGATGCGCTCATGCAGCGACATCACGGTCACCACCCATCCCGCCATCTCGGTTCCGGCCGGATTCACCACCCCGACCGACACCGCCCCAGCGGGTCTCCCCGTCGGCCTCCAACTCATCGGCCGCCACCGCGCCGATCGCGCCGTCCTAGAACTAGCTCAAGCCTGGGAATCGGCCACCAATCACGCCGCCGTCTTGCCGCCTCCCATCGGCTAAGGCCCAATTGGCCTCGGCCCATGAGCGCCAACGCCCCGTGCATCGAGAGTCGTGGGATGAAGCGGGTCGAACCGGATCTTCTGGAGATCGAGTGCAGCGAGCGGGTCGTCGTCTTCGCCGTTGAGCCAGTCGAGTTCCCGTAGCCACATTGGTTCCAAAGCGATCCTGAGCGCCGTTGTCAGTCGTCCCGCTGCTCGTGTTCGCACGGCCGATGCTCCCATGAGGCCAAGTGCGTACAGAGCCCATGGCCGGGCTTGCTCTAGTTGCTCGTACGCATCAAGCAGCGCGTCGACGCTTCCCGTGCGGGCGAGAACGTTGGCCGCAGTAGAGGCCTTGCGCTGGTTGCCGCTGTCCAGCCATTCGAGCAACGTCGCCTCCATGTCTGCGGTCACGGTGTCAATTGCGGCGACGGCGTGAAATGCGACGATGGGTTCCGGGTCGAGCGCGGCGGGCAGTAACCGGACAGGGTCGGCTGCCGCCCCTTGCCCGACGCCCCATGCGGCGGCGGCCCGGACGTCTTCATGAAGGTCAAGCTGCGCCGCAATATCGGACAGTGCGTGGGTTGCAGCGGGCGCTGACACCTCTGCGAGCGCCAGAACTGCTTCCATCGAGCGTTCGCGCTCCGTGGCGGCATCGACAGTCGAGGTGATTGCCGGCACCCAGCGGTCCGGGTCGGAGCGTGCGAGCGCTGCACGAGCTTCGAGCTGGATGCGCCAGTCCTCGTGCGGGTCGTCTGCGACCCGGAACAACAGCGCAGCCATGTCCGCTCGATCAGCGACGCTGAGTGCCCGTACTGCGCCGAGGCGTTCGACCGGGTCCGGAGAGCGGATGGCCTCCAGAACGTTCCACGTCTCGCCAGGGCACGCGAGGGAAGCCGGCGGCTCCACAATGCCGGCGACGATGCGCTCGTCGGGCTCGAAAGTGTCTCCGGGCTGCAGGTACCGGTAGCGAGGACCGGTCCAGTTGCGCCAGTGCCAGTAGTTGCGTCGTCTCCCAGTGTCGTCGGTGACGACGATCCGATCTTGATCGTCGACGCCCTCGAAGGTGCCGCCGTAGCTGGGCACCCAGCACGGCCATCGCAGTGTCACTTCGGAACCCTCGGACGCGGCCTTCGGCTGAGAACGGCGCGCGTTCGCCACGCTGGAACGCAGAGCGGCCGTCGTGAACCAGTCTGGCTCAGCGGCAACGGGTGGAAACCCACTCGAGTCAGCCCGCATGAATGCGTATAGGTCCGAATCACGCATGCCGCCGTCGTCCCATCGGCGACCCGGTGTGTCGGAGTGCGACAGCACGATTCCCAGCTTCGACTTCGCCCGTGCCTCGACGCGGAGGCCGCAACGAACGCACAACAGGTCGGGCAGGCGCAGACGCTTCACCTTGGACTGCCAGACCTTGTTGGCCATCGCGTAGCGCTCGAACTCAATGGGTTGATGGCCGTAGCGATCACGCAGGACATCGGCGGCGGTCGCGGCGCCGACCGCTCCCATCGCGACGAACCGGGCGAAGTCTCCGTCTTCCTTGAAACCCATCGCTCCACCTTCTCCGGACGGCATGATGTGACGTATGCCGCGAACGCCCCACGCTACGGCCGCTGTCAATGGGCAGGCGGGGCTTTTTCAACCCGGCAGCAATGGCGCTGTGGCGCTGCCTGCGACGGTTGCGGTGAAGCGCTCGGACCCCGTGTACATGGCCCACGCGTATCTCACCAAGGTGCCGGTGACCGCCGTGCTGCCGTTCATCGAGGCGCTCACGGCACCCGGTGACACCATCCTCGATCCGTTCGCCGGGTCGGGCATGACCGGTGTGGCCGCTCTGGCATCGGGTCGGCGGGCCCACCTGTTCGACGTGTCAGTGCTCGGGCGGCACATCGGCAGCAACTACGTCAAGCTCGTCGATCCGACCCAGCTTCGATGCGCAGGGCAGGCGGCAGTGAAGCAGGCCCGCGATGTGCTCGGCGACATCTACGGCGTGAAGTGCGCCGCGTGCGGAAGGCGTGCTGAGACGGCCAAGACGATCTGCTCGGTCATCGTCGAATGCGCTGCATGCGGTGCTCAGGTCAACTACTTCGAGTCGCTCCGCGATGCCGAATGGAGCAAGGCGGCGATGGGTTGCACCGACTGCGGGGCTGCGATCAGCAGTCGGTCAAGGCGGCTGGGCGAGGGACCAGTTGTCGATTCCATTGCCTGCGTTTGCTCGCGCACACAGTTGGAGCAACCCTGGTCTGAGCCGCTGTCGCCGCCGATGTCGGACGTCTCGTGGCCTGATGCAATGATCGAGCCGTCGCGGCAGATGTATCAGGCGTCGGCTCTCGGGCGTCATGGCCTGACATCGACGGCAGCTTTCTTCGGCCGTCGAAATCTGTACGCGCTGGCGGCCCTCCGCGATTCAGTTGAGGCCACGGAAGACGTTCCCGTGCGCGAGAAGCTGCGCTTCGCCTTCACCGCGATCCTGACCCGGGCGAGCAAGCGGTACCAGTGGTCGCGTCAACGGCCGCTCAACGCAGCAAATGCCAACTACTACGTAGCGCCCGTGTTCTACGAGTGGAACGTTTTCGATCTGTTCGCCCGCAAGGTTGAGGCTGTCATCCGATCTGACGAGTGGATACGCGCCCTGCGGAGCGAGCGCGGACTCGCAGTGACTGTGTCAGGCGATGACATCGCCTACGAGGTTGCGAGCGCCACTTCGCTGCCGCTGGAGGATGACTCCGTCGATTATGTGTTCACCGATCCGCCGTTTGGCTCGAACATCTTCTACTCCGACATGAACCTGTTCCACGAGGTCTGGCTGCCGGGTCAGCAACTCACGGACTCCGGGCTTGAGGCCGTTGTCGACAGAACCGACACAGGCGCGTACCGCTCGGCAGATCGGTACGAATCGATATTGACCGAAGCGCTGCGGGAGTGCAGCCGCGTGTTGAAGCCGGGCGGCCACATCACGTTGTTGTTCGGCAACAGCGATGGCGGTGTGTGGCGGCTTCTTCAACGGGCCATCGCGACGGCGGGGCTGGTGGTGGTGCCGGAGATGATCGCCACCCTCGACAAGGGCCAGCGATCGGTGAAGGGCTTGGCCTCTGGCTTCGAGCACGTCTCGACCGTCGACCTCATGCTGACCATGCGTGTTGGATGTCCGCCGGGAGCAGTGACGGTGCCGACATCCGATGAGGTCGCGGCCGTGCTGCGGGAAGCGCTTGCGGCATCCGGTCGGCTCAGCCCCAGCCAGTGCTACGTCGAGGTGCTGCGTGAGGGCTTCCGAAGAAGCTGGGACCTGTCGGCAGTTAATCTTCGAACGGTGACCCAGGCACTGCGCGATGCCGACTACGAGGTTGATCGGCGAACCGGCCTGCTTCGCCAGAAAACGAACGCTTGACCAACCTCTACGGGTCAGGCAGGTGATCGGGCGACGGTCACCCGGGCAGTGGCCACCATGTGCGGATCGCAGTCACACGATGGGCAGGACTCCTTGCAAAGAACGCAGGAACCGTGGCGTTCGTGGTGTGGACGACCTTCCATGTCGACCACCAGAGCGATATCTGACGACAATCCTCGGCGCGCCCGCTCTGTGTTATCGATGGTGCTGTCCCACTGCATCGGCAGGTATGTCCCGGCGGAGAAGGCTGCGGTCTCGTGCTCTGCTGCGACCCACGACAGGGCCTCGTCGGCGACCTTGGCCATTGCTGCCCGGTCTTCTGCGGTGACAGTGCCATCACGCAGATCGACGCGGCGCTCGCCAATCAGCCAAGGGACGAGGTCATCGTCGAAATCGGCAGGCTCGTAGCGACGCTCGCTTATGAGTTCGCCATTGGGTCCGAATGCGCTCACTTGAACTTCGAGCGCAACGGGGAGCCTGATATCAGAAGCACGGTCGAAGATCACATTGCCACCTTTGCTTGTCCGAGACCTTCTTCGGGTCAGCGTGCCAGCAGAATCGAGCGTACGTGATCGACTGCGGAGCAGGCACGTCGCCAAGCCGACGAGAGTCCGCTGCGAGCGTCAGCGGCCCGCAGGCCGCTCGGTAGCCTGCCGCCGGTGTCCGAATCGAATTCCGCAGCGCCGGTAACGGCCATCGAGGCCCATGGGCTGGTGCGCGACTTCGGGACCAAGCGGGCGGTGGACGGGGTGGACTTGCTGGTTCACCAGGGCGAGATATTCGGCTTCCTGGGTCCGAATGGCGCGGGCAAGAGCACGACGGTACGCATGCTGTGCACGCTGCTGACACCGACGGCGGGCTCAGCGAGGGTGGCCGGCTACGACGTGGCCAAGAATCCGGGCGAGGTCCGCGTCCGCATCGGCGTGGCCATGCAAGAGGCGGCCCTGGACGACAAGCAGACCGGCCGCGAGATCCTCGACTTGCAGGCCCGCTTGTACGGGCTGCGCCCAGCCGACAGAGCCTCATCCATTTCCCAGGCCATCGACCTTGCCGACATCGGCGATGCAATCGACGACCGGGTCAGCACGTATAGCGGCGGCATGAAGCGGCGCCTTGATCTGGCGGCATCGCTCATCCATGCACCTGAAGTGATCTTCCTCGACGAACCGACCACCGGTCTCGACCCGGTGAGCCGTACACAGGTCTGGGAGGAGGTGCGACGTCTCAACAGTGAGCTGGGCGTCACGGTGTTCCTCACTACCCAGTACCTGGAGGAAGCCGATGCGCTGGCGGATCGGATCGCGATCCTGGCCGACGGCCGGATCGTGGAGCAGGGAACGCCGGTCGAGCTGAAGCGGGGTGTCGGCGCCGACGTCATCGTGGTGGATCTCGAGCCCAGCGACATCAGCCGGGCAGCCGAAGTGGCGTCGTCAGTGCCGGGCGCAGATGACGTGACATCAGGCCGGCTCGGCGTGACTATCGCGACATCCGACGGCGCCGGGCTCATCGGTGCGGCCGCGGTGGCGTTGGCGAACGCCGACGTGCATCCCATCGCGCTGACGGTACGCACGCCCACGCTCGACGACGTATTCCTGCAGGCCACCGGGTACCGCATGGCCGTTGCCGAAGAAGCGGCTGCAGACGAGGCGACGAAGGGCACGCTATGACCGACACCACAGCGCCGGCGCTGACGGGCGGCGGACTCACCCGCCGGGTCGGCTTTGTGACCGACATCGCCACTATTGCCCGGCGGGCGGTTCGCAGCGTGCTGCGCGAACCCGAGTTCGTGGGACCGGCGCTCATCATCCCGGTGTTCTTCTTCGTAGTGAACGTCGGTGCGCTCGAGCCGTTCGTGGAGGCGGGGGCTGCAGCCGGCGAAGGGGCCGGCCCGATGTCGGGCGGCGTCGCCGACTACCGGGCGTTCCAGCTGCCGGTGGCGATCATCTTCGCTGTGACAGGAATCTCACGCGCCAGCGTGCTGGTGATCGACATCCAGTCCGGCTATCTCGACCGCATGCTGGTGACGCCGATTCGACGGTCCACCCTGCTGCTCGGCCTCATGGTGGCCGACATCGTGATGGCGCTGGGGCTGGCGCTGTTCGTGATTGTCATGGGGCTGGCCTTCGGCGTGTGGTTCGAGACCGGCGTCTTGGGACTGGCCGTGTTCTTGCTGCTGTCGATTGCGTGGAGCCTTGCGTTCACCGGCTTCCCGTACACCGTGGCGCTGCGCACCGGGAACCCTGCCGCAGTGAACTCCGCGTTCCTGATTTTCTTCCCGTTCGCGTTCCTGACGCCGGCCTTCCTGCCCCGGGAGCTGATGTCGGGCTGGATGCGCGCTGTTGCAGCCTGGAACCCGGTCACCTACCTGCTCGAGGGCATGCGCACGATCCTGACGACGGGCTGGGACGGCGCTGCGCTCGCCAAGGGCGCGGCGGCAATCCTCGGCCTCGCCGTAGTCACCTTCTTCATGGCGTTCAGGTCGCTCGGCCGTCGCGTAGCGACGGGATAGATGCAGCCGCCGGGTGGCGACCGGATAGACGCAGTCGTCGCGTAACGACGGGTGAGACACAGTCGCTGGATGGCGCCCGGCTAGGAGCTACCAGCGGCGGTCGATCCACTCCTGCAGCTGGGGCGACTCGGTGCCGATCGTGGTGTCGAGGCCATGGCCGGGGAGCACCATTGTGTCTGCGGGAAACTCCGAGAACATCCGGTCCTCGATGCTGCGGATGATCTGATCGAAGTCGCCGCCGCCGCTGGTGGCGCCGGGCCCTCCCGGGAACAGGGTGTCACCGGTGAACAGCAGCGGCGTGCCCTCGACGTGAAAGCTCATGGAGCCGGCAGTGTGACCGGGATTGTGAATCGTGCGGATCCGCAGGCGGCCCACTTCGATCACGGAGTCGTCTTCGAGGATGTAGTCGTAGCTGGGCAGCATCGACGCGTCCTCGGCCGTGATGCCTACCTCGATGCCGGCGTCGCGCACGGCAGGCACGGCCTGGATGTGGTCCCAGTGGCCGTGGGTCTCCACCACCGTGACGACGCCGAGCTTCTGACACACCTCCAGCAGGCGCTCATGCTCGTTCGAAGCGTCGATCAGCATCGCCTCGCCGGTCTCGGTGCAGCGGATGGTGAAGACGTTGTTGTCGAAGTCGTCGGGAAAGCCGTGGGGCAGGTTGCCCTCGAGCGGGCGCACGACATGCTTGTGGACTTCGATACCGGTGGCGGACCAGTGCAGAGCCATGGCCGCATCCTAAGAGCGTGCTCGGACAGGTGGGCCCGCTGCGAAGGCGGCAGCGAGCTTGGCTCAGGCGGCGTCCACGCGCACGGCGACGCGGTGCCAGCCTTCGGCCCCGTCGGGCCGTACGTCCTTGGGGCCTTCTGGCTGGGTCATGCCGGTGCCGTCGATGGCCCGCACTTGCAGCGAATGCGTGCCTGAGGTGGGCGTCCAGGGGAGATACCACTGCACCCAGCTCTCGTCGCCGAGCGCCTCGCCCAGATCGCACTGCTGCCACGGGCCGTCGTCGATGCGGACCTCGACGGCGCTGATGCCCCGCGTTGGCGCCCAGGCGATGCCGGCGATGGCAGTCTCGGTCCCCGCTACCGGCCGGTCGCCGCTGCCCGGCACGTCGATCCGGCTCTGCGTCTTCATCGGCCCGCGCTTCGACCATCCCCGCGGCACCCAGTAGCCGTCGAAGGCGTCCCAGGTGGTGAGGTTGATCTCCTCGATCCATTTCACCGCCGACACGTAGCCATAGAGCCCTGCCACGATCAGGCGGGCAGGAAAGCCGTGGCGGGTGGGCAGCGGCTCGCCGTTCATGCCGACGGCCAGCAGGGCGTTGCGGCCGTCGTACAGCAGAGGGGTGGGGAACCCGGCGGTCCAGTCGTCCACCGAGCGGCCGACCACCTGGTCGGCCCCCGACTGCACTCCCGCCCGCTCGAGCAGGTCCACCAGCGGCACGCCGGTCCAGACGGCGTTGCCGACGAGGTTGCCGCCGACCCGGTTCGAGACGCACGACAGCGTGACGACGTGCTCCTGGAGGTCCATCGCCAGGATCTCGTCGAAGGTCAGCTCGTAGGGATTGTCGACCATGCCGGTGAAGCTGAGCTTCCAGTTAGCCGGGTCGACCTGCGGCACCGTCAGCGCTGTGTCGATCCGGTAGAACTCGTTGTTGGGTGTCAGGTAGCTGGAGATGCCGCCGACCTCGTCGAGCGTGTCGAGCGCAGCGACCTGGGTGGCAACGGAGGGTCCAGCCGCGGTAGTGGCCGTGGGCTCAACAGCGGTCGCCGCACCTGCGGCAGCGGTGGTGGGGGGAGGCCTCGTCGCACTCAGGTCGATGCCGGCCCGCGCGGTCTCTGCCGCAGACGGGCCGCGCACGCCACGCCCCAGCGCCACCAATCCCACCGCGGCAACACCGGCACTGCCGACGCCGAGCAGGAACTGGCGGCGGCCGGCATCGGGCACGCCGTCGGGCCTGGCACCAGCGACGACTGCCGGTTCGCCCCCCGGGTCGGGCGGCTCGCTCGGGGGAGGTGGCTCGTGTCGGGCCGGGGCGACTCGCAGCAACAGCCTCAGCGTGATGTAGCCAAGCGCAGCGGCGACGATGGCCACCACCCACGAGCCCACGAACGGGCTCATCGGGTTGCGCGCGGCGGTCCAGCCGCCGATCACGCCGAACGCGGCGAATCCTGCGAACGGCACCCACCGGCGCCGTGGCGCCATGGCACAAGCGCCCAGCAGGCCGCCGATGATCAGCGACACGCCGACAATGCCGATCGCCAGCACCGCCTTGTCCTTCTCACCGAACAGCTCGATGCTCAGCTTCACCGCCCAGTCGGGCGAGTAGTCCACCAGCGCCTCGCCGACGGCCACCACGAGCGACGGGATCGAGTCCACCAGCCCGTCGATGAACTCGCCGAACGCCAGCGCGACAGCCGCACCTGCAATGCCAGCGAGCAGCCCGGCTACCGAGCCGGGTCGGCGGATGAGCCTGCCGATTCCTCGGCCGTCCGGAGCCTCGGAGGGGGAGGGGGCATCTGCCGTGGCCTCGTGGGAACTGTCGCTCATGTCTGCCCGTTTCGATGGAGGGTCGGCTTGCTGGCTGCAGGAGGCCGGCTCAGCCTCCGGGTCGAGTTTGACGGGCACCGGTCGGGGGGTCGAACCGGTGTAACCCGCTAGGGGCGCCTGTCACGAAAGCTAACGCTCCAGGTGTGCCGGAGGTTCCACCGTTTCTGAGTCGATCCGGCCGCTGGGTGATAGAACTTCGGCTGTCCATCGCACCGGCAGGGCCGGTGCTCAAGCGGCACTGGCTGCACCAGCCCCGGAGGCGCGTCCGTGAACTTCGCATTCACCGAGGAGCAGGAAGAGCTCCGCAACTTCGTCCGTTCGTTCCTCGAGGAGAAGTCCCCGGAGACCACCGTTCGGGAGCTGATGGAGACCGACGACGGCTACGACCCCGCCGTGTGGTCGCAGATGGCCGAGCAGCTCGGCCTGCAGGCGCTGATCATTCCCGAGGAGTACGGCGGCCAGGGCGCCAGCTACGTGGAGCTCGGCATCGTGCTTGAGGAAATGGGCCGCAGCCTGCTGTGCTCGCCCTACTTCTCCACGGTGGTGCTGGCCGGCAACGCCATCTTGCACTCGGGCAACGAGAAGGCCAAAGAAGAGCTGCTCGAAGGCATCGCATCGGGCGAGATCATCGCCACGCTGGCGCTGGCCGAGGCCAGCGGCCGTTGGGATGCCGAGGGCGTCGAGGTGGAGGCCACCGATACTGGCGACTCGGCGACGATCTCGGGCGAGAAGATGTTCGTGACCGACGGCGGCACGGCGAACCTGTTCGTGGTGGCAGCGCGCTGCGACGGCGGGATCCACCTGTTCACCGTCGAGGGCGACGCAGCGGGGCTCAGCCGCGAGAACCTCGCCACTATGGACCAAACCCGCAAGCAGGCCCGCATCACTTTTGACAACACGCCGGCCAAGCACCTGTGCGACACCGACAACTTCGCCTACATCGACCAGGTGCTCGACCTGGCTGCGGTGGCGCTGGCCAGCGAGCAGGTCGGCGGTGCGCAGTTCGTGCTCGACATGGCCGTGCAGTACGCGAAGGACCGTGTGCAGTTCGGGCGCCCGATCGGCTCGTTCCAGGCCATCAAGCACAAGTGCGCAGACATGCTGCTCGAGGTCGAGTCGGCCAAGTCGGCCGCCTACTACGCGGCCTGGTGCGCTGCGGAGATGAACGACGAGCTGCCGTCGGTGGCGTCGCTTGCCAAGGCCTACTGCTCCGAGGCGTATTTCCATTGCGCCGCGGAGAACATCCAGATCCACGGCGGCATCGGCTTCACGTGGGAGCACCCCGCGCACCTGTACTTCAAGCGCGCGAAGAGCTCAGAGCTGATCTTCGGCGATCCTGCATACCACCGGGAGCAACTCGCCCAGCGCATCGGCCTCTAGGCCGCGACACGACAAACTGAGGCAATGCGAAGCGGCAGTCGCGCCGCGCCCGCATCTGAGCTGCCGGGGAGGCACCGGTGATCGTCGCGGTCATCGTCATCTCATTGGTGATCGGCTTCGTCGTTGCCGCGGGCGTGGTCGGCACGCAGGCGCAGCGGTTGGGCCGCCAGCGACGCGAGCCCGTGTGGCGTCTCGCCGAGGCGGCGGAAGTCGTCGCCGATCTCGTGCCGTTCGACATTGCTGCGGCACTGGAGCCCAGCGAGCTCGAAGCGCTGCTGCGGGCACACCTCAACCAGCTGCAGTTCGCGCCCCCATTTACGCCAGACGACGCTGATCCTGACGCTGCGGGCGAGACGAGCACGACGGTCACCGAAGACCAGTCTTCTGCGGCCGATCTGTATCGAAGCGTCCGTCGAGACGGGCTTGAGGTGTCGCTGGAGCAGGTCACCGCGGTCGCTGATGCGCACCTGGAGTACCTGCGACTGATTGGCGCACTTGCCGTCGTGGACCCCGACGGAAGCTGAGCCCGCGGCCGGACGGCAGAATGTCCCCATGGAGATCCCCAGGGAGCTTGCCGGCTGCCGATTTGTCGGCGACAAGCGCAACCAGATCGTCTACGACATGGAACTGGCGTCCGATGATCCGGCGGTCACCGAGCAGCTCGCCGCCGCGGTCGCCGACATCGTGGAGGCGCAGTCGTACGCCACCTTCGGCCCCGACGAGTTGCCAGAAGCCCGCAACCGCGGCTATCGCCTGTCGCGGCTCTGCCGCTAGGACGTGACGGTGCGCCCTGCTACAGCCGCGCAAGCGGTGCTCGGCCGACAGCGCGCAGCGACGTGAGCACCGACGTCACCGAGACCACCATCGAGGGCAGCCCGGGCCTCGCAGCGATCCTGGTGCGCCCGAAGCGATCTGTCCGCAGCGGGCCGGCAGTGGTGCTGTGCCACGGTTTCCCATCGATGCAGCGGCCCGGCGTGCCGAACCGCACCTACCAGCTCTTCGCCGAGCGCATCGCCGAGGCCCAGGGCTGGACGGTGCTCGCGGTGAGCATGCGCGGCTGCGGCGAGTCTGACGGCGATTTCTCCCTGCTCGGCTGGATTGACGACATCGGCCGCTCGGTCACCCGTGTGCTCGCCGAGGGCTGCCGGGGTGTATGGCTCGTGGGCTCGACAACCGGCGGCTCTGTGGCGATCCTGGCGGCCGCGCGCGACGCCCGGATTCGCGGCGTGGCCGCGATGGCGCCCAGGGCGGATTTTGACGACTGGGCGAGCGACCCCAAGGCGTTCCTGCAGCACTGTCGCAACGTGGGTGTGATCCGAACTGATGGGTTTCCGAAGTCGACTGGCGCTTGGAATCGTGAACTGAAGCAGAACCGGGCGATGGACGCTGTGGGACAGCTGGCCGACCGGCCGCTGCTGATCCTGCACGGCATCAACGACCGGCAGGTGCCCTACGAAGAGGCCCGACATCTGGCTTCGGGGCATCCCAGTGCAGAGTTGCGCCTCATCGAGGGTGCCGACCACCGCATCCGTCACGATCCGCGAGCGGTGGCCATCCTGCTGGGCTGGCTGGAGCGCCAAGCAGCCGCCCAGTACGCCTAGCCGAGCGAAGCGCTCGTGGATCGGGCTGTTTCAGGTGCGCCGGGCGATCATCATGTTCGCCACCGAGCGCACCACCGTGGTGCCGTGCTCGTTGACGAGTTCGTGTGCCATCTTGACGATGCCCCGGTCGGGCTTGGAGCGGCTCGGGACGAGCTCCAGCACGTCGACTACAAGCGTGAGACGGTCGCCCGGATAGACGGGCGCCAGCCACCGCAGCTCGTCGAGACCGGGTGAGCCCATGCTGGATGGCCCGAGCAGGTGCTCGCCCAGCAGCTTCATCATGATCGAGCCGGTGTGCCATCCCGAGGCGATCAGCCGGCCGTACACGGTGTGACGGGCGGCTTCGGGATCGATGTGGAACGGCTGGGGGTCGAACTTGAGGCCGAATTCGATGATCTCGGCCTCGTCGATCGTCGTGGAGCCGAACGTGAAACGCTCGCCGGCCTCGTAGTCGTCGAACCATCGCTGCGGGCACGGGATGTCGCTGGGCATCGGGACAGTCTGGCGGCGTAGGCCGGACATCACCGGACATGCCCGCTGCTCGCAGGGCTCAGTGCGCTGCTGCGGACCAGGGGTCGGCGCTGTCGGTGGCCAGGCCGTAACGCTTGATGGCTTCCGCCGCCGCGCTCGCATCGATCTCGCCGAGCTCGGCGAGGCGCCACAGCACGGCCACGGTGATGTGCTCGGCGGTGATCTCGAAGTGCTCCCGCAGCCGGCTGCGGGTGTCGCTGTGGCCGAAGCCGTCGGTGCCGAGCGACGTGTAGTCGCGGCCGATCCAGCGCGACACCTGGTCGGGCACGGCCCGCATGAAGTCGGTCACGGCGATCACGGGCCCCATGCCGTCGGCCAGCTGCCGGGTCACGAAGGGCACCTGCTGGGGATCGTCGGGATGGAGCGTGTTCCACCGCTCGCACGACAGCGCCTCCTCGCGCAGCGCTTTGTACGACGTGGCGCTCCACAGGTCGACGCCTACGTCGTGCTCGGCCGCCAGCAGCTCTGCTGCTGCCCGCGCAGCCCCCTGCGCAGAGCCCGAGAACAGGATCGTGCCGGAGTGGGCGCGCCCGGGCGGCGACGGGGCGTAGCGGTACAGCCCCGCCAGCAGATCTTGCACAGCGAGATCATCGGGCTCAGGAGGCTGGACGTAGTTCTCGTTGTAGATGGTGAGGTAGTAGAAGATGTCTTCGCCCACGCCGTACATCCGCCGGATGCCGTCCTGCACGATGGCAGCCAGTTCGTAGGCGAACGCCGGGTCGTAGGCCTGGCACGGCGGCACCACCGAGGCCAGCAGCGGCGAGTGACCGTCCTGGTGCTGGAGACCCTCGCCCATCAGGGTGGTGCGACCCGCCGTGGCCCCCATGAGGAAGCCGCGCCCCCGCATGTCGGCCAGCGCCCAGATCATGTCGCCGACCCGCTGGAAGCCGAACATCGAATAGAAGGTGTAGAAGGGCACCATCGCCACGCCGCGGGTGGCATACGACGTGGCCGCGGCGGTGAAGCTGGCCAGCGCACCCGCCTCGGTGATGCCCTCTTCGAGGATCTGACCGTCGATGTGCTCGGTGTACGACAGCAGCAGGTCGTGATCGACCGGCTCGTACAGCTGCCCCTGGCTGGCGTAGATGCCCAGCTCGCGGAACAGCGAGTCCATGCCGAACGTGCGGGCTTCGTCGGGAATGATCGGCACCACCCGGTCGCCGAAGCCCGGCTCACGCGTCATCGCCCGCAGCATCCGGGTGAACGCCATGGTGGTCGACACCGCCATCTCGCCCGACCCCGCCGAGAATTCCTCGAAGGGTTTGGAGCTGGGCATCGGCAGCGTCTTGCGGCACCAGTTGCCGATGCGCTTGGGCAGCGGGCCGTTGAGCGCCTTGCGGCGTGCCATCAGGTACTCGTGCTCGGCGCTGCCGGGCGCCGGCCGGCAGTAGGGCGGATCGTCGGGATCGAACTCTGCATCGATCTCGCTGTGCAGCCGCAGTCGCTCGCGGATCGTCATGAGCTGCGTGCGGTTCAGCTTCTTGATCTGGTGTGTGGCGTTGCGGGCTTCGAGGTCGGGCCCCAATGACCAGCCCTTGACCGTCTTGGTCAGGATGACCGTGGGGCTGCCCTCGTGCTCGACGGCCGCCTGGTAGGCCGCGTACAGCTTCTTGTAGTCGTGGCCGCCGCGGGGCAGCGTTTGGAGGTCTTCATCGGAGAGGTGCTGCACCATCTCGCGCAGTCGCGGATCGGGGCCGAAGAATCGCTCGCGGATGTACTGCCCGCTCTCCACCGAGTAGCGCTGGTATTCGCCGTCGATGGTCTCGTTCATCTTGTTGAGCAGCACGCCGTCGCGGTCGCGCGCCAGCAGCTCATCCCAGCGGCCGCCCCAGATCACCTTGATCACGTTCCAGCCCGAGCCGCGGAAGTTGGCCTCCAGCTCCTGGATGATCTTCCCGTTGCCGCGCACGGGACCGTCGAGCCGCTGCAGGTTGCAGTTCACCACGAAGATCAGGTTGTCGAGCCGCTCCCGGGCGGCGAGGTGCAGCGCGCCGAGCGTCTCGGGCTCGTCGGTCTCGCCGTCGCCCACGAAGCACCACACCTTCGACTCCGACGTGTTGTCGATTCGGCGGTTGTGGAGGTAGCGGTGAAGCGGGCGTGATAGATGGCCGTGATCGGCCCGAGGCCCATCGACACCGTGGGGAACTCCCAGAATTCGGGCATCAGGCGGGGATGGGGGTACGACGACAGGCCCGTGCGGCCGATCTCGCGCCGGAAGTGCTCGAGGTCGGTGTCGTCGAGGCGGCCTTCGAGATAGGCCCGGGCGTAGATGCCGGGCGCCGCATGGCCCTGGATGTAGATGTGGTCGCCGGGTTCGCCGTCGTCCTTGCCGTGCCAGAAGTGGTTGAAGCCCACGTCGTAGAGCGCAGCGGAACTGGCGAAGGTGGACAGGTGGCCGCCAATGCCGTCGGCCCACGAGTTCGCATGGGTCACCATGGCCACGGCGTTCCAGCGGATGAAGGCCCGCAGGCGCTTCTCGATCTCCTCGTCGCCGGGGAACCAGGGCTCGTCTTCCGGGGCGATCGTGTTGATGTATGGCGTCGAGACGGTGGCGGGGAAGTCGACCTGCATCTCACGGGCCTTGGACATGAGCCGCCGGATCAGGAAACGTGCGCGGTTCTTGCCCCGTTCCTCGACGACTGCCGCGAACGACTGCAGCCAATCGTCGGTCTCATCGGGGTCGATATCGGGAATCTGCTCATGCAACCCGTCAAAGAGCATGGGTTCTAGTGTCGCACTTGGATGAGCCAGATATCGAACGCGGCAGCGCGAGAGGTCTTCACCGACGGGTCATGCCTGGGCAATCCAGGTCCGGGCGGCTGGGCCTACGTGGTCGACGGCGGACCGTGGGCCTGCGGCTTCGAGCCCTCCACCACGAACCAGCGCATGGAGGTCGCGGCTGCGGCGCAAGCCGTCGAGGACCTGGACGGACCGCTGCGCATCGTCAGCGACTCCACCTATGTGGTGAAGTGCTTCACCGATGAATGGTGGAAGGGCTGGCACCGGCGCAACTGGCTGAACACTGCGAAGAAACCGGTGGCCAACCGCGACTTGTGGGAACCGTTCATCGAGGCCGTGCTGGCGCGGGGCGATGTGACGTTCGAGTGGGTGAAGGGTCATGCGGGCCAGCGGCTGAACTCCGCTGCCGACGCGCTGGCTGTGCATGCTGCGGGGGCAGGTGCCGGCCAGAGCGGCAACCGGTTCGACGATGACGTGCTCGATCGGCTGAGCGACCCGCGTTCGGCGCCGCACCGCCCTGCCAAAGGTGCCGTGAGCACCGACGAGCCGACGTCCGGGAACCGGGAGATCACCGGTCACGCGGTAGCCGTGCTGGGCCACCGGCCGCCGGAGCTCGGCGGCTACAACGAGAACCCGGTCTCGCGCAAAGTGCTCCGGCAGTTGAGCGACGTCATTGCGGCCAAGCGCGAGCTGCATCCCGATCTCGTCATAGCGACAGGCCTTGGGCTCGGCGCCGAGACCCTGGGTGCCGAGGCTGCGCTCGCGGCCGGTGTGCCCTATGTGGTGGTGCTGGCGTTCGAGGGGGTTGAGCGTCGATGGCCGGGGCCGTCACGCCAGCGGTTTGCAGAGCTGCGCCAGCGTGCAGTGCAGGAATTCGTGCTTGCCAACCGCGTGCCGGCGGATACCGAGGCATTCGGCAAGGCCATGCGTCGCCGGGACACCTGGTTCATGCACAACTGCGACGAAGCCGTGTTGGTGCGCCGCGCTGACGACCGCACGCTGGGCGATCTGAACCGGCGCCTGGAGGATGCGCTGGACGATGTCTGGGTGATCGAGCCCGGCGACTAATCGCCCTCGGCGGGGGTCTCGACGAGTGCGGCGAGCCGCTCGAGCGTCTTCTCCATGTTGGCCACGTTCTTCTTGTGAGCTCCGATGAGCTCGACACTCCGCGGCAGCTTCGCAGTGGACCAGTCGAAGGTTTCGCGCACGAGCGTGCTGCCGTCGGGCTGGGGTTCGAGCCGGTAGCTCCAACGCTGTCCCTGCCAGTGCGCCCAGGTGATCAGGCGGTTCTCCTCGAACTCCAATACCCGATTCTTGACGGTGTAGGACACGCCGACCTTGATGCGCATCGAGAACGTGCTGCCCAGTGTCAGCGGGGCATTGCTGGTGGTCAGGCGAGCCAGTGTTCCCGAGCCGTCGATCTCGCAATGACGGCCGGGATCGGTCAGCACCGCGAAGATCTTCTCCGCGGGAGCGACAATGAGCCGTTCCACACTCACGCTCCGCTGCTTCGGCTCGGCCATGGCTGTTCTCAGGCGGGCGTAAGCGCGTCTTGAACGATGTCGGGCGGGGGCGTGCCGCCGCCGCGCTCGATGCTGCCGTCGGCCCGCACCAGCATCCACCTCGGCTGGGAGCTGTTGCCGAGCTGGCGCCACAGCTCGCCGTCTTCGTTGGCGACCTGCGGGATCTCGCCCAGCTGGTGCTTGGCCACGAATTTCCGGTAGGAATCCTGGGAATCGCCGCCCGGGACTCCGACCATGATCAGGCTGTCGCCGTGCTCCCTCTTCAGCGCTGCGACCGCAGGCGCTTCGCGATTGCACGCCGGTCACCAGGGCGCCCAGAACCACAGCAGAACATCGTTGCCAGCCGCTGCAGCCAAGTCGAACTGCTGCCCGTCGAGCAGCGCACCCTCCAGCAGCAGGATCTCGGCCCGGGTCTCCTGAACGGCGGCAGTTGTTGCTGTTGGCTCGGCAGCCGCACCGGTGTCGGTGCCGCCGGAGGTGGTAGCGGGCGCCTCGGCAGCAGATGTCGCGGCCGCCGTGTCCCGGGACACGCTGACCTCGACGCTCCCGCAGCCGGCCAGAACGCCGAGGCCTGCCAGCCCGGCAAGCAGCACGATGACCGCTCGGTACCGCGGATGCGTCACCTTGCCGAGCCTATCCCTGGGTCCAGGATGCAATAGCGCGGGATACATTCGGCCCGGTGAGCACCCGGGCATTGATTGCTTTGGCTCTCGTGACTGGGATGGTCATCCTGATGGCGTTCGCAGTCCAGGTGCTCATCGCGCTGTAGCACAGCCTGGCTCGGCCGCAGTGCGTGCGGCGAGGCCCCGGTGCGAACCGGTCGGAAACGCGGCGTACCCTCGTCGCGCGATGGCAGGTGACACGAACACCGGCGATACAGGCAGTCCGGTTCGGTACGACCTCGTGGTGATCGGCGGAGGCCCCGCGGGCTACGGGGCAGCCCTGTACGCCGGCGCTGCGGGCATGAGCGTCGCGCTCGTGGAGCGCGACCGGCTCGGCGGCACGTGCCTGCATCGAGGTTGCATTCCCGCCAAGGAACTGCTCGAGACAGCAGCGGTCTGGCGCACCGTCGGCGAGGCCGCCGAGTTCGGCGTCAATGTCGAGCCGCCGGAGCTGGATTTCGCCGTGTCGCAGGGCCGCAAGCAGCGCATCGTCGACGGCCTCGAGACGGGGGTGAAGGGGCTCCTGCGCCGCCGCAAGGTCACGACCTACGAGGGCACGGGACGGCTGTGTGCCGACCGTTCCGTCGAGGTCGACGCAGGCGAGTCCGGCATCCAGACGCTGCAGGGCGATCACGTCCTCCTCGCAGCGGGATCAGTGCCGATGACGCTGCCCGGCTTCGATCGCGACGGCACGCTGGTGATGACCTCCGACGAGGTCTTGGCACTCGACGAGGTGCCGAGCCGCGTGGCCGTGATCGGCGGGGGCGCCATCGGCTGCGAGTTCGCTTCGATGCTCGCCGATCTCGGTGCCGAAGTCACCGTGCTCGAATACGCGCCGCAGATCATCCCCGGCGTCGACGCCGACATCGCCAAGGCCCTCGCTCGGGCGTTTTCCAAGCGGGGGATCACGGTGCTGACCGGCTGCCGGGTCACCGGCCACACGCCGGGCGGCGGTGGAACAACCGTGCAGCACGAGATCGCTCCCCGGTCTGGCGACGGCGACATGACCGAAGCGTCGCTGGAAGTCGACGCGGTGGTGGTGTCGGTGGGACGCCGGCCGTACGCAGATCATCTCGGCCTCGACGGCACCGGTGTGAAGCTCGACGAGCGGGGCTTCGTGGTGGCCGACGAAGTGTGCCGCACCACCATGGCCGGCGTCTACGCCATCGGCGATCTCATCAATACGCCGCAGCTCGCCCATGTCGGGTTCGCGGAGGCGATCGTGGCCACGAAGGACATGCTCGGCGAAGAACCGGCGCCGGTCGACTACGCGAACGTGCCCTGGGCGATCTACTGCCATCCCGAGGTGGCGTTTGCTGGGCTCACCGAAGCGGCGGCTCGCGAAACCGGTTACGAGGTGGTGACGTCGAAGCACCGCTTCACCGGCAACTCGAGGGCGATGATCGTCAACGACACCGAGGGTCTCGTCAAGATCGTGGCCGAGCGTGAGGCCGACGGCACTGCCGGGCGCGTGCTCGGCGTTCACATGATGGGGCCGTGGGTCACCGAGCAGCTCGGTCAGGGTTACCTGGCGGTGAACTGGGAGGCCACGGTCGCCGAAGTGGCGGCGCTGGTGCAGCCCCACCCCACGCTGTCAGAGCTCTTCGGCGAGACGATGCTCTCGCTCACTGGGCGAGGTCTGCACGGATGAGCCCGGCGGCAGCCGCCGTGCGCCGTTCAGGGGCGCGATATGCCTGACTTGGTGCTGCCCCAGCTCGGCGAGACGGTCACCGAGGGCACCATCACTCGCTGGTTCAAAAACCCGGGTGATGCGATCTCGGTGGGCGAGATGCTCTACGAGGTGTCGACCGACAAGGTCGACAGCGAAGTGCCCTCGCCGATGGAGGGGGTACTCACCGAGATACGCGTCCCCGAGGGCGAGACCGTGGACGTCGGGACGGTGCTGGCGATCGTGGAGCTGGCCGAAGGCGCTGTCGCGCCGCCGCCCGATGCGGCAATCCCCGTGCCCAGTGGCGCGCCAGCAGAACCGGCTGCCGCTCCTGCCGCCGCGCTGGCGCCCGCCGATCCGCCTGCCGCGCCCGCCGCTGCACCTGTCGCGGCGAGTGCGGCTGCCGGACGGGCCAACGGAGCAGCGAACGGGCCTGCAACCGACCATGGCAGCCACTTGCTCTCGCCAGTCGTCCGGCGCCTGGTACGAGAGCATGGCCTCGACCCTGCGGCCCTCGTGGGCACGGGCGTGGGCGGTCGTATCACCCGATCCGATGTGCTGAACGCCATCGACGAGCGGCAGCGCGCTGCGGCTGCAAGTGCGGGCCCCACGACGTCTCCGGCCAGACCGGCCGCCGGCGAATGGCCGTCGGCACCCAGCCCGCCGCCGGTGCCGGCACCGGTCGCCGCTGCTGCCGCAGCCGAATGGACCGACGGCGACTCGCGCTACGAGTCGTTCAACAACATCCGCCGCCGCACGGGTGAGCACATGGTGAACTCCATGGCCACGTCGCCGCACGCTCTCACCGTCGTCGAGGTCGACTACGAGAATGTGGAGCAGGTTCGCCGGGCCCACCGCGAGGCGTGGCGAGCCGCGGAGGGATTCAGCCTCACCTATCTGCCGTTCATCGTGGTCGCCGTGGCAGATGCCCTGGCTCACTGGCCACGGCTGAACGCCTCGGTGGAGGACGGCGGCCTGCGCATCTGGCGCCGTCGCAACGTGGGCGTCGCCGTCGACCTCGACTACGACGGGCTGATCGTGCCGGTGCTACGCGATGCCGACTCGTTCAGCTTGCGTGGCGTTGCCCGCACGATGAACAAGCTTGCTGCGCGTGCCCGAGAGCGGCGCCTGACACCCGACGACATCAGCGGCGGAACGTTCACCATCTCCAACAACGGCTCGTTCGGCACCTACACCACCGCGGCCATCATCAACCAGCCCCAGGTGGCCGTGCTCTCGACCGACGGCGTCGCTCGACGGCCAGTCGTCGTCACGGACCGGTTCGGCAACGAGAGCATCGCCGTGCATTCGGTGGGCCACCTTGCGATGGGCTGGGATCACCGTGCGTTCGACGGCAGCTACGCCGCAGGCTTCCTGGGCCACATCCGCCAGATGCTCGAGCAGCACGACTGGGGAGCGGAGTTCTAACTGTGCACTCCGTGCTGCAGGTGCGCTGGCTCGGCAGGGTCGGCTTCCGCGAAGCGCTCGACTTGCAGCGGCGCCTGTGGGCCCGCAGCGCGGAGAACTACTTGCTGCTGCTCGAACACCACCACGTCTTCACTGCGGGCCCGAGCGCAGACGAGGCCAACCTGCTCGTCGATCCCGGCGAGGTCGGCGCCGACTGCGTCCGCATCGACCGCGGCGGCGACTTCACCTACCACGGTCCCGGCCAACTCGTCGGCTACCCGATCCTGACGCTGCCCGGTCGCCGCGGCGGGGGATTGGCGGAGACATCGGCGTACGTGTGCGATCTGGAACAGGTGCTCATCGATGCGCTGGCCGACCTGGGGCTGCCCGGCTGCGGGCGCTTGCGCGGGTACCCGGGAGTGTGGCTGGATCTTGAGGGCACGCCGCGCAAGATCGCCGCCATCGGCGTGCGTCTGAGCCGCGGCCGCACGATGCACGGCTTCGCGCTCAATGTCGAGACGGATCTGTCGTGGTTCGAACGGATCATCCCGTGCGGCATCCGCGACCTCCGGCCGACGTCATTGCGAGCCGAGGGCTGCGCAGCGACCATGCGCGAGGTGGCCGATGCTGTGGTCCGCCGCGCGGCCGAGCGATGGGGCGGAGCCGGCTGCGAGCGCGCCGACGTGGCGTGGCGGCACCGCCCGTCCGACCTCAGTGCCTTCAGCCGGGGCCTGGGACCGGGGCAACCCTCCGGCCCGGAATCGCCTGATTCTCGTCGTTCGCGAGATACAGCGCGTGCCGCGCTTGCCGGCAAAAGCACTGCGCGTGCAGACGGCACGCGCCGCGTTGCGGTGGCCGCGCCCCGCAGCCGTGCGCGCTTGGCCGAGGCCGGAGTCGACGGCGGCTTGCACCTCGGCGAGCGGAAGCCGTCGTGGCTGCGTGCCGGGATGGACCTGAACGAGGACTATCTCCGGCTGCGCCGGGTGATGCGCCAGCACGAACTGGTGACGGTGTGCGAGGAGGCCGGCTGCCCGAACATCTTCGAATGCTGGGGGGCAGGAACGGCCACGTTCATGCTCAACGGCGAACGATGCACACGTGCTTGCGGCTTCTGTCTCGTGGACACTCGCCAACCGGCACCGCTCGACGCCGGCGAGCCACGCCGGGTCGCCGACGCGGTCGCCGAGATGGGGCTGGATCATGCGGTGGTCACCGCTGTGGCCCGGGACGATCTTCCCGACGGCGGGGCCGCCGCATTCGCCGAGACCATCGCTGCCATCCGGGTTGAGTCGCCCGGCACGACTGTCGAGGTGCTCGTTCCCGACTTCGGCGGCGACGCTGCCTCGCTGCAGACCGTCCTCGACGCGAGCCCCGACATTCTGAATCACAACATCGAGACCGTCGCCCGACTGCAGCGGGCGGTGCGGCCCTCGGCCGGTTACGCCCGCAGCCTCGCCCTGCTGGCGCGCAGCGCCTCGGCGGGGCACGTCACCAAGTCAGGCATCATCGTCGGCATGGGCGAGGACGACGCAGAGGTCGATCTCACGCTGGCCGACTTGGCAGCTGTCGGCGTGAGCATTGTCACGATCGGCCAGTACCTGCGACCGACGAGCCATCACATTCCCGTCGCCCGCTGGGTGCCGCCCGAGTCGTTCGAACGTTGGCGGGCGGTAGGCACCGCGCTCGGCATCGACCATGTCGAGTCGAGCCCGCTGACCCGTTCGAGCTATCACGCCGCCGAATCCGCCGCAGCCGTGGAGCTCAGCGCGCGGACCCGCTCGGTCCCCGCGTAGCGCACCCCGATCAGCGAGAGGCAGCGAGGCGATGGCTGAGGGCGCACCGGTGGACGTGGCGACGGTGATGTGCCAGTGGGCCGCAGGGGGGCTGGCGTACCTGTGGGTGACCACGCGGCGGCGCGAAGTCGGGCTCGGCTACGGCTGGCTGCTGCGCTCGTTGTATGCCGTGATCGCCGCCATCGGAGCAGTCACCGGCTTCGTGTTCCAGCCGAACGCCGTGCGCGACGCGGCCTGCATTGCGATGGCGCTGTGCGCTGGTGCGACACTCGTGCGCTCGGCCGTGCCCAACGTGCCCGCAGGAGTTTTCGACGCGCCGACCGGAGATGCCGGCAGCGATGGCGGGGCAACGACCGGTTCCTCACCGACGAGGACGATCGAGGGCTTCGACCCGCGCTGGGACCTCGCAGCGCCTCTCGTGGGCCTGGTCGGGGTCATCGCTGCAGGACTCGGCGCGAGCGGCGACATCGCACCGGCGCTCCACCTCGCGCGTGTCGTTGTCGGCGCTGCGTTTCTGGGCGTAGTGAGCAATTCGATGCTGCTGGGCCACTGGTACCTCGTGCAGCCCGGTCTGCGCCGGGAGCCGTTGCGGGAGCTGGTGCGCCATCTCGGCGGCATCTGGCCGATCGAGGTGGGATTGCTGCTGCTGCCCACCGGCATGATCGCGGTGCTGACCGGCACCATCGACGACGGCTACGGCGGGTTGCTGGGCTGGTTCTGGATTGCATGCGCGGTCACCACCGTGGCGCTTGCGGCCGTTGCCATGGCGGCGTTGCGCGAACGCCAGTACGCGGCCGTCATGGCGGCCACCGGGCTGCTCTACCTGGCGATCCTCACCGGCTTCGGCACCGACCTCGTGGCCCGCCTCACCCTCGCCGGTTAGCTCTGTTCAGCGGCTGGACAGTCAGGTGCCCGTCCATTCGGGCGGGCGCTTCTCGGCGAAGGCCCGCCCGCCTTCCTTGGCGTCTTCGCTGTCGCCCACGATCTTGCGGATCGACTCGCCCATGCGCAGGGCCTCGGTCCAGCCCATGCGCTGGCTGCGCCACGCCACTTCCTTCACGGCCCGAACGGCAAGGGGCGCTCCCTGGCACAGGCGCTCGGCCAGAGTGCGAGCTTCGTCCATGAGCGTGTCGTGCGGCACGACCTTCCACGCGAGCCCCATCTCGTGCGCTTGGGTTGCGTCGAAGTTCTCGCCGGTCAGCAGGATCTCCATGGCGTTCGCCCAACCGATCTTGTGCGGCATCCGCATGGAGCCCACGATGGTCGGCACACCGATCCTCACCTCGGGCATGCCGAAGATGGCACGGTCAGACGCAATGAGAAAGTCCGCCACCAGGGCCCCGGTGAGCCCGTAGCCGATGCACGCGCCGTTGATGGCCGCAATGATCGGCTTGTACAGCTCAAGGCCGCTCTCGAGGCTGTTGATGGTGGGGATCTCGAAGTACGACCCCGACCAGATTCCCGCCGAGCCCCGCGTCGGATCGCGCAGGTCGGCGCCGGCGCAGAACGCTCGGCCCTCCCCGGTCATGATGGCCACCCACGCGTCAGAGTTGTTGTAGAACTCCATCCACGCGGCGTTCAGGCACTGCCGCATGTCGCCGTTGATGGCGTTCATTGCCTCGGGCCGGTTGTAGGTGATCGTGGCGACGTGCCCGTCGAGCTGGTACGTCGCCGCTGCGTCGGGGTCGGAGATGTCGGGCACGGGGCCCTTGTAGGAGGGATCGGTCATGGGTGCCGTTCTAGCGCACCGGCCCCTGCAGTCACCTCCGACCCCGGCCGGTTCCACCGCGCGCCACTAGCGTGACTGCCGCTCGCACGGCAACTGTGACAAATGGGGAGCTCACGATGCGCACCGGCCAGCAGTACAAGGAATCGCTCGCAGACGGACGCCTGACGTACTTCGAGGGCAAGCAGATCGACGACCTGGAGACACACCCGATCCTCGGCCAGACGGTGGACGCCACGGCCGCGGGCTATGACCGCTTCTACGACCCGGCACCCGAGGCCATGTCGCCGCTGATGACCGTGCCGCGCAGCGCGGACGACCTGCGCGAGATGATCCCCATGCTGCATTCGGCCGGGATGATGGCCCATGTCACCTACACGTCCATCCAAACGCTGAAGACCGCCGCAGGCCGCATGGTCGACTCCAAGCCCGACTACATCGAGCGGATGGACGCCTTCATCCGCGAGGCGCAGCGCGATGACGTGCGCATCACCCAGTGCATCACCGACGCCAAGGGCGACCGCAGCCGGCCGCCTGCCCGCCAGGACGACCTCGACTCCTATGTGCGCGTCGTGGATCGCCAGCGCGACGGCGTGGTGATCCGCGGCGCCAAGCTCCACATCACCGGCGCCTCGTTCGGCCACGAACTGCTCACCATTCCCACCAAGGCCATGAAGGCCGGCGAGGAGGATTGGTCGATCGGCTGCTCGGTGCCGGTGAACGCCCCCGGCGTCAAGATCATCAACACCACCTACGCGCCCCGCCATGAGGATCCCCGGGCGTTCCCCGTGTCGGGCGAGCACCACTATCCCGAAGGTTTCGTGATCTTCGACGACGTGTTCGTGCCCCACGAGCGCGTCTTCCTCGACGGCGAGACGCACTATGCCGCCGTGTTCGCCCATGCGCTGGGACTGTGGGAACGCCTCGGCGGGCTGTCGGCCTTCGTGGAGGAAGCCGACCAGCTCGTCGGTTTGGCCCAGCTCGTGGCCGAGGCCAACGGCACGGCGGGGATCGGCCACGTCAAGGAGAAGATCTCCGAGTTGATCATCCACGCGACGCTCATCCGAGCGGCGCTGGAAGCTGCCATTGCTCACTGCTCGATCGGGCCCGAGGGTGCGGCGTTTCCTAACGAGCTCTACACCAACGCCGGCAAGTTCCAGGCGGCGGCGAACTACAGCGCCATGGTGCGGCACCTCCATGACATCGCCGGCGGTGCCGTGCTTACGTCGCCGGTGCCGGCCGATTTCGAGAATCCCGATGTCGGCGCGCTGGCCCGCAAGTACATGTCCACTCGCAACGACGTTGACGGCGAGTACCGGGCACGACTGATGCACACCATTCGCGACCTCACAGCCGACTCCTACGGCGGCTGGAAGTTCGTGACCAATTTGCAAGCCGGGGGCGGCCTCTATGCCCAGCGCATCGTCACCCGCAAGCACTACGACCTCGATGCCGCCAAGCAGAAGGCGCTGGCCGTTGCGGGTCTCGCCGAAGCGGATCACTAGCCACCGATCTCGCCCCATGACGGCTGCCAGCCGCCCAATGGTTTAGTTTGAGCGCGTGAACGACGCTGCCACTGCCGAGACAGTGCTCGTCTCCACGGCAGCGTTGACACAGCGGTTCGGATCGACGGTCGCGCTCGACACGCTCGACATTCAGATGCGGCCCGGCGTGACCGGACTGGTCGGGGCGAACGGCGCCGGCAAGACCACGCTGCTCAGCGCACTGCTCGGCCTGCGTCAGCCGACTTCGGGCTCCGCGAGGGTGCTGGGGCTCGACCCCCGCAGCCAAGGCGCCGCCTTGCGGGCAAGGGTGGGGTTCGCTCCCGAGCGTGACGTGCTGCCCGACGAGATGCGGGCCGTCGACTTCGTGCGCCATCTGGCACAGGTGCGAGGGCTGCCCCGCAGCGAGGCCCGCACCCGCGCGTCGGACAGCCTGTGGCTGGTCGGGCTGGGCGAGGAGCGCACCCGCACGCTTGGCACCATGTCCACCGGTCAGCGCCAGCGCGTCAAGCTGGCGCAGGCCGTCGCCTCAGACCCCGAGCTGGTGCTGCTGGACGAGCCGACCTCGGGGCTCGACCCCACCCAGCGCAGCGAGATGCTCACGCTCATCGGTGAGATCAGCAGCGAGCACTCGGTCAGCGTGGTGCTGTCGTCGCACCTGCTCGAGGAGGTCGAACGGGTCTGCGACCACATTGTGGCCCTCGACGCAGGGCGCCTGGTGGCCGACGGCCCGATCGCCGAACTCGTCGGCGACGGCGAGGGCATCACGCTGGAGCTGGTCGACATCGCTGAGCCCGCAGGGACCGTCGACGCGGTCGAGAGCGCGCTGCGTGGTGCTGGCCTCGACGTGGAGCGCACTGGCACCACGTTGCGACTCAGCGGCGTCGACACCGATGAGCTGAGCGATCGGACCCGCGACGCAGTTGCCCAAGCAGGGGCGCGCATCCGGCGCCTTGAGGCCCGGCGGCGCACGCTGGCTGACCTGTTCGAAGCGTCGTCGACATGACTGACAGGGGCGACCCAAGTGCCGACGTGAGCTCTGTCAGGGACGCCGCCATGCCGGCGACGCAAGCCGGCGACGACGCCGCGCAGATTCTCGACCAGCGCTACCGCTCCTACAGCGGCACTCGGCACGGGCTCGCCGGCGCCATGCGCGCAGTGATCGTCTCGTCGACGCGGTTCACGCTCGGGCTGGGGCGCCCCGCTAGGCACAAGTTCCTGCCGTGGCTGGCTGTCGTGATCGCCCTCGTGCCAGCGATCGTGCTCGTCGGTTGGGCGACGGTGTTCGACAGCGACCTCATCTCCAGCCAGATCCTGCCCGACTATCACGAGTACTACAGCTGGATCCAGGCGGCGCTGTTCTTCTACTGCGGCATCGTGGTGCCCGAGATCCTCGTCGCCGATCGGCGCAACGGGATGCTGCCGCTCTACCTGTCGACGCCGCTGCGGCCGTGGAGCTACCTCGCCTCCAAGGCTGCCGCGGTGGTTGCGACGCTGGCGGTCATCACCGTCGGACCGCTGCTGTTCCTGCTGGTGGCCTACACCATCGAAGGATCCGGACCTGACGGACCCGTCGATTGGGCCATTGTGCTGGTCCGCATCTTGGTGGCCGGTGTTGCCATCGCAGCCACCATCACCGCGGCGAGCCTGGCCATCTCGAGCCTGACCGACCGGCGGGCGTTTGCGGTGATCGGCGTGATCCTGCTCCTGCTGGGCAGCAATCTCGTGACCAGCGTGCTCGTCGAAGTCGCCGAAGTCGACCCGCACCTGTATGGGTTCAATCTTGGCGAAATCGGCGCTGCCTTGAAGGACCGGATTTTTGGTGTCGGACCGCCCTCGACGCTCGGTGAGAGTGAAGGGCCGCCGAGCACGCGCATCAGCGAGCTGTCGACGCTCTTCGTCCTCGCGGCCAACGCTGCTTGGGTCATCGCAGGAGGGGCAGTGGTGTGGTGGCGCTACCGCCGGATCGTGGTGAGCCGATGAGCGCTCGCCCCAACCCGGTACCGGCCCCCGCGCCGGGTGCGCAGACCGGTCCCGGCCCATCCGCCGCCCGTTCCGCCGGCGCCTCGGCGGCCGGACGCAATGGCACTGCACCGGTCGGCATGATCGAGGTGCACGGCGTGTCGAAGTTTTTCGGCGATGTGGTTGCCGTGTCCGACGTGACCTTCGCCGTCCGTGCCGGTGTCACTGCGCTGCTCGGGCCCAACGGTGCAGGCAAGTCGACGCTGTTCCGCATGATGTGCGGGCTGATTCCGCCGTCGCGGGGAACGGTGCGCGTGCTGGGCGCTGACGCCCGCACCGACCGGGATGTGCGCGGCCGGATCGGGCTGTCACCGCAGCAGGACGCCCTGTTCGACCGGCTCGACGCGCTCGAATTCGTGACGATCGCAGCCGCCACGCAAGGTGTGGCGGATCCCGAGGCGGCGGGGAGACACGCTCTGGGCATCGTCGAACTCGACCCCGACGATCATCGGCCGGTGTCGGGCTATTCCAAGGGCATGCGCCAGCGCACGAAGCTGGCCGCCGCCCTCGTCCACGATCCCGAGGTGCTGATTCTCGACGAGCCCCTCAACGGACTCGATCCCGTTCAGCGACGCCGCATGATCGAGTTGCTCGAGGATCTCGGCGCGCAAGGGCGCTGCGTACTTGTGTCGTCTCATGTACTCGAGGAGGTCGCCCGGCTCGGATCGCGAATTCTGGTGATCGCCCAGGGACGCCTCGTCGCCAGCGGCGACTACCGCGAACTCCGCGAGCTGATGGACGACCGCCCGCATCGCATCAGCATCGAGGCCGACAAGCCCCGCGAGCTCGCCGCGGCACTGGTCACCTCGGGCACCGCGGTCGGGGTGCGCATCGAGGGCGATGTCGTGGTGGCGGACACAATGGAGGTGGATCGCCTGGGACGTGAGATCGCGCCGTTGGCGAAGGACTTGGGCGCCCGATTGCGACAGGTCGTCCCGCTCGACGAAGACCTCGAATCGGTCTTCCGCTACCTGGTGGAACGACGATGAACGCAGCGCTCGACGCACAGCGGCACCGTGTCGGCGCTCTGCGAACGACGGCGCTGTGCTACCGGGTTCTCATCCGCCAGATCTTCTCCGTCGGCCGCCTGGTGGCGCTCGGCGCGCTCGGCGCCGTCATGGTCGTGGTCGGCTGGGTGGTGGGCAACTCAGCGAACGGCGGGGGCTCGGCCAACGCCGGGGCGCTGTTCGACGGCGCCAGCTATGCCGACGGCTTCGGCCTGATCATCATCGTGCCGATCGTCTCGCTGGTCTTCGCCGCAGCCTCCTTGGGCGATGTCCGCGACGACGGCACGCTCGTGTACCTGTGGCTGCGTCCCATGGGCCGCGCTCCGCTCGTGGTGGCTGCGGCGGCTGCGGCCGTTACGGTCTCGCTGCCGCTGTGCGTCAT
Organism: Candidatus Poriferisodalis sp.; assembly: GCF_965204195.1. Taxonomy (GTDB): domain Bacteria; phylum Actinomycetota; class Acidimicrobiia; order Acidimicrobiales; family Poriferisodalaceae; genus Poriferisodalis. The sequence goes on from NZ_OZ241975.1 coordinate 1,103,836, forward strand.
CCCGACCACGCTGGGTGGCTGGTTCGCGACTGACCTCGTTGCAGATTCAGGAGGCGTCGCGCTTGGGGCGCTGGCTGCCGCGGCGCTGGGGACCGTCGCCTACTCGTGCCTGTTCGTGCTGCTGGGCTTGCTGTTCCGCAAAGCTGTTCTGTGGGGGATCGCCTACGTGCTGCTGTGGGAGGGCCTGGCGGTGGGTCTCGGCGACTTTGCCGAGCGCCTGTCGCTGCGCGGGTATGCCCGCTCGCTGCTCTCACGGATCGCCGATGTCGATCTCGGCTTCACCACCTACGGGCTCATCACCGCCGTCGTCGTGCTGGCCAGCGTCTCAGCCGTCAGCCTCGCCCTCGCCGCCATACGCCTCGCCCGCCTCAACGTCGACTGACCTGTCGCCTCCGCCGCGAGCGCGCCCGACACAATGGGCGGGTGCGGCTGGTCATCCAGATCCCCTGCCTGAACGAGGCCGAAACGCTGGGAACCACCCTGAGCGCCCTGCCACGCCAGGTGGACGGCTTCAACGAGGTGCTGTGGCTGGTCATCGATGACGGCTCCACCGACGACACGGTCAAGGTGGCCCGGAACCACGGCGCCGACGCAGTCGTCAGCCTGACGCAGAACAAGGGGCTCGCCGTGGCGTTCGCCAGCGGTCTCGATGCGGCACTGCGCATGGGCGCCGACGTCATCGTGAACACCGACGGCGACAACCAGTACGACGCGGGCGACATCAGCAAGCTGACCGAGCCGATCGTGGCCGGCCGTGCCGACCTGGTGATCGGCTCGCGCGACATCCGCAACCACCCGGAGTTCTCACCGCTCAAGAAGCGTCTGCAGCGGCTCGGCTCGTGGACCGTCCGGCAGGCCTCGGCGACCGATGTGGCCGATGTCACCTCTGGGTTCCGCGCCTACAGCCGGGAGGCAGCGCTCGCGGCGAACGTGGTGTCGCGGTTCACCTACACGCTCGAGACGGTGATCCAGGCCGGAAAGTCGGACCTTGCAGTCACCGATGTGCCGGTGCGGGTGAATCCCACCACCCGGCCGTCGCGCCTGTTCAAGTCCAAGCGCCAGTACGTGCGCAGATCGGCAGGCACCATCGCCCGTGTGTACGCCATGCATGAGCCGCTGCGGGTCTTCGCCGTGCCGGCTGCGCTGTTCGCGGCGGTCGGCCTGTTCCTGTTCGCCCGTTTCGGGTGGTTCCTGGTGACCTCGGACGGCTCAGGTCACGTGCAATCGCTCATCATCGGCGCCGTCGCGCTGCTTGTAGCCATGCAGCTGGTGATGCTCGGCGTTCTGGCCGACCTGCTGCGCGCCAACCGCGTCATCGCAGAGCGAACTCTGCGCCGCGTCCGCGCCATAGAACTCGACCTCGGAACACTCAAGAAGCACCAGCAGGCCGAAGACACAGATCACTGAGCGGTGAGGGCGGCGCCGGCGCCTGCGAGCTTGGGACCTGCTGGATTCCGTGAGCAGGAGACGGTGCCGCCCTCACCGCGGGCGCGCTTTGGACACCGCGCTAGGAGATAACGACCACCACGTCGCCGGCGCCCACCGTGTCGCCAGGCTCGACCTTGATCTCGGTGACGGTTCCGGAGCGGTCGGCGTTGATGCTGTTCTCCATCTTCATGGCTTCGAGCACCACCACCCCCTCTCCGGCAGAAACCTCCTGGCCGATCTCCACCAGGATCTTGACAATGGTCCCCTGCATCGGGACGGTCACCTGACCGGTACCGGCGCCCGCCGAAGATCCGCCGCTCGCTCGCCGGGGGCGAGCCGCCATGTTGGCCGCATTGGCGGCTGGCGCTGTCTCGGGCACCCATGCGCTCACCGAGAACCGCTTGCCGTCCACTTCCACCACCACATCCCGTCGCACGCGCGGCCCCTCATCGCCGTCGGGCGCAGCGGGTGGTTCTACGTCGGTTTTGCCGGTCACACCGCTGAGGTCGAGCTGTTCTTCTACCCACTTCGTGCTGTGGATGCCGGCCTGGAAGTCGTCTGAGGCCATGATCTGCGCGTGCGCTGCTGCGGTCGTCGCGACGCCGCCGACGCTCAGTTCGCTGAGGGCCCGTTGCATGCGGGCGATGGCCGTCGGTCGATCCGAGCCCCACACGACGAGCTTGCCGATGAGGTTGTCGTAGTACTGGCTGACCGTGTCGCCGGCCTCGTAGCCGCCGTCCCAGCGAATGCCGAAACCGTCGGGCACGCGCAGCGATGTCAGCGGGCCCGGAGACGGCAGGAAGCGACCGCCTGCGGGATCCTCGGCGTTGATGCGCGCCTCGATCGCGTGACCGACCGAGGTCACCTCCGACTGCGTGAACGACAGCGGCTCCCCGGCGGCCACCCGGATCTGCTCGCGCACCAGATCGATGCCGGTCACCATCTCGGTGACCGGGTGTTCCACCTGCAGCCGTGTGTTCATCTCCAGGTAGAAGAACTCGCCGTCCTGGTAGAGGAATTCCACCGTGCCGGCATTGGTGTAGTTGCATCCACGGGCCACGGCCACCGCCGCGTCGCCCATCGCCTTGCGGACGGCATCGTCGAGCAGCGGCGCGGGGCTCTCCTCCACCAGCTTCTGGTGCCGGCGCTGCGCGGAGCAGTCACGTTCGCCCAGCCACACGGCGTTGCCGTGGTGATCGGCGATGACCTGCATCTCGATGTGGCGAGGCCAGGTGAGGTAGCGCTCCATGTAGCACTCGCCCCGGCCGAAGAACGCCTCGGCCTCGCGCTGTGCCGAGGCCAGCGCGGCTTCGATCTCGTCGGGCCCGTTGACCACCTTCATGCCGCGGCCGCCGCCCCCGTATGCCGCCTTGATAGCGATGGGGTAGCCGTGCTCATCGCCGAATGCCGCGACTTCGTCGGGGGAGGTGATCACCTCGGTGGTGCCGGGAACGCCGGCGACGCCGGACCGTTCAGCCGCTAGGCGCGCCGAGATCTTGTCGCCCATCACCTCGATGGCCTCAGGCGGCGGCCCCACGAACGTCACGCCCCGCTCGGTGATGGCGCGGGCGAAGTCGGCGTTCTCGGAATAGAAGCCGTAGCCGGGGTGGACCGCATCGGCACTGCTTCGATCTATGACGTCGAGGATTGCCTCGGTGTTGAGGTAGCTCTCCGCTGCTGTCTGACCGCCGAGGGCGAACGCCTCATCCGCGAGTCGCACATGCATGGCGTCGCGGTCGAGTTCGCTGTACACCGCGACCGACGGAATGCCCAGCTCGCGGCACGCCCGGATGACACGCACCGCGATCTCGCCCCGGTTGGCGATGAGGAGCTTGCCGAACATAGACCGGCGACGCTATTGCTCCTCGCTCATGTTCGCTACCGGTACTGTCGCTGCGTGCCTGCCGAGCACGAACCGGGGCAATTCGACTCACCGCACTTCAGGTCGGTCGCTGGCACCCGCTTCGCCGATGTCGAGTGGCACGCCGAGATCGGCTCCACCAACACCGAGCTGCTCGATCGGGCCCGCCGCGGGGCACCCGAAGGAGTGGTGCTGATCGCGGACCTGCAGACCACCGGACGCGGCCGTCGCGGCCGTCGCTGGACGGCGCCGCCGGGCACCTCGCTCATGATGTCGGTGCTGCTGCGCCCACCGCCGGGACCGCTGCCTCCGACTCGGGCGGCCTTGGTGGCGCTTGCCGTCGGGTTGGCGGCCGCAGACGCGTGCGAACAGGTGAGCGGCGTCCGGCCGCAGCTGAAGTGGCCCAACGACCTCGTGATGGCTGGCCCTGCGGGCCCTGAAGCGGCCGGTCACGACGCGGTTCGCCATGATCGCAAGCTGGCGGGCATCCTGGCCGAGTCCATCAGCACGCATGGACGGCTGTCTGCACTTGTCGTGGGCATGGGCCTCAACACCGGCTGGCCGGTGGTGCCCGCGGAACTCGCGAGTGTCGCTACCAGCCTGAACCTGGAATCGGGAGCTCCCGTGGACCGCACGCTGCTGGCACGCCGGGTGCTCGAGGGTTTGGAGGCTCGCTACGAGCTGCTGTGCCGGGCCGCTGACGGCGCCGGAGCAGCCGTCGTGCTGGACGAGGCTCGCTCGAATTCCGCCACGCTCGGCCGTCGTGTGCGCGTCTCGCTTGATGCCACAACGGACGAGCCCGCCAACGACGCGCGCAGCCTCGAAGGTGTGGCGAGCGACCTCGACGCTGAAGGCAGGCTGCTGATCACCGACGATGCCGGGACGATCCACACCGTGGCGGTCGGCGACGTGGTGCACCTGCGCTCTGCGTGACGCGAGATACGCCCCGGGGTCGGCGCCGAGCACATATCCGCTGCGTCGAGCGTCGGCGTCGGGTAGAACCGCAACGCGCGCGATGCTTGCCGTCGTTCGTGACGCACCCGACAGAGCGAGGATGCTGTGCCGCTGACTGTTTCGATTGACAACTTTCAGGTTGTGACCGACCCCGCCGGCGCGCCGCCCACGGCCGCCGCCGACAGGCCGGTGCGCAGCGACGCGCTGGACACGCTGGGGGCCACGGCCAACTACCTGGCAGCCAGCGGCTTCGATGGCTCAGCGGGCAGCACTGCGCTGATGGCCGGCATCGCCGACACTTCGGACGACACCATGCCCATCGCCGTCGGGCTCGGTGCCGACGAACTCACTGCCGCGGGTGTTCGCAAGGCTGCGGCGAATCTCTGGCGGGCGGCATCGAAGGTCGACTCGTTGACATCGGCATTGGCGGCCGTTGCGGCTGACGATCTCGGTGCCGATATCGCACTCGCGGCAGTCGTCGAAGGCATGCTCCTGGCCTCCTACGGGTTCAACGAGCACAAGGGCGAGCCGCCCGAAGCCGACGCGCTCGGCCAAGTCGTGCTCGCTGCGCCCGACGGCACCGACACGGCGGCAGCCATCACCCGAGCCGCAGCGGTGGCCGGTGGCATTGCCCTCGCCCGCGACCTGGTCAACCAGCCGGGCGGTGCGCTCACGGCCACCGGCCTCGCCGAAGCAGCAACGGCAGCGATTGAAGCTGCCAGCGCCGAAGGCGACGACGCTGCGGGCACCGCGTCTGTCGAGGTATGGGACCGCGAACGGCTCGAAGCCGAGCGATGCGGCGGGATGCTGGGCGTCAACGCGGGCTCGACCGAGCCCCCGGCGCTCATCCGCATGCGCTGGCAGCCGACGGCCACACCGCGTGCGACCGTGCATCTCGTCGGCAAGGGCATCACATTCGACACGGGCGGGCTCAACCTCAAGACCTTCGAGGGCATGGAGTGGATGAAGATCGACATGGGCGGCGCTGCCGCAGTCATCGGCGCGATGAGCGCGATCGTCCGGCTGGCGCCCGATGTCGCGGTCACCGGCATCTGCTGCTGCACCGACAACCAGCCCGGACCCACAGCCACCAAGCCCGGCGATGTGCTGCGCATCCGCAACGGCAAGACGGTCGAGGTGCTGAACACCGACGCGGAGGGCCGGCTCGTGCTCGCCGACGGACTGTCGCTCTCGGTCGAAGAGGAGCCTGACCTAGTTGTCGACCTCGCGACGCTGACGGGCGCCTGCATGGTGGCGCTCGGCGACAAGTACGGCGGACTCATGGGCAACGACGCCGCAGCGATCGAGCGTGCCGAGGCTGCGGCAAGCGCCGCGGGAGAACTGCTCTGGCATCTGCCCCTGCCGCCGGAGTACCGCGAGCAGCTCGACTCGCCGATCGCCGACCTGCGCAACATCGGCAAGAACCGCTACGGGGGCACGCTTCACGCAGGCCTGTTCCTGTCGGAGTTTGTGGGCGAGACGCCGTGGGTGCACTTCGACATCGCCGGGCCTGTGCGCACCGATGCCGACGCCGGCGAGCTATCCAAGGGCGCGACCGGCTTCGGCGTGCGCACGCTGGTGGAGCTGATCTGCGGCTGGTGACCGACTTCTAGCGGCTGCGGCGCGTACCGGGTCGCGTGCGTCGCTGCGCCCATGCCCATGCCGTTGCCTCGTTTGCGGCATTGGGCGCGAGCCCGAGCGTCACCAGGCGCTCGGCCGACTCGTGCAGGCCGTGGCCGAGCATCAACATGCACGAAGCGAGCAGGCGTGTCTCGCCGACCGAGAAATCCGCACCCCCATCGGTGCGCGACCAGCGTCCGACATCCTCACGCAGCTCTTGGGGCATCCGGTCGTACAGCCGGCGTGGCACGGGCGGCAGCAGGCGGCGAACCATCAGCACGGCATCATCGGCGAACTGCGCAAGGTGGAACATGGCGCAGCGGTCGATGGTGCGCATGAAGCTGCTCGTGCGGCCGCCGCGGTGCTGGAGCCCGAGTCGCCGGGCGGTGGAGTCGAGATCCAGCCACAGATCTTCGCCTGGGGCCAGCTCGTCGAACTCCCGTGCGAGCAGCCGCAGAAACCAGACGGCGCTCGGCCCCAGGATGGCGACCCAGAAGCGCTCCACGTAGGCCGACCGCGGATCGTGGCCACGGCGCCGCAAGTTGGGGTCATCCCACGGCCGCGCCAACAGAACACGCAGCGGCTCGCTTGTGGCCGCTGGGACCAGCGGCTCGCTCTGCACAGTCGCCGTGCCGCCGACCAGTTGCAGGTTGACCGCTGCAGCGTCGCTGCTGGCAGTCAGGGGCGGGGGAGTCGTCGGCAGGCCGTCGTTTCGCATCGAGGTCTCCTTCAGCGTCTCGTGTCGCGTCCGGCCGGGGCCGGCGTTCGTGTGCGGTTGACATGTTGTATAGCAAAAAATACTTATACAACATGAAATAAACTTTTAGTCACACAAACCTCGTCAAGCCCGGTACCCGGCGATCAGTCAGACTGTGGGGCATGAGCCCAGCCGAGACGGACCGGGGGCCTGATGCGGGTTCCGACACCGAGGACGATGTCCGGACGGTGGCGGAGTGGATCGACGAGGCGAGCGCCATCACGGTGCTGACCGGCGCCGGGATCTCCACTGATTCGGGAATCCCGGACTTCCGCGGCCCCAATGGCGTGTGGACCAAGAACCCCGCTGCCGAGAAGCAGGCGACGCTGCAGAACTACTTGGCAGATCCGGAGGTGCGCGTGCTGGCGTGGCGGGCGCGCATGGATCACCGTGCATGGGGTGCCGAGCCCAACGACGGGCACCGAGCCCTTGTGCAGCTTGAGCGTCGCCGCAAGCTGGTGTCGCTGCTCACGCAGAACGTGGACGGGCTGCACCACGACGCTGGCTCGGATCCCGACAAGATCGTGGAGGTGCACGGCACCATCCGCGAGGTTGCGTGCTTGGAGTGCGACTACCGCGCCGACATGGGGGTGGTGCTCGATCGGGTGCGGCTCGGCGAGGACGATCCGTCGTGTCCGGTGTGCGGCGGGATTCTCAAGAGTGCCACGATCAGCTTCGGCCAGCAGCTCGTGGCGCGAGATCTGCTGCGTGCGCAGATTGCAGCGGAGAACTGCGACCTGATGCTGGCCGTGGGCACGACGCTGGCCGTCTATCCGATCGCTGCGGTGGTGCCGGCGGCAAAATCGGCAGGCGCTCGCGTGGTGATCGTCAATGCGGAGCCCACCGAGATGGATCATCTCGCCGACATGGTTCTCCGCCGATCCATCTCCGAGGTCCTCCCCCAAATCTGCGGCGGCGGCCGGAGGCTGAGCCGGTAGGCGAAGCCGTGGCCCGAGCGGCCCGTGAGCGCAGCGAACAAGAGCGGAGAGCGACAGGTGCGACAACGATAAGGCTCGCCCGTCCGCACAGCCAGAGCAAAACCCGACCGAATTAGTAGGATTTAGTGCCTGAGCCTGGTCACAGGACTGGGCACTATCGAACGCGACACGATCGTTCCAGACACTGGGCGACGAACAGGGAGGCCCCGATGCCCTCGTTCCGCGAACTGCTGACAGCGACCAAGCGCGAGATCACCGAGATCACCACGGCCACGGCGGCCGAGTGGATTGCCGACCGTTCACCGGTGGTGCTCGATGTGCGCGAGCCCGACGAATACGAGCAGGGTGCGCTGGCCGACGCGATCCACATCCCACGCGGCCACCTCGAGGCGCAGATCGAGAACCGGCTGCCTGATCACGACGCCGAGATCATCATCTACTGCGCCGGCGGCGTGCGCTCGGCCTTCGCGGCGAAGACGCTTGCCGAGTTGGGATACCCGAACGCGGTGTCCATGGACGGCGGCTTCGGCCAGTGGAAGGACGAAGGCCGGCAGTGGTCGACGCCGGCCTCGCTCGGTGCCGCGCAGCGCAACCGGTACCAGCGGCACCTGCTGCTTCCCGAAGTGGGCGAGGCCGGACAGCTCAAGCTGCTCGACGCCAAGGTGCTCATGCTCGGCGCAGGCGGCCTCGGCTCGCCTGCTGCGCTCTACCTGGCTGCTGCCGGTGTCGGCACGCTCGGCATCATCGACATGGACGTGGTCGACGAGTCCAACCTGCAGCGCCAGATTCTCCACAACGTCGACCGGGTCGGCGACCGCAAAGTGGACTCGGCCAAGAAGACGCTGACTGCGCTGAATCCCGACGTCAACGTGGTCACCTACGACACGCGGCTCGGCGCCGACAATGTGCTGGAGATCCTGTCGGGCTGGGACGTGATCGTGGACGGCGCCGACAACTTCCCGAGCCGGTATCTGCTCAACGATGCGTCCGTGAAGCTGGGCATTCCGGTGGTGCACGGCTCGATCTTCCGCTTCGAAGGCCAGGTCACCGTGTTCGACCCGCAGCACGGGCCGACCTATCGCGACTACCTGCCCGAGCCCCCGCCGGCCGAGCTTGCCCCGTCGTGCGCGGAGGCCGGTGTGCTCGGCGTGCTGCCGGGAATCGTGGGCTCGATCCAGGCGCTCGAGACCATCAAGCTGATCCTCGGCGTCGGTGATTCGCTGTCGGGCCGCATCGTCGCCTTCGACTCGCTGGAGATGACGTTCCGCGAGTTCCGGCTGCGTCCGGACCCCGCCAACGAAGTCACCTACGCCAATCGCGAGCGCATCACCGTCAGCGAACTTGACGGCCTCTGCAGCCCCACGCTGAGCTGAGCCGCGACCACAGTAGGGCTGGGGGGCACCGGTACGCTGCGGGTCCATGGCCCAGAAGCGCTTCGTCGTGATCGGCGGTGGCCCGGCGGGCCACTCGGCGGCCACCTATGCAGCGCGCTACGGCGCAGACGTGACGCTCATCGAGCGCGACATCGTGGGCGGTTCCGCCCACCTGCGCGACTGCGTGCCGTCCAAGACCATGATCGCGACCGGCTCGGCGCTCAGCTTCGCGGGCCATCTCGACGAGCTGGGCCTTGCCAATGTGTCCACGTCGGTAGACACCCCGCACCTTCGCCAGCGCATCGGCGACATTGAAGACCGCCTTGCTGAGGTTGCCCGGCAGATGCTGGTCAGCCAGGGGGTGCGGATCCTGTCGGGCTCGGGCCGTCTGCTCGGGCCCAACGAAGTTTGCGCAGATACCGCCGATGGGGCGGTGGAGCTGTCGGCCGATGTCGTCGTGCTGTCGACTGGCAGCCGCCCCCGCATCCCCGAGTGGGCACCCATCGACGGCGAGCGGATTCTGACCACCCGCGACGCATACCCGCCCGCAGAGCTGCCCGAACACCTGGTGGTGGTGGGCTCCGGGGTCACCGGCGTGGAGTTCGTGCACATGTTCACCTCGCTGGGCTCCCGAGTCACGTTGATCGTCAGCCGGCAACAGGTGCTGCCGCACAAAGACCCCGAAGCGGCTGCGGTGCTGGAGCAGACCTTCAGCGATCTCGGTGTGGCCATGCTCAAGGGCGCACGTGCGGTGGACATCGTGCGCGACGGCGACGCGGTCGAGGTGGTGTGCAGCGACGGTCGCACGGTACGGGCCACGCACGCCCTGCTCGCCATCGGCTCGATTCCCAACAGCGACGGCTTGGGGCTGGAGAACACCGAGGTGCGAGTCGACGGCGAGGGGTATGTGGAGGTGGACCACAACCTGTGCTCGTCGGTGCCGACCATCTATGCCGCGGGCGACCTGTCGGGCAAGCTGCCGCTGTCGTCGGTCGCCGCGATGCAGGGACGCAAGATCGTCGAGCACGCTATGGGTTTGCACGAGACCCGCCCGCACCGCCATCTCGACTACGACAAAGCGGCATCGGCCATCTTCACCGAGCCCGAGATCGCCGATGTCGGGCTCGCCGAGGCGGAAGCGTTTGCCACAGGCCGCAAGATCCGCGTCACGAAGGTGCCGTTCGGCGCGAACGCCAAGGCACTCATCGAGGAGAACCCCCGCGGCTTCGTGAAGATCGTCTCCGACCCGCTGACCGGCCAAGTCTTGGGCGGTTCCATCGTGGGCCGGCACGCGGCCGAGCTGATCTCGGTGGTGGCTCTCGCCGTTAGCGCGAACCTGCGGGTTCAGGACATCGCTGAGAGCCTGTTCGTGTACCCGTCGTTGAGCGAGGCCCTCTCCGAGGCAGCTGAGTGAGCCACCGCAACTGGCGGACGCGCCTCATTCTGATCTCGCTGGCGGCGCTGACCCTCGCCGGCGCTGTCGCTACCGGGGCGTCTGCGTTCGTGCTGCTGCAGCTCGGACGGATCGAGCGACATGAGCTGGCCGATGTGCTGACATCTGCTCCTCAGCAGCCGGTGACCGCAGCCGACGTGCTGATCGAGCAGCCGTCCACGATGGCGGCGAATCCTGACGGCGCGGCCGATGCACGCGGCACGAGAAGCGGCGACGCGGGAATCGCGGGTGATGGCGTCTCGGCGGGTGACGAGCCGGACGCTCTGTCGGACTCGCCAGGGACTGCGGACCGGTCCGCGGGCCAGCCGGTCCTGCCGGGCGGCCCGACTGGCGAGAACTACCTGCTCGTCGGCACCGACAGCCCCGTGGGACTCGCTGCCGATGATCCGCTGCGGGCCGGGCACTCGGATTACAACCGGCTCGCGGACGTCATCATGGTGATCCGCCTGCGCGACGACGGCACTGCGGCGATGATGTCCATCCCGCGGGATTTGGCAGCCGAGATCGCAGGTACGAGCGATATCGCCGGTACTGGCGTCATGGCCAAGATCAACAGCGCTTACAACCGCGATCGCACCACGGCGGGGGGCGCAGCCCGCCTGATCGACACCGTCGAGGAGAACCTCGACATCACCCTGCAGCACTTCGTGGAGGTGGACTTCCGGGCGTTTCTACGCATGGTGGATGCGGTCGGTGGCGTCTGGATGACCTTCAACCGGCCGCTGCGTGACCAACCGAAAGCGAACGCCACCGATCCGACGGACAGCCGAAGCGGGTTCTTCACCAGCGCGGGCACCCATCTCCTCAACGGCCGGCAGGCGCTTGCGTACGTCCGCAGCCGCCATCTCGAGGAGCAGCTGCCCGACGGGACTTGGCAACGCCACGGCGCTTGGAACGATCTCGCCCGCATCGACCGTCAGCGTGAGTTCATGCGCACCGCCGCCGCGCAGGTCGCGCCTGCGCTGCTTGCCAACCCGATCAACCTGCTCGCGGTGCTCGACATCGCAGCCGACCACCTGTCCACGTCCGACACGCTGAGCATTGTGAACGACGGCCGGAGACTTGCGGACAAGTTCGCCGACCTCGATGTCGACGCCGACGTCGACGACTACGAGCTGCGGTTCGTTGACGTGCACGATCCCGTGAGATGGTCCCTCGGACTCGATCCGCAGCGCGCCGAGCACAATCAACGCGTTCTGGACGTGTTCCGCGGCATCGGCTGGGACGACATTGTCGAGTCCCGCGTGCGGGTGCAGGTGACCGGGACGGCGCGGCACCAAGTGGCTGCAGGGCTGAGCGAGCTCGGATTCGACGCGGAGGCAACCGGGCCGATGCCGGAGGGCATTTCGGATGAACCGACGGGAACCGTTGTGTATCTGGCCCCGCAGGGACGGCTTGCGGCCGGCCTGCTGGCCAGTCACCTGGTGCCTGTGCCAGACTTCGCCGGCCATGCCGAGCTTGACGCAACCACGGTGATCCTGCACGTCGGCGACGAGCCGCCTCGCATCGATCCCGGCTACCGGAGTGTCGACGTGCCTTCTGCCGAGCAGCTGGCGTCATGAGCGGTACGCCGCCCGAACACCGCATTCTCGTCGTCGGCGCGGGTTACGTCGGACTCACGACAGCCGCGTGTTTCGCCCACCTCGGCCACGATGTCATCTGCGCGGACATCGACCGGGCCAAGGTGGCGTCCTTGTCGGCCGGCGTGGTGCCCATTCGCGAAGCCGATCTGGATCGGCTCGTCGCCGAAGGAATCGCCGAGCGTCGTCTCCGGTTCGTGATCTCGGCCGAAGCCGTTGCAGCCACGTGCGACTTCGTCTTCGTCTGCGTGCCGACACCGCTGCGTGCCGACGGCGAGACCGAGCTCAGCTACTTGCTGGCAGCGCTCGATTCGGTGGCGTCTCGCCTGCAGCCCGGCTCGGTCGTGGTGACGAAGTCGACCGTGCCGGTCGGAACCGCGCCCAAGATCGCCGCGGCGCTCGGGCGCACCGATGTGGCGCTGGCGTCGAATCCCGAGTTCCTGCGGGAAGGCTCAGCGGTGGCCGACTTCCTGTCACCTGATCGGATCGTCATCGGGGCCGAAGATCCCTCAGTGGCACACCGGGTCGCGGCGCTGTATGCGGGCGTGGAAGCACCGGTGATCCTCAGCGATCCGACCTCGGCCGAGACCGTCAAGTACGCCGCAAATGCCTTTCTGGCCGCCAAGGTCTCGTTCGTGAACGCGCTTGCCGCCGTGTGCGAGGCGGTCGGTGCCGACGTCGACACGGTTCTTGCCGGGGTCGGCACCGATCACCGCATCGGCTCGGCATACCTGCAACCCGGCCCCGGCTGGGGCGGCTCGTGCCTGCCGAAGGACACCCGTGCCTTGGTATCAGTCGCCAACGACGCGGGCTACGTCTTCGACCTGCTTGAAGGCGTGATCGCGGTCAACGAGCAGCAGCTCGACCGGGTGGTTGCGAAGGTCGCCCGGATGGTCGTGGGCGAGCCGGACAAGGTGGCAGATCCGGTTGCCGGTGACGGAGCCTCGCGCTCTGTTGACCTCGACGGTGCCACGGTGGCCGTGCTGGGACTCACCTTCAAAGCCGGCACCGACGACCTGCGCGGCTCTCCCGCGTTGCGAGTCGCAGAGCGGCTGAGCGCGACGGGCGCGCGCCTCGTGGCGTATGACCCTGCGTTGAGCAACCTCGACGACCGTCCCGACATCGCCTCGCAGCTGCCAGCGACCCTGCACGTCCGAGATTCGGCATTCGAAGCCCTGCACGGTGCCGATGTGGCCGTCGTGCTCACCGAGTGGGCTGAGTTCGCGGCCCTTGACTGGGAGCGGGCCGGGTCGGAGATGGCCGCAGCTCGCATCGTGGACGCACGCAACCTGCTCGACGCGAACCAGCTACGCGCCGCAGGCTTCACCTACGAGGGCCTCGGCCGACGCTGAGCGTCGGCGCAGCAGGCACAGCCGGCGCTGAGCGTCGGCGCAGCGGACACAGCCGGCGCCGAGCACCCTTCGGCCCCGAGCGCCGGTAGCTTGTCGCCCCGTATGGCGAGATCAGCCGCTGCCAAGAAGGTTGCCAAAGCAGCGAGCGCCGGCGGGAGCGGCAGGAGCTTTCGCCCCCGGCGCGACATTCTGTTCCCGGCGGCGATGCTGCTCGTCGTCCTCCTGGGCGTCGTGCTGATCCTGGTGGCCCGCAATGAGCGGTCTACGAATGCCCCAGCAGGCCCCCCGCGCTTAGGCGATCACTGGCACTCGTTGTACGCGATCTACGACTGCGACGACTTCATTCTCGATGTGTACCCCAATGATGTCGACGACCAGTCGGGCATCCACACGCATGGCGACGGGCTCATCCACATCCACCCGTTCCACACCGGCGTGACGGGCCAGTTCGCCACCGTCGGTGCGTTCATGCGCGAGATCGAGTTCGAGTTGACCGACTCGAGGATCGAGCTGCCCGACCGGACCATCCTCGACGAGTCCGGAGAGGGCTGCGCATCGCCTGATCCCGACAGCGACGACCCCGCTGTGGCCGAACCGGGCGCAGAGCTGCGGATCATGCGCTGGGAGACCTTGCAGGCAGAGAAGGCGCTGGCGTTCACCGAGGATCTGCGCGATGTGCGCTTCCTCGACGACGGCCAGATCTTCGTGTTCGCATTCGTCCACCCGAGCGTGGAGAACGCGGACGTTCCGCGACCCGACGATGCATTCCTGCGGGCCTACCTCAACTTGCCGCCCGAAGATCAGCCGCTGATCGACGGCTCGACCGAAGAAGGACCGGTGCTTGACGACGGCAGCGAGAGCGAGCCGGCCGAGGGCGACCTTCCGGCCACGTCGGAGCCTTCGGAGACATCTGAGCCTGCTGAGTGAAGGCGATCCTGCTGCTGGGCGGCTTCGGCACCCGGCTGCGCCCGCTGACCAACGACACGCCCAAGCAGATGCTGCCAGTGTGCGGGCGGCCGATGATCGAGTGGGTCTGTGAACACCTGCACCGGCACGGCGTCGACGAGGTCGTGCTCTCGCTGGGTTACCGGGCCGAGGCATTCACCGCGGCCTATCCGCACGGTCGCATCGGACAGCTCGCATATGAGGTGGCGGTCGAGCCCGACCCGCGCGGTACCGCGGGAGCTGTGCGGTTCGCCGCGGAGGCCAGCGGCATCACGGGCACGTTCCTGGTGCTCAATGGCGACGTGCTGACCGATCTTGACATAGGCGCGCTCGCGAGCGTGCATGAGCGCTCGGGCGCGGAGGCCACCATCGCACTGCAGCCGGTCGCCGATCCGGCGCCATACGGCCTCGTGGCCACCGACGCGGCAGGCCAAGTGATGTCGTTCTCGGAAAAACCCGAGCCGGGTTCGGCCCCCGCGGCGCTGCAGCGAGACCAGCGGCCGACGATCAGCGCGGGGATCTATGTGCTGACGCCTGCCGTACTCGACCGCATCCCGCCTGGGCGGGCCGTTTCCATCGAGCGCGAGGTGTTCCCCCACCTAGTGGCCGATCAGGCGCTGTGGGCGATGACGTCAGACACCTACTGGCTCGACACCGGAACGCCCCAGCAGTACCTGGCTGCAAACTTGGACATTCTCGAGGGGCGGCGCGCCGATGCCGAGGTGGCGGACGGCATGCTTGCGGCGTCGGATGGCATCCACCCCGAAGCGCAGGTCCGCACGTCGGTCATCGGTCGCGGGTGCGAGATCGGACCTGGCGCCGTCGTGCAGCGCTCAGTGGTGGGGGACGGCTGCCGCCTTGCTGCAGGTGCCATCGTGATCGATTCGATGCTGGGCGCAGGCGCTGCCGTGGGAGCCGGGGCAACGCTCTGCGGTTACACGGTGCTCGGCAGCGGCGAGCAGGTGCCCCCGGGCGCCGTGCTGCGCGCACAGCGCCAACCTCCGCCCGAGCCGGTAGCTGACAGCTAGCGGAACAGATCCTCGGCGGGATCCCTGATGATCTCCGAGCGCACCGAGGCACGCCGCAGCCAACTCCCCTCGACCCCGCGCACGATCGCGACCGGCACACCCCGCGCCTTGCCGCACACCAGGTCGGCAGCGGAGGCGATCTCGTCGGCCACGCACACCTCGGTGACCATCAGCTCCCGCCCCAGCGCATCGGCAGTGCCCTTGAGGTCGACGACGGCGGCGATGCCCGCGCAGCCGATGGCCACATCGGTGACACCGCGCCGCCACGGGCGCCCGAATGTGTCGGAGATGATCACGCCGACAGTGCAGCCCGACAGCGCCCGTATGCGGTCACGGATCTTGTTGGCGGAGCGGTCGCTGTCGTCGGGCAGCAGCGCGGCGTAACCCCGTTCGACGTTGGACAGATCGATTCCTGCGTTGGCGCAGATGAATCCGTGCTTGGTCTCGCTGATGATGAGGTTGCCGCGCCGGCGCAGGATGCGAACCGATTCACGCTCGACGAGCGGTTTGTGCGACAGCGGATCGTTGGGGTCGATCTGCTCCATGGCGCCCTCGGCCTTGGAGACGATCTTCTGCGTCACGACGAGCACGTCGCCGCTCTGCAGGCCGGCGGGTGATGCCTCGCAGGCGCTGGCGATGACGGCTCCGAGGTCGGCACCGAGCGTGATCTCGCCGATGCCTTCGAGCGGATGCAATTCGATGGTCATGTGCTTTCCCTTGCGCCTGCGGCTTGCAGCGTTGCGGTGGCCAGCCCGGCCGCACGGTCCGGGTCGGCCATGATCGTGTCGGTCACCACCGGTGTCATCCCCGCCTCGGCGACGGCGGGAGCGAGTTCGGCGTCGGCGTGGTCGATCACGAGCGTTCCAGCGAAACCGGCATAGAGCCGTGCCACGCCGACCACGCTGGGCTCGTGGCCCAGCTCGCGCATCATGGCGCCAGCAGGACCCTTGATCGATGCGCCGCCCACGATGGGCGACACGGCGACGACGCTGTCCCGCCGTCCGCGCAGCGTCTCGCGCACCTGCGGCACATCGATGACGGGACCGATCGAGACGAACGGGTTCGACGGCGTAACCACCACCGTGTCGGCATTGCTCAACGCATCGAGCACGCCCGGCGCCGGCTTGGCCGACTCGATGCCCGCGAAGCGAACCGAGCGGATGGCGATGCCGTGTTGTCGGGCAACGAAATAGTCCTGAAAGTCGATCTCGGTTGCACCGTCGGGCTCAGCCGGCGTGATGCGGGTGGCGATGGGATGATCGCTGACCGGCAGCAGCGTCAGCTCGAGCCCGAAGCTGGCAGCGATCTCGCGGGTTACCTGCGACAGGGATGCACCCTCGCTGCGTCGCTGCGTGCGGAACAGGTGAAGCGCAAGATCCAGGTCGCCGAGCTTGAACCAGTTCTGCCCGCCGAGCCGCCCCAGTTCGGTGAGCACACGCCACGTCTCGCCGTCCCGCCCCCAGCCGGTCTCGGGGTTGATCTGGCCGGCGAGCGTGTAGGTGACTGTGTCGAGATCGGGGCTGATGTGCAGGCCGTGCAGCGTGAAGTCGTCGCCGACATTCACGATCGCGGTGACGTCGGTTGGCCGGCACACGCGCAGCAGCCCGCTGAGGAACCGGGCAGCACCGACGCCGCCGGCCAGCACGGCCACGGTTCGAGAGCTCGAGGCGATCATGCCGAGGCCGGTGCGGGCGGGCAGTCTGGTGCTGCTGTGTTTGCTTGCTGCCCGGCGGCCAGCGACACGGCGATGGCGCGGTGGCCGCGGCTCGTGCCGCCCGGAGCTGACGGCGCTGCGACACCTACCGCATCCGATGGGGTCGCGTAGCTGCTCGGGCTCCACACCTCGTAGCCACTGCCGTCGGCGCGTACCTGCACCTCATAGAGGGCAGTGTTCTGGAGTCCCGAGATGGTTGCGGGCGAGCTGACATCGCGCTCGGTGATCCACTGGCCTCCGACGGGCCGGTATCTGATCCGGTAGCCGGACGGGTCGCTGCTGCCGACCGTGGCCGGTGCCTTCCAACGGATCTCGAGGGCGCCGTTGCGCGGCTGCACCGTTACGTCACGCGGCACTCCGGGTGCATCGGTGCGGGGGTCGCACTCGCGGTCCAGGCCTCTCAGCGCGTCGGCTGCTGCCGCCGCTGCGGAATCGGACACTGCGGCGGGTCCGCCGAAGATCGTGAGTTGTACGGTGCCCGCATCGGGAACCGGGCCGGCCAGGAATCGGCGTGTCGCATCGGGCAGAGCCGGCTCAGATAGCAGCAGCGGTGCCCGTCTCAGCCCCAGCAGCGCGCCGCCGACCAGCGCGTCGGGGAAGTTCCGGCCGTCGGCAAGACCGAATTCGTCCGATCCGTAGCAGCGGTCTGCCAGCTCTTCGGCGATCTCGGCAGCCGTCTCGAAGCGGTCGCGTCCCCACAGGCGCTCGACCGTGATGCCGAGGGCGGATATCTCCGCCTCGACTGAGTCCGCTATCGCTGCAGTTCCACCGGCAATCACCACCTGCTTGATCGTGTAATCGACGAGGTAGTTCCTGACCGACGCCGGCAGCCGGTCGGATTCGGAGAGCAGCACGGGGTTCGGGCCCGAATAGGCGAGCGGCGACAGCGCCAGGGCATCAGCGAACTTCTCGCCGGTCGCCAGCAGGGCAGTGCGGCGCCCGTCACCGCAGTACCCGCCGATCTCGTCGGCATCGATCTCGCGGGCGATGTTGACCACGGTCCGGTAGCGGTCGGAACCCTCCAGCCGCTCGGGTCTGCCGCTGATCAAGCCGGCCAACGCATCTTCGACGTCGTCGGAAATGGCAGCGGTGCCGCCGGCGATGACGATGTTGTCGATCCGGTGCCGCTGGATGAAGCTGCGGGTTGCGGCGTGCAGCTCATCGGGTGGCGACAGCAGGATCGGTGCATTGCGCACGCGTGCCAGCGGGGTGGCTGCCAGCGCGTCGGCGAAGGATTCGCCTGAGGCCACGATGGCGGTGTCAATCGGCCCGGCGGAGTCCGCGTACTCCTTCGCGATCTTCGCCGCGGTCTCGTAGCGGTCGGCGCCCCACAGCCGGTCCGAATCGACACGTGAGGCAGCTCCGGCTGTGTTCCCGACACCCACGATCGCAGTCGCGGCCAACAGCAGTGCCGTCACCGCCCGCAGCGGGCGAACCCGGCCGTGATGCGGGCGGCGTGCCATCCGCGGCACCGTACCGGAACCCATCGTCCATGCGGGTGAGGCCTCCGAGGAGGCGCGTGGTGACTTCACAGCATCGACGGTGACCCGTACCCTGAACTGCGCCCCCAACACGCCTGACCTGCGAACCGCGAACCGGAGCCGACCCGTGCCGACGGCCCTCATCACCGGAATCACCGGCCAGGATGGCCAATACCTGGCCGAGCACCTGCACGCCGAGGGTTACCGGGTGGTCGGGCTGATCACGGGTCAGCGCAATCCACGCTCGGAAACGATGGCGGCCGATCTGCCCTACGTCGAGCTCGTCCCGGGCGACCTCGCCGACCTTGCATCGCTGATCGCGGCGCTCGAGTACACCCAACCCGACGAGGTGTACAACCTCGGCGCCATCAGCTTCGTGGCGCTGTCGTTCAAGCAGCCTGAACTGACGGCCAACGTCACCGGTCTGGGCGTGCTGCGACTGCTGGAGGCCATTCGGCTCGTGGGCGGTGTGAACAACCCGATCCGCTTCTACCAGGCCTCCTCCAGTGAGATGTTCGGCAAGGTGCGTGAGACACCCCAGAACGAGCTCACGCCGCTGCACCCGCGCAGCCCCTATGGCTCGGCCAAGGTGTTCGGCCATAACACCACCGTGAACTACCGCGAGAGCTACGGGCTGTACGCCTGCAGCGGCATCCTGTTCAATCACGAGTCTCCCCGGCGAGGCCTCGAATTCGTGACCCGCAAGGTCACCAACGCCGTCGCCCGTATCAAGCTCGGACTGCAGGACGAAGTGGCACTCGGGAACCTCGACGCCAAGCGCGACTGGGGTTTCGCCGGCGACTACGTGCAGGCGATGCATCTCATGCTCTCCCAGCCGGAACCCGATGACTACGTCATCGCAACGGGCCAGACGCACGCGGTGCGCGATTTCGTGCAGCTCGCCTTCGCCGCGGCTGGCATCGACGACTGGGAGCGCTACGTGCGGATCGATCCCAGGTTCTTCCGGCCTGCTGAGGTCGACCTGCTGGTCGGCGATGCCTCCAAGGCTGCAAGGGAACTGGGGTGGGTGCCCCAGATGTCCTTCGAAGAGTTGGTGACGACGATGGTCACGAACGACATCGAGATCGAGCGGCGCAAGCTGAAGTGACGACTCCACTGCAGGATTTCTGCCCTAGGGGCAGCAGATGGCACCGGCGCGTTCGGGCGCGAGCGCGGGCGGCATTCGGTGCAATATCCGACCGGCAGCGCTCGCAGGCCGGTACCACTACAGAGGTGCGGGAACCCCCGGTGTTGCAGCGCGCAACCGCAAGCCTTCGCCGACTGGCGAGCGTGGTCGTGGCGTGCGCCACGGCGGCATCAGCGCTGACGGCGGGGTCCATGGCCTTCATGGCGACACCGGCTGGAGCGCAGGTCAGTGCCGAGCTGGCGCCCGACGTCATCAGCGTGCACGGACGGGGCTGGGGCCACGGCACCGGCATGAGCCAGTGGGGAGCGTTCGGGTACGCGACCGAGCACCGCTGGGACGGCGAGCGCATCGTTTCGCACTACTACGGGTCGACATCGCACGGACCCACCTCGATAGCCGACGTGGCGGACCAGGACATCTGGGTACACCTGACCCAGAACGACCGCCGCCACCTGCTGCTGACCTCTGGCGCAAGCTTCACCGTCGCCGGGCAGGCCTTCGATGCGGGAGCGATAGCGCGTATCGGCGTGAGCAACGGCTCGTTCTGGGTCCGCTCGACGACTGGGTGCGCTCAGCACGGCATCTCGATCAACGATGCCCTGTCCTCGTCGAATCGACGCGGCAACCGGTACATCGAGGCGCTGCCGAGCAGCGACGACTACAAGGCTGACGACACGTCTGCGATGCTGACGGTGATCTACTGCGTTGGCGATAACTCCGATGTCGAGTCGATGCGCATCGCGTACCGCGGGGCAGTAGGCATCGTTGATCAAGGCGGCCCCTTCACGTTCAACCGGCTGCCGCTCGAGCAATACCTGCGGGGCGTCGTGCCGCACGAGAGCGTCCCCGAATGGGGCGCCGCCAAGGACGGCTTGGGCATCGGAGCACTCGAAGCGCAAGCCGTCGCCGCACGGTCCTACGTGCTGGCGCTCGCGGCGGCTCGTGAGACGCGCCGCTTCACCGATACGTGCGATGTCACTGCCTGTCAGGTGTACAAAGGCGCAGCGCGTAATGGTCAGCCGCTTGACCACGGTGCTCGCTACGTTCATGCAAACACCGCGATCGGGAACACCGCCGGGCGAGTCGTGCAGCGAGCCGACGGCGTGATCGCCCTCACCGAGTACCACGCCTCGAGCGGAGGATGGACCGCCGATTTGGATGAGGGTTCCCATTTCGGCAGTGTCGAGGACCTCGGCGACAGTGTCGACGGCAACAGGTGGCACACGTGGCAGAGCACCCTGCGGCGGGCAGACATCGAAGCAGCGTTTCCCCGCATCGGAAAGCTGGTGTGCATCGAGGTCACCAAGCGCAACGGCAACGGCGCCTGGGGCGGGCGGGTCCGCGGCGTGAGGATCGTGGGAACTGCGGGCGTCTGGGAGCAGAGCTGGATCAGGTGGGCGCACGACTCCTTCCGCAAGGCCTTCTCCCTGCGGTCGGACTGGTACCGCTTCCCGCAGTTCCCCGACGGCCAGCCCTGCAAGCAGCCTGCGCCTGGCACCCTGGATCCGCCGTCAGACACAGACAGCCCTGGCTTGTGGGTGCTGAAATCCGACGGCACCGTCTTCGCCGACGGGTCGGCACGGCATCTGGGCAACGGAATCCTGCCGTCGTCGGACCGGTTTACGGCCATGGCCGCGCATCCGGACGGGGACGGATACTGGCTTGCGACTTCCGGCGGCGATGTCCAGTCCTTCGGCGACGCCGACTATCACGGGAACGCGGTCGGCACCGGGGGAGCCGAGCCCGTCGTGGCGATGGCTGCGCATCCGGGCGGGGAAGGGTACTGGCTCGCGACCCGCCAGGGCAACGTGTTCGCCTTCGGAACGGCCGGGCACTGGGGAGCGATAGCGCACCTGCGCCTGGATGTAGACGTGGTCGACATCGAGTCGTCGCCCAGCGGCGACGGTTACTGGCTGGCGCTCGAGGACGGACGTGTCCTGGCATTCGGCGACGCACGCGATCTCGGATGCGGACCGCTGCTGCACTCCGGCACGGCCGGCATCGGTCTCGCGGCCACGCCGGACGGCGACGGCTACTGGCTCGCCGGCGCCGATACGGCAGTGCACGCCATCGGCGCGGCAGACCATCACGGCGATCGCGCCGACCGTCAGAACCGGCTGCGCGCCGTCGGGTTCGCTGCCACGGCCAGTGGCGACGGCTACTGGCTGGTGTGGAGCGACGGCACCAGCTTCAACCGCGGGGACGCACCCGACTACCGCACCTCCCGGGCGGGAGTCGGCGTTGTCGCTGCCGAATCCGTGCGTTGAGAGACTGAGCGCGGAGTGACCTGGCCGTGAGTTCGCCGCCATCGGAGGAGCTGTCGCCATCCGCTGAGGCGGAACCAGCCGTTCTGGCGCCTCCGCCTGCGGTTGCTGCCATCGTCACGACGGGCTCGCGGTGGTCCGATACCGAGTCCACCCTGCGGGCGCTCGCCGCGCAGGACTACCCGCGGCTCGCGGTGCTGGTGCTGTGCGATGCCGAAGGGGAGCAGGGGCTTCGGGTCCGAGAGCTGCTTCCCACCGCCGCTGTGGCGGATCCCGTGTCGTCTCGTAGGAGTCGAGGCCGTGGGGCGCAGCGCGGGCGGATGGGCGCTGTCAACAACCGGGGAGCATCGCTGGTCCGGGGGGCCGACTACCTCCTCTTCCTGTCCGATCGCGTCGCGCTGGCGCCCGATGCCATCAGCATTCTCGTCGACGATGCCGAGAACGTCCCCGGCCGGATCGTCGGCGTCGCCGGTCCCAAGCTGCTCGACGCCAGCGACGGTCTGACGCTGCGCGATCTTGGCGGCACCGCTGATCGGCTCGGGGTCCGGATTCCCGTCGCCGGCCAGGACGAACTCGACCAAGAACAGCACGATGAGGCCCGCGATCTGTTCGTGGCTCCCACTGAGGCGATGCTGGTGCGGGAGGACATCTTCCGCATCGTCGACGGCTTCGATCCAGCGCTCGAAGGCGACGGCGCCGTTGTCGATCTCTGCTGGCGGATCCAGCTCTCGGGTGCGCGTGTCCGGGTGGTGCCGTCTGCAACCGGGACGGTGCTTCCCGATACGGCGCCGGCCGCTCACGGGCCCTCGGCGCGCCAGCATGAGCATCGAGCCCGGCTGCGCACCATGGCGAAGTGCTACGGGTGGGTGCACCTGCTGCCTGCGGTGGTTCTTGCAGCAGTGCTGGCTGTGGGCGAAGTGCTGCTGGCCGCTCTGCGCGGGCGGTTCGCTCAGGCCTCTGACGTGGCACTGGCATGGTTGTGGAACGCGCGCCACCTCGGTGGCACGTTCGCACTGCGTGGAGCTGCCAAGCGCTACCGGCGGGTGCGAGATGCCGATCTGCGCCGATTGCAGCAGGGCGGTTCGGTACGTGTCGCCGACTGGTTCCGCTATCGCCTGAGTCCTGAAGGCGGGCTGGCGGCACGGACCACGATCGACGAGAGCATCCTGGGCACCTGGCGACGCAATGCGCACCGGACGGTGTGGGTGGTCTGGCTGGCGGTGCTCGGGCTGATTGCCTTCGGCTCACGCCACCTGCTCACCGGCGGCATCGGGACATACGGCCAGTTCGCCCACTTCCCCGATGTCGGCACGATGCTCGGGGCGTACCTCGATGGCTGGCGTGACAGCGGGGTCGGTGCAGCCGGCCTCGGCCCTCCCGCGATGGGCTTGCTGGGCCTCGCTGGTGCTGTGCTGCTTGGAGCTGTCGGGTTTCTGAGGAACATCGCCATCTGGGGCCTCGTGCTCGCGGGCCCCGTCGGCATCTGGCGGTTGTGCGCCACTGGTTCGAGTGGAGACGGGCCGAGCCGCAATGGCCGGCTGGTCGCCCTCGTGCTCTACGCCGTGTGCCCGTTGCCGTACAACGCGCTGGCGGCCGGCCGCTGGGACGTGCTGCTGGCATACGGAACTGCACCTGCGATCGTGCTGCTCACCAGCCGCCTGGTGGGCACTTCGGCTGCTCGTCTGCCACGCGACGGCTCTCGGCGTGGCACCGCCGCCAGGCTGGCTTCGCTCGCTTTGCTCCTTGCTGTTGCGGCGGCCTTCGAGCCGTTCATCGTCGTGCTGGCCGCCGCGGCGGGGGTGACGCTCACCATTGTCGAGCTGGTGCGCCGTGGGGCGCGCCGCGAACCGCTCGGTGCGCCGATCGCCGGATTGCTGCGGGTGACTGTGGCCGTGGTGCTTGCGGCGGTGGCGCATCTTCCCTGGCTGTTCGAGTTCGGTTCATTGCGTGCCTTGGTTGACGTTTCGCTCGGCGGCCCCACCTCGTCGACACCGTCGTCGCTGGCAGAGCTGTTGCGGTTCCAGACCGGCCCGCTCGGCAACCTGCCGCTCAGTTGGGGTCTGCTGGTTGCTGCGATCGTGCCGCTGCTGGTGGGGAGCGGGGGCCGGCTGTGGTTGGCGGTGCGCGGCTGGCTGGTAGCGCTGGCTGGCTTCGCGTTCGCATGGATCGTCGTGGCCGGCTGGGCCGACGAGCTGATCAGCGGCGCAACGCCGGGGCTCTCGCTCGCCGAAGTGTCCCTGGTATTCGGGGCCGTCGGCCTGTGCTGGGCCGCCGCAGCAGGGCCCGCAGCGCTGGCGACCGCGGATGGAGTCGCGCCGCCCCGGATCCGCAGTGCCATGGTCTTGCTGAGCGGCATCGCGGTGGGTGCCATGGTGCTCCCGACTGCATGGGCGTCGATCGACGGCGATTGGTCGGCGCCGAGCTTCGACCACCGGGTCCCGCTGGGGCTGGTCGATGACCGGGACGTCGGGCCTGACTACCGGGTGCTCTGGCTCGGCGCCCCCGAGGTCCTGCCGTTGCGCGGCACTGACCTCGGCGTGGAGGGACTCGCCATGGGGGTGTCGGTGCGGGGGTATCCCGACATCCGGCACTCGTGGGCCACACCGCAGGCACCCGGCGATGAACGCCTGGAAAGTGCCGTACGGATGGGGCTGGCGGGCGACACGCTGCGATTGGGACGGCTGCTGGGTTCCTTCGGCGTCAGGTATGTCGTGGTAGTGGAACGCTCTGGACCGTCGTACACCGAGGGCTGGGACCGACCGGTGTCCGCGGCGGTCTCCGAGGCGCTCGCCTCGCAGATCGATCTGCGCCCGCTGGCGGCGGACCCCTCGGTGCAGGTGTTCCGCAACGAGGCGTGGTGGTCGTCGCGGTCACAGTTCTCCCGGCCGATCCAGGCCGACTTCGCCGCGGACCCGGTGGATCTCGTGGTGAGCGACTTGACCGACGGCATCGGCGTGCTCACGGATTACCGGTCGGCGACGAGCCAGTTCGGACCGGTGGGTACCGGCACGTTGCTGGTCGCCGAGTCCTACGATCCGGGCTGGCGACTCCATATCGGCAATGCGGGCAACGCAGACAATGCGGGCCCTACGGCAGTCGAGCCAGCACCTGCGCTGGGCTGGGCGATGCGATTCGATCCGCCCCAAGCTGGCCAGGCTGAGCTGCGCTTCGAGCGTTCGGCCGCGGTGTCCAACCGGATTGCTGCGCAGGTGCTGATCTTGCTGGCGTTGATCTGGGTGGCAATCGGCCAGCCCACCCCGCTCGCCGACCGAATCTCCAGGCTCATGAAGAGGGCAGTGCGGGGGTCGCAGCGGCGCGGCGTGCCTGGCGGCACGGCGGTGGACTCATGAGGGCAGTGCGGGGGTCGCAGCGGCGCGGCGTGCCTGGCGGCACGGCGGTGGACTCATGAGGGCAGTGCGATGATGGCCGCCATCAGGTGGCTGCCCCGGCTGCTGATCCCGCTGGCGCTGGCGGCAGCGCTGGTGATCGACACTCGTGACGACCGGGCACCTACCTCTGTTGCGGTCGAAGGCCCGCAGGCGCAGGCACAGATCGCGGTGCCACCCCCCGATGCGCTGACATCGAGTTGGTTCTGCCCGCTCGTCGGCATGCGTGGACCAGTTCAGAGCTTCGGAGAGGTCACCACAGAGGTGCTGCTCACGAACATGACGGCCGAGGCGGCATCGGTGTCGGTCGAGTTCCGTGGACGCACAACGGGTCGGCAGTATGTGATGGCCGACGTTGCGCCGCATAGCACCGGGGTAGTCAGCACCTCTGACTACGTGCGTGATGAGGTCATCGGCGCCCTGGTGGAGGCTTCGTCGGGCGGGCTGGCAGTGACGCGCAGGTTTGTCTCGCCGCTCGGCATCGACGAGGCTCGCTGTTCGAGCGCGCTCGCTCCGGATTGGTACGTGCCCGTCGGCGATACGCAGACCGACGCGCTGGCGGTGCTGGCCATCATGAATCCACTGCCCCGCGATGCAATCGTCGATGTCACGTTTGCTTCCGAAGCAGAGTTCGGCCCGTTTGTGGCGCCGGAGTTGACCGGGGTCGTGGTGCCGGCGTGGAGCACTGTCGCCGTTGACATCGGCGAGCATGCGCGCCGTCGAGATGTCGTGGCGGCATCTGTCCGGGCCCGCGCCGGGCGCATCGCCGTGGACTCGTTCCTGGCGTACGACGGGAGCGTCGGCCGCCGCGGCTTGGCCGCGGAATTGGCGTCAGTGGCCACCGGCGAGCGCTGGCTCGTACCGGTCCCCGGCATCGACGATGGCACGCGGTTGTGGGTGCGGGTCTTCAACCCGTCCGACGATGTGGCGGAAGTCACGGCGTCGATCGTGTCCGACGACCCGCTCAGTGACCGCCTGGCCTTCGCCGTGGCATCGCATGACGTCATGGAGTTGAAGGTCGCCTCGCCCGGTGAGCTGGCACCGGGACTGGAAACGCTCCTCGCCGCTCCCGGAGTCCCCTTCGGCGTGTCGGTGGCGTCGCAGAATGACATTCCCATCGTCGTATGGGCAGAAACGCTGGTCGGCAGCGCGGCGAGTCCGCTCACCGACATCACGGCCGACCCGGAACCTGCCTCCGCAGTCGAGCCGGAGGCCGAATCCGTCACGGTGGTTGCCCAGGCAGGCGGCTCAACGGGCGCCGCCGCATCCGGCAGCGCTGACGGAGCCGTCGATGAGCCGGCAGTCGAGGCCCACCCGCCAGTGCTGCGAGCGCGGTCGGGCTTGGCGTTCGTGCCGGGCGTCGTCCAGACCGGTGACCGGTGGCTGGTCGTCATTGCGCCGCAATCCGGTGGCGAGGCATTTGTGACGATCATGACGGACCCGTTCGCGCCGTCCGACACCGATGCCTCCGATGGCGACGCTTCAGCTGTCTCGGCAGGCGGCGACGGCCGGGTGGTGGTCGCAACGCTGGGCCGAGAAACGGTCGCGGTCATCGACGTGCCCGCATCGGGCGTGGTCACTCACCGGTTGGCGAGCGGCACAGCCCGCCTCCTCGTGTCCGACACGCCGTTCGCGGCGCTGCTGTGGCAGGCACGAGTGTCCGATGCAGGCCTGAGCGTGGCGCATCCGGTGGCCTGGGTGAGCGGCTGATGGAGCGTCTCGTCATCGCCGCAGCCCTGATCGTGGTCGCGATCGCAATTGCGACACTCGCCCAGCGCCGCCGCAGTGCATCGGCTACGGCGGTGCCGAGGTCAGAACTGCCCCCTGCCGTCGACCTCGTGGCGGTGGGCATACCCGAAGGCCCGGCGCTGGTTGTCTTCACCGAAGAGACATGCCGCACTTGCCATGCGGCGCTCGCGGTGGTGCGGGGTCCCGCTGGTGCTGGCCTGCCCGTCGCCGAAGTGCCGTTCGGTGCCGAGCGAGAGGTGCATCGCCAGCACGGCATCGACACTGTGCCGACCACGGTGGTGACCGAAGTCGACGGGCGCGTGGTGGACGGTTGGGTCGGCAGCGTCGATCTGTCCGGGTTGGCCGCGGCGCTGGCGCAGGTCGTGCCCCGCGTCGAGCCCCCTCAGAATTAGCCAGCCACGAGTGCGGTGATCTGCTCGCCGGTGATGGTCTCGTGCTCGAGCAGGGCCGCTGCAATCCGGTCCAGCGCCGCCCGATTCTCGACCAGCGCACTGCGTGCTCGGTCCTGCTGTGTGCGCAGGATCCGCTCGACTTCCTCGTCGATGACTCGGGCGGTCTCGTCGGAGTAGTCGCGTCCCGACACCAGGTCTTCGCCGAGGAAGACCTGCGCGTGCGACCCCCAGGCCATGGGCCCCACCCGGTCGCTCATGCCCCACTCAGAGACCATCTTGCGCGCCAGCTCGGTGCCCTGCACGAGGTCATTCGCCGCCCCGGTCGAGGTCACGCCGAACACGGTTTCCTCTGCCATGCGACCGCCGAACAGCACAGCCAGACGGTCCTCGATGTACTCCTGGCTGTAGGCGTGGCGTTCCTCGGGCAGCTGCATGGTGACGCCGAGCGCCTGACCGGTCGGCAGGATCGTCACCTTGTGGACAGGGTCGGCGTGCGGGAACAGGGTGGCGATGAGCGCATGCCCGCCTTCGTGGTAGGCGGTGACTTCTCGCTCCCGCTCGGTCAGCGCCACCGACTCGCGGCGCTGGCCCATCAGCACCCGGTCGCGCGCTGCCTCGAAGTCTGCCTGGGCGATCGATTCTGAGTCGCGACGCACAGCGTGCAGGGCCGCCTCGTTGACCAGGTTCGCCAGGTCGGCGCCGCTCATGCCGGGCGTGCCCTTCGCCAAGGTGTCGAACTGCACGTCGGGGTCGGTCTTCTTGTCCTTGGAGTGCACCTCCAGGATGGCGAGGCGCTCGGAGAACTCCGGCAGCGGCACCACCACTTGGCGGTCGAACCGGCCGGGCCGCAGCAGAGCGGGATCCAAGATGTCGGGCCGGTTGGTGGCCGCCATCATCACGATGCCGCCGCTCTCCTCGAAGCCGTCCATCTCCGCCAGCATCTGGTTGAGCGTCTGCTCGCGCTCGTCGTGGCCGCCGCCGAGACCCGCTCCTCGCTTGCGGCCGATCGAGTCGATCTCGTCGATGAAGATGATCGCCCGCCCCAGCTTGCGTGCACTCTGGAACAGGTCCCGCACGCGGCTGGCGCCGACACCCACGAACATCTCCATGAAATCCGAGCCGGTCACCGACAGGAAGGGCACACCGGCCTCCCCGGCCACTGCCCTGGCAATGAGCGTCTTGCCGGTGCCCGGCGGGCCCACCAGCAGCACTCCCTTGGGAACCTTGGCGCCGATCGCCGTGAAGCGTTCGGGCGTTCTCAGGAAGTCGACGACCTCGGTGATCTCCTGTTTGACGCCGTCGTAGCCGGCGATGTCTTCGAACTTCGTGGAGGGCCGCTCGGTGGTGTAGGTCTTGGCTTTGCTCCGGCCGATCGACATGATCCCCGACATCTGGCCCTGTGCCCGCCGTTGCATCCACCAGAACAGCAGGAAGATCAAGCCGAACGGCAGCAGGAACGGCAGCAGGCTGACGAGCAGGTTGGGCCGGTCGGTATGGAACTCGATGGTCACCTCGCGCTCTCGCAGCAAGGCCAGATCGGTTTCGGGAAGCTCTACAGGTCCCTCGGAGGAGAACCGGGTGCCGTCGGTGTATTCGCCGGTGATCGCGCCGGTGCCGTTGGTGACCGTGACGCTGCTGACGGTGCCCGACGACACCTCCGCGATGAGCGCGCTGTAGTCGATGGGTTCGCCGCCGTCGTTGCGCAAGAGCCCGGGCAGGAACATCACCGACAGCAGCACCATGGCGAGCAGCCAGATCGACCAGCGTGGCCAGCGCTCGCTGCGCCGGCGGGCTTCGGAGCCCGCCGGGGACGAGCCGCTGTGCCGTGGCCCGTCGTTCGGGGCGTCGTCGGCTGGCGCGTCGGGAGGCTCGCTGGCGCGCGGCTTGCGCGCGCGGGAGTGCCGCTCGCCCGAGGGCACCTCAGATGCCATGGGTTCATGCTAAGAGGCTGAGCCGCTATGCGGCGATGCCGCGGCCCGAGCGGCCCGTGAGCACAGTCACACTGGGACTCGGGAACAAGAGCGGGGAACACGGGGCTTGGCAGTCCCGGACCTCTGTTGGGCGGTCCGCGTCGTCGCCTCTCCCCCCGGCCTCTAGCCTGCGCGGGTGGCCGCACTGACCACGCGCCCCCCTGGCACGGGGTCGGTGCTGCGAGCGTGGGTCGAAGCGGCGGTGGTCGTGGCGAGCTGCGTGGCAGTGGTGGCGTGGCTCGACCCGGGCGGCATCGTGTCGGCGTCGACGCCGACCGGCGGTGATATGGGCGCCCACGTCTGGGGTCCGGCGTTCTTGCGCGACGAACTTCTGCCGGCCGGCTCGCTGCGCGGCTGGTCGCCGGAGTGGTACGCGGGCATGCCAGCCATGCAGTTCTACATGGTGCTGCCGTACCTGATGATCGTGGCGGCGGACGTGGTGCTGCCCTACGGCGTGGCGTTCAAGCTGGTGGCGATCAGCGGCGTCGTGTCGATACCAGCCGCTGCCTGGCTCATGGGTCGGCTGGCCGGCTGGGCACAGCCACTGCGGATGCTGCTGCCCGCTGCGTTGCTGCTGTTCGTCTTCGATGTCAACTTCACGATCTACGGCGGGAATGCCGCCTCTACGCTGGCAGGGGAGTTCGCGTTCTCGATCGCGCTGTCGGCGACGCTCGTGTACCTCGGCATGTTCTGGCGCTCGCTGGAACGGGGGACAGGGCGGGCACGGGCGAGCCTGGTGCTGGCGTTCGTGGCCCTGTGCCATCCCATCCCGCTGGCGTTCGCGGTCACCGCCAGCATCCTGATGGTGGCCGTACGCGGCCTTCACGCGCTGCCTGGCCGCATCGGCCGGATCCCGGCGCTGGGTGCGTCCATCGCGGCGATCATGCTGTGGGCCGCCGTCTGGAACCTCGCCGAGTCTCCACTGGCTCGCCTGGCGGTGCCTGCGGGGGCCATTGCGGTGCTCGTGGCGATGGAGTGGCGCCGATCGTGGCACGCACTGGTCATCGGCATCATCGGCGGCGCGCTGTCGGCATTCTGGACGGTGCCGTTCGCTGCCCGGCGGGCATACCTCAACGACATGGGCTGGGAGCGGCTCACCGCGGTGCGTGAGCACCTGTTCTTCACCGACGACATCAGCGGTGACGGGGCACACCACAGCATCACCTGGCTGCTCGTGCTCGCGGGCGTCGGGGCCGTCGTCGGTCTCGCACGCTGGTACCGCCCGGCGCTGACGTGGACGGTCATCGCCTTCACGATGGCCATGGGATTTGTCCACTGGCCCCAGCACCGGCTGTGGAACGCACGCATCCTGCCGTTCTGGTACCTGGCGGTGTACGTGCTGGCGGCGATGGGCCTCTGGCTGCTCATTGAGGCTCTGACCCGTCGCGACCCGCCCGCTGCGGGCGCTCCGGGTGCAGATGCCCCGACCGTGGGTGCCTCAGCGCTGGGTACCCGGCCTACCGACCCTTCGGTGGACGGTGCACCGGCGGCGACTGGGGCGGCCTCTGCCGCGCTGGCGGCGGGCGGGCACGATGGGCGTGCTCTGCCGCTCCCGGTGCGGGTGTTCGTGCCAGCGGTCGCTCTGGCGGCCGCGGCAGGCTTGCTGGCGCTGCAATCCGGTGATCTTCCCGGCGGCAGGTTCGACGCCGATGGCGCATACCGCTGGGGCCCATTGACGGTGTCGTCGGACGACCGCAATTTCGTGTCCGGCTGGGCGCGCTGGAACTTCCGCGGCTACGAGGGGCGTCCTGCATGGCCCGAACTCCAAGAGTTCGTCAATGTCATGCGCGACATCGGCAACACACCTGCGTACGACTGCGGGCGCTTGCTCTGGGAGTACGACCGAGACGTCATCGGCGCGTACGGCACGCCGATGGCCCCGATGCTGTTGCCGCGCTGGACGGACGGCTGCATCGCCTCCATGGAGGGCCTCTACTTCGAGTCGTCGGCCACGGTGCCGTTCCATTTCCTCATGCAGTCGGAGCTGTCGGCGTCGCCGTCGCGTCCGATGCGCGGCTTGCCCTACAACGCCTTGAACCTTGATTTGGGCGTTCCCCACCTGCAGATGTCGGGCGTGCGCTACTACGCGGCCTTCAGCTCCGAGGCCACGGCCGCGGCGCAGAACGCTGCTGACCTGCAGCACATTGCCACGGCGGGGCCGTGGTCGATCTACCTGGTCGCCGACAGCGATCTGGTGTCGCCGCTGCCGTTCGAGCCAGCTGTGGCCGAAGATGTGTCGCAGGCCGGACGGGCGTGGACCGATCCGGCTGCAATCTGGTGGAACGACCCGACGGTGTGGGCGGTGCCGATTGCAGCAGACGGGCCAGAGCACTGGTCCAGGGTGTCGCTGCTGGCGCCCCCCAATCCAGACGGCGCGCCGCCTGCGTCCTTGACGCGATTCAGCGCGGCACCGAGGCGCGCCCTGCCTCCGGTGCAGATCAGCCCCCCCGAGTTGAGTCGGCAGCGGCTGTCGTTCTCTGTCGATCGGACGGGCATTCCGGTGCTGGTGAAGGTGTCGTACTTTCCGAACTGGTCCGTGCGCGGCGCCGAGGGTCCGTACCGGGTGACACCCAACTGGATGGTGGTGATCCCTACCGACGAACGAGTCGAGCTGACCTATGGCGCCACCGGAGTGGAGTATCTGGCTTGGCTGGCAACTGTGCTCGGAGCGATAGCGCTCGCGCTCGTCGCCGTGCGGCCCCCGGTGCGCTTCGACCGCCGTCGCCCGCAGGATGAGCCCCCCGCCCGAGTGGCCCGTATGCAACCTCCCACCGGAATCGAGTCGCCGGGGGTGGATCCAGCATCCGGCACCGATCCCGCGCAGGACACGGCGGTTTCGGTCGTGCTGCCGGCCTACCAAGCAGCGCACCTCGTCGGCGCAGCCGTCACGGAGGTCGGCGCGGCCCTGCGCGGCCACGAAGCTCTGGATGGCCCACTCGAGATCGTGGTGGTTGACGACGGTTCGACCGATGGCACAGCGGAGGCGGCCCGGCGAGCAGGGGCCGATGTGGTGGTGTCGCTGGAGACCAACCGAGGCAAGGGCGCAGCGGTGCGCGCAGGGATGCTGGCGGCGAGCGGCCGTCTGCGCCTGTTCACCGATGTCGACCTTGCCTACCCGCCTGGGCAGCTCACCTCGCTCATAGATGCGCTCCGTGACGGAGCCGATGTCGCGCTCGGCAACCGGCGCCACGCCGAAGCCCGCACGGTCAACCCGGCGCGGCCCGCCCGGGCGTTCGCGAGCCGGATGTTCAACGCCTTCACGCGCCTCGTGCTCCTGCGTCGCTACCGAGACACGCAGTGTGGCTTCAAGGGCTTCACCGCCGATGCCGCGCAGGAGATCTTCAGCCGTTCTGTCATTGACGGGTTCGCCTTCGACGTCGAGGTGCTCTACCTGGTCGAGCACCTCGAGCTGACGGCCGCCGAGGTGCCCGTCACCGTGGACCACTCAGCCGATACCACCGTCCGCCTGGTTGCCCAGTTGCTCAGAGTTGTGGCCGACATCGGCCGTATCCGTCACCGCGCCGCCGCTGGCGCCTACGACGCGCCTCGAGTGCCTCCTGCCGCCGCCGCAGCGGGCGCGACTACTCAGGCTTGAGCGTCTTGTACAGCAGGCGCGGGATCGCTGACTGGGCTCTTGGGGTGCGGCCTGCGCTCATTGCTCGCTACGACGGCCATGAGCGGGGCGGGCCGTGCCTGAGGGGGCGTGCGCCCCTTCGGCGACGCATGGTGCCGTGATCGCGATCGCGGAATGGTTACGCCGCTGGGACGCGTCTGGGAGAACAGGCCCGCTTCGTCGAGCAGCACCCGGTCCTCGTATTCGTCGAACCACAGCGCTTCGGGATTCCGCCCGACGATCGTGACCTTGCCCCGGTCCGGCGCATGGGCGGGATTTCGCAGCACCTTGAAGATCACTACGCCGTTCTCGGCGCCCGGCAAACCGGCGATCGGCTCATCGGTCACCGCTGAGACTTCCGTCTTGCCCTTGTAGTGCACGATGGTGAGTCGGGCGTGCGACTCCACTCCCGACAGCCCGCGCTGCGAATCGTTGAGGAGCTGCCACGCGGTTTCGATGGGCACATTGAATGCCTTGTAGGCAATGATGTTCCGTCCGCAGAAGAAGTAGTGGTTCTCGACGCCGACGCCCTTGAGCGTGCGCTGGAGGACCCGCAGTGCATCGGCGTCGTCGTTGACTCCAGCGATGATCGGAGTCTGGTTCTCGACGCTGATCCAGCCGCGTTCGACCAGCGAATCGACGGCCCGCCGTGTGTTCGGACGCCACTGAAGGAATCCCTTCTCATCGGCGATATAGCGCCCGTCGGCGTCTTTCAATAGGAACTCGTCTGGATGGTTGAAGTGGATCATGAACCGCATCGCGACATCGGGATACACCTCATGGAAACGGTCGATCATCGCGAAGAAAGCGTCGTCGAACCGGTCCGGGTAGAACGCCAGCTCCTTGGTGCCCACCCGGATGGCTTCCGCGCCCGCTTCGGCCAACGCGGTGAACCAAGCTGCCAGCTTGGAATTCGGCAGCACCATGGGGTCGCCGCCCGACAGGAGAATCTCGCGCAGCTTCGGCCTGCCGGTCTCCGGATGAGTTCCCCCGTTCGCTGCTACAGCGGCATTGTGTGTCTGGATGTACTCGGTGATCTCACCGACTTGGGCGAGGCCCTTTTTCTTGACTGTGCCGTCCGAGCGTTCAATCTCCTTGCGGCCGATCAATTCCTCGCGATAACAGAATCTGCAATGGGCCGAACAGGTTGAGATCACATACAGCAGCGCCATTTCATACTTGTGCAGCAATCCTTCGATGGGGCTGTAGTCAAGTTGATTCGCTGGGTCTGGATCACCCTCAAGATCAACAGTTTCGTCAGGCGATGCCTTGACCAGCTTTTGAAGTGCAGGGCTCGACTTGGCCATTTCGAAATAATGTCGTGTCAGTTTGACGGGCATTCTTACTTCAACATCACGGTCGGTTCCGCGCAGTTTGCCTAAGTCGCTGAGCTCCTTCTCGGTATAGAAAGTGCGGAAATCATCAGGCGCGGAGCCACTCATGAAGGGTTCGAGACCATTGACAATTTGACGGTCGTACCTGGGGTTCTCGACCTCGTCAAGCACCAATTGTTCCCGTTCCGTTGGCTGGTATTTACTCTTCGTCATCGCCTCTCTCGCTTGCTTCAGGCAGGGTCGCATCCCACTCTCTGCTCCCACCCTAGGGAAACGAGGGTGCAGTTTGCAAGGGGCTTGTCCGCGAGGGCCGCGCACCGCTGCGCGGTCTTTTAGGCTTTGCGGGCGTATGGCGGCCCGAATCGATCCCGTATCTACTGGCGTTTTGGCAGGCATTGTCAAGGCATATGACATACGTGGTATTTGCCCTGAGGAGCTCAGCCCGACAGTGGCGCGCGGCATCGGTTACGCCTTTGCGGCGTGGTCGACAGCGCCGCAGATCGTCATGGCGCGCGACATGCGCCCGAGCGGGGTTTCGCTGGCTGAGGCGTTCGCCGATGGTGTCCAAGCTGTCGGCGTCGACGTGATCGACATCGGGCTGGCTTCCACGGATCTGCTCTACTTCGCCTCCGGCCACTTGGCCATGCCGGGTGCGATGCTGACGGCGTCGCACAATCCGGCGTCCTACAACGGCATCAAGCTGTGCGGACCGGGTGCCGCGCCGGTGGGTGCGGGCAGCGGACTCGACGAGATCGCTGAGCGTGCGGCACGCGGCGCTTCGTCGCCGCCTGGCGGCGGCCGGCTCAGCCGCCGCGATCTGCTCGACACGTTCGCCGCCCATGTCCGCTCGTTCGTCGATGTCTCGGGGCTCGAGTCCCTGCGCGTCGTGGCCGACACCGCGAACGGCATGGGAGGCCTCGTGGTGCCGGCGGTCTTCGGCCCGCTGCCGTTCGAGTGGGAGCTGATGTACGGCGAGCTCGACGGCACCTTTCCCAATCATCCGGCCGACCCGATCCAACCGGAGAACCTGGTCGATCTGAGCGAGCGCGTGCGCGGCATCGGAGCCGACGTCGGCCTCGCATTCGACGGCGATGCCGACCGGGTGTTTCTCGTGGACGAGCGGGGCAGGGCGGTCAGCGGGTCGTTGCTCACGGCGCTGGTGGCCCAGGCCATGCTGCGCCGCAGCGGGCCGGGCCCGATCCTGCACAACCTGATCTGCTCACGCGCCGTGCCCGAGGCGATCGTCGAAGCGGGCGGCCGGCCGGTGCGCACCCGGGTGGGTCACAGCTTCATCAAGGCAGAGATGGCACGCACCGGGGCCGCCTTCGGCGGCGAGCACAGTGGTCACTACTACTTCGCTGACAACTACCGGGCCGATTCCGGCCTCATTGCGGCGCTCGTCGCACTCGAGCAACTCAGTGCCGCGCAGATGCCGCTCTCGGAGCTGCTGGCTCCGCTCGACCGGTATGCATCCTCGGGCGAGATCAACACCCGTGTCGCCGATGTCGACGAGGTGCTGCGACGGGTCGGGGCGCACTTCTCGCTGTTCCCCCAAGACCATCTCGACGGCCTCACGGTCGACGGGGGCGACTGGTGGTTCAACCTGCGACCCTCCAACACCGAGCCGCTGCTGCGGCTGAATCTCGAGGCGCCTGACGCTCCCGCAGTAGCGGAGCGCGTGAGTGAGATCACGACGTTGCTGGCATGATCGCCGCATGGAAGCGCAGACGCCGCCCCACGACGAGGTCGCGCCGCGCGAGGGAGGTACGCGTGGGTCTTGATCCGGTCTTGGCGGAAGTGCTGGCGTGCCCGCAGGACAAGGGGCCGCTGTACTTCGTGCCCGACGATGAGCTGCTGTACAACCCGCGCCTGCGCAAGGCATACGCCATCGACGGCGGCATTCCGGTGCTGCTGATCGACGAGGCAACCGATGCCGATCCGGCCACTGCTGCGGCGCTTGACGCCCGCATCGCGAACGGCGAACTCACCCCGACGCAAGAGGCTGAGCCGGCAGGCGAAGCCGTGGCCCGAGCGGCCCGTGAGCGCAGCGAACAAGAGCGGGAAGCAACAGGTGACGCAACGGAGGGTTCCGCCAGTCGCCGAATTGTTCTCGAGCCATGACATCACCGCACGATGACGCCTCAGCGATGACCGCCGCTGAGGCTGCGGTTGATTCTCTCGATTTGGCGCGAGCGGTCGCTGACCTACCCGAACAGATGGAAGCCGCGCTCGCCTCGTCTGAGGCCACACAGGGGCCAGTCGACGGCAGCCGCATCGCCAATGTCGTGGTCATGGGCATGGGCGGCTCCGGCGTCGCCGGTGACATCGTCTCGGCGCTCGCAGCCCCCCTGATGCCGGTGCCGGTCACCGTCGTTAAGGGTTACGAGTGCCCGGCTTTCGTCGGCCCGACCACGCTCGTCATCGCCGTCTCGTTCAGCGGCAACACCGAAGAGACGCTCGAGGCGGCCACGGCAGCGCACGATGCGGGCGCTTCGGTGATAGCCGTCACATCAGGCGGGCGCTTGACCGAGCTGGCAGGCGAGTGGGCTGCACCGCTCTACGAGGTGGACAGCGCGATCCCGATGCCGCGGGCCGCGGTCGGCGCGATCTCTGTCGCCCCGCTCGTTGCACTTGAACGAGCCGGTCTGCTGTCGGGCGTTGCCGGTTGGGTGGACGCTGCGGTAGCCCAACTGCGTGCACGTCGCGATGCCGCCGGT
Source organism: Candidatus Poriferisodalis sp. (assembly GCF_965204195.1). Classification (GTDB taxonomy): domain Bacteria; phylum Actinomycetota; class Acidimicrobiia; order Acidimicrobiales; family Poriferisodalaceae; genus Poriferisodalis. The sequence continues at coordinate 1,140,892 of NZ_OZ241975.1, forward strand.
GCCGGCGCAGATTCGCTCGAGAGCATCGTGAGAGCGGTGGGCAACGGCGAACTGACTCCTGTCTTCTATGGCGGCGGTGCGCTCGGTGCGGTGGCTGCGGGTCGTGCCAAGGCCCAGATCAACGAGAACGCCAAGATTCCTGCCTTCGCCAGCTTCATGCCCGAGCTGTGCCACAACGAATTGGCCGGCTGGGACCAAGCCGGTCGCTTGGTCGACGGCTCGCCGCTGGCGGTGATCGCGCTGCGTCACGACTTCGAGCATCCACAGCTCGGTCGCCGTTACGACTTCGCCAGCGGTGTTTTCGACGATGCCCGCATTGCTGTGCCGCATGCCGAACTGCACGCGGCGGGCGATGGCGCCATGGCGCAGCTGTTCGACCTCATCTACCAGGTCGACGTGCTGAGCCTTCGTGTCGCCGCAGCCGCCCGGCGTGACCCTGGCCCGATCCCCCTGCTCGAAGAGCTGAAGGCATTCCTTGCCTGAGGCGGCAGGCTGTCGCTCCAAGAACGAGGTGATCCCATGAGCAAGAGGCTGAGCCCCGGGCCCGAGGCGGCCCGTGAGCGCAGCGAACAAGAGCGGGAAGCGCAGGGCGAAGCTGTGGCCCGAGCGGCCCGTGAGCGCAGCGAACAAGAGCGGGGGATAATGGCAGTACGACGAGAAGGTGCGCCAGTTAGCGCACGCTCCAGCATGTCGAGCGTGATCGATGATTTCGAGGTAGCCGATCTGAGCTTGGCGGCTGCAGGACGGCTCCAGATCGAGCTGGCCGAGACCGAGATGCCCGGGCTGATGGCCCTGCGCGCACAGCACATCGACTCCCGGCCGCTGGCAGGAGCGCGCATCACGGGTTCCCTGCACATGACAGTGCAGACCGCTGTGCTGATCGAAACGCTGGTCGACCTGGGCGCGCAGGTGCGCTGGGCGTCCTGCAACATCTTCTCCACCCAGGACGAGGCCGCGGCTGCGGTCGTGGTGGGGCGCGATGGCACCGTGGACAGCCCGCAAGGCGTGCCAGTGTTCGCGTGGAAGGGCGAGACGCTCGCCGAATACTGGCGTTGCAATTTCCGTGCGCTCCGTTGGCCCGACGGGCCCGGCCCAACGCTGATCGTCGATGACGGCGGCGATGCCACGCTGATGGTTCACCTCGGGGCTCGTTACGAGTCGCAGGGCGGCGTGCCGAGCCTGCCAGTCGACGGCCCGGGTGTGGCATCGCCCGACGAGGCGGCAGTGCACGAGCTGCTCGGCGAGATCCAGCGCACCGAGCCCGGCCTGTGGACCGAGATCTCGACGGGTCTGCGAGGCGTCTCCGAAGAAACCACCACTGGCGTCAACCGGCTCTACGAGATGGCAGCACGCGGGGAGCTGACCTTCCCGGCCTACAGCGTCAACGACTCGGTGACGAAGTCGAAGTTCGACAATCTCTACGGCTGCCGGCATTCCCTGATCGACGGCATCAACCGGGCCACCGACGTGATGCTGGGCGGCAAGGTGGCCTTCGTGGCGGGCTACGGCGACGTTGGCAAGGGGTGCGCGCAGGCGCTGCGCGGCCAAGGCTGCCGGGTCATCGTCTCCGAGATCGACCCGATCAACGCGCTGCAAGCCGCCATGGAGGGTTTCGAGGTGGATCGGCTCGAGAACGTGCTCGACTTCGCCGACATCTACGTGACGGCGACGGGGAATCGCGACATCATCTCGGCCGAGCACATGTCGGCCATGAAGCACCAGGCGGTCGTGGCCAACATCGGGCACTTCGACAACGAGATCGACATGGCGGGGCTGGCCGCGATGTCCGATGTCCAGCGCCGCTCGATCAAGCCGCAGGTGGACGAGTTCGTGTTCCCCAGCGGGAACTCGGTGATCGTGCTGGCCGAGGGTCGCTTGGTGAACCTCGGCTGCGCGACCGGGCATCCGAGCTTCGTGATGTCGATGAGCTTCACGAACCAGGTGCTCGCTCAGCTCGAGCTGCACGCCCATGCAGAGGAGCTGGAGGCTGATGTCCACGTGTTGCCCAAGCGGCTGGATGAGGAAGTGGCTCGGCTGCATCTCGACCGGCTCGGCGCGAAGCTCACCCGGTTGACGCCGGGGCAAGCCTCTTACCTCGGTCTCGACGTGGACGGTCCCTACAAGGCGGATCGCTACCGCTACTGAGACACGAAATCGTTTCAGCGGCGCGCGACGCTGCTTCTACGGTCGCGCGGGTGTTGTTTGAGGTTCGGTGTGCTGGGTGTGGGGTGTTGGGGTGGTGCCCTTGTGCGGGGTGTATTGAGGCACTCGGTGATCCTGAGCCGGCGACGGTTCCAGGCGCGGAATCAGTCGCGCTGCTGTTCGCTCACGACGATGTCGGGCGGGAGTTCATTCATGCGTTGAAGTACCGGGGCGAGCGGGCCATCGCCGGCTGGCTGGGGGAATCGCTGGCGCTTGCTCACCTCGACGTCAGAGGGGAGGCGGCGCCGATTGACACCGCGCCGGCTGGGCCGGCGCCCATTGACACAGTGACGTGGGCGCCTACTACCGCGGCGCACCGGCGGGCGCGGGGGTTTGATCAGGCTGAGACGCTGGCCAGGGCTACTGCCAAGGCCTTGAGGGCACGTCCGATGCGATTGCTGCGGCGGATCGGCGGGAGGGCGCAGTCCGGCGCCAGCCGGGAGGCGCGGTTGGCGGGTCCTCGCTTCGAGGGACGCGCCCGTGCGGCCGGGCGCCGGATCCTGCTCGTGGACGACGTGGTCACCACCGGGGCCACGCTGCGGGCAGCAACGGCTGCACTGACCGATGCCGGTGCAGCAGCCGTCCATGTGGCAGCGTGTGCTCGACGGGGTCGCGACCTCGTTCGCGCAGGTGCCTAACATGGCACTCCCTTCAGTTGGAGCAGAGCTGCAGCCGCCGTGCAGATGCTCAGAAAGCCGAGGCAATGCAGATCACCATCACGGGTCGCAAAGTTCAGGTTCCCGACGATGTGCGGGCTGCGGTGGAGCGGAAGATCGGGGCACTGGATCGATTCGTCAGCGGGTTGGATCGTGCCGAGGTGGTGTTCCGCGAGGAGAAGAATCCTCGCATCGCTGAGCGGGAGCAGGTGGAGGTAACGCTGCTCGGCCATGGCCACCACGTGCGCGCCTCAGTCGCCGGTGTCGACCAGCACCAGGCAGTCGACCTGGCAGTCGGCAAGCTCGGCAAGCAGCTCCGCAAGCTCAAGACCCGCGTCGTGCGACGGCACCGTCCCAACCTGCACCGCGACGAGGCGCATCATCCGCTTGCACGTCTCGAGAACGACCTCGTCAACGGTGCTGCGGCGCCCGAGACCACCGCGAGGCCTGAGGATCCCGAGTGGGTGCCGCGCATCGTGCGCCGCAAGAGCTTCGACCTGGAGTTGATGGATCCCGCCGAAGCCGTCACCCGCATGCAGCTGCTGGATCACGATTTCTTCCTCTTCGTGAACGCAGACACCAGCAAGCCCAGCGTGGTGTACCTCCGCTCCGACGGCGACGCCGGCCTCATCGAGATCGACGCCTGAGAGTTGACCTTGAGCGCTTAATCCTCGGCTCTGGCGTCGGGGGGCAGCGGTAGCCTGCGCTTGTGGCTCTGTTTCAGCGCGTCCTCCGTGCCGGGGAAGGCAAGAAGCTGCGCCTGCTGACCGAGTTGGTGCCCGAGATCAACGCCGTCGAACCGGAGATCGAGCGCCTCTCCGACGACGGGCTGCGGGCCCGCACGGGCGAGTTCCGCACTGAGCTGGAACGCGGCGCCGACCTCAACGACGTCCTCGTCGATGCGTTCGCAGTCACCCGCGAGGCCGCGCGCCGGGTCATCGGCCAGCGCCACTACGACGTGCAGCTCATCGGCGGCGCGGCGCTGCACTTCGGCTGGGTGGCAGAGATGCGTACCGGCGAGGGAAAGACGCTGGTGTCCACCCTGCCCGTGTACCTCAATGCGCTCAGCGGCAAGGGCGTTCACGTGGTCACCGTCAACGACTACTTGGCCGCACGCGATGCGGAGTGGATGGGACGGATCCACCGGTTCCTGGGCCTGGACGTGGGGCTGGTGGTGCCCGGCGCCTATGACGCAGCGCACAAACGCCGCCAGTACGAAGCCGACATCACCTACGGCACCAACAACGAGTTCGGCTTCGACTACCTGCGAGACAACATGGCGCCGGCCCGGGGCGCTCAGGTCCAGCACGGCCACAACTACTGCATCGTCGACGAGGTCGACTCGATCCTCATCGACGAGGCCCGCACGCCGCTCATCATCAGCGGCCGGGTCGCGGACGCCGCCAAGCTCTACCAGCAATTCGCACGCATCGCCGCCACCATGACCCGTGACGTCGACTATGAGGTGGAAGAAGACAAGCGCAACGTGGCCGTGCTTGAGCCGGGCATCTCCAAGGTCGAGAGAGCGCTCAATATCGACAATCTGTACGACCAAGTCTCGGCCAATCTCGTCCACCAGATGAACGCAGCGCTGCGGGCCAAGGAGCTGTACCGGCGCGACAAGGACTATGTGGTCTCGCACGGCGAGGTGAAGATCGTCGACGAGTTCACCGGCCGCATCCTGGAAGGGCGGCGCTGGAGCGAGGGTCTCCACCAGGCGGTCGAGGCCAAGGAGGGGGTGGCGATCAAGGAGGAGAACCAGACGCTCGCCACTATCACGCTGCAGAACTACTTCCGCCTCTACGACAAGCTCGCCGGCATGACCGGTACGGCCACCACCGAGGCCGCCGAGTTCAACGGCACCTACGGACTTGACGTGGTGCCGGTGCCGACCCACCTGCCCGTGGCGCGCGACGACCAGGGCGATCTCATCTACAAGACCGAGGCCGCCAAGCTCGAGGCGGTCGTCGACGACATCTCCGAGCGGATCCGCTCCGGGCAGCCCACGCTGGTCGGCACGGTCAGCGTGGAGAACTCCGAGAAGCTGTCATCAGCGCTCGAACGCCGGGGAATCGATCACAACGTGCTCAACGCCAAGGAGCACACGCGAGAGGCCGAGATCATCGCTCAGGCGGGCCGGCTGGGATCGGTCACCGTTGCCACGAACATGGCCGGCCGCGGCGTCGACATCCTGCTGGGCGGCAACCCCGAGGGTCTGGCACGGCGCGACATGCTGCGCGAGAAGCTCGACCCGGATGATGCGGACAACACAGCGGACCTGGTGGCCCGGGCCGAGCGCTACGAGCCTGAGTGCCGTGCCGAAGGCGACGAGGTGCGCAAGCTCGGCGGCCTGTACGTGCTGGGTACCGAGCGGCACGAGTCACGGCGCATCGACAACCAGCTGCGCGGTCGTGCAGGGCGGCAGGGCGATCCCGGCGAGAGCCGCTTCTATCTCTCGCTGGAAGATGATCTGATGCGTCTGTTCGCGACGGGTGCCGTGAATTGGGTGATGGATCGCACCCTGCCCGATGACGTGCCGCTTGAGGCGAAGATGGTCACCAAGGCCATTGAACGGGCGCAGAACACCGTCGAGCAGAAGAACGCCGAGGTCCGCAAGAACGTCCTCAAGTACGACGAGGTGATGAACGAGCAGCGCAAGGTGATCTATGCCCGGCGCGAGCAGATCCTCGGCGGCGACGATCTGCGCACCGAATCGCTGGGGTATCTCCGTGACGCTGCCGAAGCTGCGGTGCTGGATCACTGCGCAAGCGAAGTGCCCGACGAGTGGGACCTCGACGGGCTGCTGGCCACGGTGGGCACCTATTGGCCCACCGAGCTCACGGCTGCGGAGCTGTCGGGCGACGGCGAGCGCAACTGGAGCGTCGACGACGCCGTGGAGTTGGTGTGCGCCGACGGCGTGCACCACTACGAGGCCCGGGAGGCCGAGATCGGTCCCGAGGCGATGCGCGAGGTGGAGCGCCAGGTGATGCTGCGCCTCATCGACCAGCGCTGGCGCGAGCATCTCGCCGACATGGACCATCTGCGCGAGGGCATCCACCTGCGCGGCATCGGTCAGAAGGACCCAGTGGCGGAGTGGCAGCGCGAGGGCTTCGACATGTTCGGCGCCATGCTCGAACGCGTCTACCGCGACTTCGTGACCTACGTGATGCACGTGCAGGTCACCTCGGCGCCGCCTGACGGCGAGGCTGCAACCGATGGCGCGGCCCTGCCGGCTGGACCGTCACGGTCAAGGGCGGCGGACGACGCAGCTGGGGCAACCGACGTGCGGTATTCGGCGCCGGACCTCACGCCCGCCACCGTCGGAGCCGGCAACGGCGCCTCGGCTGCCGGCCCCGCGCCACCGGCGCAGCGGGGTCCCAGCGGGCCGTCGCAGTCGCGCCGGATTGCCGCCGCGTCGACCGGCACCGTGGTCAAGTCGGCCCAGGAGAAGCTGGGCCGCAACGATCCCTGCCATTGCGGATCGGGCCGCAAGTTCAAGCACTGCTGCGGTCGCTAGGGCGCTGCGGTGAGCCGATCCTTGAGTGACCTTGCCGACGCGTTGACCGACTTGGATCGGCGCGTCAGCGAGGCGCATCAGTACCTCGGAATCGACGAGGCGCGTGCGGTGGCGAACGGGCTGGAGACCGAGGCATCGGAGCCGTCGCTGTGGGACGAGCCCGACCGCGCCCGGGCGGTCACCACACGCTTGTCGCGAGTGCGCGACGACATCGAGCGCTGGGAGCGGGCACGAGCCGAGGTCGACGATGCGACGGCACTGGTCGAGCTGGCAATCGAAGAAGACGACGCAGAGCTGCTGCCCGAGATCGACGAGGTGGTCACCGCGGCCGAGAGCCGGCTCGCCGACATCGAGCTGATGGCGCTGTTCGGCGGCGAGCACGACGAGAACGACGCCGTGTGCGAGATCAACTCGGGGGCCGGGGGCACCGACGCCTGTGACTGGGCCGAGATGCTGCTGCGCATGTACCAGCGATGGGCCGAGCGCAGCGACTTCACCGTGGAGCTGACCGAGGCAACCGACGGCGGGGAAGCGGGGATCAGCTCCGCGACGTTTCTCGTCAAGGGGCGGCACGCGTTCGGGTTCCTTGCAGCGGAACGGGGCGTGCACCGGTTGGTGCGCATCTCGCCGTTCGACTCGCAGTCGCGCCGGCACACAGCATTCGCGTCGCTGTCGGTGGTGCCGTTCTTCGATGAGGTGTCAGACGAGGTGCCCATCGACGAGAGCGATCTGCGAATCGACACCTACCGTTCGTCGGGCGCGGGCGGCCAGCACGTGAACGTCACCGACTCCGCTGTGCGCATCACACACCTGCCCACAGGGATCGTGGTGGCCTGCCAGAACGAGCGGAGCCAGCATCAGAACAAGGATCGTGCGATGCAGATGCTGGCGGCCAAGCTGGCCGACCTGCAGCGGACCGAACGCGAGGCTGAGGTTGCCGCGCTGGCAGGCGAGCAACGCGACGTGGCGTGGGGCAGCCAGATCCGCTCATACGTGCTGCACCCCTACCAGCAGGTCAAGGATCTGCGCACCGGCATGGAGATCGGCAACGTCGATGCCGTGCTCGACGGCGACCTCAGCGGCCTGATGGAGGCGTACCTGCGCTGGCAGCGCTCGCAGCAACCCACCGCCGTCGAGACCTAGACGACTGGGCCGGTCGGTGACCGGGCTGCGGCGGGTCGCTGGCGTACCTTGGGGCGCGCATGATCCGCTTCGACAACGTCACGAAGATCTACAAGGGCGAGACGCGCGCGGTCAACGGAGTGACGCTCAACATCGAGAAAGGCGAGTTCGTCTTCCTGGTGGGGCCGTCGGGCTCGGGCAAGTCCACGATGCTGCGCCTCATGACCTGCGAGGAGAAGGTCACGGCCGGCGACATCCACGTGGCCGGCAAGGACCTGTCCAAGCTGAACAGCTGGCGCGTGCCCTACCTGCGACGCAACATCGGTTCGGTCTTCCAAGACTTCAAGCTGCTGCCGAACAAGACCGTCTACCAGAACGTGGCCTTCGCGCTCGAAGTCATCGGTCGCCCCGAGAACGTCATCCGCACGCAGGTGCCGGCCATCTTGGAGCTGGTGGGCTTGGAGGACAAGCATCGGCGGTTTCCCGACGAGCTGTCAGGCGGCGAGCAGCAGCGTGTGAGCATCGCCCGGGCGTTCGTGAACCGGCCCCTGATCCTGCTGGCCGACGAGCCCACCGGGAACCTCGACCCCGACACCTCAGAAGAGCTCACGTCGCTGCTCGACCGGATCAACCGCACGGGCACCACGGTGGTCATGGCCACTCACGACCGCACGATCGTGGACCGCATGCGGCGCCGGGTGATCGCGCTGCGCCACGGCGAGCTCGTGCGTGACGAGCAGCGCGGCGCCTACGGCAGCGAATCCGACTCGCCGGAGGGGCTCGCTTCGCATCCTGTCGATGGGGCGAGCCTGTGAGCCGGATCCGCTACTTCGCGCGGGAAACCTGGACGAACATCCGGCGCAACCTCACACTGACGTTTGCTGCGATTCTCACGGTGGCTGTTGGCGTGATGCTGGTGGGCATGGGGCTCATGGCGGGCTACGCCAGCGGGAATGCCCTCGATCGCTGGGAGGGCGGCGTCCAGTTCGAGGTGTTCCTGAACCCCCAGATCGATCCCAGCCAGATCGATGCGCTCGGCATCGAGCTGCAGACCCACCCCGAGATCGACCGCATCGAGTTCTTCAGCGCCGAGGAGGCCTACGCGCTGGTGTCCCAGCAGATGGCCGACCAGCCCGAGCTGCTCGCCCAGGTGTCGCCCGAAGCGCTGCCCGCGTCGTACCGGGTGGTGCCCCGGTCGGTCGAGGCGGAGCTGATCGAGTCGCTGGCCGCCCAGTTCCGCCAGCGGCCCGGCGTGCTGTCGGTGCAGACAGGGCGCGAGGAAGTTGACGCCATTCGCACATGGTTCACGTCGTTCCAGGGCATCGTGCTGCTGCTCTCGATCGTGCTGTCGGGCGCCAGCGTCATGCTCATCTTCAACTCGATCCGCGTTGCGATGTTCGCCCGAAGGCGCGAGATCGAGGTCATGAAGCTGGTCGGCGCCACCAACAGCTTCATCCGGTTCCCGTTCATGCTCGAAGGCATGCTGCACGGCCTCGCCGGCGGCATCATCGGGGCAATCGCTGCGGGAGCACTGCGCGGCCACGTCGAAGGCCTGTTCTCGCGCTCGGACATCCTGGCGTTCTTCCGGTCGTTCGTGGTCACGTCCAATCAGTTCACGACCGTGGTGTTCGTCACGGTGATCGCCGGTGTGCTCGTCGGGATGATCGGCTCGGCGTTCGCAGCCAGCCGCTTCCTCGACGTGTAGTCGGGCCCGAACTCCACCTGCCGCTCGACGTAGGGGTCGGTCGGGCGTGTAGAAAAGCCGCCGACACCGCCGTCCGGCACCTTCGGGCGGCCACTGACCCAGGGGGCGCTGTGCCGGAGTTCGAGACGATCCTGTACGAGGTTGACGACCGTGTCGCCACCATCACGCTGAATCGACCCGAGCGCCTGAACGCGTTCAACAGCCAGATGCTGCGTGATGTGACGGACGCCATCGACCTGGTCGATGCCGACGACGATGTGCGGGCGGTGATCTTCACCGGTGCTGGCCGCGGTTACTGCGCCGGGGCCGACCTGAGCGGGGGCGCCGACACGTTCGACTTCGACAGCCAGTCAGATGAACGCAAGGCCGAGCGAGCCTCCGAGCGGGGCGAGGGCGGCGATCTGGAATGGATGCGCGACGGCGGCGGGCTGCTCACGCTGCGCCTGTACGAGTGCAACAAGCCTCTGATCGCGGCAATCAACGGTCCGGCGGTCGGCGTGGGCGTCACGATGACGCTGCCGATGGACATCAGGCTGGCGTCCACCAAGGCCCGCATCGGGTTCGTGTTCGCCCGCCGGGGCGTGGTGCCCGAGGCCTGCTCGTCGTACTTCCTGCCGCGCGTGGTGGGGTTGTCGCGGGCGCTGGAGTGGTGCTTCAGCGGCCGTGTGTTCGATGCCGAGGAGGCGCTCGAAGGCGGGCTGGTGCGCAGCCTGCACGAGCCGGACGACCTGTTGCCGGCGGCCCGGGCCATTGCGGCGGAGATCGCCGAGAACACCTCGGCAGTCTCGGTGACGGTGATCCGCCACATGCTGTGGCGCATGCTGGCTGCCGATCACCCGATGGAGGCTCACAAGATCGACTCCCGGGGCATCTTCCACCTCGGACGGGGCGCTGACGCTCATGAGGGCGTTGCGTCATTCCTCGAGAAGCGGCCGCCGGAATTCTCGCTGCGCCCCACCCAGGACCTGCCCGAGTATTTCCCCTGGTGGGACGAACCCGAATTCAGCTAATCCGGGATCGGCTGGCTCGGGTCAGTCGGCTCAGGCCCCGGATTGCTCGGTAGGCACAGGGTCGTCGCCCCAGCCGGTGAGCAGGATGCCCAAAACGCACGCCGCGACGGCAAGCCCGAATGCGGGACCGAAGCTGTCGAACCAGTCGGCCGTCACGCCGCCGAGCCACGGCCCGGCAGCCAAGCCGAGGCCGAACACGATCGTGGCCACGCCGTAGGCGGCGCCGAACTCGTCGCCGGAGAGGTTGTCGCTGACCCGGGCCGCGATCGATGTGATGATGCCGGTGAAGGCCGTGCCGAAGATGAATGCCGCCGTCCACGCCAGCGCCCGCCCGCCCACCTCGAGCAGGGGGTAGGCCGTCATGAAGACCATGGAGATCATCGACACGCAGAACCCGATCGTGACGGTGCGCCGCCTGCCAAGACGGTCGGCTGAGCGTCCGAAGATCGGCCCGCCGGCGATGCTGCCGATGCCGATCGACGAGAATGCGATCGCAGCATCCCGAGAGCTGAAGAGGTCGGCGTAGCCCTCGAGGTGGTCCACGATGAACGTGAGCACTGTCGTGACGACGAAGGCGTGCAACGTGTAGGCAGTGATGAGCTGGCCCGCCCGGGGAACCTTGGCGAGCGCTGCGCGGGCGCCCCCGAAGCCCGTACGACCAGGTGTGCGTGCCCATCTGCGCACGGCGACGGCGAGGGTGACGAAAATCGCCGCGCCGATGATGAGTTCGACCCGGTACACGTTGCGCGGATGGCTGAGATCGGCCGCGACCAGCACAGCCTCGCCGGATTGTGAGCTGTCGGAGCGGCTCAGCAGCGCATCGATGGCCGCCGCCGCGACCATGCCGCTGCCGACCCCGCCGGTCATCCAGCCGGCTGCGGCGCCTCGCCGCTCGGGCCCCAGCAACTCCGCGGCCAGCCCGGGAGTGCCTACCCACACTCCAGCCGCGCAGAAGCCCGTCAATGCGAGCGCGAAGGCCGCGACGCCTACGTTCGGGCTCCAGGCCAGCAGGGCCAAGCCGGCCACATTGCCGGCGAGGCCGATTCGCACGGCACCGCTCAAGCCGGTGCGTCCCACCGTCAGCGCAACCACCAGCGAGCCCACCACGTACAGCAGCAGGTTCAGCGAGCCGAGGGCACCGGCCACGGTGTTGGACAGGCTGAACCCGTCGCGCATGTCGGCATAGAGCAGCGAATAGGTGAAGCGGCCGAACGACTGCGACACCGCCGCTGCCCCGGCCAGCGTCAGCAGCGTGCCGATCCGGCGGGCAGGGCTGAATGCCTCGGCGTGGGGCGCGGCAGTCACGATGAGTTCGCTGGCTGGCTCATGGCGCGCGGCGGACTGAGGCTCGCTTGGGGGCGCGCGAGCTAGTCGTGCGGCCAGGTCACTGCTGGCAGCGGGGGACGCTGGCGGTAGATCGTCTCGGTCACGATCACCCGCCGGGGAGAGCGCTCAGTGTCGGCGAATTTCGCCACGTCGGCACGGATGACGTCGCGGTCGTGGTCGTCGCCGAAGAAGCGTTCACGCATGTCCTCAAGCGAGGCGAACGCGACCAGCGCGAAGCCGTCATAGGACGGGCCGTTGAGGGTGGCCACGACGCTCAGCTGGGTGTAGTCCCACATGCCGGGGTGGTGCTGCAGCGCCAGCGGCACGTGGGTGTCACGCCAGTGGCTGTCTCCCTGCGCGTGCGTCAGCCGTGGGTGGTGGACCATCGGGAAGATGGCGGTGAGGCCCGGCGAGGCAGTGCCCGGGTCAGACCCCAGGGGGCGCTCGCGGATGACGCGTGAGAACGCCAGGTAGGTACCGACCGTTGCGGCGGGTGTCAGCAGGTCTGGGGAATCGGTCATGGCGCGCACGAGCGTGCGGAAGGGAAACTCGCGGCGGTCGTCTGGGTCGGCCGCGTAACACACGCCCCCGACGGATGCCGCTACGTCCGCAGCGGCATCCGGATCATTTCCCGTGACGACGAGCTCGTGCACGCCAGCACGTTAGTGCTGGGCATCAAACGCAGTGCAACTTACTGCTGGCCCCAGCACAGCGCCCGACCCCGATTCGTCTATTGCCCCTCACGCGGGCCGGCTCGCCCGGCAGGATGGGGGCGTGCTCGAGATGGACGAGGCCCGCTTTGCCGATTTGGTGGAGCAGGCGCTCGAAGACATACCGGACGCGCTGCGTTCGCTGATGGACAACGTGGCGATCTTCGTGGAGGACCGCGGGGAGGATCCGGACCTGCTCGGTGTCTATGAGGGCATCCCGCTGACCGAGCGCCACGACTACGGCGGCTTGGCGATGCCCGACAGCATCGTTATCTACCGGCTGCCGATCCTGGAGATGTGCGAGACGGCCGACGACGTCGTCGAAGAAGTGCTGGTGACGGTGGTGCACGAGATAGCGCACCACTTCGGCATCGACGACGACCGGCTGCACGAACTCGGCTGGGACTAACTCCAGCCGAGCATTCACACGCGGCCGAAACCGAGATCGAGGCGCCCGCGGGCAACGTTGGCCGCGAGCACCTCGGTGGGTCCCTCTGCCAGCCTCAGTGCGCGCACGCGTCGCAAGATGTCGGCCAGCGGGTGGCCGTCCACGAGCGCGGTGCCCCCGACAAGCTGCACCGCGTCGTCACAAACCCGGCTCAGCGTCTCGGTGGCCAGCGACTTGGCCGCCATCACCTCGTTGACAGCGTTCTCGCCGGCATCGAGCAGGAGTGCCGTGCGGTAGAGCGCGCTGCGAGCTGCGTAGGCGGCGATCCGCATGTCTCCCAGCGTCACCCGCTCCAGGTCGGTGCCGACCCGCGCCGGTTCGTCTGTCGAGCTGCGCAGCTCCGCCCGCTCAGCCAGCGTCTGCTCGACGAGGTCGATCGCGAACCGGCACTGGCCGATGCACTCGGCTGCAATCGCCATGCGCGTGGCGTTGATCTGGCTCATCGCCCGTCGGAGGCCACCCCCGGCCTCGCCGATGAGGTGGGTCGCCGGAACGCGTACATCGGTGAACGTGAACGCAGCATGGTGACTGCCGTCGAGGGTGCCGAAGCGCTTCTCGAGCGTCACGCCCGCACGGTCGGTCTCGATGAGCACCATCGCAGTGCCGACCCCTTCCACCTCCACCAGCGTGTTGATGAAATCGGCGTCTGCGCCGCCGGTCACGTACGACTTCGCTCCATTGACCACCAGTTCGTCCCCGTCACGCTGCGCCCAGGTGTGGCGCGGTGCATCGGCAGGTTCGGTGAACCCGAAACCGCTGCGCAGCTCCCCGGCGAGATACGGCAGCAGGAACTGGCTGCGCAACGGCTCGCCGACCTCGGCGAGCACCCCCGGCGACGGCCCGAAGACACCCGGCAGGTGACCCACATTGCGGCTGCCGAGTGTGTCACGCACGACGGCCAGCGCCAAAGCGCCCGCCGCAGTGCCGCCGACCGACATCGGCTGGGTCATGCCGAATACACCGGCGGTCTTGGATGCCTCCCGCACCGCTGGCCCGATGTCGCTCTCGGCGATCCGGTCCGACAGCGCCACCAGCTCGTCAGCCAGCCGCTCAGCAGTGCGCAGCACCTCAGTGTGCTCGGTGTCGAGGAAATCGGGCATCGCGGGCGCTCTCTAGGCAGTGTGGGTGCGGACCCAGTCGGTGATGAGGTCGGCTGCTTCGGCCCGCGCACCAGCCGGTTCTGTCAGGTAGTGGTCGCCGGAGATGGAATGCACCGGCACGTCCGGTGCACTGGGCCGGCCGCGCAGCGCGTTGACGATCTTGGCGGTGTCGGAGGAGAAAATGCCTGTATCGGCATCGGCGTCGATGACGATCGCGGGGAGATCGATGTGCCGCGCCTGGTCGGTGCTGCACTGCGAGTCGGCGAGGCTCCACATCGACAGCCAGGTGCGCAGCGAGCTCACCGTTCCGACGCCGAAGATCCCGTAGTTGGCCCGGCGCGGATCGCCGAGGTAGCAGCCGGGCACGATGCGCTGGCTGGGGTCGATCGAACCGTCGAGCATCCGCAGGTCGGCCCACAGCCGCGGCACCACGAACAGGCGCTCGCGGTGTCCCGCTGCCGCGAGCCGATCCAGCTCGTCCTTGCACCAGGCGGTGATGCGCTCGTTGCGAGCACGCTGGGCACGCCGGTACGTCGCGACGAAATCAGCATCGAACGGCGGCTGCCGGTCGGCGCCGAACGGGTCGAGGGCCGGATCGACGCTGAGCGGATCGTTCTCGTCGGTGACCGACGGGTCCATCCAGTTGGTCAGCACCTCGGCACGGCCCGTGTGCGCCACGATCGAGACGTACAGGTCGCCTCCCGCCAGGTCCTCGATCGCCGGGTGCACACCTCGCCGGCTGTATTCGGGAACCAGATTGGGCGCCGTGGCCTGTGCCTGGTAGGTGGCCATGAGCGAGCCACCGCCGCTGTTGCCCAGCAGCACCACGCAGTCGACGCCCTGGCTGCGCAGCCAGCGGACGCCGACATCGATGTCGGCGAGCGCCAGGTCGGCCAGGAAGTAGGGCTCGGCGCCCCGGAAGCGGGTGTTCCAGCCGAGGAAGCCGAGGCCCCGCTCGGCGATGTAGCTGGCCAGGTAGTGCTCGCTGAAATCGATGTTGTAGTGGGTTGCGATCAGGGCCGTGCGCGGCTCGTGTCCCTCGGGCCGGTGGTAGACGCCTTGGCAGGGATGCCCGCCCACGCCGGACCGGGGAGCGCCGGCGCTCGGCAGCGCGACGAACTCGCGGGTGATTCCCATCTTCCGACCGGCCCTTGGTTCAGGCCGAGGCGTCGGCGGGGATGGGGGAGCGCATCACTTCCAGCGCCTCGGCGGGATCGGGCTCGATGCCGGTGGTGTCCCGGCAGAGCTCGACCATGATCCCGTTCGGGTCCACGAAGTAGAGCGAATGGCACCAGCCATGGTCCACTTCCATCAGCGGCTCGATGTCGGCGGCTGCCATGCGCTCGCGGGCAGCCTCTTGCTGCTCTGGCGTCGCCCGGACGGCGACGTGATTGACCCACACCGGCAGCCCCACCGTCGCGCTGAGGTCGGTGCTGTAGTCGGCCTGCTCGCCCATGTTCTGGATGAAGAAGAAGGCGATGCACTCGCCGTCGCCGATGTCGTAGAAGACGTGCTTGATGTGGCCTGTCGGCCCGCCGTCGGGACGCGGCCGCTCGGCCTGCTCGGCGTGGACCAGCGGGAAGCCCATCAGGTCCTCATAGAAGCGGTGCGTCGCCTCGAGGTCCCGTGTTGCGTAGGCGACGTGGTGAAGTCCCATGGCTCCCCCTGCTGCGGTGTTCACCGCAAGGTTCTCACATCCCGACGGGCCGATTCGCCTCACGGATCGGGTCTGGAATGCTCGTGGAGCGGGAACTTCGCAACATCCAGGTACTCGCCCCACGGTGCTGACTCGACCAGGCTGATCTCGGTGACCTCGAACGTCTCACCCAGGCGTGGCCAGTCGACCGTCGGCTGCCGCTTGCGGAACCTGGCAACCGTGAGGTGCCCCACGAAAGGGTGATCCGGCGGCGGATCACCGATGTAGCGAGTGCAGTCGATGACGGACTCGGCGAGATCGTCGGCGCCGACCGCCGGAAGCATGAGCACTCCCCGACCCAGTCGTTCGGGCGCCGGTCCGAGCGTTACCGATGTCCCGCCGAATGACTGCGCGCTGAGGGTGCTGAGCGCTTCGCCGGTGTCGCATTCGCCGAGGAACCGGAGCGTGATGTGCAAGCGGTGCGGCTTGGTCCAGCTGACACCCGGCTCGGAAGGTCTTGGCAGCCCAGCCAGTTCGTAGACGACGGAAGGGGGCGGCCACACGGCGACGAACAGGCGCGGCACGGTGCGAACCTAGCTGCGCGTCTCTGCCATGCCGAAGACCCTCCGCTCAGGATCTGGCCGCTTCTGAGCCAGAGCACCTGAGACACTCGGCCTCAGTTTCGACGCCGCTTCTGGGCCGGCATGCCCGAAGCGCTCGGTCCAAGGTTCGATGCCGCTTCTGAGCCGGCACGGGCGCGGGTTACGCTCGCAGTGGTGAAGCGGCTTGCGTGGCGAGTGACTTCGGTGGTCGTCTGCTGCGTCGTGGGCGCAGGCCTGCTGGCCGGTTGCAGCAGCGACGGCGACGGGACACCGCAGACGGTGGCTGCCAGCAGCGCCGCACCCGTGGTCGCAACGACCGAACCGCCTGCAAGCCCGACCACGGCGCCCGTGTCTGCTGAGCCAGCAGATTCCGAAGGCGCGACGCAGGACGCCGGCACCGCTGACGAGGCGGGCGATGATGCCACCGATCAGGCCGCCGCGCAGACTGATGACGGGGCTGCGGCGGACGGCGCGGACGACGCTGCCGCAGAGCCACAGGACGAGCCTGACGACCAGTCCGGCGGTGACGCTGAGCCATCGGCGGATGACGAGGCCGCTGATGCTGGCGGCGGGGGAGAACAGGACGCTGCCGCGACCAGCACCGTCGAGGACGGCGACGACCAGGCCGAAGCAACGGATGCCGAAGCTGACGACGGCTCATCGCAAGAGGCCGAGACAGCCGGCGAGGACGAGCAGGAGGCAGAGGGAGACGGTGACGAAGAGGCTGTCACCGAGCCCGAGCCCACCGAGGATCGGCAAAAGGTGCTGGCGCTGGCCGTCGCACAAGTCGACGGTACGACGCTTGACGTCAGCGCATTTGTCGGCCGCGACGTGCTGGTGTGGTTCTGGGCACCGTGGTGACCGAACTGCCAGCGGGAGGCGCCTGCGGTCGCAGCGCTGAAGACACAACACGGAACCAACTTGGCCCTCGTCAGCGTCGGGGGACATGACACGGCGTCGGCCATCTCACGCTTCGTGAGCTCCTACGGACTCGGCCACATGCCGAACTTGCCCGATACCGAGAATCAGCTCGCCAGAGCACTCGGCGTCAGCTATCACCCCCGCTGGTTGCTGATCCGCGCCGATGGCACCGAAGATGCGGGTGGCGGTGCGATTCCCGCGTCGGTCGTCACCGACGCCCTCACCCCCGGATGATGGCCCGCTTCGCGCCCCGGAGATACCAGCTCGGTACTGGCGACCTTGTCACGACCGCTCCGTTTCTTGACCGCGTCGCGGCTCGACTCGTAGATGTCGTGGTCATGTTCTGCTTCATCGGAATTGTGGAGCTGTTCCTTGTATTCCCATTCCATTTGGAAGCGGAGATGGGAGTCGGGAATGGAGTCGCCTTCTCTTACGCGGTGGGCATGGCCATCGCTGCCGCGTCGATAGTCATCCTCTATGGCGCGGCAACTTGGACGGTGGTCGTTCTATCGGCCCACTTGGACGCCCACGGACGGGGCTGGCACGACAAACTGGCCGGCACTGTTGTCGTGAGACGGCCGAGCAAGGGAACTGACAGTCGACTTCAGCGACATCTGACGACGCTCGCAATCGAGCCGAGAAACCAACGGTGATGAGCACCGGCTCCCAACGCGAGCCTTCGATGGAAGGCATGCGCTCGCGGTTCATCATGATCAACGGTGCCGAAGTCCGGCTCGCCACCTTCGGCGAACGCGTTGTCGGACGGCTCGTCGACGCGGCCATCCTGCTGACATGTGAGGTCGTCGTCATGCTTGCGGTCTTTCTGCCGCTTTCGTTCCTCGGATGGGGGCACGACTGGGGTGCACTCTTTCAAGGGACGCTCGGCGAGGCGATCGATGTGCTCTCGTGGGTGCTTCCTGCGTCTATTGCGTTCACGTGGTTGCTGTATGAGACCGTGTCCACAGCCAGGGGAAGCCGAACACTAGGTAAGCGAGCCCCAGGCATTGAGGTCGTGAGGGCAGTGGACGGAACACCGCCGTCGCTCATCTCATCGTTCTGGCGTGCGCTCTTGCCAATGTTGGCGGGTGCCGTCGGAGCCTTGCTCTCGTGGAGACTCGGCGTTTGGACGCCGTTCCAGTTTGGTGCCGCATTCTGGGCACTCGTCTATGTGTCGGCGATATCGAACCGTCACCGGCAGGGATGGCACGACAAGTTGGCGGGAACGGTCGTGGTCGGGCCTCCGGATGAGCCACTCGATGGCGGTACCTGACCTTCGCCAATCTGCCGAGTGACTGAGTCGCCTGAATGCTCGCTAGTTCGCTCTGGTATTCGGCTCGGCGTCAGCGATGAGGTCTCTCAGGAGAGTCGGAGGATCCTCCGCGACGACGAGTGCTTCGCCGATCAGGGCGGCGTGGTAGCCGGCGTCGGCGATCGCTCGCATGGAGGTGCCGCCGGGCACGCCGATGCCTGAGGCCGCGATCAGCAGTATCCGATGGTCGATATTCTCGAAACTGCGGCTGACCCGTACTGCCTTGTCGTAGTCGACGGTGAACTTGGTGGACTCGGGGTTGTCGCGCTGGTTGATGGCGATCATGTAGGCGCCAAGTCCGACTGCCGTCTCCAGCTCGGCCTCGTCGCGGACTTCGGTGAGCACGTCGACGCCCAGCGACAGCGCCAATTCCTGCATGGGCGGCAGCTGTGCCGGGTCGATGTCGGCGAGGATGACGAGCATTGCGTCGGCGCCCATGGCGTGGCTGTCGCGTACGTCGTCGAGCGTGCGCAGGAAATCTTTGCGCAGCACCGGCAGACCAGTCACCGCCTTGGCCGCTTGCAAGTCCTCGGGCGAGCCGCTGAACCGCTCGCTCTCGGTCAGCACAGACAGGCAGGCAGCCCCGCCCGCCTTGTACTCCGATGCCAGATCGGCTGCGTCGGCGTCGGCATTCAGCGCCCCACGAGACGGCGAGCGCCGCTTGATCTCGGCGATGACCGACAGTCCAGCTTCCCGCAGCGCGGCCGCAAACCGGTGGCCAACCGCGACCGAGCCCGGCTCGGTGTCGTCAGCGGGGTTGTCTGCAGCCATGGGACGAATTCGCTCCGCGAGTTGGCCCGATTGAGCAGCGACTCTACGTCCCCGCCCGTCTCGTCAGCCCTCAGATTGGATCGCCACACCTGGCCATGACGTGTGCCGCTCGCTGCATTCCTCGTCGGCCCGCCGGTAGACGGCGATTCGTGGACGTGGCGGCTTCGCCCCGCCCGAGTGCTCGCAGGGAAAATCACTTGGAATTTTGGAGAACAATGAAATAGCTTGAAATATATGGAAGATGAGCTCATGAACGATGACGGCGGCGAGATGCAGCGCCGTCAGCTCCGTGCGGCGGGCGTGCTGGTTGCTTCCGACGCACGCCTGCGGCCGACGACCACGATGGTCGCCGATGACGAGGCGGGAGCCACGGTCGCCGTCGCGACGCTGCTGCTCGACGTCACCCGCCCGGATTGCATCGATCGGGTCGTGAGCTGGATGCGCGACACCGCCACCCTCCTCGAGACCATCCAAGAACTCGAACGCTGACCTTGCTCGCGGCCGAGGCCAATGGGGCGCGGATGGGTTGGGTGGGGGGCGCGGTAGCGTCGTCGCGGTGCTGCAGGAACTGCGGGTGCTTCCGAGAGCAGTGTGGCCGAGAGCCCTGGTGTACGGGGCTATCGCCGCCGTGCTCATCGGAATCCCGTCAGACCTGATCGACACGCCGATCTTCGGTCGGCCCATCGAGGCTCGGTGGCTCGACTGGGTGATCTTGGCGATCACCTCGGCACTGATCGGCCTGATCTTCGCGATCCGGCCGCCGTCGAGCGCCGAGACAGGCACCGAAGCGGCCGTTGAGCGGCAGGGCACCACCACCTTGTGGGGCGGGTTGGTCTCGTTCCTCGCTGTCGGCTGTCCGGTGTGCAATCAGGCAGTCGTGGCGCTCGTGGGCATCTCAGGGGCGTTGTCGTGGTGGGCGCCGGTGCAGCCCGTCGTGGGGCTGGTCGCCGTCGCACTCCTGGTGTGGACGCTGCGCAAGCGGCTGCGCACCTACCGAGCCGTCGCCTGCCCAGTTCCCGCGCCGTAATCGCGCAACGAGATCGGGGCAGGCGAACGCCTGTCGGTCAGTCGGGCGACGCGAGCTCGGCCCGGATCCGGTGGCGAGTGATCCACAGCCGCAGCAGTACGAACGCTGCTAGCAGGAGCGCAGTGCCGCCGTACACCATGATCGGCTTTGCTTCCACGAGCACCCCGTAGTAGCCCCACAAGATGCCTTCGCCGGCAGTGAGCACCCAGGTGAGCGGGGCCACGCCGACCGGCGCGTACGACCGCCAAGCGGCCCACACCGATGGTCCGAGATACAAGCCGTTCGCCAAGCCGAGCGCTATGCCCAGCCACGTCCAGCCCGCGACGAGCTGCAAGCCCACACATGCCACTCCCACGGCAATGCCGGCAATGACAGCGACGCGCACGTCGGCACCGTTGCGCCACAGCAGAAACAGCACGAGACCGAAGCTGATGACGGCCGCAAGCACCGCCGGAATGGTGACCCAGAATTCCTCGGCGATCACGTACGCCGTCCAGCCGATGTTGATCACCATGCCGATCGCCGCCCAGGCTGGCGAGGTGCCCTCGATCCGCCTCAATCGCAACAGGCGCACAATCTGCGGCACGACCTGGGCAAATGTCACAGCCGTCGCAACGACGGCCACCAGGTTGGCGAACTGTTCCTCGCTCACGGCACGCGCCGCCGACCTCGCACCGCGACGAGCCGTGATGGCTGTGTCCGGCGGGCAGAACGCACAGCATCCACCTTGAGAGTGTCGCACCCAGCGCACTTCGAAGGCCGCCGACCGACCGATTGCCCCGCAGTTGGCGGCGTGTGCCCTCGCCATCTTGCGAGTCCCGCATCCGACGCGGGCACTCGGACCACGGACGACATGTGCAGGAGAGAGCGATTGCCTGTTGCATGGTCATTCGTGACCGACCTCGGCAGTGAAGCTCCGACCCGTCAGCGCCGGCTGATGGGCGCGGCCGCAGTGATCCTGATGGCGCTGGTAGCTGCCATCGCCCAGTCATTCGGGCGATTCACCTACGGGGTGTTGCTCCCAGCAGTCCGCGACGACCTCGGCCTGTCGAACACCGTCGCAGGCTCACTCGCAACCGTGAACATGGCGGCGTATCTGGTGGGCAGCCTGATCGTCGCCGTAGCGTCCAGCCGGTTCCGCCTGCTGTCGATCATGCGGATCGGCCTGGTGCTTGCGATCATCGGCCAAGCGCTTGCGACGATCTCCCCGGGACCGGCAGTGCTGGGCGTCGGGCTGTTTGCACAGGGCCTCGGCGGTGCGCTGACGTGGATCCCCGCTCCGGTCGTCACCGCAGACGCAATTGCGCCGGAGCGACGCGGGCTCGCCGTCGGGTTTCTTGGGGCGGGCATGGGTCTCGGCGTCGTGTTCGCGGGTCAGCTCGCCAGCATCGTTCGCTCGACCATGGGAGACGCGTCGTGGCGGAACGTGTACTTCGTGCAGCTCATCATCGGCGCTGTCATCGCCGCGGTGGTGCTGCTCTTCATCGGCCACCGCCAAGAACGGCTGTCGTCGGGAACCGGCGTTGGCGGGTTCAGCGCGCTGCGACGGGTGCCTGGATGGGTGCCGATGGTCAGCGGATTCGTCATCTTCGGGCTGCTGTACCTGCTCGTTATCTCGTTCCTCACCACACGGCTGGAGGACGACAGCGGTTGGACGAGCTCACAAGCGTCGCTGGCGTTCACGCTGGTCGGCGCCGCAATGATCTTCGGCGGGCCGTTGTTCATAGCGCTCTCCGACCGCATTGGGACCCGATGGACGCTGGCGATGTCGTTCGCGGGCTGGGCCATCACCACCACGCTGATCCTGCCGGGCTGGTTCGTGCCGACGATCTTCCTGTCGGTGGCAGTCGGCTTGTTGTTCGCTGCCATGCCGACGGTGCTGACCGTCTATGTCGTCAGCAACACATCCACCGACGACTACGGGCCCGCTTTCGCAGCCACCACCTTCTGCTTCGGCATCGCCCAGATGATCTCGCCGCAGCTCGGCGGCTTCATCGCCGACACGGCGGGCTCATTCACGCCGGTGTTCCTGCTGTCGGCGTCGTTGGCGGTGGTCGGCATGTTCGCGTCGCTCGGCCTGCCGCGTCGCAACCGGCCGGGCTTCGCGGCCGTGCCGTCTCCCGAGCCTGCCGCGACCCCGCAGCCCGACTGGCGCTACATCAACATGACCTACGAAGTCGCACCAGCCGATAGCGCCGCGGCTCGCTGAGACCCTCAGGTGCCATCGCCCGGAGCTGTCGGCAGCTTCAGGGCGGCTCCGCCGCCGCTACGTGGAATCGGAAGCGCCGTCGGAGGGTTCGAGCATGACGATCGGGAACTGCCGGTCGGTTCTTGCCTGGAATCGGAGGTAGTGGTCGCCGTTGGCAGTTGCCTGCTCCCACAGCTCGGCGCGCTCGTCGCCCTCGGTGAGGCGGGCGGTCATCTGACGCGTGCCGCTGCGGTTGCGAACAGTGACCGCAGGGTTGTCTCGCATGTTCAGAAACCATGCAGGGTGCTTCGAGTCGCCCCCGCGTGAGCCGATGACGACGAATGCGCCATTCCGCTCCGCGACGGCGGACAGCAGCGTGGTCCGGGGCTCACCGCTGCGCCGGCCCGTCATGGTCACTTCGATGATCGGCGTTCCCTTGTGGATCCATCCGATGCGGCCGCCGCTGCAGCGGATCGCCGTGCGGTTCGCCCAATTCGCCAGCTTGAACGTGAAATCGGACCACAGGTTCACTGTCACACTGCCATTCTCGCCGATCCGCAGCCCTGAAGAAGGGGCGCGCCATACGCTGAGTCCGGGTCCTTCGAGGACATGATGAGGCCCGAATGGCAATGCTCTTGACAGTCACCTTCTACGGGTGCCTCCTCGGAGGCATCTTGGCGATTGCTGCCGCAATTGTCTTTGCGGAGCAACGCGTGAGCGCACTGTGGCTGTCGACGTTGCTGTTGCTGGTCGCGAGCGTGCTCGCCATCCTCTCGATCGGTATCTTCCTGCTCGTTGTGCCAATCTTCACCGGACTCGCAGCAATGACCCAGAGTCGACAAAGCAACCGAATGTCATGACCCGTCCGACTTCCCACGGCGGCGGCGAGGCTGGGCCCCCGATCGCAGGCGACCCCTCGTCGTTCCCTTCCGATGCGGAGCTGTCGCGCACCTTGGTGGCGGCCACCAAGATCGCCAGCCTCTCGACGCTGACTTCGGAGGGATTTCCCTACGGCAGCGTCGTCTCCTACGCCGCTGACGACGCCGGTGCGCCGGTCATCCTCATCTCGGAAATGGCCGAGCACACGGTCAACGCCCGAGGTGACAGTCGGGCGAGCATGCTCATCGTCGACGGTGCCGGCGACGGCGATCCTCTGGGCCGAGCCCGCCTGACGCTCGTCGGCCGCTTGGAGGTGCTCGACGATCCCGGCGCCCTGCGCGACCGCTACCTCCAGACCCACCCCTACGCGGCCTACTACGCGGACTTCACCGACTTCGCGTTCTGGCGCCTCGATGTCGCCCAGTGCCGCTATGTGGGCGGCTTCGGACACATGAGCTGGGTGAGTGCTGACGGCTACCGCGACGCCGCGGTGGATCCGCTGTGGGAGGCCGCTGCGGGGATCATCGAGCACATGAACGGCGACCACGCCGATGCCAACCTGATGTACGCGCAGGTCCAGGCCGGCCTCGACGATGCCACCGATGCGGCCATGGTGGGGATCGACCGTTACGGACTCACCCTGCGGGTCACGACGCCGGCGGGACCGCGCATGGCACGTGTGCCCTACGGGGAACCCCTCACCGAGTCCGATCAGGCGCAGGCCGCCGTCATCGAACTGCTGAAGGAAGCTCGGGCCCAGCGGGGTAAGTCCTGACGACACCCTGCGGTCCGCAGCCGGATGACAAAGCTCGAAATCAGAGCGCTGTACTGTTGGCCGCGTGTCGTCACAAACCGAAACGGTCACTGTGGCCGAACTCAAGGACCTGCTCGCCGAACCGGCTGCTCGCATAGAGCTCCACGACGCCATTCACGACGAGACGATCCGGACAATCGAAGCTCTCCGCAATGCCGATTGCCAGGGCTACGACGAGTGCTTGCGGGCCTACGAGGCTGCATCGGCCAACCTGATCGAACTGCTCGTCACCGGCGCCTATTTCTCGAATTGCGCGGACCACGACAAAGCATGGGCTCACGCAATTCGCTTGCTGGCCAACCGGATTCCGTTCCCGGGCTCAGCCGATGGAACGGAGATCAATCTGCAGCACCAAGTGACGCTGCTGGCGATTTATGCGGTCGCCTTCGGCGCTGCCGCTGCAGATCGGCTCGACCCGCTCGCGCGGATCATCGGGACGGTGCATGCCGAAGACGACGGCAGGGTCGGACGAGTCACCTATCTGGTCAACTGCGAGCGGCTCAAGCGAGCGGACGAAGCGCCCATCCAGGCATCGCTGCGCCTGTGGATGACCCTGCGGTCGATCACCGACGAGTTCGTCCCCAAGACCACCGAGGACGCCCTCTTCGACGCCCTGCTCGACGAGATCGAGTACCTGCTCGGCGTGACCCACGGGCGCGACACCGCCGAAGGAACCGGCCCGGTGGGGTACGGGGCGATCCAGGTCCTCGCAACCCGCGTGGCCCCCGACCGTCTCGTGCGCGGCAACCTGGACCTGCTCATTGCGCACGACGCCTTCCAGAGCGTCGATGAGTTCTACATCTGCCGCGAGCGGTACAACAAGAGGTACGCCGCCGAAGCACGGGTCTGAACCCGTCGCCCGACTCGCACCCGGCAGAACCGGCGCCCGCCGCCCGCGCTCGCGGCCGAATCAACGGCCTAGCGCGCCGCGCCGTGCCGGCGTCTCGCGTGACGGGCCTTCGCCCGTTCGCGCATCCGAGCGTGGGCCTCGGGCGTGCCGTCGTGGAACGTGCCGAACAGCTTGTCGAGCGGAACAGGCCTGTTGCCGTAGTTGCACTCGAAGTATCGATGGTGCAGGTGATGGAAGTAGTCACCGCCGGCCATAGTGGGGCCTTCACGCTTGCCGAGCTCGAAGCGCTCGAACCCCGAGTGTGACATTGCCGTTGCGACGCTGTTGGACAGCAGCGTCAGGATCACGATGTAGGGGTGGGCCGGCACCACCCACCACAACACGAACATGCTGAGGTACATCATGTGCTCGACGGGGTGCATCGACAGGCCGCTCCACGGCCCGGTGTTCACATTGCGATGGTGCAGGTAGTGAACGTGTGCGTACACCCAGCGCATATGCAGCACGCGGTGGATGAAGTAGAAGTGGGTCACCGACCACAGCGAGGTCAGCACCGCGAGCGCTGACAGGTACAGCCACGCAGAACCCCACTCCACCTGCGGGATCCAGCCGTTGGCGTAGAACCACATGGTGAGCGACTCGTAGATCGTCCACACCCCGCAGCCGCTGACGAGGCACCAGAACATGTTGTCGCGGGTCTGGTTGTTCCACAGGAACGCCCGGTTGGTCGTGCTGAGCCATTGGCGGTTGTACTTGTAGCGCTGCTGCTGGACCTGCCGGATGTACAGCAGCACGTGCAGGGTTCCGGCCACGGCCGTGAACATGACGACGTTTCGCAGGTAGATCTCCAGCACCCATCGCGGGCTCAGGCTGGACATGCGCTCCATGGAGGGCGTGAAGAAGTTCCACGCCAGCGCCGACATCGCCACCCAGAGCATTCCTTGCGGCCACATCATCGAGGTGATGTTCCGCAGCGTTGCGAGCGGGCGCGGCGGCCAATCCAGGATCGGCGACACGCTGATGGGCAGATCCGGCTCGAAACCCTTGGCGTCGGTGTCCGGTGCGACGCCGTCGGGCGCCTGCGTGTCCGCCATGAGAGTGCCGTCCTCTCTGCTCGGTCCAGCCCTCGTCACCTCAGCGGCAGAATACTCCGCACTACGAAGCCCTCCGGCGTCCCACACCGGCTTCCGTGGTGACGGTGGGCGACCGCAGCGGTACGGTGCTGCATGGCCGAGCCGCCCAGCGACGACGACGTCGAGCTCGCGCTCAAGCTGCTCGACCTGTGGGACTACGGCAGGGGCATCTCCAAGAGCGAGCTGGAGCGTCACACCTGGGAGGACGGCTCGTCGCACGGCCGCCGGTTCGACCGGTTCATGCGTCGCACGCTGCAGATCGAGACGACGGGGCGTGCCCGCCAGACCGACCTCATCGAAGATCTCCAGTCCCAAGTGCGGTCGCTGGGCGCGCAACCAGTGGGCATCCGCGCCGCCGAGTGGGAGACCCAGCTGCAGCAGGCCCGCGCATCGTGCCTGGAAGCACTGAGAGTTTGGAACGATCCGCGCAGCTCGTTCCGTACGGGCGCGTTCTCGCTGCTGTTCGTGACGGCGTGGAACAGCCTGTCGCTGGCGGTGCTGCAGCGCGACGGCGAGGAGTGGCGCAAGCTCGACTACGACGGCCAGCCCACGCTGTTCGACGGGGCGGAGCAATCGCTCGACACGCTCGACCTGATCGGTCGGGCGTTCGGGAGCAGTCCCCATCGTGGCACCCGCGAGAACGTGGCTCGCTGGGTTGAGCTTCGCAACGCCACCGCCCATCGGTACCTACCGGGGCTGGACGTCACGGTCATCCCGTTTGCGCAAGCCGGGTTGCTGAACTTCGAGAACGCGCTGACCAGCGAGTTCGGTCCCGAATACTCGCTTGGGGACAGTCTGTCGGTGCCGCTGCAGCTGTCGGGCTTTCGTGACCCCGGCGTGCTCGCTTCTGCCCGCAAGCTCCATGCGTCACTCCCGCTCGACGTGCAGGCGCTGCTGGGCCGCGCCGAGGCGGTGCCCGACGAGGTGCTGAACGACCCCACGTACATGATCCGGGTGGCATTCGTGCCGGTGCCCCGCTCGTCGGCCAACAATCCCGACGCCGTGGCCTACTTCGTGCGGCCCGGCGAGGTGCCGGCCGAGCTGGCCGATGCCCTCGATCAGTTCGTGGTGCTCAGCCGCCCAGTGGCGCGGCACGGCTTCAGGCCGTCCGATGTAGTCGGCGAGGTGCGTCGCCGCACGGGCCTGAAGTTCACGACCGCCATGCACGTCGAGGCGTGCCGCAAGCTCGGCGTGCGTCCCCCGAGAGGCCAGAACGACCGCACCATGAACCTCAACTACGCCGAGTACCTGACCAGCTACAAGAGCTACCTCTACACCCAGGCGTGGATCGACCGGCTCGTTGCCGAGTTCGCAGAACCGCAGCGGTTCACCGAGCTGACCGGCGTTCCTCCCTTGCCCATCTCCGTGCTGCACCCGCATGAGAAGCAGGATGCGTAATGCTGCGCTAGTCGCGCGATACAGCGCGGATTCCTGCGAACTCGGCGCGACGGCGCCAGGCGTGAGCGAAGCGTCGGCTACGGCGCGGCGGCCCGATAGCCGACGCCGGGCACGGTGAGGATGTAGGTGGGGTTCCTGGCGTCGTCGCCGAGCTTCGAGCGCAGGTCTTTGACAAAGGTGCGTACTCGCTGCGCGTCGCCGTTGGAATCATCGCCCCAGACGAGATCGAGGAGCTGTTCGTAGCTGAGTGCGCGGCCGGCGTTGATGCACAGCTCCGAGAGCAGCTTGTACTCGGTCGGGGTGAG
Organism: Candidatus Poriferisodalis sp.; assembly: GCF_965204195.1. Lineage (GTDB taxonomy): Bacteria > Actinomycetota > Acidimicrobiia > Acidimicrobiales > Poriferisodalaceae > Poriferisodalis. The sequence goes on from NZ_OZ241975.1 coordinate 1,168,521, forward strand.
ATTCAACGCTCGCCCGGCGACGGTGACGGTCCGAGTCAGGAAATCGAGGGTGAGGTCGGCCATCCGGTAAGTCTCGACATGCTGTGATTGCGCTTGGCGGCGCAGAGCGGCGCCGATGCGGGCCAGCAGCTCGGTGGGCGAGAACGGCTTGACGAGATAGTCGGCCGCGCCCATCTCGAACGCTCTCGCTACGAACTGATCGTCGCCGCGCCCGGATACGAAGATGAGCGGCACCTCCAGGATCTTGGGATGGCGCCTGACGAGTTCGAATCCGTCGACGCGAGGCAGCACCACGTCGAGCAGCACGAGATGAGGCGTCTCGGCTTCGAGCAGGCTCTCGACCTCGTCGGGGTCGCTGGTGGCGACGGGCGTGTAGCCGGCTCGTGCCGGCGTGCTGCGGATGAAGCGAAGCGCCTGGAGATCGTCGTCGACGACGAGGATCCGCTCGACCTTGGTTCCGGCCCGGCTCGAGTCGCGGTCGCCCGTATCAGCCAGGATTGCTGCGACCGGCGGCTCGTCGACGGCGGGAACGGTGAAGGTGAACTGCGCGCCGCTGCCATTGCCCGCGCTATGGGCCCAGATCCGACCGCCGTGAGCCTCCACGATGCCCTTGCAGATGGCCAGCCCCAGCCCGTAGCCGCTGACGGCGCTGTCGGTCTCGTCGGGACGCCTGCGAGAGAACTTTGTGAACAGCAGCGGCAACTGCTCGGTGGCGATGCCGGACCCCTCGTCAGTCACAGAGACCGCCACATGGGTGTCGTCCAATGTCGCCGACACACTGATGGTCGACCAGTCGCGGGAGTTGGCCGCAGCGTTCACGAAGAGGTTGTGCAGCACCTGGGTGATCCGCTGCCCGTCGCACCACACGCGCGGAAGGCTCGGCCCCTGCTCGACTTTGACATTGTGCTGATGCCCGCCGCTGAGAAAGGTGTTCTTTGCCTGCTCGATGATCGACTCCAAGCTTGATGGCGTCGGATTCACCGAGAGGGTCCCCGCCTCGATGCGCGTCATGTCCAGCAAGTCGTTGATCAGGCCCCGCATGTGATCGGCTTGCTCTTCGACGATGCGGAAGAACTGGCGGACCTCTGCGGGATCGGGGGGCACCAGCGAGCTGCGCACCGTAGCCGCTGATCCCTTGATCGACGTCAGTGGCGCTCGCAGCTCATGGCTCACCATCGCTAGGAACTCGGCTCGCAGCCGTTCCAAGTCCTCCAACGGCGAGATGTCCTGCAGCGTCGAGATCACCGTCACCAGCTCGCCGTCGTCGGAGCGAATCGGTGTGGCATTGACCAGCGTGGTCACCTCGCTGCCATCCGGACGCACGATTACCAGCTCTTCGGCGTGCACCGTCTCGCTGCGTTGCAGCGCCGACTTGAACGGCAGTTCCTCGAATGCGACCGCGGACCCGTCCATTCGCTTGAACGCCAAGCGCTCGACGCTCGCGACCGAGAATTCTCGCTGGTCGGGATCGACCCGGAGCAGGCGACGCGCCTCTTGGTTGACCATCACGGCGTTCTCCGAGGCGACATCCATCACCAGCACACCCACCGGAGAGGTGTTGACCAGCGCCTGCAGATCGGCCTTGGCGCGCTGCTCGTCGCCGTAGCGGCGGGCATTGGTGAGCGCCATCGCCGCCTGGCTGGCGAACATCTCCACGGTTTCCTCGTCTTCGTGGGTGAACTCTGAGCCATCGTGTTTGTCGCCGACGAAGATCGTGCCCACCTGGCGGTCCCGCACCTTGATCTGGGCACTTAGGAATGCCCCGACGTGGGGCTCGAACCCATCGAATCCCACTGATTCCAAGTGGGCAACGAAATTGCTGGTCCGCAGTGGCTCCTCCATCCCGCTGAGGTAGCGGAACAGCTCCATGCCGCGGTCGTAGCCGACTGTGATCTCCTCCTGCTCGTCGGACAGACCTGAGAACAGCACCTCCTGCAGATCGCCGGCTGCGTCGATAATGGTGATGGCACCATGGCGAGCGCCGGTCAGGATTCGAGCTCCGTCCACCACCTCCTGCAACACCACGTCAAGGTCCAGATCCTCGCTGATGCGCAGAATCGCCTCGGTCAACCCCGATAGGCGGGCGCGCAGCATTGCGTTCTCTGCGCTCAAGCGGTCGATGTCAGCCAACTCGGCACCCTTCAAGATCATCCGTGCTCGTCCCGTCGTACGAACACCCACCGGACGCGTCCGATAGTGCAGCCTATGACACTGCATGCTCAGCGAATCTGCGCTAGTGCGTACGGCGGTGGTTGCTGTGCTTGGTGCATCCTGAGGGCGGGCGAGTGGAGTTGACGTCATGCCGATGATCCAAGGAGACGGGGTCGAGCTGTACGCGGAGGAAGCCGGCGATGGGCATCCCATCGTGTGGCTGCACGAGTTCGCCGCCGACTACCGCACGTGGGAAGGACAGATCCGGCGGTTCAGTCGGAGCCATCGATGCGTTGCCTACAACGCCCGCGGCTACCCGCCGTCGGATGTGCCCGACAGCGATGCGGCGTACACGTTCGAGCGGGAGCGGGAGGACTTGCGGGCAGTGCTCGACAGCCTCGGCATCGAGCGGGCTCACATCGTCGGCCTCAGCATGGGTGCCTACACGGGGCTGATGTTCGCGTTGCGGTATCCCAAGCGGGTCATGTCGTTGCTGTTCGCGAGCGGCGGGTCGGGCGCATTCGGCGACACCCGTGAAGCGTTCCTGGCCGAGGTCCGTGCCGCCGCCGAGGCGATGATGAACGAGGGGATGGAGGTGGCTGCCGAGCGGCTGGCGGTCGGCGCCACCCGTGTCCAGCTGCAGAACAAGGACCCGAGGGGCTGGGAGGAGTTCAAGCAGTACCTGTCGGAGCATTCGCCGGTCGGCTCCGGGCTGACCATGCGCAACTTCCAGGCCGGGCGCCCGTCGCTGTATGACTTCGAAGCCGACCTGCGCCAGCTCGACGTTCCCGTGCTGCTGGTCGTCGGCGACGAGGACGATCCGGTCATCGAGACGAACGTCTTCCTCAAGCGGGTGCTGCCGAGGGCCGGCCTGTGGATCGCGCCCCGCACCGGCCACGGCATCAACCTGGAAGAACCTGCTGCCTTCAACCAGATGGCGGCAGATTTCTTCAGCGCTGTCGAGGCCGGTCAGTGGACCCGCCGCGACCCACGCGCCGATCCCGCCCACGCCTCCCTCGGCGGTGCCAGCCCCGGGAGGCGGCATCGGGACGGGTCGAGCGCATAGGGAGCGGGACGGTGACTTCTGAACGAGAGGGCCGGCCGGGCCAGCCAGCGAAGCCGCAGCGGCTGCGGCGGATGGAGCGTCGGACGCCGGTCTGGGAGACCCCGGGCGAGATCGTCGAGTTGATGGGCGAGGTGTCGGGCAACGAGCTGAACGGCTGGGGCTCATCTGAGGTTCGCCAGCCGACGCTGGTCATGTGGGCTCATCCCGCCACGATCGCCCACGGCCCGGTCCAGGTGCGCATGACCGAGGAGTTCCTGGCACATCCTCAACTCCGCACAGTGCTGCGCACCGATGACCGCCACGAGCCCGCACCGGTCGATCCGCGCAGGATCGATCGCACGCCGGCGGAATGGCTCACCGAGATCACCGAGTTCGCGACGAGCGAACAGGGCCACAGCGTCGAACTGGTGGCGGTCGTCGCCGCCCGACGCGAATGGTTCTTCGAGGGCCGCGAGTCCGATCTTCCCTGGGCGATCCTGCTGGCCGTCGCGATGGACCACGGCGAGTTGGCGACCGCGCCCGAGTACACGTCGGCCATGGAGGTCCACCGTCAATACAACCGGGGAACCGCCGCTGCGAGGATGCTGGCCGACTGGATCCGCAGCCGGGGATTCGAAGCGGTCGGCCATGGCGGCCCCGGTGCAGGACCCATGCAGATGGTCCCCGCTGCGATCGCCGCCGGGCTCGGAGAGCTCGGCAAGCACGGCTCGATCATCAACAGCGAACTCGGGTCGTCGTTCCGGCTGGCGCTGGTGCTGACCGAAGCGCCGCTCGTTGCAACCCCTCCGGACACCTTCGGTGTCGACGAATTCTGCAGCGGCTGCCGTGTCTGCACCGATGCCTGCCCGCCCGACGCCATCGCCCCCGACAAGCGCCTGGTGCGAGGAACAGAGAAATGGGCGGTCGATTTCGACCGATGCCTGCCGTATTTCGCCGTCAGCTACGGGTGCGGCATCTGCATCGCCGTGTGCCCGTGGTCCACACCCGGCGCCGCCCCGCGGCTGGCCGACAACATGCGCCGCAAGCTCGCCCGAGACCGAGCAGACGAGCCTCCAGCGCAGACCAACTGATGTCAGGGGCACATCGCATCGCCCAAGCAGCCTCCCCGCGTCCTCCAACGTCTCGGTGAGTCTTCTCCGAGCGCAGTCGCTCCCTCGGGCCTCGCTCGATTCCGGCTAGAAAGCCCGGATGGGAACGATCGTCATCACCGGGTCCGCCGGCGGGATCGGCCAAGCGGCCAGGGAGCGGCTTGTGCGCGACGGCCACGAGGTGATCGGGGTGGATCTCCGGGATGCCGAGGTCATCGCCGACCTGTCCACGGCCGAGGGTCGCGCTGCGATGATCGATGCGGTTGCCGACGTCAGCGGCGGGCGGATCGACGGTCTCGTGGCAGGTGCGGGAATCACCGGACCCGACCCGGCTCAGGTCGTGTCGATCAACTACTTCGGGGCAGTGGCCACGATCGCGGGGCTGAGACCGTTGCTCGTCAACGGGTCCGATCCCTCAGCAGTCGCCATCAGCTCCAACTCCAGCACCGCCATGCCCGATCTGCCTGAGGATCTGGTGGATGCGTGCCTGGGCGACGACGAAGCCGGAGCTCGTGCACTGGCGGGCACTGATCCCATCGTGGCCTACGCCGCCAGCAAGCTCGCCTTGGCTCGATGGGTTCGCCGCACCGCCGTCGGCCCGGATTGGGCCGGTTCCCGAATCCGCCTGAACGCAGTGGCCCCCGGGCTCATCGACACACCCATGACGGCCGACATGATCGACGTCGTCCTGTCACTCGGCGATTTGTATCCCATCCCGCAGGAACGGGCAGGACGCCCCGAAGAAGTGGCGAACCTGCTCGCATTCCTGCTGTCGCCCGAAGCGGGCTTCTTCTGCGGATCGGTCGTGTACATGGACGGCGGCAGTGACGCCGCCCTCAACCCCGACGCCTGGCCCACCCACGTCACCTAGCTGCAACCGCGGGAGAGAGCGGTTTCTGGCGTCATAACGGCCTTGTGGCGCGGTGTTGAGTATGCAAACTGAAGTTGGTACTTGCAGATTGCATACTCAGTTACCACGGCCCGACTGGTTGTTGGATGTTTCAGCGACGCCAACAGGCCGCTGTCAGTCCCAGTCGGCGACTCCGTCGACACCAGTGATGCTGGTGGGGTGCAGGCGCACCAGGCATTCACCGGGGCCGGAGTTGCGCTCGCCGAACGACTCGGCCTGATCCTCGCCCATGTAGCGGGCGCCGGTGAGGGTGGACACGCGCCGAAGTTCCTCGGAGTTTTCGGTGAGTTCCACGACCCCGTCCACCTTCACGAACGCGTACGGCGGCGTTTCGGTGTCGACGACGAGCGAGACACGCGGTTCGCGCTTCATGGCCAGTGCCTTGCCGCTTCGAGTGCCGGTAGCGAAGAGCAGGTCACCGTCTTCCACGATGAACCACACCGGCGCCACGTGGGGATGTCCGTCGGCCGCGACCCATGCGAGCTTGCCCGTCCGTGAGCCCTCACCCAGAAAATCCAACGCCTCCGTGGCGCTCATCGGGTGCATGCCGGCTCCGTTCGTGCAGCGGAACGCGTGGGATATCGGCGAGTTCGTTTCCGCTGGTCAGCGGTGCCGATTTTTTTGTCGGCGGGTTAGCTCCACAAAATTTCGCCGCTTGCTCCACACGCCGTTTTGTATTTTAGCTGGTCAGAGGGTGTTTTCGGCCTCGCGGAATCGCGAGGTCGCGAGCGTGGGAAGTTTCGTCGGATTGGGTGCGATGTCGGCTCTGAGCGCAACACCGGCGTCGCCGTGGGGTTGCGGACCGGGTGCGCCGGGGGAGTGGCACCTAGTGCAGACGCGCAGGGCCATCGTCCGGCGCGCGTCCCTCCGAGACATCCGATTTTTGCGCCCCCACTTGCGTGGGGATTGTGTTGCCTCGCCGGGTGACGAGTACGACCTGGTCGCTTCACCCCTGCTTTCGCAGGGATCGACGCAATCTTGACCTTGAACCTCACGGAAGCACTCGAAGAGGAGAGTTGGACGCAGCTCAACCTCTGACCTGCACAGCAAGGGCTCCAGCGCAGGTGCGATGCCGCATGCCGGTGACGTCACGGCGAGATTCGTCTGCAGAGGTGCCGGTGCTACCCTCCCGCCAATGGCAACCGAGATGCGACGAGATCGGCTGACCGAAAGGTTGGCTCGGAGCGACGTGGACGTCAGTGACGACACCATTGCGGAACGCGGCGTAGGTACGATCCACACCCTGTCGCCTGAAACCATCGATAATGATCAGGAGTCATGGCTGCTCGGCGTTGTTCCTCCCGGATGAGTGTCGCCCGTCTCTGAAGGCGTCATCGTTGGCTCGACCGACGATCCGCATGTGGCAGCGGTCGCAGGGCACCTAGAGGAGCCGTTGATTGTTGACGTGTCCACGCTTCGCCGGGGCAACATCAGTCTCACTGACGAAGGGGCGTTCCGATTCGGGACGCAACGGGTGTATCCGAATCGGGGTTGGATACGACGCGTAATGCCGCCCGGCTGGACGGCGGGCGCGGTCGCCGGCAGTAGGGCCGCCCGCGACCAAGCCGCATGGCTCGTCATGTTGGTTTCGTTCCTCCGTGTTTCCGATATTCGATGGCTCAGCGAACTCGACCATCTCCTAGCGGCAGAAAACAAACTGCTGCTCGCCAAGACGGCGCGCATTGCCAATGTGCCAACGCCACGGACCGTCATCGCGTGCACTCCATCCTCAGGCGCCCAGGCGCTAGGGACATCGCAGATCGTGGCGAAGCCCTTGGGACCTTCGCTGTTCGGGAGTTCAGATGAACATGCATCTGTCGCGACAAGTGACGTCAGCAATCTTGTTGAGGACGAAATGGAACCCGAGGCTTACCTCTACCAGCCTCGCATCGATACCCAACGGTGCTTTCGAGTTGTGACGGTCGGCACGCAGGCATGGTCCTTCGTACGGTCGGTCGAGCCCGGCGAACCCCTCGACTGGCGCTACTGGGCCAGTGCCCACGACAGCTTCGAGTTGACTGACAACGCGCGACTCGCTGAGAGCGCCGTCAGTGTCGCGAGTGCGCTCGGAGTCGGATTCTCGAGCCAGGATTGGCTCGACGATGGCACTACAACTTGGATCGTTGACGTAAATCCTGCCGGTCAATGGTTGTTCTTGCCCGATGACGGCATGATCGCAAAGGCGATTGCTGCGTGGCTATGTCAAACCGGCTGATGATGCGGTGTCGGCAATCGGCGCGGCGCTTCCTTCGGGACGCCGGGGTCTACACAAGCCACTGTCTCGCCCTGCTGATTCCAGATCGCTTGCCTCGTTACGCGAGTTACTACGGCGACATGGAACGCGGAGACATCAACCGCTGGTCGGACCACGCGATTGAGAACCTGATCGAGGAAGCTCGAGTTCAGCAGGCGACGCAAATCTCCTTGCTGACGAGCGCCCACACACGCACACGCTTTTCTTTTGGAACTGGGCTAGGTGGCTTCATCCTGGCAATCGGAACGTACGACCAATCGGGTACCGCAGCCGTCACGGCATGGTGGATCGCAGCCGGGATTTTCTTGGTCGGACTCTGGGGTGCGGCAGCCAATCTCTCGACTAAGGATTTGGTCGCCTTCAACGATGTCCTCGTGCTGAGCAACCAAACCCCGCCACCCTCGCGACGCTCGCTCGCTCATGCGTACCTCAACATGATCCCGCAAGTCAGCGATGTCATCACTACGCGCATGTACATCTACAGATCCTCGCTCCGCCTAATGCTCCTTGCTGGTGCGGCCCTGTTGGCTATGTCGGTGTGTTGACGGAGAACCGATGTTCGAAGCCGTCTAGAGCAGTGTCGAACCGGGATGGACCGGGCTGCCCTCGATCGAGCAGCTACGGCCGCATACACGGGCGCATTCGGGCCGCCACTCGGCATCCGCTACGACCGTTGTATGCCGCCGTCGCCGACATCGAGATTCCGCTTGCGCGCTGCCGATTGCGCTGACATCGGTGCCGCGTCCACCCGCCACGACCGACCTCTGGTAACCGCGTCCAGATCACAATCGTAGGTAAGAGGGCTGCGTCACCGAACGTCTCTGCCAGATCCGGAGTCACGGTCCACAGCGACTGCGTTGTCCAAGCCTTTGCCTGCCGGACCGTGGATAATCGGGATTGGCTCCCGGCGGAGTGGTCCGTGCGAATCTGCGATTTGCCAGCACCGCCGGCGGCTGTCAGCGTCGAAACCAGCTAGTTCGCCGCCGGGGTCTTGCGTGCGCTGCGGCCCGTAGCTTCTCACAATCGTGTAGTTACACTCCTGTCGCCGCACGGCTGGGCGAGGGGTCTCAAACTGTGCGTGCAGGTTCAGTCAGGGGACGGCTCATGGGCCTCTTAGTCGCCTTAGGGGCGTTGCCGGTGGAGTTGGGGCAGGGTGACGCAGCCAAGTCTGACGCGGCCGCATTCGGTCGAGTAGGGCCTTGCCCGCCGGGGCTCTGGGGGTGTCCGCATCGACCGGGGAGCGAGATCCCTGGCGGTCAGACGGTTGTATTTTCTTCTACCCGGTCGACTAACCAGTGATGACGGTGACGGAAACGCCGCGACCCGATGAATGGGTGGCTGGTGATGACGGCCCTGCACGACTGGCTCTGTTCGTGGACGTAGAAGGAGCGATGAAGGCTGGCGCGAGGAACGGTATCCGCAACACAGTGGGGTCATTGCCGAGCGAACATGACGTCGAGGATGTGGTAGTGCAGGCGTTCAATGAGCTCTGGCTGTCGGACCGGTCTGAGATTGAGTCGCTGCTCGGCTTGGCCCGCACGATCGCGCATCGTCGGGGGATCGACCGGGGCAGGCGGATACTGCGGGAGAGGCGCGACGACCGGAAACTCGGGATGGATCTGCTGCGGCTCTCAGATGAGGATTCAGCCCGCGATCAACTTGAGGACGCCAAGACGCTGGAGATCGTGCAGCAGTGCAAGGAGCACCTCACTGCCGACCAGCGGGCGGTCGTCAGTGCCACCGTGGAGGGCACAATCGACGGAACGATGCCGCTCAAGGAGTACGCCGAGCGCCGAGGCACCACCTACGAGGCGTGTCGACGCATGGTCGAGCGCGCAATTGCGGCACTGAGAAGATGCGTTGAGACTGCGTTGAGAAAGGATCGGCCCGATGGCGGGTGACTCCGATCCGATGATTCCTGATGATTTGATCGAGGAGTACTTGCGGTTCCTCCGAGAAGGCGGCCCCGAGCCCGACCTGGCTGGTCTTGATGAAGACTTGTCGAATGCAGCAGAGGGTGCCTTCAGAGTCCTGGAAGCCCTTGTCGACGCAACCCCTGGATCCCCGCCGCTTGAACGTGACCCGGTGGCCATTCGTCTCGGGTTGGTAGGTGCGCCTACAGGCGCTCCGCTTCAGGCATCGGCTGATCGGGACGATCCGGTCACGGCCGCAGTTGCCGAGGTCGAGCGCCGGTTCAGCGTGGCATGTACGCCTGCGGCCACAGACGGGACCGAATTCGAGCGCCGCTTCGAGTGCCGCTCGATGGTTGAGAACGTGCTCATCGTGGTCGTCCCAGAGGGGACGTCAAGAGCAGCGATGTCGGCGCATGCCCGGAGTGCATTCGCCCTCGCCGAGGATCTCTCGGCGGTTGCCTACACGACGACGGTGGGAACCGAGTCGGCGGTGCTGACGTACGCGGAGAGCCATCGGATGCTCGATCCCGCATCAGGATGGGCCGACTCCCCTGCCGTTTCCGATGGTGAGCCACTTGAGATTGCGCTTGGTCGCTATCTCGAGCGATCTGATCCGCGATGGGGCGCGATCCAGGGCCTGGACATGTCCGACGTGCTGGGCGGTATTGATTCCGACGTCGTGGCGATCGTTCAGGAAGTCAAGCAGGAGTTGGCGTCGACACGACCGCGGTTGGAGCACAGGAAGGAGGCGCGGGCATTTGTGCTCGGCTGCGACGACGAGATGTTCATCGACTGGGCACGACGGGTTCAGCGCCGTTCTGCGAGCGGCGAGGATGTGCAGGCGGAGATCGAGTCACTGTTTGAGGCGAGATCGTGATTCGGTTCGTCGAACTCCAGAATTGGCGTGCCTATCAGGACGCCGCGATCGATCTCGACTCGAAGGTGGTGTTCTTCGTCGCTCCCAACGGCGTCGGGAAGTCGTCGCTGATGGAGGCCGTGCGGTGGTGCTTGCTTGGTGAGCCAGCAAATCGCAAGGCGAGATCGGCCGTCAGGCTCGGGTCGCCGTCGGCATCCGTTTCCGTAGAAGTCGGGCTTGAGCAGCCCGAGCAGACGCTGCGGGTCGAGCGATCACTCACGCCGGCTGGCAGGACCACGTTTGCGGCCTCTCTTGATGGGAGGGCTGTCGAAGAGGGCCAGTACCTGTCGCTGCTGGTCGACCGGTGGAAGGCCGATCGTGGGCTGATTGACCGTCTCATGTTCAATGATTCTCAGCTCTCGGCGGCCAAGTCTGCATTTCCGGTGCGTGATCATCTTGCTGCGACGCTCGGCGTCAAGCCGCTGCTTGAAGCGGCCACGGGACTTCAAGACGCCCGCAAGGCGGTTGCTCAGCGTGTTGCGGACATGCGCGCAGACCTCGACGACGAGGAATCTGCTGTGGTCTCGCGACAGACGACGGCATCCAACGCTGCCGCTGAGCTCAACACGATCACCGAGCGTCGACAGGAAATCGCCGCTCAGCGCAGACAATCTGAAGCTGACGCGTCACTTGCCGGACGGTGGGATGAGTACCGCGAAGCGACAGTCGCTCACAACAGCGCCGTTGCAGCCATTCTCGTCGAAGTCGGTGAGGTGATGGAGGTAGACGCCGATGCACCAGAGCAGAGCCTCATTGCGGCACGCGAAGAAGCGACCGCATTGGTGACTGAAGCACGACAGTCCAAGGCAGACCTAGAGATAGCTAGTGCCAGATCTGCCGGCGCGTCGGATCTGCTCGCGAACCCGGTGACGACATGCCCGACGTGTCTTCGACCACTGAGTGAGCACGAGCGGCATGCCGCCTTGGCGCAGCACGGAGATGCAATTGCGGAAGCAGACAGCGATGCGGGCATGGCTCTAGAGGCCGAGACCGCAGCGCAGGATCGTCTCGACACGCTGAGTGTGTTCATGGCGAGGCTTGCAGCGCTACACGCGCCAAGCCCTCCCGCGGACCCAGATCCCGGCCCAGAATCTGGCGAGCAGCTACGTGAGATCCGGGAGGCCGAGCAATCGCTGGCAGAAGAGGCAGGGCGGCTCCAGGCGATTGCGGCAGTGGAGGCTGATCAGGCTGCTCTCGGCACGAGGATTGAGCAGAAACGAGCTGCTCTGAGCTCGGCGGCCCATCAAGAACAGCTGCTGTCAACCGCGATCGAAGTACTCAACCAACTGGCGGACAAGACTCTGCGCGACCGGATTGATCCGCTGATCGAAGAACTCGCAGGACGGTGGAAGCTCCTCTTCGGTACCGAGGGCCTGACGCTTGACCCGTCTGGCCAACTCAGCGTGAATGCTGCGAACGGCACCCTAGACATCGCTGACCTCAGCGGTGGCGAACGAGCTACAGCGATTCTGATCGCACGTCTCCTCGTCACGGCATCGACGACGCGGATTCCGACGGTATGGTTCGATGAACCGCTAGAGCACCTAGACCCCCGCCGCCGATCGGCAGTCGCTCGCACGATCGTGCGGGCTGGACAGACGGACACCGTCGCGCAGTTGATTGTCACGACGTACGAAGAACGGATCGCTCGCCAGCTCGCCGCGACGGATCCGGACAACGTGAGAGTCGTGTACGCCGACGCCCGTCCGCGAACCTGAACCAAAGAATCCTGCCGCAGGGGGTTGTATTTCGGGCTGCCCGTTCGACAAGGAGGTGAAGGGCACCTGCAGTGCGGTGCCTGAGACCACGTTTGCCCTGATCGCGGGGCAGGCACCACCAGGAAGGGTAGGCACCAGATGGCACCACACATAACGAACACCGATCTCAAAGCCTTCGCCGAGAAGAGGATCAACCTCAAGATCGACGAGGTCAGCGCCGGCAGGGACCGCGTGCGCTTTCTGCGAAAGCGGCTGGAAGACCACATCGCGAACAACCCGGGGTTCTCGTTGGTGAGAATGCTCCATGCGGGCAGCGTCGCCAAGGGAACGGGTCTCGCCGACCTCAACGACATGGATGTGGGGGTCTACGTCGAGGCCGACGCACTCGGCGATGAGAACCTCGTCCTGTGGATGACGGACCGCCTTCGGGAGGTCTACGGCGCCACGATCGCCCATGACGCCGTTCAGCCGGGCACCCACTGCCCGACGATCACCTTCGCGTCCGGGCTCAACGTCGATGTTGTCCCCGTCCTCGACGAAGGGGATGGCGACGGCAAGGGCTACCTCGTCGCGAAGGACACCGGCGAGCGGCTGCTGACCAGCATTCCGATGCACCTGGACTTCATCCGGGCGCGCAAGAGCGATCACCCGGGCAATCTGGCTCAAGTCGTCCGGTACTTGAAGTGGTGGGTCCGCAACCAGAAGCGCGACGACGAGACTTTCAAGTTCAAGTCGTTCATGGCAGAACTGATCGTCGCTCACCTGTCCGACAGCGGGATCTCCTTCAGCGACCACATCGCTGCGTTGACAGCGGTGTTCGAGTACATCGTTGACAGCGGACTCAATGATCGCATCGCGTTCGACGACTACTACACGGCCAGCGATCTCCCCGCTGCCTCGACTGCCGCAATTGAGATCTTCGACCCTGTCAACCCCGACAACAACGTCGCAGTCCACTACACCGACCAGGACCGGCTACGCATCGTGGCCCGGGCCGAGACGGCCTTGGATGCTCTCGTTGAAGCGGGCTTCGCCACCACCAAGGCTCAGGCGGTCGCTTGTTGGCAGATCGTTCTCGGCACAACCTTCAAGGGCTGATTCTCATGAGCATGACGACGACGCACACCAACACCTTCACGATCGCGAACGCCCGATACGTGACCTCCAAGATCAAGACCGATCTCAAGCTGCTGCAGAAGACCTATGGCTCGCCGACGGATGCTGGCATCGAAGCCTTTGGCGAGGAAGCCGCCCAGCTCCTCAATCGTGGCTATCTGGGCACGGTGACTTACGGCTATCGCCGCAATGGATGCTGGGTATTGGCCTTGGAGTACACCGCCCGCAACGATGGGACGCTCGCCGCAGACGACCGTGCGGGCGGGATCCCGCGCGGAGTCGATATCGCTGGAGCACAGTTCTACTCATATCTGACGTACAGCCCGAAGTGGAAATCTCTGCCAGCGAGCGAGCGAAGCCGGATCAAGGACTCACTGCCCACATCGCGCACAGGAGCGCCCCAGCCCGGCACGAGCGGCGGATATTGGAGCTCAGACCGGAATTACTCGTCAAACGGCACCGGGGTCGCACGAGGGGCCTTCAGACCGCTATGAGCCAGGACCTCTTCGACGATGAACTTGAATTGCCCGACCGTTCTGCGCAGCAACGGCTGGATCGCCTCGTCGGCCTCGACTCGGTCAAGGCTGCGTTGGTCGCCAACGCTGCGGTCTTGCTTGATCCCAGCGCGTTGCGGGCGTGGTCTTCCGCCGCTCACGGCTCGGTGCTGCCGATCGTCGAGACGTTCGCCGAACGAACACCCTTGTTCGTGCTTGCCGGCGATGTCGGCACTGGGAAGTCCACTCTCGCAGAGACGTTCGCTCAGCAAGTGGCGGTAGACCGTGACATCAACGTCTCAGTGCTCCGTCTCAGCCTCCGTTCTCGAGGTGCGGGCGCGGTGGGCGAGATGACGCGTCTTCTTGGTGATGCCTTCGACGAGGTCATCAGGCGTGGCCGGGGCCTGCGCAGCGGGGATGCACTCGTGCTGATCATCGATGAAGCCGACGCGATCGCCCAGTCCCGCGAATTCGGACAGATGCATCACGAAGACCGGGCCGGAGTGAATGCCCTCATCCGCGGAATCGACACATTGGCGGCCGAGCGTCGCCCCGTCCTGGTAGTGATGTGCACTAACAGGCTGAGCGCCCTGGACCCGGCCGTTCGGCGTCGTGCCGCGGCAGCATTCGAGTTCACTCGGCCTGACGATGCTCACCGCCTAGAGGTGCTCAGTCAGGCACTAGCCGGCTGCGGGCTGAGCTCGACTGAAATCGAGAAGCTCGTCGATCTAACGGGAGACACGGGATGCGGCTACGGCTACACGTATTCCGACCTCGTGCATCGTGTTCTCCCGGATGCCGTCTTGAAGGCGTTCCCAGATCGGCCGATCACGATCGACGTAGTCGCCGATGCGATCGCAACCAATCCGCCGACCCCACCCTTTAAGAGCGAATGACTGCTCTAGACGCGACATCGAAGCCGAGTAGTTCCGGGGCCCGGATCACCGGCGACGACTTGCAACACCTCGTGGTGTGGTACTGGTGCCTACGCGCAATTGCCGAGCCGGACGGCATTTCATCCGTAGCTGTCGAGGCCGACGACGTCGGGAACGTCGACGATGTCGTCGTTCGCTTCGCCGACGGCCAATCCAAGTTCATCCAGGTCAAGGCAACGGTCGCGAGTGCGAACCTGGCGAACATCCATTGGCTAACGGATCGGCCCCAGCGCTCCGGAGCCGGTAGGCCGTCGCCGAGCTTGCTTCAGAAGCTGCACAAGTCTTGGGTCGACCTCGGCCGTCCAGCTACGGGACTGGAGCTCATCACAGGAAGACCCCTCGACGGACGCGACGGTGTGCTAGCGCTGACTGATCGTCGCAATTCAATCGGCACGGGTCTGCGCCGAGCTAACTCGCAAGCGCTCACGGCAGAAAGGAGAGAACTCGCCAATCACCTCGGCTGCGCTGAGGCAGAGCTTTGCGAGTTCTTTGACGCTCTCGCTATTCGCGTCGGACAAACTGAAGCAGAGTGGCTAACGAGAGTGGCCGACATTGCGGCCGCCGCTGGCATTCAAGCCGACAAATCAGCTGTGGGCGTCGCACTCGCCTGGGTCCGAGATTGGGTAAAGGACACCCGCGACCCGCGCACACCGGAACAGATCGCCACAGCAGCAGAGTCCATGGCGATTCGGGCCGAAAATCCTAGAACCGTCATCGTCGTCCAAGGGCTGAGACGGGAGCCAGTTGCCGATGCGAACAATGTCCTGGACTGGGTCGAACGATTCAGGGGCACCGAAGCATCGAACCGTCGCGGAATGATCAACCCAGCGGACTGGAACGGAGCCCTGTCGGATGATCTCGCTGCGCTGCGTACGACTCTCATTGAACAGAACAACACGCGCGTCCTGTTGCGGGGCGCGCTGCGTTTGCCGTGCTGGTTCGCGTTGGGTGCAGCACTCCGAGGCGTGGCAGGTTTCGACCTTGCCGTGGAATACCGGGGCGGGGTCTGGGTCGCAGACCAGCGCCGCATAACCGATCGCAGCGTCAACATCCTCACCGACGAGCGGTTCGGTAACGGCCCGACTCTCATTGTCGTCGCAATGTCGACAGATGGGACCGATGACGTCCGACGTACGCTGCTGTCGTCAGAGCACGGCCGGTTCATAACCTTGACGATCGGGGAGCGACCGCATCAGTCGCTGCTCGCTGACGCTGATGATGCGCTGTCTGCCGCCGTTGCAATCCGAGACTGGATCCGAGCCAGCATCGAATGCCGCGAGATCGATCTCGTTCTGATGGCGCCAGCACCATTCGCGGCATTTCTCGGCTGGTCTTGGGATCGGATGTGCACGACGACCATCTACGAAGATCTATTGGACGACGGCTACGAGGCAGCATTCACTATCTCCAGCTAGGTGGGCTGGCATTGGATTGCTTGGGCGGGCCAGCTTGAGCGAACTTCGTCGGTGAGATGCATGTGAATTCAGGCTCGGGGAAGACCAGCTTGAGGCAAGTTTGGGGGATCACATCGGTGAGTGACCGCTGCTGTCGGTTCGCGTGAGGTTGTGCGCGCGTGATGGGGCCGGGCCGCCAATGGCGGTGTGGAGTCGGTGGCAGTTGTAATCGTGGATCCAGCGGGCCAGGCGGACCCGCCGGTCGGTTTCTGATTGGAACACCCGGGCGCAGAGGAACTTGTCGACGATGGTGCGGTTGAACCGTTCGGCCTTGCCGTTGGTCTGGGACCGGTACGGCTGGGTGCGGCGGTGGGTGATGGCCCGTTCGGCGAGCAGCTCGGCGAACCTGTCTGAGGTGTAGTTCGGGCCGTTGTCGGTCCGGGGTCACCTCGACGGGGAACGGGAGCCGCTCGGTGACGTAGTCGCAGAACCCGATTGTGGTGCGCTGGTCGGCTTGGGACAGATGCGCAGCACGCGCAGCCCGGTGCAGCCCTCGATGGCGGTGAGGTGGCGGTGCTGTTTGGTCGTGACGCTGTCGATCCGGGCGACGGAGCTTCACGTCGATCTGCACCCGATGGCCCGGGCGCTGCTTCTCGTAACGTTTCGGGCGCTGGGCGCGGCGCTGTTGGCGCTGGTTGGCCGGCAGCCGGCCAAGACCCAGCCGGTGCAGGACCCTCCACACCCCGCAGGGGGAGATCTCGACGTCGTGGCAGTGCTTCAGGTACATCGCGATGCGAGCGGGACCGAAGTGGTAGTTCTGGCGCAGATGCACGATCCGCTTCACCACTTCGCCCTAGGTCGCGGTGGGGCATCGTTAGGTGGGTCCCCATCCCCTGGGCACCCAGCTCCTCGAACCGGTTCCGCCACCTGCAGCAACACCGTCCGGCTGATCCCGCACAGCGGCACGTCGCCGCGACGTTTCCTGAGACCTCCTCGGCGTGTCGACGCCGCGCCCAGGACCAATGCCGGATCTTGCGTTGCTGTTCTCGATCGTCCATCAGGACTTCGTCTCACGAGAAATCCCGACTGTCAACAACCTCCGTCAGTTTCAGACCGGTGACGTCAGGTTGCCGCGCCATGTGATCTGACACACAGGCATCGGCGGCTGGCAACGGGCGCCGTGAGGGCAGGCGCTGTCAGCGGTTCGCGTTCGAATTCGGACATGCGGTGCCGTAGATCCGTCTGATGGCTGTGGCCGTGCTAAAGCGCGCCGGACTGGCGGTTCGCTGCCGCGCTGCAGGTGGATCGGACGTTTCCGAGACTGAACGAGTCTGAACCGCACTGTGCCGTTGCTGATGCACCTGCAAGACTGACACGGCGGTGCACAGCGACAGTTGCGTGGCCTGCGGAGGCGAGGGCGTCAAGCCGAAGCGAGCGGTGCGGCACCAATTCCGCTACTTCGTATTTGTGCAGCACCAGGTGTGGTCCCTTGTTGACGATGAGATCGAAGCCGAGCATGGGCCTTTGCCCAACGACAAATACGTGCCTGCTGGCTTGAAGTACTCAGTGGCTAGAAACCCCGCAGGCCGCTATGGGGAGAGCATCAGAAGCGGGCTTGACGATGCCACCGAGCTGCTTACGTCGTGCGGGCGCTTCACGAAGCGGTGGCACCAAGGGCGGACATTCGCGTCGGACAGGGAAGCCGACCGCACTGTTGAGCGACTCGCTAGCGGACTGCCGGTGTTCATTACGCGTGCGATAGCTGTAGCGGCAACGGTAGGCGTGGCGGTGCCTGCATGGATCAGTGCGCTCGTCATGTTGTGCCAAGCCTGCGATTAGACCGCTCAGTTGCCCAACTGCATCATTCCGGTCGCGTTGGCAAGTCTGAGGCCTGCGCGAACGATTGGACCGGTGCCACGGCCGCTGGGCGAAGGTGACCTAACTGCTGAATCGTGTTGAGGCGTGTTGGCATCAGCAGGTCAACCCGGCCGGCAGGCCGCCATTCCTTCAGTTAGAAAGCCAGTTGACATGTCCGCCAACGCCCTCTACTTGATCATCGGAGCGATAGCGGTGCCGTTCACCGTCGGTGCACACGGGTTCACCTGCGACAGCTGGCGGCACTCGACGGCCGTCCCAAGGCGAGCCGGACTCATCGCTGGACTTGTGCGCGTGACGCGAGCGGGCCGCCGGTAGTGACGGTGGCAGTTGCAGCCGTGCTCCCAACCACGCGCGCGGACCCTGTGTCCGATCCGGACTGGAACGCAGTGCCGAAGTGAGCCGTGTCGGAAAGCACCGCAGAAACGCACGCCGAGGCCGCGCCGTGTGCCTTCGAATGGGGACCCATGCTAGCGCCCGTGTCTTGTGAGCGGCCCGTGCGACGCTGCTGAGCGGCGTCACCGTCGAGCGCTTTCTGCTGGTGTGACCAATCGCTGGGAGGATTCCATGAGTTACGCAATTCACTTTGTCGATTTCGGTCACAGGTGGCGCGATGTGGACAGGCGCCTGTTCACAGTTCTGCTGGGGATGCCCACCAGATGTCACGTCGCGATCAGGCGCGGATCGTTGCCGATCTACGATCTGACGGACGCAGGCGCGCTGCCTCGGCAAGCCAAGAGCATGCTGGATCTCAACCCATTTGACTTGTCGAGCGCTCCCTACATCGAGGCAATCGGCCGACATGAACTCTACGCGCTGCTCGTGCAGGGGCTGACCCGCAAGCAAGCCGAACTCGCCCACTCGCAGCTGACCCAGTACTCGGACTATGCGGGAACCGTGGCGGTCCGGCTGGACGACGAGACGCACTGGTTGCTGTACGGAGCCACCTTGCTGCACGGGTACCGCCTCGTAGGGAACCAACTGCGAGTGCTGCACGACGCGACAGAAGTGGCCGGCGACGACGAGAGGGACTTGGAGTCCTTCGACTACTGGCGATGGAGCGGCCTGTTCGACGACGTGGCCTGGGAGAACATCGGCCTCAAGGGAACGATGTTCGACGGGTTCGAGTCCGCGGGCCACGGCGCGGTGCTCGCCGAAGCGGAGGACCTGCTCGACGACCTGTTGGAAGGCGTCTCCCGCGAGGTGATGCTGCGCGTCGGCGATCTGGACCCGGGGCTCGTCGAGGCGCTCCACGCTGCGCTGCTCGCTCTGAGCACGGCGCGTACAGCGGAGCAGTACGCCCAATCGGGACTCTCATGCAGGCGCTTCCTCGAACGGCTCGCGGACCGGCTGTTCCCCGCAACCGACGAAAAGCGCAACGGCAGAGAGCTGGGACAGGACAAATGGAAGAACCGGCTTTGGGCGTTCGCCGAGGACGCTCTCGATAGTTCTGAAGCCTCCGACTTTCAGTTCCGGCTGGACGATCTGGGGAAGCGAATCGATCACTGGACCGACGCGAGCAACCAGGCGGTACACCGGCCTGCGATCACCCAGATCGGAGCGACCAGGCTGGTGGTCGGCCTCGTCTCGCTCACATACGACCTGGTTCTCCTGGTTGAACCGCCCGCAGAGCTGCCGACCGCGGGCTACGAACCGCACGCGTCAACCGTCCTCCGCAGACTGCTGGACGACAACGGCTGATCCCCAGACCTAGGAGAAATGCCGGCACCGAGGCCCGGACAAGCCGGGCGAGCGAATGCCGCGCAGGAACTCGGAGACGGATCGCGATCACGGTGTGCAGCGGAAGGCGACCTCGTCGGCGGGCGACAAGCGGGGCTCGAGCCGGTGCACAATTGGGTGTGCACAGTTGCGCCGACGCCGGACCCCGTCCCGAGATTCACTAAGTGGAGAATGGCGTGACGACGTGAAGGCTGCCACCGGCCTGGGGAGCACCACCATCTACAAGCTCATGGCCGCAGGCGACTTCCCCGCCAGCTACCAGCTCGCCGCCCGCGCTATCGGTTGGCACAGCGGCGAAGTAGCGGCATGGATCGACAGCCGAACCCCAACACCCTGGCTGCAAACAGACCCCAAGACGGCCACGGCGGCCAAGCCGGCCGTCTCGGGCATCGGCTCGCTGTCGGCCGCACCGCCGCGACCGGGCGCAAAGTGAGCCCGGTGCCAAGATGCGAGGCGCGGCTGCGCCGGCCGGCACGACGAGCACGATGGGCGCTGTGGGCTGCCGACCGGGGATCGTTGGACGGGACTGGGGCAATCAGGATCGCTAGGTCACCCTCTGCGAAGTTTGACTCGGCGGAAGGACCGACACCCGCTGAGGCCAACGAGGCATGATGGTTGGCGATGACGGGCAATCGCGACCTCAACGCCGCTAAGGCCGCCAAGCGAGACGAGTTCTACACACAGCGCGAGGACGTCGAAGCGGAGCTGCGGCACTACCGGCCGCACTTCACCGCCAAGACCGTCTATCTGAACTGCGACGATCCGTACGAGTCGGAGTTCTTCAAGTTCTTCGCCGCCCAGTTCAACGCGCTTGGGCTCAAGCGGCTGATCGCCACTAGCTACTCAGGGTCGCCTGTGGCTGGCGAGCACCTGCAGCTCGACTTCGCGGGCCGGGGCATACCCGAGGCCGAGAAGTCGCAGGCGCACATGATCGACATACGAGAAGTGGCCGACCATAATCATGACGGCCGAGTCGACCTCGCCGATGTCGAATGGTTGTTGCGCAAAGGCGGAAACACTTGGCGGCCGCTGGAGGGCAACGGCGATTTCCGCAGTTCCGAGTGCATCGAGCTGCTCAAACAGGCCGACATCGTTGTCACTAATCCGCCGTTCAGCCTGTTCCGCGAGTACATCACCCAGCTCATCGAACACGGCAAACAGTTCCTAGTCATCGGCCATCAGAACGCAACCAAGTACAAGGAGATATTCCCTCTGATCCAAGACGGCCGAGTTTGGCTCGGAGTCAACAACGGCGGCAACAAGTGGTTCCGGGTCTCAGACGACTACGACCACGTCCAGACCGAAGCCCGCAACAAAATGGAGGACGGCGTTCGCTACATCAGCCGCGGGGATGTGAACTGGTTCACGAACCTCGACCACGCCAAGCGCCATGAGCGACTGGAGTTGTGGAAGCAATACACGCCAGAGGCGTACTGCACGTATGAGAACCACGAAGCCATCAATGTCAACAAGGTGGCGGAGATTCCCGAGGATTACCACGGACCGATGGGGGTGCCCATCACGTATCTCGACAAGCACAATCCTGAGCAGTTCGAGATTCTCGGGGTCGGCATCGCCAATTTGGGTTTGGCTGCCGGTGTGCGGCCGTACAAGCCAGAGCACCGTGAGTATCGCAAGACAATCCAGAAGCGGGGAGCTGTCGACGGCGACCTTTACATGGTGGTGGACGGAGAGGTCACCGTGCCGTACTCGCGCATATTGATCCGCCGGAGACCGTCGTGAAGATCACTCCGATCGAGGTCACGGTGCGGGAACTAGTAGACGGCTACAGCGACGACACGACAGACGGCGCTGCCGGAGCACAGGGCGTGTGGGCCTACGACGGCCTGCTGTGCGTGCGGCCGTCGTTCCAGCGGGAGTTCGTCTACAAACCCAAGCAGCAGGTCGCCGTGATCGACACGCTCCGCAAAGGGCATCCGCTGAACGTCATGTATTGGGCCGACTGCGGCGACGGCACTTACGAGATGCTGGACGGTCAGCAGCGCACCATCTCGATCGCCCGCTATGCCGACAGAGACTTCTCGCATGACGGCCGGTTCTTCGACAACCTCAGCGCCGACGAACAGGAACAGGTACTCGACTACCGGCTGAGCGTGTATGTGTGCGAGGGGTCAGAGGACGACAAGATCGCGTGGTTCAAGACGATCAACTTCGCAGGCGAACAGCTCAAGCCCCAAGAGCTGCTGAACGCCGTCTTCCGAGGTCCGTGGCTGGAGGATGCCAAGGCGTTCTTCTCGCGGCCCAACGCCGCCGCCGGAGGCTTGGCCGACGGATACGTGAAGGGCTCGCCCATCCGCCAGGAGTTGCTGCGCAAGGCGCTGGAGTGGATTTCGGGCGGTGACGTGCAGCGTTACATGGGTCAGCACCAGCACGCCCCCGATGCCTCTGAGCTGCGCGAGCACTTCCGCACCGTGGTCGGCTGGGCGAAGTCGGTGTTCCCCACTGTGCGGCCCGGCATCACAGATGCGGCTGACTGGGGAACGCTGTGGAGCAAACACGGCGACAGTGACTTCGACGCAGCAGCGCTAGACGCTCGGGTAGCAGAGCTGATCGACGACGACGAAATCCGCAGACAGGCGGGCATCTGCCCTTATCTGCTGACCGA
Source organism: Candidatus Poriferisodalis sp. (assembly GCF_965204195.1). Lineage (GTDB taxonomy): Bacteria > Actinomycetota > Acidimicrobiia > Acidimicrobiales > Poriferisodalaceae > Poriferisodalis. The sequence continues at coordinate 1,190,717 of NZ_OZ241975.1, forward strand.
CGATGAGCGGCATCTCCAGTTGCGGACGTTCGACGACTCGCAGAAGCGCCGCGCCTACGAACGGCAAGACGGCATCTGTGTCAAGCCGGACGGCTGCGGCGAGCACTTCGCCATAGGCAAGATGCACGGCGACCACATCACGCCCTGGTCGGCGGGCGGCAAGACGACCGACGACAACTGCCAGATGCTGTGCGCTGACTGCAATCGCCAAAAGGGAGCCCGCTGAGGCCGGGACTGCCGTGCCGGCCATCGTGGCCGTCGGCATTGTGTCAATCGACTCGGCCGAACCCCAACACCCCGGCTGCTGCCTGCGGCCGAGAGCGAGGCAACCCCGTGAGCCGTCGGGCGGCGAGTGCGCCGGCTGGGTCGTGTGTTTCCCGGCGGCTGTGGCTGTGTTTGCTGTGTTGGTGGTGCCTGCGCACGATGTGGCGCTGAGGTGGCAGCCGCAGCGCCCGCCAGCACGCAGGGAAGCGTTCGCCGCCGACGCGGCGCTCGCAATGGTGGCGGCTGCGGGCACGGTGGCGGCGCTGGTGCGACACAGACAGCGGCGTGCGGGGCGGTCCGATGAGCGCCGCGCAGGTCGGGCGGCTGCCGTCGCCTTTGGAGACGCTGCTGTGAGCCACTACCGGGAGTTCGGGAAACTAAACCCGAGGGCCGCAGATTAGGGAGAAGCGGAATGACGATTGAGTTCGAGGAGATGTCGCCTGAGGACGTACCGCCAGAAGTCTTAGAGATGGTCCAACGAAACGCCCCGCGCAGCGCTGAAATGGACCGCGTGCTGGCTGAGTTCCGTGTGGAGACCGCAAGGGTGATGGGCGAGTTTGTGATGCTGCACAGCCAATTGCTGTGGGGTGTCATGTTCCATGTCGAATGCGCGCACGCTCGCAAGAAACTTGCGCGTGATTTGGCGATGAACGACATGCAGCCAATCGGTGATGCCGTACAGCAGTTCATGGGATGGCCCGGCGAGCGACAGATCGAAGCTCTGCGCAAAAGTGGGTGCCCGGAGTCCGTCGTCGAAGCGCTTGACAAGCTCCGCGGGCTTCGCAATCAGTTGGTGCACGCCAACTTCTACGACGCTCCGATGTGGCTGCGCGGTGTTACGCCCGAACCCGCATGGTGGAAGACGGTCGGTGGTGTAGATGACAAGTGGTTCACGCTGCATGAGCACAGGGCGGCGATCATCGAAATGCGCCTCGCAGCGGCGGATATCCCCGGCTGGCTCTACGAGGCAGCGACCGAGCAATCGAGCGGTGAGGAACAGGAGACGGGGTGACGGCGGCGCTCGTGCGCGACGTGCTGCGGCGCAGGCGGCGGCGCGCCGAGGCGGCCTGGGCCGCCGGGCTGCTCGCCCGACGCATACAGAGCAGGTCGTCATGACGTGCATCCACTGCGGCAGCGCCGACCTGCGGGTGATGCAGCGCACCGGCCCGCGTGGAGGTGGCGGGAATCGAACCCGCGTCCTTCAACGTTTCGGTGAGTCTTCTCCGAGCGCAGTCGCTGGGGGATTGTCGGGCGATGGCGGGCAGCGACACCCTGCCAGTCGCCGTAGCCGTCTGTGCGTGTCCCCGGCGCCCCGTCGGCACGGGCGGCGGGCGAGCCCTGCAGATGATGGCACCGACGCCCGCAGGACTGGGGCTATCGGGCCGAACTCACAACCTGAGATCAGGCTGCGAGCACCAGATCGTCTTGATCGACGTTGGCGTTTGTATTTGTTTCCGGCTCTTTTTCGTGGATCCGGAGACCACGGCTCGCTTCTCTCACTTCAACCGTCAAAGTCGAAACCGATCACCCCCAGGTGGTTAGCGGAACCCACGCTGTGCGGGCCCCGTTCGGCGGGCTACCACCCTAGCGATGGGCTGTGACGGGCCGAACGCGGCGTCATGACGGTCTGATGGCGAGAATGCTGGGGTGAGCGATCCGCAGCCGCCGGCTGCGCTGTGGGGTGACGAGCGCCACGGCGGTGCGTGTGTCGTGCTCGCCGACGATGCTCCGCTGGGGATGGGTGGCGGTGAAGCGCCAGATGGCGGGCTGCTCATACCCCCGCTGCCGGAACGGCTGGATACAGCGGCGCTGACGGTGACGCACGAATGGCTCGGGCGGGGCCGGTGGGTGAGTCGGGTTCGGGTTACCGACGACCGCGCCGCCCGAGAAGTGGTGGCACAGCTGCGCGCCGACGGTCACGCCGCTGTGCTGGGGCCGCCTGACGAGACGCACGCCGTGGGGTGGCGAAACCGCAACCGTGCGGCGCAGGTCGGCGGGAAGCTGGCCGTTTGCTTCCCGTGGGCGGACGCTGACGCTGCGGCGGTGGTCGAGGTCGACCCTGGCGAGGCATTCGGAGCGGGCACTCATCCATCTACCCGGCTCCTCGCTGAGTGGCTCGCGGAGCACATCAGCGGCGGCGAGCGGGTGCTCGACGTGGGGTGCGGCAGCGGGGTGCTGGCGCTGGCAGCGGCCCGGCTGGGTGCTGCCGAAGTGGTGGGCATCGACATCGAACCGGCAGCGATCGCGACGGCCGAGGCCAATGCCCAGCGCAACGGACTCGACGCCGTGGCCAGCTTCGGCGTAGTCCCTGTCGGCGGCGCCGAACTCGGCACATACGACGTGGTCGTTGCCAACATCACTGCTGGTGTGCTGATGCCGCTAGCCGGCGACATTGCCGAGCGAGTCGCACCTGGAGGCTGGCTTGCCATCGGCGGCATCTCCGCAGCCCAGACTTCGTCGGTTGCTGCCGCCTACCGCCGCTACGGCATCGAGCTGGCCGATCCCGTCCGGCTCGACGACTGGGTCTCGCTGTCGGGGCGCAAGGCGTCGGGCGGTCTGGTCTGACGCGCTTACGAGCTCGGGGCGGGATAGTTGGCCCAGGCGGTGACGCCTTGGTAGCCGCCGTCGACGGTGATGGTCTGGCCGGTGATGTAGCGGGCCTCGTCGCTGGCGAGGAAGGCGACGACGTCGGCGATCTCTTCGGGCACGCCCCATCGGCCTAGGGCGATGTGGCGCTCGAGGCCGTCGGCGAGACCGGGAATCTCGCGGCCGGCTGCCCACATCTCGGTGATGATCAAACCGGGCGCCACGGCGTTCACCCGGATGCCGAATCGGCCGTAGGTGGCTGCCTGCGAGCGGGTGAGCGAATCCAGAGCGGCCTTGGTCGCCCCGTAGGTGGGCAGCTCGCTCACGCCGACTGAACCGGCGATCGACGACATGTGGATCACCGAGCCGTGACCTCGCTCGCCCATCTGGCGCGCCAGCGCCCGCGTGGTCTCCAGCGGCGCCAGGTAGTTGAGCTGCAGCACCGCCTGGTCGCCTCCGGGTTCTCGCAGCTCGCCCCGGCCGGCGTTGTTCACCAAGATGTCGACCCCGCCGAGAGCATCAACAGCGGCGGCGGCCAGATCGGCCCCGGCACCCTCCGCGCTCAAGTCACTCTCGATCACCACCGGGTCGTGCGGCAGCTCGGCCGCGATTCGATCCAAATCGTCGGTGGTTCTCGCCGCCAGCGCCACCCGTGCACCGTCCCGGGCCAAGGCCCGGGCGCAATGCTCGCCGATACCCCGGCTTGCCCCCGTCACCAACGCCGTCCGTCCGCTCAACCTCTCCGTCATTCCCCAGACCTTCCCTTCGCGAATCATCAGTTTGCGTCAAGAAACCTGTTCAGGCAGGCGTCGGGGAGTGCGTAGCGTCTTGCACATGGCAGACGGGCGAGGCGGCGGGACGCTGCGGATCACGGGTGCCCACGTTCACTTCGACGGCTTCAGGGCGCTGGACGGGGTGGACCTCGCGGTCGGCGACGGCGAGATGGTGGTGCTGCTGGGGCCATCGGGCTGCGGCAAGACCACGCTGCTGCGGGCCGCCTCGGGGCTGCAGCCGCTGGACGCCGGCCAGATCGAACTCGACGGGCGCGACCTGACCGGTCAGCGCCCCGACCAGCGCGGCATCGGCCTGATGTTCCAAGACGAGGTGCTGTTCCCGCACTTCGATGTCGAGGGCAACGTGGCGTTCGGGTTGCGCATGGCCAGAGTGCCCTTCGCAGAACGGCGCCGGCGAGTGGCCGAAGTACTCGCGCTGGTGGGCCTGGCGGGCTTCGAGGGCCGCGACGTGGCCACGCTGTCGGGCGGCGAGGCGCAGCGGGTCTCGCTGGCACGGGCCCTCGCCCCCGAACCCAGAGTGCTGTTGCTCGACGAGCCGTTCGGCTCGCTCGACCGGCTGCTGCGCGAACGGCTCATCAACGAACTGCGGCCCGTGCTCGACCAGGTCGGTGTCACTGCCGTGCACGTCACCCACGACCATCACGAGGCATTTGCCTTGGCCGACCGAATTGCGGTGATGGCATCTGGTCGCCTGCTGCGGATCGGCACGCCCGAAGAGGTGTGGACAGACCCCCGCACCGCCCAGGTGGCCCGATTCTTGGGTCACACGAACGTGTTCGACTCCGAAGTGCCGCCGGAGCTGGCTCAGGCAGCCGGTCGCTCGGACAGCTTCGTGCTGCGGGCCGACCGCATCGAGGTGGAGGTTGACGACGGCGCCAGCGCGGACGTCGCAGACGCTGTGACGGCACAACTGCCGGCAACGGTGGTCCGGCGTCGCTTCCGCGGCGACCGCTACGAGCTGCGGCTGGAAGCAGACATCGGAGGCGTCGCCACCACCCTGGACTCCATCACCCCCCACGGACCCGCAGTGGGCACCAACGTGAAGCTGCACATCGGCCCAAGTGCCGTGCTCGCCCTCGAAACCTAGATGCCGAGGTCTTTGAGGTTGTAATCCTTGATGGCCTCACGGGCGTCGTCATCCCAGACGAACTCGTGCTCGCGGCCCACGTTGGGCTGGTACACGAACGGCGTCTCGTCACCGAAGCGCTTGCTGCGGGCATCGATCGCCCAGCCGATCACCCGGGAGCGCTCGGCGATGTAGACCTCGTCGTACAGCGAGATCGGGTTGTGGACGCCGCCGCTGCGCACGCCCAGCACCGAGCGACGCCGGTGGAAGCCGAAGTTGATGGTGACCCGCGGCCGCTCGGATGTGTTGGCGAACGAGCCATGGATGGCCTGGCGGCTGGTGATCGCGACATCGCCGGGCTCGCAGATGAGCGGCACCGCATCGGGGAGCCGGTCTGAGCCTGCTGCCTGGCACATCGCCTTGATGTCCAGCTTGCCCATGCGGTGCGAGCCGGGCACCACCCACAGGCCGTTGGTGGCATCGCAGCCGTAGAGCTGGGCCATGAAGTTGAAGCCGTGCGTGCCCTCGTCGAGCTCAGGATGGTCCCAGTGCGTCCAGCCGTCCTGGTGCCACGCCACCGAGCCGCCGAGGCCCGGGTGCTTGATCCACACCACCTCGTTGAACGGCGTGAAATCGGGGCCGTTGAGCGCTTGGGCGACGCCCAGCAGGCCGGGGTGCGCGTACACCCGCAGGCAGGCCTCGGAGTACTGCAGCGAACCGCTGATGACCTGCGCCACCCATTCCGGCGAGCCGTCGGGGGCTGCGGGCTCGAACATCTTGAACGGATGGCGCCCGTGGGCGACATCGGTGCCGCCGTAGGGATCCGACAGCGGGCGGACGAACGAGATGGCCTTGCCCGTGCGGCCAGCATCGAGCGCCGGGCGGCCGTGCCGATCGATGTCGGAGTCGGGGCCGGTGGGGCAGCGGTCGAGCAGGTCGATGACGTCAGCCTCGATGTCGGCCAGCTCGTCAGCGCCGAGCACGCCGGTGAAGACGTAGAAGCCGCAGCGCGAGTAGGCCTCGGCAATCTCGGGATGCAGGTCGCCGCTGTCGGTGAAGCGGATCGGTCCACGGTTGCCGAGCTGCATCGCCCGCTCGGTGCCGGCTGCCCGGTAGGCGACCATGTCGTCTTCGACATCGCCGTATTCGACGATGGGTACCTCGGTGAGTCCCAGCGTTGCTGCGTTCGCGCTCATAGTGCCTCCATTGTGGTCAGTCGGCGGCTGGTTCGCTGGATTGCTCGGCGGACTTGGCGGGGCGCAGGTCGCGTTCGCGGCCGTGCTCGGAGGGTTCCCAGTAGACGTTGCCGGCTACCTCGTCGGGCCGGTGCTGCTGGGGCACCCAGCCGCTCGGGTCGTCATGCGGGTACACGTAGCCCTCGCCGTGGCCGAGCGACGCCGCGCCTTGGTAGTGGGCGTCTCGCAGGTGGATCGGCACCTCGCCGGTGCCGGCGGAGCGGGCATCGGATTTGGCGCGGCTGAGCGCGACCGTGACCCGGTTCGATTTTGGCGCCGTAGCGAGGCGCACCACCGCGTGTGCAAGGTTGAGCTGCGCCTCCGGCAGCCCCACGTACTCGACCGCCCGGGCGGCGGCTTCGGCCACCAGCAGGGCCAAGCTGTCTGCCATGCCGATGTCCTCCGAGGCCAAGATGACCATGCGGCGAGCGATGAAGCGAGGGTCCTCGCCGGCGTCGAGCATGCGGGCCAGCCAGTACAGCCCGGCGTCGGGATCGGAGCCGCGCAGCGACTTGATGAAGGCGCTGATGGTGTCGTAGTGGCCGTCGGCGCCGTAGCGGACAGCCTTGGCATCCACGGCGTGCTCAGCATCGGCCAGCGTGACGTGAGTGCCCCCGGCCGATCCCTCACGGGCAGCGTGCGCTGCTCCGCTGATCTCGACGGCTTCGAGGGCCTCTGCCTCTTGGCGGCGCATGGCGAGCGCCACCGCCACGTCGGTGCTGGTGAGGGCGTGGCGCCCGTCGCCGCCGCTGCGGGCGGCGATGTGGTCGATGGCGTCAGCGTCGGCCTGGGCGCCCTCGGCTTCCAACGCCCGATCGATGAGGGTGCGCAGCGCAGCGTCGTCGAGCGGCACCAGCCGGAACAGCGTCGAGCGCGACAGCAACGGCGGGTTCACCTCGAAGTGCGGGTTCTCGGTGGTGGCGCCGATCAGCACGATCAGGCCGTCCTCGACCGCCGGCAGCAGCGCATCCTGCTGGGCCTTGTTGAAGCGGTGCACCTCGTCGAGAAACAGGATGGTGCCCCGGCCGTGCTCGCCGAGCCGCAGTCGGGCGTCAGCGATGACCTCGCGTACGTCCTTGACAGTGGCGCTCACCGCCGACAGCTCGCAGAACTCCTTGGCTGTCAGCGCAGCGACGACACGTGCCAGCGTGGTCTTGCCGGTGCCGGGAGGCCCCCACAGGATCACCGACGACAGCCGGTCGGCCTCGATCAGCTCCCGCAGCGGCCGTCCAGAAGCGAGCAGATGGTCTTGGCCGACGATCTCGTCGAGCGTCCGGGGCCGCAGCCGTGCTGCCAGCGGCGCCTGGCGGGCCAAGCGCTCTGCGCCCGCAGCCTCGAACAGCCCCTCGCTCACGCCTCGACGGTACGCCGCCATCGCTCAGGGCGCGTGCAGCATGGGCTGCTCGTCGCAAGCTGGTCCACGGTGCGGGCGCGAGCGGCGAGTGCCCCGATCACAGCTCGGGGTGGTCTACCTCGTAGGCGCGGATGCGCTTGGCGAAGCTCAGGTCGTGTCCCGCTGGGTCGAAGATGGGGAACATGCGCTCACCCCAGGGGGCGTCCCGGGGAGCTGCTTGCGGCGTCAGGCCCGCGTCGAGCGCTTGCTGATACAGCGCATCCACGTCGTCGACATGGAAGATCACCCGGCCCCAGCCGGTCTCGGCCCCCGCAGGGCTGTCCACGGCGATCAGGTTGACGAAGCACTCGGCGCTGCGCAGCGTGCTGAACGGCGCGTCATCGCCGCCGTAGCTGAGCCGGAAGCCCAGTGCCTCGTAGAACCGCACCGATGCCGCCATGTCGGCGGTCCGCAGCGTGATCGCATTGATCGACTCGACACCAGCCACGGCGCCATTCTCGCCGCAAGATTCGGCATCGCGCCGACACCGCCCGCACGCGTCGCAAACCCGACGTGCCGGTGTGGTCGGCTCGCCAGCGTGCAAGCGTCCGTAGCATGAAGCAATGAGCACCTACACCCACGTGGAGTTGCTTCCCACCGGACCCGCCGATGTGACCTACCGGCACCTCACGTCCGACTATGTCTCGACCGTCACTGCCGCGGGGCGGCGCTTCTTGCAGGTCGAGCCCGAGGCGCTGCGGTTGCTCACTGCTGAGGCCATGCGAGACATCTCGCACCTGTTCCGCACCGGCCATCTGGCCTCGATCGCTGCGATCCTGGACGATCCCGAAGCTTCGGCCAACGACCGCTTCGTCGCCCTCGAACTGCTCAAGAACGCCAACATCGCCGCCGGGGGAGTGCTGCCGAGCTGCCAGGACACCGGCACGGCGATCATCTGGGGCCACAAGGGCGAGCGGGTGCTCACCGGCACCGATGACGAGCCCGACTTCGACGACGCCGCAGCGATCTCCCAGGGAGTTGCTGACACGTTTCTCACCTCGAACCTGCGCTACTCGCAGATGGCCCCGCTCGACATGTTCACCGAGCGCAACACCGGCAACAACCTGCCCGCCCAGATCGAGATCTACGCCTCACCAGGCGACGAGTACGAGCTGGTCTTCATGGCCAAAGGAGGCGGCTCGGCCAACAAGAGCTTCCTGTTCCAGGAGACCAAGGCCCTGCTCAACCCCGACAGCCTCACCCGGTTCCTCGACGAGAAGCTGCGCACGCTGGGCACTGCCGCCTGCCCGCCCTATCACTTGGCGGTGGTGATCGGCGGCACTTCGGCCGAGTTCGCGGTGAAGGTGGCCAAGTACGCGTCGGCCAAGTATCTCGACACGCTGCCCACCGCCGGCAGCGAGGCCGGCCACGGCTTCCGCGACCTCGAATGGGAAGGCCGGATCCTCGAGCTCACCCGCGAGTTCGGCATCGGCGCGCAGTTCGGCGGCAAGTACTTCTGCCACGACGTGCGGGTGGTGCGCCTGCCCCGTCACGGAGCGAGCTGCCCCGTTGGCATCGCTGTCTCGTGCTCGGCCGACCGCCAGGCACTCGGACGCATCACCGCCGACGGCGTCTTCCTCGAACAGCTCGAGACCGACCCCGCCCGGTTCCTGCCCGAGACAGAGGAACGGGAGCTGTCATCCGGGGTGGTGCCGATCGACCTGAACCAGCCGATGGACGCCATCCGCAACCAGCTCACCCAGCACCCCGTCAAGACCCGGTTGTCACTCACCGGCACGCTGGTGGTGGCTCGCGACATCGCCCACGCCAAGCTCAAAGAACGCCTCGACGCCGGCGACGGGCTGCCCGACTACCTGCGCGAGCGGCCCGTGTATTACGCCGGCCCCGCCAAGACTCCCGAGGGTTACGCCTCTGGCTCGTTCGGCCCCACGACTGCGGGGCGCATGGATTCCTACGTGGAGCAGTTCCAGGCCGCCGGCGGCAGCCTCGTCATGCTGGCCAAGGGCAACCGGTCACGCCAGGTCATCGAGGCGTGCGCTCGCTACGGCGGCTTCTACCTGGGCTCCATCGGCGGACCTGCGGCGCGGCTGGCCAAGGACTCGATCCGCAAGGTCGAGGTGCTCGAATACCCCGAGCTGGGCATGGAGGCGGTCTGGCAGATCGAGGTGGAGGACTTCCCGGCCTTCATCGTGGTGGACGACAAGGGCAACGACTTCTTCAGCGAAGTCTCAACGCCCGTGCAGATTTCTGCGAGCGAAGGGGCTTCGCCCCCGCTCGCGACATAAGGAACTGAGGGCCTTGCCCTCAGTTCCGCCAGAACAGGATCACGTCGAGCGGGTTGATGTCGCCGACTGTGAACCAGATCGAGGCGGCAATGCCCGCCGCGGCGAGCAGCACCATGGTGGCGATGGTCGAGCGGGGCAGCTTGCCATCGGCATTGGACGGCAGGCGTTCTCTCACCTTGCCCAGCAGCCGGTCGGCCCACGCTGCGTCCCGAGCCAGGATCGCCAGGCCCACGGCCACCACCAGCATCCCAGGGCCGGGCAGCGGCATCATGATGACGCCGAGCACCACCACGCTGAACCCGAAGCCCATCCTGACCAGCCGGAGCATCGAACTGCGCCACGCCTTCTGACGGGTCGGCTCGCGTTCGCCTGTCTCCAGCTCGGCCGCGATGGCGGCTTCGCGGAACCGCTCGCTGCGGGTCGGATCGCCGGGATCAGGTGTGTCGGAGGCAAATGTGTTCATGACTCGGCACGGCAGGGGGATGTGGGGCGGCAATAGTGTGGCGGTTCGTCGGCGTCCCGCAACGTCATCGCTGTGACGGGCGCCGCGCGCCGCAACACAACGAGGAGTCCCAACGATGCCGACCGTCGAAACGCCCGAGCCGATCACCTGGACGGTGGGCGATGTCCGCATTACCCGCGTCTCCGAGATGGAGGTGCATTGGCCGTTCTCGGTGCTGCTGCCGGGGGCCGACGACCTCATCGACGACTACGACTGGCTGCGGCCCGATTTCGTCACCGACGACGGCCGCATGCGCCTGTCGATGCACTCGCTGGTGATCGAATCGGAGGGCATGCGCATCGTCGTCGACACCTGCGCGGGCAACGACAAGTCGCGTCCCGGCGCGCCGCCGTTCGAGCAGCTCTCCACGCCCTTCCTCGAAGACCTCACTGCCGCCGGATTCGCCCCCGAGACCATCGACGCCGTGGCCTGCACCCACCTGCACGTGGATCACGTCGGCTGGAACACGCGCCTCGTCGACGGCGAGTGGGTGCCCACGTTCGCCAACGCCCGCTACCTGTTCGCACAAAAGGAGTTCGACTACTGGCGCGCCGAGCCGCAGGACTACGGCCCCGTGTTCGAAGACTCGGTGGAGCCGGTCATGGACGCTGGCCTCGGCGACCTGGTGGCGCTGGATCACCACATCAACGGGGAGGTCTGGTTCGAACCGACGCCTGGCCATACCCCCGGCCATGTCAGCGTGATCATCGAGTCTGCGGGCGAGCGGGCGGTCATCACCGGGGACATGACGCACCACCCCCTCCAGTTCGCGCATCCCGACCTCGCCTCCAGCGCCGACTACAACCGCGACGGCAGCTCCACCGCGACCCGCCTCGACGCCTACCCCCGCTGGGCCGATGGCCGTCTCATCATCGGCACCCATTTCGCCGGCCGCACCGCAGGCCGCATCACGACGGGCGACCAGCCCAACAGCTGGGTCTTCGCTCCCGGAGGCTGAGCCCCGGGCCCGAGCGGCCCGCGAGCGGAGCGAGCAAGAGCGGGCAGCACAGGGCGAAGCCGGGGCCCGAGCGGCCCGTGAGCCCAATCACATGAGAATGGGGAACAAGAGCGGGAGACAACAGGCACGGGCCCGGCGGGCCTTTGCCGCTAGCCGCGGGGTTCGCGGGGCAGCCGCAGGATCCGCTCTCCGATGATGTTTCGCAGGATCTGCGTGGTGCCGCCCATGATCGTGTAGGCGGGCGCGTACACCACGTTGCGCGACACCCGGTTGGCCAGCATCGTCTCGGCGCCTGCCACGTCGCCCACGAAGCGGGAGACCTCCTGCTCGAACTCGGTGCACCACGTCTTGGTCACCGCCGAGTACTGGGGGAAGGGCGTCTGGCGCAGCACATTGCGCAGCACCATGTCGCGGCCGATCCGGTAGCCGGTCTCGATACGGGCCATTCGCTGGCGAATGAGCGGGTCCGAGGTGTCGGCCCGGTCCTTCATGTCGAGGTAGAGGCGCTGGTTCGACGCCAGCCGGTCGATGCCGCCCCGCTCGTGCTCGAGCTGGCGCATGGTCTGGGAGAAGCTGTTGTTCAGCTCGCCCACCAGGTGTTCAACGGGCACCGCCACGTCGTCGAAGTACACCTCGTTGAAGTGGGCGTCGCCCGAGGCGTCGCGGATCGGCCGCACCTCGATGCCGGGGGAGTCCATCGACACGACCAGCTCGCTCATGCCCTTGTGCGGCGGGGCGTCGGGATCGGTGCGGCAGATCAGGTAGCACCAGTTGGCCGTGGCGGCGCCGCTCGTCCAGATCTTCTGGCCGTTCACGATGAAGCGGTCGCCGTCTCGCACCGCCGTCGTGCCGATCGCGGCCACGTCCGAGCCCGCGTCTGGCTCGGACATGCCGATGCACCAGCGGGATCGCCCGGCGCGCATCTCCGGCAGGAACCGGGCCTGCTGCTCGGGCGTGCCGTAGGTGAGCAGCACCGGGCCGATCTGGCGATCCGGGAAGAACGAGCTGGCCATCGGAGCGCCCGCGAGCAGCAGCTGCTCGGTCACCACGAAGCGCTCGACTTCGGGCCGCCCGTCGCCGCCGGCCTCGGCGGGCCAGCACATCCCGATCCAGCCGCGCTCGCCCAGTCGCAGCGTGAACTCCTCCGAGTAACCCACCAGCCAGCTGTCGTCGATGGTGAACAGGTCGGCGGTCGCCTCGCGCGCCCACCGGGCTGCTTCGTCGGCCAGATCGGTCAGTTCCTGGGGCCAGCAGTAGTCCATCGCCGAGACCCTACGGCGCATGGGCGAGACGATTCATGACACCGATCGACGCCGGCGCAGGCAGGCTCCGCTGGGTCGACGAGGTCGAGTTGTACTCTGCCCGACCGTCGGCCCGCCCACATTTTCCTGACGCGAGGACACACCCATGATCCGAGCCCGTCGCGGCACGGCGGCCAAGGCCGCAGCCATCTCGCTGGCCCTCGCGCTGGCCTTGCAGTTCGCAGTTCCTGCTGCTGCCAGCGAACACAGCGACGAACGGTCGGACCGTGCAGCGCTTGAGGAACTGTTCGCGGCAACCGGCGGGGATAACTGGAGCCACAACGACCTCTGGGGCTCCAGGGCGCCGCTCAGCCGGTGGCACGGCGTCACCACCGACAGCGACGGGCGCGTGGTGCGGCTCGAACTGCCGTCCAACGGGCTGTCGGGGGAGCTTCCCGAGGCGATCGGCCAGCTCACGCGCCTGCAACGCCTCGACCTGGGAGACAACGGCGTCCACGGCGAGATTCCCCGGGCCATCGGCGAGCTCACCAGCCTCCGGGAGCTCGACCTGCAGAACAACCGGCTCTACCGCCAGATCCCTGCCGAGATCGGCGAACTCACCAACCTGATGCTGCTCGACGTCAAGCACAACGCCCTGTGGGGCAGGAATCCCGTCGAGCTGTGGGAGCTCGACAACCTGCGTGTCCTCGACATGCGGGGCAACCGCATGTCGGGCCCGCTGCCGTCCGAACTGGGGGAGATGTCCCAGCTCTCGCATCTGGTGATCAGCGACAACCTGTTCTGGGGTGAGATCCCCGCCGAGATCGGCCAGCTCGACAACCTGCAGTGGCTCGACATCAGCCGCAACAGCTTCTCGGGTGAGATCCCGGCCGAGATCGGCGACCTCGCCAGGTTGACCTGGCTCGACGCCAGCGACAATTCGCTGGCCGGCGAGATGCCCCCTGAGATGGGCAATCTGTCGCGGCTCGTCACGCTCGACCTGCGCGCCAACCAGCTCACCGGGTCGATCCCGGGAGAGCTGGGCGACCTCGGCGAACTCGAGTATCTGGTCATCAGCGAGAACCAGCTGTCCGGGGAGATTCCCGCCGAGATCGGTCAGCTCGCCGAACTCAGGCATCTACGTCTCGACCACAACGGCCTCAGCGGAGCGCTGCCGCCCGAGTTGGGCGACCTGGTCGACCTGCGCTACCTGCGGCTGGAAGCCAACCAGCTAACTGGTGAGATTCCCGCCGAAGTGGGCCAGCTCACCAGGCTCAAGGAACTCCGGCTGGAGCGCAACCGGCTCACGGGCGACATTCCGAGCCGGATCGGCGAGCTCGGCCAGCTCCAGGTTCTGAACCTGGGCGACAACCAGCTCTCGGGCACCATTCCCGCTGAGCTCGCGGACGCAGCGAGCCTGACCGAACTGCGCCTCGACCGCAACCTGCTGACCGGCCGGATCCCCAGTGCCGTGGGGGCGCTCACGAAGCTGAAGCACCTCGACCTCAGCGACAACGTCCTCTACGGGCAGATCCCGTATGCGCTCTGGGACCTGACCGAACTTCGCGAGCTGCGGCTGAATGACAACGAGTTGTCCGGCCCGCTGAAGACAGCGGTCGCCAACCTCACCAAGCTCACCGAACTCGACCTGAGCAACAACCGCCTGTCCGGCGAGATCCCCGTCACCATCACCCGCCTCGCCAAGCTGCGCGACCTGCGCATGGCGAACAACCTGCTGAGCGGGTCCATTCCCTCACAGCTCGGCGAGCTCGGCCAGCTCAGAAGCCTCGATCTCAGCCGGAACTCGCTCACCGGCAAGCTGCCCGCAGGCGTGGCCCGGCTGGCCAAGCTCCAGCAACTCGTCGTGCACGACAACCAGCTGTCGGGGGAGATCCCAGCGGAGCTGAGCGGCCTAGATGAGCTGCGCAACCTCGACCTGAGCCGGAACGCCCTGACCGGCCCCATCCCGCCCGAACTCGGCGGCATGGACAATCTCGAGCGCATCTCGCTCAGCTTCAACGAGCTCGACGGCCCCATTCCGGCCGAGCTTGGCGACCTAGCGAACCTGCGGATCCTCTTCCTCCGCTACAACGAGCTGAGCGGTGAGATCCCGGCTGAACTCGGCAACCTCAGCTCGCTCACGCGACTCAACCTGTGGCACAACGAGCTCACCGGTCCCATCCCTGCCGAACTCGGCAACCTGGTGAATCTCGCCCGGCTCGACCTCGATGACAACCAACTCAGCGGCGAGCTGCCTGCCGGGCTCGGCAATCTCGTGGAGCTGACCGAGGTATGGCTGCGAGGCAACAAATTGACCGGCGAGATTCCGGCCGAACTCGGCAACCTCACCAAGCTGCGACGGCTCTACCTCGATGGCAATGAGCTCACCGGCGCCATACCGGCCGAGTTCGGCAATCTCAGCAGCCTGCGGCGCCTCTGGCTCCAAGGCAACCAGCTCACCGGCCCCATCCCGGCAGGTCTCGCGGCGCTTGCTGATCTTGAACAGATCATGCTCGGCGGCACCAACACGCTCAGCGGCTGCATCCCCGCCGACTGGCGCTACGCCGAATTCTTGGCCGACGATCTCGACAGCCTCGGGCTGTCGTTCTGCCCGTCCGAACAAGACTTGGCGACCCAGGGGATCGTGGACGAGCTGCGCCGCAATGCCGCCGACTTCTCCTACGACATCGGCACCCACGGCGGCGCGCTCACGCTGGCGACGATCTCAGAGCCACTCACCTTCAACCTGGCGCTGTCCAACGACGCCGGCTCGTCGAATGTCTTGGGCTACCTCTTCGAGGGCCTCACTGAGACGTCGTGGCTGGACGATGAGATCGAGCCTCTGCTGGCCGAGTCGTGGGAGAGCTCCGACGACGGGCTGCGCTGGGTGTTCCGCCTGCGTGACGATGTGCGGTGGCACGACGGCACGCCCTTCACAGCGCACGACGTGGACTTCACGTTCAACCAGGTCATCTACAACGACGACTTCAACGCATCGAGCCGTGCCACCTTCGAGTTCCGCTATCTCAACGATGACGGAGAGTGGGAAACGTCGAAGATGAAGGTGGCGGCGCTCGACGATCACACGGTCGAGTTTGTGCTGCCGCAGCCGTTCGCACCGTTCCTGCGTTCGATGGGCACGTCCATCTACCCCAAGCACATCTTTGAAGGGCCCATCGAGGCAGGCACGTTCACCGAGTTCTGGAACATCGATACCGATCCGTCCGAGATCGTCGGCACCGGGCCCTTCACCATCGGGGAGTACACACCCGAGGAGCGGGTCGTTTTCAAGCGCAACCCGCACTACTGGCAGACCGACGCCGACGGCCAGCAACTCCCGTACTTGGATCAGGTGGTGCACATGGTGGTGCCGGATCTGGAGTCTGAGCTGGCGCTGTTCCGTGACGGCACCGCGGACTTCCACGGTGTGCTGGGCGAGGAGTACGCGCTGCTCGAGCCGCTGCAGGAAGACGAGAACTTCGCCCTGCACCGCCGGGGTCCCGGTTTCGGCACCACGTTCCTGACCTTCAACCAGAATCCGGGCTCGAACGACGCAGGCGAGCCGTTCGTCGACCCGACCAAGCTGCACTGGTTCGGCAACGTCAACTTCCGTCAGGCGGTGGCCCACACGCTCGACAAGGCCGCCATGATCGATGGCGTCCAGCACGGGCTGGGCTACGAGCAGTGGTCGTCAGTGAGCCCGGCCGCCGCCGACTTCCACAACCCCGATGTGCGTCGCTACCCGTACGACATCGACAGGGCGAACGATCTCCTGGACGATCTGGGGTGGATCGACACCGACGGAGACGGCATCCGCGAGGACGACTTGGGCAACCCCATCTCGTTCACGCTGGTGACCAACAAGGGCAACGCTGTGCGCCAGGCTGTCACCGAGATCATCCGGGACGGGATGGCCGAGGCGGGTCTCGACGTCACCTACGAGGCGATCGAATTCCGAGACCTGGTGTCGCAGCTCACCACCACCTATGGCTGGGAGGCGATGGTCATCGGCTTCACCGGCGGCCCCGATCCCTACAGCGGCATCGGCTTGTGGCACAGTTCCCAGTCGCTGCACCTGTGGCATCCGTTCCAAGACGAACCCGCTACCGACTGGGAAGCCGAGATCGACCGGCTCTATATCGAGGCCAGCCAGGAACTCGACCACGACAAGCGAGTCCGGCTCTACCGCGAGGCGCAGGCCATCGCCGCAGCGAACGTGCCGTTGATCTACACGACGCTCGGCGAACGACTGGGCGCTGTGCGCAACGTGTTCGGCAATACCACGCCGACGCTGTACGGCTACTGGGACATCCGCTACCTGTACCGCACCGATCAGTAGGGGGCGCTCGCGGCCGCCCCGGCGTCGACGCGAGGGGTGTTGATCCAGTCGGGTCGCGAGCAGCCTCAGATCAGCAGGTTCGCCTGCAGCATCTCCAGCGCCGCTGGGTCGAGTCCGTGGGCAAGCAGGTATCCCACTACACCGGATTGCGGTCCTTCGTCCGTCGTGCTGCCGTTCAGGCTGTCGCGGGCCGCGCCGACGTCACCGAATCGGACGTCGAGGTCGGCCAACACCGCGGCCATGACGCCGCGCGGAGCGCTCAGAATGGCTCCCACGTCGTCGATGCTGATGCCGATCTTCGCGAACTCCGGCGCCAGCTCAGCCATGCGCTGGTGGGATCGCAGCTCGTTGGTGAGGCAGTAGTCGTCCAGCACGGTCTCGCGGGCGACGCCGAGTACTTCAAGCAGCAGCGCCGACGCGATGCCGCTGCGGTCCTTGCCGGCGGTGCAGTGGAACAGCATCGGCAGGTGGTCGACGTCGGCCGCGAGCGCCGCGAACTGGGCAAACCGTTCGCCGTATTCGCCAACCATCTTCAGGTACAGCCCGGCCATGTCGCTCTCGCTCACCGACCGCAGTCGCCCCTCGAAGATCTGCTCCACCATGCTGATGTCGCCGTCCACGGTGTCGCCCACCGGCAGCGAGATGTGCGAGGTCACGCCGGGCCACAGCCGCGAGCGGTCGCGCTCGATCTCGGGTCCGGCACGGAAGTCGACAACGGTGCGGATGCCCCGGCTGCCGAGTTCTTCGAGATCGTCGAGGGACAGCGCGCTCAGGCGGTCGGAGCGGAACAGCGCCCCCATCCGCACATAGCGTCCGCCCGCTGCGGGATACCCGCCGATGTCACGGCAGTTGTTCGCGCCCTCGAGGGTGATGACGGCATCCCGACGCACGGGCTCGCAGGGTAATCACTTGCGGGCTACCGTCGCCGCTCATGCGTGCAGTGGTGATACCCGAATACGGCGGCGTCGAAGTCCTCCAGGTGCGGGACGTGCCAAACCCGGTGCCTGGACCCGAAGAAGTGCTCGTCGACGTGGCGTGCTCGGCCATGAACCGCGCCGACCTGCTCCAGCGGATGGGGCTGTACCCCGCACCCGGCCCCAAGCCCGAATTCGAGATCCCAGGTCTTGAGTTCGCCGGCACCATCGCCGCGCTCGGCGAGCGTGTCACCGGCTGGTCGGTGGGCGACGAGGTGATGGGCATTGTGTCGGGCGGCGCCAAGGCCGAGCAGGTCGTCACCCACGAGCGCATGCTGCAGCACATCCCCGCTTCGGTGGAGCTGCGCGATGCCGCGGCTATCCCGGAGGTGTTCATGACCGCCCACGACGCACTGGTGACCCAGGGCGGGCTGACCTCGGGCGGCACCACGCTGGTGCACGCCGGCGCGTCGGGCGTGGGCACTGCCGCCATCCAGATCGCCAAAGCCATCGGCGCCCGCATCGCCGTCACCTGCTCCACGTCGAAGGTGGTGGCTTGCACCGATCTCGGCGCCGACCTCGTCGTCGACTACACCGAGACCGACTTCGCCGGGGCGATCAAGGAATGGACGGGCCGCCAAGGTGTCGACGTGGTGCTGGATGTGATCGGCGGCGATTACCTGGCCCGCAACATTGCCTCGGTGCGCGTCCAAGGGCGCATCATCCAAGTCGGCGTCATGGGCGAGCCGACGGCCACGTTCCCGCTCGGCGCGCTGCTGCCGAAGCGAGCGGCGCTGATCGGCACCGTGCTGCGTTCGCGGCCCATCGAGCAGAAGATCGACGCCAACCAGCGGTTCTGCGCCGAACTGCTCCCTCGTTTCGACGACGGCTCACTGCGACCGGTCATCGACTCCCGATTCGCGCTCGACGACATCGCCGAGGCACACGAGTACATGGCCACCAACGCAAACGTCGGCAAGATCCTGCTGGACATCGCCTAGCGACGTGACCCGGCGCCGCGCCCGCTGCGCCGGGTGAGGGAGAGACGGCTAGCGGCTCTCGATGGCCACGTAGTCGCGCTGACCGGGGCCGGTGTACTTCTGGCGGGGGCGGTAGATCTTCTGCTCGGGATCGCCCAGCATCTCCACCCAGTGCGCCAGCCAGCCCGGCGTCCGCCCGATGGCGAACAGCACGGTGAACATGTCGAGCGGGAAGCCCATCGCCTCGTAGATCAGCCCCGAGTAGAAGTCGACGTTGGGGTACAGGCGCCGGTCCTTGAAGTAGGAGTCGCTGAGCGCCACCTCTTCGAGCTTCATGGCGATGTCGAGCAACGGGTTCAGGCCGGTCACCTTGAACACCTCGTCGGCAGTCTCCTTGATGATCCTGGCCCGCGGGTCGTAGTTCTTGTACACCCGGTGCCCGAAGCCCTGCAGCAGCACGTCGCCCGACTTGGCTCGCTCGACGTAGGAAGCCACGTTGTCGAAGCTGCCGATCTCGTGCAGCATCCGGATGACCTGCTCGTTGGCGCCGCCGTGCAGCGGCCCATACAGCCCGCAGGTTGCCGCCGCCACCGCCGAGTACGGATCGGCCCGGCTGGACCCGACCGTGCGCATCGTGGTGGTGGAGCAGTTCTGCTCGTGATCGGCGTGCAGGATGAACAGCACGTCGAGCGCCCGTGTCAGCGTCGGGTCGGGCACGTAGTCGGGATCGGCCACGTTCCACATCATCCGCAGGAAGTTGCCGGTGTAGGTGAGGTGGTTGACCGGGTACTCGTACGGCAGACCCATCCGATTGCGGTAGGTGAACGCCGCCATCGTCGGCATCTTGGCCATCAGCCGGATGATCTGGACCAGACGCTTGTAGGGATCGTCGATGTCCTTGGCCTCTGGGTAGAAGGTGGACAGCGCGGCGATGGTCGAAACCAGCGTGCCCATCGGGTGCGCGTCGTAGCGGAAGCCCTTGATGAAGCGCGTGATGTCCTCGTGCACATAGGTGTGGAACGTGATGTGGTGGATCCACTCGGCCGCCTCGGCCTCGGTCGGCAGCTCGCCGTGGATCAGCAGGTACGCCACCTCGAGGAAGCTGGACTGCTCCGCGAGCTGCTCGATGGGGTAGCCGCGATAGCGCAAGATGCCCTCGCTGCCGTCGATCTCGGTGATCTTCGAATCGCAGTTGGCCGTGGAGAGGTAGGCAGGGTCGTAGAACCACAGGCCCCGGTCCAGTTCGCGCAGTGCGGCCGCGGAGATCGTGCCGTCGACCACGGGAACGGTCACCGACTCTCCTGTGCGGTTGTCGGTGATCGTGAAGCTGTCCTGCGCCATCAGTCCCCCTCGTTCGCGCCGCCGAATGTACCCAAAATGTCGGCTGACCGCGAATCCGGCGCCGCTGGGGGCCATTCGACGGGTGGTGGACTCACAGCGGAGTGTTGTCGTGCCGGCGCTGGCGCAGCCGCTCGCGCTTGGTCGAGAGCATGTCGAGCGTGTCGATGAGCTCTCGCCTGGTGTGGGCGGGATCGATCACTCCGTCGACGTAGCCGCGCTCGGCGGCGACGTAGGGGTTGAGGTAGGTGCCCTCGTAGTCGGCGACGTAGTCGGCGATCTCGGTGGGGTCGGCACCCCGGCGCAGTATCTGGGCTGCCTGTTCGGCACCCATCACGGCCAGCTCGGCACTCGGCCACGCAAGGTAGACGTCGTTGCCCATCGTCTTGGAGTCCATGACGATGTAGGCGCCCCCGTAGGACTTGCGCAGCACAACGGCGACCCGTGGCACGGTGGCCCGTGCATAGGCAAATGCGAGCTGAGCGCCGTGACGGATCATGCCGCGCCACTCCAAGTCCTTGCCAGGGTAGAAGCCGGGTGTGTCCACCAGCGTGACCAGCGGCAGGCCGAAGGCGTCGCAGAAATTGACGAAGCGAGCGCCCTTCTGGCTGGCGGCGATATCGAGCGTGCCCGCGATGCTCATTGGCTGGTTGGCCAGCACACCCACCGCATAGCCCCCCAGCGATGCGAAGCCGGTCACCATGTTGGGCGCCCAGCCGGCCCTCAGTTCGACAAAGCAGCCGTCGTCGACCGATTCGCCGATGATGCCCCGAACGTCGTATGCGCCGGTCGCCTGGGTGGGCAGCAGGGCGCCGGCCTCGGGCGTGAGCCGCCCGCGTGGATCGGCAGTGTCGATGGTCGGCGGCAGCTCGTCGCAGTGGTGCGGCAGGTACGCCAACATGTCGGTCAGCGTTTCGAGCACGTCATCCGCAGACGTGATCGCGCACGCCGTCCCTGAAGCTCTGGCGTGGATCGGCGCGCCGCCGAGCTCATCGGGCCCGATGACCACGCCGGTCATTTCCTGCACTGGCACGGGACCGCTGACGAACGCATACGCGTCGTCGGCCATGACGACAATGTCGGCGAGGCCGATCAGCAGCGCGATGCCCGAAATTGCTTGGCCTGTTACACCAGCCAGGATCGGGACCACACCGGAGCAGCGAACGAGCACCCGAGCGGCCTCGCCCCAGCCGTGCAGCGCGGCGACCCCGTGGTGAGCGTCGGCGCCGCTCGAGGACAGCATGAGAACGACGGGAAGCCGCTTGGCGAGCGCGGTCTGCAGGCCGGCGACGATCGTTTCGCTGTCGGCAGGCGCAAGAGCGCCGCGCCGGTGGGGGCTGTCGGCGGAGATGAGCATGGCCGTCCGGCCACCGAGCGTGGCGACGCCGGCGGTGACATGTCCACTGGCGCCAGCCCGTAGCTGCAATTCCACTGTGGTGAGGTTATGCGGCAGTTACACCGGGGATGCGGCGGGCGACGCTTCGCATCACCGTGCGCAGCACGTCACGGGTTGCAGCCGCTGGTGCGGAGAGCATGCCCCGGCGGCGGATTGCGAGCGCGACCTGGCGGGGAGGCAACCCGGTCACGGTGAGCACGCTCCAGTCGCCTCGATCGGTCCAGACGGGAATCGAGGTGATCGGCACGATGGCCGGGCCGTAGCCCTGAAAGGCCAGCGTGGCGGTCAGCCGGATGCCGTCGAGCTGGGCCAGCGTCTGCAGCCTCACGCCGTGCCGGGCGGCAGCGGAATCAATCTGCGTGCGCATGACCGAATCCGGCGGTCCGAGCAGCAACTCGTGCTGTTCGAGTTCGGCGAAGCTCACCTCGCGGTCACCCTGTTCGGCAAGGGCGTGCCCGGTGGGGGCGATGACCACGAATTCCTCGGCGAACAGGGGAGTCGCCACCAACTCCTCGTGGTCGAGCGGGGCGTTCATCACGGCGAGGTCCAATTCGCCGCCTTCAAGCAGGCGGATCAGCGCCAGGGTGGTGGAGTCGACCACCATGGCGTCCACGTCGGGATGGCGCCGCCGCAGCTCATCGAGGAACGGCGGCAGCAGCCACCTTCCGGGAGTGCCGATGATGCCGAGGCTGACCTCCCCGGTGACGTGGGAGGTCATCGACGCCACATCGGCCCGCATCGCAGCGATCTCGGAGTTGATGCGCTTGGTGCGCGCCAGCACCACTTCGCCTTCCGGCGTCAGCGATCCCACAGCGCGATCCACGAGCACCGCGCCCAGCTCGTCCTCCAACCTGGCGATGTGGCTCGACACGTTGGACTGCACGGTGTGCAGCGCCCGAGCGGCTGCGGAGAAGCGCCCATGCTCGGCCACGGCGGCCAGCGCTTCGAGGTATCTGAGGTCCATGAGGCCACAGTAGCGCCGGACGGCGCACTATCTCTCAAAGAGATTAAAACTATCTGCCCTAACTGCTGGCCCGATAGTGAAGCCGACGCTAATTTGATCTCGAGCGGTTACCCCAAGCCGTTTCACATATCGCACTGCCGCACGGTGTCCCCCCACCCAGGCAGGCGAAAGCCGGATCGGAAGCCCCCGCTCCGACCGGCTCCAGGTCGAAGCGTCCCCCACGCCCAGCGACCTCAGCGAAGAAGCCGGCCCTCCCCCCGGGCCGGCTTCCTCGCGTCAAAGCGAGGCTCGGATGATGTTGAGCGCCGAGCCTGCCTTGAACCATTCGATCTGGTCGTCGCTGAACGTGTGGTTGGCCTCGAACGAGAACGTGTCGCCCGACGGCTTGCGCACCTCGACGGTGACCGGGCGGCCCGGCGCCAGATCGGCGAGCCCCAGCACCGAGATCCGATCATCCTCATCGATGTGGTCGTAGTCGGCAGGATCCGCAAACGTGAGCGGCAGCATGCCCTGCTTCTTCAGGTTGGTCTCGTGGATGCGGGCGAAGCTGCGGCACAGCGCGACCAAGCCGCCCCGAAAGCGCGGCTCCATGGCGGCGTGCTCGCGGCTCGAGCCCTCGCCCATGTTCTGGTCGCCGATCACCACCCAGTTCACGCCGGCGGCGTGATACGCCTTCGCGATCTCCGGGTACGGCTGCGTCTCGCCGGTCAACTGGTTCTTGCCGTGCCCGACGTCGTACCCGTCGAAGGCATTCACCGCACCGAGGTACAGGTTTCCCGAAATGTTCTCGAGGTGGCCCCGGTAGCGAAGCCACGGGCCGGCCATGGAGATGTGATCGGTGGTGAACTTGCCCTTGGCCTTGACCAGCACCGGGAGATCGGCGTAGTCGTCGCCGTCCCACGCTTCGAACGGCTCGAGCACCTGCAGGCGGTCTGATGTCGGCGAGACCCGTACCTCGACACTGCCCGGATCAGCCGGCGGGGCCACGAACCCGCTCTCGCCGGGATCGAAGCCGGCCGGCGGCAGCTCCACGCCCACCGGGGTCGGCAGCGAGACCGGCTCCCCGGCATCGGTGTGCAGCACGCCGTCCACGGGATCGAAGTCGAGCGTTCCCGCCAGCGCCAGGGCCATGACGGTCTCGGGCGACGTGACGAATGCCAGCGTCGCGGCGTCGCCGTCGTTGCGCTTGGGGAAATTGCGGTTGTAAGACGTGACGATCACGTTCGCCTGACCGGGGACGTAGTTCTCGTCGCCGGAGCGGTCCCACTGGCCGATGCAGGGCCCGCAGGCGTTGGCGAGCACCGTGGCGCCCAGCGCCTCGAAGTCGGCGAGCAGCCCGTCACGCTCGATGGTGGCACGCACCTGCTCCGAGCCTGGGGTCACGAGCAGCTGCGTCCGTGCCCGCAGCCCCTTGGCAGCGGCATCGCGAGCGATCGAGGCGGCCCGGGTGATGTCCTCGTAGCTGGAGTTCGTGCAGCTGCCGATGAGCGCTGCGCTGATCTGAAGCGGCCAGCCCTCGGCTTGGGCCTCCGCGCCCAGGGCGGACACCTCACGGGCGAGGTCGGGCGTGTGGGGACCATTGATGTGGGGCCGCAGTCGCGACAGGTCTATCTCGATGACCTGGTCGTAATGGGCGCCAGGGTCGGCCATCGCCTCGTCATCGGGCCGCAGGTGCTCGGCGACCGCGTCGGCCGCCGCGGCCACCGCGGAGCGTCCGGTGGCCGACAGGTAGCGGGCCATCGCAGCGTCGTAGCCGAACAGCGACGTGGTGGCGCCGATCTCGGCACCCATGTTGCAGATCGTGCCCTTGCCGGTGGCGCTGAGCGATTCGGCGCCCGGGCCGAAGTACTCCACGATCGCCCCGGTGCCGCCGGACACTGTCAGGATCTCGGCCACCTTCAGGATCACGTCCTTCGGCGCACTCCAGCCGGACAGCTCGCCGGTGAGGTGTACACCGATGACCTTGGGCCACCGCACGTTCCAGGCGAAGCCGGTCATGACGTCGACGGCATCGGCGCCGCCCACGCCGACCGCCACCATGCCCAGCCCGCCGGCATTGGGCGTGTGGCTGTCGGTGCCGATCATCATCCCGCCGGGGAAGGCGTATTGCTCCAGCACGACCTGGTGGATGATGCCGCTGCCGGGCTTCCAGAAGCCTGCGCCGTAGCGGGCGCACACGCTCTCGAGAAAGTCGTAGACCTCCTCGTTGTTCTCCGACGCGGCGAGCAGGTCGCGCTTGCCGTCTTCACGGGCCTGGATGAGATGGTCGCAGTGGGTCGTGGTGGGCACCGCCACCTCGTCCAGCCCCGCAGTCATGAACTGCAGCCACGCCATCTGCGCTGTGGCGTCCTGCATAGCGACCCGGTCGGGTGTCAAGTCCACATACGAGACACCCCGCTCGAGTTCCTGTTCACGGTGAGACAGATGCGCGATCAGGATTTTCTCCGACAGCGTGAGCGCTCGGCCCAACCGCTCGCGCCCGAAGACCACGGCGTCGGCCAGTCCGGCGTACACCCCTTCGATCAGCTCGATCGGAGTACTCGCGTGAACGGCCATATGTCCTCCCGGGCTCGTCGGCGTGCTCAGCTCATGCGCAGCGGTTGAGCCTGCTCGCCGTCGAACCTATCTAGAGGATGCGGCTCTTGTTCGCTGCGCGATCAAGGCCGGACTTCGTAGTAGAGGTTCGCGGCGTCGTTGAAGTCATGCTCGGTGAAGCGTGTGAATCCGGCGGCTGCGGTCATTTCTCGGGCCTTGTCGGGATAGAGACCGAGCGTGCCCAGTCCCATGCCGTCCGGCTCGCTCAGCGCCGACTGGAGGCAGCTCGTGACGGAGAAGCCGTAGAACATGGCCAGCATCGGGTTGCGACGGTCCAGGTTGAAGTCACCCTTGGAGCGGATGTCCTTGATGAGCAGCGTGCCGTCGGCGTCGAGCGCGCCTCGGATGGCGTCGAGTGCGTCGTCGGGGCGGGGCATGTCGTGGAGGCAGTCGAACGTGAGTGCCAGATCGAAATCGCCCGTGGCGGGAACGTCGGAGGCGCCGGCCTCGACGAACGTCGTGTTCTCCAGACCTGCGTCCTCAGCCCGTTCCTGTGCTTGCTGGACCGCGATGGCCGACGGATCGAAGCCGACGACCTCGGTATTGGGCCACTTCTCGGCGATCAAGCAGGCCGACACGCCCGCTCCGCAGCCCACGTCGAGCACTTTGGCACCGCGTTCCAGCTTGGCTACGACACCGTCGAGACCGCCCAGGATGACCGACGTGAGGTTCTGGCGGCTGAATGGCCCGGTGGTGCGGGCCAAGCCGGCCGCCGCTCGGGGACCCTGCTGCTCGTAGGTCATGCCGATGCCGGTGCGGAACGAGTCGAGGATCAGATCCAAGACTTGGTCACCGAGCCCGCCGCGAAAGGCGCCCATGGCGAAGTGCAGCGAGCCCTCCTCATCGACGAGCAGCGCCTCGGCCTCGGGCGACAGCGAGAAGGCGCCGTCGTCGTGATCGACGAGGCCGGCGGCCGCCACGCCGTACAGCCACTCCCGCACCAACCGTTCGGTCAGTCCGGTTGCCTCCGCCACGTCATGGCTCGTGGCGGGTTGGGTCTCCGAGAGGGCTGGGAAGAGCCCCAGCTGGTCGCCGATGTGCAGCATCGCCGACACCATCTCGCCCTTCTTGTACGTCCACACTTGGAAGGCGAGCTTCTTCAGGACGTCAGGATCGATCTCACGCTGTTCGGTTGCGGTCTCAGCCATCCGCAAGAAGCTACTCGCCCTGTGTTTCCCGCTCATGTTCCCCATTCCCATGCGATTGGGCTCACGGGCCGCTCAGGCCCCGGCTTCGCCTGGCGGCTCAGCCTCTTGGCCGCTCGCTCAGGCGGTGCAGAGGGGGTCGTCGCCGGTCGGGGGCTGATGGAAGCACAGGATTGCCTCGACGCCGACGTAGGTGAACTCCCATGGCTCGGGCTCCGGGCCCTGCCGGCCGCCGTCAGGGGGGTAGCTGGGGATCCAGCCGTGCTTCTTGGCATTGGCGAAGTTGCCGGCTGAGATCCACTCATAGGCCGGGGAGCTGCCGAAGTCGTGGTAGCCGGATTGGCCGATGTCGATGGCGTATCCGGTGTGGTGCTTGGAATAGCCGGGGGGTGCCGACATCTTCATGCGGTCTGCCACGTCATCGAACTCATATGGCGCCTTGATCGGACGCAGGAACAGCTGCCGCTGGTACCGGTGCCCCCGGTACGCGGAGTTCAACTCCAGCTCGAAGCCGTGCTCGGCAGCGTCCTGCTGCAGGGCCAGCCATGCCGCGGCGGCAGGACGCTGCAGCGTGAGGCCATCGTCGATGAGGCGCATCAGCGCGTAGTCGGCTGGCAGGGGCCGGCGCTGGTAGCCGCGTTCGATGGCCTCGGCACGGATGTGCTCGTCCATCTCGTCCGAATAGGTGATCGTCGGCGCAGCCGAGAGCGACGACAGGTTCGGCAGTTCTGCTGTGGTGAACAGCTCGTTGAACTCCGGCCCGGTGAAGTGCGGGAAGGACAGCGAGTCGACACCGGCGGGCGGGAGCTTCTGCCATCGAGACTCGGGTTCGTGGGTGGTTCGTGGCGGATCCCACGGTCCGACGACTGGGTCGGTGATGTGCCATTGCCCGTCGATCGAGCTCGCGCCAGCTGCATTCGGGGAGACGAGCGCGCCGACGGCGAAGGCCAGCGTGGCTGCCGCCCAAGCCAAGCGACGATCAGTTGACACCAGCGCGCTCACCAGTCATCGACAGCACCAATCGAACCATACGAGATGGCTGCGATCCGGCAGCGTCTTTGTTCGTCCCGCCGGCTGGCGGATGGGTCTACACGTAGGGCCAGCGACGCTTCGCGGCTGCTGGGCTGTCCGAGGCCCCATCGAGCCGGGCGGGCTCGGTGAGCGCCCAGCGGCGGCGCCACGCCGATGCCGTGGGGCCCTCGAGGCCGGGGCTGTCGGCGTCGTGCAAGCGCCGACGGGCCGCGAACCAGTTCCCGGTGGCCGTCTCGTCGGCGAGTCCCTCCACCGCAGCTTGGAGCCGCCGGGTAAAGCGGCGGTTGTTCTCGCCCTCGCCGAAGCTCAGCGGCCGGCCGAAATTGATCACCGATCGCGCACGCCTCGGCCACGCACGGCCCTTGCGCAGGATGTCGAATGTGCCCCGGATGTGCACGGGCACCACAGGTACGCCGGCCTGCTTGGCCAGGAATGCAGCACCGGGACGGAACTGCTGACCCCAGCCGTCGCGGGATCTACCGCCCTCGGGATAGATCACCAGGCTCCAGCCGTTGCGCAGCAGCGTGACCGCCTTGTCGATCGTGCGTCGGTTGAGTGCGGTTCGCTCGATGGGGATGGCGCCGACGAACAGTGCCGAGATCGCTGACGACACCCGGTTTCCGAAGAAATAGTCGGCCGCAGCGCCGACCACGAGCCGGTTGCACCACGGTTCGGGAACCGAGGTGGCGATGACTGCCGTATCCACATGGCTCTGGTGGTTGGCAGCGAACACCGCCGGACCGTCGAGCTCGCTGAGCCGGTCCACTCCCTTGATCGTCGGCTGGGCGTAGTAGCGCACGAGCCCGCGGACGATGGTGTCGCGTGCAACCCGTCGGGCAACCCGAGCCGGGAAGCGCCGAGCCCAGTCGGTGTCGTAGTTCGGACCCACGTTGACCGGCAGGGGCGTCTGGCCTCGGGGGGTTGCGGCCGCTCGCAGCGGGAATTCGGTGCCGCGCATGATGCGCGTCACCGACGCCCTCGTGCGCTGGGCGCGCTTGGCCCCGAGGTGGGAGATCCCCGGCTTCTCAGACGACATCGGCCATCAGCATGGGCGGATTGTGAAAGTGGGTGATCGACGGGTCGCGCCCGACCACGTCGGTTGCCATCTCGAGCGCATCGTTCAGCGTCGAAGCAGAACGGAAGCCCATGCGCTGGGTGGCGGCCTTGTCGCCGCCGACGATGATCACCCCGCCCAGATGCTCGAGCGCGTGCGCGCACCAGTACCACATGTAGAACGGGTGCACGCCGTGGTAGGCGTAGGAGGTCCGGTACAGGTGCCGGTACCACTCGTCTTCGGCGTAGCGCTTCTCGTACCGGTGCTCGATGATCGCTGGATCGGTGGTGTTGGCCAGGACCTCTTCGAAGAAGTCGATGTAGCTGGGGTGGTGGACGGGGTGGAACTCCCACGGCGTGGGGTGCGTCATGATCACCACGCCGCCTTGGCGGACGAGCGGCTTGCCCCGGTACAGGTTGAAGAAATAGCCGAGGCCCAAGCACGCCACCAGGATCGGGTTCATGATCGAGTTGACGTTGTAGGGGCAGATGTAGGGCAGCCCCATGGTCAGCACGTCGGTCTGGCCTTCCACCCGCACCAGGTGCTGGCGGTAGACGTTCTCCAGCGTCTGGCGGTGCACGGCCTCGACCTCGCCGGCCTGCACGGATGTCAGCCCGTACGGCGCCCGGATGCCTTGAAAGATGCGCCGGGCCTGCCGGCGCGACATGAGGTCGAGCGCCGTCTTGGTGCCCATCAGCATCATGCGGTCTCGCGGCGTCATCTCCCACTCGCGCCGCTTCAGGAAGTCGTACGGCGAAGGGAATTCGTTGTTGTTGAGCGTCGTCTCGATCTGGAACACCTTCACGCCGGCCTCTGCCAGCAGGCGCCCTTGGCGCCAGTTGCGCGTGTGCAGCTCAGAGCTCTCGGGATCCATGAACGATGTCGAGTGCAGCATCGTGTGCACGTTGTGGTGGTGGCGCAGCGCCGTGTAGGGCGACAGGCCGGTAGCGACGCTCTTGTGGCCGCCGTCCATCGACACCAGGTTGATGTTGACGTACACCAGCAGGTCCGACTCGGCGGCTCGCTTGGAGATCACCACCTCCTCGCCGGCGTCGGTGGTGCCCAGGTGGGTGAGCGCGTCGGGATCCTCGGCGTCGAAGTTGTAGAGCTGGCCGTGGGGGGCGAAGGCGTCGTACACCCGGTCGCCGACGGCGTGACGTAGCTCCGCTTCGGTCATGCGGCGATGCAGCGCAAGCGCGGCAATGAGCTCGACGTCGTCGACGCCGGCGGCGGCCGCCATGTCCAGGACCTGCTCGATGATCCGGCCGCGGATGTCGGGCGCGGCCATCGGGGGCAGCGGCAGCGAGAGGTCGTCGAAGGCGATGGTCAGCTTCATGCCCGGCTGCATGTAGGCGGCCAGGGGATCGCGATCGCCCTGCGGATTGGCCAGAGCCTCGGCAATAGCGCGTTCGGGATCGCGCACGGGATCCAGCGGCTCGTTGGGGTACACGACCCGGCTGCCGACGGGCAGTTTCTCCAGCCGGAGCCCCTCGCCGTGGTGGAACAGGATCGGCGGGGTCGTGCGGTCCACCTCGAGGACGAGGCCCTTGCGCGCGGTCACCGTCGAGACCCTTCAGCGGGGTTCCCGACCGTGGCGCGTGCCCGGCGGGACCGATGCGTGCGGTCGAGCCGGTCGGTGTTGGCGCGCACCCGGAACGGCGGCGCGATCGGCAGCAGCGGCCGGGGGCCGCCGGGGGAGCGTTCCCAGTTCTCGCACAGCCATCCCCGCTTGTCGGCAATGGTCACCAGCCGGGTCTCGGGATTCACCGCTACCGGGTAGCCCACGGCCTCCAGCATGGGCATGTCCGAGGCCGCATCGGCATACGCCACGCCCTGTGCCAAGTCGAGACCTTCCTCCGCGGCCCAGTCCACCATCATCTGGGCGCGCACCTCGCCGGTGGGCGGCACATCGATCATCTCGCCGGTATAGCGCCCCTCGCGGCTGTCGATGCGCGCAGCGATGATGTGGTCGAACAGCGGCGCCAGCGGCTGCACGGCCAGCTCGAGCGCACCGGTGATGAGTACCGTGCGATGTCCCGCGGCTCGGTGCTCACGCACCCGTCGCAGCCCTGCCGGGAACGCCTTGGTCAAGAACAGGTGGCTGAGCATCTCCGCCGCATCGGCGTCGAGCTGGCCCACCGGCGCGCCCTTGTAACGCCGGTAGAAGTAGCGCAGGAAATCGGTGCGGTCGCGGCGGTCCCTCCGCCACAGACCAGGTGTCTCCGCGAGCGTGCGCAGGGCGAAGCGCACACGCTGGGGCGTGTCGAGCCGCCGGGTTGCGAGCCATGCGTAGGTCTCGACCACGTTGCTGGCGATCAGGGTGTTCTCGAGGTCGAATGCGGCGAAATGGCGTGCCGGGTCGAGCACTGCGGTGCGCAGGCGCTCGTTGCGGCTCGGTCCGGTGCGGGGCTGGGGCGTGGTCTTGACGCGTGCCTGGGCGATGACCGTCGGCAGGTGCACTTCGGCGATGTAGGCGGCCCAGTCGATGACCCGGGGGTCGAAGCCGAACCGCTCGCGGTCAGCTTCAGGCAGCGACTCCCACAGCTCGGTCGTGCGGTCGATCTCGTACAGCGCTTCGCACTTGCCGTAGGCGCCGTACAGCAGGACGTAGTCGCGGATCTGCTCGAGGCCGGCTCGCCGCTGCGCAAGCCGGATGGTGAAGTCGTTGCGGCCCCGCATCGGCAGCCGGTGCACCACTTTCTCTGCCGTATTGAACAACGACATGGCTCGATCGAGCTGCTCTTCCAGACCGCTTGCCCCGGCGTAGCGCCACTGGGTGCTAGCCGTGGGATGACCCTTGGCGTCGTAGACGGGGTGGTCTTGGAACCACTGCATGGTTGTCTCGGTCAGCACTTTGAAGCGCAGCGGGTTTACCGCACCAGACGCCACTTGGAAGATCTCCGGCTCGGGCACCGGCCCTCGCGCCGCGAGGGCGATGATCGCCGCTGCGACCATGTCGACGGGGATGACGTCGATGATGCCCTCGGGGTAGCCCGGGAACGTGTCGAGCTCGCCCTTCGCGAACGACACGAACAGCGGCTCGGCCATGCGGAAGCCGCGGATCCAGCCCGGCGAGGGCTCGGCGAAGGCCGATTCGATGATGGACGGTCGAACGATGGAGATGGGCACATCGCCCTGCAGCTCCACCAGTGCTTGCTCGCCCAGCGCCTTCGAGTACGTGTAGACGTCGGGCCATCCCAGCGAGGTCGCGCGGCTGCGACCGGCGGTGACCATCTCGGCGTCCACCCATTCCCGGCGCAACTGCTCGGTCTTGGCGGCCAGCAGCGGCAGGCCGGCGGGGCCGAGCTCCTCTCGCGCGTCCCGATGGAAGCGGCGCAGGCGCTCGGGGGAGCGGCTGGCGGCGTCGAGATCGGCGCGGGTGCGGCGCGCGGCGGACACTTCGGCCCGCCAGTCGACGTCCATCGAGAACGGTGTGTCGGCCAGGAAGACTTCGGCCGCTGAACCACGCCGATTCCCGGCCACATAGCACGTCGACACCGCGATGAAGTGCGGTGTGGTGCCGTGGGACTGGCAGGCCTCGAGCAATCGGTTGGGGCCCAGGAGATTGGTCTCGATCGATGCGTCCAGCGGGCTGTCGAAGCTGACCGTGGCGGCCGAGTGGATGATGACGTCGCAGCTGCAGAGCAGCTCGAGATCGCTGGGGGAGAGCCCGAGGCCGTCGACGCTCACATCCCCGGAAACCGCCGTGATGCGCCGGCTGCAGATCTCGTCGAAGTCGTTGCCCCACGCAGCGCGAAGGCGCTCGAAAGCGTCGTTGCGCAGAATCTCGCGCTGCACGCGCCGGTTCACGTCGGTGCGGCGGCCCGGCCGCACCAGCAG
The DNA here is from genome assembly GCF_965204195.1 of Candidatus Poriferisodalis sp. Lineage (GTDB taxonomy): Bacteria > Actinomycetota > Acidimicrobiia > Acidimicrobiales > Poriferisodalaceae > Poriferisodalis. The sequence continues at coordinate 1,222,599 of NZ_OZ241975.1, forward strand.
CACCAGGTCGCAATCGGGCACCGAGCGCAGCAGCCGCTCGACGAGCGCTGTGCCCAAGAAACCGGTTGCACCGGTGATGGCGATGCGTTTTGCGGCCAACGCGTCGGCGATCACGACGTGTTGTTTAGCCCCAACGGGCGCCGGATACGCGCACGACCACCCAATCCGTCCATCAGTTCAGTTTGTGGCGAGCTCGGCGAACAGGCGGGCGCACGCCCTGACGGCTCGCCAGCCGCATGACAGGGCGTACCGCTCGTAGTCGCTTCCGGGGGGTCCGAAGGTGGCCAGGTCGCGGCAGGCGGGCGCGTCGGCGGCGCCGCAGCGCTCCCACAACTGGTCCAGATACTCGTCGTCGCCGGGCGGCGGGTCCTGGGGCGATCGGCCGGCGAGCGCCGGCGGAGCGCCGTCGTCTCCCACCAGCAAGACGCAGTCTCGCGTGGTGCGGCCACCGCAGGTCCAACCAAAGCTGGCATAGGCCGAACCGCCTGGCGCCGACAGCACCAGCTGCGAGCAGGCACGGCTGCTGCCGTCGCCGCACGCCGCCCACCAGCCGTCCAGTTCGGGAATGTTGCCTGGCGCCGGAGACTCGGGATCGAATTCGATGCCGAGCAGGCCGGCGTCGGCGCCCGGATCGCCGAGCAACACGCTGCAGTGCAGGTTCTCGCGCCCCCCACAGCTGAATGCGAAGGCCTCATAGTCGCTGCCCGCGGGCGACTCGTACAGCAAGGCATTGCAGGCGCTGGCCGAGCCCTGCCCGCACACCACCCAGAGCTCGTCGAGTGCTGGATCATCTCCGGGCGGGCTGTCGTCTGGATCGAAGAGCGCAGGAGCGCGCACCAGCGCGGCGGGCAGCGCCGCGTCACGCTCTTGCGCAGGGGAGCGCACCCGGGTATCCGGTGTGGTCACCGATCTAGGGGTACCGCTGTCGAGCGCGCAGATGTCCCGGGCGATGTCAGCAAGCGGCTCATCGGCAGGGTCGAGCGGCAGCGACAACTCCGTCGCATCGCCTAGGCCAAGGGCCGCGGCCACACGCTCGCGCTCGCATGCCGTGAGGTCGTCACTGCTGCTCGATTCGCCGCCGCCAGGCGTCAAGCCCGGATCGCTGCAAGCCGATGACAGCAGCACCGCCACGGCACACCCGACGAGTGCCCGGCGCAGCGTCACGCCAGCTACGCGACTGTGCTGTCGGGCCGCTGCGCTGGCGGTGCGGCGCATCATCAGCGCCGGGTCACGCCAGCTTTGCGGCGATGGACCCCACGGAGCGCAGGGCCGTGCCGTCGGCGCCTTGGGTGACGAAACGACGCGTGGGCCCGTCCAGCGCTTCGGCAATCAGGTCATCGAGCAACTCGATGAGGCTGTCGCCCTCGTGCAACCAGAAGTACCAGCTCAGCGAGCCGGGGATCGGGTTGATCTCATTCACCCACAGCCCGGCCGGGTCGTCGCCGCCGTCCCAAAGGAAATCGATGCGCATGACGGAGCGGGCCATCACGAGGTGGCTCACCTCGACCGCCGCGGCGCGCAACGATGACTCGATGGCTTCCGGCAGCACCGCGGGCAGCTCGCGTGGCGCCGTGGCCATGCCGCCACCGCCGGTCAGGTACTTCTCGGCGTAGGTGTAGATCGTGCTGTCGCTGCGTAGCGGCCGCTCCACGGCGCTCAGCCGCAGCTCCGGCCAAGTGCGCACCGAGATGTTGAGATCGATGATGTCTTTGAGATAGCGCTGCACGACAGCGCCGTCGCGCAACAGCGGCGACGACCGCGCCAGCGCCCGCGCCGTCGCGAGATCGTCGACAATCTCGATGCCGATGGAAGACCCGCCGAAACGAGGCTTGACGATCAGCGGAACTCCGTCCAGATCTGCCGCTGCATCATCGCTGGGCGAGTCTTCGGTGAGCAGCCAGAGCGGCAGCGTGGGCAGCCCGGCCGCTTCAGTCGCACCGCTGAACGCGAGCTTGTCCATGCAGATAGCGGCGCTGCGCTGCCCCGGACCGGTATACGCCAAGCCGGCCAGGTCCAACAGGGCCGGCAAGCCGCCGTCCTCGCCTGGGCCGCCGTGACAGCAATTGACGACGACGTCGACCGGCACTGGCCGGCGACGCCGGTCCGCACGGACAAACCCGCCGCCGGGGCGTGCTGCGGGCTCGATCTCGGATGCCGAGCGCGGCAGACCCTCGGCGAAGGCCGACGCCTCGATATCGGGCGGCACTTCGTGCCATGTGCCGACCGGCGACCAGTACAGCGCCACTGGGTTGCGCCCGGCATCGGCAAGCGCATGCACCGCCTGCAAACCCGTGAGGATCGAGATGTCGTGTTCAGGCGACGGTCCGCCGAAACAGACGCCGGGACGGGTCATGGGCACACCAGCGAGGTTCTTCGGCACTCCGCCATGTGCGCCATGTTCTCATGGACGGGAGACGATCAGGGGTAGTGGTCGGGGAGGTCGTTCTCGTACAGAACGGCATCGCCGGCGCCGAGATGAGCGCGCACCCACTTCACTGCTTCCTCGCGGTCTGCCATGCAGCGAACCGTGGCGCGATCGTCGGTGCGGTCGTGGATCAAGCTGCGTGCGCTGCGTCCGCGCGTCGCTCGGCGCGCGGTGGCCCTGTCCCAGCCGGCAGCGCCGCCCAGCAGCGCAACCCGGTTGGTCCGTCCCACGATGAGCACGTCGTCGGCGATCTCGGCGGCCTGCTCGCCGAGCTGGCGGTTCTCGTGCGCTTGGCTGCGGCCGAGTTCGACCATGCCAGGCGTGACCACCACGCGCCGGCCGGCATCCGTGTTCGCCAGCATGGACAGGGCAGCGCGCGCCCCTGCCGGATTGGAGTTGTAGGTGTCGTCGATGACCATGACCCCCCCGGGGCTGCGCCCGGCGGTGCGGCGGTGGTCGGGCGTCGGCAGGTCGCCCAGGCGGCTCGCGATGTCGGCGTCGGAGACACCCAGCACCGATGCCGCAGCCACGGCGCAAGCGACATTCGCCGGTGCTGCGCCGCCGAGCGGTCCGATGGCGATCTCCCTGCCGAACACGGTGATGCGACGCGTGACGGCGGCCTCGTTCACGATGGCGCTGGTCGGCGCATCGGCAGGCGCATTGACGGGCAGCACCGTCACATCCGCGCTCGGATCCTGTGTCGAACACCGGATGACCCGCAGGCCCGAGGCGGCCAGCCGGTCGGCTTCTGCGCTCAATCCGTAGGCGTCGATGTTGAGAATCGCCGTGCGGCTCGTTGCGAAGATCTCCGCCTTGGCGGCCACGATGCGGTCGAGGCTGCCGAAACGCTCGAGGTGAACCGGTCCGATCGAGGCCAGTATCGACACCGACGGGCGCACCCAGCGGGCCATGGCAGCGATCTCGCCTGCGCCGAAGGTGCCCATCTCAGCGACGAACACCTCGGTGCCGGGCACCAAGTGCTCGTTGACGCTGCGACATATCCCTGCGGTGTTGTTGAAGCTGGCGGGCGTTGCCACCACCGCCCGGGATCCCTCCACTAGCTGGCGCAGGTAACCCTTGATGGTGGTCTTGCCATACGAACCGGTCACCGCGACGCGCACCGGATCAACCTCATCCAGGCGCTGCCGGGCGCGATGCACCCAGCGGCGCGACAGCACGGCTTCGAGCGGTGCCAAGATCGCCAGAGCGACATCCACCCACAGCGGCATGCCGAAGAGCAGCACCGCCACCACGGGCTCGGCCAGTCCCACCAGGAGGCCCACGCCAACCAGAACCAGCCACAGCAGCGCCAAGGTGATTGCCACGGTGGCGAGCCGACGGGTCCATGCCAGCGGGCTGGACCGTCCCCGAATGTCGAGGCCCTGCGGACCGACCGCGACGGCGGCCGCAGTGATCGCTGGCGCCCACCAGAACGTGCCGCTCAGCACCACGCCGGCCGCAGCCGCGAGTGCCAGCACGCGATTGTTCCTGTCGAGCAGCCACCAGCGCCGGGCGAATCGCGACGTTCGTCCGACGCCGTAGTGCTCACGCTGAGCCACTCGCAGCCAGCGAGCAGCCGAGATCATGCCGGCCACGACTGATGTCCACAGCACGATCTGGTTCATCGGATCCCGCTCGCAGGCAGTCGTTCGCTAGGCACGCGCCTCAGAGGTTGTCACAGCACGTCGAGGCGCCGTGAAATGGCATCGGTGAGCGACGGTGCAGCCTCCGTCGGCACGAAGTGCCCCACGCCGTCGAGGACCGTCAGCTGGGCATCGGCGAGGATTCCACACGCCCGCCGCGCTACGTCCACTGGTGCCGAATCGTCGTCATGGCCCCACACCAGCTCCACCGGCTGCGAGATCTGGCCGAGCTGAGCTTCATAGGTCTCGTTGATAACCGTCACGAGCACATCTCGCATGACTCCGGTCGCGCTTCGGTAGTCGGCGCTGCCGAAGCGCTGCCGCATGCGTTCCATCGCGTCGTCGCCGAGCAGGCCGCGCCGGTGCAGGTTGCGAGCGAGACGGAAGCGCATGGCCGGCCGCGCAGCGGGGCGGTCGGCTCGTCGAAGCAGCGGCACCCCGCACAGCACCAGCGCCGCGACAGCGTCTGGGAATCGCGTGGCCAGCTCCACCGCAACCCGCCCTCCGAAGCTGTGGCCGATCAGCACGACCCGAGGACTGCATTCGTCGAGGACGGGACAGACCATCTCCGCATAGCCAGCGGCGCCGCACGGCGCAGTGGGCGCTGGGCTGGCGCCGAAACCGGGCAGGTCGAGGGCGATGGCGCCGGTGGCCGCTCGCGACTCGGCAAGACCGGTCAGGGCCGTGTCGAAGTCGGCGTGGCTGCGGCCCCAGCCATGCAGCGCCAGCACGTCGGCCGGCGGATCACCGACGCGGCTGCCGAAGAGGCTGCCGTCGGCGAAGCTGCTCAGCACCGGCGAACTCAGCGGGCGAGGACCGCCGAGTCGGGCCCAGGGTGCGAGCGGTTGATGGCCGACAGCAGGGCTCGGAAGCTGGCCGTGACGATGTTCGAGTGCAGCCCGACGCCCCAGTACACGTCGCGAGAGGGTGTCTCGATTTCGACATAGGCCGCGGCCGTGGCATCCGCGCCTGCGCCCACAGCGTGCTCGTGGTAGTCGACAAGGCTCACTTCGACGCCGAGCGCGTCGGCCAGGGCGGTCTTGAACGCGGACAGCGGGCCGTTGCCGCGCCCCTTCGCCCGTACCTCGCCGTCGGGTCCCTTGATGGTGGCCTCCACCTCGGACTCGTCGGACGACTCAGAGTCGAAGTAGCTGCGGTGACCCAGGTAGGTGTACGGCGATTCGGCGTGCAGGTACGTCTCGTCGAAGGTCTTCTTGATGGCCTCCGGCAGGATCTCGCCGCCCTCGTCGGTGATCGCCTGGATCACGCTGCTGAACTCGATCTGCAGCCGGCGCGGCAGGTCGAGGCCGAAGCTGTTCTTCATCACGTAGGCCACGCCGCCCTTGCCCGACTGGCTGTTCACGCGGATGACGTCTTGGTACGTGCGGCCCACATGCGCCGGATCGATCGGCAGGTAGGGCACCTCCCAGAAGTCGTAGTCGTCGGCCAGCGCTTCGAAGCCCTTCTTGATGGCGTCTTGGTGACTGCCGCTGAACGCCGTGTACACCAGGTCGCCGCCGTAGGGGTGGCGCGGATGCACCGGAAGCTGGTTGCAGTACTCCGCGATGCGGCGCAGGTGGTCGATGTGGCTGATGTCCAGTTCGGGATCGACACCCTGGCTGAACAAGTTCATCGCCAGCGTGATGATGTCGACATTGCCGGTGCGCTCGCCGTTGCCGAACAGGGTGCCTTCCACCCGGTCAGCTCCTGCCATCACGCCGAACTCCGCAGCCGCCACGCCGCAGCCGCGGTCGTTGTGGGGGTGCAGCGACAGCACGACGGCATCGCGATTGTCCACGTTCCGATGGAAGTACTCGATGAGGTCGCCGTAGGTATTCGGGGTCGCCATCTCCACGGTGGCGGGCAGGTTCAGGATGATCGGTTCCTCGGCGGTGGCGCCCCATTCCGCGCTGACGGAGTTGCACACCTCCAGCGCGAAGTCGATCTCGGTGCCCGTGAACGACTCGGGCGAGTACTCGAAGCGAATCTCCCCGCCCTCGTGGCGCTGGGCCAGCTCCTTGCAGAGCCGGGTGCCGGAGATGGCGATGTCGCGGATGCCCTCTTTGTCGAGCCGGTACACCACCCGGCGCTGCAGCTCCGACGTCGGGTTGTACAGGTGCACGATCGCCTTCTTGGCCCCGGCGATCGACTCGTAGGTCCGCTCGATCAGCTCGGGCCGGCTCTGCGTGAGCACCTGGATCCAGACGTCGTCGGGTACCAGGTCCTCCTCCACCAGCATGCGGCAGAACTCGAAGTCGGGCGCGGAGGCTGACGGGAACCCCACTTCGATTTCCTTGAACCCCATCTCGACGAGCACCTCGAACATCTGGCGCTTGCGCGGCACGTCCATCGGGTCGATGAGGGCCTGGTTGCCGTCGCGCAGGTCCACCGAGCACCACAGCGGCGCCTCGGAGATGATCTTGTCGGGCCAGGTGCGGTCCGGCAGATGCGCGGGATAGGCGTAGGTGCCATAGAGGCCGTACGGCATCGAGCTCGGCTGCTGGGCGCTGATGCGCTTGACGTCTGCCATGGGAATCTCCTGCGGTTAGGGCGGTCGTTCGGGGTTCTCGGGAATCGGATCGGTCGGGTTCGGGCGGATCGGTTGGGTTGGGGCCACGAAAAAACCCCCTGGCCCGGAGGCGCAGGAGGTTGGGCGAGGACCTGTGCGGTCCTCGCCTAGGTAAGAAGGAGCAGTCCGGTAGCGGAAAGCAGTGCGGTGTGAGTCGAGGCGCGAATCACGCAGTACAGGCTACCAGACGGCTTCCGGAAGGTCGCGTGAGCGAGTACTGCGGCTCAGCCGCGGCGCTCGGCGTGCAGCGTCAGCATCAATTCGTGCAGATCGGTGCCGCAGTGCTCAGTCCACTCGCCGTCGCTGCCGAGCTCCCAGCGAGCAATGCCGCCGTCGAGGTACATGTCGGTGAGATCCACAAGCTCGCTGATGAGTGCGGGCGCCTCCACCGGCGCCAGCGCCTCGACGCGGTAGCGCAGGTTGCGCGGCATGGCGTCGGCTGAGCCCAGCAGGATCGTGTAGCCCCGGTCGCGATTGCCGAACCGGTACACCCGGCTGTGCTCCAGGAAGCGGCCCACGATGCTGCGCACCGAGATGTTCTCGCTCATGCCCTCGACGCCGGGGACCAGACAGCAGATGCCGCGCACGACAAGGTCGATGCGGCAGCCCTGCTGTGACGCCTCGTAGAGGGCGTCGATCACCTCGCTGTCGACGATGGCGTTCATCTTCATGAAGATGTGGCCGTCGGGCTCAGCGGCCTCGGCTGCGATGTGCTTGACCAAGGACTGGCCGAGGCTGTGCGGTGCGACGGCCAGCTTGCGATAGTCGGTCTTGCGGCTGTAACCGGTGAGCGAGTTGAACAGTGCGGCCACGTCGGCTGCGAAGTCCCGGTCGGCAGTGAGCAGTCCGAAGTCCTCGTAGATGCGGGCCGTGTCGGCGTTGAAGTTGCCGGTGCCGACGAAGCAGTAATGGGTGATGCCACGGGGCTCGCGCCGCACCACCATCGCGAGCTTGCAGTGGGTCTTCAGACCCACGACGCCGTAGGCCACGTGCACGCCCGCGCGCTCCAGGATGCGTGCCCATTCGATGTTGGCGTGCTCATCGAAGCGTGCCTTCAGCTCCACGACCACCACGACCTGCTTGCCTCGCTCCGCAGCCCGGATGAGCGAATTGACGAGTCGAGTCCGCTCCGAGGTCCGGTACATCGTCAGCTTGATGGCGAGCACATCTGGATCGTCGGCGGCTTGGCGGATGAACGCGTCGAGGCTGGTGGTGAACGACTCGTACGGCAGGTGCACCAGGATGTCCTGGCGTTTGAGCACGTCGAAGAAGTCGACGCCGGTCTCGGACTCTTCTGCGGCTCCCCGCCGGCTCGCGGTGCCGCTGGCAAGCAGCGCACTCGCTTCGGTGGAGGCTCGTAGCGGCAGCGGTGTCCGGGGGTTGTGGGGCGGAGTCTTGAGATCGTCGCGGTCGATGTCGTACAGCTCGAAGAGGTCTGACAGGCCGAGCAGTCCTTTCGAGGTGTAGACGTCGTCGTGAGTCAGCTTCAGCTCGCGAGTCAGCATGTCCAGCGCGTCACTGCCCAGGTCGGGTGCGGCCTCGAGTCGCACCGCACCGCCGAAGCGCCGCTGGCGCAACTCGAGCTCCATGTGCTTGAGCAGGTCGTCGGTCTCGGTGTCGTCGATGTCGAGATCAGCGTCGCGGGTGACCCGGAACGTGCTGTGGCTCAGCAGCTTCACGCCCGGGAACAGGTCGTCGAGATGCCAGGCGATGACCGATTCCAGCGTGATGAAGCGATGCTCGTCGGGCAGGGCCAAAAAGCGCGGCAGGATCGGCGGCACCTTCACACGGGCGAACGACGGACCGCTGCGGGAGTGCTCGACAAATACGGCGAGGTTCAGCGACAGGTCAGAGATGTAGGGAAAGGGGTGAGCCGGATCGACAGCAAGCGGGGTCAGCACGGGGAACACCTGCTCGCTGAAGAGCTCGGCTACCCAGGCGCGGCTGGTGGCGTCGAGATCGTCGGGTTCGACGAAGGAGATTTCCTCGGCAGCGAGCGCCGGCCGCAGATCGTCCTCGAACAGCGACGAAGCGTCCTGGAGCTGTTCGGCGGCGGCTTCCCGGATCCCCTTGAGCTGTGCCCGCGGTGTCAGGCCGTCTGAGCCAGCCTGGCGCACCCCGGCCTCGATGGAGTCGAGCACCGTGGGCACACGCACCTGGAAGAACTCGTCGAGATTCGACGCATGGATGGCCACGAACTTGATGCGCTCGAGGAGCGGAAGCTCTCGATCATGCGCGAGTGCCAGGACGCGATGGTTGAAGTCCAGCCAAGACAATTCTCGATTGAGATAGCGCTTGGGTGATCGGGCCCCGTTGGCGGCGGACATGACGGCTCAAGCCCCTGTACGGTCGATGCAAGGCACCATGGGGCAAAGCACCCTGCGCCCGTGAGAGTACGCAATCGGCGTCACTGTCCACAAGGGGACGGCCAAGTCCCTGCAGATCGCCGCAGTCTGCGGGCACGGCCTGTGGACAATGTGTGTGCATCGAGCAGGCGTCCTGTGGACACCTGCCTGCGCAGACGCTCAGGCCGGGGTGAACTCGAATGCTTCGTCGATGACGACGTCGGTGCCGATGAACTCGGCTTGCGTCATCTCGTCCATGAGCGATGCATCGGTGCTGCGAGCCCATTGCCGCCCGTTCGGAGTTCGCACTGCGGCCAGGGCCACTTCGGGCGCCTCCCGACCGTGCATGACGGTGTAGGCCTCGATGGTGGCGTCGCCGCTGTAGTCGGCGTCGAGGTCGACGGAGGGGAACCGGTCGATCTCGTCCTGGCAGTTCTGGTGGCGGAACCCGCTCTCCGGCGGCGTCGTGGAGTAGACGCCGAAGGCGTGCTTGGTGAGGTAGCCGCCGTTCGCCGAGCACAGCCCGACGCTGCCGGGTTCCTCGCGGAGCTTGCCCGCCATCGTGGCGATGGAGTGGGTGACGTAGTTGTTGAGCGGCCCCCCGGCGAACGTGAGCCCGCCCGTGAGGGTGAGGTCGCGGTCGAGGCTGAGGCCCAGCTCTGTGGCAGAGATCTGCACCGCCGAGGGGAAGCACGAGTACAGGTCGACATAGTCGATGTCGTCGACGTCCATGCCGGCCAGCTCCATCGCCCGCCGGCCCGCTACTCGGATGGCGGGGGAGCTGTGCAGATCGCCCCGGTTGGACACGAAGTCGGTGTCGCGCCCGTCTGTGCCGGCATGGGGGAACACCCAGCGGTCGGCGGGCACCCCCGCCGCCGAAGCCGCCTCTGCGGAGCACACGATGAGCGCAGCGGCCAAGTCGAGATCCCAGTTGGAGTTCATCGACTTCGTGTAGGGGAACCCGACGAGACGGTTGCTGGGGCTCGGGTTGCGGATCTCCTCTGCCGTCATCGGGGTACGGACCCAGGCGTACGGGTTGGCGACGGCGGCCTGGTTGAACTTCTCCCACATCGTGGAAACACGGTCGCGGTGGCCGTCCATCGACTCGCCGCGCGACGCCCGGAAGGCCGACTCGAAGACGGGGTAGAGGCAGATCGGGTCCCTCAGGCCGCGTTCGGCCTCCACCTTGTTGTTCATCACGACGTCTTTGCCGAGATATTCATCGGGCAACACATCGGTCTGGTCGGTGTAGGGAATGCGCTGGTCTGCCCGACGCGCCCGGCGTCGGCTCCAGATACCTTCCGCGCCGGCGATCAGCACGATGTCGGCTTCGCCGGCGCTGATGCGTTGGCAGGCTTCATTCACGAGCGACTGCGGCGTGTTGCCGCCGTCGGTGGAGAGTCCGGTCTTGCCGGTGGCCCCGAAGCGCTCGTTGAGCAGTGCAGCCGGATCGGAATAGGGCCAGGCACCCTTCACGACCCAGGTGTGCGTGGCTCGGCTGGTCAGCCCCGGTGCGCCTGCGTCTTGCGCGGCGGCGGCCAGTGCCTCGGCCATCATGGCGACCGGTTCGAGCGCTTCGACGGGAACCTCGGGGCGTTGCTTGAACTGTCCAGCGCCCACGAGAACGGGGGTGCGGGGATCGATCTGGCTGTTTGTCATGGCGATGCGGCCTCGTGGTTAGGAACGGCGGGGTGGATGAGACGCGACGTTAGCGAACGGCGTTCCAGCGAGGCCGGGCCGGGCAACGCGCGCGGGGGTCGCGAGCGGCGCCGTAGCGCTCGACGGGCGGCAGTAGCGTCACCGGTGGGAGGCCACCGGTGGCCCAACTGCCCGATCATTACGCGACGCTGGGAGTACGCCCGGACGCCGACACCGCCGCGATACGGCGAGCGTGGATCCGAGCGGCGCGGGCCAATCATCCCGATCAGCCCGGTGACGTTACGCAGGCCCAGAGCGAGCGTTCCGACAGCCGGATGCGGTCGGTGAACGAAGCGTGGCGCGTGCTCGGTTCCGCAGACTCGCGCCGCTCCTACGACGCCGAGCGAGCCGAAGTGGAGGCCCGCAATCGGCCGACAGGCGCCGCCGCTGGTGACCATGCGGCCGGAGCGGCACCCACCGCGCGGCCGACGTCGGGCACGGGAAACGAGCCGCATGAGCCTGACCGCGGTGATCCGTGGGCTCACGAACGCAACGGCGCCACGGTGGAGCCAGGCGGCCCCGGCGGGTTCGTGGTCCGCCACCGAAGTGCGGCGCTCGTGGTGCGGGTGCTGCCGTGGCTGTCGATCGCCGTCGTGGGCGTGGTGATCTTCGTGGCCAGCGCCTACATGACCGCCAGCGACAACGTCGATCAATCCAGGGTCGCTGCGCTCGAGGTCGGCGAGTGCTTCTGGTTTGATCCCGATGGCACGCTGTTCACCGTCGGGTGCGAATGGCCGCAAACCGACGGTGTGCTTGATGAGATCATCACAACGTCCGCCAGCGACCGCTGCCGTCATCCTGATGCCGCCGCCCACCCAGCCCCGATCGCTGGCCGCCGCCTCTGCCTGGTGCCCGTAGACCGCTGGGAACCGCCTGCTGCGGAGTAGTGGCTGTCAGCCGTGCTCGGTGAGCATGAGACGCACGCCCAGGTTGTGCTCGGGTGGCACGATGAACATGGCGTCCTGCTGTTCACCGGCGCCGCACACGCCGACCCGTTGCGCGCCCGGAACCAGGCCGGGGTCGTCGAGCTGGAAGTGCAGGAGCTGCAGGCGGCCGGGGCGGTTGCCCATCCAGTGGGCCAGGTTGGCGTCGGTTGGCTGGATGAGCTTGAGGTTCCACGGGCCTGAGCGCAGGTCCACTCCGGTTCCGACGTTGGGGTCTTTCCACTCGTCGGTCTGCTCCATGCCCAGCGGTCCTCGGAACAGCGCGGCTGCGGCCTGTACATCGGACGTCAAGTGGACCACGGTCGCCAACGATGTGGACCGCCCGTGGCGAGTGGGCGGCAGGGGCGGGGCGTCGTCCCAGCCGTCGCCGCCCGCCCAAGCGATCTGGATGACCATGCCCCAGCTGTCCTTGGGATGGAGGAACGCTTCCTTCCACAGTGGGTTCTCTTCGTTGACCCCGATGACGTTGTAGCCGGCGTCGCCGAGCGCTCCGACGGTGTCGGCGAAGTCGGGCGTCTTGAAGGTGAAGTGGTGCGGGCCGGGGCCGTTGCGAGCCAGGAAGCGGTGCAGGAAATCGCTGCCGGGGTGCTCGAGCGGTTCGAGGATCTCGACCCTTGCGCCGCCGTCGAACGACACCTGGCAGAAGTAGAAATCGTCGCCCGCCTGCGACGCGGGGTCGTTATCGGGGCCGCCGATCCAGCGACCGCCCAGGTCGCGGCTGTAGCGGATCACGTTGTCCCAGGCACGTTCGCTCACCACGGCGACGTGGTCCATGACGAGGGTGTCGGTCGGCATGGCGTCGCAGGCTATGCCCGAAAGGAGGATTCGCTCCCGTTGGGCGAGGCAGGGGGCGCGTACACGGGCATGCCGCGGGCGATGTCGTCAGCTTCGATCAGGGCAGCAGCCAGGCGCTCGTACATCTCGGCCCGCCGTGCCGGGTCGCTGTGGCCGAGCGGGGCCACCTCGTCGGGATCGGCCGCTGTGTCGAAGAGCTGCTCGGAGCCATCGCTGTGGCGCGTGAGGCGCAGATCGGCGGTGACGAGCGTGCGGGTCTTCACTGGGGTCAGGATGTCCAAGGTGAGCGCTCCCGGGAAATCGTCTTCGATGAGCACGTCGTCACGCACTGTCTCTGCAGGATCGTCCAGGATCGGCACCAGGCTCCTGCCGCCGATGCCGTCGTAGCCGGGCAGACCGGCAAGCTCCAGCAGCGTCGGCCCCAAGTCGATGCTGCCGGCCAGCGATTGGGTGCGGCCCGGCGAGCGCCGCGGGTCGACGATGACGTACGGCACGGCCAGCGTGCCGCGGTAATGCATGAAGCCCTTCAGCATCAGCCCGTGGTCGCCCATCATGTCGCCGTGGTCGCTGGTGAACACGATGATGGTGTTGCCGGCTTGGCCGAGCCGGTCGAGCGCAGCCAGGATCTGGCCGATGCCGTCATCGATCATCTCGATCATCCCGTAGGTGGCCGCCAGCGCCTCCCGCAGCATCTGATAGTCGCCGGCCACGCCGCAGGGCGTGACCCAGCCGCGCTGTTTGCTCGGGTGTAGCTGGCTGATGTGCTGCACATATTGAGGGGCACCCGTCAAGTCGTCGTCGACCGAGACGGGAACTTCCATGTCGTCGGGACGGTGGCGGTCGAACCACTCGCCGGGCGGCGTCATCGGGTGGTGCGGGTCGGGAAAGGAGGCCCACGCCAGCCACGGCCCGCCTTGGGTGGCTGCGTCTTCGATGAAGGCGATCGTGCGCTCGGTGACGAACGTCGTGGAGTGCAGCTCCGGCCCGTAGGGCGGTTCGTACACCTGCCACCAGCGTTCCGAGCGGCGGCGGGCCGGTGACTCCGCGGTCAACGGCACCATGAGGTCTTCGAGGCGGCCTCCGCGATCGAGTGCCCACAGCAGGTGGTGACCGCTGACGCGTGCGCCGTGGTCGATGGCCAGCTCGACGTGTTCGAATCCGTAGAAGTTGTCGGGGAACTCGGGAGCTCCATTCACGTAGCGCTCGGCATCTTCGAGCGTGTCCCAACCGGTCGGCCAGTACTGGTCGACTGCTCCGGCGGGCGCACCTGTCGGCAACACCGCGTTACGCGACATGCCGTGCTGCAGGTGCGACTTGCCGATGAGCGCGGTGCGGTAGCCCGCCGCCCGGAACTGCCGCACATGGGTGTTGGCGCCCGGCTCGAGCGACCGGTCGTTGAAGACCACGCCGTGCGCGCTGGGCATGCGCCCGGTCATGATCGTGGAGCGGTTCGGCATGCACACCGGATTGGCCACCCAGGCGTTGTCGAACACCATTCCCCGGGCCGCCAGTGCATCGAGGTTGGGCGTACGTACCACTTCGTTGCCGCCGAAGCCGGTGTGATCGGCGCGCTGCTGGTCGGTGATGATGAACAGCACATTCGGCTGCGCCTGCGTACCGTTTTCGGCTGCGTTCATAGCGATCTCCCGTCGATGGTGCGGGCAGCGGAGTGGCTGGGGCGGTGGGGCCGCTCAGCCGAAGTTCATCGCGGCGGGGTTGCCGCCGTCGACCACCACGGTCTGGCCGGTGATCGACTCGGCCTCGCACAGCATCACCGTGGCGTTGGCGATGTCGATCGGGCTGCCCACCTGGCCGAGCAGCGACGCTCGCCGTGCCCCTTCGGAGATCTCGTCGGGCAGGCGGGCTGCCATGCGGGTGCCTTCCACCAGGCCCGGCGCCACGCAGTTGACCGTGACCGAAGGCGACATGGCCACCGCCAGACAATGGGTGAGGTGGATGAGGGCCGCCTTGGAGCAGCTGTAAGCGATGCTGCTCGAGCCGGGCAACAGACCGCCCACAGAGGCGATGTTCACGACACGCCCGCCGCCGTCGGCAGCCAGCGGCTCGGCCAGCGCCCGCGTCAGCAGGTACGGACCGCGCAAGTTGGTCTCCTGCACCCGGTCCCAAGTCGCAGAGTCGAGCGTCTCGAGCTGTCTGAACGGGATGCCGATGTTCCATGCCGCGTTGTTGACCAGCACGTCGCAGCGGCCGTGTTCAGCAATCGCTGCAGCCGCAGCGTCGATCGAGGCCTCGTCGCGCTGGTCGAGCTGCTGGATGCTCGCCTGCCGGCCGGCGTCGCGCACCAGCCCGGCGCTGATTTCGGCGCGTTCCTGATCGCCCACGTAGGTCACGATCACATCAGAGCCGGCCGCGGCCAGCGCTTCGCATATTGCACGCCCGATGTCGCCGGAACCCCCGGTCACAACGGCCAGTTTTCCTGTCAGGTCCATGTTCGGTTGTCTTTCGATCAGCGAGTTGCGCCGTTCAGTGTCCTGGACTGTTCCGCCCTGTCAGCCTGTGGCGACCAGTTCGGCCATTGCGGCGAGCAGCGTCGGCGGGCCGGAGAGCTGCAGCACGGTCACCACGGTGTCGTCCCAGCGCCGCAGGTCTGCCGCGATCTTGTCCATCGGGCCGATCAGCGAGACCTCCTCGACCAGCTCGATCGGGATGGTCGCCGCGGCCTCCTGCTTGTGGCCGGTGAGATACATGTCCTGCACCTCGTCGGCGACGTGCTGGTAGCCCATCCGGCAGAACACGTCGTAATGGAAGTTGGCGTCGCGGGCACCCATCCCGCCCATGTACAGCGCCAGCATGGGGCGGATCCGGTTGGCCGCACGCTCGATGTCGTCGTCGGGCACCACGCTGATCGGGCACACAACCTCGAAATCGGCATCGTCGGGAATCCGCCCGTCATCGCCGATCAGCGGTTTGCCCGCCGCAGCGAAGCCGGTATTCAGCGCATCCGCATAGAACTGGTTGTCCTTGGGGGCGAAGAACAGTGGCAGCCAGCCCTCGCACAGCTCGGCTGCCAGGGCCACATTGCGCGGCCCCTCCGCGCCGAGGTAGATCGGCACGTCAACCCGCAGCGGGTGCACGGTCGACTTCAGCGGCTTGCCGAGGCCCATGCCCCCCGGGAAGGGCATCTGGTAGTGGTCGCCGGTGAAGCTCACCGGCTTGTCGCGTTCGAGGATCGCCCGGACGATCTCGATGTACTCCCGGGTACGAGCCAACGGGCGGGGATACGGCTGGCCGTACCAGCCTTCGACCACCTGCGGCCCGCTCACGCCGAGGCCCAGGATGAACCTGCCGCCGCTGAGGTGATCCATCGTGATCGCCGCCATGCCCACAGCGGCCGGGGTGCGTGCAGAGATCTGGATGATGCCGGTGCCCAGCCCGATGCGCTCGGTGTGGCTGCCCCACCATGCCAGCGGTGTCAGGGCATCGGAGCCGTAGGCCTCCGCAGTCCAGAAGGAATGAAATCCGAGCTGCTCGGCGAGTTGCAGCGTCTCCAACGCATCAGGCGGCGGGCCAGCCGCCCAGTAGCCGACACCGGTTGCAAGCTTCATGTCACGTCGCCTTGTCGTTGCGGGGAATCCAAGAGTGCCCAGTATGGGCGCTGGCGGCCAGCGGCACAGAAGTGGGCGGGTACAGTCCGCGCGCACCCAGCCACGCGGCAGCTTTCAGGAAGGAGCGCGCAATGAGCACCGAACGCGATGACGGCCCGACCAAGGTGAATCTCGACGAATCCGAGATGCCGACCCAGTGGTACAACGTGATTCCCGATCTGCCGGCACCGCCCCCGCCGCCGCTGCACCCGGGCACGCACGAGCCAATCGGCCCCGATGACCTCGCGCCGCTGTTCCCGATGGGGCTGATCATGCAGGAGGTCACCGGTGAGTCCCACGTGGACATCCCCGGCGGTGTCCTTGATGTGTACCGGCTGTGGAGGCCGAGCCCGCTGTACCGGGCTCGCCGGCTCGAAGCCGCGCTCGACACGCCCGCCAAGATCTTCTTCAAGTACGAGGGCGTCAGCCCGGCGGGCTCGCACAAGCCCAACACCGCTGTGCCGCAGGCCTTCTACAACCACGCTGAGGGTGTCACCAAGCTCACCACCGAGACGGGAGCGGGGCAGTGGGGCTCCGCGCTGGCGTTCGCCACGGCTCAGTACGGCATCGAGTGCGAGGTGTGGCAGGTGGCGGCGTCGTACCGCCAGAAGCCCTACCGCAAGACGATGATGGAGATCTGGGGTGCCCGAGTGCATTCGAGCCCGTCGGAGGCGACCGAGTACGGACGGTCGCTGCTGGCCGAAGATCCCGACCATCCCGGTTCGCTCGGCGTGGCGATCTCCGAGGCCGTGGCTACCGCCGCCGCCGATCCCAATGCTCGCTACTCGCTGGGCAGCGTGCTGAATCACGTGCTCATGCACCAGACGATCATCGGCGAGGAAGCTCTGCTGCAGCTCGCGAAGCTCGGCGAGGCGCCCGACGTGATCGTGGGCTGCACCGGCGGCGGATCGAACTTCGCCGGGCTGTCGTTCCCATTTCTGCGCGAGAAGCTGGCGGGACGGATGGATCCCACGATCCGCTGCATCGAGCCGGCGGCATGCCCCACGTTCACCCGGGGCGAGTACCGCTATGACTTCGGAGACCACGGCATGATGACGCCGCTGCTGAAGATGCACACGCTCGGCCACGACTTCATCCCGCAGCCAATCCACGCCGGGGGGCTGCGCTACCACGGCATGTCGCCGCTGCTGTCGCACATCTACGAACTCGGCCTGGTCGAGGCGTTGGCCATCCCGCAGGAGGAGTGCTTCGCCGCCGCTATCCAGTTCGCCCGCAGCGAGGGCATCGTGCCTGCGCCCGAGCCGACCCATGCCCTAGCCGCTGCCCTGCGCGAGGCCGAGGCTGCCAAGCAGGCGGGGGAGGAACGCACGATCCTGACCGCCATGTGCGGCCACGGCCACCTCGACCTGCCGGCATACGAGGCGTACCTGTCAGGCGCACTCGTCGATGTCGACCTAAGCGACGACGCGATCGCCGACGCCATGGCCGGCGTCCCCGCGGTGGGCTGATCGAAGCTTTTGAGTAACTGAGTCGCGGCACAGCCACTGACCTCCTGCCTAGTTGCGGGTGGCAGGCTGAGGCTGTGACTGCCACGCAGCGTTCGATCCCGTGTGTGCTGATGCGTGGCGGGACGTCTCGGGGGCCGTTCTTTGCTGCTGAGGATCTGCCCGACGATCCGGTGATGCGTGACGCGGTGCTGGCTGCCGTCATGGGAAGCCCGACCGGTCGCCAGATCGACGGGCTGGGCGGCGGCACCACGGTCACCAGCAAGGTTGCGGTGGTCGGCCCGTCGGCACATCCCGACGCCGACGTGGACTACCTGTTCGCGCAAGTCGACCCGGTGTGGGGCACGGTGGACACCAGGCCCACCTGCGGGAACATGCTGGTCGGCGTCGGCCCGTTCGCGATCGAGACAGGGTTGGTGCAGGCTGGCGATCCGACGACATCGCTGGTGGTGCGCAACGTCAATACCGACAGCTTCATCGATGTCGTCTGCTGCACGCCCGGCGGCGAGCTGACCTATGACGGCGACTGCGCCATTGACGGGATAGACGGCACGGCCGCACCCGTCGACTTGCGGTTCCGGGGCATCGAGGGATCAGTGACCGGCTCGATGCTGCCGACCGGCTGCGCCATCGAGACGATCACGGCCGGCGGCGTGGCGGTCGAGGCCACGCTGATCGACGTGGCCATGCCGATGGTGCTGGTGAGGGCTGCCGATCTGGGCCGGACTGGCTACGAAGCGCCGCCAGAGCTCGACGGCGATGCTGAGTTCATGGCGACGATGGAGGTCATCCGCCGTGAGGCAGGTTTGCGCATGGGCCTCGGCGACGTGTCCCGCAGCGTCGTGCCCAAGTTCGGCCTGCTTTCGGTCGCTCGCGAGGGCGGCACGATCACTTCTCGTTACTTCACACCCACCCAGTGCCACCCCGCCCACGCAGTCTCGGGCGGCATCTGCGTGGCGGCAGCCACAGCGTTGCCGGGCACCGTGGCCGCATCTCTGGTCGACGGCCCGGCGGCGGCCCCGAGAATCCCGGGCACGGCTGCCGATGCGCTCGCGCGGGAGTCGGCGGGCTCGACCGCAGGCGACCTTCAACATGACGGCGACGAGCGACGCGACGTGACCATTGAGCACCCGAGCGGTTCGCTGGAAGTCGCGCTGCAGACGGCATCGCGCGACGGCAACGTGCGGATCGTTTCCGGTGGCGTCACGCGCACCGCCCGCAAGATCATGTCCGGCTCTGTCTATGTGCCGGAGACCATCTGGCCCGCCTGAGTCCTGCATAAGGACGAGCGGCCGAGCCGGCAGGCGAGGTCCCGGCCCGATCGGGCCAGCCGACGTTAGTATGTAAAGGATGCCTAACAGAACTGGTCGGCCCTCGTGAGAGCGGCGCAGGACGGCACGCAGGCCATCCAGATCGAGGGGTTGACGCACCGCTTCGGTGATGTGCTGGCGCTCGACGAGGTCAGCTTCGACGTGAGTGTCGGCGAGGTGGTGGGGCTGCTGGGCCCCAACGGCGCCGGCAAGACCACCACCATCAACGTGCTGTCCACCCTGCTGGTCCCTGATTCGGGGCGCGCCTGGGTGGCCGGGCACGATGTGCTGGCCGAGCCCCGAGCCGTCCGCGACGTCATCTCGCTCACCGGCCAATTCGCGGCCCTCGACGACATGCTGACCGGCCGGGAGAACCTGATCCTGTTCGGCCGCCTTCGATCGCTCTCCAAGGCCGAAGCTGCGGCCCGCGCTGACGATCTGCTCGGCAGATTCGACCTCGCCGATGCTGCGTCGAAGCGGGTGGGCACGTACTCGGGCGGCATGCGTCGCCGCCTGGATCTGGCCGCCAGCCTGGTGGTGCCCGCCCCGGTGCTGTTCCTCGATGAGCCCACGACCGGACTCGACCCGCGCAGCCGTGCCGAGCTCTGGACGATCGTGCGGGAACTGCGTGACGACGGTCTCACCATCATGCTGACGACGCAGTACCTCGAGGAGGCCGACCAGCTCGCCGATCGCATCGTCGTCATCGACCACGGTCGCGTCGTTGCCGAAGGCACACCCGCCGAACTGAAGGATCGCGCCGGCGGTTACGCATGCGTGGTGGTGCCCGTCGAGCTGTCGCGGCTGGACGAGTGCGCCGCGGCGCTCGCATCCTTCGGCGAGCCGGCGGTGGACCGTGACACCGGATCGGTCACCGTCGCCGACGCCGGGCCCGATGCGCTGGCCCAGATCATCGCCAGCCTCAACGGCATCGAGCTCGCCGACATCTCGCTGCGCCGGCCGACCCTCGACGAGGTCTTCCTGCAGCTGACCGGCGAGTCACCAGAGAACCCAGCGTGACCTCGCTCCTCGCCGACGCACGGCTTCTCGGCGCCCGCTCGGTGACGCGCAGCCGGCGCAACCCGGCATCGATCATCGGGGCACTCGTCTTCCCGCTGCTGTTCTTCGCGCTGTTCAACATCGTGATGCGCCGCGTCATGAACAACCAGGGGTTCGACTACGTGCAGCTCCTGCCGCCCACGATCATCACCCAGGCGATGATCTTCGCGGGGATGTCGTCGGCCTACTACGTGGCGGCCGACCGGCTGTCGGGCATGACCTCGCGGCTGCGTTCGCTGCCCGTGCACCGAGCCGCGCCGATCGTGGGCCGCGCTGTGGGTGACGTGGTCCGGGCGGCGATGTCGCTCGCCGTCGTCACCGTGGTGGCCGTGCTGGCCGGGATGCGCTTCGAGAGCTTCGTCGGCGCTGTTGGCTTCATTGTGCTGGCGCTCGGGTTCGCCGTGGTCTTCTCGCTGGGCATGGGCCTGATCGGATACGTGGCGTCGTCGCCGGACGCGGCCGTATCGATCGCTTCGATCCCGTACCTGCCGTTCCTGATGCTCTCGTCGGGCTTCGTGCCGGTCGAGAACTTCCCGGGCTGGTTGCAGCCGTTCGTGCGGTGGCAGCCGATCACATCGGTGATCGACGCCCTGCGAGCGCTCATCGGCGACGGATCGGTCAGCGAGACCCTGCCGGTAGCGCTTGCTTGGCTCGCCGGCGGCGCCGTGGTGTTCTCGATTCTCGGGGGCCGAGCGTTCGCGAGGTCGTCATGAGCGCGGAATCGCCCTCGCCCGGAGGTGCCAGCGCGCCGCGACTGCTCATGGCGGCACCGATATTCGCGACCCGTTCGTACAAGCGCTTCCTGCGGACACCCGAGACCCTCATCAACACCGTCGGCTTCCCCATCGTGCTGCTGCTGACGCTGCTGGCCGTGTTCTCGACCGCGGTGGAGGCCTTCGACGAAGGTCTCTACGCCCAGCGACTCGTTCCGATGATGGTGGTGTCGGGCCTCATGTTCGGCTCCATCGGCACTGCCGCTGGGCTGTTCACCGATCTCGGCGGCGGCTACATGGAACGCATCCGTGCCTTGCCGGTCGCACAGTCGGGACCGCTCATCGGCATCGTGCTGGCCGAGATCAGCCGCGCAATCACTGCGCTCGTGGCGTTGGTAGCGGTGGGCTACGCGGTCGGATTCCGTTTCGACAACGGCTTGGTTGCCATCGCAGGGTTCATCTTGGTGTCGGTGCTGGTGGCCGTCTCGATCGTGTGGGTGGGCTTGGCGTTCGCCACCGTGGCCCGCTCGCAGGAGGCACTGGTACCGCCGATGGGCGCTTTGTTCCTGGTGCTGCTGTTCTTCTCGCGCGGCATGGTGCCGTTGGAGGCCTACCCCGGCTGGGCGCAGCCGATCGTGAAGTTCAATCCGGCCACGTCGTTCGTGACGGCGCTGGACCGCCTGGGGCGAGGCGGCGAGCTCACCGGACCGATCCTGGGTGCGGTGTGCTGGGCCGTCGCGCTGACGGCGGTGTTCGGATTCATCGCCATACGAGGACTCAGCTCCAGTCGAGCCAGAGCTCCTCGGGGCCTCTGAAGGCGGCGTCACCCGCACTGCCCGCAAGATCATGTCCGGCACCGTCTACGTGCCAAGTTTGCATTAGATATGCAAACATCGCCTAACTCTTGTCAAATCGCATAACTCTGTCGTATAATGCCGAGAGTGGAAAGCCAAGAGCTGCGCCGGCTTCTCGACGGGGGCGAGACCTTCACCGTCGAGTTCAAGTCCGACCAAGGCGACGACCCGATCAACGACGCCGATGTGGTGGAGGCAGTGGCCTGCCTGGCCAACGGCGACGGCGGCTTCTTGCTCATCGGGGTGGGCGATGACGGGATCCCCCACGGCGCCCAGCCTCGTCACGGCCCGCAAACCCACCCGGTTCGCCTCCAAGCGCTCATAGCCAGCCGGACTGAGCCGTCGGCGGAAGTGGCGGTCGAGTTGGCTGAGATCGAAAAGGTCGAGGTGATCGTGATCGCGGTGACCGCCGCCGACTCGGTGGTCGGGACCCAGTCGGGGCGGTATCTGCGCAGGGCCATCGACGTGCACGGCAGGCCCCAGTGTCTGCCGATGCGACCGCACGAGGTGGTGTCACGAGCGGGCAGCGTCGGCGCCCAGGACTTCAGCAAGGTGGTTGCACCCGGGTTGGCATCCGATGATCTGTCGGACGTGGAATTCGCCCGGATGCGCGAGCTGGCTCGCACCGGCGGCGACGACACTCTCGCTCTGCTGTCCAATGAAGAAATGCTCAAGGCACTCGGCTTCATGGCCGACGACAGCCGGATCTGTGTCGGCGGGCTTCTGCTGTTCGGCACAGAACGGCTGATCGCCCGGCACCTGCCCGCCTATGAGGCGGGGTTTCAAGAGCTTGCCGGGCTCGAAGTGCGGGCCAGCGAGATGGCGGCCTTCCCGTTGCTGCGGGCGATGTCCGAGTTCGCCGATCGGGTGTCGGCTCGCAATCCCGAAGACGAGATCGAAGTGGGGCTCCAGCGGATCGCATTGCCGGCGTTTTCGGGGATCACGGTGAGAGAACTGATCGCCAATGCCCTGGTTCACCGGGATTACACCGCCAAGGGGCCGACGCTGGTGGAGGTGGCCGCCGACACCCTGACCGTCTCCAATCCGGGGGGCCTGCCTGCGGGAGTGACGACCTCCACGCTGTTGACCGCCCCCCCGCACCCTCGAAATCCCGCGTTGGCTGACGCATTCAAGCGAGCGGGTCTCGTGGAGCGCACCAGCCGAGGAATCAACCGGGTATTCGAGAGCCAGCTGTCGCTCGGACGCTCGGTGCCGGACTACGGCCGCAGCACCCCCACTTCGGTCGTCGTACGGGTGCATTCGGGATCGCTCGACAAGGCGTTGGCCAGGTTTGTCGCGCAGACGCGGCGTGATGGCCAGGATCTGTCGCTCGACGACCTGCTGATCTTGCACGAACTCCGGGCCGAGGGCACCGTGACCGTGGAGCGGGCAGCCGAATTGGGTCATGTGGGCCGCTCGGAGGCCCGCACGGTCTTGGGTGGCCTCGCGGGCAAGGGGATCATCGAACCCCACGGGAGCGGCCGGGGTCGACGCTACGTCTTCACGTCTTCTCTCAGCCATCGGTTCGGGCAGCCCCCCCGTCGACCGACCATCTCCTTGAGCAGCGCCGAGCATCGTCGGACGGTTCTCGAATTCGTCAGGCAGAACGGCTCGATTGCTCGAAGCGACGCGGCCGATTGTTGCGGAGTGACTCCCGACCAGGCCAGCCGCCTGCTCCGAGAAATGCGCGATGACGGCGTTCTCGAAATGAAAGGCACCCGCCGTGGCACCCGCTACGTCCTTGCGGTGCGCTCTGACTAGCGGTCGGCCGCTGAACCCGCGGACGCGACGTCAGCTCCAGTCGAGCCAGAGCTCCTCGGGGCCTCTGAAGGTGATGTTCGGAAACGTTTGGTAGTCCTGCGGCGGCAGCCGCAGCGACGGCACCCGCTGGGTCAGGATCTCCAGCGCAATGCGGGCCTCCATGCGGGCCAAGTTGGCGCCGAGGCAGAAGTGGATGCCCTTGCCGAAGCTGATGTGGCGATGGGGATCGGGTCGGGCGATGTCGTAGGAGTCGACGTCGAACCGGTCGGTCTCGGCAAACGCGCACGGCTCGCGATTCGCTGCTGCGAAGTTCAGGAACACCCGTGTTCCTTCCGGCAGCTGCACCCCGCCGAGCTCGGTGTCGCGGGTGGTCACCCGGCGCCAGGCCACCTGGCTGGAGTCGAACCGCAGCGTCTCCTCGACTGCCGTGGGGATCAGCGACGGGTCAGCAGCCAGCGCCTCCCACTGGTCGCGGCGCGGCAACAGGCAGCGAAGCGTGTTGCACAGCAGGTTCGTGACCGGGTCGTGCCCGGCGAAGGAGATCCCGTAGATGACCGATTCGACCTCCCGGTAGCTGAGCCCGGTACCGCCCTCGGGGTCGGGGTCGGCATCGTGAGCGTCGAGCAGCTCCGAGCAGAAGTCGTCGGTGCGGTTGCGATGTCGCTCGGCCACGAACTCACGGCAGTAGCGCCAGTAGGCCAGCATCCCCTCGGCCATGTGCGCCTGCTCGGCCGGTGTCGGCTTGCCCCAGGCGAACGCCTTGCGGTTCACGCACCACGACTTGAGCATGAGGTCGTCTTCGGGCGGGAACCCGATGAAACGGAACACGATCTCCGCCGGCAGCGGGAACGCCACCGCCTTCACGTAGTCGGCGGGCTTGGGGCCGGCGAGCATCTCTTCGATCAGCTCGGTGGCCCGTGAGCGCATGTAGTCCTCGAGCGTGCGCAGCCGCCGCACCGAGAACCCGCCGCGGGTGTGCACGCGGATGCGCCCGTGGTCGGGCTCAGCCCGGTTCGACATGACCGCCTGGGGGTCGTAGTCGGACGCGGAGAGCACCTCGGCCGCCTCGGGAGCGAGGGGGAAGATGGGGTCCTGCACATTGGACGAGGCATATGTATCCGGGTCCATAAAGACCCGCTCGATGTCGTCCATGCGGGTCACCACGACGTGACCCATCTCGGCGGCGTAGAAGACCGGGTGGTCTTCGCGCAGCTTTGTGGCGATCGGGTAGGGATCGGCCAGATATTCCTCGTTGAGCGGCGACCAGGTCTCGTGCACCGGGCAGCCCGGCGGCGGGGGCGAGAGCTGATCCGGTGCGGTGTGGTAATCGTCGGCGCTCACTGGACCTCCAGTCTGGGCCCTGCCGTCGGGACCGGCGTGCGCTCGGCGGCGCCGGCAGGCCCTATCATCGTCGCCCCGCGGGCGATTGGCTCAGATGGTTAGAGCGCTGCCTTCACACGGCAGAGGTCACTGGTTCGAGTCCAGTATCGCCCACCCTTTCGACGCAGGTTGCCGTGCCGTGGCGCCACCGTGCTCGGCGAGGTGGGCCAGCAGCAATCCGGTGAACGCGCCAGGCGCCTCGTCGGTGACGAAGTGATTGATGCCCCCAAGCTCGGCGAAGCGGTACGGGCCAGTCACGAAACCAGCAGTGTTCTCGGCGGCCATGCGGCCCACCGTGGCGTCCTGGTTCCCCCACACGAACATCGTCGGCACGCTCACCGGGGGCGTCTCGGCCGGCTGATACTGCGAGCTCCCTATGGCTCGGTACCAATTCACGGCGGCATCGAGGGCGTCGCGTTCGCCAAGCGTGGCCAGGTAGGCGTCGATGTCGGCGTCAGGCACCCCGCCGTGCGCCATGGCCCGTCGCAAGGGCGCTGCATTGTCGGCGAGCAGGTTGTCGGTTGCCCCGGGCTTCTGGAAGGCGGGATGGTGCCGCGAGCGGTGCGGCTGATCGGGGTCGTCGCGCATCGCCGCAACGAAGGCCGCAGCGTGCGGCCGCGAGATGACGCTCAGCGAGTAGACGCGCTCGGCGTGGTGCGCCGCGATGAACCACGCCAATGCGCCGCCCCAGTCATGCCCGACGACGTGGAATCGCTCTGCGCCGAAGCTGTCCGCAATCGCCAGCGCATCGGCTACCAGCAGCTCAGTGCGGTAGCTGTCGATGCCCTCAGGCCGTGCACCCGCCGAGTAGCCGCGCTGGTCGGGAGCACACGCCCGGAACCCGGCCGCCGCCAGTGCTGGCAACTCAGCACGCCATGTGTGCCGGGTCTGCGGGAACCCATGCAACAGCAGCACCAGCTCACCGTCAGCCGGCCCCGCAACATCGGCAGTGAAGCGATGCCCATTCGCCTCGATCGCCGTGGTCGATACATCAGTCCTACTCGTCATCGGATCAGTCTCCTATAGCGGCGTCAATGAGTCTCGGAGAATGCCAAGCGTCGCGAGTGGCGGCATACAGACAACAGGAACTGCGGTCGGTGGGGTACGGCTCTCCTACGGAAATCGCAGGCTTCGGCCGTGCCGTCCACGGCGACAATGGCACCGGCACAAGCCGTGACGCGCTATCAAATGGGCCATGGCGGAGCTGCGGAAGCCTGACGCCGAGTTCCCCGCCTACGACGAGGCGTTTGATCGTGACGGCAACGTCCGCCCGCTCTACGCCGCCATCGTGGAGCGCTTCTCCAACTTCGACTCGGCCGAGCTGCGGCGCCGCGAGGGCATCATCGAAGAGGAGTTTCGCCGCCAAGGCATCACGTTCACGGTGTACGGCGATTCGCAGGGCACCGAGCGGACTTGGCCGATGGACCTCTTCCCCCGGCTGATCGCCGCAACCGAGTGGCAGGACATCGAGCGGGGCCTGGCCCAGCGCGTCACCGCCCTGAACCGGTTCCTGGCCGATATCTACACCGGCGAGGGGGCGGCCATGGCTGACGGCGTCGTGCCCGCATGGCTGGTGCAGTCGTCGGACGGCTTCGAGCGCAATGCGTTCGGTGTCAGCGTGCCGCACGACGCCCACTGCGTGATCGCTGGCATCGACCTGGTGCGCGACGCCGAGGGCCAGTACCGGGTGCTCGAGGACAACCTGCGCAACCCGAGCGGCATCAGCTATGTCATCGAGAACCGGGCGGCGATGACCCGAGCGTTCCCCCGTGTGTGGGAAGACCACACCGTGGAACCTGTCGGCCAGTACGGCCGGATGCTGCGCACGGCGCTCGAGTCGGTAGCGCCCACCGGGGCGGGTGAAAAGCCGCTCATCGTGATCCTGACGCCAGGCATCTACAACTCGGCGTACTTCGAGCACGCGTTCCTGGCCCGGGAGATGGGCGTGGAGCTCGTCGAAGGGCCCGACCTGGTGGTGGACGAGCATGTCGTGTACCTGCGCACCATCGAGGGCCTGGTTCCGGTGGACGTGATCTACCGGCGCATCGACGACTCCTTCCTCGACCCGGTGTCGTTCCGGCCCGACTCCACGCTCGGCGTGCCGGGGCTGCTGGGCGCCATGCGTGCGGGCACGGTGACCGTCTGCAATGCCGTCGGCAACGGCGTTGCCGATGACAAAGCCATCCACCCCTACGTGACCGACCTGATCCGCTACTACCTCGGCGAGGAGCCGATCCTGCCCAACGTCGAGACGTATGTGATGTGGGAGCCCGATCAGCGTGAGGCCGCGTTCGAACGGCTCGACGAGCTGGTCATCAAGCCGGTGGGCGAGTCGGGGGGCTACGGCATCGTCATCGGGCGCAACGCCACCGACGAGGAATTGGCGAACGCTCGGGCGGATATCGAGGCCGATCCGCGCAACTGGGTGGTCCAGGAGGTAGTGGAGCTGTCGACGCTGGCCTCCATGTGCGATGACGTGCTCGAGCCGCGCCACCTCGACCTGCGCCCGTTCGTGATCACCGGGGAGCGCACGCAGGTGTTTCCTGGCGGCCTGACGCGGGTGGCCATGCGCAAGGGCTCGCTGATCGTGAATTCCTCACAGGGCGGCGGCTCGAAGGACACTTGGGTGCTCGCCCCACAGGGCGAGACGCAGGCGGGCTCGCACAGCTCCGCGCCGATGGGGCCTCGAACGTGATCCTGGCCCGCCACGCCGATTCCCTGCTGTGGGCCGGTCGCTACTTGGAGCGGGCGGACACCATCGCCCGGTGCGTGTCGGTCGAGACCAATGCCGTCATGCACCGTCAGGCCACTGAGGCCCGGTTGGCCTCCCGCCGGCTCGTGCAGGCGCTCGGGCTGCAGGACGCATTCGTAGCGGCCCAGGTCGGCACCGGCCCGTATGCCGTCATGGATTTCCTGGTTTCTGACGACTCGCATCCGGGTTCGGTGGTGTCGGCTGTGGAGGCGGTGAGGGAGAACCTGCGCATCGTGCGCGACCGCATCCCGGTGGAGCTCTGGGAGGAGGCCAACAGCCTGCACATCCTCATGCAGAGCGCCAAGTCCGTCGGTGCTGCCGCTCGGGAGCAGACCGGCGGCGAGGTGTCGCGCATGTCGGTGATCACGGCCCGGCGGGGATGTCGCTCACTCAGCGGCGTCATGACCGAGTCGATGAGCCGTGACGAGGGGTACGCGTTCATGGAGGCTGGCCGGCTGCTCGAACGGTCGATCCTGACGGTGGAACTGCTGAAGTCGGGTCTGGGCACCGGGAGCGATGTGTTCGACGGGAACCGCCTGCTGGCGTTCACACACTCGCTGCAGGCCGCCCGGCGCGAGCTGGGGCACTCGCCGCAGTGGCATGCAGTCGCAAAGTTCCTCTTGCAGCACGAGCAAATGCCCCGCTCGGTGTTGTGGTGCCTCGGCCGGGTGGAGCTGCGCTTGGAGGATCTGGCAGCGGCCGCGGGTGCCGTCGCCACCCCCCGCCGGCGCGCCGGGGCCCTGCGAGCGCATCTGGAGTACGGCGAGCTCGACACGCTGCTGGCCGAACCCGATGCTGAGCTGGCGTTCTTGGGCTCGGCGTTGGCCGAGCTCGCTGCCGATGTGCACGCCAGCACGGTGGCGAGATCGAGCTTCGCCGAAGTGCATGCACAGTTCGTGCGGCCCGGAGACGGGAACGGCAGGCCGCAATGAGACTCGACATCGCCTACCGGCTGCACTTCACGTACGCGGAGCCCGTCTCGGAGTCGCAGAACGAGATCCGCGTGCGGCCCCGCGACGATCTGCGCCAGCAGGTGCTGTCGTACCGGCTGACGACCACCCCGGCGACCCGTGTGCTGCAGACGCGCGACTACTTCGGCACGACCGTCGACCACCTGGGCATGCGCGCACCGCATGACGATCTGCTGGTGGTTGCCGAAGCTTCCGTGGAGACAACACCGACCGACGGCGCCCCGGCGCCGGTGAGCTGCGAGCGGTTGGGCGATCAGCAGTTCGTCAACCAGCACGTCGAATATCTGGCGCCGTCCCAGCATGTGCAATGGGGGGAGTTGGTGGACGAAGTGGCGTCATGGGCCGTCCGCGGTGCTGCCGACGATGTCTGCGAGCGCGTGCTGGCCGTGGCCCAGGCGGTGCCCACGGTGCTCACCTACGAGCGCGGCTCCACCTCCATCGGTGTGACGCTGGAGGAGCTGATCGACGGCGGCCGAGGGGTCTGTCAGGACTTCGCCCATCTGGCTGTGGGCATGCTGCGCTGCATCGGCATCCCCGCGCGCTATGTCTCGGGCTACCTGTTCGCGCTGGACGAAACACGGCTCGACGAGGGTTCCGATGACGGTGGGCCTGCTGCCGGCGCCGAAGCACCCAACGCCAGCAATGGCGGGAACAGCCATGGCCTTGTCGGCGAGGACGTCTTCGCCCCCGAGCGCGCACCGGCTGCAACGCCGACGGCCATCTCGGTGCAGACGCACGCGTGGATCGAAGCTGCGGTGCCCGGCTACGGCTGGCATGCCCTTGATCCCACCAACGGCGGGTCTGTGAGCGAGCGGCATGTGGTGATCGGCTACGGCCGCGACTACAACGATGTCCCGCCGGTGCGCGGCGTGTTCAATGGCACGGCTGATGCCAAGGTGGACGCCGAGGTGATCATCGCCCAGCCGACGGCGCCGATGTCAATGGTCACCGAGCCGATCCGTCGCCAGGCCCGGGTCGCGGTCAACCCTCCGGCGACCGACACGAGCGCCCAGCAGCAGGCAGCCCAGCAACAGCAGCAGTAGCGCGCCCAGCGGGCGCTGCGACCAGGGGTCGATCGGGGCTCGCGGGCTGTGTGCCGCTACCAGGGGTCGATCGGGTGCTTGCGGCCTTGACGCGGCTGCGGCGAGGGCAGCGTCGCTAGGAGTCGGGCGACGATGCCTCGCGTCTCGGCCGGATCGATGATGTCGTCGAGCAGGAATGATCGGGCGAACTCCAGACCGGTGTTGCGCTCCTTCCACTCGGCGACGCGCCGATCCCGGATCTCACGCTCGGTTGCGTCGTCGGGCGCCGCCTCGAGCTCGTCGCGGAACACGATGTTCACCGCTCCTTCGAGGCCCATGCCGCCGAATTCGGCGGTCGGCCAGCCGACGTACAGGTCGGGGTCGAGCGCGTCGGAGCCCATCGCGTAGTAGCCGAGGCCGTATGCCTTGCGCAGGATCACGCTGAGGATCGGCACGTCGGTAGCGCTGAGCGCCACCAGGGTGCGGGCGCTGTGACGCACGAGGGCTGACTTCTCCGCAGCCGTCCCGATCATGAAGCCCGGTGTGTCACACAGGAAGAGCAGCGGCAGGTCGTAGGCATTGCACAGCTCGACATGGCGCGAGAACTTGGCCGAGCCTTCGGCGTCGATCGCGCCGGCACCGAACATCGGGTTGTTCGCCAGCACGCCGATGGGGTGCCCGTCGATCCGGCACAGCGACGTTGACAGGCACCGGCCGAACTTCGGGCGCAGCTCCAGGACCGACCCTTCGTCGGCCAGGATCTCCACGATCTTGCGCACGTCATAGGCACGCCGGGGGTTCTCGGGCACCATCGTGCGCAACGGGGTTTGGTCCGCGGCGACCGGCGGCGGGGGAGTCGCCACGTCGGTGAAGTACGACAGGTACCGGCGCGCCGTCTGCAGTGCCGCTGTCTCGTCGTCGACGACCAACTCGATCGTGCCCACCCGCTCGTGCATCGACATGGGGCCGAGTTCTTCGGGGGTCAAGTCCTCGCCGGTCGCGGACCTCACGAGCGGCGGCCCCGAGATGCCCAGCGTGGAGTCCTGGGTCGCGATCACCACGTCGGAGGTGCCGGCGATGTTGGCCTGGCCGGCGAAGCTCGGCCCCGACAGGATCGTGACGATCGGCACCAGGCCGGAGAGCCGTGCGAGCTGGATGAAGGTGGTGACCGTGCCGCTGTCGTAGAACAGCTCGGTGGCGCGTGCCCCGGCGCCTTCCGACCAGAAGATGACCGGCCAGCGGTTGCGCTCGGCCACCTCCATCATCCGGTCCATCTTGCGATGGTTGGTCGGGCTCTGGCTGCCGCCCATCACCGTGTAGTCGTAGGTGAAGGCGCACACCGCGACGCCGTCCACTTGCCCGACGCCCATGACCAGGCCGTCGGCTGGCGCATCGCCCAGCGAGCGGATCTGGGGCTGCGCGAGCTGGCCGTACTCGACAAACGTGTCGGGATCGAACAGCGCAGCGATGCGTTCCCGTGCGGTCCACCGACCCCGGGCATGCTGGCGCGCAACCGCTGTGGGCCGCGCCTCGTCGAGCGTGGCTTCCTTGGCCGCCATGGCCTTGGCCAGCAGCGGAGGCGCATCTGATTCCGGAGAAGCTTCGTCACTCACGCAGCAAGAACCTAGAGGCTGAGCCGGTAGGCGAACCCGTGGCGTTAGGGTGCGCGGCGTGAAGCCGACGGATGAGGTGTTGGCCGAGCGGCGGGCGCGGGTGGCCAAGCGCTGGGAGCTCACCGACGAGGTCGTGGTCTTGCGCGCTGGCGAGCCGGCAAGCTGGTCGGGGACCGATCAGCACTTTGCGTTCCTGCCCCATCCTGATATCGCCTACCTGACGGCGGTGGGCTCGCCGGGCACGACGCTGGCCTTCGACGCCGCCGCTGGCGAGTGGGAGCTGTTCGGGCCCCGCTTCACGTCCGAGCGGCTCGTCTGGGAGCAGCCGCCGACACCCGTCGGTCAGCCGCTGGACGAACTGGGCGCTTGGCTGGAACAGCGTGGCGAACGCACAGTCATCGAGCTGGGCGCGGGCGCAGCAATGCCCCAGGCGCTTCCCTCGTCGGCAGCGCCGGACAAGGCTGACACGCCTGACGCTGATACAGCCGATGCCGCAGCGGAGACCGCGCCGGGCGACAATGCCGACGAGCACGCTGATGCCTCGACCGAAGCGACGGTGCTGCGGCTCAGCGCTGCCATCGCGCTGGAGCGCATGACCAAGGACGATGCGGAACTCGACGACATCCGTCAGGCTGCTGCGGCCAGCACGGCAGGATTCGAGTGGGTGTACCAGCATGCGGCGCCTGGCATGACCGAGCGTGAGATCCAGGTCGGCATGGAGGCGCAGTTTTACGCCGCAGGAGCACCCCGCGTGGCCTACGACAGCATCGTTGCCTCTGGGCCGCACGGCGCCTACCTGCACTACGTCTATGCAGGCGATGATCCGCTGCGTCCCGCGACTCGCACCGTCGAAGCTGGCGACCTGCTGCTCATCGATGCCGGCGCGCAGTTCGGCGGCTACGCCAGCGACGTCACCCGCACGATGGTCGTGGGTGCTGATCCCACCGACGAGCAGGAGTTCCTGTGGAAGCTGGTGCTCAGCGCCCAGCAGCAGACCATCGACATGTGCCGCCCCGGCATCGTTTGGAAGGAGGTGCACCTGGCTGCCGCCCGCATCCTGGGTGCCGGCCTCGTCGAGTTGGGCGTGCTCCAGGGCGACCCTGCAGAACTTGTGTCAGCCGGCGCGGTGGCGTTGTTCTTCCCCCACGGGCTCGGCCACCTGCTCGGCCTGTCGGTGCACGACATCACGAGCATCCCCTACAGCCGGGAACCGAGCGACGATCCAGTGCTGTCCAAGCTGGGACCTGACCGAGTGCTCGGGCCGGGCATGGTGACCACCGTCGAACCCGGGATCTACTTCATCGACGCCCTACTGTGCGACCCGGCCCGACGGGAGAAGTTCGCCGAGAGCGTCGTGTGGGAGCGCGTCGACGAGCTGCGGGGCTTCGGCGGCATCCGCATCGAGGACGACGTGCTGGTGACCGATGGCGATCCCGAGGTGCTGACCGCGGCGATCGACAAGCCGATCCGCATCGGCTGAGACGGGAATTGCCCACCCCATGCACTTCGGGCCCTGCGGCCGGTTCCGGAGGCTGAGCCGATGAGCGGGCAGAGCTACGACGCCGTTGTCATCGGAGCGGGCGTCATCGGCAATGCCGTCACCTGTGAGCTGGCCCGGCGCGGCTGGCGGGTGGTGGGTGTCGATCGCAACCCAGGGGCCGGCCAGGGTTCCACCAGCGCTTCATCGGCCATCGTGCGGTTCACGTATTCCACCCGGGCGGGGGTGGCGATGTCATACGAAGGCTTGCAGTACTGGCTGAACTGGCCCACCCACATCGGCGACTGCGACGAGGCCGGCTACTCCACGTTCACCAAATGCGGGATGCTCACGCTGATCAGCGGCGACGGTCCGCACCTGCTGCCCGTCCCGCATTTCGACGCGCTCGGCGTGCCCTACGAGATCTGGGATCGTGACGAGGCGGCCGCCCGGCTTGGCCACTTCGACCTGTCGCAGTTCGGACCGCCCCGGCAGATCGCCGATCCCGACTTCTGGTCCGAGCCGACATCGCATCTCGAAGGTGCGCTGTGGACGCCCGAAGCCGGCTACGTCGGCGACCCGCAGCTCGCGGCCCACAATCTTCGACTGGCGGCGGAAGCCGCAGGGGCAGAGTTTCGCTTCGGCGAAACCGTGGTGGGGATCGCCGGATCAGGACGAGCCAAAGGAGTCGTGCTGGCGGGTGGCGAAGTGCTGGCTGCACCAGTGGTCGTGAATGTCGCCGGTCCGCACAGCAGCGCCATCAACGAGTTGGCGGGTGTGCTGGACGACATGACGGTCAGCACCCGGCCGCAGCGCAAGGAGGTGTACCACGTGCCGTCACCGGCTGGGGTCGACTTCGAGCGCGTCGGCGCGGCGATGGCCGATGACGACTGCGGCTGCTACGTGCGACCCGAGGTGGGCAACAACATCCTCATCGGCTCGCTCGAACTCGACATGACCGACCTGGAATGGCTTACCGCCGACGAGGTCGACGATTGCTCCCAAGACCTCACCCGCGAGCAATGGGAAACCCACGTCTTGCGGTTTGCCAGGCGCATGCCAGAACTCGGCCTGCCGCACCAGCCGAGGGGCGTCGTGGGTGTGTACGACGTGACCGACGATTGGATCCCCATCTACGACCGCACCTCGCTCGACGGGTTCTATGTGGCTATCGGCACCAGCGGCAATCAGTTCAAGAACGCTGCGGTGGCCGGTCACTGCATGGCCGAGCTGATCGGTGCGGTCGAAGCCGACCACGACCACGATGCCGACCCGGTCGTGGTGACCGGCAAGCACACCGGATTCGACATCGACATGGGCACGTTCTCACGCAACCGCGATCTCCACGGTTCGTCGATGTCGGTGCTCGGCTAACCCCAGGCGCTGTGTTTGATGGTTCGCTTGGCTAGCGCCATGCACTGGATCTGATGGTTCGCATGGCTAACGCCATGCACTGCGTCTGATGGTTCGCATGGCTAACGCCATGCGAACACGGGCTGCTCCAGTTCGTCGACGCGGGTGTTGAGGCCGTCGTAAGCGACGGCGCGGAATTGGTAGAGCACGGCGCCGGTGGGGGCGTGGATGAGGTCGCCGCCGATGGGTACCTGCACGACGGGACGGTCGCTTTCGGGGATGCTGACGAATCGGGGAGAGTCGGGCCGGATCAGCTCGCGCAGCGACACCCGATGCACCGATGCCACCTCGGCGGGATTCGCTACCGGCTCGCGGTCGTCGGTCAGCCAGAAGACGAACGGGCTGATGACGTAGCCCGAGCGGGTGGGGTAGTCGTCAAGCCGGCCGAGCAGGTCATCGCCGGTCAGCTCCAGGCCGACTTCTTCGGAGCACTCGCGGATGGCTGCTTCGAGCACGGTCTCGCCGTCGTCCACCCGGCCGCCCGGCAGTGCCCATTGGCCCCGGTGGCCGCGCAGGTGTGAGCCTCGCCGGGTCAGCAGCACCGATGCACCGCCGGCTGTTCCCTCGACATCGCCGGTCAGCGTCGGATCGTCGGCGGCGCCCGGGATGTCCGCCAGCAACTCGCGCCGCTCCTCGGCGCCGAGGCCGCTGAATGCGGGGTCGGAGCCGTGCAGCTCGGCGTCGCTGTCGAGCACGATCACTGCGACCGCAGCGTGCTTGCGTCCCTCGCCCGGGTGTTGGTGCACCTCATGGCGGGCCAGGTTGGCTACCAGTCGTTCCCGCAGCGCAGCATCGTGCGCGATCTCGCGAGCCGGCCTCATCACTCGATTCGGGCTCGACGCAGCGCTCGGCATGGCCGCAGAGTCTGACACCACGGCTCTCCCGCTGCCGATCCGACGAGGACGTGATGAAGCCAGATCAGTGAGCGCCGCCGCCGGTGAGCCGTCTTTGCGTGCGATTGCTCTCTACGATCGCTGGTCGTGAACGCTCAGCGCCAGATCGTGCTGGTGGGATTCCTGCAGGCCCAGAACTGCACGACCATCCCCGCCGCCTGGCGGCATCCCGACGCCCGCCACGACGTCACCAGCTTCGACTACTACCGGCACATCGGCCAAGTGCTCGAAGCGGGTTGCTTCGATCTCGGCTTCTTTGATGACCGGCTGGCGATGCCCGACATGTTCGGCGGCGACCACCGGCACACGGTGGAGGCGGGTATTCGCTGCGTGAAGCTCGACCCGGTCACGGTGCTCACCGCAATGGGCATGGCCACCACGCGGCTCGGCTTGGGCGCCACTTACTCGACCACCTACTACGAGCCTTTTCACGTGGCCCGTGTGTTTGCGACCTTGGACCATCTCACCGGCGGGCGAGCGGCGTGGAATGTCGTCACCTCCGTCAACGACAACGAGGCCCGCAACATGGGCCTTGCTCAAGCGCCCGCGCACGACGAGCGATACGACCGGGCCGACGAGTTCATGGAGGTGGTGCACGGCCACTGGGACACGTGGGAGGCCGAGGCGATTGCCGCCGACCGGGCGGCGGGGCTGTATGCCCACGGCGATCGGGTGCACCGGCTCGATCACCAGGGGCAGTGGTTCTCGTCTCGTGGGCCGTTCACGGTGCCCCGCACACCGCAGGGACATCCGGTGGTCATCCAGGCCGGCCAGAGCGGCCGCGGCACCACGTTTGCCGCTCGCTGGGGCGAGCTGCTTTTTGTCAGCCAAGTGCGGCTCGACAGTGCCGTCGAGCACTACGCCGCGGTGAAGTCCCAGATCGCGGCGCTCGGCCGCGATCCCGATCAGGTCAAGATCACCAACCTCACGTTCCCCGTAGTGGGCCGCACCATGGCCGAAGCCGAGGACCGCCGTGCCGCCTACGACGAGCTGCCGACGCTGGTGGACGACCTCTCGCTGCTGTCGGAGGGGCTGAACTTCGATTTCGCCAGCCGTGAGCTGGACGAGCCGCTGTCCGACGACGACCTCGACGCCATGACCGGCATCCAGGGCATCCGCAACCAAGTGCTGCAGATCACCGGGCGCGCCAACCCCACCGTGCGGGACTTCGTACAGGTGTCAGGCCGGGGCCGGCTGGCGCACCCGACCGTGGGCGGCCCTGTCGAGTTGGCCGACTATTTCGAGGAATGGTTCACCGAGCGCGCGGTCGACGGATTCGTGATCGCGGGCACCCACATGCCAGGAGCCTTCGAAGACTTCGTCGAGCTGGTCGTGCCCGAGCTGCAGCGCCGCGGCCTGTTCCGCACCGAGTACGCAGGCACAACGCTGCGTGACCACCTCGGCCTGCCCGTTCCCAAGCCGGGAACCTGGCGCCTGGCCTAGCCGTCGCTTGTCGCCGCAGCGACGATTGCGTGAGGGGTAGGGACGGGCGAATCGCGGTTGATCAACCGTCTCAGCCCAACGCCAAGCGGGCGTGGGCGGCCAAGTCGCTTGCGGCGGCTGTGTGGAGACCTCGGAGAGCGGTCACCTGGGCGAGAGCCTTGTCGAGCGCCTGAGCGCGGAACGGCTGGCCCGACAGCCAGGGGCGCAGGGTCAGCATGAGCAGGCGGTTTCCGGCGGGGTGCTTGGTGCCGTCTTGGTGCATGCGGGCTGCAGCGCCGGTGATGATGTCGTGCCAGCCGTCGAGTGACACACGCCGGTGCCACAGGGCGAACTCGTCGTCGGCTTCGAGGAACAGCGGCAGCGACACCATCGGCGCCGTGCCTTCGGGACGGTGCACACCGGCCAGCACCCCGTCCGTCGTCATGAGCACGGGCTGCTCGTCGTTGGGCCAGTCGAGCACGGTGTCGACGCCGGCCTCGGCCAGCAGCGCCGGGGTACGGAACGACTCGACTCCCTCAGCGGAGAACCACGTGGTGGGGCGGACGCCGGCCGCAGACTCGATGGCGTCGATACTGCGAGCAATGGCGTCCCGCTCTTCTTCTTCGGTGCTCTTGGAGGTGATGAGCCGGGTGGCTGCGACACCCCGCCCGGCGATCTCGCATCCGCGCTCGACCAGGTGCGAGACCAGCCATCCGTAGTGCTCCGCGGTGAGCGCGTCGACGGCGACGGTGGCGGCGATGCCATGCCGTTCCAGCAGTTCGAGCAGGCGGAAAATGCCGACCCGGTGGCCGTACTCGCGGATCGTGAGCTGGGGGTAATCGGGGGCGGGCAGGCGTGCCAGCCCGCCGCTGCGACGGCGCAGCGAGTAGGCGTCGGGGGGAGGTTCCCACTCGACGTGCTCGAGCACGACGACCGCGCCGACGGCGAGCGGGCTGCGGTCGGGCCACTCGAATCGGGGCCGGCTCGGCAGTGGCCACCAGTCGTAGTAGGGATGGTCCATGCCGTGCTGGTGTTGGGCCGGGCCGAACTCGTAGCCCTGGGCCTGGTCCTCGGTAGCGGCGCTCCCGACTGCGTGGCTGGCCGAGCCGAGGTTGGCAGTAGCGGTGCCGGCCGAGCTTGCGGCCGTCACCGCAACCTTGGGTCGAGCGATCGGCGACTCAGGCTCGTGGGCGACGAAGTGGTCGTAGTGATGGTCGATGAAGTGCTGGGCGATCTGGCTGGCCGTGGTCTGCCACACGTCGTCGTGGCTCATCAGGTAATCGAGCATCGCCGCCAGCCCATCGACTCGGTGCGGCATGCCCATCAGGTAGGGGTGCAGCGCCACGCACATCACCCGGCCGCCGGCGTCGTCGTCGGCTTCGCGTCGCAGGACATCGAGCTGCGCCTTCGCCATCGCCACGAATTCGCTCGTGTCGTGGTGCTGGGTGAACACAGGCACGTCGTTCAGCTCCATCGAATAGGGCACCGACACCAGCCGCTGCCCGCTGCGGGTTGCGAGCGGCACGGGCTGGTCGTCGTGGAACCAGTCGGCGTGGTAGATCAACCCGGCCTCGGCCATCAGGTCGGGCGTCGCCGCAGTGTTGGACACCGCCGGGCCGAGCATGCCCCGCAGCTGCTGGCCGGTGTGGCTGCGCAGCGCCTCGATGCACTCGATGTGGAACGCCCGCTCGGCGGTCTCGTCAATCGAGGAGATGTAGCGGGTGTTGTAGATGCCGTGGGACATGATCTCCCAGCCGCGCTCGACCATCGCAGCGCCGACTTCGGGGTAGTGGTCGAACACGGCGAGATTGGTGGAGGCCGTGGCGACCACGCCGAAGCGGTCAAGCACCTCTGCCATGCGCCAGAAGCCCACCCGGTTGCCATAGTCGCGGTAGCCATACCCCTGCACATCGGGATGCGGTGAGCGCGTCCAGGTGTTGCGCTGGGGATCACGCGGCGGCAGGAACTCGTAGTGCTCGACATTGGGGGCGATCCACAACGCCACCCGCGCATCGTTGGGCCACCGGATACGCGGCCGGTCGACGATCGGCAGGTACTGCACGCGATGGGGCGGCAAGCTGCGCGGCAGCGGTGCAATCAGGCCAGGTGCCGTGTCGGCTCGCCTGGCTGCGTCGTCCGGGTCGGCCACGTCGTGCATACGCCGACGCTAGAACAGCCCGTCGCTCTCCGACGCTCCGCTTATCTCGCGCACAAAGTGCTGAGCACATAGCATGACCGCATGGTTGAAGACAACCAGCGGCCTCGCCCGGCACTCCCACCGGGTGCCGAACGGCCTCAATGGCATCATCGTCCGCTCGCGCCCGGCGAACTCCGCCGCATCCCTCATCTGCTGCGCGACACGTTTGCGCTCATCGGCAGACGCTGGCGCCCGATGGGGGAATATGCGCTCATCGGCGCGGCCGGCTATCTCGTTGCGTTCGTGATGCTGTTCCTCGGCCTGAATGCGCTGTTCGGTGGGCAGTTCTTCACCATGATCGATGAGCTGTCCGATCCGCTCGGTGACAGCCAGCCGAACTATGGAACTTGGCTTGAGTCGTTCGATGTCACCCCGACTGCTACAGCGATAGTGCTCCTCGTGGCCTTCGGCCTCGCCAGCCTCATCGGCTACTTCGTGCAGGACATCGCTGCCACTCACACGGCCCTAGATGATGTCGAAGGCCGCGAGATCAGCGCGAGCCGAGCGCTGGCAGTGGCATTCCGGCGACTGCCGAAGGTGTTCGCCATGGTGATGGTGCTCGGCACGGTCGCCTGTGCCGGGTGTTTTCTGCTGTATTGGGTGCACTCGGCATTCGCCATCCTGTGGGCGTTGACCCTTCTGCCCCTGCTGGTCGTGTTCGGGCCGCTGCTGCCCGTGTACTTCGTGATGGCCTATCTGACGCCCGGTATGCCGTCGCCGCGCCGGTGGATGCGCCTGATGCGCGGTCGCAAGGCAGCGATATGGGGCAGGGTCGTGCTCATCATCGTGGCGATCCAGGTCATCAGCATCGCGATCTCGGCGTCGCTGGGACCGATGCCGTTGCCAGACCTGTATGGAGATCTGGTCATCAACTTGGTCGTCACTCCGCTCACCTTCGTCTTCACAGCGGTCGCATACCTGCTCATTTACGCCGATCTGGTCACTGCGGAGAAATCGGCGCCGACAGAGGTCGTATCGCCGAGCTGACGTCGGCGTGTCATTTCCGATACGGCGCCGCCGGATCCCGGCCGATCTCCTCGCTAGCTTCGCCTCGTGCCTGTCGGGCGACCACGTCATCTCGAGACACCGGAGATCATCCGCCAGATTCCTCGGGCGACGCACCTCGACACGGTCGAAGCGCCTGAAGCACCGCCTGCAGATCCGCCTGAGCCGTTCTTCTGGGCGGAGCCCTCCGAACCCGACCCGGGCAGGCTGCGGCCCATATCGGCCCTCATCGGTGACACCTTCAGTTTCGCCGTTCGGAACTTGCGCAGCGTCCTGGTCGTGGCTCTTCCCGCGGTAGTCGCCTTGGCGATCTTGTGGCCCGCGTACCGATGGGCTTATCGGCCGATCTTCGACGAGGCTGTTGATGGCGATATCGGGTTGCGTCTTGCGTTGGTGGGCCTGGTGGGCGGGGCGGTTGGCGTCATTGGCTCGTACCTGTTCACCACGGCTTTGGCGAATCTCGTCGTGCAGTCCGACTCCGACGGCACGGTCGCGCCGGGTGCGGCTCTGCGACTGGCGGCGCGTCGACTTCCCAGGTTGATCACCGCGAATCTCATATACGGCCTTCTCGTATTTGCAGTATTCGCCGCACCGCTGTTCTTCCTGCAGTTGTACTTGCTCGATCGCGAGCTGACTTACCTGATGTCGTGGTGCTACTTGGTTGCGGGTGTCGTTGCGTACGCGGCGCCGCAGATCAACGTCTACTTCACTGCGATCAAGATCGAAGAACGACGGCCCAGGTTCCGTCGGGCCCGCCGACTCGTTCGAGGACAGCGTGCTGCTGTCTTGGGTCGGGTGCTGCTCTGGCAGATCGTCCGCGTTGCGAGCACTGCGGCGTGGGCGATCGTTGCCGTTCAGTTCGGAAGTGTCGGCTGGTTCTGCCTCAGTGTCGCCACGGTGGTCGTAGTCGACACCGTCCTGACGACCGCCTTCACTCTCCTCTATGCCGATTTGGCAGGAATCTCCGCCGGCAAGGCCGTCATGGAAACGGACGTCACACGGACCGAGGCAATGGGCGCCGGCAACAACGTCCCCATATCACAGTCGGCCTAGCATCTCGCCGTGGCTGACGACGACTTGCGACACCGGCCCATTCGGGACCTGATCGGGGGCACGTTCGGCGTCGTGGGCCGGCGCTTTCGCGAGGTCGCTGTCATCGCCATCGTCGCCGCCGCCGTCGCGGTCGTCTCGGTTGCTGCAGTCGTCTCGGCTCTCGACATCGTCGGCGACGAGGTCTTCGAGAATCCCAGGTTTGAAGAATTCATGGACCTGACAGCACAGGAAGACGTCGCGAGCGAAGAGATCGAGGCGTCGCTCGAAGCGTGGCTCGACTCCATCGAGGGAAATCGCTTGGTCAATGCGGCGCTGCTGTTCGCAGTGAGTCTGCTGGTCTCGCTGCTGGGCTGGGCGACGACCATCGCCTTTTCGCTGGTCGCGCTCGATGATGTCGAGGGCCGCAACACCGCCATAGGACGCTCGCTCGGGACCGGGCTTGCGCGCGTACCGAAGGCCGTCCTGCTGGCGATCATCTACTTCGCAGTGTTTGTGGTGCTGCTCATCGCGCTCGGCATCGCCATGTTCGTGTTGTCCCTCATGCACCCGTATCTGGGTATCGCCGCTTTCTTCTTGGGGATCGTGGGCACCGTCGTGTACTTCGCGCCGCTGGTCCAGATGCATTACGTCATGGCGTATCTGGAGCCGGGTTTCCCGTCTTGGAGGAAATGGTGGCGACTGATCGCCGGGAACAAGGCGGCTACGTGGGGCCGGTCGGCGCTGATTGTCTCGGCGAACATCGCGGTGGGGTTGATTCTGTGGTTTGGCTTGCTCGCGCTGCCGAGTCCCTACGGAGATTTCATCTCCAATGCGATTGCGGGACCCATCCTCGGTGCGCTGTCGGCGATTGCCTATGCGTTGATGTACGCGGACCTGTCGGGCCGGTCCCGGCCGGGCACCGGGGAGATGCCGGAACTGGGCGACTGAGCGGCGCGGTTGCGCGGGCCTGAGCCGCTCGTGGGGAGTGCGTCGCACACCGCGTCCGCACCTCGGCAAGTCACCGTCGGTCTGCGTGCTGAAATGTGCTCATGAGTGGGGAAACGAATTCTGATGCCCGGGGCGTCCTGGCCGACTACCGCGTCATTGACCTGACCGACGAGCGCGGCCACCTGGCCGGGGCGATCTGGGCCCAGATGGGCGCTGATGTGATCGCGATCGAGCCTCCCGAAGGCTCGTCGGCACGAAGGTTGGCCCCCTTCGCAGGCGATGTCGACGGACCGGAGCGCTCGCTGCACCACTGGTCCTACAACCGCGGCAAGCGCAGCGTGGTGCTTGACCTGGGCACGGCCGAAGGCGTCGCGCAGGCCAAGGCGCTCATCGCTGGGGCCGATGTCGTGTTCGAGTGCTTCGAGCCGGGCGGGGCCGAAGCGCTGGGGCTCGGCCGTGATGTCCTGGCCGAGCTCAACCCTGCGCTTATCCACGTCTCGATCACGCCGTTCGGCAGCGACGGGCCGAAGGCCAACTGGGTGGCGTCGGATCTGGTTCTGCAGGCCTCTGCGGTGAACATGGCCGTCACCGGCGACAAGGACCGTGCGCCGCTGCGCGCTGGCGGCACGCTGCCCCAAGCCATGCACAACGCCGCCTCCGAGGGGGCCGGCGCTGCGCTCATCGCATTGTGGGAACGCCAGACCCGCTCGGGGCTCGGCCAGCACATCGACATGTCCGCCCAGCAGTCGATGAGCCAGGCATCCATGTCGTCGACGCTCAACACGTCGCTGAACGCCACCGTGACCCAGCGCATCGCGGGCGGTGCCAGCCTGCAGGGCATCGACATCCAGCTCATGTGGGCCTGTGCCGACGGGCACGCCTCGGTGACGTTCCTGTTCGGGCCGGGCTTCCGTGCGTTCACACAGAACCTCATGGACTGGGTGCACGACGAGGGCTTCTGCGATGAGGCAACGAGAGACAAGAACTGGACCGAGTACGCCATGATGCTGCTCGACGGCCGCGAGCCGGTCTCCGAGTACGAGCGGCTCAAGCAGATCCTGACCGAGTTCTTCGCCACCAAGACCAAGTCTGAGTTGCTCGATGCGGCGATGAGTCGCCGGCTGCTCATCACCCCGGTGTCGACGACCGGCGAGGTGGTCGACGCCGAGCAGCTGGCGGTCCGCGAGTACTGGGAGGACGTTGATCACAGCGATGTTGTGTCCGATGCCGGCGCAGGCTCGTTCGATCCCGCTGCGGTGCGCTATCCCGGCCCGTTTGCGAAGTTCACCGAAACCCCACTGGTCAACCTGCGGCGCCCGCCCACGCTGGGTGAGCACACCGGCGAGGTGCTGGCCGAGCTGGATGCGTCGGAGCGTCTGCCTGCGGTGCCGGCGTCGATTGCGCCGGTGGCGCACACGTCGCCGCCGCTCGAGGGCGTGAAGGTGCTCGATTTCATGTGGGCGATGGCCGGGCCGGCGGCGTCGCGGGTGCTCGCCGACTACGGCGCCGAGATCATCCGGGTCGAGTCGGCCAACAAGCTCGACGCCGTGCGCTCCATCCAGCCGTTCCACGACGACGTCGGCGACCCGGACGGCTCGGGTTTGTTCAGCAACTTGAACGCTGGCAAGCGTGGTCTCGCGCTCGACATGTCCAAGCCCGAAGCGCTGGATGTCATCTGGGACCTCATCGACTGGGCCGATGTGATCCTGGAGTCGTTCTCCCCCAAGGCCATGACCGGATGGGGTATGGGCTGGTCCCAAGTGCAGCAGCGCCGACCGGACGTGGTGATGGCGTCGAGCTGCCTGATGGGCCAGACCGGGCCGCTGGCGATGCTGGCGGGCTTCGGCACGATGGCTGCGGCGATCTCCGGGTTCTTCTACCCGGTGGGATGGCCTGACCGGGCACCCTGCGGCCCGTTCACTGCCTACACCGACTACACTTCGCCCCGCTGGCTGGTGGCCGCGGTGATGGGGGCGCTGGAGCACAAGCGCCAGACCGGCCGTGGCCAGTACGTGGACCTGTCCCAGTCCGAGGCTGCGTTGCACCTAATGGCACCGGCCCTGCTGGAGCGGACCACCAACGGCCGCATCTGGGAATCGGCGGCCAACCGGGACATGGTGTTCGCGCCCCAGGGCGCATACCAGACCGCTGCGGGCAGCTCGGCCGGCGAGGACCACGACGACAACTGGATCGCGATCACCTGCCTCGACGACGGCCAGTGGGCCGCGCTGGCCGGCGCCATGGGCCGCGACGACCTCGCGTCGCTGAGCGCCGCCGAACGCCACGCACGGCACGACGAGCTGGACGGCGTCATCTCGGCGTGGACCCGGGGCCGCGATGGCAACGAGCTGATGGCCGAGCTGCAGGCTGCGGGCGTGGCCGCCCACATCGTGCAGAACTCGCCGGAGTTCACGGTGGATCCGCAGCTGCTGCACCGCAACGCGCTGGTCGAGGTGCCGCACGGCAAGCAAGGCACCACGACGGTCGAGAACACGCGCTTCGTGATGTCGCGCACTCCAGCTCAGGTGGATCGCGGCGGACCGACGCTCGGCGAGCACACCTTCGAGGTGCTCACCGAGACGCTCGCCTACGACGGCGACCGCATCGCAGAACTGGCGGTGGCAGAACTGCTCGAGTAGCGCCGGGGTCGCTGCGAGAAGGCCCGGCGCCGAAGCCCGAACAGCGCTGCGCGTCCGTGCTGAAATGTGCGAATGCCTGACGCCCCGAGTGATTCTGAGACCGCCTCGATGCTGAGCCCGTTCCGGGTGCTGGACCTGACCGACGAGCGGGGTCACCTGTGCGGGGCGATCCTCGCCCAGATGGGTGCCGATGTGATCGCGGTGGAACCGCCAGAGGGTTCGTCTGCCCGGCGCCTGGCCCCCTTTGCCGGCGATGTTGAGGGTCCCGAGCGTTCGCTGCATCACTGGGCGTACAACCGGGGCAAGCGCAGCGTGGTGCTGGACCTGGCGACCGACGATGGTGCAGCCACGCTGCGGGAACTGGCCGCGGCCGCCGACATCCTGATCGAATCGGCTGGCCCGGGCCAGATGGATGCTGTGGGGCTGGGCTACGGCACTCTGTCGGAGATCAATCCCGAGCTGGTGTACGTGTCGATCTCGCCGTTCGGCTCCGACGGACCCAAGGCCGACTGGGCTGTCTCGGATCTGACGTTGCAGGCCTCAGCGGTGAACATGGCGATGACCGGCGATTCCGACCGGGCACCGGTGCGCACCGGGGGTCTGTTCCCGCAGGCGTTCCACAATGCGGCCTCCGAGGCTGCGGGCGCTGCGCTGATCGCCCTGTGGGAGCGCCAGACGGTTTCGGGTCTCGGCCAGCACGTGGACATGTCGGCCCAGCAGAGCATGAACCAGGCATGCCAGTCGTACGCGCTCTCCACACCGCTGGGCGCGACGCCGCCGACCCGCCACGCCGGCGGGGTGCTGGTGGAGGGTCTGCATGTGCAGCTGATGTGGCCGTGCAAGGATGGGCATGCGTCGGTGACGTTCCTGTTCGGGCCGGGCTTCCGTGCCTTCACGCAGAGCCTCATGGACTGGGTGTGCGAGGAGGGCTTCTGCGACGAAGCCACCCGCGACAAGAACTGGACCGAGTACGCCATGATGCTGCTCGACGGCCGCGAGCCGATCTCGGAGTACGAGCGGCTGAAG
This sequence comes from Candidatus Poriferisodalis sp., assembly GCF_965204195.1. Classification (GTDB taxonomy): domain Bacteria; phylum Actinomycetota; class Acidimicrobiia; order Acidimicrobiales; family Poriferisodalaceae; genus Poriferisodalis. The sequence continues at coordinate 1,267,576 of NZ_OZ241975.1, forward strand.
CAGGTCCTGCACGACTTCTTCGCCACCAAGACCAAGGCCGAGTTGCTGGATGCGGCCATGAGCCGGCGGGTGCTGATCACCCCGGTGTGGACGGCCGACGAGGTGGTGAACTCGCACCAGCTGGCCGCCCGTGAATACTGGGAGACCATCGCCCAGGATCTGGATGACGGCGACGGCGGCCCGTCCGAGGTGCGCTACCCGGGCCGCTATGCGCGCTTCAGTGCTACGCCGATGCAACCGCTCGGTCCGCCGCCGAAGCTGGGCCAGCACACCGACGAGGTACTGGCCGAGCTGAGCGCACCCGAAGCGGCCCCGGCACGGTCGCGGCCTCGCATCGAGGCCACCGGCGCTGACGTCAGCGCCCAGACGGCTTCGACCGCACGGCCGCTGGAGAACGTCAAGGTGCTCGACTTCATGTGGGCGATGGCCGGGCCTGCAGCGGCGCGGGTGCTGGCCGACTACGGCGCCGACATCATCCGGGTGGAGTCCGAAACTCGCTTGGAAGTGGCCCGTTCGCTGCAACCGTTCCGTGACGACATCGGCGACCCGGAGTACTCGGCGCTCTACAACAACATGAACGCCGGCAAGCGGGGCATCTGCCTGGACATGTCCAAGCCGGCTGCGTTGGACGTCATCTGGGATCTCATCGACTGGGCCGACGTGATCGTGGAGTCGTTCTCGCCGAAGGGCATGGCCGGCTTCGGGATGGGCTGGGAGCAGGTGCGCGAGCGCCGGCCCGACGTGATCATGGCGTCGAGCTGCCTGATGGGCCAGACCGGGCCGCTGGCGATGCTGGCCGGCTTCGGAACGATGGCCGCAGCGATCTCGGGCTTCTTCTACCCAGTGGGCTGGCCGGATCGGGCGCCGTGCGGGCCGTTCGGCGCCTACACCGACTACACCTCGCCCCGCTGGCTGGTGGCCGCAGTGATGGGAGCGCTGGAGCACCGGCGCCGTACCGGTGAGGGTCAGTACATCGACATGTCCCAGGCCGAGTCGGCGCTGCACTTGCTGGCGCCGGCGGTGCTCGACCGCACGGTGAACGGCCGGGTGGCGCACCGGGTGGGCAACCGCGACCGGCACATCGCACCCCAGGGCGTGTACCAGACGGCGGCGAGTGGTCAGTTCGCCGCCGTGGTCCCCGACGACAGCTGGATTGCAATCTCGTGCGTCGACGACGCCCAATGGCAGTCGCTGGCCGCGCTGATGGGTCGGGGCGATTTGGGCGATCTGACCCTGGCGGAACGCCATGAGCGCCACGACGAGCTCGACGAGATCATCGCCGGGTGGGCCCGAGGACAGGACGGCGTGGCGCTGATGCATCGCCTGCAGGACGTCGGCGTGGCCGCGCACATCGTGCAGAACTCGCCGGAGTACACCGCCGATGCGCAAGTGATCCACCGGGGCCAGCAGGTCGAGGTGCCCCACGCCAAGCAGGGCACCACCATCGTGGACGCCTCCCGCTTCGCGCTGTCTCGCACACCGGCGCAGGTGACCTACGGCGGCCCGACGCTCGGCGAGCACACCTTCGACATCCTCACCGAGGTGCTCGGCTACGACAGCGACCGCATAGCCGAACTCGCCGTCGCCGAACTCCTCGCCTGACCGAATGGATCTGGGCAACTTCGATACTCGGAAAATCCGAGTATCGAATACTCGGTTTTTCCGAGCATTTTGTACTCGGCCGAACCGAGTATCTAGGGGCGCCCGGCGTTACCAGGTGTCGACCATGGGGCGCTTCTTGCCGGTGCGCGGGGGCTGCTTGGGAGCTGCCAGCAGCGCCATGCGGATCCAGTCGCGGCTCTCGGCGGGATCGATCACGTCATCGATCTCGAAGAACGTGGCCGTGTTGACGGCCTTGCCCTGCTCGTACAGGCGGGCGACGCGCTTCTCGTACTCCGCTATGCGCTCCTCCGGGTCGTCGATGGCCTCGAGCTCGCGGCGGTATCCCAGCTTCACGAAGCCCTCGAGGCCCATGCCGCCGAACTCGCCGGTCGGCCACGACACGGTGAACGTCGGCGCCTTGAAGCTGCCGCCGGCCATGGCTTGGGCTCCCAGCCCGTAGCCCTTGCGCAGCACGATGGTCATGAACGGCACCGTCACGTTGGCTGCCGTCACGAACATGCGGGCCGCATGGCGCACCGTGGCCTCGTACTCCGCTTGGGGTCCCACCATGATCCCCGGCGTGTCGCACAGGAACAGCAGCGGGATGTCGTGCGCATCGCAGAGCTGGATGAAGCGGGCGGCCTTGTCGCCGGTGTCGGCATCGACCGCACCGCCGAGATGGTGGTTGTTGTTGGCCACCACGCCGATCGGGCGTCCTTCGATGCGTGCCAGCGCCGTGACGCAACCCGGCCCCCAGCCGCGTCGCAGCTCCATCACCGAATCCACATCGCAGAGCTTGTCGATGATGTCGCGCACGTCGTAGGCCCGCAGGCGATTCTCGGGCACCAGGTGCCGCAGTTCGCGCTGGTCGTGGCACTCCCACTCGTCGACAGCGCCCTGGAAGTACGACAGGTACTGCTTGGCGGCCACGATCGCCTCGGCCTCGTCTTCCACCAGCACATCGATCACGCCGTTGGGCCACTGCACGTCGACCGGGCCGACTTCCTCGGGACGGAACACGCCCAAGCCGCCACCTTCGATCATGGCGGGGCCGCCGACGCCGATGTTCGAGCCCTCGGTCGCGATGATCACGTCGCAGCAGCCCAGCAGCACCGCGTTGCCCGCAAAGCAGCGACCGTTGGTGACGCCCACGAGCGGCACCAAGCCGCTGAGCTGGGCGAAGAAGGTGAAGGCCCAGCAGTCCAGCCCCGAGCCGCCGATGCCGTCGGTATCGCCCGGCCGCCCGCCGCCACCCTCGGCCAGCAGCACCACCGGCAGGCGGTTGTGCTCGGCGATCTCGAACATGCGGTCTTTCTTGCGGTGGTTGTTCCCGCCCTGGGTGCCCGCCAGCACCATGTAGTCGTAGGACATCACCATGGCCTGAGACTGCTCGGGGCCGAAGAGGTCGCCGTTGACGCTGGCCACGCCCGCCACCATGCCGTCGCCCTGGGTGTTGGCGATCAGGTCCTCCATCGAGCGGCGGCGGCGCTGCGCAGCCACCATCAGCGGGCTGTACTCCACGAACGTGCCCGCATCGACGAGGTCGGCCATGTTCTCGCGCGCCGTGCGGTGGCCCCGACCGTGACGCTTGGCAACAGCGTCGGGCCGGTTCTCGTCGAGGCCGAAGCCGCGACGGTCGAACACTTCGGCCAGATCGGGCCGGATGTAGTCGAGATCGACCGAGGAGGCTGCTTCGGCGAGCTCCACGGAAACCTCGGCCTCCTCGACGAACAGCAACGAGTGCCCCTCGTACACCGTGTCACCGGGCGCCACGCCCAGCATCCGCACGATGCCCGTGACCGTGGAGGTCACGACGTGCTCCATCTTCATCGCTTCCATCACCGCGACCTGCTGGCCCTCGGCGACGGGATCGCCTTCGGCGACAGCGAGTGAGACGATCGTGCCCTGCAGCGGAGCCGCAACGGCGATGCTGCCGTCGGGGCCGGTCACGGTCGCTACCGGCACGCCGTGGAGTGAGGCCGTTCCCGATGCCATGGCTTGAGCCCGAACAGCGTCAGATGCGGCCCGGTCGGCAGGGGCGTCATCAATGTCGCCGTGGTGCAGCACCGCAAGCGGATCGTCTCCGACCGTGGCACCAGCACGTCCACCGGCACCGGCACCAGCGGTGGCTGCAGGCTCGGCCGGCGCCCAGACCGATGCCGCCTGCGCAGCAGCGGTGCACAGCGCCTCGGCGTGATCGGCCACGAAGCTGGTGGTGAGCTCGTTGCTGGTCACCTCGGGCCGATCGAGCAGCGCGGCCAGGAATCCCAGGTTCGTCGCCACGCCGTCGATGCGGAATTCGCCCAGGGCCCGGCGTGCCCGACGGACCGCATCGGCGTACTCGCGGCTGGGGCTGTAGGCGATCACCTTGGCGAGCAGCGAGTCGAAGCTGGGGTTGGTGCCGTATCCGACGTAGCCGTAGGTGTCGGTGCGTATCCCTGGACCGGTGGGAGGCTCGAAGGCGGCGAGCACACCGCCGCTTGGGCGCGAGGTGCCGTCTGGCTGCATCGTCTCGGTGTTGACGCGGCATTGGATGGCGTACCCGCGCGGCGATGGCACGTCTGGCTGCACCAACCCCACATCGGCCAAGCGGGCGCCGCCGGCGATCCGCAACTGCGCGGCCACAAGATCGACGCCGGTGACTTCCTCTGTGACCGTGTGCTCGACCTGGATGCGAGCGTTGACCTCGCAGAAGGCGATCGTGCTCGGGTCGTCGGCGTCGATGAGGAACTCCCAGGTGCCCAGGCTGCGGTAGCCGACCGCTCTGGCCATCTCGGTGGCGGCGTCGCAGACCGCTTGGCGGGTATCGGTCGTGAGCGTGGGCGAGGGTGCGATCTCGACGATCTTCTGGTTCTGTCGCTGCAGCGTGCATTCCCGCTCGCCCAGATGGGCGACCGACTCGCCATCGCCCACGATCTGCACCTCGATGTGGCGGGCACGCTCGATCAGCTGCTCCACGTAGAGATCGCCGTTGCCGAACGCGGCGGCAGCCTCGCTGGTGCAGCGCTCATAGGCCGCCTCGAGCTCGTCGGCTGAGCGCACAACGCGCATGCCGCGCCCGCCGCCGCCGGCCAGAGCCTTGATCATCATCGGCCCGTGCTCGGCGAAGAACGCCTGTGCGGCCTCGACCGATGTCGGCTCGGAGGTGGCGGGCAGCAGCGGAACGTCGTGCTGCTGCGCGAGCGCCCGAGCGGCGAGCTTGTCGCCGAAGAGCTCAAGCTGGAGCGCGCTGGGCCCCACGAAGGTGATGTCGGCGGCCTTGCACGCAAGCGCCAGGGCCGGGTTCTCGGCGAGGAACCCGTAGCCGGGATGGATCGCGTCGCAGCCGGCCCCCGCAGCGGCACTGATCACCTGGTCGACGTCGAGGTAGGGCGCGACACCCCGGCCGTCGAGCGTGACCGACTCGTCTGCGACCCGTGTGTGCAGCGAGGCAGCGTCGTCGTCTCCGGCGATCGCAACCGTGCCGATGCCGAGCTCGCTGGCCGCCCGCGCCACCCGCACGGCAATCTCGCCGCGGTTCGCAATCAGCAGCTTCTTGAGGCCCATCGATGCTGTCTCCCTGTTCCCGACCCTGCTGGGCGCCGGCACAAACGGCCGCGAACCCGTCGCGGCAGTCACGGCGCGCCATTTCCGCCCCGCGTGTTTACCGCAGAGCGCCCAGTTCGCGTCGATTGAGCGCCTGATCTGTGCCAGGGCCATGCGGATTCCGGCCCATGATCGCCAGAAACATGAGCGTTCGTCCATCTGATGCTTGCATTGGCTTCATACAGGCCCACTACCCTCCGGCGGGCCCTATGGCCACATCCATGACCAGCGACTCGTTGTCTGACCTGCTCGGGAGCTACCGCTCGGTCCGAGCGCACACCGATGCACTCACCGCACCGCTGAGTGATGAAGACCAGTGCATCCAGACGATGCCCGATGTCAGCCCCACCAAATGGCACCGGGCGCACGTCACCTGGTTCTTCGAGACGTTCCTGTGCAAACCGCACCTCGACGGCTACGTCGAGCACGACCCGGCCTTCGGATTCCTGTTCAACTCGTACTACGAGACCATCGGGAAGCGACACCCGCGCCCGGAGCGCGGCAACCTGTCGCGCCCGTCGTGCGCTGAGATCACGGCATACCGCCGCCATGTCGACATGGCGATGGAACGGCTGCTCTGCGGCGGCATCGCCCTCGAGATCGCGGACCTGGTGACGCTCGGCCTGCATCACGAACAGCAGCATCAAGAGCTGATCCTCATGGACATCAAGCACGTGCTGTCGTGCAACCCGGCACTGTGGCCGGCGTACCGACAGCCCTGCAACACTGCAGCGGCCGGCGCCGACGCGGCCTGTGCCGCCGACACCCGCTGGGTGAGCTTCGACGGCGGCGAGGTCGAGGTCGGTCACGACGGATGCGGCTTCGCGTTCGACAATGAGTGGCCCCGTCACCGGGTGCTGACCGAGCCGTTCCGGCTGGCCGACCGCCCGGTGAGCTGCGCTCAGTGGCTGGAGTTCATGGACGACGGCGGCTACGACACGCCGACACTGTGGCTGTCTGACGGCTGGGGCCAACGCATTGCTCACGGCTGGGATTCGCCGGCGTACTGGCATCTCGCCGACAACGGCTGGCAGGTGTTCACACTCGGGGGCCTCAAGGCGGTTGCGCCCAACGAGCCGGTGTGTCATTTGTCGTACTACGAAGCGGACGCGTTCGCTCGTTGGGCCGGTGCCCGGCTACCGACCGAGTTCGAGTGGGAGCACGCGGTGACCGGCCTGCCTCAGGTCGGCAACATCGGGAACGGCGCCAGACTGCACCCCGCTCCGGCGCTGGCGGTGCCGCAAGCAGGCGCCTCGGGGCCTGCGTCGCTGCTGCAGATGTACGGCGACGTGTGGGAATGGACGTCGAGCCCCTACAGCGCGTACCCGGGTTTCCGTGTCGCTCCCGGCGCCGTGGGCGAGTACAACGGCAAATTCATGATCAATCAGATGGTGCTGCGAGGCGGCTGCTGCGCGACCCCTGAAGGTCACATCCGGCCCACCTATCGCAACTTCTTTCATCCACATACCCGCTGGCACTTCTCCGGCTTGCGCCTGGCGGTCGACGCCTGATGATGCTCTCCGAAGGGGCGGCGCCTCCCGCCGCCGATCCCGTGATCGACAACTGGCTCGACGCCGGCTGGTCGGATCGCGAACTGCGCGCCGATGTCTCGGTGGGCCTCTCCTCGAGCCCCAAGGAGCTGCCCCCGAAGTGGTTCTATGACGACCGCGGCAGCGAGCTGTTCGACGAGATCACCCGTCTCGACGAGTACTACCCCACCCGCCGCGAGCGGGAGATTCTCGAACGGGAAGCCGATGCCATCGCGGCGGCTGCTGGGGCTGACTGCATCGCCGAGTTGGGATCTGGCACCTCCACCAAGACGCGCATCCTGCTCGATGCGTTCGCAGCCGTCGGCCAGCTTCGCCGCTACGTGCCATTCGACAACAGCGAAGCGACGCTGCGCACCGCTGCTGGGCAAGTGGCCGGGGCGTATCCCGGTCTGGCCGTACACGGCGTCGTCGGCGACTTCGAGCACCACCTCGGGCACCTGCCGCTCGACGAGGCCGACGTCTGGCCCGATGCACCGCCCCGTGCCCCGGCGATGGTGGTGCTGCTCGGCGGCACGATCGGCAATTTCTCGCCGGCGCGCCGGCCGGCGTTTCTGGATGCCGTCGCCAGCGCGATGCGGGCAGGCGACACGTTCCTGCTGGGCACCGATCTCGTCAAGGATGTCGACCGGTTGGTGGCCGCCTACGACGATGCGGCCGGCGTCACGGCGCGGTTCAACCTCAATGTGCTATCGGTGCTCAATCGCAGGCTCGGCGCCGACTTCGACCTCGATGCGTTCGCCCATGAGGCAGTGTTCGACGCGGACAACGAGTGGATCGAGATGCGGCTGCGCTCACTGCGCACGCAGACCGTGCACATCCCGGCCCTGGAGATGACGGTCGACTTCGCGGCGGGCGAGCGGATGCGCACCGAGATCAGCGCCAAGTTCCGACCCGAGCGTGTGCGCTCAGAACTCGGCGCCGCAGGCCTCGTCGTGCAGCGGATGTGGACTGATGCCGACGGTGACTACGCCCTCACCCTCGCACGGCGAGTGCTGTGACGCGGTCTGCCTATTCCAGCTAGACAGCGGGGCAGCGCAAGGAGGGGGAGTGCGATGCCCGTCGACGCCAGAGTTGTTGTCATCCCGCAGGAGGCCGGTGCCGGGCCAGAAGTGATGGACGTGACGCTGCCCGATCCGTGCGGTCATGAGGTGGTGGTGAAGCAGTACGCGTCGGGTGTCTGCCACAGCCAGCTGCACACCATTCACAACCCGCGGGCGGCGCCGCAGGTGTTGGGCCACGAGTCCACTGGCGAGGTAATCGCCGTGGGCGACGACGTGACCGGCCTTGCGCCGAGCGACACGGTGATGGTCACGTGGGTGCCGAAGGACCAGGCGAGCGCACGCCGCCGGGGCGGTCCGCTGCAGCTCGATCTTGGCGATGGCCGCACGGCAACCTCCATCAACGTGTTCACCTGGGCCACTCACACCATCGCGGATGAGATGTTCGTGGTGAAGGTGCCCGAGGGCATCGACATGGAGGCCACCTCCATCATCGGCTGCGCGGTCATCACCGGCGCCGGCGCGGTGCTCCACACCGCCGGAGTGAAGGCCGGGGACAGCGTGGCCGTCTTCGGTGTCGGCGGAGTCGGCCTATCCGCAGTTGCGGCGGCGAACTTCGTCGGGGCCGATCCGATCATCGCCGTGGACCTCTCTGAGGAGAAGCTGGATTTCGCGAAGCGCTTCGGAGCCACCCATGGCGTCAACGCCTCTCACGGCGACCCTGTCGAAGAGATCAGGGCGCTCACAACCGACGAGCACCGATTCGACATCCGGCGTCAGCCGCTTCGCGGTGTCGACTTCGCCTTCGATTGCATCGGACATCAGAGCACGATGGCCCAGATTCACGAGGCCACCCGCGCTGGCGAGTTCGGTCAGAGCCGCGGCGGAACAGCGGTGCTCGTCGGCGTGCCCCAGCGCAAGCTCGAACTCGACACCATGCACATGTTCATCGGAGAGCGCGCCTACATCTCCAGCCTGGGCGGCAGCTGCGAGCCGGCCGTCGACTTCCCTCGCTTCCTGCAGTGGCACGCGGACGGAGATCTCGACCTCAATGCACTGGTGACGCAGAGCTACCCGATTGACGGCATCGGCCAGGCAGTCGACGACCTCGAGAACGGCAGGATCGCAGGTCGGTCCATCTTGGTGTTCGACTGACCAGCGGCGCTATTCGGCGAGCGCGGCTTCGATGGCGGCGACACCGTCGGCGAGTGCCTGAGCCTCCGCGCTGTCGAGCACCCCGTAGATCGACTCGATCAGCTCGTCGGTCAGCGCTTCGGCGGTTTCCCATTTCGCCCGATGCTCGTCGGTGACCTGCGCGTCACTCGTCCAGCCGAACATCTCGACGTCGTCGGGCCGGCGCACCCGGTGCGCCATCTCGGTCGACAGGCCCGAAGCGGCGATGGCAACGAGGTGCATGCTGCCGCGCAGCTCGCGCAGCACGGCCACGTTCTGGAACGCACGCGCAGCGGGCTCGTCGCTGCGGGGCTCGCACGCAACTGCTGCGAAGAGGGCTTGGGCGGCCGGATCGGAGAGTCCGGCGTCGATGACCTTGTCCGCGGCGGCATTGAATGCGTCGAGACCTGAGACTCCGCCGAGCTTGGACGAGCCGAACGCACCCGCGCACTCCATGTAGAGGCGGCCTCCGTCTCGCGGCGCCATGACTTCCTTGGCCGAATTCCAGATCTTCGCGACAAGGTCCGGGTTGAAGTAGCCGAACGCGCTGTGCACGACCGTCGCCTCGACATCGCCGAGGACGCCGCCACGGCCCAGCATGTAGAGGCGGAAGCCGTCGAGGCCGGCTTCTTTGCCGCGGGCCAGGGTCCCCGGGTCGAAGTAGAACATCGAGCCCATCGTGGCGATGGGCGGACACACCGTTTGAACAAGATCACGTGTTTCCATGGGGCGACAGTGTGGCATTGCGCCGCCCCCCATGCCGGGGCGGTCCGGCGATCTTGTGGCTCAGTGCAGGCGGCGGGCGAACATGTCGAGCAGCAGCTCCCAGTGGCGCTCGGCGGCCGGCTTGTCGTACACCGGCCGCTGCGGGAACACGAAGCCGTGGTGGGTGCCGTCCACCCAGTAGGTCTGTGCGTCGGTGCCGGCATCGGCGAAGGCCTTGCAGAGCCGGTCGTAGTGGGCCCGGTCCACGTAGTCATCGTGCTCGGCCGACATCACCAGCACCTCGCCGCGGATGTCTGGCGCCCGCAGGTGCGGTGAGTCGCTGGCGTCGACAGCCAGCCGAACGCCGTGGATCGAGGCTGCGGCGGTGATGGTGTCGGGGTAGTCCGCGGCCAGCCAGATCGCCATCGGGCCGGTCATGCAGTAGCCGGTCGTGCCGACCCGTTCGATGCTGGCAACCGGGTCGGCGTCGGCGTACCGCATCAGGGCTGCGGCATCACGCGACACCATCGCATTGGACAGGTTGGTCATCAGTTCGAACATGAACTGGCGGCTGGCGGGGTCGTCGCGCTGCACGATGAAGCCGGGGACTTCGCGGTAGTAGAGGTTCGGCAGCAGCACGTAGTAGCCGACGGTCGCGATGCGACGGGCCATGTCGTGCAGTTCTTCCCGCTTGCCGGGCGCGTCCATCAAGAACAGCACGGTCGGGAACGGCCCCGGACGCCGCTCGCTCGGCTCGGGATGCACCACGAACGTGCTCATCTCACCCTCGCCCGTATCGATCGAGACGTGGTCTTCGAACATTGCTGCCTCCTTGCCGTTGGCCTTTCGCCAGCCGTAGCGGAATTGGTGACCTTTGTGTAGTGCGTTCGGGGCAGTTGCGCTTGTGACGATCGCCTCTGCCTGCAGCCGGCGACCGGCATACGATCCCCGGCCATGCAGGCACTCGACTTCGAACCGCAGTACTTCGTCTACGAGGAGATCCGGCCGCGTGTGGCCCGCATCACCATCAACCGGCCGGAGGTGCGCAACGCCATCAACACCCCGGCCCACAAGGAGTGGTCCGACATCTTGGACCACGCCGCCGCCGATGACGACGTGTGGCTGATGGCCATCACCGGGGTGGGCCGGCAGGCGTTCTGTGCCGGACGCGACCTGAAGCACCTTTCGATGATCCGTCAGTCCGACGAGGCCACTCAGGCCGCGGATCGTGAGCTGATGGGCCAGGTGACCCGGCTGATCGAGCGTTTCGACTATCCCAAGCCGCTGATCGCCCAGGTGAACGGCGTGGCGCTCGGCGGGGGGTTCGAGGTAGCCATGGCCTGCGATCTTGTCGTGGCGGCCGATCACGCCCAGTTCGGCCTGACCGAGCCGCTGCGCGGCCTGTACGCAGGCGGTGGGGGAGTGCACCGGCTGCCGCGCCAGATCCCGATGAAGCTGGCCATGGAGTACCTGCTGACCGCCCGCACCATGAGCGCGCAGCGTGCGCTGGAGCTGGGCATCGTCAACGACGTGGTGCCCTACGACCAACTCGACGCAGCCACTGACCGGCTGATCGACGACATCATGCGCTGCGCGCCCCTGTCCATCCAGGCCACCAAGCAGGCGGCGATGCGTGGGCTCGACATGCCGCTCGGCGAGGCGTTCCACCACCCTTATCCGGCAGTGGCTCGCCTGATGGCCAGCGAGGACGTCAAGGAAGGCCCCCGGGCATTCGCCGAAAAGCGCCAGCCCAACTGGCAGGGTCGGTGATCAACCGCTGCGCGAGACTGCATCGCTGACGGCGGGCTTGCAGGTCGGCAGCGCCTGCGGTGGACGACGACGACAGGGGTGATGATGAGCGACGCAACAGCGCTGGCAGAGCAGGTGCGAGCGGGCGAGACCGACGCCACGACGATGGTCGACGAGGCCATCGCCCGTTGCGAGCAGGTGAACCCGACGATCAATGCGATCGTCGAGCGAACGTACGACACAGCGCGAGAGCGGGCAGCCGAGCTTGACGCCAGCGAAGCGTCGACTGGGCTGCTGGCTGGTGTGCCGACTGCGCTGAAGGACCTGTTCTGCCCGGCCGAGGGCGAGCCGGGCTACCAAGGCAACCGCCGGCTCGCTGAACTCGACTACCGCTACCTCGAAACCGGTGCGGTTGCTCGCCGGCTGGCCGAGGCGGGTGCCGTCAGCATCGGACACACCCACAGTCCCGAGCTCGGCGGCGGCCAGTGCCCCGCCGCAGCGGAGACGGCGTTGTACGGGCCGTGCCGCAACCCATGGAACACCGACCACACCGTGCTCGGCTCGAGCGGCGGTGCGGCGGCAGCGGTCGCGGCGGGCATCGTGCGCATCGCCCACGCAAGCGATGGCGGCGGGTCGATCCGCATCCCGGCCAGTGCCAACGGGCTTGTCGGCCTCAAGCCCTCCCGCGGACGGATCTCGAGCGCACCGGCAGGCGAAGGCTGGGGAGGCGGCACCACTGACGGCGCCGTCGCGCTCACCGTGCGCGATGCGGCGCTGGCGCTCGATGTGCTCGCCGGCGCCGAGCCCGGCGACCCGTACGTGCCGGCCCATCCCGCGCCTGCAGCCGGCTATGTCGCCGAAGTCAGCCAGCACCCCGGCACGCTGCGCATAGGCGTGAGCTCCACCATCCCCTTCGAAGCAACTGACCCGCTGTGCACCCAGGCCGCCGAAGCCGCAGCCGGTTTGCTCGACAGCCTTGGACACCGGGTCGAACAAGCGCTGCCCGAGCCGATGGCCACCAACGACTACATGTACGACTACGTCCGGATCATGCGGGCGAGCGCGACCGCGACCCTGCGGTCCTACGAGGCGGCGCTCGGCCGACCCTGGACCGAAGACGATGTCGAGCCGGTCGCGTGGATCAACTACCAGCGCGGCACGAAGATCAGCGGACCGGACTTGCTGGCCAGCCGGGAGCGCTTGCATCAATTCACGCGGCAGATCGTGCGGTGGTGGAGCACCGAGCCCGGCCAGGGCGACGGCTTCGACCTGCTGCTGACGCCCACGCTCGGCGTCGTCCCGCCCCCGGTCGGCTACCTCGTCGAGGGTGACGAGCGCACGCTGACGAAGCGACTGGCCAAGGTCACGCCCTACCTGCCGCAGTTCAACGTCAGCGGCCAGCCCGCCATCTCGGTACCGCTGGGCACGCCCGACGGCATGTCGCCCGAAGGCCTGCCCATCGGTGTGCAGCTCGTGGCGGCTCCCGGCCGTGAGGACGTGCTGCTGCGGGTGGCGGCCCAGATGGAGCAAGCCGCCCCGTGGGCCCACCGGCGCCCGCCAGTGCACGCGTCCGCCTGACCCTCGGCACTGGCGCCGGCCAACGCTGCGACGGCTAGAGCTTGGTGCGGGACTGGTCGAGCACTACGGCGGCGAGCGCGAACATGACCACCGCCATCCCGACGAACTGCCACAGCGACACCTGATCACCTAGGAACACCCAGGCCATCAGCGTGCTGGTGACGGGGATGGCAAGCGTCATCGTGGAGCCCAGCCACGACGGGATGCGCACCAGCGACCAGTTCATCAGCATGTGGCTGGCGACGCCGGGGCCGATGGCCATGATGCCCAGCCACAGCCACGCCCCCGCCGATGGCCAGTCGAAGACCTGTCCCGAGGCGAGCGCGAACGGCGTGGCCACCAGCGAGCACACCAGCGCGCTGCCGCCGGTGTACTGGGCTGCTGCGATCTTCTGCGTGCTGAGCTTGGAGAACACGAAATAGCCCGTCCAGGCGAACAGCGCGCCGAATGCCAGCAGGTCGCCGAACACGCTCCACTCGGTCAGGCCCGATGAGCCCAACACCACGATCGCGATGCCGCTGATCGCCACCAGCGCCAGTCCCCAATGGCGCCGGCCCGGCTGTTCGCCGAAGATCCTGGGCGCCAAGAACAGCATCAGCAGCGGCTGCAGCGAGGCAACCACCGTGGCGTTGGCCACCGTGGTCATCCGCAAAGCGACGAAGAACAGCATGATGTCGAACGCCAGCGAGAACCCGCCCCAGAACGAGATCTTGATGGACGACAGGCGGAGCGGTGTGCGGTTGGCCCACAGGAACAGCGCGACCAGCCCGGTGTAGAGCCACATCCGCCAGAACACGACGGCCAGCGGCCCCAGTTCGGAGATGCCCTTGGCGATCACGCCCGAGGCGGCCCATCCCACCATCGCCACGGCAGCGGCGGGCACGCCGAGCGCACGCTCGGACAGCGCGGGTGCGCCGCGCCCCCCGTACGGCGCTCCCGGCGCCGACCCCGATCCCATGTCGGCCATGTGCGTGCTCCAGCCCGCCGTTCCCGTCTGCAAGTCACGGCCGCGGGCACGCCGAGCCGACCCAGAGGATTGCTGCGGCGAACACTACGCCCAGCGAGCACGGCCAGTGCAGTTGCCCGGGGCCAAGACCCAGAGGCAGAGCCCCGGGTCCGAGCGGCCGGTGAGCGGAGCGAACAAGAGCGGGGAGCACAGGGCGAAGCCGCGGCTTGAGTGGCCTGGGAGCGAATCGAGTTAATCGCCTTCTCTGTGTTCGGCGATCTCGCGTGATTCGGCGGCAGCGGCGCTGAAGATGCCGATCGACATGAGCCCTTGCTCAGCAGTCCGCCGGGCTTCGTAGATCTCCGCTCGCACGCCATGGAGGCTCGTCGATGCCGGGTCAGCCGCCACGGCCAGCTCGATCAGGTGGCAGGCCAGCTTGAGGTCGCCCGCCTCAACCAGTTCCTGCGCCCGTGTCGCGAACGCCGCAGCCCCGCCACCCATTCGCACCAGCTCGTCGGCCAGCTCGGCCCTGGGGGAGGGCTTGAGATTCGACGGGTCCAGATCCCACCATCCCCCGTATTGGCGCCAGATGTTGCGGATGACGAATTCGGGTTCGTCATAGACCGGCCGCATCCACGGGCGCGACAGCCACTCGGCTGGCAACGAGACGGTCTGGAGGATCTCGTCGAGCGACGCCCCCGAGTTCATGAGCTCGATCGTCTGGCTCACCAGCGCCTCCAACGCTTCAACCAGCGACAGCAGCACGGTGCCGATGCGCTCGCGGCCCCGCACCGGCGGCCCGTGCGCCGGGATCAGCAGCTCGGGTTCGAGGGAATCCATCTGACGCAGCGCCCGGGCCCACTCCAACGGGTAACGCTGCACTTTCTGGGGGTTGCCGGCGTTCGGGAACACCCACGCCACCAGGTCGCCGGGGCAGATGGCGCGGTGCGAGGGCACCCACGCCCACGTGTGGTCGTCGGTCTCGCCCTTGTCGTGGTGCAGTTCGAAGTCGAGCCCGCCGACCGACAGCGAGTCTTGCGTGCTGAAGGTGCGGTTCGGCCAGAGCGCGTCGGACGGCAGGAAGTGGTCGTCGTCGAAGGCGATGCCCACCCCGCGCTGCCGCAGCCCGATTCCGAACTGGCGCCGGTTGATGATGAGGTTGTAGCCGTTGGTGGCGTTGTAACGCTCGAAGCGCGGGACCACGTTGTCATGCCCGACCACATCGGGTAGCGGCTGGCCGCGTTCGACCGCATCGGCGGCCAGTGCACCGCTGCCGCCCACATGGTCGATATGGCCGTGTGTGTAGAGCAGCGTGTTGACCCGATCGGCGGACCAGCCGCGCAGCGAGTCCATCACCGCTGCGCCGCTGAACGGGCCGCTGGCATCGAAGCACACCAGGCCGTCGTCGGTGCCGAAGGCCACCATGTTGCTGAACGCCTCGATCACCGCGACGTTGTCGTCGATCTCGCTCAGGGCGCTGTTGACCCGCACGACTTGCTCGTCGGCTACGCCGGTGTCGATGAGCCGGCTCGACAGCTCGATGGGATCGATGGTCTTCGAAGGCGCCACAACGCTTCCTTCCGGTTCGAGCGGTGGACCTCGGCACCGCCGACGCTCGGGCGACGGCAGCCACCGCTTTGCCAGTCTTGTCGCCGGTACGCCGAGCGAAGCACCAGCGAGCAGCGACGGGAGCATGCAGGTGAGACCGGCTGTCGGAAAACGGGACTTGGCTACATTGGCGAGGCCCGTCGCAACGCTGGAACAGCCCAGCGCGATCGGGCTCAGCAAAAGGGGACTCCATGGCCGACGCAGAACACCGCCCAGTGGCGCTCACCGACGACATGCGTATGAAGTTCAACGCGGTGTCCACGGCGACGCTTGCGGGCCAGATGCAGCGGCGGGGGATGCGGAACAGCTTCCTCAACGGCCTGCGACCGCTCAACGAGGGCCAGCGCATGCTCGGCTATGCCCACACGCTGCGCTTCGTGCCCAAGCGTGAAGACTTCGAGCGCCGGCTGCAGGGGCCGAACGCGCAGCGCCGCGCCGTGGAGTCCATCGAGCCCGAAGAGGTGCTCATCGTGGAGGCCCGGGGAGAGCCGCACGCCGGCACCATCGGCGACATCTTCACCATGCGCATCAAGCACCTCGGTGCTACCGGCTTCGTCACCGACGGTGCGCTGCGCGACACGCCAGCCGTGGCCGATGTCGGCCTGGCCGTGTATCACCAGTCATCCCACGCGGCGACCCTCGGTCGGGTGCATACACCGCTCGAACACCAGGTGCCCATCGCATGCGCCGGCGTCACGGTGTTCCCAGGCGACATCATCGTGGGCGACGGCGAAGGGGCCGTGGTCATCCCGGCGCTGCTTGCCGCGGAGGTCGCCGACGACTCCTATGCCCAGGAGCTCGAAGAGGAGTGGGCCATCGAGCGGGTCGCTGCCGGTGAGAGCTCGATCGGCACGTTCCCCATCGCCAAGGATCGTCGTGCCGAGTTCGAGGAGTGGCTGGCCGAGCGCCAGGGCTGACGTTGACGCCCCAGAGGCTGAGCCGACAGGCGAAGCCGTGGCCCGAGCGGCCGGTGAGCGAAGCGAACAAGAGCGGGATACAACAGGCGCGACAGCCGGAAGGCTCGCCAATCTGCGCGGCCTATATCAGCCCGAAATGCAGGTGGGGCTAGGCTCCTGCGAAGGAAGCAGCGGTCGGCTGGAGGCACCGGCAACACATCCGACAAGGCGGTCAGTCCATGAGCGAAGCGATCAAGAAGCGCACGAGCGCAGTCACGCCGCGGGGCTTGAATCACCTGGTGCTGAACGTGCGTGACATGGAGGAGTCGCATCACTTCTGGTGCGACTTGCTGGGCTTCAAGCAAGTCGGCGAGCTTGAGCCGCGCGACGGCAAGCCGCCGGTCATGAACATGCGCTTCTACAGCGGCGTCATCGACGACGTGAATCACCACGACATCGCACTCGTGGAGCGCCCGGAGCTGCCGGCGCCGCCCGAGAAATGGAGCATGGTCGAGGGCGCCTGCGCAGTGAACCACATCGCGATCACCTATCCGGATCGGGAGTCGTGGCTGGAACAGGTGCAATTCCTCGAGGAGCGGGGAGTGCCGATGAACGTCCGTGTCGATCACGGCATGACCCACAGCGTCTACGTCAACGATCCCAACGGCTACGGCGTGGAAGTGCTGTACGAGCTGCCTGAGGAAATCTGGAAGCACGACATCAACGGGGCTCTCAACTACGCCAAGCGGCTGCCTCCCGAAGACCTGCTGGTTGACGACACCGACTACGAGACCGACTTCTCACCAGCCTGAGCCGCCTGGCCGATGAGGGCAGGCGCACGGGGGCACACGAGATGAGCGAGTCGGTTGAGACATGGTCGCCGATGACCGGCGACGAGTACATCGAGAGTCTGCGAGACGGTCGCACGGTGTACTTCCATGGCGAGAAGGTGCGTGACGTCACCACTCACCCGGCGTTCCGCAACAGCGTCCGGTCGATCGCCCGGCTGTACGACGCGCTCGGCGACCCCGCCCAGCAAGACGTGCTGACGTGCGAGACCGACACCGGCTCGGGCGGCAGGACCCACAAGTTCTTCCGGGTGCCGCGCAGTGTGGACGATCTGATCGGCGCACGCGACGCCATCGTCGGCTGGCAGCGGCTGACCTACGGATGGATGGGCCGCAGCCCCGACTACAAGGCCTCGTTCCTGGCGACGCTCGGTGCGATGCCGGAGTTCTACGGCGACTACCGCGACAACGCCGTCTACTGGTACCAGCGCAGCCAGGAGGAAGTGTCGTACTGGAACCACGCCATCGTGCATCCGCCGGTTGACCGTCATCTGGGCCCGGACCATGCGCGCGACGTGTGCATGCATGTCGAGCGCGAGACCGACAACGGCCTCGTCGTGTCGGGCGCCAAGGTGGTTGCCACCGGCTCGGCGCTGACCCACTACAACTTCATCGCCCAGTACGGCCCGATACCCATTCAGGACCCTGCGTTCGCGATCGTCTGCACCACGCCGATGAACTCGGACGGCGTGAAGCTGATCTGCCGCAACTCCTACGAGCTGCAGGCGGCGGCCACCGGCAGCGTGTTCGACTATCCGCTGTCGAGCCGGCTGGATGAGAACGATTCGATCCTGGTGTTCGATGAGGTGCTGATCCCGTGGGAGAACGTGTTCCTCTACGGCGACGTGGCGAAGGCCAACCGGTTCCTCAACTCGGTCGGCTTTCTCCCGCGTTTCACCTTCCACGGGCTGGCCCGCCTGTGCGTGAAGCTGGACTTCATCGCTGGCTTGCTGTCGAAGGCGCTGCGTGCGACGGGCACGCGGGACTTCCGGGGCGTGCAGGCCAACCTGGGCGAGGTGATTGCCATCCGCAACCTGATGTGGGGCCTCAGCGACGCCATGTGCCGCACTCCCGACCCGTGGGAGAACGGCGCCGTGCAGCCGTCACGGAGCTACGGCATGGCCTACCGCACGTTCTCGCCGTACTTCTATCCCCGCATCAAGGACATCGTCGAGCAGGTGGTGGCCTCGGGCCTGATCTACGTGAACTCGAATGCGGCCGACTTCAAGTCGGACGAGATCCGACCCTACCTGGAGCGCTACGTGCGGGGATCTGACGGCATGCCGGCGTTGGAGCGGATGAAGATCATGAAGCTGCTGTGGGATGCCATGGGCAGCGAGTTCGGCGGCCGCCACGAGCTGTACGAGCGCAACTACGCCGGCAACAACGAGCAGATCCGCTACGAGAATGTGCAGGCAGCCGACATCGCCGCTCCCGGTCAGCCTTCTCTCACCGACATGCTCGAGGGTTTCGCCGAGCAATGCATGGCCGAGTACGACCTCGACGGCTGGAACCTGCCGGGCTTCGTCAATCCCGACGACGTGTCCATCGTGGGCCACGACTGGGATTGAGCCGCCCCGCAGCGGGCGGACGCTCGATCACAACGCAGAGTCGAACGCGGAGTAGATTTTCTGGCGAGCCGCAAGGAGCACGCCGTGAAGTCGATCTTCTTCCATCTGATGCCCTACCCGGAGCTCCCGCCGGACTTCCCCGAGCAGCACCGCTCGGTCTGGGTCGACATCGACCCCAAGCTGTATGACCCCACCGTCGGCCACCAGACATACAACGCGTACCTCGACCAGCTCGAGTTCGCGGCACAGTGCGGGTTCGACGCCGTGGGCATCAACGAGCACCACTCCAACGGCTACGGGCTGATGCCCAGCCCGAACATCATCGCCGCGGCGCTGTCACGCAACTGCCCCGACACCAACATCGTCGTGCTGGGCGACTCGGTGGCGCTGTACAACCCGCCGCTGCGAGTGGCCGAGGAGATCGCCATGCTCGACGGGATCACTGGCGGGCGCATGATCGCCGGCTTCCCGGTGGGCTCGCCGATGGACACCATCTACGCCTACGGCCAGAACCCCGCCACGCTGCGCGAGCGCTACCACGAAGGCGTCGATCTCATCCGCCAGGCATGGACGTCGGACGAGGTGTTCAGCTTCAACGGCAACTACAACAAGCTGCGCTACGTCAACGTGTGGCCCCGGCCGGTGCAGCAGCCCCACCCACCGATCTGGATCCCCGGCGGCGGCTCGGTGGACACCTGGGACTGGTGCGCCGCGGAAGACCTCGTGTACTGCTACCTCAGCTACTTCGGGTACAAGGCCGGCCTACGCACCATGCAGGGCTTCTGGAAGAAGGTGCAGGAGCTCGGCAAGGAGACCAACCCGTTCCAGGGCGGCTTCGCCCAATTCGTCGCCGTGGCTGACACCGAGGCCGAGGCGTGGGATCTGTACCGCGAACCGGCTGAGTACTTCTTCAACACCTGCCTGCACGTGTACGCCGGTTACGCCGACCCGCCGGGTTACAAGACGCCCAACACGGTGCGTGCCGGGGTGGAAGGCATGGTGGAACGAGCCGCGCGGGAAGCCACCGCCCGACGCGAGGCCAACGCCGCCGATGCTGCTAAGGCCGGCAGCGCCAAGCCCTCATACGGCTCGAAGAAGCTGAGCTTCGAGGACATGGTGGAGAAGGGCTACATCATCTTGGGCGACCCCACCCAGGTCACCGAGCAGGTGCACGAGCTGGCCACCACCATGAATGTTGGCCACCTGATGGTGTTCAGCCACTTCGGCAACATGGATCCCGAACTGGTGAAGATGAACACCGAGATGTACGCGACCAAGGTGATGCCAGAGGTTGCGGGCCTGTTCGAGGCCGACTACGAGGACCACTGGTGGCCCAAGACCGACCACCAGCTCGCGCCCGTCGGGAGCCGCGCCCAGTGAACGCAGGCGCACCGCTGGCCGGCCATTTCGCACCGGGCACGCTGCCGTACCGAGACGGACATATCGGCATCGTTGAGCTGGGCGAGGGCCCGACCGTGGGCTACCTGCACGGGATGCTCGGCAATCCCGGCGTGCACGCAGTACTCGAGGAGTTGGCCGCAACGGGCTATCGCGTGGTGGCGCCGAGCCTGCCGGGTTTCACCGGCTCCAGCGAACCCGAAGGGCTGCGAACCCTGCACGACTGGGTGGTCGCGACCAGCGAGGTCGTCGACCTGGCCGGGCTCGCCGGTGCGCCGCTGGTGGCTTCCAGCGTGGGCGCGATGCTGGCGCTCGAGCTGGCGGCTGTACGGCCCGAGGCGTTCGGTTCGATGGTGCTCGTGGCGCCGTTCGGCCTCTGGGACGACAGCGATCCGGTGGCCGACCCGTTCGGCACCACATTGAGCGTGCAGCGGGCGATGCTCACCGAAGACACTGCGGCATCAGCGGCATTCTTCGACGACCCAGCCGACCTGCCGGCTGACATGGTGGTGGAGCACGGCGTGCACCGCTACCTCACACGCACGGCCGCGGCACAGCTGATCTGGCCGCTGCCCGAATGGGGACTGGCCGACCGACTGCACCGGGTGCTGAACCCGGTGACGCTGGTGCACGGCGCCAAGGACCGAATCATCCCGGCGTCATACCTGGAGCGTTGGGCCGAAGCACTGCCGAACGTTGCCGGCACGCACCTGCTGGACGACGCCGGCCACCAAGCCGACTTCGACCAGCCCGCCGAAGTGGCCCGAATCGCCGCCGCTGCCCTCGCCTGAGAACTCAGCAGCTAGACAGATCGGTCGCGCAGCGCCCGGCGGGCCTCGCGGTCCGTTTCTCGCTTGCGAATCGCCTGCCGCTTGTCGTACAGCCGGCGGCCCCGGGCAAGGGCGAGCTCCAGCTTGGCTCGCCCGTCACGGAAGTAGATCTCAAGCGGGATGAGCTGCAGACGGTCCTGCTCAGTTCGGGCCCGCAGCCGGTTGATCTCGGCACGATGCATGAGCAGCTTGCGGGGGCGCTCCACCTCGTGGCCCAAGGTGGGCGATGCATGGGTCCACGGGGCGATGTGCAGGCCCATCAACCACATCTCGTCGTCGCGCACCCGGGCATAGGCGTCGCCCATCTGGGCGCCCCCCGCACGCAGCGACTTCACCTCCGTGCCGCGCAGGACCATGCCGCACTCGAAGGTGTCGAGCACCTCGTAGTTGCGGCGCGCACGGCGATTTGACGCCACGACGGTCCGGTCGCTCGACGACGCGAGCGAAGGTGAGCCTCCTCGTTGCGTCACCTGTTACCTCCCGCTCTTGTTCGCTTCGCTCACGGGCCGCTCGGGCCACGGCTTCGCCTATCGGCTCAGCCTCTGCTCCATCAACCCGAGGGTACGGCTGGCGCGGCCCGTAGAATCCTGAGTCAATAGGTCAGGAATCGCCGAGGCGGCTTGCAAGTTCCTGGCCGACAATTGGCTAGCCGCCGAACCGGGAGCTCCGATGGCTGTCACCGTCCGCCTGCCGACCGTCCTGCGTCCCCACGCCAACGGGCAGTCACGGGTTGACGCCGAGGCCAGCACCGTGGCTGAGGCCATGTCGTGGCTGGTCGGCGAGTTTCCCGGCATCGCCCCCAACCTGCTCGCAGAAGACGGCAGCCTGCACCGCTTCGTGAACGTCTATGTCAACGACGAGGATGTGCGCTACCTGTCCCAGATGGACACTGCGCTGTCCGACGGCGACGAGCTGTCGATCCTGCCTGCCGTCGCCGGTGGCTGAGCCGGTCCGGCCCCGCACCGGCACTTACGGCTGAGCCGGCACGTGGCCGTCTATCGCTCTGTCGACGAGCTGATCGGCGCCACGCCCACCCTCGACGTCAGCCGACTCAGCCCCAACCCGACGGTCGAGCTGTACGCCAAGCTGGAAGGGCACAACCCGACCGGCTCGGTCAAAGACCGGGTTGCGCTGGCGATGCTGGACAGCGCTGAGGCCGAAGGCCGCCTCGCGCCCGGATCGGTGATCGTCGAGCCCTCGTCGGGCAACACCGGCATCGCGCTGGCCATGCTCGGGCAGCGCCGCGGCTACCGGGTCAAGATCGTGCTGCCGGGCAACGTCACCGCCGAACGGCGGCAGATGCTCGAGATCTTCGGCGCCGAGATCATCGCCAGCCCGGCCGAACAGGGCTCCAACGGGGCTGTGCGGCTCGCAGTGGAGCTGGCCGAGGCCAACCCCGACTGGACGATGCTCTACCAGTACGGGAACGAGGCCAATCCCGAGGTGCACTACCGCACCACCGGTCCTGAGATCGTCGCCGACGTTCCCGGCATCACGCACTTCGTGGCGGGGCTGGGCACCAGCGGCACGCTGCTGGGCGTCGGCCGGTACCTCAAGGAGCGCTCGCCTGACGTGCAGGTGTGGGCGGTCGAACCTCCGGCGGGCGAGCAGGTGGAGGGCCTGCGCAGCCTCGACGACGGGTACGTGCCGCCCATCTTCGAGCAGTGGGGCGGCGTCGATCTGCTGGACCGCAAGATGATCGTGCGCCCGCGGGAGTCGATCGAGGCGACGCGGATGCTGGCGGCCGAAGGCGTGTTCTCGGGCATCTCGGGCGGCGCGGCGCTGGCCGGTGCACGCAAGGCGGCTGCCCGCATCGAGGAAGGCATCATCGTGTTCATCGTGAGCGACCACGGCTGGAAATACCTGTCGGTCGGCGCCTGGACCGACGACCTCGATGCTGCCGCAGTCCAGGCCGAGAACGTCATCTACTTCTGACCGTCTCTGCAGGCAGTTCGGCGGTTGATCGCCCGAGTCGCTGTCGTACCGTTGCCGGCATGAGGGGCGCCAGATCCCGACGCCGGGCGGCGGTGGTGGCCGCGATGCTGGCGGTGGCCGCGGGCGCCTGCACGGGTCCGCCGCTGCGGGTTGCCCCCACGCCGCCGTCCACCAGCGCCCTGTCCCTCGACATCACCGCAACAACGCTGCTGCCCTCGCAAACATCATCTGAGCGTCCTGCTGCAGTGCTGGTGACAGCTCCGGCGGGAAGCGATGCGGGTACGGCCTTCGACGCTGCTGCTGCGACAACAGCGCCTGAGCGGCTCGGCGGGGCTGCAGTGCCCCGTCCCGAAGGCGTCGTGCTCGCCAGCGACGGCCTCGGACTCGTGCCGTTCGGCACCGACGCGCAAGCCGCCCTGGACGCGCTCACCGTCGCGCTCGGCCAGCCGGTTGCCGACAGCGGCTGGACCGACACGTTCTCGATCTACGGGGACTGCCCCGGCAGCCGGCTGCGAGCCGTGGAATGGCCAGGCCTGCTGGCCCTGTTCGGGAATGCAGAAGATGGCTACCAGCACCGCGACGCGGGCGATGAGCACTTCATGACCTGGCGCTTGGGAGCGTTCGGACCCGACCCGTACATGCTGCAAACGGCCGAGGGGATCGGCGTCGGCGCCGGCCGTGCCGAGGTCGCCGAAGCATACCCGGCGGCCACTTTCCACCCCGCAACCGCCAGCGAGTCGGCCTCGGTATCGCTCGCAACCAGCGGCGGGCGGCTCGTCGGCGTTTTCGACGAAGCCGGCGTTCTCCGGTTGCTCGAAGCAGGAACGCGCTGCCCGATCGGCTGAAGTTCTGTTGGGCTGGGCACGATGCGAGAAGCCTCGCCTACCTGCGTAGTATCGGCCTCCGTGAGCAAGCTCTCGGTGACGGTGTTGGGTTGTTCGGGCAGCTACGCCGCCGCTGGCGAGTCGTGCAGCGGGTACCTCGTGCGCAGCGAAGCCACGAACCTGTGGGTGGACTGCGGGCCCGGCACCTTCGCCAACCTGCAATCCCATGTGCCGCTGGAGACGGTGGATGCGCTGCTGGTGAGCCATCACCACCCGGATCACTGCGCGGAGCTGCCGGTGATCTACAACGCAGCCAAGTGGTACATGGGCATCGAGAGCATGCGGGTGCTCGCCACCGAGGGCGTGCGTGAGGTCACCGAGGTGTACGGCGACAGCTCGGATCTCTTCGGCTGGGAGATGGTGAAGGACTCGTCGGAGGCGCGCGTCGGCGACATCGACGTGCTGTTCTCCCGCACCGATCACCCGGTGGAGACGCTGGCGATGCGCTTCGAGTGCGACGGCAAGTCGATCGTCTATACGTCCGACACCGGTCGGGGCTGGGCACTGTCTGCGCTCAGCCGTGACGTCGGGCGGCCGTCGCCGGATCTCGTGGTGGGTGAGGGCACGCTGCTGCACGCAACCGACAATCCCGAGATCCCGCATGTCAGCGCAGCTTGGCTGGCAGCCGACGCCAACGACGTCGGTGCACGCCAGCTCGTGGTGACCCATGTGCCGCCCGGTTCGGATCCGCAGGATCATCTGACCGAGGCGGGCGAGGTATTCAACGGCGACGTGGCAGTCGCACGCACCGGCGCAACGTTCTGGGCGTGAACGCTGTGCTTTTCGTGCCTGCCGAGACCCGGTCGTGACGCGCGCCGACGGCCGGACGCCGGGCGACCTGCGGCCCGTCACGTTCGAACGAGACTTCACCGACCAGACACCTGGCTCGGTGCTCGTGTCGTTCGGGCGCACCAGGGTGCTGTGCACCGTGTCGATCGACGACGACGTGCCGCGCTGGATGCGCGGCCGCGGGACCGGCTGGGTGACTGCCGAGTATGCGATGCTGCCCGGCTCGAGTGGGGAGCGTGTCGGCCGGGAGTCGAAGCGAGGCAAGCAGAAGGGCCGCACGCTCGAGATCGAGCGTCTGGTCGGGCGGGCGCTGCGAGCCGTGTGCGACATGGCGGCGTTGGGCGAGCGCGAGGTCACGGTCGACTGCGACGTGCTGCAGGCCGACGGGGGCACCCGCACCGCTTCGATCTGCGGTGGCTATGTGGCGTTGCACGACGCATGCACCCGTCTGGTCAGCAGCGGGGCCATCAGCCGGCATCCCCTCATCGACGAGTGCGCAGCCATCTCGGTGGGGATTGTCGACGGCGAGGCCCGTCTGGATCTGCCCTACGAGGAGGACTCGCGCGCAGAGGTGGACATGAACGTCGTGATGACGGGACAGGGTCGCTTCGTTGAGGTGCAGGGCACCGCCGAGGGCGATCCGTTCGACGACGCCCAGCTCGGCGCAATGCTGGCACTGGCCCGCTCTGGCGTCAGCGAGATCGTCGATCTGCAGCGAGCTGCACTGGCCACGCCGCCAACGTGACGTCGGGCACGCCAGGGTGACTGTGATGGGAAGGCCCTGACGCAGTGCGGCTGGTGATGGCCTCGGCCAATCCGCACAAGGCTGTCGAGATCGCTGCGGTGCTGGCCGAAGCGATGCCCGCTGTCGAGATCGTGCCGCGGCCTCCAGAACTCGGCGATGTGGCTGAAGACGGCGAGACGCTGGCAGACAATGCGCTGATCAAGGCGAGGTTCGTGTGCGCAGCGGCTGGTGAGCCGTCCATTGCCGATGACACCGGGCTGGAAGTGGATGCCTTGGGCGGCGCGCCCGGCGTGTACAGCGCCCGCTATGCCGGGCCCGAAGCCGACTCAGCGGCAAACTTGGCCAAGCTCATGGCGGCGCTCGTCGATGTGCCCCCGTCTCAGCGGACGGCTCGTTTCCGCACGGTGGTCGCGCTGGTGTACGAAGGAGCGGCACCCCAGCTGGGTGCGCATGAGCACCCGTCTGTTGAGCGACCTCACGTGCTGGCTGAAGGTGTGGTCGAGGGTGCGATCGCGATGGCACCGCGTGGCGATGGCGGGTTTGGCTACGACCCCGTCTTTGTTCCGCGCGAAGCGGCGCCGCTGACATTCGCCGAGATGTCAGCCGAAGCCAAGAACCGGATCAGCCACCGCGGTCGCGCCCTGCGCGCGCTCTTGGCGAAGCTGTGAGCGCTTCAAGCACCACGGGGCACGACGTCGCGAGATGGCTGACGCCCTCAGTCTCCCGATAGGCCGGGGCGGACTCGTCGGTAGCCTGCGACGCATGAGCGATCTTCCCTCCATCCAGCAGCCGACGCCGGCGTCGGAGCGCGCGTTCGATGCCAGCGGCGTATCCGGCTGGACCCAGATCTCGAACCGGCTGCTCGACGACCGCATCGTGTTCCTGGGCGACGAGGTGGACGATCAGCTCGCCAACGTTGTCTGCGCGCAGATGCTGTATCTGGAAGGTCAGGATCGGGGTCGCGAAATCTCGCTGTACATCAACAGCCCAGGCGGTTCCGTCACGGCCGGCATGGCCATCTACGACACCATGCAGTTCGTGGCCTGCGACGTGGCAACCGTGTGCTTGGGGCTGGGGGCCTCGATGGGGCAGTTCCTGCTCACCGCCGGGGCGCCGGGCAAGCGCTATTGCCTGCCCCACGCCCGGGTGATGATGCACCAGCCGTCGGGCGGCGTGCGGGGTCAAGCATCGGACATTGCCATCCAGGCCGAGCAGATGGCCTACGTCAAGCGCCTGATGGCCGAGCGCACGGCGCTGCACAGCGGTCAGGACGTGGAGCAAATCCTGCTCGATTCCGAGCGGGATCGTTGGTTCACCGCAGAGGAGGCGAAGGCCTACGGCTTGTGCGATCACGTGATCGTCAAGCGCGGCGAGATGATCTAGCCGGGCGCAGCAGTGCTCGTGCGCCTGGTCTAGCCAGGCGCAGCAGTGCAATGGCGGGTGACGTAGTCGACAACCCGCTGGGTGGCGGCATCCTGCGTCTCGAGGAACGGATCCTGTGCCGCAATCACCGCGGCGGCGCGGTCGAACGTCTCGCGTGAAGCTGTCTCGGCGACGGCTTCGGAGAGCGCCGCAGTCAAGTCGGCCAGCAGAACCATGTCGGGGCGGATATCCGCCGGTGCCGCTGCCGCAGCATCTGCGAACTGGCGGGCTGTGCGATCCATTGCCTCACGGGTGCTCGTGTCATCGTTCGGGTTGACCGTCAGGCTGAGCTGATCCACGACCAGCAGGTGGGCGAACTCAGCGCAGAACTCCTCGACGGAGGGTTCCCCGCTGTCGCGCCACAGCGTGAGTCGCAAGGCAAGAGCGACCGCTACGACGGCGGCGGCGATGAGGAGCCAGCGCCGGCGAGCTGTCACGGTCATCACGCTCGGAACGCAGCCTCCGCACGGCAACGCAGGTCCGCGACGCCGTGCGCGAGCCCCTCGTCATAGCGGTACAGCGCGCTGCCCGATACGAGAACGTTGGCGCCCGCTGCAGCAGCACCGCCGATGGTCTCGGCCGAGATGCCGCCGTCCACCTCGATGTCGATGCCCGCGCCCGACGCCCCAGCCGCACCGCTCCCGGAGATGAGCTGGCGCAGGGCAGCGATCTTGGGCTCCATCGTGGCGATGTAGGCCTGACCGCCGAACCCCGGGTTGACGGTCATGACGAGCACCATGTCGACCAGGTCGAGCACGTGTGCCACAGCGTCGATCGGTGTCGAGGGATTGATGGCCACCGCCGGTTGCGCGCCCAGCTCGGCAACCCGGCTGAGCGTCCGATGCAGGTGCGTGACCGATTCGGCGTGCACGATCAGCATCTCGCACCCGGCGTCGACGTAGGCGCCGAGCATCGGGTCGGGGTCGGCGACCATGAGGTGTGCTTCGAACATCACGCCCGCGTGCGGGCGGCAGGCAGCGATGACGTCGGGGCCGAATGTCAGGTTCGGCACGAACACGCCGTCCATGACGTCCCACTGGATCCGGTCGACGCCTGCCTCCTCCAAGGCAGCGCACTCGTCTCCGAGGTGCGCGAAGTCGGCAGGCAGGACAGACGGGACGATCTGGATGGACCCGGGTGCCGTCGGCGAGGACGTGTTCACCCGGCCAGTGTTGCCGACGCGCCGCCCCGAAGCGCGGCAGTTATCGGCGATCTAGTTGAGGCGCTCCACGATCATGGCCATGCCCTGACCGCCGCCGACGCACATCGACTCGAGCCCGAAGGTCTTGTCACGGTCGGCAAGGCCGTTCAGCAGCGTCGTCATGATGCGGGCACCGGTCATGCCGAACGGGTGGCCCAATGCGATGGCGCCGCCGTTGAGGTTCAGCTGGTCGACGATGTCGATGCCCAGCTCGTCTGCCGACGGGATCACCTGGGCAGCGAAGGCCTCGTTGATCTCGACCATGTCGATGTCGCTCATGGTCATGCCCGCACGTGCCAGCGCCTTCTTGCACGCCTCGATCGGGCCGAGGCCCATGATTTCGGGGTTCAGCGCAGATACTGCCGACGAAATGATGCGCGCCAGCGGCGTGATGCCCAGCTCATCGGCACGCTTGCGGCTCATCACCATGACCGCAGCAGCGCCGTCGTTCAGCGGGCATGCATTGCCGGCGGTCACCCGGCCGTCGGGGCGGAACGCGGGCTTCAGCTGCGAGACAGCTTCGTAGGTGACACCGGCGCGGGGCCCGTCGTCAGAGCTGACCACGCTGCCGTCAGGCAGTTCCAGCGGGGTGATGTCCATCTCGAAGAAACCACGACCGATGGCAGCCTCGGCCTTGTTCTGGCTCATCACGCCGTACTCGTCCATGGCCTGGCGGCTGACGCCCTTGTGCTCGGCGACGTTCTCGGCCGTCTGGCCCATCGCGATGTACAGGTCGGGCAGGCCGGGTGCGGGAGCCCAGTCGCCGTGGCCGCCTTCGGACCGCACCTTGGTGCGCTCGCCGGGCGCACGGAACTGCGGGTTGGTGGTGCCGGGCAGGCTGTCGGAGTTGCCCTTGTCGTAGCGGCTGACGCACTCGACGCCGGCGGCGATGAAGGCGTCGCCCTCGCCGGCACGGATGGCGTGTGCGGCCATGCGGATGGTCTGCAACGAGGACGAGCAGTAGCGGTTGACCGTGGTGCCGGGCACGTCGTCGAGGCCGGCCAGGATGGCCGAGGCGCGTGCGATGTTGAAGCCGGCCTCGCCGCCCGGCTGCCCGCAGCCCAGCATGAGATCCTCGATCTCGCCGTGGGGCAGCTCGGGCACCTTGTCGAGCAGCTTGGTGACAATCTGCGCCGTCATGTCGTCGGGCCGCATCTCGGTCAGCGAGCCCTTGAAGGCACGGCCGATCGGGCTGCGGGTGGTTGCGACGATGACTGGGTCGGTCGCTGCATCTGTACTCATGTGGTGTCCCCTCTGAGGACGCGCCGAACCTGTCTGCAGGATCGGTCACGCTGCGTGTGCGAGCCCAGAGGCTACGTCATTGCCCGGCGCTTCGTCCGGGTAAGCGCACGCCCTCCTACGAGAGCAATCGTGCGCTGTGCAGGCTCAGGCGCTCTGGAGTGCCCGCCAGACGTTCTGGGGGCTGCAGGGCATGTCGATGTGGTCGATGCCCAGGTGGGCGACCGCATCGCACACCGCATTGTGCACCGCCGGCGTGGAGCCGATCGTGCCCGATTCGCCGATGCCCTTGGCACCCAGCGGGTTGCGGGGGCTGGCAGTTTCGGTGTTGGACACCTCGAAGCTCGGCAGCTCGGCGGCCGAAGGCACCAGGTAGTCGCCGAGACTCGGATTGCGGGGCTGGCCGTCGCCGTCGTACTCGACGTGTTCGTACAGCGCCTGCGCGATGCCTTGGGCAATGCCGCCGTGTTGCTGGCCGTTCACGATGAGCGGATTCATGATAGTTCCGCAGTCGTCGACCGCCACGTGGCGCACCAACTCGACCTCGCCGGTGTCGCGGTCGACCTCGACCACGGCCACATGGGAGCCGAACGGGAACGTGGAATCGGTGCCGTCGAAGTTCTCCTCGGCCATCAGGCCTGCCTCGAGACCTGACGGGCGGGCGCCGTCGTCGTTGGCCAGCCTCGCGATGTCGGCCCAGCTCACCGAGCTGGTCGGCACGCCGGCAACGGCAAGGCCGCCTTCGGCCACCACGATGTCGTCGGCAGACGCCTCGAGCAGGTGAGCGGCGAGCTGCTTGCCCTTCTCCAGCACAGCTTGGCTCGACAGGTACACGGCCGAACCAGCCGTCTGCAGCGAGCGCGAGCCCAGCGTGCCCGCACCCGAAGGCACCTCGGCGGTGTCGGCATCGAGGTGGGTGACCTGATCCATGGGAATGCCCAGCACTCCCTCGACGATCTGGCTGAATGCCGTGTCGTGGCCCTGACCGTGGCTGGAGGTGCCCACCCGGATCGTGGCTGTGCCGTCTTCGTGCACTTCGGTGCTGCCGTACTCCACGTGCAGGCCCACCGGAGCGGTGATCTCCACGTACGACGACACGCCTATGCCCAGCAGCTTCGAGTCGCCGGCGTCGCGCCGGGCCTGCTGCTCGGCTCGCAGATCGGCATAGCCGGAGGCTTCGAGCACGGCGTCGAGGGCCTGCTCGTACTCGCCGGAGTCGTAGCTGACGCCCGTCTGCAGGGCGGTCGGGAAGGCATCGGGCTGCAGGTAGTTCTTGCGTCGGATCTCGGCCGCGTCCATGCCGATCGCGGCAGCGGCCTTGTCCAGGATGCGCTCCACCATCTGGGTCGCCTCTGGACGCCCGGCGCCGCGGTACGCACCGATCGGCGTGGTGTTGGTGATGACCGTCTGCGAGACGAAGTCGATCACGGGAATGTCGTACACGGCCTGGCTGAGCATTCCCGTGAGCATCGGCAGGATTGCACCGATGATCGGGTAAGCCCCGGCGTCGGCAATCACGTGCGCCTTCAGGCCAACGATGCTGCCGTCGTTGCGTACGCCCATCTCCACGTTCATCACCATGGCGCGGCCCTGCACCATCGACAGCATGTTCTCGGTGCGGTTCTCGGTCCACCGGGTCGGGCGGCCCAGTGCTTGGGCAGCTTTGCCGACGACGATGTACTCGGGGTACACCGCGGCCTTCGGGCCGAAGCCGCCGCCAACCCACGGCGCGGTCACCCGCAGCTGATCCGGTTCGAGGCCGAGCGCGGGTGCGAGCGCCTCATGCTGGGAGTGGGCGTTCTGCACCGACAGGTGCAGGGTCATGCTGCCGTCGCCACCCGGCACGGCCACGCACCCGTTGGGCTCCATCGGAGCGCCCGCCAAGCGCTGGGTGACGATGCGCTCCGACACGACGTGGTCAGCACCGGCGAGGGCGTCCACTCCCGGCCGCTCGCCGGTCTCCTCATCCGGGCCCGGGATAGCGAACGGGAAGCACACGTTGGATGCCTGCCCGTCCCATACGACGGGCGAGTCGGGATCGGCCGCCCGCTCGAAGTCCGAGACGACCGGCAGGGGGCTGTAGTCGACGTAGACAGCCTCGGCGGCGTCATTCGCCTGCGCTTGGGTCTCTGCGACCACTGCCGCCACCATGTCGCCGACGAAGCGCACCCGGCCCGCCGCCAGCGGCGGGCGGTTGAAGTCGGGCGGCATCATCGGGAAGCCTTGGAACGCATCCATCGGCAGATTCTCCGACGTGTACACCGCCACGACGCCCGGCATGGACGCCGCCTCGGAGGTGTCGATCGAGACGATCTCGGCGTGAGCCTCCGGTGAGCGCACGAAGGCGACTCGCGCCGCGTCGACGTCAAGGTCGTCGACGTAGTGATTCGCCCCGGTCAGCAGCCCAGGATCTTCCTTGCGCTGAACAGGATTTCCCAAGATCGAACCCGATGCGGCCATCGCTTGCCCCCTTGTGGCTGGCACCCCTGCGGGCGCCGGATTGCATTCAGAACGGCGTGCCCGGCCGCGCACGACCGGGCGTCAGCCGCGACAGTAGCCCAACGCCCAGCCGGCGCTGTGCGCCGCGAGAAGGGCTGCCGGGCGGGCTGTTCAGTCGCCGGCCCGAGCGGTGGCGGCTCTGTCGAGCGATGCCAGCCAGCTCGCCACGGTGTGCGCTGCGAGGCCCGGGTTCTCACACATCCACCAGTGGCCCACATCCAGCAGCTCGGTGACCCTGGCGCCGGCGCGGGTGGCGATGCGGCGGTGCATGACACCGCCGCCGGTGAAGTGATCGCCTGCCGCCAGGATGCACAGGCCGGGCCGTCGGCCGGCCGCAGCGATGTTGAAGCCGAGGGCTGCCATGGCGGGCTGGGCAGCATCGCGGTAGAGCGCCAGGATGCACCGGCCCATGTCGGCGTTGATGTGGGGCACCACGGCTTCGGCAACCTCGGGTCCCATGCCGAGACCTGCATAGAAGGCGACTCGTTCGGCGTCAGGACGGCTGATCATGCGCTCGATGGAGGCGTCCCCCTCCGGGGTCTGCCACAGCTGTGCCGCGTCATGCCAGACGTAGTCGGGATCGAACAGGCCGATGACGTCGGTGCACCACGAGCGGATCAGGTCCGGGCGCTCCATGGCGATGCGCATGACGTGTCCGCCGCCCCAGTCGTGCCCCAGCAGGTCTATGTGCTCGGCGCCTGCCGCGAGCAGTTGCTCCAGCTCGTCGGCAAGCCAGTCCCGGTACTCGTTCATGGTGGCGCCGAAGCCGTCGGGCGCGGGTACGCCGAAACCCGGCGGCGACAGTGCCACCACATCGGACGGGCCGACGCCATGGCGCTCGACGGCGGCGCGCATCGGATCCCAGATGGCAGTTGTCTCGGGGTTGCCGTGAACAAGCACAAGCGTCATTGCGAACGTCTCCCTGTTCGGGAATCAGGACTTTCTTGGGGGTGGATGTGGGGGCTCAGCCAGTCGGTGCAGCGGTGCGACCGGCTGCACGCAGTCGAACGGTGGCTTCGACATCGACCGATCGGCCATCGTCGCCGATCACCACGCCGTAGTCACGGCGGGCGCCCTCGACGCTGACGACGTCGTCCATCACGTCGCGCAGCACCACGTCGGGCTCTCGCTCGAATGCGTCGCCCCAGCCGCCCCCGCCGGGAGTGTCGGCGATCATGCGTGCGGGACCCATCCGCTTCACGCCGTACTTGGGCGGCACGAACGTCGGCCCGTCTTGTTCAACGTCGACGGGAGCGATCCATTCCAAGCCGACTCCGCCGGTGCCGCCGCCGCGCACACCGTGTCCGGACGGCGTGTCGAGGCCCTCAGCCCGGAACGACCAGATGGCGGGCCGGAGGATGTCGGCCTCGTAGCGCACCCCGGTGCCGCCACGGCGGCGACCCGGCCCAGCGTTGTCACAGCGCTGCTCGTGACGCACGTAGCGCACTGGATACATCTGCTCGTGGAACTCCAGGTTGGGCATGTCGAGGCCGCCGAGGCTGATCAGGTGCCCCATCTGCACGAAGCCGTCGCGTTCCGCGGTGGCGCCTGGTGTGCCCATGGCGTGCCACTGGTACATCACCCACGTGGTGCCGTCGTCGTTGCGACCGGCCACATGCCCGTGCATCGTCTTTGACCACGCCGCACACGCCCTGCCCGGGTCGGCCTGGGCGAGCGCCTGCCAGGTGGCGATCACGATCTCGTGTGCCACGTACACCGTGTTCATGGTCATCGGCGCCGGCGGCCGGGCATTCACGATGCTGCCCTCGGGGGCATTGACCGTGACCGGCCGGTAGGTGCCCTCGTTGCGAGGGATGGACGTGTCGAAGAACGACGACAGCGCCAGGAACACCGACGAGTACGTGTTGGCGACCGAGCTGTTCTTGAAGCCCTCGATCTGTGGATCGGTGCCGGTGAAATCCAGTTCCATCTCATCGCCGGTGATGGTCATGCGGACGCGCACGGCGATGTCGGCCGGTCCGAAGCAGTCGTTGTCGGTGCGGTCCTCGCCGTAGTAGGTGCCGTCGGGCAGGGCGGCGATGGCGGCGCGCATGCGGCGCTCGCCGTGCTCAAGCACGCCGTCGAGATAGGCCTGGTAGGCGTCGATGCCCAGCTCGGTTGCGAGCCCGATGACCCGCTCGGCACCTATCCGGGTCGAGCCGATCATGGCCAACAGGTCGCCGTCGAGCAGCTCGGGGGTGCGGCAGTTGATGAGCAGCAGCTCCCAGAGATCTTCCCGCACCGTGCCGGCTTCGACCAGCTTGAGCACCGGCAGGCGGATGCCCTCCTGCCAGATCTCGGTGGCTTCGGGGTTATAGGTGCCGGCCAGGCCGCCGCCGATGTCGGACTGGTGCGCCCGGTTGCAGCAGAAGCCGATGAGCGGCGGTGTGTCGGCGCTGTCGACTGATTCGACTGATTCGGCGAAGATCGGCCGGGCGATGACCCAGTCGGGCAGATGGTTGCCGCCGGCGACGTAGGGGTCCGACAGCAGGTACACGTCCTCAGGCTCGATGCGGCCGCCGTACTTGGCCAGCAGCGCCCGCACGGCAAATCCGCCGCCGCCCGTGTGGATCGGGATGCCGTCGGCGTTGGCCACCAGCGTCCCGTCGGGTGTCGTCACGAAACACGAGAAGTCGTGGCTCTGGCTGAAGATCGTGCTGCGGGCGGTACGAGTCATCACCCAGCCCATGTGGCGGCTGATCTGGTCCAGACGGTTCTGCATCACGGCCAGTACGACCGGGTCGAGCTCGCCGCCCGCACGCGTCGTCGTGGCTCGACCGGTCGCCCCGACCTCTGCCGCCTCGGCCTCGCTGGGTGCGAGATCGATGAACAAGTCGCCGCTGGCGTCCACCCAGAGGCGGTCGCCGGGGCGGGCGACGATCGTGGTGGTCAGCTCCTCGACCAGTGCCGGCCCGACGATCTGGTGGCCCGAGCGCAGCGTCTCGCCGTCGTACACCGGCGTGGGGCACCAGCCGGACGTTCCGTGCCACACGGACCTTGTCTCGAATGGCTCAGGGTCGGCGACTGCGAGCGGCGCAGCGGTGGGGACGACATCGCCCGTCGATGCGCGAGCGATCAAGCGCAACGAGGCGATCATGATCGTGCCGTCGGTCTGCACGTGGCCGTACAGGCGCTGGTACTCGGCTTCGAACGCTGAGCGCACGGCAGCGACGTCGACGGTCGCGGCGCTGCCGGCGAACGCCGGGACCCGGATCGACCACAGCTGGCCGGGGTGGTGAAGCTCCAGCTCGCAGTCCAGCGCCACCGCGGATTCATCAAAGCCTTCGGCACCCATGACGTCGAGTGCGTCCGCTTGCAGCTCGGCCAGCCCAGCCTCGATCTCTGCGGTGTCCAGCTCGTCGAGCGAGCCCATCAGGAAGCGGGTGAAGTCCTGGCGCACGTCGGCGTGGAGCATCCCGATCGCGCACAGCGCACCGGCGTCGCGGGGCACATAGACGCGCTCGCAGCCGAGACCCGCAGCAACCGAGGCGCCGTGCATCGGGCCGGCGCCTCCCGCGGCAACCATGGTGAACCGCCGCGGCGAGTGGCCCCGTTCGATCGAGATGTGCTCGGTGGCGCTGAGCAGATGCTGCTCGACGACTTCCACGATCCCGGCGGCGGCCTCCTCGATGGTCATCCCGAGCGGCTCGGCCACGTGGACCTCGATCGCCTCGCGGGCGGCGTCGATGTCGAGGTCCAAGGTGCCGCCGGCCGATTTGCCGGGACGCAGTCGGCCCAGCACGAGCTGGGCGTCGGTGACGGTGGGGAGCTCGCCGCCGTTGCCGTAGCAGGCGGGACCGGGAACAGCACCGGCGCCCTGGGGTCCCACATAGAGCAGACCGGCCTCGTCGACACCGGCGATCGTTCCGCCGCCCGCGCCGATGGTGTGGATGTCGATGGCCGGAGTGGAGACGTGGTAGCCGGCGATCATGATCTCGTCGCGGGTGTCCACCTCGCCGCCCGACATCAGCAGCACGTCGCACGACGTCCCGCCGATCTCCATCGAGACGAGATTGCCGGGTTGCGCCGCCGTGCGGGCCGCAGAGCTGTCCAGTGCGGTGTCAACCGCCTCGCGGTACAGGTTCAACGCACCCACGGCGGCGGCGGGTCCGCTCAGCAGCAGGTTCACCGGACGCTCGGACAGATGGTCAACCGAGGCAGCACCGCCGTTGGACTGCACCAGCAGGATCGAGTGGCGCAGACCGGCGGCCGCCAGATCGTCGTTCAGCGATTGCAGGTACGACACGATCTTCGGCGAGAGCGCCGCATTGACGACGGCCGTGGAGGTCCGCTCGTACTCGCCCATCAGCGGCGACACGGCTGCCGATGCGGTCACCCAGTCGCCGTCCCACTGCTCGCGCACCGCTTCGGTTGCGGCTTGCTCGTGTGCGTCGTTGACGAAGGAGTTCATGAAGGCGACTGCCACGGCCTCCACGCCGTGGCTGTCGAATTGGTCGAGGATCTCGCCGAGGCCGCCCAGGTCGAGCGGAGCGTGCTCGGTGCCGTCGGCGTCGATGCGGCCCGGCACCGTGGTCCGCAGGTAGCGAGGCACCAGCACGGGGGCGTAGGGAGCGCGGTGATTCCACTGGTCCTCGCGCAGCCCGCGGCGGATCTCGAGCGTGTCACGGAATCCGTCGGTGCCGATCAGGCCGACGGTGGCACCGGTTCCCTCCAGCATCGTGTTGGTGGCCACGGTGGAACCGTGCACGAACAGCGAGCAGTCGGCCA
The DNA here is from genome assembly GCF_965204195.1 of Candidatus Poriferisodalis sp. GTDB lineage: Bacteria > Actinomycetota > Acidimicrobiia > Acidimicrobiales > Poriferisodalaceae > Poriferisodalis. The sequence continues at coordinate 1,304,055 of NZ_OZ241975.1, forward strand.
GCACCTCATCGAGTGGCAGGCCCGCATCGACTGCGACGCGTGCCAGCGCGGCATGCACGCCACGGCTCGGGTCGGCCGGCACCGAGGGCACTTTCGCCACCCAGGTGTCGCCGTGGTCGTCGGCCAGCACCAAGTCGGTAAAGGTGCCCCCGACGTCCACACCGATGCGCCATGGCGCCACCGGCCGTCGCTGCGAGCGGTCGGCCCCACCGGTAGTGCCGTTGGGGCCAGGCGTGGTTGTGGACTCGCTCATCCCCCCAGTCTCGCAGCATTGCCCAGCGCACAGCTTGTGCAGTCGTCGATTGGGGTCCAACCAGCCGCGATTGCTCTCGCCGTGGGGGTGCCGCAGCGCTGAAAGCGCACGCGCGGTTCGCGAGACTGAGCCGATGCCGGGACGATCCCGGCCTGACCTGGGAGGTCAGATGGGGGAGCAGGACTGGAGCGCACCGCAGTCGGCGGCGCTCTATGAGCGAGCCCAGCGCTCGATTCCCGACGGCTCGTCGCGGTCGATGCTGCTGCGGCGCCCCCATCCCATCTATGTCGACCACGCCGCCGGTGCGTGGGTGACCGACGTGGACGGCAACCGCTACCTCGACTGCAACAACAACTTCGCCTCGATCATCATCGGCCATGCGGACCCGGGCATCTCGGCAGCCGTTGCGGAGCGGATGGCGCGGGGTTCGGCCTTCTCGCTCGCCAACGATGTCGAGATCGATCTGGCGGAGTTGCTCTGCGATCGTGTCGAAAGCTTCGAGCTGATCCGCTTCTGCAATTCCGGCACCGAGGCCGTGATGGCTGCGCTGAAGGCAGCACGCGGGTTTACGGGGCGCCCCAACGTGATCAAGGTGGAAGGCGCCTATCACGGCACCTACGACCACGCCGAAGCCAGCCTCGGGGCAGATCCCAGCAACTGGGGGGATGCTGCGTCGCCCCAGACGGTGCCGTACGCGTTCGGCACGCCCGCCTCGGTTGCCCACGAGGTGGGCATCATCGCCTACAACGACGCCGAGGGTGCCCGTGCGGCAATCGAGCACGCCGGGGATCAGCTCGCCGCTGTGCTGCTCGACCCGATGCCGAACCGGGTCGGGATGCCCGACCTCGAACCCGAGTTCATCGCCGCCGTGCGCGAGACCACCCGCAAGGTCGGGGCCTTGCTGGTGCTCGACGAGGTGATCACGTTCCGGCTGGGCCACGGCGGGATGCAGACGCTGGCAGACATCGACCCCGACCTGACCACGCTGGGCAAGATCATCGGCGGGGGATTCCCGGTGGGAGCGATCGCTGGGCGCACCGGTCCGATGGAGACCTTTGTGCGGATCGACGGCGACCGGGCCAAGGTGCCCTCGGGCGGCACGTTCTCGGCCAATCCCATCACGATGGCCGCCGGCCTCGAGACGATGACTCGCCTCGACCACAACGCGTTCGCCCGACTCGACCACATCGGTGAAGCGGTGCGCTCGGGCCTGCGGGAACTCTTCGACCGCGCCGGGCTGGAGTGGCAGGTGACGGGCTGGGGCAGCCTGTTCCGGGTACACCCCCACCAGCGCCACATCCGCAACTACCGCGACTCCTACCAATCCAGCGACGAGAAGGCGATCGTCGAGCAGTTCGGCCTGCGCATGCAGGCCAACGGCGTGTACTTCATCGGCGACAGCCTGGGCTCGCTGAATCTGGCCACCACCGACGACGACATTGAGCACTTCCTGATGGCCGCTGCGGCCTCGCTGCCGGGGGGATAATGCGGGGCAATGCCGACGACGCCGCTTGACCACGAAGCTCCTGCCAATATCGCTGCGGGCTTCGACGCCGACCCTGCCAACTCGCTGTCATTGCATGCCGATGCGTACATCTCCCAGCGTTGGCACGACATCGAGCAGCGTGAGGTGTTCGCTCGCAGTTGGCAGTGGGTGTGCCACGTCGAGTCGCTGCGCAATCCCGGCGACTACGTCGCGCTGGAGGTCGCCGGCATGCCGATCGCGCTGGTGCGAGGCAACGACGGCGAGCTGCGGGCGTTCTACAACGTCTGCCAGCACCGGGCGCATCACGTGCTTGCCGGGGCCGGCAACACCGGCAGCATCGTGTGCCCCTACCACGGCTGGGCCTATGACCTGTCCGGTCAGCTGCACCGGGCGCGCGAGACAGACCGGGTGCCGGGGTTCGACCCGTCGCAGGTCTGCCTGCAGGCGGTCCGGGCGGAGGAGTTCGGTGGCTTCGTCTACGTCAACCTCGACCCCGACGCCGAGTCGCTGGCAGTCCAATCCGGGGACTTCGGCGCCGAGATCGCCCGCTGGGCGCCCGACGTGGCCGAGCTGACCCACGTCCGGCGCTTCAGCTACGAGATCGCCTCCAACTGGAAGAACGTCGTCGACAATTTCCTGGAGTGCTACCACTGCCACATCGCCCACCCCGATTTCGTGACGCTGGTGGAGATGGACACCTACCGCGTCACCACCCACGGCATCTACTCCAGCCACATGGCACGCGCGGGCCACTCGGACAACTCGGCCTACGACGTCGAAGGCTCCAGCGTGAAGGATCTCGCCGTGTGGTGGCTGTGGCCCAACACCTGCCTGATGCGCTACCCGGGTCGAGGCAACTTCAGCATCATGCAGATGGTGCCCACCGGGCCCGAGACGACTCACGAGACGATCGACTTCTACTTCGAATCGGCGGAGCTGGACCCGGGCGACATCGAGTCGATGCGCTACATCGACGAGATCCTCCAACCCGAGGACATCGGCATCGTGGAGAGCGTCCAGAACGGGATGCGCACGCCAGCGTTCACCCAGGGCCGCATCGTGTGCGATCCAGACGGCTCCGGGCTCTCCGAGCACGGCGTGCACCACTTCCACGGGCTTGTGCTTGACGCCTACCGCCGCGCCGGCGCCATCTAGCCATCTGGCCGCCGCAGCATTCCGTCCGCCGTTGCGGCGGCTCTGCGACACTGAGCCGATGACGGAACGGATCGGGTCACACGCGGGTGGCCAACGCTCGGAATCGCAGTCGGCTGCGCTGTATGAGAAGGCGCACCAGTGGATTCCCGACGGCGTGTCGCGGGCGACGCTGTTGCGGCGACCGAACCCGATCTACGTGGATCACGGTCAGGGTGCCTGGGTCACCGATGTCGACGGCAATCGCTACCTGGACTGCAACAACAACTTCACGTCGATCATCGTCGGGCACGCGAATCCGGCGGTGACGGAGGCGGTGAGCGCGCAGATGGCCCGCGGCACTGCGTTCGCGATGGCCAGCAACGTAGAGATCGAGCTCGCGGCGCTGCTGTGCGATCGGGTGGAGAGCTTCGAGCTGATCCGCTTCTGCAACTCGGGAACCGAGGCGGTCATGGGGGCGCTCAAGGCAGCCCGTGCATTCACCGGACGGCCGAATGTCATCAAGGTGGAGGGCGCGTACCACGGCACCTACGACCACGCCGAAGCGTCGCTGGCGTCGAACCCCACCAACTGGGGCGACGCAGACGCACCGGTGACGGTGCCGTACTCGGTCGGCACGCCCGATTCGGTGACCGAAGAGGTCAGCGTCATCCATTTCAACGATGCCGACGGGGCTCGGGCGGCGATCCGGCGCCAGGGCGACCGCTTGGCCGCGGTGCTGCTCGACGTGATGCCGAGCCAGGTCGGGCTGCCGGCCATCGAGCCCGAGTTCATAGCGGCGATTCGCGACGCCACCCGCGAGGTCGGCGCGCTGCTGGTGCTCGACGAGGTGATCTCGTTCCGGTTGGGCTACAGCGGAGCGCAGACGCTGCTGGACATCGACCCCGACATCACTGCCGTGGCCAAGATCATCGGCGGCGGCTTCCCTGTCGGCGGGGTGGCGGGGCGCAAGGGGCCGATGTCGACGTTTGCCCGGTCGGGGAGCGCCCGTGCCAAGGTGCCCTCGGGCGGAACCTTCACGGCCAATCCCGTCACCATGGCCGCCGGCCTTGCCACGATGAACCAACTCGACCACGACGCCTTCGCCCGCCTGGATGAGCTGGGCGACGCGGTGCGCAGCGGCCTGCGGTCTGCCATTGATGCAGCAGGCGTGGATTGGCAGGTGACCGGCCGGGGGAGTCTGTTCAAGGTGCATCCGCACACCAGGCACATCCGCAACTACCGCGACGCGCATCTCAGCAGCGACGAGGCAGCCGAGCTGGAACGCTTCGAGCACGCGATCCAAGCGGCTGGCGTCTATCTCTCCGGAGGGGGCTTCGGCAGCCTCAGCCTGGCCATGACCGACGACGACATCGCACACCTGCTGGCGGCGGCCACCGCAGCGCTGCCCGGCTGAACCCGCCGCCGCGGCAGAAAATCACTTGTAGTGGTCGCACCGGTTGTGGTTACGCTGGAAGCATGAGCGACGAGCAGATGCCGGAAGGAATGCCCTCGGTGGGCGAGATGCTCGACGAGACCTTTGCGGTTCAGCGCAAATCGCTGCAGCGCATCGAGGAGTCGCAGAAGGAGCTTGAGCGGTCGCAGGGCGAGACGAATGAGCGACTGGAGCGGCTGGAGGAATCCCAAGGACGGATGGAGGAGTCTCAACGTGGCGTCAGCGAAACGCTGAGCGGCCATAGCGCACTCCTTGAGGGGATCGCCAGCAAGCTGGACAAGCTCGCCTCCTGAACCTCGCCTCGCAGCAACTGATCCGCCATTGGGCTCAGCCTCATAGCCTCAGCGCGATGACAGGCGCGAACAGCACAGATCCGAACCTTCTGCCGGCGGTTGAGCTGGCATCGCTGATCCGGCAGGGAAAGGTGAGCGCCGTCGAGGCGCTCGAGGGCGCGTTGGATCGTTACGAGCGATTCAACCCGGCGGTGAACGCCGTGATCGTGACGAAAATCGACGAGGCGCGCCAGCGGGCGGCCGAGGCCGACGAGGCGCTCGCGGCTGGGGAGTGCTGGGGACCCCTGCACGGCGTGCCGATGACCATCAAGGAGGCCTTCGACTGGGCCGGCACGCCGTCCACGTGGGGCAATCCGGCATGGGCCGACAATGTGGCCGACATCGATGCCGTCACGGTGACTCGCTACTTGGATGCCGGCGCGGTGATCTGGGGCAAGACCAACGTGCCGCTCATGCTGGGCGACTGGCAGAGCTTCAACGACATCTACGGCTGCACCAACAACCCGTGGGACCTGACCCGCGTGCCCGGCGGCTCGTCGGGAGGCTCGGCCGTGGCGCTCGCGACCGGCATGGCATCGCTGGAACTGGGCTCCGACATCGGCGCCTCCATCCGGAACCCGGCGCACTACTGCGGTGTGTTCGGCCACAAGCCGACCTTCGGATTGGTGCCCGACGGGGGTCACGCGGTACCCGGTGCGCTGGCCGGCAGCGACATTGCCGTCTGCGGACCGCTGGCGCGCAGCGCCGCCGATCTGGATGTGGCGCTGGATGTACTCGCCGGGCCGGCTGGCCTCGACGCGAACGGCTACCGCGTGGTGCTGGAGCCCGAGCACCGCGACACGCTGGGGGCTTTCCGGGTGGGCGTGATGCTCGACACGCCGGTGATCCGCAACTCGACGGCCATGATCGACACGCTGCAGCGGGCCGTGGATGCGCTGGCAGCCGCTGGCGCCGATGTCAGCGAAGCCACTCCCGACATCGACCAGCATGAGTTTCACGAGAACTACCTGATGCTGCTGCGCGCCGCTACCGGCGCGCTGGCCGACGAGGCGATGTGGAACGACGCGCAGTCCCGCGCCCACCGATACAACGACGGCGAGGGCGACTACCAGTCGCTGGTCGACTACGCGATGACGATGAGCCACCGCGAGTGGTTCATGCACCACAACAAGCGCGAGGGCTACCGGGCTGCTTGGGCGAGATTCTTCGACGACTATGACCTGCTGCTGTGCCCGATCGCCGCATCGGCCGCATTCGTGCACGACCACACCGGTACCCGTCCCTCTCGCACCATCGACATCGACGGCCACCAAGAGCTCGGCGTCGACCAGCTCTTCTGGGCTGGGTGGAGCTGCAGCGTGTACCTCCCCGGCACGGTTGCCCCCGTCGGGCTCACCGCGGATGGATTGAACCTCCCGGTGGGCATCCAGATCGTCGCGCCGCACCTGGGCGACCGGCGCGGCATCCGCTACGCGTCGCTCATCGAACGAACGCTGGGCGGCTTCGTATCACCCCCCGGATACGAGTAGGCGCTTGAGACCGCTAGTGCGCCTGCGGGCTCGGCGCTCGGCGACAAGACCGGCACGGCTATCGCATGTCGGGCTCGCCGGGCGCGTGGTCTGCTAGAGAACTAGGCCGTGACGAACACCCCCGGGACAGACACAACGGCCGCCGTCAACGCGGCCCTGGATGAACTGCTGGACCAGTTGGACCTGCAGCGCAACGGCGACGGGGCCGACACGTTCCGGGGCAAGGGGTCCGGCTTCGACGAGTTCGGGCTGTACGGCGGCCATGTGCTGGCGCAGGCAGTGGTCGCAGCACAACGAACCGTGGATGAGGGCCGGCTGATGAACTCGGTGCATGCGGTGTTCCTGCGGGGCGGCGACGGCATGGCCGATGTCGAGTACACGGTCGACCGAGTTCGCGACGGCCGGGCGTTCTGCAGCCGTCGAGCGCAGGCCCACCAGTTCGACCGGCTCATCTTCGAGCTGATGGCGACCTTCCACGTTCCCGAGACGGGCAAGGTCGACATCGAGTGCCCGTTGCCCGACGACGCGCCGCCGCCCGAGTCGCTGCCGACCTACCAGGAGTGCATCGCCGAGGTGGGCCCGATCTTCGGCGAGCAGTGGTCGTACATGACCCGCCCCGTGGAATACCGGCTGGCCCACGCGCCATGGGCGCCGACCGGGCCCTCGCCACGCGGCGGCATCGACTACTGGTTCCGCACACCTCGGCGGCTGCCCGACGATCCGGCCATCCACGAAGCGGTCATCGCGTACATGAGCGACGACTGTCTCGCCGACAACGTCATCGTGCCCTACGGCGTCACCTGGCTGGACAGCGAAGTGCAGGTGGCCAGCCTCGATCACGCCATGTGGTTCCACGCCCCGGCCCGCGCCGACGAGTGGATCTACTGCGAGCAGCGTCCGCTGATGGCAGGCGGCAACCGCGGCACTGCTGAGGCTCGCTTCTGGCAGGACGGCCGCCTCGTGGCCACAGCGGTCCAGGAGGCCCTCGCCCGCCTCTAGGGCCAACCGGCCTGCCCGGCACGCAGGTGCGACCGGCAGTCGAAGCCGCTCAGGCGACGATGCCGTCGTTGCGGAGTTGGGCGATCTCGGCGGGGGAGCGGCCTAGCTCGGCCAGCACCTCGTCGGTGTGCTCGCCCTTGGTCGGAGCCAGGCGCTCGAGCTCGGTGGGCGTCTTGCTGAACCGGGCCGGAAAGCGGGTAGTGCGGACCTGGCCCGCCACGGGGTGACGGTGGGTCAGCACCGTCTCGTTGTGCTTCACCTGGGGGTCATCGAACACTTCGGTGATGTCCAGCACGGGCGCACACGGAACGTCGGCGCTCTCGAGCAGCTTCAGCGCTTCGGCCGTGGTGAACTCGCCGAGCAGCTCGGCGAATTCCTGCTGGTGCTCATTGGAGTTGCGTATCCGGGCCTCGCGAGTGGCGAAGCGAGGATCGTCGGCCAGGTGCGGCACATCGAGCGCGAGGCACACGCGGCGGTATTGGTCGTCTGACGGCCAGATGGCGCCCACCGCGCCGTCAGTGGTCTCCCAGGGGCTGTACCACTCGCTGTAGGACGGTGTGGGCGTTGCGTCGGGCACCGACTCGTTCCAGAAGTAGTCGAGCCACATCCACGACAGCGTGGAATCGAGCAGGTTGACCTCGACGTGCTGGCCGCCGGCGCCGTTCGCCCGCGCCAGCAAGGCTCCGAGCACAGCGTTGGCGCCTGTCATTGCCGTGGTCTTGTCGGCCGTGGCCGACTTGACGAAGTCGCCGCCCTGCGCCTCGGTCATGCCCGACAGCGACTGGATGATCGGGTCGTACACCGGTTGGTGCGCATAGGGCCCGTCGGGGCCGAAACCCGACACCGACAGGTACACGAGATCGGGGTTGACGGCGCTGAGATCGTCGTAGCCGATGCGCAGGCGCTCGGCCACCCCCGGTCGGAAGTTCTGGACGAACACATCGGCACCCTTGACGAGCTGCAGCAGGATCTCTCGCCCGCGCTCGTCGCGGATATCCAGATCCATGCCTCGCTTGTTGCGGTGCATCTGGACCCAGCAGCCTGATTGATCACCCACGATCGCACCGGTCAGGCGCATGACATCGGAGGCGCCCACTTTCTCGATCAGCACCACGTCGGCGCCCATCTCGGCGAGGTGCGACGACACCCAGGCGCCTGCGACCGCGCTGGAGACGTCCACGACGGTGATGCCTTCGAGCGGTCCTGTCCCCATGGGTGCCTCCTCTAGCGGGTGGGCAGTGTGTCGGCGTGTTGCCGGATGAATCTGGTGGCAGCGGCGTTCCATCCTGCGGGGTCTTGGGCGTTGACCGCGTGCGAGGCCGGCAGTTCGGCGATCTCGAGGCCGGGAATCCGGTGCGCTCGCGGCAGGAGCTGCTGGAAGCGGCCCTCCTCTGTGCCATTGGTGAGCAGCACGGGAACGGCAACATCGGCCAAGCGCTCCCCGAGCGGGACGCCCGCATTGGTGAAGCGGAACGAGTTGACGAGTCCCGTCGCATCGTGCTCGGAGAATTCGCCGGCCAGCTTGGCGCGCACCGCCGGCGAGATGCGCGTCGATCGTCCCGGATTGATCCAGCTGTCGCGCAGCACTTCGATGCCATGCGTCTCGACCTCGAGCGCCCGCTCCTCGACCATCGTCTCGGTTCGCTCCCTCCACACGGCGGGCTCGCTGAAGGCCGAAGAAGAGTTGGTGAGCACTACGCCGACGACGTGAGCGGAGTGCGCCAGCACGTAGTGCAAGGCCAGCGCCGCCCCCAGCGACTGCCCGATCATCCAGATCCGCTCAGCGCCGAGTTCGACTCGCAGCCGCTCGAATTCGGCCACGTAGCTGTGCGGCCGGTACCGCTCAGGATCGGCAGGGCTGGGCGATCTGCCGTGTCCCCACAGCTCGATCACCACTGGGCGGCAGACCGCCTGCAGCGCGCCGAGGTTGTCGTCCCAGTACGAGCGACTGCCCAGCGCACCGTGCACCAGCAGCGCCAGCGGGCCGTCGCCATCGTGGACGACTGCGTGAAGACGTTCTTCGTCCGCGGTCATGGCGCGCTGCGAAGGGTTCGCAAGCTGTTTCGGCTCTTGGCTGGAGGACGAGCGCAGCGTGGCCTAGAAGCCCGACGGTCGCTGGAATCCGCCGAGCGCCTCGTTCAGGAAGCGGCCTACAGCCAGCGTCGTGCGGTCCTCCAGGAATGGTCCTGCGATCTGCACCCCGACGGGCAGATCGCCCCCGGCCGCGGGCACTGTGCCGACGGGCACCACGGTGGCGGGCAGCCATGACACGCCGGTGAGCCCCATCCACTTGATGATGTCGAAGTACGGCCGGCTCTCGCCGTTCACCGTGATGCGGCGGTTGGTGGCCGGGCGGCTGTGGTCGTGGCGGACTGCAGCGGTCGGCGTCACCGGCAGCAGCACCACATCCCAGTCGGTGAAGAACTCCTCCCAGCGCCTGCGCTGCTGCAGCCGGCGCTCGTGCCAGCTCAGCCATTCCCGGTGGCGCATCGCGGCATACCAGATGCCCAGATCGCCCTGAGGCTCGTCGCTCGACGACGCGATCTCCTCGAGCTGGGCGAGCGTCCATGTGCCGGCCTCGGCCGCGGAGAGCAGGTGGAGGAACGTGTCGACGGCTTTCTCGAACGTGAACGACGGCCGAGCCTCGGTGTCGACCCGGGCGCCCGCCTGTTCCAGCGCGCTGGCCGCGCCCAGCAGCAGCTCCCGGTACTCGGTGTCGATCGGGCACAGCTCCTCGTCGAGCCACACCGCCACCCGGAAGTCGGAGATGTCGCTGTGGCGGGCCGGCGGCAGGTCGAGCGAATACGCCTTGGAGTTCCACGCGTCAGGCCCGGCCAGAATGTCGAGCGCCATTTCCAGATCGTCGACGTCACGTGCCATCGGTCCGGCAACGGCGATGTCGGCCTGGCTGAGCGTGCCCGGCATGCCGGGGATCTGGCCCAGTGCCGACACGACGCCGTAGCTGGGCTTGTGTCCGGTGACTCCCGACCAGTGCGACGGGATGCGGATGGAACCGCCGATGTCAGAGCCCAGTTCGAGCGGGGTGTAGCCGGCAGCCAGCGCCGCCCCCGATCCGCCCGACGATCCGCCGGGGGTGTGCTCCACGTTGTACGGGTTGGCGGTGGTGCCGTACACCTCGTTGTACGACTGCGCGTCGCCCGCGAACAGCGGCAGGTTGGTCTTGGCGAACACCACCGCCCCCGCAGCCTTGTAGCGAGCCACGGGATCGGCGTCGCGCTCAGGCACGAAGTCGGCGAGCGCCGGGGCGCCGGAGGTGGTGACCAGCCCCTCGGTCTGGAACGAGTCCTTGATGGTGACGGGAACGCCGTGCAGCGGCCCCAGCTCGTCTCCGCGGGCCACTGCTGCGTCTGCCGCATCGGCAGCGGTCCGTGCGCGCTCGGCATCGAGTGCCACTACGGCGTTGATGGGACCGTCGAGACGGTCCACCCGTGCGAGCGCCGCTTCGAGCAGTTCCCTGGAGGAGACATCCCCAGCGGCGATGGCGGCCGCAGTCTCCAGAGTCGTGGCGTAGGCGAAATCATCCGCGGCCATGTGCCGGACCTCCTGCACTGACAAGTCGGTGGTGGCCGGGATCGTCCTGGCCACGTTCGTGTTGAACGGTGCAGGCAACCTAGTTCGCCGCATCCGCCTGCTGCCTGCCTGCGCCAGCATGCCGAAAATCGCTTGTCTGCGGCGTGCAGCGGCACGACGGTAGGCAGATGCGAAATATCACGAAATTCATTGTGCTGAGCGCGAGCCTGGGCCTGCTGAGCCTTCCGATGGCGTCAGCGGCGTCGGCGGGGCCCGCCCTGTCACTGCGGGGCGGCAGTGCGGCGCTACCTGAGCGGCCACCAGCACGCGATCCCGTGCTGGGAGACCTGCGCATCGAGGTGGACAGCCGGGATCCTGCCCACAAGGCCGAGCGCGTCGGCAAGGCCGCCAACTTGGGCCTGTCGTCGCTGTCGTTCCCGCGCCCGGTGCCGCTGTTCGCGCCGCCGGCGCAGAGGGTGCGCACATTGGTCGGCATCGATACGTGGTTCTGGGTGTCGGCTGCGAGCTGGCGGCCCATCGTGCGCGTCGTCGCCGCCGGGAAGGTCGTGGTCACCCTCGTCGCTACGCCGGTGACCTTGCAGCTGGTCCCCGGTGACGGTTCACCGCTGGTGTCGTGCCCGGGTCCTGGCCTGCCCTGGCTCGTGCCCGGGACTCGCTCGCTGTGCAGTCACGTCTTCCAGCGTGCCTCCACTGCAGGGCTCACGGGTCGTTTCCGCGGCACGGTGCAGACGGTCTGGACGGTGCGCTGGACCTCAAACACCGGACTGAGCGGGATCGCTGGGCCAGTCATCGTGCCGACGCCTGTGTCGTTGCGAGTGGTGGAGGCACAGCCGGTGCTGGGGCGCTGATCAGAGGCGTCCCGCAGCCGAACTAGGTTCTGCGCGCAACCAACGGAAGGGCGTCGTCGTGCTGGGCTGTCGAGTACTGGACCTGTCGGATCATCGAGGTCAATTGGCCGGGGCAGTGCTGGCCGACCTCGGTGCCGATGTGATCTTGGTGGAGCCGCCGGACGGGTCGGCGGCGCGCACGGTCGGCCCCTTCGTGGCAGGCCGCGAGGACGACCCCGAGGCTTCCCTGTGGTTCTGGTCGTACAACCGGGGCAAGCGCAGCATCGTGCTGGACCTTGACACCGATGAGGGCCGTGACCGGCTTCTCGAGCTCGCAGCCGGCGCTGACGTGGTGATCGAGTCCGACGTGCCCGGTGCGATGGCCGCTCGAGGTTTGGGCGCCGACGACTTGGCTGCGGCGAATCCTGCTCTCGTCTACACGTCGATCACGCCGTTCGGCCAGAGCGGACCCAAGGCGCACTGGGCCGCGACCGACCTCGTGGTCTCGGCGGCCTCGATGCTGTCCAACATCATCGGCGACGAAGACCGGCCGCCGCTGCGCATCCCGCTCGACCAGTGCTTCCTGCACGCATCTGCCGAAGCAGCGGCCGCCACGATGATCGCATTGCGCGAGCGCAGCCGCTCGGGCCGGGGCCAGCACGTCGACGTGAGCGCCCAGCAGGCCGCCGGCCAGGCGCTGCAGTCGATGTCGCTGTGCCATCTGTACAACTCGCCCGAGGCCACACGCTTCAGCGGCGGCGTCAAACTGGGCCCGTTCACGGTCCGCCTGCGCTCCCCGGCCGCGGACGGGTACGTCTCCACCACGATCCTGTTCGGCGAGTCCATCGGCCCGTTCGGCCAGCGGCTGTTCGAATGGATGCACGCCCAGGGCGGCTGCTCCGACGCCGACCTCGAGATCGACTGGATCAACTTCGTCGAAGGCGTGATGACGGGTCGCATCGGCTTCGGCGAGTACGACCGCATCCAGCAGGTCGCCGCCGATTTCACCGCAGGGCGCACCAAAGCGGAACTGCTCGAGGCAGCACTCGAGCAGCGGCTGCTGATGGTGCCCATCACCACGGTGCAAGACGTGGTGGAGGCGCCGCACTACGCCGAGCGGGGTTTCTGGCGCGACATCGATGTCGGCGACCAGCAGGCCGTGCGCTTCCCGGGTCCGTTCGCGCTCATGAGCCGCACGCCGGTCGAACTCGCGGGGCCGCCGCCGACAGTGGGCGAGCACACCGATGCGGTGCTGGCCGACTCCGCCGCAGCGCCGCGCACCCCTGCGCTGGTTGCCGAGGATGTGTCGAAGCGCCTGACCGCAGCGGTGCCCGCCGGTCACCGCGACCCCGCCCAGCCGCTCGCCGACGTCAAGATCCTCGACTTCATGTGGGTGATGGCCGGGCCGGCGGCCACGAGGGTGCTGGCCGACTGGGGCGCCACCGTGGTGCGTGTCGAATCGTCGAACAAGGTCGAGGCGGCCCGCACCATCCAACCGTTCCTCAACGATGAAGGCGGCCCTGACAACGGCGGTCTCTATCAGAACATGAACGCAGGAAAGCTCGGCATCACCATCGACATGGCGAAGTTGGACCAGCCGGCCTGCCGGGAATTGGTGCTCGACCTGGTGCGCTGGGCAGACGTGGTCTGCGAGTCGTTCTCGCCGAGGGCGATGCGCGAGTGGGGCCTGTCATACGACGACCTGTGCGAGGTGAATCCCGACATCATCATGGCGTCGAGCTGCCTCTTCGGGCAGTTCGGGCCGCTGTCGTCGCTCGCAGGCTTCGGCACCATGGGGGCATCGATGTCGGGCTTCTATGAGATGACCGGCTGGCCCGACCGTGACCCCGCCGGCGTCTTTGGCGCCTACACCGACTACGTGTCCCCACGATTCTTGAGCACGGCGATCCTGGCGGCGCTGGACCATCGAGACCGAACCGGCGAGGGCCAGTACATCGACCTCTCCCAGGCCGAGGCGTCCATGTCGTTCCTGGCGCCAGCGGTGCTCGACTACACGCTCAACGGCCAGATGCCCGCCAAGCTGGGCAACGCCCATCCGCAGATGTCGCCCCACGGCGTCTACGCGAGCGCGGGCGAGAACCGCTGGATCGCTATCGCCTGCGAGAACGACGACCAATGGAAGGCACTGTGCTGGATTGTCGGGGAGTCGCTGGGCGAGTTCGGCGAGCTGGGTCTGGCTGAGCGGCGGGAGCGAGCCGACGACATCGACGCAGCGATCACGGCGTGGACATCGTGCCGGGAAGGCAGCGAAACCGACGCGCTCTTGCAGAGTGCGGGCATACCTGCTCATGCGATCCCGACCTCGGTGACGATGCCGATCGACGGTCAACTCGTGCATCGCAATCACTTCCGCAATGTCACCCATGCCACGAACGGCACCATGTGGGTGGAAGGCGCTCGGTTTGCCATGTCACGCAGTTCCGATGGCATCCACCACGGCGGGCCGACCTACGGCGAGCACACCTTCGAGGTGCTGGAGCGACTGCTCGGCTACGACTCGGATCAGATCGCCGAGCTGGCGGTGGCCGGAGTGCTCGAATAGCCGACGGTCGGGTGGGACTGCCCCCGAGCCGCGGGCTCAGCTCTCGAACGTGCCGACCTTCTCGCCGGTGACGTTCTCGTAGTTCCGATTCAGGAACCAGCGCTGGTAGTCGCCGTAGGTGATCGGCTCGTGGCGAGCCGGGCGATCGTCGCTGACCGTGGTGGGCACGGGGTCGACTAGTGCGTCGTCGCGGGCTCCGTAGAAGAACGGCACGGCGTAGCGGTCGCCGGCCGAGAGGTTGCGTGCCCGGTGCGCCGTTGACAGATACACGTTGTTCGTCCAGCGCTTCAGCATGTCTCCGCTGTTGACGAGATAGGAGCCCGCCATCTGCGGCGGCTTGATCCAGTCGTAGCCGGCCGGGCGGATCTCCAGCCCCGGCACGTCGTTGGCCGGCAGGAACGTGAACACCGAGCTGTCTGTGTGCGGTGCGAGGCCCCACTCGTTGTCGTCGTAGTCCATCGGCGGGTAGTGCGACATGCGCAGGGTCACGCTGGGTTTGTCGAAGTGCGGGTCGAAGTAGTCGGGGGACAGGTCGAGCGACAGCGCCAGGATCGGCAGCATCCGTGAGCCCAGAGCGATCAGCTGGTCGATGTAGCTCTCGCAGCTCTGTGCGAAGTCCTCGAGCGGCGGGAACTGGTTCTCGGTGTGGTAGCCGTGCCGGTGGCAGAAGAACGCCTCGTTCTGGTTCGGCTTGCGCACGGGCCCGGCAATGTCGGAGGCGTACGACGTTCCACCGCCCATGCCGAGGTAGCCGCCTGCCAGCTTGCCCATCGGGATCGAGTCCTTCACCGGCTGGGGGAGCGCATGCAGGCGGCGGGCCTCGTCGAACATGTGCTCGATGGTCTCGGCTGGCACACCGTGGTTCACGATGAAGAAGAAGCCAACTTCGGTGAGGGCGTCGCGCAGCTCGGCGGCGAGGGCAGCTTGAGCCGCTGGATCGGGTACCGGCTCATTGAGCGGCGCCAAGTCCAAGACCGGAATGACGTCGGAACTGCTGTCCGCGTTCTCGCCCGGTTGCCGCTCCGGCGGCGGTGAGGTGCTGCGGTCCTGCGTCGTGAGCGCCACGGTGCCTCCTTGCGCTCTCCCGAGCGTACGCGTGCGACGGCTCGTGTGTCGGGGGCGCTGAGCCCCTGAACGCGTGGCGGGCCGTTGGTACGGTTCTGCCGGATCGGATCGGCTGCATCGAGCCTGCCCGATCTGCGATACGAGCGACTTCAAGGGGAACTGATGAGAGCGTGGCGACTGAACGAGCTGGGTTACCCGTGGGATGTGTTGCAGCTGGGCGAGTACGACTCGCCCGAACCCGGTCCGGGCCAGGCACGCATCACCGTGGAGGCCACCGATCTCAACTTCGCGGACATCCTGCACTGCCAGGGCACCTACCAGGAGCGGTGGGATCCGCCCTTCACGCCCGGGATGGGAGCGTCCGGCACCGTGACCGCGGTCGGCCCCGACTGCGACTTGACGGTCGGTGACCGGGTCATCGGCTCGGGTGTCGGCAGCTGGGGCGGCTATGCCAGCGAAGCGCTCATCAGGGGTGCCACGGCACGGCACGTGCCCGACGATGTGTCGATCCCAGATGCGTGTGCCGCCAACGTGATTTACGGCACGGCGTGGTTCTCGCTGTATCGGCGGGGGCAGATGCAGGCCGGCGAGACGGTGCTGGTGCTGGCTGCGGCGGGCGGCGTCGGCTCGGCTGCGGTGCAGATGGCCAAGGTTGCGGGCTGCACTGTGCTCGCTGCCGCTGGCGGGCCCGCCAAGGTGGAGACCTGCCGTCAGCTCGGCGCCGACATCGTCATCGACTACGACAACGACGACCTGTACCAGTCGGTGATGGATGCCACCGGCGGCCGGGGTTGCGACATCATCTACGACCCCGTCGGCGGCAAGTACTTCGATGTTGCCCGGCGGCTGGTGGCATGGGAAGGCCGCCTGCTGGTGGTCGGTTTCGCCAGCGGCACGATCCCGCAGGCCCCGGCGAACCACTTGCTGGTCAAGAACTATTCGGTGGTCGGCGTGCACATGGGCGGCTACCGGGGACGCAAAGACGAGGTGCTCGACGAGTGCTACGCCGAGATCTGGCCGCAGGTGGCCGACGGCAGGCTCGACCCGCTCGTCAGCCAGGAGCTGCCGCTCGAAGGCCTGATCGACGGCCTGCAGGCGTTGCACCAGCGCAAGACCACTGGCCGGGTCCTGCTCCGCCCCGACCTGTAGACGAACCTGACACGCCCGCTCAGCCGCGGGCCACTGTGGCTGTTGGTGCCCGCTCAGCCGCGGGCCACTGTGGCTGTTGGTGCCCGCTCAGCCGCGGGCCACTGTGTACCCGACTGACTCGCGGTCCCACAGGTCCGCGGTGACGCCGGCGTCGCGGATGGCCTGCTTGCGGATCTTGCCCGAGGCGGTCTTGTCGAGCTCGCGCACGAAGTGCAGGTAGCGCGGCACGCTGTGGCGGGGCATGCGGGGCACGCACCAATCCAGAAAACGGACCGGATCGGGTGCCGGTCCGCTCATGGCGACTACGGCAAGCACTTCATCTTCTCCACCGGCACCCTCGACGCGCAAGCCGACGACCGCGCACTCGATCACGCCGTCGTGTCCGTTGATCACCGTCTCCACCTCGTAGCTGGAGATGTTCTCGCCGCGTCGGCGGATGCGGTCGTTCAGCCGGTCCATAAAGTGCAGCCGTCCGGTCTCGTCGAACCTTCCCGCATCGCCGGTGTGGAACCACAGGTTCCGCCACGCCGCCACGGTGCGTTCGGGCATGCGGTGATAGCCCACGTTGAAGCAGTACGGCACCTTGGGACGCACCAAGATCTCGCCGGTTTCAGTCGACGTGACGGGTCGGTCGGTCTCGGGGTCGGCCACGATGACGTCGAAGAAGTCGGCCAGCGGCCGCCCAGCGCAGCCCGACATGACCGGGTCGTCGAAGCTGGTGTAGGAGACCATGTTGACTTCGGTCATCCCGTAGCCCTGCATGATCCGCACGCCGAACCGTTCTTCGAAGGCGGCGGCCCATTCCGCCGCCACGGGCAGTGCGATGACGGCCCGCAGTTGATGGTCACGGTCGCGGTCCGTGGTCGGGCTGCGCCAGATGAACTCGGGCATGACCCCGAGGGCGTTCGTCAGCGTGATCTGGTGCCGCCTCACCGTGTCGAGCCATTTCCCGGCGCTGAACCGCTTCTCCACGTACACGGAGGCGCCGGCGTGGAGCGACGCAAAGACCTGCATGAACAGGCCGTTTGCGTGAAACATCGGCATGCAGCAGTAGAAGCGGTCGTCCGGGGTGATCTGGAGGCTCCGGGCGGTGCCGAGGCCGAACAGGTAGCAGTGCGCCTGGGGCATCAGCACACCCTTGGCGGGCCCGGTGGTGCCCGAGGTGTACATGATCGTGCAGACATCGCTGGGTTCGGCCGCCAGCACGGCCTCGGGACGCACCTCGGTGTCCAGCAGCTCTTCGATGGAGACCTCCACCGAGCCCATGAGCACACCCCCGGCACCGGCGCCGTAAGCGCCGTCGTCGACCAGGATCGTGGCCTCAATGTCAGTCTCGGACGGCTCGAGCGAGCCGGGCTCGATGTCATCGAAGCGCTCGAGCAGCCCGTTGTCGACGGCCACGATGCGGGGCTCTGAGTTGTTGACCTGATGCTCCAGAAAGGCACCGCGCAAGTCGGTGTTGATCGGCACGAAGATCGCCCGCCGCTTGTGGGTGGCGATCATCAGCAGCATGAACTCGAGGCTGTTCGTGAGCAGACCCAGCAACCGGTCGCCTGGCCGGAGGCCGAGATCATCGAGGGCGGTAGCGAGCCGGTCGGTGTGGCTGTCGAGCTCGGCGAAGCTGAGCGTGCGGCCGTCTTCGAACGCAAGAAACTCTCTGTCGCCGTGGGAGGCCGCGGCTTGCCGCACGAGATCGGGCAGCGTCCAGCCGTCAGTGCTGACGCCACCCGCCGCAGCTGTATCGGTGTCGGTCCCCTGGTCGCGGGTGCCCATCGGCGGAATCGTAGACTTCGCCCGGGCTTCGTGGCCTGAACGGGGTGCGCCCCCTCAGCGGGCGCATGGGGAATTGGGCACCTGCTCGGGAGGTGACCGCATGCTGATCGGATTGCCTCGTGAGCTCAAGGCGGGCGAGCAACGCGTCGGGCTGACGCCGCACGCCGTGCGCGAGCTGGTGCTGCACGATCACCAAGTGCTCGTTGAGAGTGGCGCCGGTGCCGGCATCCGCGTGTCCGATGCCGAATACGAGGCTGCCGGCGCGCTTATCCGCAGCTGTAGCGAGGTGTGGGACAAGGCCGAGCTGGTTGTCAAGGTCAAGGAGCCGCAGGCGTCCGAACGCAAGATGCTCGGCGCGGGCCAGATTCTGTTCGCCTACCTGCATCTCGCGCCGGATCCCGACCAGACGGCCGATCTGGTGGATTCGGGCGCGGCCTGTGTCGCCTACGAGACCGTGACCGACTCGCCTGGCGGGCTGCCGTTGCTGGCACCGATGTCCCGGGTCGCCGGGCGACTCGCCGTGCAGGCGGGGGCGTGGGCGCTCGAGACCGCACATGGGGGCATCGGCCTGCTGATCGGCGGGGTGCCCGGTGTGCCGCCGGCGCGCGTGGCAATCATCGGCGGGGGAGTAGTCGGCGAGAATGCGGCCGAGATCGCTATCGGCATGGGTGCCGACGTGCGGGTGCTCGACATCGACCCGGCTGCCCTGGATCACCTCGAGCAGCGTTTCGGTGCGTCGGTCGTCACGGTCACGTCCACCCGGGCCACCGTCGAGACTGAGGTGCAGAACGCCGACTTGGTGATCGGCGCCGTGCTGGTGACCGGCGCCCGGGCACCGAAGCTCGTGACGGCCGACTTGATCAAGCAGATGCGTCCCGGATCGGTTGTGGTCGACGTGGCCATCGACCAAGGCGGCTGCTTCGAGACATCCAAGCCCACGACCCATGCCGAGCCGACGTTCGTGATCGATGGCGTGGTGCACTACTGCGTCGCCAACATGCCCGGCGCCGTGCCGGTCACCTCAACCCGGGCACTCAGCGACGCCACCCTGCCAAGGGTGCTGGCAATCGCCGAGAACGGCCTCGACGCCCTGCGCACCGACCCCCACTTGCGGGCGGGCCTCAACGTCTACAAGGGCCGCGTCACCGAGCCTCACGTAGCCGCCGCCCTCGACCTCCCCTACACCGACCCCCTCACCGCTCTCGGCTTCTAGCGCTCCAGCACTAGCGCCGAATCGTGGCAACGCAGATGCCTGCGCCGCCGTTCTGTGGCAGTGTCTCGGGCCGAAGCGCTGTCACACCCCCTCGGCAAGGTGGTGGTTCGACCAAGTCAGAGATAGCGACTCATTACCGCGGCGTGCCGCAGTGAGTGGGGTACACAGTTGCCCATAGCAGTAGGAGGCTGATCGAAAATGCACATAACTCGATCCTCTTCTCTCCATCGCCGGCAAGGGGTGGCTACGCCATGAGCGCTGACTACACCATCGTCGATCTCTTTGCTGGTTGCGGCGGCCTCACTGCCGGATTCCTGCGGGCGAACTCAGATCTCGGCGGGTTTCGACCGGTTGCCGCCGTTGACTCTGACGTTGATGCGGCTGCTACCTACGCCGCGAACTTCGGCGCCGATCACGTCTTCCTCGGCACCATCGAAGACTGGCTCGAAGGCGGGCACCATCCAGACGGGGCAGATGTCGTACTAGGTGGACCGCCATGTCAAGGGTTCTCGTCGTTGGGCAAGCAAGAGGTGGCAGACCATCGGAACGCTTTATGGGAGCAATACGTCGAGGCGGTCGCGGTGCTACGTCCCGAGTTCTTCGTGCTCGAGAACGTGCGCGAGTTTCTGAGGTCCGAGCAGTTCTCGGGCCTAGAGGATGCCTGTCTGCCGGATCAGCGTCTTGCGGACTATGAGATCGAACCGTTCGTGCTGGACTCCTCCCTCTATGGGGCACCGCAGCGACGCCGGAGAGCGATCGTCATCGGAAGGCGGCGCGGGCGGCGGCCTGTGGGAGAGCCCCCTCAATCCCCGCAGCGTTCGGATGTTCGAGAGGCATTTCAGGGGTTGACAGACGACGTGCAGCAACGAGATCTTCCAGATCGTCACACTGAATTTGGCGGACAGCAGGTGCCAGGACCTTTCCGTGGGGAGGAGTTGCACCTCACCCGCTACTTCACGCATCGGTCCCTCATGCGCTACCGCTCGATCCCTGAAGGGGGCAACAGGTTCAATATTCCCTACAGCCTTCAAGCTCCCTGCTGGAGGTCACATCGGACAGGAGCTGGAGATGTGATGGGCCGACTGCTGTGGGATCAGCCTTCCGTGACCATCCGTACCGAGTTCTTCAAGCCCGAGAAAGGTCGGTATCTGCATCCGACGGCTCACCGGCCCATCACTCACCACGAAGCTGCTCGACTCCAGGGGTTCCCTGACGACTACGAGTGGTGTGGCTCGAAGACTGCCATCGCCCGACAGCTTGGCAACGCCGTGCCGCTCCCCTTGGGCGAGGCCCTCGGGCGCCACATTCTGTCGGCACTCTCCGACACGACCGCCGTGCGCGAAGCAATGGCAGCATGAGCGGATCGACTGCCGGACTGGAGCGGCGTTTGCGTCGTGCTCGCTAAGCGCCCTAGCCCTGCCGAGGCACGAGGGCTGTACGAGGAGGCCCTAGCCGTCGAGACTCCAGCGCAGCTAGATGCGCTCTGGAGACGAATGGAGCCGTACGCCCCGCACGAGCGTCCCGTCGGTGATCGCTGGGGCAACCGAGGACTGTTCACGGCCGCTGGCGGCAACTTCGACCACAAGCTCACCGAGCTGGTGACGAACATGCTGGATGCTCTGATCCTTCGGGAAGCGTTCGAGCAACTCGGTGACGAAGTCCTCGACCCAGAGGCCTCTGCAGAGCTCTTCAGTACCCCCGCTGCGGCAGTTAGGGAGCTGTTCGGCCCTGGTGCTTCTGTTGATGCAGCGGCCAAGGCACAAGTGGAGTTGAGATCGGCGGGCCTTGACAGGCGGCGCGAAAGAACCGTCGTATTCCGAGACCTTGGTATCGGCATGCGTCCGGAGGAGATCGCCGGTTCGCTGCTGCGTGTCGGGTCGTCTCGAAAGGATGGCGTGCTGTGGTTAATGGGCGCATTCGGGCGAGGTGGGCTCACAGTCTTGCCGAATGCGCACGGCTGGGTCGTCATGTCGCGATCTGCCGTGGCCGACCAAGCGGGCGTGGTGCTAGCCGTCATTCGCTGGCAACGAGTCGGGAACCGGCAGACGCAAACCGCGCTGTACAGGGTGGTGTCCCCATGGAGCGCGGACGGCGACGACGCTGACCCGCTCGTGCTGCCAGCTGAAGCGTGTTCCGATTTCGACAGCGGGACACGCCTCGCAGTGGTTGGATTCCGGGGCGAGGGGATCTTCGTCTCACGTCTTGGAGACGAGAGATCCCTTGACACCATGATCGACACTCGACTGTTCGATCCTCCGCTGCCGATCCAGCTGACTGCCCCTGTCCTGGAGTCTCGTGGCTCGCGGCTGACGCAGCTGCGGGGGCTCAGCCGGCGCCTTGCAACTAACCCGCGATCTGATCGCACGGAGGGGTCCGAGGAATTGCCCTTCGGATATGACGGGCGCACCTACCAGCTTCCGGTCAAGTTCTACTTGTTTGCCAGCGGCACCGACGCCGGGACCCGGCGTCGATTCGTCGCCCGCAACCACGCCCTGCTGCTCAATTCCAACGGCCAGGTGCACGCGCACTGGACCTCTCCAGAGTTCCGACATCGCACGAACCTCCACAAGCTGGCCGACAGGATTCTTGTTGTGCTGGACACGGACCCGCTGCCGCTGGAGTTGCGAACGAGTCTCTTTACGGCAGATCGGACGGAACTCCTGCGCAACCCGCACGCGGTCCGGTTGGAGGAGGAACTCGTCTCGTTCCTCAACGACTGGGATGAGTTGGAAGAGGCCAACAACGAGATGATTCGTGAGTCGATTCGGCGAAGCAATCGCGACGGCTCCACAGCAGACCTCTCGGAACGCATTGCGAAGGCCGCCGAGTCGCGAGGTTGGCGAGCCGCGCCTGATCCGAAGCGAAAACGACGCAAACGTCCAGACCGCCCGCTGAATCTCTTGGACGATCCCACGACCCTGTCTGGTCGAGACTCGCTGCGTCTCGAGAGAGGACGGACCCACGGCATCTACTACTCACTCGATGCGCGTGATGGCTTCATTCCCAAGCGGGCGGTGTGCAAGGCGACGACCACACATCTGGACATCGATCCAGAGGAGGACCTGACCGTCGGCGAGTTGCGCCGGGGTCGTCTACGTGTCTCGGTGGCGGTACCGGCCGATGCGGAACTGATGACAGCAACTCTGACGGTCCGAATCGAGCCATGGGTGTCTGGTCACGGACATCTCCACGATGCTCTTGAGTACGTAGCGAGCCTTGAGATCGTTGATGAAGACGATCGACCCGAGCCGCCGGCACCGAAACCCGATAACGGCAAGCGCGTACGCGGCACGATGCCGATCGCAACCTTGTGGACCACGCATGAGGCTGAAGCAGAGTGGGGCGCAAACACGCCCGGCGAGGCAGAGCTGGTGCCGGCGTCGACGTTCGCAGAGCTTGGTGACGGCTACGAGCGGTTCGCAGGAGCGGAGGTAGAGGGCCTTCTATTGAAGCTCAATGAGGATTTCACTCCCCTCAAGGCCTATAGCTCTATGCGCGCCCGATCGATCGGCGACCAGGGTGTGCGTCAGCTCAAGAATCGTTACGCACTGGGTTTCGGCGTCTACATGGTTGTCGCTGATGCACACCAGCGTCGAGCGAATCAAGCTGGTGAGCCCCCGGACGGCGACCTCATGGCCGCATCCCGCCGCGCCGCGGCCCAAGCGGTGTTAGCGATGTTGCCGGAATTCGACACCCTCATCGCAGAGGCCGGGTTGGATGGTGTCTGAACAGAGCCGCGGCGACTGGTCGGACGAGGTCCGGGTGGCAGGCGCCACCGTTATTCCGCCCGATCCCAAGATCATGGAGGCGATCGGGCTGAACTACGCACTCGAAGCTGCCATCGCCGATCTCGTGGACAACTCCATCGACGCGGGAGCCTCGCAGGTGCTCGTTCGCTTTGTTCGGCGCGGCGCGCGCCTTGTGAGCCTGTGCGTGGTGGACAACGGGCGTGGAATGCAGGACGACGACCTCGACGACGCGATGGCGCTGGGAAAACGGCGTGACTACAAGACGAGCGATCTGGGACATTTCGGGCTGGGCCTGAAGGCCGCTTCGCTCGGCCAGGCGCGGAGTCTGACCGTCATCAGCCGAACCAGCGGTTCTGTGGCGTGCGGACGCAGGTGGCTGAAGGACAACGTAAGTGCTGACTTCATCTGCGACGTAGTGGAAGCCGAGTTTGCGGCAACGGCGCTTAACAGATCTTGGAGTCCACTGACCGTTCAATCCGGCACGCTGGTCCGATGGGATGGGGTCACGAACTTCCCTGCCGCCCAAGATGCCTCGACAACCGATCAATACTTGGAGCAGGTGCTACCAAGAGTCAGAGATCACCTAGGTCTTGTGTTTCACCGACTCATTCACAACGAGACCGTCTCGATCACCCTCGACATCGAGGATGCAGAGATTGGCAGCACAGGTCTCTCCCAAACCGCAGTGCCGATCGATCCGTTTGGATACCGCCGAACAGGTCGAGCTAGCTATCCGAAGTTGCTGCTTGCGTCTTTCGAAGAGCACAGTGTCGAGCTCCAGTGCCATCTGTGGCCACCCAGGTCTGAATTGCCGGCATTCAAGGTGCCATACAGGTTGCATCACAAGGGCCAAGGCTTCTACTTCTATAGAAATGACAGGCTACTCCAGTCGGGAGGATGGAACGGAGTAATTCAACCAAATGATCGCTATCGGCTGGCCAGAGTTGCTGTCGATGTAAACGACGAGTTAGCTGGCCTGCTATCGATGAATCCAGAGAAAACTGAGATACGTGTTGTGGAGCCATTCGTCCATGCGATTGAGTCTGCGCACGATCGCGATTTCAACCTTCGGTCGTATTGCGACGATGCATATGAGCGACTGCGGGAGAGCCGTACCCCTGTGGGCACCCGGCGACCGGTCCTTCCTCCGGGGCGAGGATTCGCGCCAAGACTTCGACAGGCAATCAGCACTGAACTGAGTTTCATACCTGGTGCAGACCCGGTCAGTATCAGGTGGCAGAATCTTGAGGACGACCAGTTCTTCCGAATCAACCTTGACAATCAGACGATTGAATTGAACCTCAACTACCGCTGGGCAGTCAACGGCGGCTGGGCTGGCTCACTCAACGATGCGCCCTTGCTCAAGGCCACAATTTATCTCTTGGTCCACGATCTGTTCAGAGGTGAGTACTTGGGCGCAAAACAGAAAGACAACCTGGAACTCTGGAATGCAGTCCTAATGGCAGCTGCAGAGGCTCAGGCAAGCTGATGTCTGTCCCTAATGAGCGCCATCTGACCTGGTCGAATCTCGTCACATATCTGGAGGCAGATGCGCCCGCTGCTATCGTTATCAGCGGTACCCCAGAAGTTCGGCTGATCATCGAACCATCCGAGAACCGAATAGCCGTACGCGGCCCGTGGTCTTCTGCACATGAAGTGCCAGAATTGACACGGTACCGGCACCTAGACATTCGAGTAGGAACCGATGCGTCCGGCGAATGGGTCGAGCTTGCAGTGACCGGCAGGCATGTGCTTCGCGGTGCATACTCGATGCTGACTGCAATTGCAGATTTTGTGCAAATTGATGGACGCGAGATGGGGGACGCGATACAACGCGCAATCGAGTCCCACCAAGAACTTCTTAGTGCTCTTGGCAGGCTAAGCGACCATCAAGAACTTGGCTTGTTTGGTGAGCTACTGATACTAGGTCATCTGATCGGCAACGTCGGAGCCCAGGCTGCCGTAGCTTCTTGGAGGGGTCCGATTTCTGAGGAGCACGATTTTGGCCTCGACAACATTGACCTCGAAATCAAAACAACGCTGACTGAGGACCGTAGCCATCATATCTCGAGCCTGACGCAGTTGGAGCCGTCGCCTGATCGAGAACTGTGGCTGGTTTCGGTGCAGCTTACGACCACCGGGGTCGGCGGTAACACGTTGCCTGCGTTGATCGAACACACTAGCGGCCTCCTGTCAGACCTTAGGCTGAAGATGCGCTTCATCGAGCAGCTAATGCATCTGGGATGGGACGTAAACCAAGGCCATCTCTATACGCGCCGATTCGCGAAGCGAGGGCCAACGCTCTCGTACAGAGTGGATGAGAGCTTTCCAGCGCTGACACCGCGCAGTTTGAAACTGGCGGAACTACCGGTCGAACGGTTCAGCAGGGTCAGCTATGTGCTCCACACAGCCGGGCTAACGCCAGAACCTCCGCCGAGAGAATTGCGGGACATTTAATATTCCAATGGATCAACAACAAGAACAATGTTACCTGGGTGTACTCGCCGGGATGAGAGTTTCCGGCCCTAGACCGCTGGCACCGCGGCTCAGCTTCGAAGCGTCCGAAGGAGGAATCACCGTCTCAATGCCCCTCCTCATCGAATACCTGGGTATAGCAGGGCCCAATGAACCGCTACGGCAAGCCTTCCAACTGCAGGTTGCATTATGGGATGACGATGATAGCGATGCAGCCTGGGTGCTCGGAACGAGAAAGCGATCAAATGAGCGTCGGACGGCGATCTATGATGCGCTCGATATCCCAGCTTCGGAGCGTGGGTCACTAACAACATGGTTTCCCATCTCACTCGAACAGAATCTGATCATTTCAGAAGAATATGAACCGTGGTATACGCCTGAACTTCAGCAGCAACGACAGTTCTATTGGCCAGCTTACGAAGACTATCTGTTGCGCCACAAAGGTTGGGGCGTTGAGTCCGTCTCGGAATTGAGCTCTGCAACGACAGATGTTGTGCGACGCCTGTCAGATCCCGCACGTCACGAGTCATTCCAGTCCAAGGGCCTCGTAGTTGGCTATGTGCAGAGCGGCAAGACGGCAAATATTGCAGGCGTCCTCGCGAAAGCCATCGACTCGGGTTATCGTTTGCTCATTGTCATGACGGGTACCATCGACCTCTTGCGGGAACAAACTCAGCGCCGGCTTGATATGGAATTGGTCGGTTCAGAGAACATCCTTCGCAACATCGACCCAGATGACATAGAGCTATTGTCGACAGTTGACTATCAAGACGATCCTGAGTGGCCGAAGTTCCTTAAACACGGCGTTCTTCCGTCCAAGCTGAATCGACCTGATGTCATACGTCTCACCAATCATCGATTCAGCAACAGGACTGGAGACTATCGTCGCTTGTTGACGGGCATAACAGCGCTAGAGTTCGAAAAGTGGGATAACTCTCTACCACTGAACGATCCAAAGAACCTGTATCGCTGTTCCGCACGCCTAGCGGTTGTCAAGAAGAATGCAACAGTATTGCGACGCTTGGTCACTGACCTGAAGACAATACGACCCCTATTGGGCGAGATTCCGGCGTTGATCATCGACGACGAGTCGGACCTCGCATCAGTCAACACGCGTAACCCGGCGAAGTGGAATGCAGGCAAAAGAGAAAGGACCGCTATCAACAAACTAATCGCGGACATACTCGAGTTGCTGCCTCGCGCACAGTACATCGGATACACAGCGACCCCTTTTGCAAACGTATTCGTTGATCCCGACGATAGCCAGGACATATTTCCAAAGGACTATGTTGTTGCACTGAGGCGCCCGCCTGGCTATATGGGTGCGCTGGACTTTCATGACCTTGACTCGGACTTAGACGATGACGGCAACATCGTGCCCGGACCAAAGGAACGCGCACATATTCGCGACCTGAATGCCACCGAGGAGCAAGCCGCCGAACGTCAAGGAGAATTGCTACATGCGCTGCGTATGTACGTCCTGTCTGGTGCAATCAAATTGTGGCGGCAATCTACGTATGGTATGAATTTCCGCCACCACACGATGCTCGTGCACGAGTCGGTTAAGCAGGTGGAGCATCAGCGGCTCGCGCAAGAAATCAACACAGCATGGCGAACTGCGGCATTCAATAGTCCGACTGGTGTTCAAGAGCTGCGTCACTTGTATGAAGCAGATGTAGTTCCGACGTCAGCGCTAGTCGGTGATAACGCCCTTCCTGACGAGTTTGATGAGCTCGCGCCGCATCTCGCAGAAGCTGTACGGAAGATGACTGAGGGTAGTGATGTAGCAATAATAGTCAACAGCAATAGGGACATGGCGACTGAAGAAGTCGACTTCGATAAGCGTGAAGTATGGCGCGTCCTGGTTGGCGGAGCTAAGTTGAGTAGAGGGTTCACTATCGAGGGACTGACAGTATCCTACTATCGGCGCAAGACCCATCAGTCGGACACATTGATGCAAATGGGGCGATGGTTTGGGTTTCGCAACGGCTATAGAGACTTGGTCCGGCTCTATATCGACCGCAACGTAGAAACCAAATCCCGGGCCTACGACTTGTATGAAGCATTCGGTGCGGTAGT
Organism: Candidatus Poriferisodalis sp.; assembly: GCF_965204195.1. Classification (GTDB taxonomy): domain Bacteria; phylum Actinomycetota; class Acidimicrobiia; order Acidimicrobiales; family Poriferisodalaceae; genus Poriferisodalis. The sequence continues at coordinate 1,331,647 of NZ_OZ241975.1, forward strand.
ATTGGCGGAAGAAGAGTTTCGAGCGGAGCTGCGCCGATACGCTGAATTGGTAGATGGCCGGCCCCAGATTACGCCGGCACAAGTGGCTCCGTTGGTGACGCAGCACTTGCCGTGGCTACGTCCGACTGCTCCCAACAAGATGTTCAATGCATATCTTGAAGTTCGACGCTTGCAAGAGATTGAGCCAGTTGCCTATCCGACGGTGTCGGCCGATATCGCGCATAATTCCAATGTTATGCTGTCATTGGTACGGCAAGCCACAAGCGATGTCATCCTGATGTTCCCCCAGAAGACCAACCTAGGGAGTTACCAGGCGAAGTTAGGTCTCATGTCACATGAGGCTGTGTTGGAGTCTCTCGCGCTACACAGGTGGGGCTACAGTGATCATTTCGAAGCAGACTTGGCATTTCTGCAGGAATCCGCATCGGTAATCAATGACTGGGCCATTGTCGTCCCTTTGCTCAATACCACTGCTGTAATGGATATTCCAGAGTATGGCAGAGTGGGTGTTTCGTATCGTCGTCGACAACGTGACCCTCTATTCCAGAACATTAGTGACCCCAAACATCGCGAGGCGTTGAGAAAGATTGCCGGTATCCCGACTAAAGCGCAATATCAGGACTCTGCCGCAGAGAATCTAGCGCAGCCTGGTCGCGGTGCAATTCTGCTTCATCCAATCACGGAATTGAAGCTTGCCGATTCAGAGGTTATCTCGAAGGAAACGTGCATATTTGCGATGCGGATTGTCCCGCCGGCCTCCGCTCGGAGGGACAACTATCCATACGTCAGCTTCAAAGTGCGGGATGGAACTAAGGCAGAAGAACCCATCATCGCCGTTACGGGAACTGATGGCGCCTAAAGTAGTGTTGAGAACTCGTCGTCGTTCGAAATCTCTGGTGACTGTATGTGCTCGGAAGAGATCTTTCTCCGAGGGCGTACCCAGTTGACGCCCGATCAGGTACTGCGCCTCTTCAAGGACAGGCGATAGAGCACGGAGTTCATCCGGATCGTGGCTGACGGGATCCGCGCAGGACTGATGATCCGGATCTACCAGGTCTGCAATCGCCGGGAGGACGCTGGCATCAACGATCAATGCGAGAGATCGCTGCCGAAGCCCTCGGCGAGCATGCTGTCGGCCTCCGCAGCTCGTCGACCCGAGCTGGAGGTTCCCATGGCTACGAAACTGGGCTGCCGGTGCTTGGCAGGCCGATCGTTGGAAGGCAGCGAAACGGCCCATTCCTCGATGACGGCGTCGACACTGATTTGACGACGCTCGGCCTCGGCTCGGAGTCTCGCCATGCCATCTTCGGAAAGATTCAGCGTCACAACCACGTCAACGAGACTATGCCTTCGGTTGCGGGGCTTCCACCGATTTTGGCGATAGGTGATCGGGCGCAACATCGATGCCATAGGCGGTGGTGATCGGGCGTTCTTGTCTGCGTGGTCGCCCAGCGCATCCATCCCAGCGATTGCTGGTGGGGATGGCGTCGACTACCGGTTCTGCACAGTCGCGAATGCACATTTCACACACCCACGACTACCGCTTTTGCACAGGTCTGACTGCCGGTTTCACACAGTCACGACTGCCGGTCTTGCACACACCTGTGAGTGCTGGCCAACAAGACGGGCGAGCTACCGGCCCAGGCTGCGGGCTCGGGCTCGGATGAGTTGTTCTATTTGGTCAGCGGCTTGGTCGGGGGGTTCGTGTTCCCAGATGCGGACTGGGGTCCAGCCGGCCGCTTGCAGGCGGGCGTCGGTGTCGGCATCGCGGGCTCGGTTGCGGGCGATCTTGGTCTCCCAGTACTCGGCGTTGCGGCGGGGCTTGGTGCCGTGCTCCGGGCAGCCGTGCCAGAAGCAGCCGTCCACGAAGATTGCCACCCGCAGGCGAGGGAACACCAGGTCGGCTTCTCGGCGCACGTCGGGCAGCGGCCGGCGGTGCACGAAGTAGCGCATACCACGTCGGTGCAGTGCCGAGCGGATGAGCCGTTCCGGTCCCGTGTCGCGGGAGCGCTGCTTCGACATTCGCTCAGACGCCGGGCCCGGCAGCGCCTTCGGTTCCACGGGACCGGTTCTAGCAACATTTCTGAATCCCACGGGCTTGGTACGTCATCGCTCCCCGCCAGCGCCAGAGGCACCACCGGAGCCGGGTGACCACCTAGCGTTCGAGCGGGATGTGCTGGTGCACAGGGTCGGCCGTCATGGAGCGCTGACGTGCGGTTTCTGAGGGTGATGCTGCTCGCTGCGTTGGCCTGCGCGCTCCCGTTGGCGGCGGCCTGTGACAGCCGCGGTGACGGAGCGGGATCTTCGGCGCCGCAGGGTGCCTCCGGTACGCCGGCGGAGTTCGACGGAACCGTGCGGCTCGGCGCGGCACTCAGCGAAACCGGCAAGTACTCCGTGGAAGGCAAGGACTCACGGCAGGGGTACGACACCTGGGAGCGCTGGGTTAACGAGGAATACGGGGGCATCCGCATCGGCGACGACCGCTACCGGGCCGAGATCATCTACTACGACGACGAGTCCGACGCCGACACCGCCGGCAACCTGGTCCAACGCCTCATCGACGAGGACGAAGTCGACTTCCTGCTGGGCCCCTACTCAAGCGGCCTGACCACCGGCACCAGCGCCATCGCGGAAGCCAACAACGTGATCATGGTGGAGGGCAACGGCACCTCGGACACCATGTTCGAACGGGGCTTCCAGAACCTGTTCCTCGTGGCCACCATCGCCAGCGACTACACCCGCTCGGGCGTCGAGGCGCTGGCGAACCAAGGTGCTGAGACCGCGGTGATCGCCCACGAGGACACGTCATTCCCCACCGCTGTCGCGCTAGGGGCACAGCGCCATCTCGAGGCCAACGGCGTCACGGTGCTGGCAACCGAGACCTACCCCAAGGACATCCAGGACGTCTCCGCGATCATGACCAAGTTCCGCGACCTGAACCCAGACATCTTCGTCGGCGGCGGGCACTACAACGACGCCGTCCTGTTCGTGAACTCCGCCAAGGAACTGGGCTTCGAGCCCGACGGCATGCTGATCACGGTCGGCCCATCCAACCCGAAGCTCATCGACGAGCTCGGCGTCGACGTCGACGGGGTGCTCGGTCCCACCCAGTGGGAAGCCACGATGGCCTACGAAGGCCCGTACTTCGGCCGCGCCGTCGACTACGCCGCCTACTACGAGCAGCTGTGGGGCGAGCCGCCCGTGTATCAGGCGGCAAGCGCCACGGCAGCGGCGCTCGCACTGCACCTGGCCATCGAAGCCGCAGGGTCGACCGAAACCGACGCAGTGCGCAACGCGTTGCGCACGCTGTCGGCAGACACGTTCTACGGGCCGATCAGCTTCGACGACCGGGGCGTCAATGACAGCAAGCCCATGGGGATGGTGCAGGTTCAGCACGGCGAGATCCATGTCGTGGCCCCGGGGTCTGCGGCCCGTGCCCAGCTCCAGTACCCGCTCGGTGACGGCACCGGCCGCATCTCCGGCGAATCGTCGGCGTGGGGGCAGCTGCCGCAGGCGCTGGTCAACGGCATCGCGCTCGGCGGCATGTACGCGGTGCTGGTGCTGGGGTTCTCCGTGATCTGGGGCGTGATGGGCGTGATCAACTTCGCGCACGGCGAGTTCGTGATGATCGGCGCCTACCTGGCCTGGCTCGCCGACGAGTGGTGGGGCATCGATCCGTTCGTCTCGGTGGCGGCGGTGTTCGTGCTGATGGCGGCGCTCGGCTACCTCACCCAGCGCGGCTTGGTGAACCGCGTCATCGACCGGCCGCACCTGGTGTCGCTGCTCGTCATGTTCGGGCTGGCGATCATCCTGCAGAACGTGATGAAGCTCATCTTCTCTGCCGATTTCCGCAGGACGAGCACCGCGCTCGACGGCAGCTGGCGGCTCGCCGACGGCCTGACTGTGCCGGTGACGAAGTTCTGGATCCTGATCGTCGCACTCGGTGTGCTCGGGGGCCTCAGCGTGCTGCTGGCGCGCACCAAGCTGGGCAAGAGCATCCGCGCGGCGGCGCAGAACCGCGAGGCAGCCCGCATCGTCGGGATCGATGTCGGCAAGGTGTACGTCATCACCTTCGCGCTGTGCATCGGCATCACGGGCGCCGCCGGGGCCTTGGTGAGCCCGGTGTTGGCCATCCAGCCGTTCCAGGGACCGCCGCTGACGCTCAAGGCGTTCGCGATCACCGCAGTGGCCGGTCTGGGCTCGATCCGGGGGGCGTTGGGCGGCGCCATGGTGCTCGGATTGGTCGAAGCGGGTTTGGCGATCTACGTGGGCGGTGTGGGCACCAATCTGGCCGTGGTGGCCTCGTTCGTGATCCTCGTGGTTGCGCTGGTGCTGCGGCCCCAGGGCATCTTTGGCGGCTTGCGTCCCGTGAATGCGACGGCGACATGACCTCCGCCGGAGGCATCAAACGCACGGCTCGTCGCCTGATCGGGGCACTGGTGGCCGTGGGGCTCGCCTGGCTGGTCGTGCTCCCGCTGTGGCCCGGCACCAGCGATTCGATGCTGTTCACGATGACGCTGATGTTCACCAGCATCGGCGTGGCGATCAACTGGAACCTCACCGGCGGGTTCACCGGCTACATCGACTTCGGACATGCCGTGTGGTTCGGCCTAGGCGCCTACACGACAGCGATCATGATGTCGCTGCAGAGCAACGGCTTGGGCATCGGCTGGCCGCCCGTGCCGGCGATCGCGCTCGGCGTCGTAGTGGCCGGCGCGGCCGCAGCACTCATCGGGCGGGCCACGATGCGGCTCAAGGGCCCGTACTTCTCCGTCGCGATGCTGGCCACGTTCGTGGCGATGCGCGAGATCGTGCGCATCTGGGGCGGGCTCACCGGGGGAGGCGTGGGCCTCACGCTGCCGCCGTACCTGAACCGCTCGCTCTTCTATTTCGTCGAGCTGGCGCTCGTTGTAGCGCTCGCCGTGTTCGTGTGGTGGCTTCGACGCACCCGTGTCGGGACGGCACTGGTCGCCATTCGTGAAGACGAGGTGGGAGCCGAGATGCGGGGCATAGCGACCACGCGTCTCAAAGTCGCCACGTTCAGCTTCGCCGGCGCATCGACCGGGCTGTTCGGCGGGCTGTGGGCGTTCCAGAACACCTTCGTCGACCCCGACATCGCGTTCACCGAAGTCAGGACCCTCGACGCGATCATGGGCACGATGCTGGGCGGCATCGGGACGGTGGCCGGCCCCATCGTCGGCTCGGCGGCGCTCTACTGGCTGCGCGAGGTGCTGTGGGCCAACCTGCTCGATCTGCACCTCATTGCGCAGGGAGTGCTGCTCATCGTCATCGTGCTGTTCATGCCACGGGGACTGGTGGGCTGGTTCGACCGCCGGGGCGTGGCCGTCACCGACCTCTGGCAGCGGTCGTCGCGAGCCGGCCGCGATGTCGAGCGCAGCGGTGCCGACAACCCAGCGGGAGACCGGCCATGACGGCTCTGCTCGAGGCCACCGGAATCGTGAAGCGCTTCGGCGGCTTGGTCGCGGTGGACGATGTCGACATCTCGGTCGCACCTGGCGAGATCGTGGGGCTCATCGGACCGAACGGGAGCGGCAAGACCACCTTGTTCGACTGCCTGAGCTGCGTGCAGCGAGCCGACAGCGGCGAAGTTCGCTTCGACGGCGACGACATCACCCGCCGGGCACCGCACCAGATCGCTCGGGGCGGCATCGCCCGGACCTTCCAGATCATCCGGGTGTACGGCGCACTGACGGTGCGCGAGAACATCGAGCTCAGCGCGAGCTGGGCAGGCCTCGGGCTGCGCCGCATGCTCAGCCGGACCGACCCGCAGACCCGACGCCGGGCCGATCAGCTCATCGACTTCCTGGCGCTTGGACCGCTTCGAGACGAGCGGGCCGACACGCTCTCTGGAGGTCAACGACGCCTGGCCGAGATCGGCATGGCGCTGATGAGCGAGCCGCGGCTGATCCTGCTCGACGAAGCTACTTCTGGCGTCAACCCGACGCTCATCAACGAGATCAAGGATCGATTGGTCGAGGTGAACGCCTCTCGGGGCGTTGCCTTGCTGCTTGTCGAGCACAACGTGCAGTTCATCGCCGAGCTCTGCGAGCGGGTCGTCGTGCTGGACCAGGGTCGCAAGCTGGCCGAAGGCGCTCCTGCCGACATCATGAACGACCCAGAGGTCATCGAGGCGTACTTCGGAGCCGCTGCAGGCGACGGCGGGTCCGGGAGCCGCACTGCCACGACAAGCACCCCGCAGGACCCGAGCCGATGACCGCCACCGAGTCGACGAGCCCGTTGCTGGAAATCCGCGACGTGCACGCCGGATACTTGCCGGGCCAGGACATCTTGCGCGGCGTCAGCCTCGAACTCCGTCAAGGCGAGATCGTGTGCGTGATCGGCCCCAATGGCGCCGGCAAGTCCACCGTGTTCCGTGCCGTCTACGGGCTCGTGCCGGTGCGATCCGGGAAGGTCATCTGCGCGGGCCGTGACATCACCAATATCGCCCCCCAAGAGGCCCTCAGCACCGCGGGCATCGCCATCGTGCCCCAGCTGCGCAGCCTGTTCTCGCAGATGACCGTCTACGAGAATCTTGAACTGGGGATGTACCTGTCCAGCGACAGGGCCGAGGTCCGCGACCGCATCGACTATGTCTTCGGTCTGTTCCCGCGGCTGGCCGAGCGGGCGCGCCAAGAGGCGGGCACGATGTCCGGCGGCGAGCAGCGGATGCTGGAGATCGGCCGGTCGCTGATGTGGTCGCCCCGCATGGTGCTCATGGATGAGCCGTCCGCCGGGCTGTCACCGCTGGTCACTCACCAGATCTTCGAGGTGATCGCGCAGCTCAATCACGACATCGGCCTGACCGTGTTGATGATCGAGCAGAACGCCCGCCAGGGGCTCGAGGCCAGCCACCGCGGCTATGTGATCGAACTCGGCGAGATCACCTACGAAGGTGTTGCGGAGGATCTGCTGGCGGATGCCGAAGTGCGCCGGGCGTTTCTCGGTGCCCGCTGAGCGGAGCTGGTCTGCGGGGACTCGGGGAGCGAGCTGCTAGCGCCCCATTGTGAAGAACTCGTCGTTGGGCCGCATTGACGTCAGGTGGGCCATGCGGTTCGAAAGGGCGAACAGGCCCGTGATGGCACCGATGTCCCAGATGTCGTCGTCGCTGAATCCGTGAGCCCGCAGCTCCTCGTGATCAGCGGCAGAAGCTGACCACGGCTCGCTGCACATCTTCAGGGCGAAGTCGATCATCGCCCGTTGCCGGTCGGTGAGGTCGGCCTTGGACGGGTCGACTGCCAGCTGATCGGCCAGCAGGGGATCCTTGGCGCGGATGCGCAGGATCGCGCCATGGGCGACCACGCAGTAGAGGCAGTTGTTGGCCCCGCTGGTGGCCACCACGATCATCTCCCGCTCGGCCTTGCTGAGCCCGCTCGGGCCCTCCATGAGCGCGTCGTGGTACGCCATGAATGCCCGCATCTCCTCGGGCCGGTGCGCCAGCGCGAGGAACACGTTTGGTACGAAGCCGGTCTTGGACTGGATGAGCTCGATGCGCTCACGCAGGTCGTCGGGCATGTCCGAGATGTCGGGCACAGGGAAGGTCGAGATGGCTGGCTCGGTCATGCCCGCAGCCTAAGCACGTGCGCCAGTGAACGACCGGGGCAACTTCTCGTACATTCGCGGGACTGACGAGAGGATTGCCCGCTCATGCACCTGCCACGACCCACTTCCCGACGCCTCGAGCCGATCCCCAAGGTGGCCGAGCGCGCCCGCGAGGCCATGGAGAGTTCATTCGCCAACGCCGTCAACGTCATTGCGACCATCGCCCACAGCCGTCCCATCTCCAAGGCGTTCGGCGAGTACGCGCTGGCCATCCTGTACAAGGGCGACCTGTCGCGTCGCGATGTCGAGATTGCCGTGCTGCGCATGGGCTGGAACTGCCAGTCGGTCTACGAGTTCGGCCAGCACACGCTGATCGCCCAAGCCGAGGGCATGACCGACGAGGAGATCTACTTCGTCACCCGGCCAATTCCCGAGGGCAACTGGACGGCCGCCGAGGCAGCGCTCTTGCAGGTGGTAGACGACCTGTACTCCGACGACTGCGTGTCCGATTCCACTTGGGCCGAGGCGGTTGCCCACTTCAGCGAGGCCGAGATGGTGCATCTCATTGCAGCAGCGGGTTGCTACCGGATGGTGAGCGGGCTGCTCAACAGCACCGGAGTCGAGCGCGACGAAGGCGTCCCCGGCTGGCCCACCGCCCCGGCCTCCGCGTAGCTTCGGCGAGAGGCACATCTATGAGACGGCTCCTCGCTGCAGCGATTACTGCACTCATCGCAGGCGCCGGCCTAGCGCTCGGAGCCCCGGCGCCAGTGGCTGCAGCTGACGAGACCGATCCGTTGGCGCAGGTCACGGTCACTCGATATGGCGGCGCCGATCGCTATGCCACCTCCCTGCTCGTGGCCGAAGCCGTTGCCGCAGATGCCAACGGCAGTCTCGACACGGTCGTGATCGTGTCGGGCCGAAGCTGGACCGAAGCCGTCGTTGCTGCGTCCATCGCGGGACGGCTCGAAGCGCCCGTACTCATGACGCCGCCCGGTGAACTGCGAGACGATGCGCTGGAGTTCTTGCGGCGCGTCGGTGCCTCCGAAGCGCTCCTGGTGAGCGCTGGCGCCGATGCTCAGACACGCTCCATCTCGGCGTCGGTCGCATCGGCCCTTGAGACGGCAGGGCTGAACGTCGAGTGGCTCGGCGGTGCCGACGAGTACGCGACGGGTGTTGAGGTGGCGCGTCGCGCCGGAACTGCAGGATCGCTCGGCGACTTCGGGCCGACGGCGATCGTCGCGAGCGGCGAAGTGTTCGCCGACGCGCTCGTCGCCGGCCCGCTGTCGGCCAAGGGCCGCCATCCTGTCTTGTTGAGCCCGAAAGCCAGCTTGGATTCGCGCGTCGAGTCGTACCTGAGCGAATCAGGCATCCGTCACGTCGTGCTCATGGGCGGGACTGCTGCGCTGTCGACTGCGGTGGAGAACTCCATCGACTCGCTGGGCATCGCCATCAGCCGCATGTCTGGTGCCACCCGGTACGACACGGCGGTCAAGACAGCGAGGTTCATGGCCGAGCACTCGGGCGGCTCGTGCTTCGGGGGCGCCGCGGTCGGTCTCGCCCGTGCCCGGGTGCCGTTCGACTCGTTCAGTGCGGCGCCGTTGCTGGCTCGGCAGTGTGCTCCGCTGTTGTTGAGCGACCCGGGTGCGATTCCCTCCGAGACAGCAGCATTCTTCGACAGCGCCCGTCAAGCTGACGGGGTCGATGAGCTGCAGATGACCGTCTTTGGCGGCGACGCCGCGGTCTCACAGGCGGCAATCGACACATATCTCGCTGGCGAGATGGCCGAGGAGGCTGACGAGCCGGCCCCCGTGCCGACCGTCCTGCCAGCGGGTACCTGCGGTGGCTCAGACAGTGCTGAGGACATCCGAGTCGTTGGCCCCACTTCCATCTCGGGTTCGCCGTCTTGGTCGCCCGACTGTGCTCGGATCGCATTCCACGAGCAGTCCGCTGTCTGGATCGCGCGTCCCGACGGCAGCGGTAAACGCCGGATTCTGCGTCCACCGAGTGGCCCGGGCAGCGTCGATGACGTCGCCTGGTCTCCCGATGGCAGTCGCATCGCCTACGTGCTGAAGGATTTTTCGCAGGTTCCTTGGATCTCTCACATCTACGTCGTCAACACAGATGGCAGCGGCAATACGCAGATCACGACGGGAACCGTGTTCGATGAGTCGCCCGCATGGTCGCCTGACGGGACCCGCCTCGCGTTCGTGCGAGAGGTTGGCACCAAGCAACTCGACTCGGGAGGCATTCTCGCCGGCAAGCAGGGCATCATGACGATTGAGCCACGGCGGGGCTCACAGCCATCAACGGTCTTCGAGCCAGCACACGGGAGCTACGACTCGGTTCGATGGTCGCCCGACGGCAAGCGCTTGGCCTACGCCAGAAGCGGGAGCCTGCACATCGCAAATGTGGACGGCACCGACATCCGCCTGCTTGCCACAGGGATACATCACGAGGGACTCTCGTGGTCACCTGACGGTGCCCGTATCGCATTCGTACGCGGCGACTCTCGGGAGTCCGACATTTACGCGATCGACTCGCAGAACCTGCGAACGGTGCAGGTCACCGACGCCGCCGGGCCCGAGATCGAGCCCGCATGGTCGCCCGACGGCGAGCGAATCGCATATTCGACCTACCGCCTGGACGGCAACACGCACCGAGACACACAAATCCGGATTGCGGCAGCCAAGGGTCGCGCGATCGCCGCCAGTGCGCTCGACCGATGCCAGCCGCCAGGTCCGGCTGATGTCGTCACGGCAGGCTTCCCGCTGCCGTCGTGGGCGCCCTCGGCAACTCAGCGCCTGCAGGTGGCAGTTGTCTTCGCCGAGTTTCCCGATGCCACGGCCTCGCGCACTACCCGGGAGGAGGCCGAGTTGGGGTTGCCGTACATGGAGAAATACCTCGAAGACGTCAGCTACGGGCGGCTCGACATCGTCACGACGGCGCGGCATGGCTGGCTCCGCTTGCCTGCCGAATATGGCTCGTATGTCACCGAGGTGGCAGACGACGACCGGGGGGAAGCACCCGGCGCTGAGACACGCAACCTGTTCGACGAGGTCGCTGCACTGGCCGAGGACTCAGCCGACTTCGCGGACGCCGATGTGTTCTTCGTAGTGTTTCCGAGCGAGCACTTCGGCGGCGGTATCGCGGGAGGCAGCGTCACAGCAGATGGCAACGAAATGCAGCTCGCTGCCGCCAACATCTTCCGGATTGCCTCTGGGCGGCCGTCGAGAGGCTGGGGTCCGACTGCAGCGCATGAGGTCGGGCACGCATTGGGCTTGACCGACTTCTATCCCTACGGCGACCAGCATCAACCTCCGACTTCGAATGACCCTGCGTGGGTTCGCACCGTGTTCGGCCGCATGAATCTTGAGTCGTATTTTCCGGCGTCGCCCACAGATCCGCGGCTGCAGGAGACGCGCCGCCATGCCGACGGTACAACGACAACGTCATTCACCTCGCGGCTGGTGTACGAGGAGATGCTGGCGTGGAGTCGATGGCAGTTGGGATGGCTGGCCGATCACGAGGTGCTCTGTGTCACCGATGCCACCGCGACTGTCGACTTGGATCCCGTGGCTTCGCCGGCCGGGGGAGTCGTCATGGCCGTGATCCCGCTGGGTCCGGGGAAGGTGCTCGTGGTCGAGAGCCGTCGACGGCTGGGCTACGACGCTGCGCGGTCGTTCACAGAGACAGTCGGCCCACAGTCACCGACGACTCGCGTCATGCGGCCCGGCCTGCTCGTTGAGGGAGTGCTCGTGTATACCGTCACCCCGAGCCTCGGCGCGGGGGATCTTCCGATCAAGGTCGCGGGCGACAGCGGCGACGGTCTGTTGGACGAATTCCCGCTGCTGCAGGTCGGCGATGCCGTGATGGTCGACGGCTACACCGTTTCGGTGACGGCCGATTCCGGGCAGAGCCACTCGGTGTCCATAACTCGCTGAGTGGGTCAGGCGCTGGAGCCGGCCTGGCCTTGAGCTCGTTGCGCACCGGCTGTGCCGTGAGGGCGGCTTGGGTATCAGGGGAGCTGAGCGACCTCGTTGAGCAGGCCGGTTTCGACGTCGTAGATGAAGCCGCGGACGGCGGTGTCGTGCTCGATGAACGGTGAGGCTCGCAGCGTTGCGATGGCGGCGCGCACGTCGTCGGCGGGGTCTGCGAACGAACAGATGGGCCAGCTTGGCCGGGTGCCCAGGCGCTGGCCGAGGACGTTGCTGAAGGCAGCTTCGTCGAGTCCGCACATGCCGCACTTGGTGTGGTGTATGACCAATATCTCCCGGGTGCCGAGCAGCTGTTGGGAGATGCACAACGACCGGATGACGTCGTCGGTCATCACACCGCCTGCATTGCGGATGATGTGCGCTTCGCCGACCGTCAAGCCCAGCTCTTCCAGCGGATCGATCCGGGCATCCATGCAGGTCACGATGGCCACGTGACGGCTGGGCGGTGCCGCCATGCCGGGTGTTTTGACGGCGTCTGCCACCTGCCGGTTGTGTTCGATCAGCTCGTCTGCCGCGGGGTGGAATTCGGACGACTCCGGTTCGCTGGCTTCGCTGCCTTGGCCCATCAGACAACCTCATCAGTGCACACGCCGGAGCGCTCCGGCGAGCCGGTGGTACGCCCCCTGGGACTTGAACCCAGAACCTGCGGATTAAGAGTCCGTTGCTCTGCCAAATTGAGCTAGAGGCGCATGGTGCCCCGCAAGGCTAACGACGCCCCCCGACACAAGCGGTCGGCGAGCGGCGGGCGGATCGAGGGGATTCGAACCCCCGGCCTCCAGTGCCACAAACTGGCGCTCTAACCAACTGAGCTACGACCCGCACGGGGTGGTCAAGGATGCCACGGGCGGCGCGGCCTCGCTACTGGATTATTGGCGTCCGGTGCCGGTTTTCTGCCGGGAACTGTGCCGACCGCGTACCGTAGGAGCGTGAGCACTCAGACTGTCGCGGCCCGCCAACCACCTGTTGAATACATCCCGCGGATTACGGCCCAGTACATCGGGCTGGGTTACGGCGAGTACCGCTGGGTGCACAGCGAGACGCCGCCGCCGTGGACACCGCTGACCAAGCCGATCGCCGAGTGCCGCGTCGGCCTCGTCGCCACCGGCGGCGTCTATTCGGTAGGCCAGACGGCGTTCCATTACCGCGACGACACGACGTACCGGGCGATTCCCACCGATGTCGACATCTCCGAATTGCGGGCCACGCACTTCGCCTACGACCTGACCGATGCCCGCTCCGACATCAACTGCGTGTTCCCCATCGAGGCCCTGCGTGCGCTGCGAGACGGCGGCGAGATCGGCGAGCTGGGCCCGAACGCCTACACCCTCATGGGCGGCATCTACAGCACCCGGCGTGTGCGCGAGGAGCTGATCCCGGAGCTGGCGAAGCGCTGCGTGACCGACGAGCTCGACGTGGTGCTGCTCGTGCCGGTGTGACCGGTCTGCCATCAGACCGGGGGTCTGATCGCAAGGGCCATCGAGGCCGAAGGAATCCCGACGCTGTCGATGTCGAGCGCACGCGACATCACACGGGCGGCCTGGCCGCCCCGCGCCGCTTACTTGGACTACCCGCTGGGGCGCACGGCGGGCAAGCCGCACGAGCCAGAACTCAACCTCCAGATCCTGCGGGACACCTTTGCTGCATTTGAGAATCTGCGCGTCCCGGGCTCCATGGCCCACTTGCACTACCGCTGGTCGGATTCGGACCGCTGGAAAGACCGGGTCTTCGCGCCGTCCACCAAGGCCGCCGATCTGCCCGAATGCGCCGTGCCGAACGGTGATGAACCGGCGGAAGCGAGCGCCGATGCAGGTGCGGATTCAACCGGTGGCGGCGATTACGAGGACGACCGGGTCGAGCGTCACCCGACGCCGCAATACCAGACCGACGAGGACGCGGCAGCGGCTCGCGCCAGCCACGACGGCGAAGAATGCCTCGTCTGCGCGGGCATCGACTACTGAGCCGGACTTCGGCCGCTGATGAGTGAGCAACCCGAGCGCCGCGCCTCGGTCGGCGCCAAATCCCCGGGGTCAGGCGGCGATTATGACCCCGCGGCCGTGCCCGTGCGTGATGCGGCCACCGTGATGATCCTCTCGGGCGAGAACGATCCCCATGTGCTGATGCTGAAGCGCAACGCCCGCTCGATCTTCGTGGGCGACATGTGGGTGTATCCCGGCGGCGCCGTCGACCCCGAAGATGCCACCCAGATCGCCGACGAGACCGTTTCGGGCCTGACCGATGACGACGCCTCGTTTCAAATCGGCATCGAGCGGGGCGGCATCGCCTTCTGGGTTGCGGCCCTGCGGGAGACCTTCGAGGAAGCGGGCATCTTGCTCGCCCATCACGACCACCCGGTCGGTGTGGAGGATCCCCGCGATCTGCCGTCGGGCATTATCGACCTTTCGCCGCCCGATGTGGCCGAGCGGTTCTCCCAGTACCGGGACGAGGTCAATGCCGGCGAGCGGGACTTCATCGAGACGGTGCGCAACGAAGACCTTCTGCTCGACGGCGACAACGTCTATTTCATCGGCCGCTGGGTGACGCCGCTGGGCTCGCCTCGCCGCTACGACACACGGTTCTTCCTGACGGCCATGCCCGACGGCCAAGTGCCGCTGCCCGATCACGACGAGGCGGTCGAGCACCAGTGGGTTCGCCCTGCGGATGCGATCCGGCGCAACGAGACCGGCGACATGGTGATGATGACGCCTACCATCGGCATGCTGCACCGCCTTGCCAGATTCGGAACGGTGGCCGACGCGGTCGCTGCCGCCGGCAGGGGCACGCCTGGCGACGACGAGCACGTGCGGATCCGTTACGACAACGAAGGGCCGCACCGGATCGCCTTCCCCGGCGACCCCGACTACCTCGAATCCGACGGCCGCACCGAGATCGGCATCCTGCGCTGGCCGTCGCGCTAGCCAGTCGATTTTCGATATCCGACATGGCCGAAGTGTTGAATTTCGCTTGAAAGAGTGGGGAGCAAGACGTGTCGATGCCCGGAATCTGGACGGAAGACGATGACGGCTGGGTGCTGAGCCCGCCGGCGGGTTTTCCGGACGAGGCCACTCTGCACGATCTGATCGAACAAGCGCCTGAGATGCTGCCGCTGTCGGGCGCACCCCAACTTCTGATCCTCGGCAAGGAAGCGCCGCTCGGCTCGGGTTTCGCAGATCTGGTCGGCGTCGAGACGTCAGGTAGGCCGGTCATCATCGAGGTAAAGCTCGCCCAGAACAACGAAGCCCGGCGGGCGGTGGTCTCGCAGATCTTGGCGTATGCGGCGAGTTTGCACGGAATGACGCGGGAGCATCTTGAGGAGCGCTTCGGCAGCTACCTGAAAGCCCGCGGTCATGACTCGCTGGAGGCGGCGGTGAGCGCGACCGAAGGCGGCGCCTTCGATTCTGACGAGTTCACGGAGTCTCTCGATGAGCATCTTCGCGAGGGACGATTCCGGCTTGTTTTCGTACTGGACTCGGTACCGCCAGAACTGATGACGCTGGTGGCGTACTTGGAACATGTCACTGACAAGCTGGTCATCGACTTGGTTGCAGTCAACGCGTTCGACATCAGCGGGAGTTCGGTCGTGCTCCCTCAACGTGTGACGCCTGAACGGCACGAGGTGACTGTCGAACGAACTCGCCGTCAGGATTCCGGCACGCTGTACACCGGAAGCGAGCGGTTTGAAGCCACTATCAGTTCGGTTCCTGATGAATCGCAGGCACGGCTGCACCGCTTACTCGAGTGGGCACGCGACCTGGAGCGACAAGGCCTTGTCAGGCTCTCAACGTACGAAGGAAAGGGGGCGAAGCGTCACACCCTCCTGCCTCGACTCATGGGCGACAATGTCGGGCTGGTCACGATCTGGAACGACGGCGGGGCGTCTCTCCAGTTCTGGCGCAGTGTGTTCGAGAAGAGGGCGCCGCATTTCATCGGACAGATAGAGGAACTGGCCGACGTCCAGATCGGGAAGGGCAACACCGTTCGGGATTTCAACGACGAGCTGTTGGCCGCTCTCACCGAGGCGTATCGCGACGCGTCGCAGGCGGAGATGACCTGACGAGATCGTCGTGTGGCCGACGATTCATCGTGCTGGCGCGGTTGGTTGTGTCGACGCAGGCGCGCAGTTCTGGCTGTGACAGCCGGGATTGTCGAGTCTCCCGACGAACGCAGCTAGTCCGGGCCGGCGATGAGCCACTCGCTGCCGAACCGCACAGCTTTGGGATCGGGCCGGCCAGATCCGCCGATGCTGCCGTCGGGCAAGACGAACCGGTGAGCGACTGCAATCCGCTCTCCGCCATCGAGGTACACGACCCGCTCGCTACGGGTGCCGGGCGGCTGTCCCGAGGACGGGCTGGCTGTACCGCTGCTTTGCACCAACTCAGCAACTTCACCTGACTGAACACGAGGTAGCACGTAGTTATTGAAGATGGGCCGGACCTCGGTGGGCGACGTGTGTGAGTTCTCTGTCATGGCTACGAGTAGGAGAAGGCGCGCACTTGGCGGTTCCGACATGCTGGCGATGCGTCCTGTGAGCGCTCTGCGAACATCCTGATCCAGCGACGGCGAGCGGCGAAATCGATTTTCGGTGGGAGCCGATGGGCAGCGCCGGGTACCGTTGGATTCGTGACTGGCTCGGCCCCTCGATCGCTACCCAGCCGGAACACCGCCGAGGACAGCACGCGCGATGTTGTCGAGGCGTGGTTGCATGCAGGAGGTTCCGACCCCCTTGCGCTTCAAGCGGACCTGACGGCCGCGTTCATCGCGGGCGACGAAACGGCGTTGGGCTTCGAAGTGTGGCGATTGGTGTGTGAAGCCAACGAGACCGGTTGGGCGGACGATCGGCTGTGCGAAGCCTTGTCACGTGCACTGGCTGATGACATGCAACAGGCAGCGGCGGGGGCAAGCCTGAGCGATTGACGCTCGCATGTGCCGATGCGCTATGGCAGCGAGGGTCAGCTTGCGAGTTCGCGGTCCTGCTCTATGAAGGACTTGATGGTGTTCTCGGCGAGGATGCTGTAGTCGGCATCGAGCACCTCGAACATCCGCCCCGTGGGCTCGTGCATCGAGAACAGCACAAGTGAGCCCTCAGGGCCGCCACGCTCCATGTGCACGTCACCGCCCGGGCCACTGCAGTACGTGCCGGCGGGCCGGACATCGTGGTGCACCTCATTGCCGTCGACGTCGATGTCGATGACGTGATGCTCACCCTCGAGCACCAGCGAGGTGGTTGTCGCCACGTGGCGGTGGAAGTGGCAGTAGGCATCGGGCGCCCAGCGAATAAGCAGGTCGAGCCGCCCGACATCTTCCTGATGGCCGAGCACGGCGATGTCGTAGTCGATCGGATAGTCGAAGCGCGGTCCACCCTCGTAGTGGATCCACTGGAGTTCGTTGGTGTCGAAGCGGAAGCCAGGGTTCTTCTCGGTCACGTTCGGTTCCCTCCAAGGGACGGCGCCATGGGTAGGCCGGACTCCCGAATGTACTGATGAGGCCCATTGCTGCGCGGCAGCACCCTTGGACCGGCAACGCTTCGGTGGCAGGATGGCGCTGGGTCGTCGTGGCCCGAGCCCCCGTGGCGCAACTGGACAGCGCAGCGGGCTTCTATCCCGCCGGTTGCAGGTTCGAGTCCTGCCGGGGGCGCATCTGGGCATCGCGCCTTAGACCATTTGAACTTTCACCAGCTCGACAGCGCAGTACATGTTGCGCAACTCCCCAAGACTCTGCAGAGCTCGGACTTTCGAGAAGAAAAAGAGATCATCCGTGAGCGTTCCGCGCTTGGGCGTTGCAACGGCGTAGACGAGCGTGGTGTTCGTCAGATCCGGCGGCAGCGTCGGAATCAGTCTGTGAACCTTGTCCCGATAGCTCTGATCGTTCCGATACATCTCGATTGCCACGGTTCCCTGCGCCCATAGATGGCTGAGCGTGGCTGAGTCAGACATCCGCTTGACATGGACCAGAGACTTGGAACGGGAATTCCATAGGTCGCCGAACTCGTTCTTCTGGTTCGGCCCGCCAAAGTGGATCATGTTTCTATCTATAACTTGGGGGATTACATACGTGACTAAGCACCGGCGCTGAACGGTCGCAGTCGCTCCCGTAGTTGCTGCTCGAAGTCAGCTCGCGGGATCGGGGTAGCTGCCAGCAGTTTCTCGCATGACGCTTCGAGCGTCAGCACTTCCCAGTGTCGCCGGGCTAGCTGCCCGTCCACGACTTCGGGCACCAGCCAGATCACGTCGCCTGCGTCTAGGTCATGCGACGGGGCAGCCGATGGGCCACCTATCGAGTCGAAGAACGGGCGGTCCACGGCTACGGCGATCTTCGATCCCCACCTGCGCAGCGTGGGCACCTTGACCTGTAGCTGCGGAGCGAGCCGCTTGGCCGACGATGAGCGCCAGTCGGGGCGGCGCACCCCGTTGGGGTACAGCGGCTCGGTGCCTTCGTCTCGCAGGTACCGCACGAACTCATCGTCCATGCCCGGCCCGGAGAAATAGACGGCCTGAATCTCTAGCCCGAACCAGCGAAGATCGTGCTGCTCGGTGGCTACCACTAGGTCGATCTTGCCGGCCGGCTTGCCGGTGTTGCCGACCATGAACGGCACTTCGCGGGCGAGCATCGCATCGGCACCGAAGCCGACGATCTCGTTCAGCCATTCGAGCAGCAGGTGGTCTTGCTCGAAGCGGCTGGGGCACATGATGACGGTTCGCCCGGCTGCGGACGTGATGCGCCCGCGGTGTTCGTCGTACTGCCGCATAGAGCACACCCCGCCCGTCTTGTTGCACGGACCGGGCCGGTAGGGGCATGGCCGCTCGCGGCGGTTCACAGCGGCGTCAGCGTGGTCTCTGCGCTCTGTGGTGGTCAGGTCGAGCAGGTCGTGGCCGTACCACTCCGCGATCCCGTAGCGGGTCACGCGAACAGGCGGTCCCGTGTGATGACCAGCTCAGAAATGCGGGTGTTGTGCCCGTTGCTCATCTCGACAGTGACCGCGTGGAAACGGTGCTCAGCGACAAGCTCGGTGATCTCGTCGCAGCAGTCGTAGGTCATCAGAAAGTCGGTGCCCGCAGCGGCAAGCGTCTCGAAGATGCGCCGGTGATCCACCGCGTTGTGCGCGTACAGGCGGCTGCCTGCCCGCTTGCCGCCCGCCGTGTACGGGGCATCCACGAACATTCGCACTCCGTCGATGTCGGCTGTCATCTCCAGCACCGCGGCACCGTCGCCTTCGCAGAACGTGAGCCGGTCCGCGTGCTCAGAGATTGCAGCGAGCCGCTTGGCGAGCGTCTCGGGGTACCACCGCGAAGCGATGCCGTTGCCGTTCTCGCCGGATCGGGTGAGCGACGCGCCCGGTGCGAGCACCCCGCCGCGTCGGGTGCGGTTCAGCACCAGCGTGCGGAACCCGTGAGCCACGACACACGCGGGGCACTGCTGCTCTAGCTCGGTGACGCTCTCGCGGGTCACGTCGAAGGTCAGCACCCGCTCGGCCAGTTCGTCGCCGTGCATGAGCGCGGCACGCCACAGTGCCGCTACGTCGCGGTCTAGGTCCACCATCAGCGCACGCTCGGCTAGCCCTTCCATCACGGCGGTGAGCGACACGATGCCGCCACCGGCGAATGGCTCTACGAGCACCCCGCACGGCTCAGCTAGCCAATGCCGAATGTGGGGGATCAGCCACGTCTTGCCGCCGGGGTACCGCAGCGGGCTGCGCTGGGGCACTGACGCGACGTTGACGGCGGGGATGCTCGACACGGCGATCTCTGCGGGCCGCTGCCGGAACAGCCCTTGCGCTATGCGCTCGGGTGGCGTGTCGATGACGGGCAGGGTGATCTCTCGCTTCATGGGGGGTTCCTCCTACCACGGCTCGCCGTAGTCCGGCTCGGCCACGGTGCCGGGCAGCGCGTTCGCTGTCAGGGCTGCGTAGGTGAGCCGCTTGCCGTTCATGCGGGCGACAGTCTCGCTCATCATCGTCGCCGTGTCTTCGGGACGCAGATTGTGACGGGTGGCGAACTCAGCGACGTAGCGCTGCAAGTGCTTCGGGCTGATGTGGTGGAACGTGCCGTGGTAGCCGCGCTTCAACAGCGCCCAGAAGCTCTCGATGCCGTTCGTGTGTGCCATGCCGCTGACGTACTCGCTGACACTGTGCCGCACGGTCTCGTGCGGGTGGGGGATGCCCAGATAGCCCTTGTGGTCATCGGTGTAGACCGTCGCGCCTTGGGCAGCAGCCGAAGCCACGAAGCTGTGCAGCGTCGCCTTGTCAGTGCCTGAGATCACCCGAGCCGACACGTTGCCCGTGGCCCGGTCCTTCGCTCCCGCTACCGCGGTCTTGTCGATCCCGCCGCGGCCCGTGATCCTGCGCTCACGGTCCACCGCGTGCATGTTCTTCGCCTTGCCGCCCACGAACGTCTCATCGACTTCGACCGGTCCGGCCATGTCGCCGCCCATGTCCGACCACGCTTCGCGCAGCCGCTGAGCGAGGAAGTAGGCCGACTTCTGCGTGATGTCCAGGTCGCGGTGCAGCTTCATGCTCGACACGCCTTTCAGCGAGGTCGCCCACAGGTAGATCGCTATCGCCCACTTGCGCAGCGGAATCTTCGACCGGTGCATCACCGTGCCCGACCTGACGCTGAAATGGCGACGGCATGAGCCGCACCAGTACGGCAGCGGCTTGCCCGACTTCGTGGCGTTCAGCCGATCCTTCGAGCCGCACAGCGGGCAGCAGTGTGGCTCGCCCGCCTTGCCCCACCGCTGTTCCTCGAACCAACGCTCCGCTGTCTCATCGTCGGGGAACATTTCCACGATCTCGATGAGCGAGATTCCCTTGCGGAAGCTCTTGCCGGGGGCCTTCGTGTGTTCTGCCATGTCCCTAGTGTCGCAGGGGGGTGTGACATGAATAAGCGTACTCTGCTTAGTCAGCTATATAATCCCGATAACTTGCCATTGACGCAGTTCAGCAGCCGATTGATTGTATTGCGCCTCGGTCATTTTAGGCTGCCAATCCGGCAGTGAGTGACGACGACTATTCTTGACGAGGTGCTGTATCTCGCTGTTGACCTTTTGCACATAGCCATCATCAATGGAGAACCACTGGTTTGTGAGCAAGACATAAGTGGAAGCATTATGATGTACTTCCGCAGTGATGTATCGACTGAGCGATTCTGCCGGTCGTATGATTTCCCCGTCCTTGTCGACGATACGAATCTTGACTTTAGACAGGATCTCCGACGACTCCACAGACCACTCATCCAGAATTTGATAAACTTCCGGGAGGTTCAGTTCATCAATTGTCTGAGATTTTCGGACGTGACTGATGACGAAGCGACCGAAACTCTCTTCGTCCAATACGCCGGGGACAGCGAGCGACACTCGCTGCGAATCGCGATCGGCGATGAGTGTCTCGAGTTCCCTATTGAGGACACTAATCTGCGCATCTCCAGTCCTGAGCGGTCGGTAGTTGTCAATGAATCCGAACGATTCCTTGTACTCGGTCGCCGTGAACCGCTCGAGGAACTCAGCCGCACGCTCGGCGAGATCGTCAATGCCCCAGGTAACGCTGACCTGCAAGGAGTCAGATCCTGCAAGTCGACTGGCCCACGACTCAGCATCATCACCAACCGTTGGTGCGCCCGCGAGATACTGAATCAGTTCACGATCTACAGTGACGCCCAGGTCGCCTATGGCGCTTCCTCGTGAGATTTGCGCGCGCGTGGTCCTACTGATGACATCTGTTGTGCGCGTATCAACGGTCTGGATAGCGAGGGGGTCGATGCAATTGGCGACGACACGAATGCCGAATCTGGGTTCAATGCTATTCGGCGGTATGAGGTGGTAACCGTTTCCATGCGAAATGGCCCAGATTCGTTCGCATGCCTCAAACAGAAGTACAAACGAACTTGCTTGGTTCTTGAGGTTTCCGAGCTTGAAATGGTCACTCAGATGCTGGGCCCAACTCGGAGTATTCGACTTGTTTCGGACGACATAGGCCAAGTGCGGATACTTCAGAGTCGACGCTTGCGGTAGCTCGATGAGCCTCGTGCCCTTCGGAATGCGGAGAATTGAGCGTTGGAATTGAGTGCCCTCGAGAAACAGATACAGCGAAACATGCCACGTCTTGTTCGCCATGACCTGGACCATATCGGCCCAAGGCGCTTCATTGAGCGCTCGGACGTAGTCGACGGGTACGGGTCAGTCTCAGGCCTTGTGCCGAAGCGTCAGGACCCGCGTGCGGCCGACGAGTTCGCGGGCTATCTGCGTGATCCCTTGGACCAGCGCCAGTTGGGTGGCAGGATGGCTCGGGGTCCGCGTGGCCCACGCCCCCGTGGCGCAACTGGACAGCGCAGCGGGCTTCTATCCCGCCGGTTGCAGGTTCGAGTCCTGCCGGGGGCGCATCTGGACCTTCCCTTGAGCCTTGCGGGCCTTTCGTTCGGCTTTGCGAGCAGCCTTGTTCGTGAACGCGTTCTCGAGGTCACTGCCCTCGAACTCGTCAGGCACCTCGCCAGTCGTCGCGTAGAGGTACAGCGCCATCTTGAAGATGCCGACGATGGCCGACATGGCCACAATCACCGTCAGCAGCCATGCCACGCCGACAAGGACGCCGAGCACCAGCGCCACCAGGTTTCCCAACCAGACGCCGACGACCACGGCCGCAAGCATCAGCACCAGACCTGGCAAGAAGAGGAGGAAGCTGATGAGCTCGAATCCCACTTGGGCGATGAGGCTCTTTCCCCACGTCTTGCGGAACAGGCCGAAGGAGCGCTTGCATGAAGCAGCGGGGCCGGTCTCTTCCACCACCAGTACCGGCACGACGAGGAAGGTGACGAAGTACCAGATGCGCTCAAGTACCCAGGCCACGATCAATGCCCCGAGGGCGGCGAACTGACCGATCACGGGGATCTGGCGACCGGCCTGTTCCATGTGACGCAAGAACATGGGCAGCCGGTACAACAATTCGAAGACGAACCCAACCAAGCCGGCGAGGATGGCCCACGGCACGATGACGTGCAGACGGGCTTTGGCGGCCGCCATGCAGCCGTCGAAGGTCGGCGTTCCGCCTTGGAGACTCTCCCAAGCGCCGTAGGTCAGCGCGGCGGTGAAGAAGACCGACACAAATGTGCTCAGCAGGACGGACACCAAGAGCCCGATCCACAGCATGGGCTCAGCAGCCCATGTTCCGGGATCGTCGACCGTGGCGGTATTGAGCCCGCCGGTCGCAATCCATACCGCTGCCCACGTCACAACGCAGATGACGGCCACGGAAGCCAGCGTCAGGGCCGGGAAGGCCATGAGGAACCTGTCACGCTTCAGAACTCCGTACGACCTTGAGGCCAGGATCCTCGTCCGGCTCCAAGTGCTCCTCAGCTCGCGGAAAATGGCCATTGTGCTGACCCTAACAGCGGC
Organism: Candidatus Poriferisodalis sp.; assembly: GCF_965204195.1. Classification (GTDB taxonomy): domain Bacteria; phylum Actinomycetota; class Acidimicrobiia; order Acidimicrobiales; family Poriferisodalaceae; genus Poriferisodalis. The sequence continues at coordinate 1,354,578 of NZ_OZ241975.1, forward strand.
CCTTGGTGAGGGCCGTGGACAATTCGCTGGCCAAGGCCGCGGTCACGTCCCGCCGTGATGCCCGTCGTCGTTCCCGGTCGGCGCCTCGGTATTGGCCGCTCTACAGGACCGGGCGGCGACGCAAATCGCTATGGCGTCCCCGGCCAACGCGGGTAGGTTCACCGGATGCCGCACGGCTCAGTATCCGACGCTGACGCTGCTTCGAGCACCCCTGCCGGGGCTGAGGTGCTGTCCATCGCAGCCACCAACGGTGCCGTCACCGACCAGCAGGTGGACACGGACCGCATCGAGAAGGCAGTCCGGGAGATCCTGCTCGCCATCGGCGAGGACCCCGATCGGGACGGCCTGCAGAAGACGCCCAAGCGCGTCGCCCGCATGTATGCAGAAGTGTTCGCTGGCCTGCAGGAAGACCCCGAGCATCACCTGAAGGTGCAGTTCGAGACCGGTCATGACGAGATGGTCATGGTGCGTGACATCCCCTTCTATTCGATGTGCGAGCACCACCTCATGCCGTTCGTGGGCCGTGCCCATGTCGCCTACATCCCTGGCGAGCGAGGCATGATCACCGGCTTGTCGAAACTTGCCCGGCTGGTGGAGGCCTACGCCCGCCGGCCGCAGGTGCAAGAACGCCTGACGACCCAAGTTGCCGACAAGTTGATGGAGGTGCTCGAGCCTCGGGGCACGCTCGTGGTTGTCGAGGCCGAGCACCAGTGCATGTCGATGCGTGGGGTGCAGAAGCCCGGGTCGCTCACCATCACCTCGGCGGTGCGAGGGCAGTTCCGCAACACCGCTACCCGTGCGGAGGCGATGCACCTCATCGGCGTCGGCCGCTAGCAGGCACATGCCGCGCCATCAGCCGGGTCGCGGGCACGGCGCTGGCCCAAGACACGTCCTGCGTGAGCGCAAGCGGTAGATGAGACTGAGCGCCGACGCACTCGCCGGCCCGCCCGAGTTGGGGCGCAGCGTCTTGGTGCATTCTGGCGACGCCGTCCCCGAGGCATGGTCTGGCTGCGAACGGGTGCGGGTCAGCTTGGGCGACATCAGCGCGGCGACTGGCCGCCGGTTGCGTGAGGCTTGGCTGGGGCGGAACCGGCTGGTCATCGAGCTCGACGGTGAGTTTCCCGAACCGTCGCCGGTGTGGCAGTCACCTTGGTGGGAACTTTCGCCGGGGATGACCATGCGATCGGAGGTCCTGGCGCACCTGATCACCGCCAACGCCGTCGACGCACGGCAACCCGGGCAGGCCCGGTTCGCTCCCGTCGAGGCGGCGCTGCGGCTCGGCGCCGCGCCCGGGTCGAACACGCGGACCGAGAGCGATGGCGATGTGTTCGGCGATGTGGTCACTGACGCGGGGCCGGTGTGGTGCGACGGTGGACCGCTGGAGGCGTTCGAACTGGCTGCACCGGTAGTACCTGCGGCCAATCTGGCGGCGGGCAGCCTGCGCGGGGTCCAGCCGGCCGAGCCACGGGCCGACTTGGCGGCGGATCAACATGCGGCTGTCGGCCACCTGGGCGGCGCTGCGTGCATCGTTGCGCCGGCAGGTTCGGGCAAGACCCGGGTGCTCACCGAGCGGGCCCGCTATCTCGTGAGGGACCTGGGGGTTGCCGCCGGGGCCGTGTGCTTGGTGGCGTTCAACGTCCGGGCCCGCCGCGAGATGGAAGAGCGCACTCGTGACCTGGCCGGACTACAGGTGCGGACCCTGAACAGCATCGCCCTAGCCGTCTGCAACGGCACTGGCCCCTTCGTCCGCCCGGCGGGCCGGAGCCGGGTCGAGGTCATCGACGAGATGGGTGTGCGAGATCGCCTTGACGGCCTCGTCAAGCGTCGTCGGCGGGCGATGACCGATCAGCTCGCACCGTGGCTGGAGGCACTGAGCGCCTCCCGGCTGGGGCTGCGCGACCCGGCAGATGTCGAAGGCGACTTCCAGCCTGACGTGCCGGAGTTCTCGACGTTGGCGCCGCGCTATGTCGAGGACTTGTCGGCCGACGGATTGGTCGACTTCGACCAGCAGATCATCGGGGCGATCGAGATCCTGCTGGCCGACCCGGCAGCTCGCGCGGCCGCACGCCGTGCCTGCGGTGCGCTGCTGGTGGACGAATTCCAGGACTTGACCCCCGCTCACCTGCTGATGATCCGGTTGCTGGCGGGTCCCTGCGCCGACGTGTTCGCTGTGGGCGACGACGACCAGACGATCTACGGCTACGCGGGCGCATCGCCCCAGTGGCTTATCGACTTCGACAAGTACTTTCCCGGCGCAGCACGCCACCACCTGAACATGAACTACCGCTGCCCGGCACCCGTGGTGGGCGCCGCAGTCAACCTGCTGTCGCACAACCAACGCCGCATCGACAAGCAGATCACCGCGCCAGGGGAGAGCATCGGCGACGCTGTGGAGTTGTCTGCCGACGATTCAGCGTCGACGACGATGCCGGACGCTGGACACGACAGCGGCCCGAGCGCCGCCGCCAACTGTGACGAAACGGCACTCGCCGTCAGGACCGGGCCGGAGGCGGCTGCGGCACTGCGGGAGACCGTGGCAGCCCTGATCGACGGCGGGGTCCGGCCATCGGACATCGCGGTGCTGACGCGAGTCAACAGCACGCTGCTCGTGCCGCAGATCGTGCTCGGGGAAATGGGCGTGGCAGCAGATGCTCCGCTGGGCCGCGGGTTCATGGAGCGCACCGGTGTCGCGGGCGCGCTGGCGTGGCTCAGATTGGCCGTCGCGCCCCGTCACGCGCTGCCCGGCGGAGCGCTGTCGGACGCGGCGCGCCGGCCGCCGCGTGGAATCTCGCCTCGCGTGATCGAGTGGATCGGCGAGCAGCGCAGTCTCGGCGCTTTGCGGGCGCTGGCGGGCCGTCTCAGCGACGACCGCACGGCGACCAAGATCGATGAGTACGCAGACGACATCGACATGCTGCGGCAGCGAACGGCAAACGAGCGGCTCTCCACCGAGGCCATCCTGGAGATCGTTCGGGATGAGCTGGGCTTGGGTTACAGCCTCGACACCCGCTTAGACGCGTCGCGCCGCTCCGTGGACAGATCCGCTCACGGCGACGACCTGCGAGCGTTGATTTCGGTGGCCCACTTGCATCCCGACCCGGCCGGCTTCGCTGCGTGGTTGGCTGACCGTCTGTCAGGATTCGGCGCCTCGGACACAGCCGGCTTCGGCAATGACGACGCCCGCTTGCCACGCGGCGCAGTCCCGGCGAACCCGGCGCGGCAACCGGGTGTCCGGCTCGCGACCGTTCACCGGGTGAAGGGCCTCGAATGGCCGCACGTCATCGTCTATGAGGCCTCGGAGGGCCTGATGCCGCACCGCCTCGCTCCCGATGTCGAGGAAGAGCGCCGCGTCTTCCACGTGGCGCTGACTCGCTGTGCTACCTCCGTGACCTTCATCAGCGACGATCCGCCGTCGCCGTTCCTGGCCGAGCTCAGCGAACTCGCACCGCCGCTACCAGTCGAATCCGAGTTGGCGCAAGACGGCGGGGTGAAGGAAGCATCCTCGGGCGGTCCCGGTTCCCCAGGTGGTGTCGGTACCGACGATCCAGCGGTTCTGCCGGGCACCGGCTCGCGGCCAGCGGCCCGGCGACCAAAGCCCGAACCGCCGACCGATCCGAGCGATGCGGCGCTGTTCGAAGCGCTGCGCGCGTGGCGCCTTGAGCGGAGTCGCGCAGACGGCGTACCGGCGTATGTCGTGTCAGCGGATGCAGTGCTCATCGCGCTCGCCACGCAGCGTCCCCGCACCGACGCTGAGCTTCTCGCCGTACCGGGCATCGGACCGGCCAAGCTCGAGTCCTACGGCGCAGAGATGCTGGCCCTCATCGCCGAACACGCCTGAGCCAAACGCCCAGAGACGTTGGGGGTGTCGGACTCGAGGCCGGCGTCGTATCAGACGGCGAGTGGGCCTTGGCCGGCGAGGAACCTTTGCGCCATCACCATCAGCACCACCCAGTATTCGGCACCCGGCACGAAGTCGTCGAGCGTCACTTCGAGCGTGACCTCGCTGGCGCCGGCATGCCCGGCTGACGAGATGCCCTGCACCGTGATCGAAGGCGCGCCGCCGAACAGCGCGAGCAAGTCGGCGATGGGCGTGTCGAGCACCGCGTCGACCTCGTCGCGAGCCAGCACATAGTCGGTGAGCGGGCGGTCGTCGCGCAGCAGGTACACACTGGTCAGCTCGCAATTCAACCTGCCCTCCCCGCTGTCATCGGCCAGCCTGCGAACGCCCAGCGACACGAGATCGGTGCTGGCGGGGGACAGGCCGAGCTCTTCTTCGAGCTCCCGCACGCCGTCGAGCGGTGTCTCACCTGCGGCGAGATGTCCGGCCGCACTGACGTCGATCAGCCCCGCAAAGGCCGCCTTGGCGCGAGAACGCTGCTGCAGCACCGCGGTCGGCACGCCGTCGCGCAGCGTCACGATCTGGCAGTGAAACACCCGGTGCCACTCGCCGCGTTCATGCACTTCATCCCGTGGGGCGGTGCGCACGTAGCGGCCCACCTCATCGACGACATCGAGGTGTTCGACACCTGGCGCGCTGTCAGTCACCGCCACATTGTTCCCGCTGGCGCGGCCCGGCAGTGTGCAATCCCGCAGGCCCGAGGCCCGCGGCGGAACATGAAGCTGCTACAGCAGCGCTGTGTACTTGTCGAGGATCGGCAGCACCGTGTCGGCGTCGGCCGGCGGGAGCCCGAGCACCACGCGGGTGCAGCCCGACTCCGCCAAGCTCTCCAGGATCTCCGGCTTGGGGGGCGTGCCGAACTGGCCGAACTCGATCTCATCGGGGTCGCGGCCGGCTTCTATCGCCGACTCAAGGATCTGCTTCATCGGCACGTCGAAGTCGTAGCGGCCCGAGATCGGCATCCAGCCATCGCAGAACTCGACGATGTCGGCGATGGTCTTCGGTCCGGCAGCACCGCCGAGGATGACCTTCGGGCCGCCTTCCTGCACCGGCTTCGGCCACGCCCACGACGAGTCGAAGTTCACCCAATCGCCGTGGAACTCGGCCTCGTCATTGGTCCACAGCTCGCGCACTGCCAGCATCATCTCGCGGGTGATCGCGCGCCGGTCGGTGTACTTCACGCCGTGGTTCCGCAGCTCTTCCTTGTTCCAGCCGTAGCCGATGCCCAAGATGAACCGGCCATTCGAGATCCGGTCCACCGTGGCGGCTTCCTTGGCCAGCCAGATCGGGTCGCGCTGGGCAACGAGCGTGATGCCGGTGCCGAGCATGATGTTCTCGGTAACCGCTGCAGCGGCACCCAGCGACACGAACTGGTCGTGTGTGCGCCAGTATTCCTCGGGCAGTGGCGGCGCGCCCTCGTTGCCCCCCCAGGGCGTTTCGCGGCTCGTGGGAATGTGGCTGTGCTCGGGGAACCACAGCGACTCAAAGCCTCGTTCCTCAACAGCTTTGGCCAACTCGACGGGGCCGATGGCCTTGTCGGTGGGGAACATCATCACGCCGATCTTCACAGTGGTCCTCCTGTAGGTAGGGAAGCGCTTGCGCTCGTGGCCGGTCGCGGCCGCCGCTGAGAGTAACGGGCAGGAGCCGCCGGTGCCCGACTGCTGGGAGGTGCAGGCGCGGGCCGAAGCGGTGCCGGTTCCGCGGCGACGTGGCGTAGCGTTGCGCTGACGCGTAGGGAGCAAGCGTTCGGCTCACAAGAATGGGAGCCGGCAACTGAGATGCCTGACGAGCTGGAGGCACAGTGAAGATCACCATCGACGTCGACAAGTGCATCGGCAGCGGTTCGTGCGAGATGATCGCTCCGGGCATCTTCGAGGTGGGCAACGACGGTCTCGTACAGCTCCTCGAAGACAGCCCCAGCGCCGAACACCACAGCGCCGTGCGAACCGCAGCCGCGAGCTGCCCCACCCAAGTCATCGCCGTCGACGACTAACCTCACCGAGTCGCACCGATTGCCGGCAACGCGAAGCGTCGGCGTCGATCCAATAATCCACGCAGGCCCTCCGTACCGCCAGCGGTACGATCGATCTTCGAAGCAGAACCGTCAGCCCTGCTGACTCAGCTCTTCAGACTCGGGAAGTGGCGCAGCCTGGTAGCGCACCTGCTTTGGGAGCAGGGGGTCGTGGGTTCAAATCCCGCCTTCCCGACTGGCTAGCGCAAGCGAGCTCCGTCTCGCTTGGCGGGAGCTCAGCGGGCGGTGGGGAATCCCAGGTCGACGCCGCGGTCGGCGGGGTCGGGCCAGTGCTCGGTGACGGCCTTGAGCCGGGTGTAGAAGCGGATGCCTTCGGGGCCGTGCATGTGGTGGTCGCCGAACAGCGAATCCTTCCAGCCCCCGAAGGAGTGGTACGCCATCGGCACCGGGATGGCCACGTTCACGCCGACCATCCCAACCGGGGCCTCACGCCGGAAGCGCCGCGCCGCCCCGCCGTCACGGGTGAACAGAGCCACGCCATTGCCGAACTGGTTGTTCTCGATGAGCTCCATCGCCTCTTCGAACGAGTCCACCCGCACCAGGCACAGCACGGGGCCGAAGATCTCATCCTCATAGACCTTCATCTCCGCGGTGACCTCATCGAGCAGCGTGGGCCCGACCCAGTAGCCATCGGGGTGGCCGTCCACCACCAGCTCGCGGCCGTCCCGCTGCAGCACCGCTCCCTCGGTTTCGCCCAGGTCGATGTAGCTCAGCACTCGGTCGCGATGCTCGGCGGTCACCAGCGGCCCCATGTCCATGGGTTCAGCGTCGAGGCCGGGGCCGATGCGCAGCGCGTCGATGCGCTCGCAGATCGCCTCTGACAGGTCGTCGGCAACCCCTCCCACCGCCACGACCACCGAGATGGCCATGCAGCGCTCGCCCGCTGAGCCATAGCCGGCCGACACGGCGGCGTCGGCTGCCTGGCCGATGTCGGCATCGGGCAGCACGATCATGTGGTTCTTCGCCCCGCCGAGCGCCTGCACTCGCTTGCCAGCCATCGACGCCGTGCGGTGCACGTGACGGGCGATGGGCGTGGAGCCCACGAAGCTCACGGCGTCGATCCCCGGGTGCTCGCACAGCGCATTCACTGCATCGGCATCACCGTGGAGCACGTTGAACACTCCGTCGGGCAGCCCGGCCTCGGCGAACAGCTCGCCGATGCGCACCGCCACCGACGGGTCTTTCTCAGACGGTTTGAGCACGAAGCAGTTGCCGCAGGCGATGGCCACCGGGTACATCCACATGGGCACCATCGCCGGGAAGTTGAACGGCGTGATGCCTGCCACCACGCCGACCGGTTGGCGCACCGTGTAGGCGTCGTGCTCGGTGCTGATGTCGTCGGTGCGCTCGCCTTTGAGCAGCTGGCCGACACCGCAAGCGAACTCCACCACCTCGATGCCTCGCCGCATCTCGCCCAAGGCGTCGGCCCGCACCTTGCCGTGCTCGGCCGACACCATCTCTGCCAGCTCCAAGCGGTGCTCCTCGAGCAGCTCGCGGAACGCGAACATCACCGCTGCGCGCGACGAGATGGAGGCCTCCCGCCACCCCTCCCACGCTGTGCGTGCCGCGCTCACGACGGCATCCACATCGCCTGGCGAGGCCATGGGCACCGCGGCGATGACGCTGCCGGCGACCGGGTCGGTCACCTCGAACATCGTCTTCGGCGAGCCCTGCGTGCGCTGACCTCCGATCCAGTGGTCGACCTGCCTCATGTGAGTCCTCCTTGCCGGCAGCGCTCAGCGTCGGGCGAACGTGCCGAATGTCCATCTCCAATAGGCCCTGATTTTCGCAGCCTTGCGGGGTGGGTGGGAACGCTCAGCGGCGGCATCGCGGCCAGCAGGCCGTGGCTAGAGTCCGCGCCCATGAGTGATGTGAATCCCATCCCGGCAGACCGGCCATTCGTCGTGCCCTACATGACCATCGGGGCTCGCGCCGACGGATCGCCAGGCGGCGCCGCCGACGCCATCGAGTGGTACACGGCAGCCTTCGGCGCCCAGGAGACCAACCGCCAGATGGCGCCGGGCGGCGACAAGGTGATGCACGCCGAACTGGTGCTCGGCGACGGCTTGCTCTTCCTGGCTGACGACTTCCCGGAGTGGGGAGGCGAGCCCTCTGCGCCTGCGGCACTGAACGGTTCGACCGTGACGATGCACCGTTACGTCCATGACTGTGACGCGACCATCGAGAAAGCGGTGGCGATGGGCGCGGAGGTGCTGATGCCGCCCGAGGACATGTTCTGGGGCGACCGCTTCGGCAGCATCCGCGACCCGTTCGGGCACAAGTGGTCGATAGCGACCCATATGCGAGATGTGAGCCCAGAGGACATGGAGGCCGCGGCTGCGGCGATGTTCGCCGATGGGCCTCCGGAGGGCTGAGCAATGGCAGTAACTGATTTTGCGGGATGCATCGCCGTGGTGACCGGCGGCGGCACAGGAATGGGGCGTGAGCTTGTTCGCCAGCTCACCGCGGCTGGTGCGCACGTTGCCGCCTGCGATCTCAATACCGACGAACTGGCGCGCACAGCAGAGATGGCCGCCAGCGGCTCAAGCGGAGTGCGCATCACCACGCACCAGTGCGACGTGACTGACGCGGATGCCGTGACGGCATTTGCGGCCGAAGTCGCCGCTTCGCACGACACCGACCACATCAACCTGCTGTTCAACAACGCCGGCGTCGGCGGTGGAGGCAGCTTCGTGATCGACGACCAGCGCGCCGCCTGGGACAAGACCTTCGAGGTGTGCTGGAACGGCGTGCTGAATTGCGCCCGGGCGTTCATGGACATGCTCGTGCGCTCCGAGGCGGGAGCGATGGTCAACACCAGCAGCATTAACGGCTTCTGGGCCACGGTCGGCCCGGGGCTGCCGCACACGTCGTACTGCGCCGCCAAATTCGCCGTGAAGGGCTTCACCGAAGCGCTGCAGGTTGATCTGGCCCTGCACGCACCGCATGTCAGCGCCCACGTGGTGATGCCGGGGCACATCGGCACCTCGATCGCGCTGAACAGCTTCTCCGCCCACGGGGTTGACATTCCCCTCATCCGCAAGAACATGGCGGCTCGGGGGGTCGACCTCGATGCCTTCAGCGACGAGCAGGTCGAAGCGATGCTCAACGACCGCAACACCCGGTTCCGTGACGACGCGCCGACCAGCGCTGGGCAGGCGGCCGAGATCATCCTGACCGATGTCCTGGCCGGCCGCTGGCGCATCCTGGTCGGCGATGACGCCTACGCCATCGACCAAGCAGTGCGAAACGACCCCGAAGACGCCTACACCGAAGCGTTCATCGAGCGCTTGCGCGACCAAGGGCACTTGCAGGTGCTCGGCCGCTAACGCCACGTGGAGTTGATCGTCGGCCCAAGAACCAGGGTCACCCCATTCACCGACCGCGCCGCGGCGGCGGGCATGACCAAGGCGATGGTGTACAACCACACGGTCCTGCCGATCGGCACCGACGATCCCTCGGCGGAGTACCGGGCGCTCACCCAGGCGGCAGCGATCTGGGATGTGGGCTGCGAACGGCAGGTGCAGATTGCCGGGGCGGACGCCCACCGCTTGGTCACCTATCTCTGTGCCCGCGACCTGCGCGACCTGCCGGTGGGCGTGGCCCGCTATGCGCCGATGTGCGATCACGACGGTCGCTTGGTGAACGACCCGATGGCACTGCGCATTGACGAAACGACGTTCTGGCTCTCGATTGCCGACAGCGACGTGCTGCTGTGGGCACGGGCGGTGGCCGGCGAAGGTGGCTACAACGTCGAGGTCACCGAGCCGGATGTCTGGCCGCTAGCGATCCAGGGACCCCGCGCCACAGATGTCGTCGCCGCCGCACTGGGGGAGTGGGTACGCGACATCCGCTTCTTCCGTTTCGTCCGCCACGACCACCGCCCCCAAGGCGGCAGCGACGAGGACTGCATCCCCCTAGTGGTGTGCCGCTCCGGCTGGTCCGGCCAGGACGGCTTCGAGCTCTTCCTGATGGACGGCACCAAAGGCGAGCAGCTCTGGGACCTGCTGTGGGAAGCAGGCGAACCCTTCGGGCTCGGCGTGGGAGCGCCGAACAACCCCGAGCGCATCGAGAGCTTCCTGCTGTCATTCGGCGGCGACACCGATCCCGACACCGACCCCGATGAGGCAGGCATCGGCCGCTTCGTCAGCTTGGATGATGTCGACGGCGGCGGATCGGGCCACGACTTCATCGGCAAAGCGGCACTGCAGGCGCGGAGGGCATCAGGCCGCCAGCGACGACTCGTCGGGCTCGTCATCGAAGGCGACCCCCCGTCACCACTGCGATCACCACGCTCGGTTCAGAGCCCCGAAGGCCACCCGGTCGGCACGCTGCGAGCCCTCGCACGCTCGCCACGCTTCAACGCCAACATCGGCCTAGCACTACTCGACCCACCCTGGTTCGAGCCCGACACCGAGCTCCAAGTCAGCGTCGACAGCACCAACCGAACGGCCACCACGACCTCGCTGCCGTTCAACCTCGACTGACTGGATCGCCGCGCGCCGCTACCCTCGGCCGTCGCCGCGGACGTAGTTCAATGGCTAGAACCTCAGCCTTCCAAGCTGATGATGCGGGTTCGATTCCCGTCGTCCGCTCCAGAGAACCTCAGCCTTCCGAGCTGATGATGCTGGCAGCACATGGTGTGCTGCGGGGGGCTCAGTGATTCCCGTCGTCCGCTCCAGCTAGGCGGCGCGGATCGGACCGTCCTCGAGCACCTGGCGGTTCGCGATCACCTCGTCGATGATCCCGTAGTCCTTGGCCGCGTCGGCATCCATGATGAAGTCACGCTCTGTATCGGTGTGGATGCGCTCAAGATCCTGGCCGGTGTGGTGCGCAATGATCCGCTCGAGTCGCTCACGCATGCGGTCGATCTCCCGGGCCGCCAGCTCGATGTCGGTCGCCTGACCTATCGCCTGCCCGTAGGGCTGGTGCAGCAGCACCCTCGCATTGGGCAGCGCCATCCGCTTGCCCGGAGTGCCCGCGGCCAGCAGCACTGCGGCCGCCGAGGCCGCCTGTCCCAGGCAGATCGTGGTGATGTCGTTGCGGATGTACTGGGTGGTGTCGTAGATGGCGAACAGCGAGCTGATGTCGCCGCCCGGCGAGTTGATGTAGATGTTGATGTCCTTGTCGGGGTTCTCCGACTCGAGGTGGATCATCTGTGCGCACACCAAGTTGGCCACGACGTCGTCGATCGGCGTGCCCAGGAAGATGATGTTCTCCTTGAGCAGCCGGGAGTACAGGTCGTACGCCCGCTCGCCTCGATTGGTCTGCTCCACCACGGTGGGCACCAGGTAGTTGCTGGCGCGGTATCGATCGACGCTGTGGTCTCCCTGAGGACGAGCGTCATGCGAACTTGCGGAGAATTCGGCTGTCACGGTGTGTCCCCTTTGTCGTCAGAGTCTGTGCCGTCAAGATCGTCGTCGGTGTCGTCTGCTCCCCCGACATCGTCAGCCGTGGGAAGTTCGAGCGCCGAACGCTCGATGGTGTCGCCGTCCGGTCCGATGAGTGTGGCGGCTTCAATCGCCCATTGCAGCGCCTTGCTCTTGCAGATCGCTGAGGTCAAGTGTGCAAGCCCGTCGGTCTCGGCGATGACCTCACGCAGCTGGGCGGCGCTGCGGCCGTCAGTCGCCGCCATGCGCTCCAGCTCTCCGTCGATGTCATCGTCGTCGGCTTCCAGCGCTTCGGCCGTTGCCACGGCGCGCAGTGCCAAGTCGAGACGGACGCCGCGTTCGGCGTCGTCTCGCAGCTCCCCGATGAACGAGGCCGGCTCCTGGCCGGTTGCCTCCAGCCACTCCTCGATCGTCATGTTCCGCTGCTGCAGCCCGCTGCCCAGTTCCTGCATGCGGTCCGCGATCGCTCCGCTGACCATGGCGTCAGGAACCGGTCCCTCCACCAGTTCTGCTATCTGCTTCTGCGCCTCATCCCGCAGCACCATGTTGGCCTGCATGATGCGGCCGAAGCTCAGTTGGCGGGCGGTGGCGTCGCGCAATTCGGCAACGCTGTCGTGCTCGGTGTTCTCATCCACCCAGTCGTCGGTGAGTTCGGGCAGCACCAGCTCCGACACCGTGTTGACGGTGATCTCGAAGTCGATCTCCATCTCCGGTTGCACCGGATGCGGCGCGCTGAACGACAAGTCGGCGCCGGCCTCGCAGCCGGTCAGATGCTCGTCGACCTCGGGAACGATGCCGCCGCTGCCGACCTCGTAGAGATAGTCCTGCGCAGCGAGCCCGGGAAGCGGTTCTCCCTCCACCGATCCCTCGATGTCGATCGTGACGCGATCGCCTTGCGCAGCGGCACGATCCACCTCGGCGATATCGGCGAACTGGCGGCGCGTCTCGTCGATTCGGGCATCGATCTCCTCGTCGGTCGGCACCGGACTGGGAATCTCGATCCGCAGGCCTTCGTAGCCCGAGACAGACACCACCGGCCGCACCTCGACGGTCGCTTCGAACGCCACCGGTCCGTCGCTGCCGTCGAGGGTGAGTTCCAGCTCGGGCTGGTTCACCACGTCAACGTGATTGTCACGTACCGCCTCTGCGTAGTAACGGGGCACCGCCTCTTCGAGCGCCTGAGCACGACCGATCTCAGATCCGAAGTGCGACTCGAGCACGCGACGCGGTGCACGGCCCGGACGGAAACCGGGAATGCGCACCTCGCGGGCAAGCTTGCGGAAGGCGGCCTCGATGTCGGTGTCGAATGTCTCGGCGTCGACCTCGACGGTCAGCTTGACGCGAGGCCCGATGAACCTCTCGCTCGCGACCTCGCTGTCGCTCGGGTTGTCCTCGCCGTTGGAGACGTCGGCATTCTCGGCGATTGCGCTCCCGGCGTCGTCACCCGCCGGTGCGTCGGCCCTGGTCGACGGATCGGGTTCAGTAACTGGCGCGGGCCCGATGAAATCCGCTGGATCGAGCGGCGTCAGCGTCGTCTTCACGAAGCGCGGAGCCTACCGGCGCGCCGGCAAAGCCCCGTTCGGTGTCGCCCGCAGCAACGGGCTGCAACCCGTCGTGCCACCGCCGCAGCGGCCCCACGGGTCACGTGTTGTCGCGCGTGCTGTGCCATCCTTGGCGGACGGCTCGTGTGCATGCCCCGGTGTTGCACCGCTGTGCAAGAGTCGGCAAGCTCATTCGCAGGAGGGAGGTGCAGCGTGGCGAAGTTCGGCGAAGGCGGCGAGCTGCTCAAGTGCTCGTTCTGCGGTAAGTCCCAGAAGCAAGTGCGCAAGCTCATAGCGGGTCCGGGCGTCTACATCTGCGACGAGTGCATCGACCTGTGCAACGAGATCATCGACGACGAGATCGAGACGACGACGGAGACGCCGTTTGAGGCGGTGCCCAAACCCCGCGAGATCTTCGCGTTCCTCGACGATTACATCATCGATCAGGACAGGACCAAGACGATTCTCTCGGTGGCTGTCTACAACCACTACAAGCGCATGCGCCTCGAGCCCTCCGGCCCGGGCGCAGCGGAAGACGTCGAGATCGCCAAGTCGAACATCCTGTTGATCGGCCCCACCGGCTGCGGCAAGACGATGATGGCGCAGACGCTGGCGCGCATGCTCAATGTGCCGTTCGCCATCGCTGACGCCACGGCGCTCACCGAGGCCGGCTATGTAGGCGAGGACGTCGAGAACATCCTCCTGAAGCTGTTGCAGGCGGCCGACTTCGACGTGAAGCGTGCCGAGACCGGGATCGTCTACATCGACGAGATTGACAAGATCGCACGCAAGGCCGAGAATGCATCGATCACCCGCGACGTCTCGGGCGAGGGCGTCCAGCAGGCGCTGCTCAAGATCCTGGAGGGCACCGTGGCGTCGGTTCCCCCGCAGGGCGGCCGCAAGCATCCGCACCAGGAGTTCTTGCAGATCGACACCAGCAACGTGCTGTTCATCTGCGGGGGAGCATTCGACGGGCTTGAGCGCCTCATTGCCGACCGCGTCGGCGAGCGCGGCGTCGGCTTCGGAGCGACGCTGCGCAACGTCACGGACAGTTCAGCGCTCGACATCCTTCCGGATGTGCTGCCTGAAGATCTGCGGCACTTCGGCCTGATTCCCGAGTTCATCGGCAGGCTCCCGGTGGTGGGAGTCGTTGACCCGCTGGGTCCCGATGCATTGCGACGCATCCTCACCGAGCCGAAGAATGCGCTGGTGCGCCAGTACCGCCGCATGTTCGAACTCGACGACGTTGAGCTCGAATTCACCTCTGACGCGCTCGAGGCGATCGTGGATCAGGCGATGTTGCGCAACACCGGCGCCAGGGGCCTCCGCGCGATCCTCGAAGAGGTGCTGCTGGGGTTGATGTACGACTTGCCGAGCCGCGACGACGTTGCTCGATGCATCGTCGACCGGAAGGTGGTGCTGGACAAGGTGAACCCGACGCTGGTACCCCGTTCGACCGTGACGCGCCGCGCATCTTGAAGCCTGGGCCGCCAGCATCAGCAGCCGGCCCGCTGCGCGACTACGAGGCCGCTGTCGACTGGCTGGATTCCCACATCGACCTCGAACGTCTGCTCGGCAGCCCCGAGGCAACGCCGCCCACGCTGGACCGCATGTGGACGCTCATGGGTGTCCTGGGCGACCCGCAGGACAGCGTGCCAGCGATTCACATCACCGGAACGAACGGCAAGGGCAGCACGGCACGGCTGGCCGTGGCACTGCTCGGGGCGTGCGGCCTCGCTGCGGGCAGCTACACCTCGCCGCACATCAATCGTGTCAACGACAGGATCGCGGTGGCCAACGAGCCGCTCGACGACGACTCGTTCACGATGGCGATCAGCGAGATTGCCGTCTTCGAACCGATGGTGACCGAGCGCTGCGGTGAACGGCCGAACTACTTCGAGGTGATGGCCGCCGCCGCGTACAACTGGTTTGCCTCCGCGGCGCATGTGAACGTGATCGAAGTCGGCATGGGCGGGCGCTGGGATGCGACCAACGTGGTGGATGCCACGGTGGCGGTCATCACCAATGTGGGTGCCGACCATCTCGAGATCATCGGACCCACGCTGGCAGACGTGGCCCAAGAGAAGGCCGGGATCATCTCCGCCGGGTCGACCGTCGTCTGCGGCGAGACGACACCTGAGCTCAGCGACATCGTGGCTGCCGCCGCCAGACAGGAGGGGGCCGAGCTGTGGCGGCGGGGCGTCGACTGGGACGTTGCGGAACGTCAGCCCGCAGTCGGCGGCCAGCTCGTGACCGTTCGCACCCCCTTCGGCGAGCACGCTGACCTTTTCGTGCCACTCCACGGCGCCCACCAAGCAACAAATGCCGCCACCGCCATCACCTCAGTAGAGGCCTTCTTCGGTCGCCCTCTCGACGACGACGTCATAGCGGCCGCGCTCGACGACATCGCGCTGCCAGCCCGCTTCGAGATCGTCGCCCGCCAGCCAACAGTGGTCATCGACGGCGCACACAACCCCGCCGGCGCCGCAGCGTTGCGCGACACGCTGGCGGAGTCGCTGCTGGTCGATCCCGACAGGGCCGACAGCGCTGGGGTGCTGGTCATCGGGGCGAACAGGCCGCACGATCCCGCTGCGTTCTGCGAAGCGCTCGGCCTCGGCTCCTTCGACGCGGTCGTCGCCACCGCGGCGCAGTGGCCGCGCGCGCTGCCGCCTGCTGAGATCGCAGCGGCCGTGGAATCTGCTGCAGGCGCTGACGGGGCATCCATCGGCCACCGGCACCCGCTCGAGATCATCAACACAGACAGCGTCTCGGAAGCTGTGCAGGTTGCCCGTGAACTGGCCGGTTCCGACGGAATCATGGTGGTGAGTGGCTCGCTGTACGTTGCCGCTGAAGCGCGGCGACTTCTGGGGGCTGACCCGCATTAGCCTCGGACGCGCAGCCGACGGCGCATCGCGTCACGACGCGAGCCAGGCCGAGGGAGACAGCGATGCGGCAAACGCTGGTGATCTGCAAGCCCGACGCTGTCGAGCGCGGCCTCGTCGGCGAGATACTTGGCAGGTTCGAGCGCAAGGGGCTCGCCATCGCGGCCTTGGAGCACGGGGTCATCGAGCGTGACACGGCCGAGCAGCACTACGCCGAACACGCCGGCAAGAGCTTCTACGCGCCGCTTCTGGAGTTCATCACCCGCTCGCCATCGGTGGTCATGGTGCTCGAGGGTCCCGCTGACGCAGGCGACGACGTGTTCGCCGTTGTGCGCACCCTCATGGGTGCCACCAATCCCGCCTCGGCAGCGCCGGGCACCATCCGGGGCGACTACGGGCTGTCCCCGACCGAGAATCTGGTGCACGGATCCGACAGCGGAGCCTCTGCCCAGCGGGAGATCGCGCTGTTCTTCCCGTCACTCGGGCAAGCCAGCAACACAGCGAACAACGGGGCCGCCGAGAGCGCTGCCTCGATCAGTGAGGTGAGCGGCTGATGGCGTCGAACGGACCATCCCGACCCCGCCGGCGTGGATCGGTGTTCGGAGGCCGAGACATTGCTGTTGATCTCGGAACTGCGAACACGATCGTCTTTGTCCGCGGCAGGGGAATCGTGCTCAATGAGCCCTCGGTGGTCGCTGTCGACTCCATGACCGGCAACTCGCTGGCCGTCGGTCTCGAAGCCAAGCGGATGATCGGTCGAACGCCGGGCAACATCACCGCGATCAGCCCGCTCAAGGACGGCGTGATTGCTGACTTCGACATCTGCGAGAAGATGCTTCGGCACTTCATCAACGAAGTCAGCCAGACGCGCTGGCCCAAGCCGCGCATGGTGATCTGCGTGCCATCGGGGATCACTGGTGTGGAGCAGCGCGCAGTGCAGGAAGCGGCCGAATACGCGGGCGCCCGCCGCGCGTACATCATCGAGGAACCGATGGCCGCGGCGATCGGCGCCGGGCTGCCGGTGCAATCGGCGCAGGGAAGCATGATCGTCGACATCGGCGGCGGCACCACGGAAGTGGCCGTGATCTCGCTCGGCGGCATCGTGACGGCTCGCTCGGCTCGCATCGGCGGCAACATGATCGATGCCTCCATCGTCGCCCACGTCAAGAAGGAACATGGCCTCGTCGTGGGCGAGCGCACCGCGGAGGAGATCAAGCTCGCACTCGGTTCGGCGTGGCCGCTGGAGCAGGAGATCTACGCCGAGGTACGCGGCCGCGACATGGTCAGCGGGCTGCCTGAATCGGTCAGCGTCGACAGCCTGGAGATACGTGAAGCGATCGCTGGGCCGGTCAGTGCGATAGTCGATTCGGTGAAAGCGACCCTCGACGACACGGCGCCGGAGTTAGCAGCCGATGTCATGGACTACGGCATCACGCTTGCGGGCGGCGGGGCGATGCTGCGCGGTCTGCCGGATCGACTGCGCTCGGAGACAGGCGTTGCAGTCCACATCGCGGAGGACCCGCTGTTTGCCGTCGTGCGCGGTTCAGGCCAGACGCTCGAAGAGTTCGACGTCCTCCACGGAGTGCTGTACTCCTCCACCGAGGGGCGCTGACGCCCCCGGCTGTGGCCCGACGCGCCGGCATTCGGAGACGCACTTGGCTCCGTTTGGCCCTGCTCGTCGTGACAGCCATTGCATTGCTCACGCTCGACGCACGTGGTTCGGGCGGTGTGCTGGACACTGCCCGCGGGGCAACGCAGGAAGTGCTGGGACCGGTGCGGCGATTCGGCGACTGGGTGACCGGTCCTATTCGCAATGCGTGGCAGGGCTTGATTGGCTTCGACGAACTTGAGACAGAGAACGCGCAGCTGCGAGGAGAGTTGGCTGAGGCGCGTGCATCGGTTCTTCGGGTCGGCGAGCTGGAACGGGACCGCCAAGAACTGCTTGCGCTCTTGGATGCCCGCGATGTGGTCCGCGCGATTCCGCGGGTCACCGCGCGGGTCATTGATGCGCCTGTGTCGAACTTCGAACGCACCATCCTTCTGGACCGCGGTCGTCGTGACGGCATCCGCGAGGGCATGCCGGTGGAGAGCGGCGACGGGTTGATCGGGCGGGTTGTGGAGGCGGACCCGTCCTGGGCGAGCGTGGAGCTGCTCACTGATCCGAATTTCGATGTTGGCGTGCGCATCGTCCGGTCCGGGGATGGCGGTTTGGCCTCGGGGCAGGGGCCGGGCCGCTACCTGGAGGTGAGCTATATCGAGCTGGAGACCGTCGTCATTCCCGGGGAGACCGTGGTGACGAGCGGCTTTGCAGGCAGCACGTTCCCCGCAGGGCTGCTGGTGGGCACGGTCACCGATGTCGAGCCGGATGCGGTGCGGGGCGCGCAACGGGTCACCGTGCACCCTGCTGCCGACCTTGAGCGCCTTCGCTGGGTACAGGTGCTGCTCTACGAACCCAACGTCCCCGAGCCCGTGATCGTGGATCGCGAGCCTCCCGAGGCTGAACGATGATGGCCGGTGCTGGGCCGCTGGCCCGATCGACCCTGGTGTTGGCTGTTGCCGTCGTCGTCCATGTGGGTCTGCTGGCGCACATAACACCGGCGGGAGTCATCGTCGATCCGCTGGTCCTGCTGGCCGTCGCGGGCGGCATGATGGGCGGCCGCAGCACGGGGGCGACCTTCGGCGGGGGCTGCGGCCTCGCGTCCGATCTCATCCTTCACACGCCCTTCGGCATGTCGCTGCTCGTGCTGACGCTGGTGGGATACCTGTCGGGTGCCATCACCGAGCAGATCCCCTCGGCCGGCAGGCTCGCCCGCGCCGCGATCGCGTCATTGCTGGCAGCGGGCGGGATCGGCCTCTTCGCTGGCGCCGGCTGGCTGATGGATCTCGTCTACGTGACAGAGGCACCGATCGTCCGCATCGCCATCGTGACCGGCGTTGCGTCCCTGCTGACCAATCCGCTGCTCGAGCGAGCGACTCGCTGGGCTCTCATCATCCGCCCGCGCATGACCGTCACTCCAGAAAGCACGGCGCGCGGTGGATGACCGGGTCCGCCGGCGGATGGCCTTCATCGGCATCGTGATGGTGGGCCTGTTCGGGGCGCTGTTCACCCGCCTGTGGTACCTGCAGGTGCTCGAAACCGAGCAGTTCGCGGTGGCCGCCGAGTCGAACCAGGTCCGCATCATCATCACGCCACCCACCCGCGGCCGCATCCTCGACCGACACGGCGTGGTGCTGGCCGACAACGTCCGCACCGGCGTGGTCACCTATGACTATTCGAGGTACAGCGACAAGCACACCGAAGCGGTGCTCACCGAGTTGGCCGACCTGCTCGATGTGCCTGCAGAGCGGCTCAGCCAGGGATTTGCAGACCAGCGCACGCACCCGCTGGCCCCGAAGGTCGTCGCGACCGGTCTCGACGAAGACGGTCTGCTGCGCGTCGCGGAGCGCTCGATCGCCGGAGTGGAGGCCAGGTGGGACTGGGTGCGCGTCTACCCGCAGAACGAGGTGGGTGCGCACATCGTCGGCTACGTCGGGGCGATGTCTGAGCGCCAGCACCGCGAGCTGATCGATGACGGCTACCTGCCGTATGAACGGGTCGGCAGGGCGGGCATCGAGGGTCTCTTCGAAGCCGAGCTCCACGGCGAACCCGGGCGCACCAAGCTCGAGGTCGACCGGCAAGACCGCGTGCAGCGGATCTTGGCTGATGTCCCTCCCGAACCGGGACACGACATCGTGCTGTCCATAGACGTCGAATTGCAGGCTGCCACCGAGTCATACCTGCGGCAGGGACTGATCGCAGCACGCAAGACAGTGAGCGAGGACTCCGGCTTCTTCTACCCGGCGCTCACCGGAGCTGCTGTGGTGATGGACGTGCGCAACGGCGATGTGCTGGCCATGGTGTCGCACCCGACCTACGACCCCACGTGGATGGTCGAGGGGCTGTCGTTGGCGGAGTACCGGTCGGTGTTCGAGAATCCCTACGCACCGGGCGCGCTCAACAACCTCGCTGTGCAGGGCACCTACTCGCCCGGTTCGGTGTTCAAGCCGGTGACGGCGCTCGCCGGTCTGGATGCGGGGCTCATCTCGCCGCGGGCGGCCTTCCACGACGTGGGCTACTACAGCATCCCCGATGCGCGTGGCTGCACCGGCCGCTGCACGTTCTTCAATGCCGATCGGGCTCCCCTCGGCACCTTGGACCTGTCCGGCGCATTGACTCGCTCGAGCGACGCGTACTTCTACAAGGTGTCCGACGACCTGTACTGGATCGATGGTCCTGAGCAATGGGCTATCCAGGACATGGCCCGCTCGCTCGGATTCGGGTCGCCGACCGGCGTGCAGCTGCCGTTCGAGAAATCGGGCCGCGTGCCCGACGGCGACGTGAAGCAGACGCTCTTCGAGTTGAGTCCCGAGGCGTACAACCCCTACGACGAACCAGCGCGATGGTTCCCGGGCGACAACATCAACACCGGCATCGGCCAAGGGTTTGTCGCCGTGACTCCCATGCAGCTCGCCAACGCCTACGCCACGATGGCCAACGGCGGCACGCTCTTCTCGCCGAACATCGTCGAAGCGGTGGTCTCGCGGCGCGCTGAGTCGTTCGGTGAGCCGGTGCTGACGTTCGAACCGCGGGTGCTCGATGTGGTGGACTTCCCCGCAGGAAGCGCGGTGGTGCGGGAAGGGTTGAGCAACGTCACGAACTCCCGGTTGCGAGGCACCGCCGCGAGGGCCTTCGAGGGTTATGACCATGAGGGCTACCCGGTGTCGGGCAAGACCGGCACGGCCCAAGCGCAGGGTTTGAACGCGGTGCTGCGGCGCAAGAAGGAGGACACAGCGGTGTTCGTTGCGTGGGCGCCGTCACACGACCCCCGCTATGCCGTCGCTGTCGTCATGGAAGAAGCTGGCTACGGCGGTGAGGCGGCTGCGCCTGTGGCCCGACGGATCCTTGAGGCAGTGCGGGCCTACGAGCAGCGCTGGCCCGAGCCCCAGATCGCATTCTCGCCACCCCAGCCGGAGTGCCCTGAGGTGCCCGAGGCGCTGCGAGGCGATCCGGCGTTCTTGGGCTATGTGCCCGAAGGCTGCCCGTGGGGCATACAGCTGCCGCGTGCGAACACGCCGTCGGATGCGGACGGCGACGGCATCCCCGACGTGGACCAGATCGAGGGTGCGCTGCCGGCAAATGTCCCACGCCGCAGCGGGTCGCTGCGGCGCAATGAAGCATTCCCCACCGTTGGGGCCGGGTCATGATTGCGCGGCTGCTGAACCGTTCACAGACGCGGCGAGAACTGCAGTCGCCAGCGTGGTTCGCCGACTACTCATTGGCACTGGCTGCCATAGCGGTAGCTCTGCTCGGAATAGCGATGAACTACTCCTCCACATGGCGGAGTCTCTCCTTCGAAGGCGGCGACCCGTGGACGGTGGCGCGACGCCAGGCGATCTTCGTGGGAGTCGGCATCGTGGTGATGATCATCGCTGCCGTCGTCGACTACCGGGTGCTGCGCTTCTACGCGACTCCGGCCTACCTGTTGGCGCTCGGAGCGCTGGGGGCGCTGCTGTTCTGGGGGCCCGAGATTCGCAATGCGCGGTCCTGGTTTGTGCTGCCCGGCGTGGGATTCCAGGTGCAGCCTTCCGAGTTCGCCAAGCTCGTCGTGATCGTGTCGCTAGCGGCGTTCGTCGCCAGCCACGAGGGATATCTGCGCTTCGACACGTTGTTCAATGCGGGCCTGCTGCTCGTGGTGCCCATGAGCCTGATCTACCTGCAACCCGACCTCGGCACGATGCTGGTCTTCGTGGCCGTCGCCATGGGCATGCTGCTGGTCGCAGGGGCGCAGCTGCGTCACATCGTGGTCATTTCGCTCACCGGAATCCTGGCGCTCGTGCTGGTGTTCAGCATCGACGCGTTCCAAGGCCCCCGCCTGCTGAGTGAGACGCAGCGAAACCGCTTGACGGCATTCCTGGATCAAGAATTCGAACCCCTGGAGGCCTCCTACAACCTGCGTCAGAGCCAGATTGCCATTGGGGCGGGCGGCATCTGGGGCCAAGGCTGGAAGCAAGGCACCCAAACCAACCTGGACTTGGTTCCTGAGCAGCACAACGACTTCATCTTCACGGCGCTGGGCGAGGAATTCGGTCTCGTCGGCGGCACGCTCCTGCTCGCGCTCTATGCGTACATGTCCCTGCGTATATGGCAGATCGCCCGCGTCGCCAGCGACCCATTCGGGCGATTACTCACCGTTGGCATCCTCTCCATGCTGCTGTTCCAGGTGTTTCAGAACATCGGCATGACCATCGGCATCATGCCCATCACTGGCATCCCGTTGCCGCTCATGAGTCATGGCGGCTCGGGCACGGTCACCGCCTTCGCGGCAGTGGGCATCGTCATCAGTGTCGGAGCGCGGCGCTACACCCTCTAGCCGCAGCGGGCGTACACCGCTTGACTCAGCACAAGGGCCGGTAGCGTTGAGGTTGCAATGACAACGCTGTGGCCCCGGCTCGAGCCCTTGCTGCCACGTGTCTCCAAGCCGGCGAGGTACATCGGCTGCGAGGACGGGATGCAACGACCGACCGTCGGCCCGCACCTCACGTCGTGGCTTCTGGCCTATCCCGACACGTACGAGATCGGCCTGCCGAACCAGGGCTTGCAGATCCTCTATGAGCTGCTGAACGAGCGCCCGGACGCCAGCGCCGAGCGCACCTACGCACCGTGGATCGACCTGGAGGCCGAGATGCGAGCCGTGGGGCTGCCGCTGTTCTCCGTGGACACGCATCGAGCGGCAGGCGAATTCGACATCATCGCCTTCAACCTCTCAGCAGAGCTCGTGTACACCAACGTGCTCAACTGCATCGACCTGGCGGGGTTGGAGGTGCGTTCGGCCCATCGCAGTGATGCCGACCCGCTCATCGGTGCCGGAGGTCATTGCGCATACAACCCTGAGCCCATGGCGGACTTCGTGGACTTCTTCGTCATCGGCGATGGCGAGGAGGTGGTTTCCGAGATCACCGAAGCCGTCGGTGCCTGGAAGCGAGCTGGCAAGCGGCCGGGCACGCGCGCCACCATCCTGCGAGACCTCGCAGGAATCGAGGGCGTGTACGTGCCGGCGATGTACGACGTCGCCTACGACGGGCCGGCACTTGCCGCCGTCACACCGAAGTACCCGGACGTGCCGGCGCTGGTTGCCAAGCGCACGGTCGCCGATCTTGCCGAGTGGCCGTATCCCCGCCGGCAGCTGGTGCCGGTGACCGAGGTCGTCCACGACCGGCTCTCGGTGGAGGTGTTCCGGGGATGCACCCGGGGGTGCCGCTTCTGCCAGGCGGGGATGATCACCCGTCCGGTTCGTGAGCGCCCTGCTGCGCAGGTCCGCGAGATGGTGACGGCAGGCCTCGAGCGCAGCGGCTACGACGAAGTCAGCCTGATGTCGCTGTCCACGGCCGATTACAGCGGGATCGCCGAGCTCGTGCGTGACACGGTCACCGGTGGCAACAGCACAGACGGCGGAGCCGGTGGCAACAGCTCAGGCGGCGCTGATGCCAACCGGATCAGCGTTTCGCTGCCCAGCATGCGTGTCGATGCCTTCACCGTCGATGTGGCGGCGCAAGTGTCCCGCGCCCGGCGCACGGGGCTCACCTTTGCCCCGGAGGCGGGGTCGTGGCGGCTGCGCCAGATCATCAACAAACTCATCACCGAAGAAGACCTGTACGGGGCGGTGCGCTCGGCCTACAGCCAGGGCTGGCATCGCATGAAGCTGTACTTCCTCACAGGGCTGCCTTCGGAGATGGACCCTGACACCGAGGCCATCGCCCACTTGGCCGCTGCCTGCACCCAGATCGGGCAGGAATACACCAAGCGCGCATCGGTGACGGTGTCGTTGGGGGGCTTCGTGCCCAAACCGCATACGCCGTTCCAGTGGTTCGGGCAGAACCCGCCCGAAGAGTTGGCGCGCAAGGTGCGGTTGGTGCGCTCGGCGCTGGGTCGCAACCGGCGAGTGCAGCTGAAGTGGCACGACCCGGCCGCTTCGACAGCGGAGGGCATCGTCAGCCGGGGTGATCGCCGCGTCGGGGCGGTCATCGAGTACGTCTGGCGCAAGGGCGGCACGTTCCAGGAGTGGAGCGAGCGCTTCGACTTGAGCTTGTGGGAAGAGGCCATGGCAGCGAGCGGCCTCAGCCTCGACTGGTACGTGTATCGCCATCGAGGCGAGCACGAGGTGCTGCCCTGGGACCACATCGGCGCCGGGCTGCACCGCGACTTTCTCTGGCACGACTGGCAGGATGCCCTGGCCGGGCATGGCCTGCCTGACTGCCGATGGACCCCGTGCTACGACTGCGGGGCCTGTACTGAATATGGGATCGAGCACATGGTTGCGTCCCCCGTCGCCCCCAATGGCGGCAGTCAGGGGACGGGACAGGATCTCGCGACCGGCCATCTCGTGCCGGTTGAGCTGCGCCCCCGCCAGTTGGCGGGCGCAGGCGCACCGAGCGGAGGTAGCGCATGATGCGCTGGGCCACCGCACCGGTGCCGAGCTGCAGTGCCGCTCCCACCCTCGTGGGTGGGAGATGTCATTGAGGCTGCGCGTCCGCTTTTCCAAGGTCGGCAAGATCCGCTTCATCGGGCATCGCGACGTGGCTCGCGTCACCGAGCGCGCCGTGCGCAAGGTGGGGTTGCCGGTGATCTACAGCCAGGGCTTCTCGCCTCGGATGAAGCTGAGCTTCGGACTGGCGCTGCCCACCGGGTATGAGTCGGAGGCCGAGTTCGTGGAGCTGCCGCTCGTTGCCGATGCGGTGCGTGACGGGGGTGCTGCAGAGCCGGGTGCCAGGCATGCAGCCGGTCCTGTGATTGCCTGCCGGAGCGGCGATCACGCACCCTGCGAGCACGGGCCGACATCGGCTGCCCCGAGCTACTGCACCGTTGCCGAGGCGCTCAGCGAGGCGCTGCCGGTGGGCATGGAGGTGTCCGCTGCGGTGCTGACCGACGGCCGCGGTCCCTCGCTGCAGGCGGCGGTTCATTCGTGCGGCTGGGAGTTCGACATCGTGGGCCTGGATACGGCCGCAGCAGCGAAAGCGGTTGCAGACTTCCTTGCCGCCGGTACCGTCGTGACGGAACGGGTGCACAAAGGCGAGACCGTGAGTTCGGATATTCGACCCAGCGTTGAGGTGCTGCAGGTGGTCGGATGCTCGGATCGAGGGGCGGTGCTGAGCGCCGAGCTGTCAGCTACGCCCCGGGTGGTGCGCCCTAGCGAACTGGTGCCAGCGCTCGCGCCGGCACACGAGATGGGCATAGCCCGGAGAACACATCAATGGACGAGCGGCGCCGCGGGACGAGCCGAACCGGCCGTGCCTGCCGTGTGCGCCCAGAAGAACAAGGAACCCATCAGTGGATGAATCAACACTGAACGACCCCACACCCGCCGTACGCAAGCGACGGCTGGTTGTGCCCCCTACACAGAACGAACACACCGAGGACAAACCAGAGTCCAAGGCAAAACCCAAACCCAAGGCCAAGTCGGAACCCAAGGCCAAGCCCAAAGCAGGATCCGGACCCAAGCCGAAGTCGAAGGCCGACTCCCCTCAGGCCGAGCCCGAGTCCACCAAACCACCGGTACCGCCGGTGCCGCCGCCGGCTCGCAAGCCCCAGATCGGCGACAGCCGCCCGGCGCCGGCTCAGCAGTCACCCGAAGGTGAGGGCACCGGCGGGCGCCGCCGTCGCAGGCGGGGCGGCCGCGGACGCGGCGGACGGGGCCGATCCGGCGAGGCCGCCTCGACTACGGAGGCTCGCAATGGCTCCCATGCGCCGGTCGAGGCCATCCTGGCCGACCAGCGGCCGCTAGAGCTCGACGATGAGCAGCTCACCGAGCGCCGCGGCAAGTACCGCAACGGCAAGCCGCTGGGCCGGTACCGGATGTGCGTGCATGTCTCTGAGGGAGCAACGCACATCTCCGTGCTCGAAGGCCGATCGCTGATCGAGTACTACGTCAGCCGTCCTTCCGACGACATCTCCGAGATCTACGGCAACCTCTACCTCGGTCGGGTGCGGCGTGTGCTTCCGGGCATGGAAGCGGCGTTCGTCGACATCGGCACGCCCAAGCAGGCGGTGCTCTACCGGGGCGATCTGACCGTTGCCTCCGACGAGAGCGATGACGACGGCGGATCGGAACGCAAGCGGGCCGGCGGGCGGCGAGGGCGTTCAGTGTCAGGGCCCGCGATCGGCGAGCTGATCAAGAACGGCCAGACGATCATGTGCCAGGTCATCAAGAACCCGATCGGCCACAAGGGTGCCCGCCTGACCACGGAGGTGTCGCTGCCGGGCCGTTTCGTGGTGCTCATTCCGAACAGCAGCGTGATGGGCATCTCGCGTCGGCTGCCCAGCCGCGAGCGGCGCCGTCTGCGCAGCCTGCTGGCCAAGGAGATCCCCGATGGCTTCGGTGTCATCCTGCGGACGGCTGCCGAGAACGTCACTGCGGCCGAGATCCGCCGCGACATCGAACGGCTCACGCAGCAGTGGACCAAGATCTCCGAGCTGGCGGAGCGCTCCGATGCGCCTGTGCTGCTGTTCCGGGAGCCCGAGTTGGCGGTGCGCATCATCCGCGAGCAGTTCACCGCTGACTTCCGTGAAGTGGTGATCGATGATCCGGCGCTGTTCGAACAGGTCAAGGGCTACATGGAGGCGGTGGCGGCACCCTTGGTGGACCGCATCCGGTATTACGACCCGGTCGCTGAACGTTTGCCGCTGTTCGAGCGGGTGCACGTGGCTGAGCAGGTGCGCAAGGCCACCGACCGCAAGGTCTGGCTGCCGTCGGGCGGGTCGCTCATCATCGAGCACACCGAAGCGTTGACGGTGATCGACGTGAACACGGGGCGCAACGTGGGCAAGTCCAGCCTGAACGAGACGCTGTTCCAGAACAATCTGGAGGCCGCTACCGAGATTGCGAAGCAGCTGCGGCTGCGGGACATCGGCGGGATCATCATCATCGACTTCGTGGACATGGACGACAAGCAACAGCGGGACAAGCTCATGTCGACGCTGAACGAGGCGCTGGCCCGCGACAAGACCCGCACGGCCACCGAGCCGATTTCGGACATGGGCATTGTGCAGATGACCCGGATGCGAACCGGTGAGGGGTTGCTGGAGTCGATGTCGGACCCGTGCGAAGCGTGCGACGGACGCGGCATCGTGCTGCGCGAGTCGCTGTTTGCCTGATCACTCGACGCTGGGCCGAAAAACCACTCGCCGATCCAGTGGCCTCATCGGTATCCTCTCCAACCGATGTACGCAGTCATCGCTACCGGCGGCAAGCAGCGCCGCGTCGAGGCCGGCCAGCGGCTCGACATTGAGCTGCTCGCGGTGCCGCCCGGCGAAGAGGTCACCTTCACGCCGGTGCTGGTGGTGAATGACGGCGCAGTGTTGGCGACGCCCGACGAGCTGGTCGGAGCCTCGGTGACCGGCCGGGTGGTCGGCGAGGTCAAGGGGCCCAAGATCGACGGCTTCACCTACAAGAACGCCACGACCAACCGGCGCAGGTGGGGACACCGGCAGCGCTACAGCACGGTCGAGATCACCCACATCGCCACCCCCTAGGGGCATCCCGGCGGGCGCGCGAGACCGGACACCAAAGGACACACCATGTCGAAGACCAAGGGCGGAGGCTCCACTCGCAACGGGCGCGACTCTGTAGCCAAGCGCCTTGGCGTCAAGGTCTATTCGGGGCAGGTCATCGATGCCGGCGGCATCATCGTGCGCCAGCGGGGCACCAAGTTCCATGCGGGGCGGAACGTGGGCCGCGGCAAGGACGACACGCTGTTCGCGACAGCTCCCGGTGTCGTGCGCTTCGGCTATCGCCGCGGACGCCGGCTCGTCGACGTCGTGCCGTCGTAGTTCTCCCATACTTCATCCCGAGACCTGAAAGCGTCTGCGAGGACGCTGATGAGCGACTTTGTCGACGAGTGCCAGCTGCACGCGAAGGGCGGTGACGGCGGGGCGGGCTGCGTGTCGTTCCGCCGCGAGTCCCACGTGCCGCGCGGTGGCCCCGATGGCGGCGACGGCGGTCACGGCGGCGATGTGTGGGTCGTCGCGGACCGCAACGTGGCATCGCTGCTGGCGTTCCGCGACTTCCCGTTCCGGCGCGCCACCGATGGCGGCCACGGCCAGGGACGCAAACGGCATGGCCGCAACGGTGCCGATGAGCTGGTACATGTGCCCGAGGGCACCATCGTCCGCGACCGTGACGGTGCTGTGCTGGCCGACCTCGTACATGCCGGCGATCGCTGGCTGGCGGCGCAGGGCGGGCGCGGCGGCCGGGGCAATGTCCGCTTCGCTTCGAATCGGATGCGCGCGCCTCATTTTGCCGAGCAGTCCGAACCAGGTGAGGAGCGCTGGCTCGGCCTGGAGCTGAAGCTCATGGCCGATGTCGCACTGGTGGGATTCCCGAACGCAGGCAAGAGCACCTTCATCAGCGCCGTGTCGGCGGCGCGACCGAAGGTCGCTTCCTACCCGTTCACCACGCTCACGCCCAGTCTCGGAGTGGTCCGGCTCGACGACGGCTCCGGAATCGACGCGGACAGTTTCGAGATGGTGATCGCCGATGTGCCTGGGCTGATCGAAGGTGCCGCGCAGGGCAGGGGCCTCGGGCACCAGTTCCTGCGGCATGTGGAGCGAGCACGGGTGCTGATGATCATGGCCGATTTGGCCGAAGTCGCAGATCGCGATCCCCATGAACAGGTGGATGTGCTGCTTGGCGAACTCGAGCTTCACGACCCCGCGCTCGCAGCGCGGCGACGGCTGGTCGTGGGCACCAAGGCCGACGTGGCCCACCTCTCCTGGGACGGACCGCGGCTCAGCGCGGTGACCGGCGAAGGCGTGGCACCGGTGCTGGGTCAGCTACGCGATCTGGTGTCCGAAGCCAGGCAGATCGACGAGGCTCCTGCCCAATACGTCGTGCACCGCCCCGAACCCACCGGCGTGACGGTGCTGCGCCTTGCGGACGGGGTCTTCGAGATCGAGGGCCGTCAAGCCCGCCGCGCCGTCGCCCTGTCGGATCTCACCGATCCCGCTGCGCTGGCATGGGCGCAGCGGCGCTTGGAGAAGCTTGGCGTGTCACGGGCCTTGGCCCGCAACGGCGCCCAGTCGGGCGACTTGGTGCGCATCGGCGATTTCGAATTCACGTACGAGCCGGATACATGACTCAGGTGGCTGTGTTCAGAAGTGCGAGACGGCAGGATTGGCGCTGATGCCTGCCTCACTGCGGCTGATTGCCAAGATCGGGACGTCGTCCATCACCACATCGGATGGGCGCGTCGATCTCGATGCCGTCGCGAAGCTGGCATCGGATGTCGCCGTCGTGCGCGCAGCCGGTCACGAAGTGATCGTGGTCACCTCCGGAGCGATCACCGCAGGTGTGCAGCGGCTGAACGTCGAGCGACCCACCGAGCCGGAACGGCTCCAAGCGCTGTCAGCCGTCGGCCAGATCGACCTCATGGCCTCCTATCGGGAGCTCTTCGCTGCCGAAGGCATGGTTGTCGGCCAGGTACTCATCGCCCCGCACGACTTCCGCGATCGCGACCAGTACTTGCACGCCCGAGCCACGTTCCATCATCTGCTCGATCTCGGCGTCGTGCCGGTCGTCAACGAGAACGACGCGATCGCCGACGATGCCATCCGCTACGGCGACAACGATCGGATCGCCGCCCTCGTCGCCAACCTGGTGCGCGCTGATGCGCTGATCCTGCTGACCGACATGCCCGGTGTGCTCACGGCGGACCCGAACATCGACCCGGAAGCCTCGCTCATCTCGGAGATCTTGGAGGTGAGCCCGTCTCTGCAGGCCGCAGCCGGCTCTGCGAATGCGGTGGGCAGCGGCGGCATGGCCTCCAAGCTGGCAGCAGCCCGGATGGCTTCGTGGAGCGGTGTGCGCACGGTGATCGCCTCCGCCCGCCGTCCCGACGTGGTCGCCGACGCCGCTGCGGGCCGGCCGGGTGTCGGCACCACCGTGCCGGCACGAGATGCACGAGTCTCCGCTCGCAAGCTCTGGATCGGCTTTGCCGTCGCGGCGAGAGGATCGGTGACCGTTGACGACGGCGCCCGTCGCGCCGTGTCGGCTGGCGGAAAGTCGCTGCTTGCGGCCGGCGTCGTCGGGCACGAGGGTTCCTTTGCCGCCGGCGAAGCCGTGGACATCGTCGACCGGCAGGGGGAGACCTTCGCGAAGGGCCTCGCGGCTATTGACGCCGACGGCCTGCGGGCCACCGCAGGCCTGCGCAGCGACCAACTGCCCGAGGGATTGCACCCACTGGTCGTGCACCGCGATGATCTCGTCGTTTTGGGGTGACGCCACTAGCCTGCTCAGAGGCTGAGCCGAATGGCGAAGCCGTGGCCCGAGCGGCCCGTGAGCGCAGCGAACAAGAGCGGGAAACAATGGGTGACGCAAGGGGAAGCTCCGTCAATCCGCGCATCCTCGTAGGTGCCTGACGTGGAGATGATCGCCCTCGGCCAGCGCGCGAAGGCCGCGGCGACCGTCTTGGCGCAAGCATCCGGCGCTGTACGAGACGATGCCCTGCTGTCGGCCGCAGATCTGCTGGGTGAGGCGACCGACCGCGTGCTCGCAGCCAACCGCGACGATGTGGCCAATGCTGAGGCTGCCGGCATTTCAGCGACGCTCATCGACCGGCTGCGGCTCGACTCTGGCCGCATCTCGGCCATGGCGGCAGGACTACGCAACGTGGCAGCCCTTGCTGACCCAGTCGGCCAGGTGGTCGACGGGTGGGTGCGGCCCAACGGCTTGGCAGTGGAACGGGTCCGGGTGCCGCTCGGCGTAGTGGCGATCATCTATGAGAGCCGGCCCAACGTCACTTCAGACGCTTTCGGGTTGTGCCTGAAGTCGGGCAACGCTGCGCTTCTGCGGGGCTCGGGGGCCGCGCTGAACTCCAACATGGCGATCGCCGAAGCGCTGCGGGAAGGCTTGGTCAAGGCGGGCTTGCCCGCAGACGCGCTGGTGCTGGTCACCGATACGCGCCACAGCGCCGCTGCCGAGTTCATGCAGCTGCGCGACCACATCGACTGTCTCATTCCCCGGGGCGGCCCAGCGCTCATCGCCTCGGTGCTCGCCAATGCCACCGTGCCCTATGTCATCGACGGCGACGGCAACTGCCACGTGTACGTTGACACGGCGGCAGATCTGGACATGGCAGCCAACATCGTCGCCAACGCGAAGCTCAGCCGCCCCTCGGTGTGCAACGCAGCAGAGTCACTCCTGGTCCACCGCGACGTGGCTGACGCGTTCCTGCCGCGCATCGTCGGCGACTTGGACGGCGTGGAGCTCGTGGGCGACGCCGCAGCGCAGGCAATCTCGCCCGAGATCGGTCCGGCCAGCCCCAGTGACTTCTCGACAGAGTTCCTCTCGCTCAAGATGAGCGTTGCGATCGTCGATGACCTCGACTCTGCCATCGACCACGTCAACCAGCACGGCACGGGCCACAGCGAGGCCATCGTGACCGGAGATCTGGCCGCTGCACAGGAATTCACCCGCCGGGTGGATGCCGCTGCCGTACTCGTCAACGCCTCGACGCGCTTCGTGGACGGGGAGGAATTCGGCTTCGGCGCAGAGATCGGCATTAGCACCCAAAAGCTGCACGCCCGTGGCCCCATGGGCCTTGAACAGCTCACGACCACCAAGTTCGTGGTGACCGGAACGGGTCACACACGGGGGTAGCCGTGCCGAAAGGTGGCCGCGGCTGCCACACTGTCTGACCGGTCCCATTGCCGACGGCCTGGCGCCCACGCTTACACCCACAGGGGAGACACCCAGAATGAACGAGACAATGTTCGGAGACCTCTCGGGTGTCCGTGAAGGCTTGGCGAAAGTCGAATACCTCGCCGACGACGGCATCGCCAGCGTGGTGTTCTTGGCCGAGCGTCTCGGCAAGCCAGTCCTCATCGAAGGACCGGCGGGCACCGGCAAGACCGAGCTGGCCAAGTCGGTGGCCGCGATGAGCGGCGCCCGCCTGATTCGCCTCCAGTGCTACGAGGGGCTCGATGAGGCCAAGGCGCTGTACGAGTGGAACTACAAGAAGCAGCTCTTGCGCATCCAGGCCGACCGGGGTGTCGATGCCGAGCACGAGGACTGGGTGGAACTGCAGGACGACATCTTCCAGGACGAATTCCTGCTCACCCGTCCGCTGCTCGAAGCCATCAGCGCGCAGGACAAGGTGGTGCTGCTCATCGACGAGGTGGACCGGGTTGAGATCGAGACCGAGGCGCTCCTGCTTGAGATCCTGTCGGACTACCAGGTTTCGATTCCCGAGCTCGGCACGATCATGGCCAGCCAGATCCCGCTGGTGTTCCTGACGTCCAACAACACTCGCGAGCTGTCCGAAGCGCTCAAGCGGCGCTGCCTGTTCCTGCACATTGACTATCCCGACCTCGAACGCGAGAAGCAGATCGTTCTCACCAAGGTTGCCGGCATCAGCGAGAACTTGGCCGAGCAGATCGCACGCGTGGTGCGTTCCATCCGCCAGCTCGAGCTGAAGAAGGCGCCGTCGGTGTCGGAGACCCTGGACTGGGCACGCACATTGGTGCTGCTGGGAATCGAGAACATCGATGTCGAGCAGGCAAAGGAAACGCTCCACATCCTGCTCAAGTACCAGTCTGATATCGAGAAGGCCGCCAAAGAGCTGACGGTCGAGGCCTAGCCGCGCAGGCAGGCAGGAGACGGGGGACAGGGGTCAGCCATGTTGGATCTGCTCAGCGGCTTCGTCGGAGAGCTGCGCAACGCCGGTCTGCCGGTCTCGTTGACGGAGAACCTCGATGCCATGGAGGCCGTCAAGCACATTCCCATCGAAGACCGCGATGCCTTCAAGTACGCGCTCGCAGCCACGCTCGTCAAGAACGAGCAGCACTGGCGAGCGTTCGAGACGGTCTTCGAGGTGTACTTCTCGTTGCGCGGGCCGGAATACAACGTCGGCGACGAGGAAGGCAACGGGGAGTTCGATCCCGACAATCTCGAAGAGTGGATGTCCCAGCAAATGCAGGGCATGGGCGGCCGCGGGGGCGGGCAGGACATGTCGCCCGAAGAGATTGCGGAGATGCTCTTCCGGGCGTTGCTGAACGCCGACGAGGCGATGATGGCGGCCATGGCCCGAGCTGCGGTGACGCAGTTTGCGGGCATGGAACCGGGTCGGCCCGTCGGCGGCACCTACTACCTGTACCGCACGCTGCGCAACCTCGATCTCGACGGCATGCTGGATCGGCTGATCGAGGAGTCCTCGCAGCGCTACGACGGCGAGATGACGCCGCTCGCGGAACGGCTCGAACGCGAGGAATTCGAGAACCGCATCGAGCAGCTCAAGCGCGAGATCGAAGCCGAGATCCGGCGCCGGCTCGTGGCTGACCGCGGCGTCGAGGCCATGGCCAAGACGCTGCGCAAGCCGCTTCCCGAAGACGTCGACTTCATGCACGCCAGCCGTGAAGAGATGGCGAACATCCGCAAGGCCATCCAACCGCTGACCCGCAAGCTGGCAGCTCGCCTGGCGCGCAAGCGCAAGCACAAGCGGCGCGGCCCCCTCGACTTCCGGGCCACGGTGCGGCGTTCGCTCAGCTACGGCGGCGTACCCGCGGAGCCGCGCTTCCGCCATCCCCGGCCGAACAAGCCCGAGCTCATCGTGGTCGCAGATATCTCGGGCTCGGTGGCAGCATTCGCCCGGTTCACGCTGCACCTGGTGTATGCGCTGCAGAACCAGTTCTCCAAGGTGCGCTCGTTCGTCTTCATCGACGGCATCGACGAAGTCACCCACATGTTCCAGAACGAGGAGGACATCACCAACGCGGTGCACCGGGTGAACACCGAAGCCGATGTCGTCTGGGTCGACGGCCATTCCGATTACGGCCATGCCTTCGGCGTGTTCTGGGAGAACTTCGGCAAGGACGTCAACGCCAAGTCGACCATGATGTTCCTAGGCGACGCCCGCAACAACTACCACTCGACGAATGCGTGGGTGCTCAAGGAGTGCCAGAAGCGGGCTCGTTCGGTGTTCTGGCTGAACCCAGAGCCCCGGTCGTACTGGGATACGGGCGACTCGGTGATCACCGAGTACTCGACCTATACCGACGGCGTGTTCGAGTGTCGCAACCTGCGCCAGCTCGAAGGCTTCGTCGACAACTTGGCCTAGCCGGCTCAGCCTCTGGCCGACGCGAGCAGGTCGGAGGCCAGGAAGGCCAAATCGAGTGATTGGCGGCCGTTGAGGCGCGGGTCACACATGGTTTCGTAGCGGTCGCCGAGCTGGTGCTGAGCCAGCTCATCGCTGCCGCCGATGCACTCGGTGACCGCATCGCCGGTGATCTCGAGATGAATGCCTCCGGGCCAGGTGCCCGCAGTGGCGTGAGCGGCAAAGTACTGGCGGATCTCGGCCAGGATGGCGTCGAAGTGGCGGGTCTTGACCCCGTCGGGGGTGCTGAAGGTGTTGCCATGCATGGGGTCGCACTGCCACACCACCGGGTGGCCGGCTTCGGTGACCGCCCGCAAGATCGGTTCGAAGCACTCCCCGACGTTGCCGGCACCCGTCCGGCTGATCAGGGTCAGCCGCCCCGGGATCCGGTTCGGGTTCAGCGCTTCGCACAGCGCCAGCGCCTCGTCGGGCGTAGCGGTGGGGCCCAGCTTCGCACCGACCGGGTTGTGCACTCCCCGCAGGAACTCCACGTGAGCACCGTCGAGTTCGCGGGTGCGTTCGCCGACCCACAGCATGTGTGCTGAGCAGTCGTACCAGTCGCCGGTGATGCTGTCGGTACGGGTGAGCGCTTCCTCGTAGCCCAGCAGCAGCGCTTCGTGGCTGGTGTAGAGCTCCACCTGGCGCATGGCGCTGTCGTCGGTGTCGAGCCCGCAGGCGTTCATGAACCGCAAGGCCGCGTCGATGCCGCTGGCCAGCACCTCGTAGCGCTGGCCGGCCGGGCTCGACGCCACGAACTCCTGATTCCAGTCGTGTACCTGTCGCAGGTCTGCGTAGCCGCCCCGTGTGAACGCCCGCAACAAGTTGAGCGTTGCCGCCGACGTGCTGTATGCCTCCAGCAGGCGGGACGGGTCGGGTGTGCGGGCCCCAGGCTCGAAGGCGATGTCGTTGACGATGTGGCCGCGGAAGACCGGCAGCGTCTGGCCGTCGCGGGTCTCGGTGGCCGAGCTGCGCGGCTTGGCGAACTGACCGGCGATCCGGCCCACCTTCACGATCGGCAGCCCGGCGGAATACTGCATCACCACGGCCATCTGCAAGATCACCTTGAGACGGTCACGGATCTGGTCGGCGGTCGACAGCTCGAACGACTCGGCGCAGTCGCCGGCCTGCAGTACAAAAGCCTTGCCGGCGCAGACGTTTCCGAGCAGCTCGGTCAGCCGCCTGGCTTCACCGGCAAACACCAGCGGCGGACGTCGGCGCAACTCGGTCAGCGATGCTGCCAGCGCGTCAGCGTCTGGCCATTCGGGTTGCTGGCCGGCGGGCCGGTCGGCCCATGAGCCGGGATGCCAACCTGGAACGTGCTCCTGAGATCCGGCGGGACTGGGCGCGCCGGATGGCGAGGCTGCGTCGTCAGACAGCGTCTGCGTCGGCATCGATGTCTACGAACTCGCCGTCGGCGGCGAGGCTCTGCAGCTCATCGACAGCGCGCTTGACCAGGCGGCGTGCCGCCTCGGCCGTCACACCCAGCTCTTCGCCGATCTCGCGGTAGCTGCGCTGCTCGCCGTCGATGAGGCCGTTGCGCCGCTTGACGGCATATTGAGCCCGCTCGTCGAGGCGGCCGAGCATGGAGTGCACCATGGTCTTGCGAGCCGACTCGATGGCGTAGTGCTCCGGGCCGGGCGCATCGTCGCCGATGAGGTCGATGAGAGCGCTGTCGCCGTCGTCGCCGACGGTCTTGTCGAGCGAGGTGGGCGTGCTGATCCGCTGCAGCCATGCGTTCTCGTCGTCGAGCGAGTCGCTGTCGCCGCCGTTGTGCCGCAGCGCTGCCCTCAACGTGGCAGAACGGTCCGAAGGCAGGCGGATGAGACTGCCCTTCTGATCGAGCGCGCGACCGATCGACTGCCGGATCCAGAACGTGGCGTAGGTGGAGAACTTGAAGCCACGCCGCCAGTCGAACTTCTCGACCGCATGCTCGAGGCCGAGGTTGCCTTCCTGGATCAGGTCGAGCAGTTCCAGCGTCGGAGGCAGCGGGTACCGGCGCGCGATGGACACGACGAGGCGGAGGTTCGCCCGGATGAAGCGGTCACGTGCGGCGGCAGCGGTCTGCACTGCCTTGCGCAGTTCGCGCCGCTCAGCCACGGACAGCTCCTCGTCACTGTCGAGGCGCGTCCTGGCATCGCGTCCTGCTTCGATCTGCTGGGAGAGCATCCGCTCGTCTTCTGCGGTGAGCAGCGCCACCGCACCGATCTCGTTCAGGTACTGGCCAACTGAATCCATGACAATCGCTCCAACCGACAGGGGGCAGCCGGTTCTTCGTATTCGCTTGCATGCCGCCCTGGCATGCCACCCGGTGGGGGGCACCGGGTATGTTTCGCCTTCGCAGGGCTGCGGCAGCCCAAACTCAGGCGTGACACCGCCGTAGTGGCGGAGCCGATCTTGCTTGTACGCCCGCATGCGATGCCAAGCCCGAGAACCCGGGCTTCGCGCAGCACTGCTTTGGGCGGACAGTCAAAAGTAGCACATGGCGCATGACGCGCGCAAACTGCCGCCACGGGGGCTTGCCGATCAATGCAGTGGTTCCCCGGTGCGCGCTGCAGAATTGATGTGTGGCGTGACTCTACACTGCTGCGGTGCCGCCGCGACAAGCGATCTTCGGGGGCACGTTTGACCCTCCCCACGCTGGTCACGTCGCCGTCGCGGTCTGCGCTCGAGAGCAGCTCGACATCGACCTGCTCCACATCGTCGTGGCGAACGATCCGTGGCAGAAGTCGGCCCAGCGGCTCGTCACGCCTGCGCATCATCGATTCGCCATGGCCCAGCTGGCCTTTCGTGACTTCGACGGCATGATCGTGAGTGATCTGGAGATCCGGCGAGGCGGACCGACGTACACCATTGACACCGTCGCGGAGCTCGAGCAGCCAGGCATCGAAACGTTGCTGGTGATGGGCCCCGCCGCAGCGAACGGTGTCTCGACGTGGCACCGGGCCGTTGAGCTCGCTGAGCGCGTGAGGCTCGCGGTAGTGCAACCACGAGGCGAGCTGCCAGTCCATCTCGAAGGCTGGCGTACCGAGACCGTGCTGATGGAACCGGTCGAGGCGTCAGCCACTTTCGTGCGCGCGCTATTGACCCATCGTGCCCACCAGGACATCCCACCGCAGGCAGTCCAGCTCGTGCCGCCCGCCGTCATGAGCTACATCGTCGAGAACAGGCTCTATTCTCCGTGAACGTGGCATCGGTTCCGCAGGCGTCCCCGGCCTCTTCCGGGGTTCACGCCATCGAGCGGAACCCGATGAACACAGGCGCCGCAGTGCCGCCGCTGGTGCAAGCCGCAGTGGACGGCGCTGCGGAGATGTCTGCTGAGCGCATCGTGGCACTCGACGTGGGCGACGTGCTCGCGATCACTGACTGGTTCATCATCGCGAGCGCCCCCAACGCGCGACGCGTGCGACGCATCGCTGAGCTGATGGAAGCGCACGTGAAAGCGGCCGGCGGTCCCGGGCCGATCCGCACCGAGGGGCTCGACGAGGCGCAATGGGTGCTGCTCGACTTCGGCGCGTTCGTGGCGCACATCTTTCACGAGCCCAGCCGCGAGTACTACGACCTCGAACGACTGTGGTCGGACGTGCCTCGCCACGA
Organism: Candidatus Poriferisodalis sp.; assembly: GCF_965204195.1. Classification (GTDB taxonomy): domain Bacteria; phylum Actinomycetota; class Acidimicrobiia; order Acidimicrobiales; family Poriferisodalaceae; genus Poriferisodalis. Next base: position 1,392,095 of record NZ_OZ241975.1, read on the forward strand.
GTTCGACTGATCGACGCGCTGAGCCGACCGGATCAGGGGACGATTTCCGCCGTTCCCGCTCGGGCGAGCGCGATCCACGTGCGCCCGGGTGTCAGCGGCACGATGAGGGCGTTGTCGGAGCGGAACACCGTGACATCGAGCTCCGACAAGCGTTCCCAAGTGCCTCGCACCAGCTTGCCGTCGCTGAAGATCCAAGCCTCTCCGCTGCCCGTCAGCACAGGTTCTGGGGTGGCAGCGTCGGCTGGGCTCTGGCGATACCGCACGAATTGCACGATGACGTTCTCGGGTGCAATTCGCACGCCGTCGAAGTCGGTGTGGTCGTTGCCGTTCTGCGTGCGAGCCCAGCCGGCCGCGGCTGCGTCCCAGCGGTATGACGCCTTGATCTGCCCGTAGTCCACATCTACACCGCTGACCGCCGTGCCCCGCGGCAGCGGCTCACCCTCGGCACGGAACCGGAAGTACTTCGGGGGTGTCCTGCCCTCGGCTGCACCTGCTGCATAGATACGAGCGGTGTCGGTAATGAGATTGTGGGGGGCGTTCTTCTCTGGCGAGCGTTCGAACACGCCCTTGGCGATGGTGGCCCCGTCGATGATGGCGATGGCGTCGACCCTGCGGAGGGCTCGCGCGGTGTAATCGTTGGCTCCCGAGTTCACAAAGATGGGCCGGTTGAGGTTCGACAGCAGTGCAAAGTCGCCGGTGCGAGCCGATCGGACAGGGCCGACCACATCGGCATTGGTGGAATGGAAGATCGCTGCGAATCGCGTGAGCCGGGCCTCGACAAGTTCCTCGTAGACAACGTCGGCATGGTTGAGGCCCCACTGCGGCAAGGCTCGGGGGTGATTGTCGATCTTCACAACTGCGGCGGGCCGCAGTATCTCGGTGGGTGTCGGCAAGCCGGTGAAGGGCGCTGTGAACTGTGGCGCGGCGGCCGTGGTGGACGTAGCGGGCTCGGTGGCGGCCACCGAGGTGACCGGCGCTGCGGTGGTCGGGGGCACGGTCCCGGCGGGCTCTGGAGCAGTGCTGGACGGCGTGACGGTCTGCGCCGACGTGGCGGTCTGTGCAGGTTCGACCTCGGTCGTCTCCGGCGGCACTGTGATGGGCGAGCACGCCGCCAGCAGCATCAGTGCAGCCAGCCAAGTCGCCCAGCTCAGCGGTCGACGCCTTCTGCCCGCAGAGACCCCGGCACGGCGGCACCACCCGACCGCGCCCCGGCGGCCTTCGTCGAACGGTTCGCGGACGTGCTCCAAAGGTCTGCTCCTTGACATGTGCAGCAGGGCCACCGCGGCCATCCGACCGAATATTCACCATACCGGTCGCCTGTCGCGGGAGGGTGGCACACTGCCCACATGACGACACTCGTCTCCGGTGGCGCCGGATATGTCGGTAGCCACACGGTGGCTGCTCTGCATGCGGCGGGGCGCGATGTCGTCGTGCTAGATGATTTCTCCAACGCCCGGCGCGACGCGGTTGGTGAGCTTCGACTGCTGACGACACCGAACTTGGCCGTGATCGAAGGCGATGCAGCGGATCGCAGCGCAGTCCACCAGCTCTGCGACGAACACGACTTCGATTCGATCGTGCACTTTGCGGCGCACAAGAGCGTTCCGGAGTCGTTCGCCGATCCGCTGCGGTACTACCGGAACAATCTTCTCTCGACGCTGAGCCTGGCTGAGATAGCGGTCGAGCGCGGCATAGATCGCTTCGTTTTCAGCTCGTCGGCAGTGGTGTACGGAACGCCCGAGCAGCTGCCGGTCAGCGAGGAAACACCCCCTGTACCCCAGAGCCCTTACGGCACCACCAAGCTGATGTGCGAGCGCATCCTCGCCGACACAGCGGCATCCTCCGCCATGCAGGCCGTCATCTTGCGCTACTTCAACCCGGTCGGCGCGCACCCCTCGGCACGCATCGGGGAGCAGCCGATCACCGCTGGCCAGAATCTCGTACCAGCGGTCATGCGAGTGGCGCTGGGGGAGATCAGCCGGTTGCAGATTTTCGGCAATGACTACGACACCCGCGACGGCACAGCCGTGCGCGACTTTGTCCACGTGATGGACTTGGCTGAAGGGCATGTGGCGGCGCTCGAGGCCGAGCTCGGCACCCACCGCAGTCGTGTGTTCAATCTTGGTACCGGGGCGGGCACCACGGTTCTTGAGTTGGTGGCGGCAAGCGAGGCCGTCACCGGTCGGCAGATCCCCTGCGAGATCATGGGCCGCCGGCCTGGCGACATTGCCGAATCGTGGGCCGATTGCAGCCGCGCTGCAGATGAACTCGGCTGGCGTGCGCAGCGAAACCTAGGTGAGATGCTCGCCGATCACTGGCGATTTGTGAGCTGCCGCGCAGACGCTTCGCCATAAGGCGAAGCCGTGGCCCGAGCGGCCCGCGTCACTCTGCCAATGCTGCTGCGGAGATCAGCGTGTACTCCTCGCCGGCGGCCAGAGGCGCGGCCATCGATTCGGGAGGCACAAAGGAGGGCACCCGGTCGTTGCGCACGAGGATCACGTCGGTGGCGGCGATGTGGCCGAGGTTGGACTCGTCGAGCATCCACACCGGCAGGTCGAGGTAGTACGAGATCCAGCGCGGCGTCCAGATGCCCGACGTGAACCACACGAGTTCCGCTTCGGCGACTCGTGGATCATCCTGTGCCTGTTCCAGAACAGCCCCGGCATCGGCAGGGCGTTCGAGATAGAAGTCCCGCGTCGATCCCGTCACGACGAAGGCCAGTGTCACCAGCATCACCGCCGCCGCGGCTGCTCCCAGCGGCGCTCGGAGCCTGACGGCGCGGCCCCGGAACAGTCGACGGATCGCGTCGGCAAGAGCCGCGATGCCGATGGATGTGGGGGCCACCCACGGGAAGTTCCACAGGCGATGGATCCACGCACCCTGTTGCAGCGCGAACGTGAGCGACATGGCCACGGCGAGCGTCACCACCACCGGTCCCCGGGTTCGCCGGTCGATGAGGCCGGCGGCGAGCGCCGGGAGGAACAGCAGGCGCAGCCACCACGATGTCAGCAGCTCGTGACCTGCGAACGTCCACTGGCGCTGGAGGAATTCGCCGAAGGTGAACTGGACCTGCTCGGCTGCCGTGGAGACGTCGTTGCCGGTTCGGAAGGCAACCCTCTCGCTGAGCTCGGAGATGTCGGTTGCGTTCAGCAGCCAACCGGCGGTCAGCAAACCCCCCAGCAGGGCACCAACCGTCACCGCGGTCAGGGCCGGTGACCATCCCCGGCGCAGCCAACCGGCGACGCCTGTGGTTGGCAGGGTGAGGGAGCGAGCGTCGGCGACGGAACGTCGCCGTTTCAGCGTGCCTAAGAACAACCACGGCAGCAGCAGAGCCAGTGACGCAATGGCGATCCAGGAGTGCATTGCCGTGAGCGCAGCCAGCGCTCCAACGCCCACGAGCGCCCAGCGGGATGGTCGTTCGGCCTGACGCAGCCACGCGATTGCCGCGGTGAGCGCCAGCAGCATCGAGAAGCTGATGCCCATGCGGGCGTACACATAGAAGAATCCCGTGCTCACCATCACGAGCAATGCGAGCAGCGTCGGCCCCCACTGCATGCCGACGGCGCGCAGCAGCGCGGCCATGAATGCCACGGTGGCTGCCCCGAGCAAGAAATCGGTGATGCGCACTGCCTGCGGGCTGTCGCCCAGTGCGCCCACCGAGACGATGGTGAGGAACTGTTTCAGGGGCGGGTGATGCGCGTAGGTGACTGCTTCTGGGGGCGGCTCGGTCCTGGGCGGCACCTCGAATTCAGCCCTGATGAACGGGTCGGTCCTGGCGCCCAGGCTGGATTCGAGCGGCCCGAGGTCCCAGAAGTTGCGTGCCTGGATTCCCGCCCGGGCGAAGATCCGGCCGTCGTCGCTGTTGCCCAGCGGCAGGTTGAGGTCGGGCGCCCACAACAGCAGCACGCCGATGCAAATGAGGGCCACGGCGGTCCAGCCCGAACGCAGCCGAGCGAGACGTCCTGGAGTGAGCATGAAGGATCCGTCGTTTCCGATCGTCCGATTCTGATCGCTGCGATGTCGATCGTCGCACCCATCGTCGGGAGGGACGCAGCGTAGTATCGGCCCGATGGTGGTCCAGGAGCGGCATCGACTGCCGGACGCCACACCGGACATCGCCTTGGAGGCTGACCCGGCCGGCGAAGCCGGGAACTCATCCGCGGTGCCGTCGGGCGGGCGGGGATTCCGGTTCCTCTACGTCGTCGACGCCGTGACGTTGTTCGCCTTGATGGTGGCCATCACCGTGGTGCGCTTCGGGCTCGACTGGCCGACGTACCCGCGGACGCACTACCTGATTGGCTTCGGGGTGGCCACCTTCTTGCACATGGCCGTCTACTACTTCGGCGGGCTCTACGAATTTGAGCAGCGTCTGGGGCATCGGCCGTGGCTGCCGCGCGCCATGCTTCTGACGTTCATGGCGGTGGGCGGCGACGCCACGGTCACGTTGCTGACGGGCCGCTACCTGATGCCCAGGGGGAACCTGGTGGTGCTCGCCGTAGCGGGTGCCGTGCTGATCTCGTTCAATCGCTGGGGTGCACGTCGCGTGCGCCTACTTCGGTTCGGCAAGCCCCGGATGCTGCTGGTGGGTGCGGCTGCTGACATCGAGTCGGCTACCGAGCACCTCGCTGATGCCGAGGCCGACGCGGTAGTTGCGGGCAGCCTGACGGATCCTGCGCTGGTCATCGGTGAAGCAGATCGCCTCGATGTCACCGAGCTGCTGCTCCTGTCAGGCCAACCGCTCGAGGCGATCTATCCCGAGCCGCTCGGCGAACTCGAGCTGCGCAATGTCGGCGTCTTCCGGCGGATCACGCCCGCCGACACATTGCTCGGCCTGCAGCGAAGTCGCCAGATCGGAGGAATGCCGTTCGTGGCGCTTCGAACCCATGCGCTGCCGGTGTGCCGCCTGCGCTTCAAGCGGCTCTTGGACCTGGCCTACCTGGCGCTGCTCGCCCCGCTGGCGCTGCCGCTCACCGCCGCCGTCGCCATCTACGTCAGGATCGTGGGCGGCCGCGGTGTGCTGTACCGGCAGGAACGTGTGGGACGCGGCGGCGCGCCGTTCGTGCTGCTGAAGTTCCGCACCATGAAGCGTGATGCCGAAACGAATGGTCCGGTGCTGGCTGCCTCGAACGATCCCCGGGTGATGAGCGGCATGGGTTGGCTGCGGCGCACCCGTCTCGACGAGCTGCCGCAGCTGTGGAATGTGCTGTCCGGTACGATGTCGCTGGTGGGGCCGCGGCCCGAACGACCACAATTCGTCGCCCGGCTCGAGCGTGAGATCGCCGGGTACGGCAGGCGCCACGACGTGCCGCCCGGCATCACCGGGCTAGCTCAGACCCAAGGCCATTACCAGACCGATCCCGGCTACAAGCTCGGTCACGACCTGCAGTACGTCGTCAACTGGTCGCCGGTGCTCGACTGGGAAATCATGGCGAAGAGCCTCGTGGTCATGGCTCGCCGCAACGCCCGGTGAGCAGCAAAGGCGACCAGCCTCTCGTCTCGGTGGTGATTCCGGCGCGCAACTGCGCCGCTGAGCTGCCCGGATGCCTAGACGCGGTGAGCGCGCAGACGTATTCCGGGCAGATGGAGGTGATCGTGGCGACCGCCCCCAGCACGGATGACACCGAGGCTGTGGCGCGGCGCCGGACGTGCACGGCAGGCTCGGACGCTCGGCCGGCGCGGCCCATCCGAGTGATCCCGAACCTGGCGGGCACCACATCGTCGGGTCTCAATCTGGCGATCAGCGCCGCTGCCGGCGAGATCATGGTGCGAGTCGACGCCCAGGCCAGACTCCCAGCCGACTACGTGGAGCGAGCCGTCGCAACGTTGCAGCGCACGGGCGCGGCGAATGTGGGCGGTGTGCAGCGGCCGGTGGGCCAGGGTGCACTGAACCGGGTCATCGCCGCGGCGCTGTCGTCGCCGTTCGGGGGCGGTCCGGCCGCTTTCCGGCGCGGTTGCGATGAAGGACCCGTCGACACCGTGTACCTGGGCGTGTTCGACGCTGCCGCGCTCGCTTCTGTGGGCGGCTTCGACGAATCGCTGAAGCGCAACCAGGACTACGAGCTGAATTGGCGCTTGCGAGAGCAGGGTCACCTGGTGTGGCTCGACCCGAGCTTGGTTGTGGAGTACCAGCCCCGATCGAGCTGGGCGAGCTTGGCGCGCCAGTACTTCGAGTACGGCGCTTGGAAGCGAGTGGTGATCGGCCGCCACCCGCGCTCGCTGCGATCAAGGCAACTCGCAGCGCCTGCGCTGATCGTCGGTTTGGCGGTATCTGCGTTCGAGCTGGCGCGCGGTCGCCTGCGCGGCGGAGTCGTGCCGGCCGCCTATCTCGGTGCGTGCATGCTGGCCGCAACCCGGCTGCGCCGGCGCCTTCCCTCGGTCGGCGATCGCCTGCGGGCGGTCGCGGCCTTTGCTGTCATGCACCTGTCGTGGGGAACGGGCTTTCTGATCGGCCGCCGCCGTGACGAGCGCATGCCGCCGGCAGATCGGGCGGCCGACGGCGAGCTGTGATGCAGCACCGGCCATTCCGGTCTGCTGGACAACCTCGGTTCGGGTTCGGTGCCACTCGATACGCTCGCACACATGGCTGAGGTCGTGATCCGCAACGGGACTGTCGTTGACGGGAGCGGCGGCCCGCCCCGCACAGCAGACATCGCCATTGACAACGGGACGGTCGCCGAGGTCGGCAAGGTGAGCGGCCGAGGTCGGCGCGAGATCGACGCTGAGGGCCATCTCGTTCTGCCGGGCTGGGTGGACATTCACACCCACTACGACGGGCAGGCCACCTGGGACCCCGAGATGACGCCTTCGTCGTGGCACGGCGTCACCACGGCGATCTTCGGCAATTGCGGCGTCGGCTTCGCTCCCGTGCATCCGGGCACCGAGGGCTACCTCATCAACCTGATGGAAGGCGTCGAGGACATTCCCGGCACGGTCCTCGCTGATGGCATCGACTTCTGCTGGACCAGCTATCCCGAGTACCTCGACGCGCTCGATGCGACGCCCAGGGTCATGGACGTCGGCAGCCAGCTGCCCCACGGCGCGCTGCGGTTCTTCGTGATGGGCGAGCGCGGCGCCGATCACGCCGAGGTGCCGACGGTGCCTGAGCTCGACCGCATCACCGATCTCGTGACCGAGGCGCTGGAGGCCGGCGCACTCGGATTCACCACGAGTCGAACCACCAAGCACAAGGCAGCAGACGGCCGTCTCACCCCGTCGCTGTCAGCGGGCGATCCTGAGCTCGCCGCAGTCGCCAGTGCGATGAAGCGCGCCGGTGCCGGGGTGCTGCAAGTGAACTCCGACTTCGGACCGGGCGAGTTCGAAACCCTGCGGGCCGCAGCCGAGCTGTCGGGCCGACCGCTGTCGGTGCTGCTGCTGCAGGTGGACAATGCGCCGGAGCTGTGGCGGGAAACCCTGGATGAGATCCACGCAGCGAACGCCGACGGGGTCTCGGCGAACGGGCAGGTGGGCTGCCGCCCGATCAGCGTGTTGCTCGGTCTGGACGTGTCGGTCAATCCCTTCGGCAACCACCCGGCCTACCGCGACATCGCGCACCTGCCGACGGCGCAGCGCGCGGCCCGCATGCGCAGCGATGAGACGCTGCGGCGGGCACTGGTGGAGGATCGGCCGGTGGACGGCTTCAGCAAGTGGATGGACTACGCGCTCACCCGCGCCTTCGAGCTTGGCGACGTGCCCGACTACGAGCCCGATCCTCGTGCCTCGGTAGCGGCGCGGGCTGCAGATCTGGGCGTCAGCCCGTGGGAACTGGCACTGGACCTGCTGTCGGACGGCGACGGTGACGCCCTGTTGCTCTACCCCTTCGAGAACTACACCGCCGGCAGCCTGGACGTGATCCGCGAGATGCTGGCCGATCCGTACACGATCTGTGGGATCGGCGATGCGGGAGCGCACGTGGGCACCATCTGCGACGCGTCCTACCCGACGTACCTGCTGACCCACTGGGCCCGTGACCGCAGCCGTGGCGAGGGCTTGCCGCTGGAATTCCTGGTGCACAAGCAGACTCGTGGCAACGCGCTCGCGTACGGGCTGGCCGACCGCGGCCTGCTGGCGCCGGGCTATCGAGCCGACATCAACATCGTCGACTTCGACGCGCTGGGCGTGGGACGCCCGGAGCTGGTGTACGACCTGCCGAGCGGCGGCAAGCGCCTGATCCAGCGGTCGACCGGCTACCGGCACACGTTCGTGGCCGGAGCCGAGGTCTCCGCTGACGGCGAGTTCACCGGTGCCCGCCCCGGCAGGCTCGTGCGCGGCGCACAGGCCGAACTCGCGCGCCACTGATCCAGTGGGTGCCGGGCAGATGAGGCTGTGCCGATGAGGCTGGGCCAGTTGTGCTGGGCAGATGGCGCCCGTCCCATGAGGCTCGACCAATGAGCCCGGTGTCGGCGCCGAGCGCCGATCCTGCGGAACATGAGCTGCCGCTCGCCGGCATCACGGTGCTCGATCTGACCATTGCGCGTGCCGGCCCCACGGCGGTGCGGCAGCTCGCGGACTGGGGCGCCGACGTCATCCGGGTGGATGCCCCCACCGACGGCTTCGAGGAAGGCCGGGAGGCATCGCCCGACCACCTCAACATCCATCGCAACAAGCGCTCGCTGGTCATCGACCTGAAGCACCCGTCGGGCCGTGAACTGCTTCACCGCCTCGTGCGCTCTGCCGATGTGCTGATCGAGAACCTGCGACCGACCGTCAAGTACCGGCTGGGCTTCGACTGGGACACGCTGCACGCCGTGAATCCTGCGCTCGTGATGGGGTCGATCTCGGGCTTCGGTCAGGACGGCCCGTACGCGACACGCGGCGGTGTCGATCAGATCGCCCAGGGCCTCGGCGGGATGATGGCGGTCACCGGGCTGCCCGGCCACGGTCCCGTGCGGGCCGGCGTGGCGATCAGCGATGTGACCGCCGGCCTGCAGCTCGCCATCGGTGTGCTCGTGGCGCTCATCGAGCGGTCCCGCACCGGCGAGGGTCGCTGGGTGCACACCTCGCTGCTCGAGTCGATGATCGGCATGCTCGATTTCCAGGCGGCCCGCTGGACGGTGGCGGGGGAGGACCCGCCACAGGCCGGCAACGACCATCCCACGATGATCCCCATGGGCACCTACGAGGCGGCGGACGGGCGCATCAACATCGCAGCACCCGGCGGGCGGCTGTGGCGGGCGTTCTGTGCCGAGATCGGCCGCGCCGATCTAGTCGACGACGAGCGATTCTCGTCGACCAAGCTGCGCTCAGCCAACCGGACCGAGCTGAACAAGCTCATCAGCGAGCAGCTCGCCACCGCGGGCTGCGACGAATGGGTGGAGCGGCTCAACGCCGTCGGCATCCCGTGCGGGCGCGTCAACACCGTGGCCGAGGCATTTGCCGATCCGCAGGTTCAGCACCTGGGCATGGCCGCGCCGGTGCATCACCCGGTGATGGGCGACATCCGCATCGTGCGCAATGCCACCCAGATCGACGGGGTGCCCGGTGACATCCGACGGCCCAGCCCGGTGCAGGGCGAGCACACCGACGAGATCCTCACCCAGTTCGGCTTGGACCCCGACGAGATTGCCGCCCTGCGCAACGCAGGCGCCGTTTGCTGAGGCAACCCGCGAAAACCGGCAGGAATTACCCGGCGATTTCCCGCATGAATTGCATCAGGCGGCGGGCCGGCAACCTTGAGCCGCCAGCCCGCCGGCCATTGATGTCAAGCGTCAGATGCTGGCTGCGGCCTCGAAGCCGATGTCGAGGTCGGCGATGATGTCGTCGATCGTCTCGATGCCGACCGACAGGCGCACCAGGTTCGGCTCGACGCCGGTGTCGGATTGCTCCTGCGGCGTGAGCTGGCTGTGCGTGGTGCTGGCCGGGTGGATCGCCAGGCTGCGCACATCGCCGATGTTGGCGACGTGGCTGTGCAGCCGCAGGCTCTCCACGAACTTCTGGCCGGCCTTGGTGCCGCCGTCGATCCCGAAGGCCAGCACCGAGCCGGCCCCCTTGGGCAGGTACTTGCGTGCCCGCTCGTTGTACGGACTCGACTCCAGCCCTGCGTACAGCACCCAGTCGACCTGCGGGTGGCCTTCGAGGTAGTCGGCCACCGCCACGGCGTTGGCCACGTGCCGCTCCATGCGCAGCGACAGCGTCTCGATGCCCTGCAGGAACAGGAACGCATTCATCGGGGACACGGCAGCGCCGATGTCACGCAGCAGCTGCACCCGAGCCTTGAGGATGAACGATCCTGCGCCGAGCGCGGGCCAGTAGGCCAGCCCGTGGTAGCTGGGATCGGGCTCGGTGAACATCGGGTGCCGTCCCGAAGCGCCGAAGTCGAACGTGCCGCCATCCACGATGAGGCCGCCGATCGACGTGCCATGGCCGCCGATGAACTTGGTGGCCGAGTGAACCACGATGTCCGCACCGTGCGCCAGCGGCTGGCACAGGTATGGCGAGGGCACCGTGTTGTCCACGATCAGCGGGACGTTCACGCTGTGCGCCGCTTCGGCGACCGCTTCGAAGTCCAAGATGTCGTTCTTGGGGTTGCCGATGGTCTCGCCGTAGAACGCCTTGGTGTTGTCACGCACCGCGCCGCGCCACGAATCGATGTCGTCAGGGTCCTCCACGAAGGAGACCTCGATGCCCATCTTCGGCAGCGTGTAATGGAACAGGTTGTAGGTGCCCCCGTACAGCGACGGGCTGGCCACGATGTGGTCGCCTGCCTCTGCCAGGTTGAGCACCGCCAAGGTCTCGGCCGCTTGGCCCGAGGCCACTGCCAACGCGCCCGGAAGCCCGACCGCTGTGCGCACGCCGCCCTCGAGCGCGCTGATGCGCTCTTCGAGCACGTGCTGGGTCGGGTTCATGATCCGGGTGTAGATGTTGCCGATCTCCGCCAGCCCGAACAGGTTCTGAGCATGCTCGGAGCTGTCGAAGGTGAACGACGTGGTCTGGTAGATGGGCACCGCGCGGGCGTTGGTGGCGCTGTCAGGCGCTTGGCCCGCGTGGATCATTCGTGTTTCGAATCCCAGCTCGGCGAGTGGGTCTGTGGGTGTTTCGCTCATGTTGAGCTCCATTTCTTACGCCCCATAAGGCGGGCTGTGCCTGACCCGGCGGGATTGCCGAGCGCGCCGCACTGTACCGGCAAAACCCGACCTGTCCAGTCGGATTTTCTGTGACAGATCTATTGCAGTGCAGGCCGCAGTTATCGGCTCTGCTTCTTGCGCTTCGGGTCGTCAGAAGCCGGTTTGCTTGTCGACGACGCCTTCTAGCGGGCGGCCTTCGCGTAGGGCGACGAGGTTGCGGCAGAAGCGTTCCAGGTTGCGCCGTGCGCGGTGCTGGCTCGCCCCCGCCGTGTGGGGTGTCATGACGCAGTTGTCGAACCTCCACAGCGGGCTGTCAGCAGGCAGCGGCTCGATCGGTGCGACGTCGAGGGCGGCCCCGCCGATCCGGCCCTCGGCCAGCGCCCGCTCTAGCGACGGGCCGTCGATGATCTCGCCGCGGGTCACGTTGAGCAGGATGGCGCCGTCGGGCATGAGGGCAAACATCTCGTCGTCGAACATCGATCGGGTGTCGGCAGTGAGCGGCAGCCCCACCGCCAGCACGTCGCTGCTGGCCACGACGTCCCGCAGCGATTCGGGGCCGCCGACCGTTTCGACGCCCTCGCCGGGTGGCACCGGGTACAGGTCCATGGCCTGCACTTCCATGCCGAACGCGGCTGCGCGGCGGGCGATGTGCCGGCCCGTGCCGCCGAACCCCAAGATGCCCATCGTGAGGCCTTCCAGCTCCAGCTCGCTGTAGCGCATCTGCTCGCGGAGATCGTTGTCCCAGCCCTCGGGACCCAGCTTCACGGCGGTTGCGATGCGCCTGACCAGTGCGAGCAGCAGGCCGAACGCGTGGTCGGCCAGGTGGCTGCCGACCAGTCCCTTCTCGCCGGTGAGCACCACATCGCTGGCGAGGAACTTCGGGTACATGAACATGTCCACACCCGAGGCCGTCGCATGGATCCAGCGCAGGCTCGGGGCTGCGTCGAACAGCCACTCGGGCACGATGCCAAGGATCACCTGCGCATCGGCGGCCAGCGGAACGCCGTCTCGCACACGGTCCACGATGTTCACGACGGCGCCCGACCCTGCTGCGTTGCGGATGGCAGCTTCGTCGGCGGGGCTGACATCGGGCAGCGTGAGCGTTTTGGTGACCAGCACGTTGAGCGGCCCGTCGGGCACGTCGAGGACGGTCGGGCCGGGTGGTGTAGTACTCACGAGATCGTCGCCTCCACGTCTCCAATGCCGCTGTAGCTGGTCACCCAGCGTTGACCGGGTTCGGCCCGGAAGCGGGCATACGCGCCGGTGATCACGCTCTGGCCCGGTTCCAGTGCCATGCCGTGCCGGTGCAGCGTGGCCGCGAGCCGGGCGATCGACAGGTAGGGGTTGTCGACCTCGGCGGCGGCGGTGCAGCTGAACTGTTCCTCGCCGTCGCATGACACCGTCACCACGCAGCGGTCGAGCTCGGGCGCAGGAGGTGCGTCAACACCCGAGCCCCGCACGATGGCCCAGTTCGTCAGGTTGTCGGCGACGAGCATCGCGAGATTGCCCGCAACGGCCACCCGCGCCTCGTTCACCTCGTAGCCGGCGCAGACCTGCGCGATCCGGGCGGGCACCGAGGCCGGATCGACATCGTCGCCGGCGATGCGCTCACCGATCACGAAGCACATCTCGGGTTCGATGCTCACTTTTCGGATCTCTGCCGATGGCAGATCAGCGGGCGATGTGAGCACCCGGTTGACATGCCCGAACGGCCGGTCGTCGATGCCTACGGTCGTGCGAGCCCGGTCCGAGGTGAGCCCCACCTTCCAGCCGGCGTGCACTGCGCCGGCTGCGACAGCTCGTCGCTGCATCTCGCACTGGATGGCAAGCCCATCCTCGAAGCCCAAGTCGGCGAACGCCTCGACCGGCGCCTCGCCTCCATCGGCGAAGTAGGCGGTCAGGGCGTCTGCAGCCGCAAGCTGGTCGGGGTTGAGCGGTCGTGGCGGAGTCACAGCGGCGCACCTTAGAGGCAGCGCAGCACCCGGGTCACATGTCCGGGATCGTCCTTTGCGGCAGAGGGTGCTCGCCGTAGTGTGAGCTCATGAGGTTGCAACTGGCACTCAACGTGGACGACATCGACGATGCGGTCGACTTCTACTCGCGGCTCTTCGGCGCCGAGCCTGCCAAGCGGCGCGAGGGCTATGCCAATTTCGCTATCGACGAGCCGCCTCTCAAGCTGGTGCTGTTCGAGTCGTCCGGCGACGGGGGCACCATCAACCATCTCGGGGTCGAGACCGAGTCCGCCAGCGAGGTGGAGCAGGCTCATGCCCGCATGGTCGAGGCCGGCCTCACCGCCTCCACCATCGACGAGACGATGTGCTGCTACGCCGAGAAGGTGGAGACCTGGGCCACCGATCCGCACGGCATCGACTGGGAGTGGTACGTGAAGCAGGGTGACGTCGAAGTGATGAACAACGTGGTGCTGTCACGACGCGGTGACGGCGTCGAACGGCCCAGCGACACTGAAGACGCCTGCTGCGCGTAGCGGCGCCCGCAGTCGCTATTTCTGAGGTCGGCGCTCGCGCAGCAGCACTTCCTGGGCGATCGTTGCGACGTGGCTGCCGTCGGGAGCGAACAGGTTGCCCACGGTCATGCCGCGAGCGCTCGTGAGACCGTGGCAGTCGAACTGGTACAGGTGCCACTCATCGGCGCGCATCGGGCGGTGGAACCACATTGCGTGATCCAGTGACGCGCCCATGAACGACTCCTGGTACTGCTCGCGGGGCACTTGCAGCGGGTGCAGCGAGCGGGCGGCGTTGAACTGGATGGCATCGGAGGTGAACGCCAGCCCGCAGATGTGCAGCCGGGGGTCATCGTCGATGGGATCGATGATGCGCACCCAGCCCATCGACTGGCCCGCCCCCGGATGGCTCGGCAGCGGGCGGCGCTCCATGATCCACGGCCAACGCTCCTCGTCGATGTTGCGACAGTCCTGCGGGTCGGGGGCGAGGGGGATGCGTGCCGTCTGCACCTCGGCGTCCTGCTCGGCCACATGGAACGAGCACGACAGGTTCAAGATGGCGCCGCCGCTCTGGCGGGCCACGACGGCCCGGGTGCAGAACGAGCGGCCGTTGCGCAGGCGGTCCACCTCGTAGCGGACCGGCTCGTCGAGCGTGCCCCCGCGGATGAAGTAGGCGTGCACCGAGTGCGGCACGAACGCCTCGTCGACGGTCTGGAACGCCGCCCACAGGCCCTGGGCAATGACCTGCCCGCCGTAGATCCGGCCCCACATGTACTCGGGGCTGACGCCGACATAGGTGTCGGGGCCGTGCTGCTCGAGGAACATGACCTCGCCGTACGTGGTCGGCGCCGAGATGCCGCTGGTCACAGCAATCCCTTGCGCGACTGCCGCCAAGGCACATCACGGTCGAGGCGGGGTTCGCCAGGGAGGCCGAGCACTCGCTCGCCCAGGATGTTGCGCTGGATCTCGTCGGTGCCGCCCCGTATCGACATCGACGGTGCCGTCACCGTCTCGATGTAGCCGTGACCGTCTTCGAGCATGCCTGCGGCTCCCGCGGAGCGATTCGCCAGATAGGCGCGCCGCTTGTACGACGACACCGTCCTCAGCTTTGCACCGCTGCCTGCCGGTCCCGGACTGCCGCCCGACCGCGCCTCGTCCGCCGCCCGCTGGGCGGTCCAGCGCGATGCCATGTCGGCGGCGTAGATCGACATGGCTTCGTCGCGTCTCACCTTGTCGTCGAGTGCCCCGAGCGCGGCCAGATCGGTGATCCATGTGGGAACGCGGGCGCCACGCTTCGCACCGTCGCCCCCGCCGCGGCTGCCGGCGCCGGCACGCTCGTGCGAGAGGATCGTCATCGCAACCCGCCAACCCTCACCCACATCGCCAACCCGCCAGGCATCCGGAACAACAGCGCCGTCCACGAACACCTCGCTGAAATGGGCGTCGTTGTTCATCTGCCGCAATGGCCGCACGTCGACGCCGGGTGCGTCCATGGCGATCACGAACATCGTGAGTCCCTTGTGCTTGGGCTGTTCCGGGTCGGTACGGGCCAGGCAGATGGCCCACTCAGACCACATCGCCCGACTGGTCCAGGTCTTCTGGCCGCCGAGCCGCCATACCTCGCCGTCCTGTGCAGCGCTCAGGGCCACGTTGGCAAGGTCCGATCCGGCCTCGGGCTCGGAGAACATCTGGCACCAGATCTCGGCGCCCGATGCAATCGGCCGCAGCCAGCGATCCTGCTGCTCTGCCGTTCCGTGCGCCAGCAGGGCAGGGCCCACCATGCCGAGACCGATCGCGAACGGGTAGAGGTCGGGCACCACGTACTCACGCAGCACCGAGCCGATGAGCTGGTTCTCGGCCACCGAAGCATCTCGGCCGCCATGGGTGGCGGGCCAGGTCGGCACATGCCAGCCGCCGTCCACGGTCGCTGCTAGGTAAGCCCGGCCCTCGTCGAGGTCGTCGCTTCCCGCCCCCATCGACGTCAGGCGCGTCTGGTCAGTGCGACGTTCGAGCAGCCCGTCGAGAGCCGCCCGGATGTTGTTTGCGGTGAGCTTCGTTGCGGCGCCGTCGGTGCCGACCGTCGCTGCTGGCGTCTCCGATGAAGTTGGCATCACGTGTCTGCGCTGGAAGCCGTCCGTGCCGAGAGTGCCGCGTCCAGCGTGCGTGCGGCGGCAGCGAGGTTTGGCATCAGCTGCGGGTGAAGTTGGGCGTCCGGCGCTCGTTCATGGCGTTGACTCCCTCGCGCCAGTCGTTGGTGGTGCGCAGGCGATCCTGCTCGGCCTTCTCGTTGTCGGTGGCCACCTTGATGGCATCGGTCAGGTGGCCGCGCATGGTGTAGCGGATCGACTCGACAGCCAGCGGCGCCGAACCGGCGATCTCGCAGGCGAAGTCGTAGGCGACTTGGCGCAGGTCGTCGAGCGGCACCAGCTTGTCGGCCAGCCCGATGTCGACGGCTTCGTCGCCCTTGACGCGCCGGCCGGTGTAGAGCAGATCCAGCGCCTGCTGGTTGCCGACGAGCCGGGGGAGCGTCACGGTCAGCCCGAATCCGTGGTGGAAGCCGAGCCGGGCGAAGTTGGCGGTGAATCGGGCCTCCGGTGCCGCGATGCGAAAGTCCGGGAAGCAGGCCACGCCCAAGCCGCCGCCGACTGCCGCTCCCTGGATCGCGCCGACCACCGGCTTGCGCTTGGAGAACAGGTCGAAGGCTGCGTCGTAGAGGTGACGGGGACTGCCGTCGGCGTTGGTAGCGGTGATCTCGCCGCCCCGCCGCCCGTCGCTGCCGAACTGGGCGCCCGCGCAGAAGTTCTTGCCCTCCGAGCACAGCACGCTGGCCCGGCAGCCGTCCTCTTCGTCGAGGTCGCCGAATGCGGCAACGAGCCCGTCGATCAGCTCCAGATCGAAGAAGTTGTTCGGCGGTCGGTGAATTTCCACGACCGCCACGTGGTCATCGCTCAGCTTGACCGAGACATCCCCGTACTCGCCGAATTCGTCAAAGGTGCTCTCATCCATGCGGCGAGCGTAGATGCGCCGCCCCCAGAGCGCTCCGCTCAGGCCAGGGTGCCTACGGCGCGCACCTCGGCAGGAGACGGCGAGGCTCGGCCCCGCCGCAGCGCGAAGCAACTCAAAGTCACACACATCAGAATGAGAATTATCGGTTGTAGTAGCGCTGTTGCATCTCGGCGACCATGTCCTCGTCGACCGGACCTGACTCGGCCTCCCAGTCCCGCAGCAGGGCGACGCTGGGACGGGGCGACGCGTCGTCGAAGTAGCACTCGACCGCTTCGCGGATGTTGTCGCGGATCTCCTCGATGGTCTCCGCTTGGGTGTGGATGCCGAAGTCGAGAGCGCTGGCGGAGTAGCCGCCATCGACGTCGTCATTGCTGACCTCGAAGTTGATCTCGGAGTTCGTGGGCGACACAACCACCTCCCTTCTGGCGCCTGTTGCCAGTCACGGTCGAGTACTTCAGGCGGGGGTGCGCACGCCGCGTCGCTCGGCGAAGTCGACGGTGAGCACGACATCGAGAGCTTGAGCGGCGCGTTGCAGCGTGGACAGCGTCGCGGCGACCATGCCGGCCTCGACACGTGCCACCTGTGCTTGGCTCGTTCTCATCCGCCGCGCCAGCGCACGCTGGCTCAGGCCTGCAGCCTCTCGGAGTTCCCGGATGGAATTGCCGATCTGGAAGGCGAGTTCGACGGCCTGACGGCCCTCCTCGAACTCGGCTCTCTCTTCAGCGCTCATCTCGTTGAGACGACGCTCGGCAATCTGGTCAATGGTCGATCTGCTCATAATGACTCCTCTTCTTCGGAGGCAATGCTCCGCTGCATCGCCTTTCGCGCCCTGCGGATCTCGGGCTGCTCGCGCCGCCGCTGCTTGCGAAACACCGTCATCAGCACGATTTGTTCGCGAGACGCGAATCGGAACGTGATGCGCCATGAGACGCTTCGAAGGTCGAATCGAAGTTCGAAGAGACCCTCGCCCAGCGATCTTGTCGCAGGCGGTCGCAGCTTGTTGCCTTGCGCCTCCAATCGCTGAATATGGGCTAGGGCGGTGGCGAACTCTCGCGGTTGTAATGAGTCAAGCCAGGACTCGGCCTCATCCTCGACCTCCACCACCCACATGACACCAAAGATGGTATCAGCAGGATCGTCCGCCGCCGGGCCACGCGACGAGGCGACGGTGCCAACCGGGGGAGGGGGTTCAGCCCAGGGCGGCGGTGCCGCTGGTGATGAGGGGGTAGAGGCCGTCGGCGCCGACGCCGGTGGCCATCTCGCCGAGCACGGCCGACCAGTGCGCGTCAGAGCCGTATTCCTTGCGCCAGCTCCACAGCCGGCGGCTGAAGTGGTGCAGCGGGTATTCCTGGGTCATGCCCATGGCGCCGTGTGCCTGGTGGCAGGCCTTGGTGGCCCGGGCCGCCGCCTGGTTGGCGACGAGCTTGGCAGCGGCGATCTCGAACGGCGCGTCGCCCCGGGTGGCTTCGCGGGCGGCGACCTCGGCGGCCATGCGCACCAGCGCCGCGTCCTGCGCTGCCCAGACCAGATGCTGCTGGACTGCCTGGAAGCGCGCCACCGGTCGGCCGAATTGGACCCGCTCGTTGGTGTAGCTGACGGTGAGCTGGCACATCTTCTCGATTGCGCCGGCCATCAGCGCCACCCTCGACAGCGCGCCGCGCTGCGCCAGCGCGCTGGCGTCGACGCCTTCGGGCGCAGGCGCTGCTCGTCCGGTCGCTCCATCGAAACTGACGGTGTCGCGGGGCTCGCCCGCCATGTTCGGCAGCGGTGTGATCGTGCACACCGATGCTGGAACCGACACGACCATCGACGTGCCGTCGCATTCACAGACGCACACGATCGCCTCGGCACTGCGTGCCCACGGCACGCGGTGGGTTTCGCCGCTCAGCACCGCAGTGCCGTCGCCGTTGAGGCTCGCCGAGCACGTTCCGCCACCCGACCAGCCGCCGTCGGTTGCTCGGGGCGGGACGACCGTGACGAGGCCATCGGGGCGTTCGAGGCCGGCTTCGGCCAGCAGCCAGCCGCCGAGGATGCCGTTCTCGGCAGCGGGGATCGGCGCCGAGTGGTAGCCGACGAGCCGCAGCACCTCGATGGCCTCTGCGAGCGTGCCGCCCGATCCGCCAGCATCCTCGGGCACTGCGATGAGGTCGAAGCCGGTCTCGCAGAATGCCTCCCAGATGTCGGGTGCGCCGCCGCTGTCCTCGGCGGCCTGCACCGCTTCGTGCGTGCACAACTCGCCGAACAGCCGGTCGGCCGTCTCGGTGATCAACTCGTCGACCACGACTGGCTCGGGTACCGTCGTGGCGGTCATGCCGGCAACCCCTCGAGACCCTTTGAGGCGACAGAGCGCAGGATCTCGATGGTGCCGCCCCGGATTGTGTTGCCCGGGAACGTCACCACACACTGCGCCAGCAGCCGCTCGAACAGCGATTCGGATTCCGGCGAGTACTCCTCGTCGATGAGCTGCACCAGCTTCTCCACGACCTCTTGCTCGTAGCGAGTCCCCATTTCCTTCACCAGCGCCGACTCCACCGACGGCGCCTCGCCCTCGTCGATCAGCCGCGCCACCGACAGCGACAGGTTCCGGATGCCCCACCAGCGAGCTGCCAGCTCGCCGAACAGGTCAGACACGGCATCTTCCATCGGCGTGCCGGCGGCCTCGCGCAACAGCTGCTCCACCGTCGAGAAGGGCGACAGCCAGCGGTCGGGGCCGCCCCGTTCGTAGGCCATCTCGGTGGTATTCTGGTGCCAGCCCATCCCCGGCTGGCCCACCACGTTGATGTCGGGCACGAACACGTCGTGGAACGTCACCTCGTTGAAGTGGTGGCTGCCGTCCAGAAACGGGATCGGGCTGATTTCGAGACCCGGCGAACGCAGATCGATGAGGAACTGCGACAGGCCAGCGTGCTTGTTGCCGTCTTCCATCGGCGCCGTGCGCAGCAGGCAGATGAACCAGTCGTTCATGTGCGCGTTCGACGTCCAGATCTTGGTGCCGTTCACGACCCACCCGTCATCGCATCGCTCGGCCCGGGTCGACACCGAGGCCAGATCCGAGCCGCTGTCGGGCTCGCTCATGCCGATCGAGAAGCCCAGCTCGCCCCGGCAGATCGGCGGCAGGAACCGCTCCCGCTGCTCGTCGGTGCCGAACTTGAGGATCACGTTGCCGGTCTGGCGGTCGGCAACCCAGTGGTGCCCTACCGGTGCACCCCAGCGCAGCATCTCCTCCACCACGATGAAGCGCTGCACGGCGGTCCGGTCCGAGCCGCCCCAACGTGACGGCAGCGCCATGCCCACCCAGCCACGGGCGGCCATTTTGGCCGAGAACTCCCGGTCGTGGTCGGCGGCCATGCCCAGGCACGGCTCGTGGGTGCCGGGCGGCAGCTCCCTTGCCAGGAACTCGCGAACCTCGGTCTGGAGGTCAAGCTCGGGACCGGTCAGTTCGGTGGGCGTGAATCTCATCGGCAGGCCTCCGCAGGAGTTCGCGTGATTAAGCCAGGGCGAAGCCGCGGTAGTTGTCGGACGCCACGTCCTCGCACACCTCGACATAGGGCGGGAAGCCCGGCAGCGGCATGAACACCCGGGTTTTGCCGGGAATGTTCGCCCCGAGGTACCACGAGTTGCATGTGGGATACAGCGTCAGGTCGGCCACGGCATTGACGTAGTCGACCCAGTAGGCCTCGGCATCGGCTTCGGGCTCGATGGTGGCGGTGCCGCGCTCGCGAAGTTCGACCAAGCATCGCGAGATCCAATCGACGTGCTGCTCGATGGACGGGATCATGTTGGTCAGCACCGACGGGCTGCCGGGCCCAGACACGGTGAACATGTTCGGGAAGCCCGCTACACCCAAGCCGAGGTAAGTGCGCGGGCCGGCGTCCCAGTGATCGGCCAGCCGCACGCCGCCGCGACCGGTGATGTTCATGCGCAGCAGCGTTCCGGTCATCGCATCGAAGCCGGTGGCGTACACGATCGCATCGACCGGGTACTCCCGGCCGTCGACCACCACCCCAGCTGCCGAGATGCGCTCGATCGGCGTCTCGGACACGTCCACTAGCTGCACGTGCGGCTGGTTGAACGTCTCGTAGTAGTTGGTGTCGAGACACGGGCGCTTGCAGGCGATCGTGTTGTGCGGGGTGAGCTTGGCCGCAGTCTCTGGATCGTCGACAACCTCGGCAATTTTGCCGCGCACGAACTCTGCTACCCGGTCGTTCGACTCGGCGTCCAAGGCGATATCGCCGTAGGCCCGGTAGAAGGTGAAGCCGCCCACATCCCACCGTTGCTGCATGCGCTCGTGGAACTCCTCCGCGTCCGCTTCCTTTGCGAGGTCTTCACCGTCTGGCAGCCGCTGCACCATTGCGGCGTTCTGTTCGAGCATCTTGGCCCGCAAGTCGCGATAGTTGGACTTCCAGCGAGCCTGCTCGCCAGGGTCGAGCGGCTCGTTGCGCGCCGGAACCGAGTAGTTCGGCGTGCGCTGGAACACTGTCAGCTCCCGGCACTCCGCGGCGATGACCGGGATGGCCTGCACGGCCGACGAGCCGGTGCCGATGACGCCGACCGACAGGCCGCTGAAGTCGACGCCTTCGTGCGGCCAATTGCCGGTGTGGTACGTGGGCCCGGCGAAAGTATCTGCGCCGTCGAAGTTGGGCATGTTCGTGGTCGACAGGCAGCCGGTGGCCATCACCACGAAGCGGGCCCGGTAGAGGCCTCGATCGGTCTGCAGCCGCCAATGGCGGGCATCGTCGTCCCAGTCGACGCGCTCGACGGTGGTCTCGAAGCGGATGTCACGCCGCAGGTCGTAGCGGTCGGCGACGTGGTTTGCGTAGCGCAGGATCTCGGGCTGGCCGGAGTATCGCTCGGACCATTCCCATTCCTGTTCGAGCTCGGGATCGAACGAGTAGGAGTACTGCATCGACTCGACATCGCATCGGGCGCCCGGGTAGCGGTTCCAGTACCAGGTGCCGCCCACGCCGTCGGCTCGCTCGACCACCACCACGTCGAAGCCGAGCCCGCGCAGCTTGTGCAGCGAGTACATCCCGGCGAAGCCGGCACCCACGACGACGACGTCATGGACCTTCGGCACGTTGCCGTTCGAACTGACCCCGTCGGTGCTGCTCATCGCCGCAGAGACTACTGATGCCGGTCCAGCGCAGTCTGAGGTGCGGCGATGTGCCACGCTCCGGGGATGGCCGAGCCGTGCGAACTCACCGCGACAGGGGCACGACAGCTGATGGCGGCCGGCGAGCTGTCGGCGATGGAACTGCTGGGGTCGTGCCTGCTGCGGGCCGATGCGACCGACGGTGCCGTGAACGCGCTCGTCGTTCGCGACGACGACAGCGCGATGTCGACGGCTCAAGCCATCGATGATGCCCGAGCCCGGGGCGAGCCTCTGGGTCCGCTGGCGGGCCTGCCGGTGGCGATCAAGGACATCCAGGCCACGGCCGGGCTCACCACTACCTACGGCGCCGTGCCATTCGCAAGCAACGTGCCAACTGCCGACGACGGCATCGTGGCCCGAGTCAGAGCGGCAGATGCGGTCATCATCGGCAAGACCAACACGCCCGAGCTGAGCATCGGCGCCAACACCGTCAACCGGCTCTTCGGCGCCACCGGCAACCCGTTCGATCCGTCGCTGACGTGCGGCGGCAGCTCCGGGGGCTCAGCGGTGGCGCTGTCCTGCGGGATGGCGCCGCTGGCCACCGGGTCCGACCACGGCGGCAGCCTGCGCATCCCGGCCTCGTACTGCGGTGTGGTCGCGCACCGTTCCACGCCTGGGACCGTGGCTCACGACGAGCGCACGATCGGTCGCACCAACTACAGCGTGTCGGGACCGATGGCCCGCACAGTCGCCGACGCGGCACTGCTGCTGTCAGTGGTGGCGGGCCGTGATCGCGATGCCCGGCGCGATCCCATGGCGTTCCCGCTCGATGCCGCTGCGTTCGCCGAACTCCCGGCGGCCGATGCGGCCTCGCTGCGGGTCGGCGTGAGCGCCGACCTCGGCGGGCTGCTGGTCTCCGAGGTCGTACGGACTGTGTTTGCTGACCGCGTCGAACGGCTCGCCGCGGTCGTGGGCTCAATCGACGAGGCCGACATCGATCTCAGCGATGCGCTGGACGTGGACTGGCAACTCCGGTCGGACATCTTCGCCACCAACTACCACCGCAGCATCCACAAGTTCGACCCCGACACCGCCGGGCCCGACGGGGGGTTCAACCCGAACATCCGCGCCACCTACGACGAGGCGCTGAGCACCACCGTGCTCGACATCGCCAAGGCCCGGCGGCGCCAGGTGGAGCTGTTCCGCGCCACCGACGCACTGTTCGACACCTACGACGTGCTGATCTGCCCGGGGGTGAGCGTGCCGCCCTTCGACTGGCACGAGCTGTACCCCGCCGAGATCGACGGTCAGCCCGTGCGCAACTACATGGCTTGGCTCGGGCTGTCGGCCGCGCTCACGGTCGTGGGCCACCCCACCACCGCGCTGCCGTGCGGCCTCGACGGCCAGGGCACGCCCTTCGGCCTGCAGCTCGTCGGGCCGAGCTACAGCGACCGGCGGCTGCTGGGCATCGCCGCGGCACTCGAAGCAGCCTTCGCCGACGACCCGGTCACGGCCCGCCCCGTGCCGGATGTAGAGCTGCTCAGCACGCTCGAGACCGCCTGTCGCACCGAAGGCAGGTTGGTTCACGCCTCCGCGCCGCCCCAATCGTGAGCCGTTGGCTGCGAAGCCGGTTACTGCTGTAGCGGGCGGCCGGTGGCGGTGACGCGCAGCGTTGCTTCCACGAAGAGCTCGCGGCCGTTGCTCGGCGCAGTGCGTGTTTGGAAGTCGACGGTGATGGCGGCGTCGCTGGCACCCGCAGCGTCGGCTTCGGCGCGGACGGCCTCGGTTGCCTGCGCTGTCGCCCACTCGCGGGCTTCGTCGAGGCTGTGCCAGATCGGCGGGTCGTCGCCCCAGTGGGCCCGGTAGCTGCCGCGGCGCGGCGCTGTCACCGTGATCTGCTTGGTGATCCTGACCCCGGCGACCGCGGCGCCGACGGCGTTCGCCACCTCGGCGTGGTCCGGAACGATCGCCGCAGTGCCGAGCAGTGCAGCGACGAGCGGGGCGTACGTGGGGGCCGGGGCGCCGATGGCAACGATGGGAACCCCGACGCCGGCATCGACCCGAGCGAGCGGAGCGCGATCGGCCCGGGTTTCGGCGGCATCGGTCGCGAGCGGGACACTGGCCGACTCGCTGGAATCGAGCAAGCCCCACAGCGGGTTTGCGGGGCGCTCGTCAGTGGCGTCGCTGGGCACATCAGCGACGGTTCTCTCCAGCTCCCGATGCCTGCGGTCAAGGGCGGTCTGTGCGAGCTGCCGCCGGGTTTCGCCAGGGGCTATCCCATCTGCACCGAGCGCGACGCTGAGCAATGCTTCGGTAGCGCTGCGCAGCGCGACGTTTATGACCCGTCGGCAGAGATCGACCGCGCCGGTGCCGACGTCAACGCCATAGCGATCGCGCTGTCGGCTGAACAGCTCGGCACCGGTCCGGGCGGCTGCCGCATCCCACGGTGCGCTCTGCTCTTGTTTCCCATGCCTAAGGGAGTCGGGCTCACGGGCCGCTCGGGCCCCGGCCCCGGCATCGATCAAGCCGAGCACAACGCAGGCGTCGGTCGGTGTCAGTGCGCCGCGCCGCACGCGGCCACTGCGTTCGAGTCGCTCGAGGGCGCCGCGCCAGCGAGCCGATCGCTTGAGGTCCTCCAGCGGAAGTGCACCGCCGGCGCCGTCG
Source organism: Candidatus Poriferisodalis sp. (assembly GCF_965204195.1). Taxonomy (GTDB): domain Bacteria; phylum Actinomycetota; class Acidimicrobiia; order Acidimicrobiales; family Poriferisodalaceae; genus Poriferisodalis. The sequence goes on from NZ_OZ241975.1 coordinate 1,416,378, forward strand.
ACGAGTCGCATGATCTCGCTGTCGAGGCTGTTCTGGCCTGCGCGGCCGCTGAGGTGCCCGGTGAATACCCCGGTTGCCTCCAGCAGCACCTGCCCGAACTCGGCAAGTGGCCGCTCGGCTTCGAGCTGGCGTCGCAGCATCGGCAGGACCACGTCGGGATGTTGCAGGGCCGCGACGCACAGCGGCACCACCCTGCGCGGCCCGACGGCGAGTTCGCCTCGACTTCCGTCAACCGGGACGCGGATCTCGCTGTCGCCGCCCAGACCCACGGTCACGGTCGGCAGGGCAGTGACCATCGTGGCGTGACCGCCCACCGTGGCCGTGTCGGCATCTTCGTTGCCGTCAGCAGCGACGACTGCGCCGTTGCGAATCGCCGCAATGTCCGTGGTCGTGCCGCCGATGTCGACCACCAAGAGATCGGCGTCGAGCATCTCCTGATCCGCAGCCGTAGATCTTGCGAGGTGGCGGGCGCCGAGGACGCTGGCCGCGGGACCCGACAACACGGTCTCGATGGGGCGCTGAGTCATAAAATCCGCCGAGACCAGCGAGCCGTCTCCCCTCACCACCATGAGACGGGCGTCGAGCTGGAGGGATTCCATTGCTGTTCGGATCGCCTCGGTGAAGCGGGCGGTCACCGAGATGAGCTGTGCGTTGAGCAGCGTTGTCACCGCCCGGCGAGGACCGCCGAGTCGAGGAGACAGCTCGTGGCTGCAGGTCACGGGCTTGCCGGTGCGTTCGCGGACGGCATCTCGTGCCTGCAGTTCGTGGGCAGCATTGCGAACGCTGAACTGAGCCGCAACGGCGTACGCCTCGACTGAGGCATCGACGCGGTCGAGCGCGCGCTCCAGCTCGTCGACGTCGAGCGGGCCTCGCTCGTCGCCGTGGGCGCCGTGGCCACCGCCGACGACCACGACCGGCGCCGACGCGAGACTGCCGGTCAGCCGATCACGCCCATTGCCGGCGGGGGGCATGCCGGCTCGCTCACTCGTCACCTCGCCAGCGCCGGCACGCAGCCCGACGCGGGCCAGGGTCTCGGGTTCGAAGCCGATGGCCACGAGCGCAGCAGGACGCCCAGCGCCCTCGACGAGCGCGTTGGTTGCCAGCGTCGTGGAGACCGCCACGAGCCCGACGTCGGCCGCGCCGATCGCGTCGGCCGAAGCGCCGCGACCGCCGTTCAGCACACTCGTCATCGCCTCCACCACGCAGCCGTAGAGATCTTCGTGCCGTGTCGGCGTCTTGGCGGCCGCGATGACCCGGTCGGTGCCGTGGTCGTACACGACGGCGTCGGTGAACGTGCCGCCGGTGTCAATGCCTAGACAGAAGCGGCCTGACGCCGGCCGGAACGGTGTCGTCACCGCTGAAAGTGTGCCAGCGGGAGCCGCGTGGGCGCGTAGATCTGCCGGTCGAGTGGACTCGAACGCTCGCGTCGGTGAGACTGCGGGCACGGCGACCGGCCGCACCGCTTCGGGCAGTGCGACGGCCGACCGGCCAGGGAATGCAGCGCCACTAGGAGGAACCGATGGGCGTCAAGTCAGTGAACGAGATGGTCGCCGAGGCCAAGACCCGTATCGACAACATCTCGCCGGCGGAGGCTCACCGTCGTGCCACCGAAGAGGGCGCGCTGATCGTGGACATTCGAGATGTGCGCGAGCTGCAGCGAGACGGCGCCATCCCGGGCTCGATGCATACACCGCGGGGGATGCTCGAGTTCTGGGTCTCACCCGACTCGCCCTATACGAAGCAGGAGTTCCTAGAGGACCGGGAGTTCATCCTGTGCTGCGCCGGCGGCGCCCGCTCGGCCCTGTCTGCCGACACCATGCAGGACATGGGCGTTCAGAGAGTCAGTCATGTCGAGACCGGCTTCGGCGGCTGGCGGGCAGACGGCATGCCGGTGACCGACTACGACACGTTCAGGTCACGGGCTGAGCACCGCACGCAGCCAAGCCTGCTGAGCAAGCAACCTCATGACTGAGTCAGCCGCGCCTGATACGCCCGCGTCCGACCGTTCCGATGCCGATCCGCCCAAGCAGGTCACCGGGTACTGCGAGCCGTGGACCCTGCGAGCAGGCGAGTCGATCCGGCTGATTGCGTCATCGCACCTGCCCGGCCCCTCCGAGATCGACATCACGCGGATCGTCTGCGGCGACCCGACTCGCTACGGACCCGGCTACGACGAACGCCCAGCTCCCGCAGCCGGCAGTTGGTCCGTGACCCTCGACGAGCAGCCGCTCACACCGGGCTCGTACGGAGTCGCCGCGTTGCACGGCGTGCAGGGTGCGCGTCGCCTCGGATTCCGAGTGTGGGTGATGCCGACGTTGCCGGATCGGTCAGCGCGCATCGCGACCCTGTGCGCGCGCACCGCAGGCGCGTCGACGGACACAGCAGCGATCGAGGCCTTGTGTCTCGATCTCTCCGGGGGATGCGCGGTCGCGTCGACGTCTGCGCTCGGCGACGATGTCCGGGTTGTCGTGGACGAGCTGCCGCTCACGCGCAACCGGTGGTACCTGCTCGATGCCGAACTGGATCTCGACGCGGGAACCCTGAGCGCAGCGGTGACGACCGCGGCCTCCGATTCTCCGGGGCGCGATGCGGTGGAGGGAAGCCGGCTCAGCGACCTGACGGTCTCGCAGTTAGCGGCCGAGCCGGCCGGGGCGCCATACGGCGATGCGCTCCGGCACGGCACCGGCGGCGCGGCGAGCGGGACGACGCCGGCAGACGCGGCTGACCTCGCCCCGATCGAGCTGTGGCTTGCAGCAGGACCTGCGGCCGAACGGTTCGACGGACGGCTGGCGCGACCGACGCTGCGGAGCGGTGACGCCACCGTGTCGTGGGATCTTTCCGCCGACATGGCCGGATGCTCAGTGCCTGCTGATGACCCTGTCTGCGGGCCGATCGTTCTGCATCAACTGCCGACGCGAGCGATCACGGGGCCTGCGTGGGACGGAGCGGCACACCGGTGGGCCGACAATCCGTCCCACTATGACGCCGTTCATTTCCATCACGACGACATGTACGACGCTGGGTGGGAGACCACGGTCGAGGCGACGTTGCCCGATGATCTGCCGAGCGGGATCTACGCCTTCCGGGTGCGAAGCGAGGCGGGCGAGGACCGGGTGCCGTTCTTCGTGCGGCCAGCGCTCGGTGCGCGCACGGCTGATGTCGCGCTGCTGATGCCGACCGCCACCTATATGGCCTATGCCAATCACCGGACGCTCATCGACGGCGCAGATTTCATGCCCACGCGCGCCAAGCTCCGGCCAGAGCATGCCTACGTTCGGGACCACCGAGAGATCGGCCTCAGCCATTACGAGAAGCACCCTGATCGCAGCGGCGTCATGTTCAGCTCACGCCGCCGGCCCGTGCTGAACCTGCGCCCCGGCGCCGACGGCTGGAACTTCACGCCCGACACCGACATCAACGCCTTCCTCGAGCACCTCGAAGTCGGCCATGACATCGTCACCGACGAGGATCTGCACTTCGAGGGCCTCGAGGCCATCGCGCCCTACCGGGTGCTGGTGACCGGTAGCCACCCCGAGTACTGGTCCACCGCCATGCTGGACGCGCTGGCCGACTGGCAGCGCAAGGGCGGGCGGCTCATGTACCTGGGCGGCAACGGCTTCTACTGGAGGGTCGCGTTCAGCGATGACTGGCCGGGCGCTATGGAGCTGCGCCGGGCTGAAGACGGTGTGCGCAACTGGCAGACCGGGCCGGGGGAGAGCTACCACGCCTGGGGAGGCGAGTACGGCGGGATGTGGCGGCGCCAAGGGCGGGCGCCCAACGAGATCTGCGGCATCGGGTTTGCCGCGCAGGGGTTCGACAAGGCCACCTACTTCGTGCGCGATCCCGGCGTGGACGAGTCACGCGCCGCGTGGATCCTCGATGGGGTGCCCGACGAGCGCATCGGCACTTCCGGGCTGGGCGGCGGCGCCGCCGGCCAGGAGCTGGACCGCTACGACGTGCGGCTGGGATCGCCGCTCCACGCCGTGCTGCTGGCCTCGGCGACAACGTTCGGTCCCGACATGCTGCGCACCAAGGAAGAGTTCGAGAGCTCGGTGCACTTCCCGACGCCCGACCCCATGGTGCGTGCTGACATGGTGTTCTACGAGACGCCCAACGGCGGGGCGGTGTTCTCGGTGGGCTCGATCTCGTGGTTCGGCGCGCTGGCCCGCGACGGCTACGACAACGACATCGCGCGCATCACGGCCAACGTGGTGCGACGCTTCGCCGATCCTGAGCCCTTCCCGCCGCCAGCTGCGTAGACGGCTGCACGAGGCGGGCGGTCAGCCGTCTTTGCGTGCCTCGGAGATGAGCTCGCTCACCCGATTCGCCGCCGGGGCGTAGTCGGGATCGACCTCGGGGCCCGGCACGAACTCCGGTATCTCGACGCGCTCGGGACCAGACGGCGGCGCTGAACGCTCCGGCGCGGCTGCAGGTGCCGGTGGGGGTGCAGCGGGCTCGGCCGCGGGTGCCGGCGTCGGCTCGGCAGCTGAGCTCTCTGCCGCGTCTGTCGAACTCTCCGCCGCTGGGGCCGGACTGCTCTCGGGGGCCGGGACACCGGTTGCCTCGCGTGCGGACTTGGAACGGGCGAGTATCGCTGCAAGTCGGGGATCCGCTCCGCCGTCATCGGCGGCCGGTGCCTCGGGCGCGGGTGCATCGGCTGCCGCGGCCTCGGCGGGTTCCGCCGCCGGTTCGTCGGTGCTCGCTGCCGGCAGCCCGCGCGACTCTGCAGCCGCAGCGCGGGCTTCGGCGATGCGCGCTCGTTCCTGCGCGGCCTCGATCTCTTCTCGCGCTCTGCGGGCCAGAAACTGCGGCCACTCGTCCTCGGGCACCAGCTTGCTGTGGGCCACCGAGATGACTTCGATGTCGTTGTCGAAGCGCACGCGGTAACGCTTGATGGCGAAGCCGAGGCCCCGGCCGCATTTGCCTGGCGTGCCTTCGGGGACGCCGGGGAGGTCCTCGTTGACTACTACCCGGGTGCCGCGCTTGTACTCGCTCATGACCCGGTTCCGCTGACGCTCGCGCTCATCGTTGCGGGAGCGTACCGGCGAATGAGGCCAGCTTCACCGGCACCCGTCGTAGATTCAGAGGGCGTGAGCGAGCAGACAGCCTTGGTGGTGGGCGGCACCGGTCCGACTGGGCCCCACGTGGTGAAGGGCTTGCTGGAGCGCGGCTACCGGGTGACGATCCTGCACACGGGACGCCATGAGGTCGACGAGATCACCGATCTGGTCGAGCACATCCACACGGACCCGTTCGATGCCGACCGGTTCACCGCTGCCATCGGATCGGCCACGTATGACCTGTCAGTGGTCATGTACGGCCGGCTGCGCGAGATCGCGCGAGTAATGGCCGGCCGCGTGTCCAAGTTCGTGAGCATCGGTGGCTTTCCCGTCTACAGCGGCTGGGGCGACGCCGATGCACTGTGGCCCGCTGGCATGCGGGTGCCGACGCGCGAGCACGATCGTCTGGTTTCCGATGAGCCGCCTGAGTTCCGCGTCAACAACAAGGTTCGCCAGATCGCCAACACGGAGCTCGTCGTGTTCCGCGAGCACCCCACGGCATCGCACCTGCGCTACCCGTGGATCTACGGCCCCGGGCAGATCAGCCCGCGCGAGTGGAAGATCGTGCGCCGCGTGCTCGATGGCCGTACTCGCATCGTGCTGCCCGACGGTGGCGTGACATTGCAGGCGTCTGCGGACGCCCGCAATGCCGCAGCGATGGTGCTGGCCGCGGTCGATGCCGGCGCACGGTCGTCCGGTGAGGCATACAACGTGTCTGACGAGTGGACTCCCACGCTGCTGCAGTGGGTGGAGATCATTGCTGCGGCGCTCGACCACAGCTTCGAGATCGTGTCGATCCCGTGGGAGCACGCAGCCGTGTCGCACCATCTCACGCAGCGCAGCACGCCCCACCACCGCGTCATCAACTGCGACAAGGCGATCTACCAGCTCGGGTATCGCGATGTCGTGGATCCGGTGGAGGGGTTGACGGACACCGCACGTTGGCTCGCTCGTGAAGAGAACCACCCAGAGCCCGGGGGTGCCATGGAGCGTTCGATCGTGGATCGCTTCGACTACGAGGCCGAGGATCGGCTGATGGACGCTTGGCAGGCCGCCATCGCCCGCGACGACATCGCCGCTGCTGCGGCTGCGGCCGACCCGGGTTTCTTCGATCGCTACGCCGCCGAATTCGACGACCGGCCCGGCGCCGGCAAGGGGTGGACTTCCGTCAGCCGCTCCGGCTGAGCGATGGGCACAGTCAGCCGCTCCGGCTGAGCGATGGGCACAGTCAGCCGTTCCGGCTGATCAGTCGCGGCTGTCGGGGGCGAGATCGACCTCGGTGGCTTTGACGGAGACCCACAAGGTGGTGCCGGGCCGGATCAGAAGCTCGTGAGCAGCACCCGGCGTGATGTCGGCCGTGAGCGGCAGGGGAGAGCCGAGCAGCACACGGGTGATGTCGCCCAGCGGCTCGACGGCTTCGGCGGTGGTGCGCCAGACGTTGCGGGGGCTGCCGCTGGGTCGCTCCCGGTGCAGGGCGATCGCCCGCGGGTGGATCGTGGCCAAGACCGCCCCGAACATCGATGTGTCCGCAGCGTGCAGCACCACAGCCGGGCGACGGCCGGTCGGCGACGGCGTCGGGTCGTCGTCCGCCACGGTGATCTCACCGTCGCGGGCGGTGCCGCGCACCAGGTTGATGCCCGACAGATCGGCGGCGTACGCGGTAGCCGGCGCGCGTCGCAGCTCGTCCGGCGTTCCCGATTGGGTGAGGCGACCGTTCTCGAGGATGTGCACGTGATCGGCCAGCACGAAGGCGTCGGTGGGATCGTGGGTGATCAGCAGGCGCGGCACACCGCCCGCGCCGTGGCGCGGCGCCGCGGGCGACGCACTGCCGCCGTTGCGCCCGCTGCTGAGATGGGCGGCCAGGTTGCGCCGCAGACGGTTGCGAGCGGTGACGTCCAACGAGCCCAGCGGCTCATCGGCAACCAGCAGGTCCGGCTCGCAGGCGAGAGCGCGGGCGAGCGCCACCCGTTGGCGCTGGCCGCCTGACAGCGCACGAGGCCGTCGATGGCCCAGATCGCCGAGATCCATGGCATCCAGCCAGTCCTGTGCCCGCTCGCGAGCGAGGGCTCGACGCATGCCGCGAGATGTCAGCCCGAACGCCACGTTGTCGAGCGCGTTGAGATGCCGGAACAGCACTTGGTCTTGGAACACGACGCCGATGCGGCGCCCTTCAGGCGGAACGAAGACACCGGCGGCGGGATCGTCGAGGACGCTGCCTGCCAGTCGGACGCTGCCGCCGTCCAGCGGCAACAACCCGGCAATCGCAGCCACGATCGTGGACTTGCCGGCGCCGTTGGGTCCGAGCAGGGCAGCGGTCTCGCCCGCTTCGACGCTCAGCGACACGTCCAGCTCGAACTCGCCGCGCCGCAGCCGGATGTCGGCCTGCAATCCGCTGACTGCCGCGCCGGTGTCGTCGAAGCTCATCGGCTCGGCCACCAGCGGTCCCGCAGGGCGATCAACAAACCCAGCGACAGTGCGACAAGCACCAGGCTGATAGCCACCGCCGCATCCCGGTTCGACTCCAGCGCCACAAACACCGCCAGCGGCAGCGTCTGGGTCCGCCCGCCGAGACTGCCTGCAAACGTGACGGTCGCGCCGAACTCGCCGAGCGCTCGCGCCCACGCCACCACCACCGCGACGCCCAGCGCGGGCCCGATCATCGGCAGCGTCACCCGCCACAGCACCCGCAGCCGCGAGGCACCCAGCGTGGCGGCTGCGTGCTCGTAGCGACGGTCGAGATTCCTCAGGGCACCCTCGACCGTCAGGATCACAAGCGGGGTGGCCACAAAGGCGTTCGCCAGGATGACGCCCCCGATCGAGTACGGCAGCAGCAGGCCGGTGGCGTCATGCAGCGGCCCGCCGACCACGCCCCGACGCCCGAGCGCGAACAGCAGCGCGGCGCCGCCCACGACAGGCGGCAGCACCATCGGCAGCGTCACCAGCGCCCGTATCGCCGAGCGGCCCGGGAATGACACCCGCGCCAGCACCCATGCCAGCGGCACGCCGACCAGCGCGGCCACCGCAGCAGCCGCGATCGAGGACACCACAGAGAGCACGGCAGCATCCACCACGAACCGGCTCGACAGGTGCGTCCACAGCCCTGTCCAGGGCGCACGCGCAACAAGGCCCACGAGTGGCAGTGCGAACAGCACGACGCCGATACAGGCGAGCAGCGCGACCGGCCAAGGCGGCAGGTCACGCGCCGTCCGCCGCGCGCCGCTGTCGTCGCTCCTAGGAGTTGCGGTCGATGCGTCGGTCATGGCGTTGCGAATCCGAAATCGGCGAATGCGCCGCGTGCTGTGTCCGTCTGCAGGTAAGCGATAAACGCACCGGCTGCCGCGCCGTTGGGGGCATCTGCCAGAACAGCCGCTTCATATGTCACCTCCGGCTGTTGCCCGCTGGGCCAGCCCAGGCTCGTGATGCGATCGGATTCGGCGATCACATCGCTGGCGTACACAACTGCAGCGTCGAGTTCTCCTGCACCCAGCTTGGTGGCCAGCGCGCGGACATTGGGCTCTTCGGTGTCTGGGGCAGGCTCAATCTGCATGCCCGACAACCCGGCTCGAGCATGTGCACCACACGGCACCTCTGACGCGCACAGCCCGATCAACAGATCGGGCCGGGACAGGTCGGCGAGCGAATCGACGCCGGCATTGTTGCCGACGGGCACGGCGAGCACGAGCGAGTTGCGTGCCACAACGACGGGTTGGCCGTCGATGCCGACTCCGTTGCGGATCGTGCGTACATGACTCGGGTCCGCCGGGATGAAGACATCTGCTGGCGCACCGGCGAGTACCTGCTCGCGCAGTGCCGAACTGCCGGCGCCCGAGATCTGCACCTCGACTGCGGGATGCTGCCGCTCGAAGCTCGCGGCGATTGCTTCGGTGACCGGCAACAAGGATGCGGCGACCAGGACATGCAGGCTGCCTTCGAGCGTCGCGCCGCTGACGGATGCGCTGGAGCGGTCGGCCGCATCGGCGTCTCCTTCAGACGCCGCGCAGCCTGCTGCAAGCGGCGCCATTGCCAGCAGCGTCAGTGCCGCACAGCGGCGTGTCCACGCCGCACGGTGCGCGACTTCCGTGTCGTGCGTCGCCGCGCGGATGCCGCCCATAGCTTCGCCAGTGTGCCCGACGCTCGTGGTTGTCGAAAATCCGGCGCGATGTCCAGCAGCAAGCGTTCTATGGTGAAGTCATGATCGCTGGCGTCCTCGCCGCCACTCCGATCGTGGTTGACGCGTGGGTGCTGCTGGTGGCAGCTGCAAGCATCGTCGTCACCGTGCTTGTCACGGTCTTGGGTACGGGCTTGACGATCACGTTCCATCTCGCCGGTCGCATCGACCATCAGTCCGAGGAGATCGTGCTGGTGCGCGAACGCGTCGCGCGCTTGGAGGCCCTCTTCGCCCGTCTCGGTGACTCATCGGGGCCAGCAACGGAGTCGCCACCAGCGGACGAATAGGGTCCCCGGCATGGCTACGACGCTCGACTGGTACGGGTGCGCAACGTTCCGGCTGCGCACGGCCGGCCTCACGGTCTTTCTCGACGCCTACATCGACCGGGCTGACAACGCGGTGGGTCCGGGCCTGACCGCTGACGATGTCACCGAAGCGGACTGGGTGCTGGTGGGCCATTCGCACTTCGACCACCTCTACGGGGCCGAGCGCATCGTGGCCAACACCGACGCCACCCTGATCGCGTCGTACGAGTCGGTGCGGGTGATGGCCGAGGCCGGAGTGCCCGAAGAGCGGATGATCTGCGTGGCCGGCGGCGAGACGGTGGATCTCGCTCGGGGAGACCGCGGAGCTGGCGTGCGGGTGTCGGTGTATCCGAGCCAGCACTCCTGCGTCTGGTCGCACACCCAGATGGACCAGCCCGACCACGTCTGCCTGGGCGACCTCGGCGTGACCTGGCAGGAGCAGCAGCAGAAGTTCGCCGAGCTGATGAAGTACTTGGCGACGGAAGTCGATGCCGACACCAGCGCGCACATCGCTGCGTCGGCCGCCGGCCACAGCGACCGGGGCGACGGGGGAGCGCTGCTGTTCCTGATCGAGGCGCCGGACGGCTCGGTGCTGTTCCAGGACACCTCGGGTCACTGGTCGGGCGTGATGCGCGACCTGCGCCCCGACGTGGCGATCCTCGCGGCGGCGGGTCGCGGCAACATCGACGGCGAGCCCATCCAAGGCTCGCTGGCACAGTTCATCGGCCGCCAGGCCGACCTGCTGCGGCCCCGCAAGGTCATCCTCGGACACCACGACAACTGGCTGCCGGGCTTCTCGGTGCCGACCGACACGACGTCCATAGCGGCCGAGCTGGCACGGGTCACGCCGAACGTCGAGTTCCTCGAACCCGGCTACATGGAAGCCACGCCCATCCTCCCGTAGAGCGGCCTGCTCACGCAGGAAGCGGCATCTTCAAGAGTTCCGCGACGGCGTGCTCGATCTTGGGGCCGAGATCGCTCGACGCGAGGCTCTCTCTGACCCGGGAGCGCATTCTGCCGTGGGCCTTCATCTCCGGAATCTCGAGTTCTGCCACGAATCGCTCTGCTTCGGCGCCGAGAGATGCCAGATTGCGATGCAGGCGGTCGAGACTGTCGTAGAGCGGTATCGGCAGCTTCCAGAGGTGCGACCCGATGTGGCGGCCGCCTCCTTTTCCCGAAACCATGTACGGCTCAACGGCCTTGGTGACAGCCGCGCAGTTCAGGACAGCGCACAGATACTGGGCTTCTTCGACTGAACGCATCGGTGCCCAGTCGAGTTGATGCTCGACCAGCGCATATGGGGCAGTCACCCTGCACGCTGTGACGTGCATGCCCGAGACAGCGCATACGACTCGTGTTCCCGAGAGGGGGTATTGCGACGAGAGCTTGCCGTAATGGTCCAACGACTCTTGCAAGCTCAGTGATGAGACGGCGTGCTCATCCCAGAGAGATGTCGCTGCCTGCCACCATCGTGCGAGGCCTTCATGAGCGTCGATATCCGCGTCGTCCAGCATCTTTCTTCCGTCGAATGGGAGCAGCGCTTCCATCGGCTGCCGTTGCATGAATGGAAGGACCGACTCGCCCATCAGGAGAGGAAACACAAACTCCTGCTCCACTACTCCGCGTAGATCAGGCAGCTTCTTCCATGCATACTTGGCATATATCCCACGGTCCGAACGCACGGCCCGTCGGCCGGACCCGACGCCGAGCGGCGGTGCCACGTCTGGTTTGACGGTCGTCAAGAGACGTGGGTAAATGTTGGCCCCGTTTCGAAATATCGGCTTGTAGGGCGACGACGGCTGGGTTGCTTCGACAGGTTCGTCAACCTGAACAGTGCGCGAGAGCGCGGCGCGAACGGAATCCCAATCGGCGTTCGGGTTGTGCAGCTTGCCTGTCCACCGCTCGAACTGGGGAGTGAGCGTCTGGGCTTCGCGAGATCTGGTGCCGAACACGACACACGCTGTGCGAGGAAAAAAGGTATGACTGATGTCCGACAGCTCCCAAGGCATCCGCCAGTTGATGCACACGTTGTCACTCTTCCCGACCGCGTACCGACCTGCGCGAAGCCCGTCGGACTGTGCCCTCGTTCGCACTCCGGCCGGCATGACAAACGCCAGGTGCCCGTCGACTCGCAGGTATTGCTCCACAGCCCTGACGACGAACAAGTCGGCGAGGTCCTGATGCGTCGCGACATGCCTGCCCGACCACAGACCACGTGTGGTCGACATTTCGCGAAAAATCATCTTCATGGACTCTGTCATGTGCCGGTACGCCAGCCACGGCGGATTGCCAATCAAGACATCGCAACGATTGTCCGGCAGCGCCAGCCAAGCGGGGCGGGCCAGATTGCGGACGTAGTAGCCCCAGATGTGGTCGCGGCGCTCATCGTGAAGGCGGCACATGGCCTCGAAGGTGGCGCGCACGGTGACGGCATCGGCTTCAGAGAGGCCATGTCGATTCGCAATCGAAGCAAAGACCGTCGGACGAGAGCTGGGTTCGCGTGTCGTGGCCGTCTCCGCAAGGTCAGAAACGAGCGCGTCGAACCGATCGGCATCGGCCAGGAGGGCCTGAGGGAATCGAAGCTGGTCGGCAAACAGGTGTGCACCGTCACTCGTGGTCACGTTGAGCGTCTCTGACGCAAAGATGTCGCCGCGTTGGCCCCATTGGAGCGCGTCGCCGAGAAACACGGGAATTCTCAACGGCCCTCTGTCGGACGCTGACAGCCGCTCGGCGCCGATTGCGAGCAGATAGGTGACGCGGGCCAGAGTCACCGCCACCGGATGCACGTCAACGCCGAAGACCCGCCGAGCAACTCCTGCCACAGCATCACCGTTCGCGATGCCCGCGCGCTCGGCAGCGGCCAGGTAGCCGCGCACTGCGTGAAAGAGGAACGTGCCAGACCCGCAGCTGGGATCCAAGACCGTCATCTGGATGGGGTCGGTGACGACTTCTTGGATCATCGCTTCGGCCAGAAAGTCAGGCGTGTAGTACTCACCGAGCCGCTTTCGGGTGTCAACGCCGATGACCGACTCGTAGATCGTCTTCATGACGTCATGCGTTACGTTCGACCAATCGAACTGTTGCAGGCGTCTCGCGAGAGCTGCGACCCACACGGTTCCAGGCTCGCCACAGTTGAGGGGCCAGTCGAAGAAATCGTGATCCACGACTCCGTGTATCTGTGACTGCTGTCCGAACAGCTCGCCCCGCAGCAGGCTGGCCGGCGTGAGCTGGGTGATCGGATAGCCGAGCACTGCGTGTGCCACGCACTCGGCGGTGGCAACGAGCAGGGTGTGCTCGACGAAGAGATCGTCTTCGTTGTCGCCGAATTGCGTACCGAGCGCCGTCGTCAGGAGCTTTGCCCAAAGTTCTCGCTTGATCTGGATTTCTGGATTGTCTCGGTTCGCTTCGTACATCCCGCGCAGTGCAGCGCGTTCGAGTTCATGCCCGGGGCTGTCGGCACCGAGCCGACTTGAGAGCGCCTCACGGGTCGGAATGACCTCGTGCTGCGTGGCCAGTACGGCGGCGAGCCACGTGATCAGTGGCTCGGGTTCCGGGGATGTGGGATCCACCTCGTGCACGGCCACCGGCCCGAGGCCGTCTTCGACGCGGTGGAAGAGGTGCCAGTCGCGGCCGTCCGTCACGATTCCGACGTAGCGCTGGCTGAGTTGGCGCTCGCGTTCGGCGACGTAGCCGCTCAACTGCGCAGTCGCATCTTCGAGCGACGCACCGCTGGCGAGCGATCTCTTGACCTCGATAACGGTTCGACCGATCTCGATGTCAATCCTGCGGCGGTCGCCGAGGGGGGCTTCCAAGGTCACATCGATGATGTCGTCGTCGGAAATGTTGAGTCCCGAGGCGATCAGCAGGAGGCGGATGTCCGACTGGACGGTGGCCTCGGTCCGGCCTGGAGCGCTGCGGTCGCAGAGCCGGCCGACGACGGCCCCCAAGTCGACCGCGGCCTCTGGATTCACTCGTTCGACTGTAACGGCGCACTGCGGCGACCCTCTTGCAATTCGGCCGACTAACGGGTCCCCGTCAGTAGCTCAGCGGTTCGCTAGCGAGCATGTATTGGCTGCCAGCGGCGGTAGGTGGCGCAGCGCCACAGCCATTCGACGGGACCGAAGGCGAATCGGTCCAGCCAGGCCTTCGACCACCACAGCTGCACCGCCCACACGGCCACCACGAACATGGCGATCCCGCTGCGGCTCAGATCCAGATCGTCGAGCAGAACGCCCAGCACCAGCAGGCCGAATGCTGTCTGGGTGAGGTAGTTGGTGAGCGCCATGCGTCCCGCGGCGCGGATGCGCTGTCGCAGGCCCCCCTCCCTCGCCGAGTTCCACAGGGCGATCAGGCTGAGGTAGCCCAGGCACAGCGGCACAGTCGCCAGCGTGTTGGGGATGGTGCCCGCCACGGCCCAGTCGATATCGAAGCCCGTGGCGGCCATCAGTGCGAACCCGGCAGTCGACAGCGGCAAGCCGACGCCGAGGCCCCATGCGGCCATGCGGCAGTAGAACGACGGCGTCTGGTTGCCGCTGATGACACCTGTCCGGTAGAGCGCCGCCCCGATGAGCATGGCGCCCAAGGCTCGACCGAAGTAGTCGGCCAGGAACCACGTCTCGATGACGCCGTAGTAGTCGCCGTAGTGCCAGAAGTCGATCAGCACGCTGGAGAAGCTGCGCAGCGACGACTGCACGACCCACGATAACTGCCACTGCGACGTAGCACGTGCCGCCCAGCGCAAGGAGCACCTTGGCGGGCAGGCGTCGCAGTGCGAGCACGACCGGCGCGCACAAGGCGTAGGCGAACAGCACGTCGCCGTCCCAGAACGACAGGTGCACGATGCCGATGCCCAGCAGCAGCGCGTTGCGCCACAGGCTCAGCAGCACGCTGCGCCTGCCCTTCGCCGCGGCCCGCTCGGCGAACAGCACTACGCCTGCGCCGAACAGCATCGAGAACAGGCCCATGAACTTCTGGTCGGCGAAGATCTCTCCGGCGCCGCCGACAACCCAGTCCAGCGCCGTCCGCGAGCCGCCGGCATCGAGGTTGGCGTAGGCGGCGGCGGGCAGGCCGAATGCCACGGCATTCATCGTCAAGATGCCGAGCACGGCCACGCCGCGCACGGCGTCGAGCGTCGTGATGCGTTCAGCGGCCCGCGTTGCCAGCGGACCCGACGTCATGGCAGTCGGGCGAGGACTGCAGGCTCGCGGGCCGGCAGCGACCTCAGTCGAAGGTGATGACGGTGCGGTTGGATTCGCCGGCCTTCATCCAGCCGTAGCCCTCGTTGATCTGTTCGAGGTCGATGCGTGCCGAGATCATCTCATCGAGCATGAGACGGCCATCGAGGTACAGGTCGATCATCATCGGGATGTCGCTGCGGAACTGGTTCGAGCCCATCATCGAGCCCTGCAGCTTCTTCTCAGACAGGAAGTCGATGCCGCGCAGCTCGACCTTGGTTTTCGAGGGCACCATGCCGATCACGGTGGCGGTGCCGCCGATGTCGAGCATGTTGAACGCCTGCTGCACCGTCTCGGCCAAGCCGATGGCTTCGAAGCTGTACTCCACGCCGCCCTTGGTCATGTCCTTCACGGCGGTCACCACGTCGTCCACCTCGGCGGCATTGACGGTGTCGGTGGCGCCCATCTGGCGGGCGGTCTCAAGCTTCGTCTCGGTCATGTCCACTGCAATGATCCGACCGGCGCCGGCCACGCGGGCGCCTTGCACGGCCGACAGGCCGATGCCCCCGCAGCCGATCACGCACACCACGCTGCCCACGCCGACGCCTGCGGTATTCACCGCCGCACCGAAGCCCGTCGTGACGCCGCAACCGATCAGGCATGCCCGGTCGAGCGGCATGTCGGGCCGCACCTTCACGACGGCGTTCTGATGCACCAGCATCTGCTCGGCGAAGCCACCGAGCCGAGCCATCTGGCCCACCTCAGTGCTGTCGTCACGCTCCAGTCGGGCTGCGGCGCCCTTGGCCCGCGAGGTGGCCCGGATGTTGGTGCAGCGGTGCGGGTTGCCCGACAGGCAGCGGTGGCATTGGCCGCAGAAAATCGACAGGCACGCCACCACATGGTCACCGGGCTTCACGTAGCTCACGTCGCTGCCCACGGCCTCCACCACGCCGGCCGACTCGTGGCCCATCACCATGGGCAGAGGCGTGCGGAACAGGCCTTCCATGAAGTGCAAGTCGCTGTGGCACAGACCAGCGCCCACGGTCTGGATGAGCACTTCCTGCGGTCCGGGCGCGTCGATGCGCAGGTCCTCGATCTCCAGATCGCCCGGCTGTTCGCAGAGCACAGCTGCCTTCATGTGACGCCCCCTCGCGTTGTACGGCCACGACAGTGGCTTCGCTTGACATTGCCGAGATTAGGCGCGCAGCGGAAAGTGCGTGCCCGCCGACGCCCTTCGCGTCCGGGCTGCCATCGGCCGCCCAGGTGGAGGGTGCGGTAGCGTCGTTCCCAGCGAGCCACGGCCGTCGAGGGGGAGTCATGGCGAATGAGCACGGCTACTTGCCGAAGGTGACCGAGCTGGACGACAAGCAGCAACGCCGCTTGGACACTTGGTATGCGAAGGCCTACACCGACGACAACCTCTTCCGGACGCTGGCTGCCGACGAGACCACCATCGACCTGTTCCTCGGTTGGGTCGGTGCTGTGTACGGCGGCCATCCCGACGAGGATCCCGGTGCACTCGACCGGCACATGATCGAGCTGTGCCGCATCCGTATGGCCAACCGGAACGAGTGCTTCCACTGAAGCCTCGTGCGCAGCGCATCGTTGGTGCGCACCGGACTGACCGACGAAGTCGTGGCCCAGCTCGTCGACTACGAGGCTTCGGACCTGCCCGAGTCGTGGAAGGCAGCCCTCGCGCTGTGCGATCGGCTCTCGGGATACGAGCACAAGGGCGTGATCCCACCTGAGCTGTACGAACGGCTGGGGGATCACTTCAACGAGCAGCAGATACTGCGCTTGGGCGCATTGCTCGCGTCTGCGAGCGGGTGGCATCGCATGATCGAGGCATTCGGCATCCGGCCCGACCACTACCAGGCCCAACAATCTGCCCCTTGGGCCGCAGCAGCGGGTTGAGCGCGGGCCCGCTGGGGCGCGTCGCGAGATCAGGCTTGACAGCACTCGTCTAGCTTCGGCGCGGTGACCCCAGAGGCACCCGACACCGAACCGCTGTCGCCGGGCAGCCGGCTCGCAGAGGTCGTCGAGTTCTTCGGCGTGCAGGCCACCGACGACGAGTTGCGCTGGCTTCTGCCCATCTCGCCGAACGTTGCCAACTATCTCGGTGTGATGCACGGCGGCTGCGCGCTCGCGTCGGTCACTGCCGCTGCCGAGACATGGAGCGAACGGCCGGTTGCATCGGCTTCGGCGCAGTTCATGTCCCGTGTCCCTCTCGGTGGCAGCGCAGAGATCACGTTTGACATCGGGTCGGCCGGCAAGCGGATGACCCAGGTGCTCGCGCGGGTCGTCGATGCAGCCGACGGCAGCGTGCTGATGCTAGCGCTGCTGTCGCTGGGCGGTCGGCGGCTCGGCATCGACCAGGACTGGGTGCAGCCGCCGGATGTTCCGGCGCCGGAGGAGTTGGCGCGCCGTTCTGTGCCGGACAACGCCGTTCCATCGTTCAGCACAGAGGCCGACATCCGGTTTGCGCCCTACAGCGCCGGCGATCGCAGGATCCTCTGCTGGGCGCGACTCGCTGGCACGCTGGCGTCCACCCGCCAGGGTCTGATTGCGTTGGCGGACACGCTCGCAACGGGGATGCACCTGAGCCTCGGCCGCAAGTGGCGTGGCGCGAGCCTCGACAACACTGTGCGCATCGCAGGCGACGCCGACTGCGAATGGGTGCTACTCGACATCGAGACCGACGGCTTCCACAACGCTGTCGGTCACGGCGTCGTGCGGATCTTCGCCCCCCATGGCGCTTTGCTGGCGACAGGGAATCAGTCATTCGCCGTGGCGCGGGTGGCCGGCCCCTCGAGGGCTTCCGGCTGTAGTCAGCACTAGCTTTCGGCTCCGTGAGCGCCGAAGCTGCCACAAGCGACGCTGCGCCGCAGGACCCGCACGTCGGCGAGGTGATCGAGTGGTTCGGCCTCCAGTCGACGGCCGAAGAGCTGCGTTGGCTGCTGCCGGTGACCTACGACGTGGCTGGTGCCACCGGCACGTTGCATGGCGGGTGTGCGCTCGCGGCCGCCGTGGCGGCTCTCGAGAGCGTCACCGGCCGGCCCATGGCCGCTGCATCGGCGCAATACCTGGCGCGGCTGCCGGTGGGCGGCTGTGCGGCCGTCGCTCTCGACATCGGCGCCAGCGGCAACCGGATGACCCAAGCCTCCGCTGAGATCACCGATGCCGCCGACGGCCGGGTCATTCTGCGTGCGCTCGTGTCCCTCGGCGGTCGGCAGCTAGGCATCGACCAGACGTGGACGACCGCACCCGACGTGCCGCCGCCGGACTCGTGCGAGCCCCGCGGCTCGACGTCGATCGAGGGCCGCTCGTTCACCGACCACGCAGACATCAGGCTCGCCGGGCAGCAGCCGGGCGAGCGCCACGTCCGGTACTGGGCGCGCCTCGACGACACGCTGGCATCGACCGGGCCGGGCCTGACGGCGCTGGCCGACCTGCTGCCGAGCGGCATGCGCGTCAGCCTCGATGCCGGATTCAGGGGATCCAGCCTCGACAACACGGTGCGGATCTCCGGCGAAGCCGAGAGCGAATGGGTGCTCCTCGACATCGAATCCGACGCCGTCCACAACGCCATCGGCAACGGCATCGTTCGCATCTATGCCTCCGACGGGGGGCTGCTGGCGACCGGCACCCAGTCGTTCGCGATCACCCGCATCACTGGTCCCCTGGGCTCGCCGCAGCAATGACGGGCGCACGCACGTGGCTGGCCGGAGCACGGCCACGTACCTGGCCGGCGTCGCTGGTGCCGCCGTTCGTGGGCACTGCAGCGTCCGACGCCGTGGCAGACGGCGGCATCGTGTGGTGGCGAGCCGCCTTCGCGCTCTTCGTGTCGTTGTGCATCCAGATTGCTGTCAACTACGCCAACGACTACAGCGATGGGGTGAGAGGCACCGACGTGGCCCGGGTAGGTCCGCAGCGTTTGGTGGCCTCGGGAGCGGCGTCGCCGGCTGCGGTGCGGAATGCGGCGTTCGCAGCCTTCGGCGTGGCTGCCGTGTTCGGCATCGTGGTGGCCGCCGCGGTGTCGTGGTGGCTCGTCGTGGCCGGCGGAGCGTCGATGCTCGCAGCGTGGTACTACACCGGCGGTCGGCGTCCATACGGCTACCGGGGCCTCGGCGAGCTGTTCGTGTTCATCTTCTTCGGGCTGGTGGCGACGGCGGGATCGGCGTTCGTCCAGGACGCCCGCCTCACGATGCTGGGCATTGCTGCCTCGGTCCCGGTGGGCTTGGGCTCGGTGGCCCTGCTCATATCGAACAATCTGCGCGACCTGCCGACCGACGCACAGGCCGGCAAGCGCACGCTGGCGGTGCGGATGGGCGACGGGCCGACCCGTGCCATGTACGCAGTGGTCGTGGTGTTGATGGTGTTCTCGCCGATGTACCTGTCGCTGCTGCGACCGTGGACGATGCTGGGGCTCGCCGCCATCGCGTTCGCTGTTGCGCCCGTTCGCGCGGTGGTCCGCGGCGCCAGCGGTGCTGCGCTGGTGACGGTGCTCGCAGCAACCGGTCGCCTGCAGATCGTCGTGGGCGCCCTGCTGACCGTCGGCCTCGCCCTCGGACCATGACATCGGCAACACCCTGCTGCCACCCGTGGCTGTGCCCATGCGATCCGCAATGATGTCCCGATGAGCACAGAAGCAAGTTCGGGGGCAGTGCTGGAGCATCTCGCCGCGCTGGGCGTGGCCTACGAGGTCGTGGAGTGCGACCCCGACTTCGCCGACACGGCGCAATTCTGCGAGCGCTACGGCTATTCGATGGATGCGTCGGCGAACGCCATCTGCGTGGTGGGCAAGTCGGCCGAGCGACCGATGGCGTGCTGCTTGGTGCTGGCGTCAACGCGGCTCGATGTGAACGGCGTGGTGCGGCGGCGGTTGGGCACCCGCAAGGCGTCCTTTGCCGATGCCGACGAGACCATCGCACGCACCGGGATGATGATCGGCGGCGTGACGCCGTTCGGGCTTCCCCCGGCCATCCCGGTCTGGATCGACAGCCGGGTGATGGACTGCACCGAAGTCATCGTGGGCGGCGGCTCCCGCGATTGCAAGATCCTCTGTCCACCGGCTTCGCTCGCCGAGCTTCCCACGGCCGAGGTCGTCACCGATCTGGCCAAGACGATCCCGCCGGCCTAAACGGTGCTGAGTTCACGGCGATGGCGGATGTGCGCCGCCGGCCCAAACACCGCGTACGCCTGTGCCCTCGGGCCGGTGGACAGCCCAATCGACTTGGAAGATACCCCCGAAATGGGTCGCGTTCTCGACAGCGGGAATGGGATAGCGGGTTGTTTCGATGCGGCGCACCTGGTCGACGTCGGGCGTGCCGTCGGGGAAGTAGTAGACCCCGTACAGGGGGATACGAATCACGTCGACAATGGCGCCGGGTTCGTCTGAGGAGCCGAGCGCGGCGTAGCCGCGCAGGTCGGGGATGGCGACGAGGTGTGCTACATCGGCGAGGCTGGGATGGCTCAGTCTTTGGGCCACTTTGTTCGGCAAGCTGTAGTGGGCACGCGCGTATCCGTGCAGGATGAGGACCTGCTCTTCGGGAGGGAACGACTCGTACATCTCGGCCGGGAAGCCGCTATTGCGAAGCCCGTGGGGCCAGTGCCACCGCAACCCCGGAGATGCTATGACGAACCAAGCGCGCGAGACGTCGATCTCGGGTGAGAACTCCGCCTCGACGATGAACTGGGCGGGTTCTGGCGGTTCGCCGGTCCAGCCTTCGATCTCGAAAGGCGCGATCTCGCCGGGCTGGATCGACAGCGGCCAGTGCCACGTTCCGACGCTGACGCTGACGCTGACGCTGTACGCCCACATGGTGCGTGACCAGTTGCGGACCAGGCCGCGCACCACCCCGTCGATGACCGACACCGAGCCGGGCTCCACCCGCAACTCCTCCACAGCCTGCTCGGCAACGGGCAGCACCACATCGCTGTGGAACGGGCTGTAGATGCCCAGCGGAAGTTCACCGTCGGGCAGGGAATGAGCAAGGCGTTCCTCGGCGGCTGCTTCTCTGCTCGCGATCGCTTCGCGTGCCTGTTCGGGCGTGTGGTACCAGCTGATGTTGTACACAGACCACAGCGCATAGCGCGGGTCGTAGTCGCCGGGCTGCGCGTCGGGATCGTCGCATCCCATCAGTCCCCGCTGCTGGATCATTCTCGGGATCCGCTCGCGGAACAGCAGCGTCGGCATCGACCGCGGCCCTTCGAGACGGGCCTCGGCGAGCAGATCGTCCGGGTCGCACATGTCGAATACCCGGTTCAGCACCGGCTGACGGGCATGCTGGCCGACTCGGGAAGGACCATCGCGCAGCGGGCCGAGCGGCTCACCTTCAGCGGGAAGCACCCGCATGTCCTCAAGATCGGCCAACCGATCGGAGTCGAACGTCACGTACATGTCAGTGAACCAGAACGGGTCGCCCTCTGCGAGGCTCAACCTGACCGTCGCATCAGCCGCAGCGGGGCGGTCACTCGCAACGCTTGGCTGTGTCGTCTCGGCAGCGAGCAGCCCGTCGACGGTCGTCGGTGTGGCTGATGCCGCCGCCGCCGCTGTCGCCGCCGGCCGAATCGCCGGCGCCGCGCTGTCCGCTGCTGGCAGCTCATGCAAGGCCGCGCCGCTGCATCCCTGCGCGAGCAGCAGGCCGGCACACATCACCCAGCCCACAACGCAGCAGGGCGTGCGCCTCATTGCTCGCCCGGCGGCGGCTGCGGATTGTTCGGAAACTCCTTGGTGCGGCCGGTCCATCGGAGCGTGTCGATCGCACTGAGAAACCGACTGCTGTTGACGCTGGGCCACGGCGATGCGCGCCGGTAGTTGAATGGCCGGTGCTTCTGAGTCCCGCACGCCTTCACATGGAGCTTGAGACCCGGGCGTCGTCTCTCTACTGGGGAATCCTTCTGAAACGGCTTTCTTCACTCCCCGGTTTCCTTTGGACCAACACTGTTCAAGATAGATCAATTGCCGCCAGCGCCGTATGGTTCATGGGCACCGCCGATCCAAAGGAGTTGACCGACGATGTGCGCCTGATCAAACAGGGGTGTGTACGCCAGAGAAAAATCGTTGTGTACTCTCGGATCCGGAAGGTGGGTGACAACAAACGGATCATGCAACCGTTGCTCGTTTTCATCGAAATAGTATGCAAGACTCGGGATAATCGGCATAACGTGGGAAATGCTACCGTCGCTCAGAATCCAGGCCACAAATGCCCGCACTTCAAACTCGGCCACGCTCCTCCAACCTTCGGCAGCCGTAGGCTGCGCAGACCAGGGTCGCTTAAGCACTGCCGACATCCAATTTACGTGCGAGACGCCCTCGGGGAATTGATCGATGACTGCTGGCGGCAGCATCTCGCCGAATCTCGATCTGACTAGTGGTTCACCTTGCCAAGTTGACTCGATTGCGAAGCTTCTCGATAGATCCGCATCGGAAGACAGTTCGGCACGAACCAAGAAGTCGGCTTCCTCAATCTGGAGGGCATCGTTCCAGCCATGCAACTCGAAGGGCGCGACCTCGCCGGGCTGTACCGACAGCGGCCATGACCAGTGTAGCCCATTTGCCTCGACTGTAAGTCCATATGCAAACTTATCTCGAGACCAGTTTCTCACGAGGCCTCGAAGCACATTGCCGCGCCTGCTCAAGGAAGAAGGCAGTACATGAACTGTATCAAATGAGGAGTCTGCAGGTAAGAACTCGACCCCATACGGAGCATTGATCGAGAGAAAGCCAAGAGTGATTGATCCTGCAGGAAGCCCTGTCGGGTGTCGTAATCTTGATTCAAGTTCGACGCTATCGCGATAAGCTTGCGCCCGCTCCAGTGTCGCGAAATAGTACGTTTGATGTTGACCTATATATGCGTACCTGCTACTGAGGTCATGTGCGATCCCCCCGTCACATCCTGCCGCCGACCACATTTCCTCGATGTGGCGGACAGTGTTTTCATCTGCATGAGTTCCATGGCGGCCGAACAGGGCCGCTAAGGCATTTTCGAATTCGCAAGTATCGAGAATCGTGCCGACCAGTTCCCCATCACGAGGCGGTTCCAACTCGTAGCGTAGTGCTCCTACCTTGTCATTCTCCCCGAGGCCGATGCGCGTGCCCCTAATCGCTGCGGTACCCAGTGGCTCGTACGCCTCTAGTGGCTGCCACATTGAACTAGTCGTTACAATAGATTTGGCGCGCTCGCGTGGTAAGTCACTCACTGGATGTTGATCCTGTACGACCTGCATTTCGTGTGTCGTGTTGTTACCTGTTCTGTCAAGGGAGAGTATGCCAGTTCTTGTTTTCTGGGCGGTTGTTGCGACATCTTGTTCAGTTTGTTCAGTCGTCGAGCACGAATACCCGAGCGTGAGCAGTAGTACCAACAGAAGCAGGTAGTCTTTGCTACTAGGTGACATAATGTCCTTGATCAGTCTCGTAACTCGATACTAACGCATCGGAAGAGCAATCTCAGTCGCCGCTTGAACGCTGTGGAGAGATCCAGTCTGCAAAACTGCCACCAATGTCGCCAGCAACATCCGCGACATTCTTGGAGACACAATTGGGTCTTCCTCGGACCATTGCCACATGGCATCTCACAACCCGAAGCTCGTTGCCATTGAACGTGCCGGAGTGCCACGTGGAACCAGAATAGCTGCGGACCAATGCTCCGATAGGCACGGCCTTGATTGGGGTGAGCAAGGAGTCCGGAAGCAGTGAGCCTGGAAAAGCGGCAAATCGATTCCCGCCGTAGGTTGTCGATATGAATGGAGATGCATATGGACTGATGTTCCGACTGCTGCCTTGGCCGATAATCTGGCCGTTTGGCGTCTCATCAACCACATAGCCCTCGGGCCGCTCGGTATCGAACAAGTGGCAGTCAAATTGCCCGCTGATCATTTTGCCGAACCAAAGGCACTTCATGCGTATGACTCCGCCTGAAGTGCTGCGGTCTGAGATGTTGTAACTCGCGACCACGAACAGATCGTCGCGCTCAGCAAGATACATGTTCCCCAACGTGATCCAGCAATTCTCTTTGCCGCTGTCGCCCAAGCACGCATTCCATTTCCTAGCCAAATAGCCCCGCAGTGCCTTTTGGTCCACGCCTGCTTTCAAGTTCTGAGGAGTACCACAGTACTCGTCGAGCAATTTCGAAGCGACGAACTTCCCACCAATTTCCGTGCTGGCCCGTTCGGCATGGTTGAATTTTCCTCCATCAAGTTTGTCAATCTGCCACATGCCAACACCGGGATGCCAGAAAGCGCGGTGCGGAGCGCTGTTGTGGTCGTCGGACGAATAGAGGCGAGAGTTGACATCGCCAGCTTCGACCTTGGTCCAACGGTGATCTGCCCGCGAAAGCGACATTAGAGAACGCGCGGGAACTCGACCATTCTCTCGCTCGAACAAGTCTCCATGAGCGTCGAGCGGGCCGTCATCACGACCGTTGCCATTTTCCTCCACGTACCGTTGTTTCTGGGTCTCCCAGAATCCAATCGCTAGAAGTAGCGCGGTTAAGCGGTGAACTGACATCCCGCACCGGTTCCCATACGGCAAGAGAGCTTCGACCGCAGCATCACGAGTGCCTAGTAGAGCTCCCCGTGTCACTCGATACGGACCCCGGTATGGGACTCCGTACATCGGTAGCTCATCCAGTTTGGCGGGGAGCGACAGGGACGATGGCTTCACGCACAAGAGTCCATTGATTGGGCTCTTCACTTGCCCCTCTGGGCAGCGTGCATAAACGCCTAATGTGATGCTCCTTAGCGTGCCGGTACTGCCGGTGGATTGGCGCGCGCTGTGAGTCGCGCTTTGAGCCGGCGAAGATGCCACGCCAATAGTCAACGGGACTGTCAGATTTTTTGTGTAACCGGCCGTGATGGTGTTCATCGGATGTGGTCGGCGATCCGGTCGCCGTAGTGGACGGTCAGGGTGTTCAGGATGGTCTTCCAGCCGTTGGTCTTTCCGGTCAGGTTGCTGCGGTTTTTGCGTCTGGCGTTGGCGACAAGGTAGAGGACCTTCATCGCGGCCTGCTCGTTGGGGAAGTGGCCTCGATGGCGCACGGCCCGTCGGAATCTGGCGTTGAGGCTCTCGATGGCGTTGGTGGTGTAGACGACTCTGCGCAGCTCAGCGGGGAACTCCAGGAACGGCACGAATTCGTCCCAGGCCTGCCGCCAGGAGCCGATCATGGCGGGGTAGGTGTGCTCCCAGTCCTCGGCGAAGCTCTCGAAGCGTGCCTCGGCGGCCTCGGCGGTGGGCGACGTGTAGATCTCCCGCATTGCCTTGGTGATCGGCCCCCAGTGCCGTTTGGAGGCGTAGCGGAGGCTGTTGCGGACCATGTGCACCACGCAGGTCTGCACCGTGGCCTGGGGCCAGGTCGCCCGGATCGACTCGGGCAGGCCCCGCAGCCCGTCGCAGCACACGATCAACGCGTCAGCGAGGCCTCGGTTTCTCAGCTCGGTCAGCATCGCTGCCCACTGCTTGGCGCCCTCGCCGCCTGCGGGGCCCAGCCACAGGCCCAGCACGTCGCGCTCGCCGGCGAGATCGACGCCGATGGCGACATAGACGGGCCGGTTGGCGACCTGGGAGTCGCGGACCTTGATGACGATCGCGTCGATCAGCAGCACGGCGTAGACCGGCTCAAGGGGCCGGTTCTGCCACACCGCCATGTCGGCGACGATCTCGTCGGTGATCTTCGAGATCGTCTCCCGGCTCACCGAGGTGTCGTAGATCTCTGCTAGATGGTCCTGGATCTCCCCGGTGGTGAGCCCCTTCGCATAGAGGCTGATCACGTTGCCCGACAGCCCGTCGAGACGGCGCCGGTGCTTGGGCACCGTGGTCGGCTCGAAGGTGCCCGCCCGGTCACGCGGCACCGCCAGGTCGACCTCGCCGATCTCGGTCGTCACCCGCTTGGGCGTCGACCCGTTGCGCGAGTTCGGGGTGCCGCGGCCCTCAGGAGCGTGACGCTCATAGCCCAGATGCTCGGTCATCTCGACCTCGAGACCGGTCTGGAGCACCTGGCGCACCAGCCCGGTCAACAGGCCACCGTCACCGGTCAGCTCCACGCCCTCAGCGCGGGCCTGGGCCACCAGCTGCTCGGCCCAGTCGGCCATCGCCGCCTCGCCGGCAGCCTCGCTCGCCGGCACAGCCGGCATGTCATGATCAGTCACAGACATGATCCTCTCCAGCCCACAGCCCCCGGCTGCGGACCCTCAGATCACGCCCGATACACAAAATTCCTGACAGGCCCAACCTTGAGGGAGTCCCGCCACGTGGACGCGATCGACCCACCGACGTCGCCAGCAGAGACGCTGGCGGCCGAGCCGAGACGTTCACGCCGCAGGCTGTCACCCACTGTTCGCAGGGTGCTGCTAGCGCTGCTCGGCGTTGTGCTGCTGGCCGGAAGCACTGCCGGCTTCTACTTCACGGCGGATGCTTTCGACGAGCGCATACGGGTCGTCGTCGCGGCTGAGCCCATCGCCCAAGGCCACATCCTGTCGGCAAGAGATCTCACATCCGCTGAAGCCCATCTGGGGGGAATCCCATACATCGAGTGGACTGCCGATGCACCCGCGGCGCTCTCGGGCTTCGCAGTGTCAGACCACATTCCGGCCGGAGGACTCGTCGGGCCGCACATGCTGGTGCCGGCGTCGTCCGAGCCGATCGGCGATGAACTCGAAGTGGTAGTACCTCTCGACACGACGCTTGCGCCTTCGGGTGCATTCGAGGGCGACCTCGCTCTGCTCATCGACCCCGGCGTGGCACCTTCGGGCGACGGGCAGGGCAGACCTCGTTCGGTGATTCGACTGCTGGAGTTGCGGGGCTTCGACGGCACAAGCGTGCGCCTGTTCGTGCCTCCTGAAGAGTGGGTGTGGTGGCGTGCACTGCCGGCCACGCTGGGGGCGACGCCGATGGCATTGCCCGTGCCCTTGGGGGGCGATGCCGCCGATTTGACGGCTCGTCTCGACGCGCTATGGGCTGTCGAGCATGCCGAGGCAACCGCTGCGCTGCACCCCTTCGGCGAGGACTGGCTGGACGAGGGCACACCCGGCGAGCTCGAGGTGCTGGTGCCGATCGACACTAGCTTGGCGCCCTCGGGAGTTGCCCGAGGCGATCTGGTGCTGTTGGTGGACCCAGGAGCCGCTGCCACCGGCGCGACTGGCGGGCGACCTCGGTCGGTGCTGCGAGCCGTGGTGCTCGAGCACTACGAGCCGGGCGTGCTGGGGATCTGGGCAGAGCCCGAGGAATGGGCGTGGTGGGATGCGCTGCCGGCGCGCCTCGGGGCGGCGCCGATGGTGCTGCGCGTGGCATCAGGGACTGACGTAAGTGATGTCGCCGAACGGCTGAACGAGCAGTGGCTGTCGCAGTGGCGGCAAGCCGGTGCGAACAGTGCGGCGGAGTAGGCGCAGAATGCCTCTGCGCGCGCGCCGTCGTCGCAACAAGAGGAACGTCGCTCGTCTCGACAAGGACGGCATCGCCGACCTGTACGCGGACGACCCTTTGGCTCGCCTGGTTGTCGTGGTGGCATCCGATGAGGCCGCTCTCGACAGCGGGTCGGTCGCGGTGGCCATCGCTCGCAACTGGGCAATGCACGGTCGCGACGTCCTGCTCGTCGATGCGGACGCTTCCGGATCGGCACTCGCTCGCCGCCTCGAGCAGGCGAACCGAGCGAACTTCTCGCCCGCGACGCGCGGTCTGCCGTCGCTCATGGCAGCACGCCGGCCGCTCACGGCCCGGCTCCTGAGCGAGCACTGCTGGCGGCTCAATGTCTCCGGGAAGGGAACCGTCTCATTGCTGCTCGGGCCGACCAGCGATTCGGGCGCGTCATTGTCTGCGGTCTGGCTGGCGGACGGCGCCGTCAGCCTCTTGGGCG
Organism: Candidatus Poriferisodalis sp.; assembly: GCF_965204195.1. Taxonomy (GTDB): domain Bacteria; phylum Actinomycetota; class Acidimicrobiia; order Acidimicrobiales; family Poriferisodalaceae; genus Poriferisodalis. The sequence goes on from NZ_OZ241975.1 coordinate 1,443,933, forward strand.
CGACTGCGGACCGCACCATGGTCATGTCGATGTCAGATCCGCTTGCACGCGGCCAAGAGGCCTTCCTCCGGGCGGCTTCGGCCGTCGTGCTCGTGGCGCCGGCCGATACCGACGAACGATTCGAGATGCTGTGTGCACTCGGAGGCACATTGACCGCGGCGGCCGAGCGCTGCACTCCCTGCTTGGTGATCGACGGGCCGGCCGACCGCGGCTACGAAGAAATCCGCACCGCATCTGGCGTGCATGTGGCCGGCCAACTCGAGGCAGTGCCCGAGCGAGTGCTGCTGCGGAACCGGCGACGGCGGCGAGACGGCAAGACTGCACGACTCGTCGAAGAATTGGCTGCTCGCATCGCGTTTCTGGCGAGAGAGGGCACCTGCGAAGGGCAAGGCCGGGCGGCATGAGGACATTGAGTGCGGCCGGCCGATGACGCTGCGTGAGGAGATCTGGGACGCGGTGCTGCCGCAGGTGCAGGACTACCGGCTGGGAGCCACCGACGAGCCGCACATCGTGGTGGAGCGGTGCCGTCAGATTGCACGCGAGGTCACCGGGACCCGCGAGGCCGAGTCGCTCGATTCTGTTGGTCTCGGGTTGTCCGACGCCGATCTGGAGTGGATCGACGAGCAGCTTGATGCACTGTTGGGTGCCGGCCCGGTCGAGCGCTACCTGAGGCGCCCCGATGTCGAGAACATCTACGTGTTCGGGCCGCATCGTGCCGTGCTGGGGTTGACCGGAGGCCGCCAAGAGCACATCGAAGAGCCGCTGTTTGCCAACGAGGACGAGATGATCCGCTACGTGTCGCACCTGGCGACGACGCACGGGCAGACCGGCCGCCGCTTCGATCACTCGGCGCCGCTGCTGGACCTGCGTCTGCGCACCGGCGAACGCATCTTCGCTGCGATGGCCGTGTGCGGCACGCCGTACCTGACCGTGCGCTGCCACCGTCATCGTCTGATCCGCATGGAGGATCTCATCGCCAACGGTTCGCTGTCGGAGCAGGCGGGCGACCTGCTGCGTGCTGCAGTGCGGCCGCCGGCGCCGGCCAATGTGCTGGTGTGCGGAGCGCTGGGCTCGGGCAAGACCACCTTGCTGCGGGCGCTGCTCACCGAGGTCGGCGAGCAGGAGATCGTCTGCACGCTCGAACAGACCTTCGAGCTGTTCCTGGACGAATCGCATCCCCACACGTTTGCTGTGGAGACCCGCGAGGCCAACAGCGACGGCGAAGGCGAGATCACCATGGAAGAGCTCGCCAAGCGTTCGCTGCGGTCGGGCGCGGATCGAGTCATCGTCGGCGAGCTGCGCGGGCCCGAGGCTGCCACGTTTCTGTCCGCATGCGGCACGGGCTCGGACGGATCGATGGCCACGATTCACGCATCGTCACCGCGTCAGGCACTGAGCCGGCTCGTGAGGTATTGCTTGGCCTCCGGGCTTGCCGGTGCGCAGTCTGCGCTCATCCAAGAGGCCGCGGAGGTCATTCACCTCGTCGTGCACATGCACAGCGACCCACGAACCGGGTTCCGTGGTGTGCGCACGATTTCGGAGGTGCTGGGCTCGCCCGGCGATCGGTTCGAGGTGCATGACATCTTCGGTCGTCGCCAGCGAGGCCAGCCATTGACGCTGCTCGGCCGGCCGCGCAACCCCGATGTCATAGAGCGGCTCGCCGAGGGTGGCTTGGACGTCTCCGGCTGGCCTGCGGGAGCTTGAGCGGCGATGTTCGGGCTGATTTCGTTCGGGACGACGTTCGCTCTCGGGTTGGCTCTGATCACAGCGTCGGCGATACGGGCGCCAGCACAGGGCCGCTCGCGGCGTCGGCGGGCGCGCCCGGCGCAGTCGGAACGTCGGCCTGCCCGATCCCGAGGACCCGCAACCGACACACAGCTGCTCATCCAAACCGTAGCTGGCGGCGGGGGTGCCGCACTGGGTTTCGTGGCGACGGGGCTGTGGGGTCTGGCGCTGTTGCTTGGCGGGCTGGGTGCGCTGCTGCCGCCCTTCGTGGCAGCGCCCCGCCGACGGCGCCAGCAGACCCGTGAGGCATTGGCATGGCAACTGTGGACTCGGCAGCTTGCCGAACTCACCCGCTCCGGCGCAGGCTTGACAGACGCGCTCAAAAGCAGCACCGAACATGCCCCAGAACGGCTTCAGGAAATCATCAAGCGAGTCGCCTCCACGGCCGAACTGCGCGGCATCGGGCCTGCACTCGACGAGCTCGCTGCTGCCGGCGTCGTCTGGGAACCTGAAGTTGCCGTCGGGCTGCGCATTGCCGCGAACTCGGGTGGGCCATTGACCGGCCCGCTGCTGGAGCTGTGCAACCGCATCGGCGATGTTGTCAGCCTGCACCGCGCCCGCACAGAGGCAGTGGTGCAACTGTGGACGCAAACCATTGCACTGCTGAGCCTCGCCGGCGGGGTCGTACTGCTGATGTACCGCAACAACCCGGCGTACTTCGAGCCCTACCGCACACCCACCGGCCAACTCGTGCTGACGCTGATTGCGATGGTGCTGCTCGGTTCGACGGTGTTCTTGGTGTACCACTCGGTGGTGCGAGCGCAGCCCTCGGTGCTCGCACCGTCGCCGAAGCGTCGGCGCGGGAAGGACCCGCTATGAGCGCCGTCATTGCTGCGGGACTGCTCTTCTTCAGCGGAATCGCTCTGCTGGTCGTTGCCGCTGTTGGGCCGCGCTTGAGACGGCAGACAGGAACGGGTGCGAGGCTGTCCGCCACGAGACTGCCGGGCGTCAAGGACAGCGACATCGCAGACCTGCGTCTCGCAGGCACAGTGGCCCAGCACTATGCCGTGCAAAGACTCGCGGGCCTATTCGTGGGCATTGTTGCCGGCACGGCAATAGCTGCGCTGTGGCTCGACGACCTCGCTGCCACGCTCGGACTCGCAGCACTGCTGGGCTTCGCAGGCTGGCAACTGCCCCGGCAGGGAGCTCGCGATACGGCCCGCAAGGTGCGATCCGAGCTCGATCATGTCATTCGCCTCTGGATCGTGCTGGTCGCCCAGCAGGTCAGCGCCGGCGTCGAGCCCGCGTCTGCGATGCTCACTGCCGCTGAAGCCGGCACACGGCCCACCTGGCGCCTGCTGCACCGCCACCTGCTGACGGCCCAGAACGAACGACGTCCGGCCTGGGAAGGGCTCGTCGACCTCGTCGAGCGCTACGGGCTTCACAACCACGCGCCGGCTGTGGCCGCGTTCGGGCTGGCGGCCGAGCGGGGTACTCGCATCTCCGATGCCGTGTTGGTCGCGGCCGAGACGCTGTGGCGCGACAACCTTCAGCGCGAACGCGAAGCGGCCGAGCGGCGCAACCAGATCATCGTGCTGCCCGCGACTGGCGTCGCGCTGGCGCTCGCGGCGATCCTGGTGTACCCGCCGTTCGTATCGCTCACCGGCGGCATCATCGCCGGCGGGCCCTGAGGCATGGCCCCCAGCTCGCCGCGGCCCGCCCGACGACGAGTTCGGCCGTGCGCCGCGCCGCGGCAGTGTCGTTCCAGCAGCGGGCTCGCGTCGCTGGAGTGGCTCCTGATCATCGCTGCTGTCGGCGGCCTCGCAGCCGTCATGGTGGTGGCGGTGCAGCGGCTCTTGGATGATGCTGCCGAAGTCAATCCTGATCAGTCGGTGCGCCTGCTCGAAGCCACTGTGCTGGCCGCAGAACTCTCCAGCGAAGCCGCTGCTGCGGCGCGTGACGGCGAGCTAGATCCTGCCGGGACGGTGCTCACCAGGCTTCGCAACCAGTGCGAGCAGATTGCCTCGGACTACGGAGGCGCAGTCAGGTCTGCAGAGTGGACTCAAGTGCCGATGGCAGACGCGACAGCAGCATGGACATGTCGGCTGACTGCCCGGTCGGCATGACGAACCCGGCATGTCGTGTCGCTGGCACGTGTCGTCCGGTGTGCGTTCAGCACTCCGGGAGCTCGACTGGCACGGCTGGAACCGGCTCGTTGCTGACCGACGCGGCTTGTTGTGTGAGTACCGCCGGACCCGCTGCAGCGGCGTGGACCCGGTCGAGACGCCCAGGCCACAAGGCACTGAACGGCCCGAAGACCTCCCCGGTCACCTCCACGCGAACCCACCCGTGCTCACCCGCTGCTGGCCGCAGATCTGACGAAGCGCCGCTGTGGCACCAGTCGCTGCGCACGGTTGCTGCACCTGGCGTCCACCAACGCCAGCCGTCGCCTGCGGCTGCGCTGCGTGCGACGGCATCGTGCGCGGCGGCGACCATCTGCTGCGTGCGCGGCGGTGGATCGAGACCTGTGTGCTCGGTGCCATCGTCTGCATACGCCAGACCCGAGGTGCCAATGGCGTGCCACGCAGCGCGCAGCCCAGCAGAAGCAGCGGCCTCGGCTTGGGACCGTGCGCCCGTGACGATGAACGCGTGCACCACCAGCAGCAACATGAGGACAATCAGCGCTGGCCACAGGATCAAGAAGGGGAGCACCTCCGCGCGCTCGTCGCGCTCCCGTCCGCACGCCGATTTCAGCACTGGCTCACGATGACGGGGCACAAGTCACGCTCGCAGTCCCCACGAGCGCGAACCCTAGCTGTGAGGTTCCCACGGCTGTCATGGCACGCCGAGCACCGGACGGCTCGCTCGACCGACCACGCGGGCGGGGCAGTCAGCCTGGTCGTGATCCTGATGGTGCCCGTAGCGGCATTCGCGGCCGTCGTCGCGATGGCGGTGCCGCAGCGTCTAGCCGCCGAATCGTCGCTGGAGGACACAGCCGCTGATTTGGCCACGATGGCTGCGGCTTGGCGTGATGCGCAAGGCCGCGATGACGCACCGCTCGATACCTTCCCCGGTGACTGCGCCGATGTGGCGCTGACAGGTGTCAGCCAGCGCACGGACATTCCGGAGGATTTCACCGGCAGGCTGAGAAACCTCTGCGAAGCCATGAGCGAGGCAGTGCTTCGCGACCTGGGCGAGCACGGCTTCGACCCCAGCACATTGCGGGGCTTCTACAGCGGCTCGTACGCAACCGCCACCGGTGCGCCCGCAGGTTGGAGCCTGCCCTGCAGTACCGGCAATGGCACCGTGGTCACCAACGCTGTGCACGCCGGCGTCGTCGCGCACTGGGAAGGTCCGGGCTGGGCTGCCGCACAAGCAATGCCTGATGGGATCCCGATGGGTGCCGAAGCCGTCGGACATGTCGTGCGCACCGACAGCGGCGACACGGCACTGCCGCCATGTGGCTCCCTGCTCAGCTTGGTGCCCCATCGCCTTCGCTCGGCTGGTCAGGAAGGCCAATCAGGCGCGCGAGAGCTCGCTGAGGCCGTACCGGCACGAATCCCCTTTGCGGGATGATCTGGCGCCACGATGAACACCACCGCGCTCGCCGACCCCTCTTCCGAGCTGCCCGTCGCTCAGACGATGGCCGAGCCGCCTCGGATGCGCCGCTGCAGCCGGGCGCGTGACGAGGCCGGAGCGACGGCGTCGCTCGAATTGCTCGCGTTGACGCCGCTGCTCGCCTTGCTGGTGCTCTTCGTGCTGTGGACCGGCAACAGCGCCCGAGCGGGGCTCGTCGCTGACCTTGCAGCAGAGGAGGCCGCCATCGCCGCAGCACTGTGCTGCGACGATGCCGGACCGCCGGCAGGCGCCGGCAGCCCGGATGCCTCCTTGCAGCGCGAGTACATGGCCGAGGCAGTAGTGGCCTCCCGTCCCGGCCTGGACTACCTGTGCCTCGGCGGACCACGGCCTGAAGGCGACCGCGGATTCGTCACCGAGACCGATGCCAGCTTCGCCGGTGCTCCCGCGCCGACAGGGTTTGCCCACAGCGCACGCGTGATCGAGGTGCACTTCGTCTGCGAAACCGACGGAGCTGTCGCACCGTTGCGAGGCCTGTTCCCCACAGTGACGATGCGCGGTCGCGCATCAGAACTGACGGTCTTTGCCGATGGGCCCAGGCTCACCATCGCGCCGGTGACAGTCATGGAGGGAGACGAGATTGTCTTGGTCGCCAAGCTCAACGAAGCTACGACTGACGACATCGAGTTGGCGTATTTCACAGAGGACCGCACAGCCACATCCAACGCCGAGTCACCGGAACCGACCGATCTGGACTTCGATGCCATACCCGAAGACCTCGGTCTTCTCGCGACGATCCCGGCCGGTGAGACGACCGCGGAGATGCGCATCACAACCCGAGACGACCAAGTCTGCGAAGGCGATGAGACGCTCGCCCTGATTGTCAGCGCTAACGGCCCGACTCTGCCACCGTCGATGGATGCTGTCGATGGCATCCGATTCACCGCCATTGCCACGATCACCGACCAAGCTGATTGCCCGGTGCAGCCCGATCAATGACGGCGGAGATACTGGTGTGGACCGCAATCGGGGCATGGGCGTGTCTCAGCGCGCACGCCGGCTACACCGATCTGCGCGCGGCGAGGATCTCGCGACGCACATGTTGGGCAGCTGGTGTTGCGATCGCAGTGCTGCTCGCTAGCGCTGGCGCACTGCTGGGCGACCCGCTCAGGTGGCTGTGGACTCTGGCGGGCGCCGCGGCCGTGGCACTGCTGCTCGAAGTTGTTTACCGGTGGCAGCCCGACAAGCTGGGCTACGGCGACGTACGGCTGATCATCGTCAACAGCTTGCTTGCGGCGTGGTGGGGCCCGGCGTGGCCGTGGTGGGCGCTGCTGGCCGGTGCCGTCGCAGCTTGGCCCGCCGCAGCGCTTTCGGCGGCACGCGAGGGGCGACACGGTCGGGTGAAGTGGGCACCGGGTCTCGCCATCGGAACCGGTGCTGTGGTGGCGTGGCGCGTCGCCGCTGTTGGGCCGCTCGGCTGATATTCGGCGCACGCAGATCGGCCGCCGAAGCGAAGTGTGGCTGAGCATGTGTGAAATGCGAGCATTCACGCGGCACACTTCACGTGCACACTTCTTCACGATCTGTCTCGGACGCCAATCGAGCAGCGCACATTTGACCCGCCGAACGACAGGAACGCCAGCATGCGAACACACGCGAACACCACCAGCACGTGCGCACGCCGTGAGCGCCTATCGGCGCTGCGCATCGCGCGCAGGCGGGAGGATGAGCGTGGGCTGACGACGCTGGAATGGCTGCTCATCGTCGCAGCGGTAGCGGGCTTGGCAGCGTTGGCCGTTGTACTCGTCCAAAACGTCGTGGACGACACCGCTGAACAGCTCGGTGGCGCCAGCGCCCGCGGAGACCGCCGCCAATGTCGCCGCGGACACCGTCGTCCGCGAGGCGAAGACAGCGCAACCAAGCGACGCTCGCTTCAACACATGGCAGAAGTGGGAGCTGTACTTCACCGCTCGCTGCGAACGACTTGAGATCCTCTACAGCGACACCAACCTCGACGTGGATGCGAACTTCCGTCGAATAAGCAGTGGGGCGAACGGCGACGGTGACGAACCTACCGCTGAGCTACTCAACGCAGCCCACAGTGGCGTTCCGACGCCGACTAAACCCCAGGCAAGCTGTCAGCGGGCGACGCCTACGTCTTAGCTGCCTTGCGCCCTCTGCGCCTGCCACGCGGTTGACGAAGGCTTTCGTGTCCATGCTGGCTCGCCCCGGCGCGCCTATTCGCCGGGTTCGAATGTGCCGAATCGCTCCCGCTCGCCCCGCACATCACGCAGATAGCAGACCGGCACCTTGTGACGCTCGCGCCAGCCACCGCCCGATGCCAGCAAGCCGTCTTTCCAATACGGGCGTGCCTCACTGTCGGCGTAGGTGATGCCCAATCGAGCGCAGCGTTCGCCGTAGCGCCGGTTGATCTGCTCGACCTCGAACTCGGTCTCGGGCGATTGCGCCCGCCACTCACGCGTCAGCGCGTCCGCCGCTATCTCGGCCGTGCGATACCGCGCTTGGTGCCTGCCGGCGTCGATGCCGATGTCCCGAACTGTCGCTTGGACGACAACCACCGCCGACCCCACGAGCACCGCGACCGCTGCAGTCACCAGCAGCCACTCCAGCGTCGTCATGCCAGCCTCGCATCTACGACGACGTAGCGACAGATGGGCCACGCAGCGCACCGTACCGGCCGCCGCAAGCACAGCACCTCAACCGTGAACAGCATGGAGCACCGGGCGGCGTGGCTAACGTGCCGCGGGTGATCAGCGCGGCGGAGCTGTCGTCGATCGAGACAGCGGTGGGCGAACTCGGCAACCGCGTCGCGCAAGCCGCCGACGAGCTGATGGGCACGCCGCATGAGGATGTCGGCGTGGAGCTCTATGAGGTGGAGCGCTCGTTGCGGATGGCGCGCCGCCGCTTGGCTCAGGCCACCGAAGCGCTGCGCTGAGGCCTGCGAGCCGCTCCAGAAGCAGCTACGGCGCGGAGACGGTCAGCGCCGCTCGGCGATGGCTTCTGCGGTCGCGACGATCTTGCGCGCCCGCGTCAAGTGCGGCACATCCACCATCTGACCCTTGTGGGCGAATGCCATGAGGCCAGCGGCCTCGGCCTCGGCGAACGCTTCCAGCAGCTCACGGGCGTCGGCCAACTCGGCATCGCTCGGCGTGAACGCTGCGTTGACGATGTCGATCTGGGCAGGATGGATGGTGATCTTGCCGGTGAAGCCCATAGCGGCCGACGTGGCGCACTCGGCAGCCAGCCCCTCGTCGTCGCGGAAATCCACGAACACCGTGTCGAGCGGCTGCTTGCCCCATGCCGTGGCACCCACCAGGCACATCACCCGGGCGTACTCGAAGACGGGCAGATAGGCGCCTGTGGCGTCCCGGTTGGCCTTCGAGCCCATGGCCGCAGAGAGGTCCTCGGCACCCCAGCTCAGCGCATCAACCCGGTCGTGGCGGGCGAGTTCGCCGATGTTCAGCAGCCCCTGCGGGGTCTCGGTTCCCAGCACCAGCATCACCACGCCGCCGGGCGAGTGGCCGTGCTCCAGCTCCCAGCGGGTGATCATGCTGTCCAGCTCGGCGACCTCTGCTGCATTGTTCACCTTCGGCACCAGGTAGGCGTCGGGCGGCGAGACCATCGTCTCGGCGACATCGGCAGCGCACCACGGCGTGTCGAGCGGATTGATGCGCACTACCCGCTCCTTGGCGCCGAAGTCGACATCGGCCAGCCAGCCCGCAACCGTGGCGCGGGCGCTGTCCTTGTTGTCGGGGGTGACGGCGTCCTCGAGATCGAGCACGAGGCTGTCGGCATCGGTTGCGATCGATTTCTCCAGCATGCGCTCGTTCGCACCGGGCACGAAATGCGATGACCTCCGCACGGTCCCGCCGGCGGGGCTCGGTGACTCGTCCATTCAGTCAAACCTCCTGTGTCTCGCATTCGCGCCGAAGCCGGCGTCGGTGCCGGTTCAGGCCGCGAAGGCGCTCGGGCAGAAGTCGTTGAGCACGCAGTCGTCGCACGCGGGCTTGCGAGCCGAGCAGACGCGCCTGCCGTGCAGGATCAGCCGCAGGCTGAAATCGCCTCGCTCGTACTGGGGGATCATCGGGTTCAAGGCCAGCTCCACCTTCACCGGATCCTCCTCGGCGGTGATGCCGAGGCGCCGCACCAAGCGGCCGACATGGGTGTCCACTGGCAGCCCCGGCAGGTCGAACGCCACCGAACGGATGACGTTGGCGGTCTTGCGGCCGACGCCGGGCAGCTTCACGAGGTCTTTGAGGCTCGTCGGCACCTCGCCGCCATAGTCGGCCAGCAGCCGGCGGGCCATCCCCTGCAGATTGCGCGCCTTGCTGCGGAAGAAGCCAGTGGGATGCACCAATTCCTCGAGATCGCCGAGATCGGCGGAAGCCAGAGCCTCGGCGTCGGGATACTTCGCGAACACCGCCGGAACAGTGGCATTGACACGTGCATCGGTGCACTGTGCAGACAGGATCGTGGCCACCAGCAGCTCGAACGGGTTGCGATGCTCCAGTTCGCAGACGGCTTCGTATTCGTCCTTGAGTCGCTCGTGGGTGCGCTGGGCGCGCCCCTTCGGCGATCGCGGCTTGGCCATGGCGAGTGTCTAGCGCTCCGCCCGAGCGCGTGCGCCGCGACCGTCCCTGCGAACCGAGACGAGCTTGTCGGCGCGCAACTGGCCGCACGCGGCGTCGATCGACGTGCCGCGGTTCTGGCGCACGGTGGCGTTCACGCCAAGGGACGACAGCTCGGCTGCGAAATGCTCGATCCGCCCGGCCGGCGAGGGCTGGTGGCCGTATCCCGGTGTGGGATTCAGCGGAATGAGGTTGACGTGGGCCGCCAGCGGACGCGCATACGCAGCAAGCTCGGCAGCGTCGCGGTCGGTGTCGTTGATGCCGTCGATCATCGCCCACTCGAGGCTGATGCGCCGTCGCTTGGCGCGGCGATAGTCGGCCAGCGAGCGCGCCAGGTCGCGCAGCGGGTACGTGCGATTGATGGGCGCAATCCGGTTGCGCAGTCGGTCGTTGGCGGCATGCAGCGACACTGCCAGGTTGACCGGCAGCGCCTCCGCTGCAAGGCGCGTGATGCCGGGAATGACTCCGACGGTCGACACCGTGATGTGCCTGGCACCGATGCCCATGTCGCCGTGGAACCGCTCCACCGCTGCCCACACCGCGTCATAGTTGGCGAGCGGCTCGCCCATGCCCATGAACACGATATTGATGGCTCTGCCGGGGGCGGCTTCGCTGTTGATGGCTCGGCCGGGGGCGGCTTCGATGTTGATGGCTCGGCCGGGGGCGGCTTCGATGTTGATGGCTCGGCCGGGGGCGGCTTCGCTGTCGATGGCTCGTTCGTCTGGGCCTGCCTCCTGCAGCGTGCTCAGCACTTGCTCGACGATCTCGCCCACGCTCAGGTTGCGGTCGAATCCCACTTGGCCGGTGGCGCAGAAACTGCACGCCATCGCGCAGCCGGCCTGGCTGCTGATGCACAGCGTCGTCCGGTTCCGGTAGCGCATCAACACCGACTCCACCAGGTGACCATCACGCAGCGACCACAAGTGCTTCGTGGTGGTGCCCCGGTCTGCGGACTGGGTGCGGACGAGCGCCAGCGCAGGCGGCAGCAGCTCGCCGATGGCCTGTCGCAGGCTCTTGGGCACATTGGTGAGCTCAGACAGCGGACGGCGCTGGCGGTACAGGCCGTTCCACACCTGGTCCAGCCGGTATGTGGGCTCGCCGTCGAGCAGTTCCCCGAGTTCCGCCCGGCTCAGATCGCCGAGCGAAGGATCGGCGCCGGGGGCTGTCACGGCCGCTCAGCCTGCTACGAGTTCAGCGGGCCGGTGCCGGTGAACAGACGCCGCACCACGGCCACCTCGAGGCCGAGGTCGAGGTAGAGCGTGACGGCGGGCGTGTTGTCGGCGTCGACGTACAGCATCGCCCGTGTCAGACCTGCATCGGTGAGATGCTCATAGCCGGCCAGCGTGAGAGCCCGGCCCAGGCCGCGGCCGTGATACTGCGGGTCGACCGCGATGACGTACACCTCGCCGATCGGCGGGTCCTCATCGGCGTGCACCTTGGTCCAGCAGTAGGCGGCGATATCGCCGTCGATGTCGTACACCCGGAAGCCGTCGGCGTCGAACCATGGCTCCGCCTGGCGCTCGGCTACCTGTTCCAGCGTCCAGCCGCCCTGCTCGCGGTGCCACGAGAATGCCCGGTTGTTGACCTTCACCCACGCCTGCTCGTCCTGGCCGACCACGAACGAACGGGTGTCGATGCCGCTGGGCTGATCCATCGGCAGCGATCGCTCCATGCGGTAGAGGTCGCGCTCGAACGTCAGGCCGAGCTCGGCGAGCCCTCGCCCGAACTCGGTCTCGTTCGGCGCAAGGTCGCCTCCGTCTGTTTCGCCGTGGTCCGGGTGGTCGATCCAGACCGACACGGGCCCAGAGATGTCGCGGAGTTGCAGGCGCAGTGCCGCGAGCAGCGCGCCCGGCGGCCAATGTGCGGCATTGGCCTCCACCACGGCGCCGTGCTGATCGGCACCGATCGAAATGATCGGGTCGGCACTCGCTGCACCACTCACTCGGGGCAGGCTAATGCTGCTTGGCTGCACCCCTGTCGAGTGGCCTGCCCTCGCGCGGATGGGATCGTGCAGGCCCAGGTGCCACACTTGCCCGGTGAACCAGATGCGGTGGCTCAACCGCAGCCAGCCACAAACGCTGCTCAGCGCAGTGCTGCTCTGCTACTTCTCCGCGGGGCTGCTGTTCCTGTTCGGAACCCGCGTCGACTCGCAACTGGCGTACGACATCTTCAAGGGCATCGTCTCGCTGTTTGCCAGCGACCGCACAGCAGCCGATCTCGGCGACAGCATTGTTCCGCCGGCTGTCACCGTTCTGCTCGCCGGCGGGTACATCGCAGGCGGCGCCGGCACTGCCAATGAGCGTCGTTGGGGTCATTGGCTGTGCTCCACGGCCGCGATCTACGCGGCCATAGCGACGCTGTGGTGGGGTGCCCGCGTGAGCTTCGGGCTGGGCATGATCATGCGTCTCATGTTCGACGCACTGCTGCTGGTGCTGCTGTTTCACCCGATGAGCCGCAGCCACCGCCGCGCCTGGTTCACGTGACTCGGCTGCCCAGCCCCGAGAACAAAGCCCAAGCCGTCGAGGAGATGTTCGACGAGATCGCACCTCGCTACGACCTGCTGAACCGGTTGCTGACCTTCCGCCTCGATACTCGCTGGCGTCGCCGCACGGTTGCCGCACTCGGCTTGCAGCCGGGCGAAACCGTGATCGACGTGGCCTGCGGAACCGGCGACCTGTGCAATGAGCTCGCATCGGCCGGACTGCGGCCCGTGGGCGTCGACTTCTCCGCGGGAATGCTCGCGGCCGCCAGCACGGCTGCTCCCCTGCTGCGCTCCGATGCGCTCAGGCTCGGCGTGCGCGACGCGTCGCTCGACGGCGCGACGTGCGGATTCGCACTGCGGAACTTCACGAGCCTCGATCCATTCTTCGCTGAGCTGGCCCGGGTGCTCCGGCCCGGTGCCCGGGTGGCACTGCTCGAGGTGGCCGAGCCGGCCAATCCGCTGCTGCGGGCCGGTCACCGGGTGTACTTCGGCAAGGTGGTGCCGGCGGTGGGCAGCCTGCTCTCCAGCCGATCTGCCTACCGGTACCTGCCCGAGTCGGTGGCGTACCTGCCGGAGGTGCCGGTGCTGCTGACCCAGCTCGCCGACGCCGGATTCCGCGACGTCGACCGGACGCTGCTCAGCGGCGGTATCGCCCAACTGATCACGGCCACGCGAGCGGGTTAATCGCAGGGCACGTCGCGACAACAAAGACAGTCGGCGTGGTGACGGCTTCGGCTGGGCAGGCGTCGGGTGGGGGGCCTGTCAGGAATTTTGTGTATCGGGCGTGATCTGAGGGTCCGCAGCCGGGGGCTGTGGGCTGGAGAGGATCATGTCTGTGACTGATCATGACATGCCGGCTGTGCCGGCGAGCGAGGCTGCCGGCGAGGCGGCGATGGCCGACTGGGCCGAGCAGCTGGTGGCCCAGGCCCGCGCTGAGGGCGTGGAGCTGACCGGTGACGGTGGCCTGTTGACCGGGCTGGTGCGCCAGGTGCTCCAGACCGGTCTCGAGGTCGAGATGACCGAGCATCTGGGCTATGAGCGTCACGCTCCTGAGGGCCGCGGCACCCCGAACTCGCGCAACGGGTCGACGCCCAAGCGGGTGACGACCGAGATCGGCGAGGTCGACCTGGCGGTGCCGCGTGACCGGGCGGGCACCTTCGAGCCGACCACGGTGCCCAAGCACCGGCGCCGTCTCGACGGGCTGTCGGGCAACGTGATCAGCCTCTATGCGAAGGGGCTCACCACCGGGGAGATCCAGGACCATCTAGCAGAGATCTACGACACCTCGGTGAGCCGGGAGACGATCTCGAAGATCACCGACGAGATCGTCGCCGACATGGCGGTGTGGCAGAACCGGCCCCTTGAGCCGGTCTACGCCGTGCTGCTGATCGACGCGATCGTCATCAAGGTCCGCGACTCCCAGGTCGCCAACCGGCCCGTCTATGTCGCCATCGGCGTCGATCTCGCCGGCGAGCGCGACGTGCTGGGCCTGTGGCTGGGCCCCGCAGGCGGCGAGGGCGCCAAGCAGTGGGCAGCGATGCTGACCGAGCTGAGAAACCGAGGCCTCGCTGACGCGTTGATCGTGTGCTGCGACGGGCTGCGGGGCCTGCCCGAGTCGATCCGGGCGACCTGGCCCCAGGCCACGGTGCAGACCTGCGTGGTGCACATGGTCCGCAACAGCCTCCGCTACGCCTCCAAACGGCACTGGGGGCCGATCACCAAGGCAATGCGGGAGATCTACACGTCGCCCACCGCCGAGGCCGCCGAGGCACGCTTCGAGAGCTTCGCCGAGGACTGGGAGCACACCTACCCCGCCATGATCGGCTCCTGGCGGCAGGCCTGGGACGAATTCGTGCCGTTCCTGGAGTTCCCCGCTGAGCTGCGCAGAGTCGTCTACACCACCAACGCCATCGAGAGCCTCAACGCCAGATTCCGACGGGCCGTGCGCCATCGAGGCCACTTCCCCAACGAGCAGGCCGCGATGAAGGTCCTCTACCTTGTCGCCAACGCCAGACGCAAAAACCGCAGCAACCTGACCGGAAAGACCAACGGCTGGAAGACCATCCTGAACACCCTGACCGTCCACTACGGCGACCGGATCGCCGACCACATCCGATGAACACCATCACGGCCGGTTACACAAAAAATCTGACAGTCCCCTGCACCGCGGACGGGCGCGCCGACGGAACCGAAGAAGTCGATCTGGCCGTGGTGGTGCCGCGGGTGACCTCGGTGACGGTCACCGCGACCTCGGGCGGGTCGTGTGCCGTGTCGTCGTCGCCGCTGCCTGCGGGCGCGGACGCGGCGTACGGGTGCACGGCGACGCGCGGCGCCGATCTGGTGGTGTCGGTCGCGGCGGACGCAAACGTCAACGGGCCGTCGCTGGGATGGGACGCCAGCGGCGCGGTGCGCGTTGTGCACAGCGCACAAGCCCGGCGTACTGTTCCGCTGATCGCGCCGGGAGGATCGCTGAACGGCTGGCGGCGCACCGGCACCGCGACGCTGAGCTGCACCGCCGGCGGCGCTGCGACGGTCACGACAGCCCTGCCGGGCGCGGCCGACTATGTGACCCGTCTCGATGTCGCCTGCGGGCAGCAGGTGCGCATCGGCGGTCTCGACGACACGGTTGCTGCGGGCACTGCGACGGTGGCCGTGTCGGACACGTTCGCGGTCACGCCCGCCGCCGCGCAGTGCACCGCGACAGCCACCGCGGGCACGCCGGTCGTGTCGGCTGGTGTGGGCGGGGTGCGCGCTGTGCAGTTGAGTGTCGGTGTGGGGGCGTCTGCTGTGGTGACGGTCACGTGCACCCACAGCGGCCACGACCCCGCCACGGCGACAGCGACGTTCGCGGCCGCCGCAGCAGGCGGCTGCGGGGATCCGCTGGGAACGCTGAGCGTCGGCAGCGTGACGCGCAGCGGCACGATCGCCGCCGATACGGCGTGCACCTCGCCTCAGCGTGTGCGCGACGGCGGCGACGCCAAGCGGTACTGGGCGCGCCGTCACACCTTCACGCTGGCCGCCCCGACGAAGATCACCATCGACGCCGGCTCGCCGACACGACGCGGCCTCGACGCCTATGTGGTGCTGCTGGAAGGCCACAGCAGCGACGGCACCGGCACCGTGGCAGGCCGCGACAACAACTCAGGGCCCCGCCGCGACGCCCGCCTGGCCGCACTGGTGCTGCCCGCAGGCGACTACACCATCGAGGTCACCACCGCCAACAAACGCCGCACCGGCAACTACCGGCTCCAGGTCACCACAGCGGCCGCGTCCGCGGCATGCACCGACGACCTAGGCACGCTGGCCGCGGGCCGCTACACACGCACCGGCACCATCACCGACACCTGCGTGTCCACACGCCGCGGCACCCCCACAGGCCGACCCGGGGCGCGCTGGCACACCTTCACCCTCGACGCCCCCGCCTGGGTCGACATCGACCTCGCCAAAACAACCGGCAGCCCCCTGGACCCCTACCTGGCGCTCATCGGCACCGACAACGGCACACCCACCACCATCGAACAAGACGACAACAGCGGCACCGGCAACACAGCACACATACAAGGCCGGTATCTCGAAGCCGGCACCTACACCATCGAAACCACCGGCACAGCTGCGACCGGCACCACCGCCGCCGGCGACTACACCCTCACCGTCACCGTGCCCATCCACGGCCTCGCCCAGTCATACGACGCCACCGTCGACGAGCAAACCACCATCAACTTCACCTACTGGCCCACCAACGCAAGAATCGACGCACAGTCGGCGGAACTACTGACAGAACCAGCGGGACGAAATGGAAAGGGATCGGTCACCGCTACGCCGACGGTCGTGAAACAGCACTCGGTCTCGGTGTTGTTGACCACCAGTTCGGCTGCGAACGGCGAAACTTCTTCTAGGTTTTATCAGCGCAGTTCCTCGCCTTCGGCGACGTCCACCAGGGTGTTCCCTTCAGGACTTGGCGCTGGCTGTCCGGATGGCAAAGTACTGAGTGAGGTCAATGGGATCCTGTGCGTGAATCCTAGGACTCAACCGCTGCCAGCGAAGCTTCATGAGGTGGTGCCCGATCCAAGCAGCGGTGTCAAATACCGGGGTCCGTACCTAGTGACGCCGGGTGCCCTTAGAGGTATCAGCCACGCATCTGCGCGGGCGCTCAATCCGTACGGCACGACTTGCGGCATCACCGTACATGAGCTGACGGCGCTTCTTTTGGGTATCGGATTCCGGGAAATACCCAACAAGGTCTGGGTTGACACGAATGAGAACGGCGATGACGACGGCCCGGTCGACGACAACGGCAAGGAGTTCGAACGTGAGAACGCCCGTTACGACGCGAGATCGCTGATGACGCTGTCGCGCAAAGACCACAAATGGACGCCTGTCGGCGCAGGTGAAGACAATTCGCGGCTGTACTCGAACGACTCGCTTACCGATGGCCCATCGCGGGCGTTCTGGCACCCCGGTGTGGGAATGTGGCAGATCGATAAGTTCAGTTCGACAGACCTGAATCACGGCCAGCGGGCATCCACTCGGTTCGGGGCTCTCCGGGTCGCCCAAGTGTTACTCAACGCGTATTGCGGGCCGTCATCAGCGCCGCTCCCGGAGCCTTCGCTCAAGGAGTTGACCAATCTGATGTCCAAACAGTGGCACGCGTGTAGGCACCTCGGTGAGGAGAACCTCTGCTGGATAACGAAGAAGAACCTGATGCTCCACAACGATGATCTGTTCGTGCGGGTCAGCGCCAATGCGGACGATGACAGCACCATCGGCGGTGCCTTAGCCCGGAATTGCAGATGGAATACCCAAGACGGTCGGTCGCCTACTGCCCCTCTTGCGTGCTACTTCTACGACACGGCACATCCGGAAGGAGCCGTGCATAACAGCTTGCCATACGGGCATAAGTCCAAAGCGGCCCGTGAGGACTGGATGGACAAGAGCAGTCCGTATGCGGCACCGTTTGTTTCTCTGAATTACCAAAAGGGTAGGTTTGCCGTTTTTCCGAAGTCGTTGCTGCCGGGTTCAACCAAAACGCTGATCAAGCGGGTTCCCCTGAACCCTCGTCCTGGCAGAGATGCTACGACGGAGAAGATGTTCCAAGTTCGCCGAATAACGCACACGACATGGCACGAGAACGATCATTTCGACGGGCTCCAACTGGAGATGCTGATCTGTATCCGTCGTGCGCGTTCCTATTTCCCGTTGTGCGATTGGGTCAGTGTCAATGCCGACTCAGGATCGGTGGGTGGCAGTTTTGGCACACGTATCGCTCCCCAAAGAGGCCGCTGAGGCTGCCACATGTTCTTTCGTCGGCGTTCCTTCCTGTCCGTCGTTGCCGCGGCCACGGTCGTGGCGGGCGGGCTGTGCTTATGGTTTGTCGTGCCTCGTGCTAAGACGGTCGAGACGCCAGATTCAGCTCCCATCAAGACTGATCTGCCCTCAATGATCTTCGATGACCGAAGTCGGTGGCGGCTGACGCCAAGTACCGGTTCGCTTGCACCGGGAGAAATCGACGGCACGAGAGCAGGGATCGCATGGACAGACGCTACCGGGCCCCTCAGGGCAACGACCTTCACGGTGCTCAGCGAGGCCATCGGCGAGATCCTCGACCTGTGCGTCACGGAAGATGCCGTTGCGGCCTTCTCGGGTGCCCGCGATATGCCTGCGGAGTCCGACATCGTCCAAGTCGTCACAGAGACTCAATACGCCTTGGGCTGCCGTGGCTCTGGCCCGGTCGTGATGAAGGGCCGCTACGCATATGTCCCGCCGTTCGGCGGGGAGCTTCAGTTCTTCGAGAGTCGGCACCAGGCCGTCATCTATGGCGAGGATCTTCAACGCCGCCTAGGCGTCGGTTGGCACGAGAATCCGTCGATTGGCTCGCCGTTGGGGTTCCACAGCGGAACCATGGGAACGGCAAGCTACGGCACCGGCGTAACGGCGGGTGCAGAAGATCTGCGCGTTATCCCCGGATCGGTGAGCGCCAACGCAGGAGTCTTGCGTGGCTTAGTCCGCAACCGGTCGGCAACCCACTTCGCGTATCGGGTTGAGGTTGCTGTTGGTGACCTAGCGTGGGAGTGGCCGTTGTCGGTGCAACCTGGCGAACTGGCACCTTTCGAGATTCAGGGGTGGAGATCCGACGAGATTCCACAGATGACAGAACTCGTCGTCTCTGCGGAGATGTCGACTGACGTGGACCTGTCGCGGCAATTCCAGTTCCACGAGATGTGGCAGCGCGGTGTCATAGCGAGGCAGGATTTCGCGACCTACTTGCCGCGCAGCGTGATCGCCGAGTTCCCAGCCGAGACCGAGGTAGCCACGTTCCTGACCGCGAACGATGTAGTCGCCTCATCGCACCCAAGCCTCGCGGAACCAACAAGGAACTTGGAGACGTTTCCGGTAGCGGCATATGTCGCTTGGGTTCGCAGCGACGGCAGCATCGCTGATATCGACCAGCTCATTCTCTCTGAATACGACGATTTCGTCGATTCGGATGGCCACTCGAGGATACGTCCCTTCGAGGTCCACCTCTACTCCAGAGCCGTCCATGCTGGCACCGTCAACCTCGCGTTTGCGGCGGACCCACGCGACCCCTTCCTTGATGGCTACCTGCTGTGGATCGGCGGCATCCACGAGTGAGTCTGTGGTAGGTCGATGGGCAGTCTGCACTTGCGTCGGCAGATCGACGCTGTCGTACAGCACCGGGCTGGCGTGGCCGCGCTGAGCCGCACCGGAGGCGGCACGCCGGTCGTGTCGGCTGGTGTGGGCGGGGTGCGCGCTGTGCAGTTGAGTGTCGGTGTGGGGGCGTCTGCTGTGGTGACGGTCACGTGCACCCACAGCGGCCACGACCCCGCCACGGCGACAGCGACGTTCGCGGCCGCCGCAGCAGGCGGCTGCGGGGATCCGCTGGGAACGCTGAGCGTCGGCAGCGTGACGCGCAGCGGCACGATCGCCGCCGATACGGCGTGCACCTCGCCTCAGCGTGTGCGCGACGGCGGCGACGCCAAGCGGTACTGGGCGCGCCGTCACACCTTCACGCTGGCCGCCCCGACGAAGATCACCATCGACGCCGGCTCGCCGACACGACGCGGCCTCGACGCCTATGTGGTGCTGCTGGAAGGCCACAGCAGCGACGGCACCGGCACCGTGGCAGGCCGCGACAACAACTCAGGGCCCCGCCGCGACGCCCGCCTGGCCGCACTGGTGCTGCCCGCAGGCGACTACACCATCGAGGTCACCACCGCCAACAAACGCCGCACCGGCAACTACCGGCTCCAGGTCACCACAGCGGCCGCGTCCGCGGCATGCACCGACGACCTAGGCACGCTGGCCGCGGGCCGCTACACACGCACCGGCACCATCACCGACACCTGCGTGTCCACACGCCGCGGCACCCCCACAGGCCGACCCGGGGCGCGCTGGCACACCTTCACCCTCGACGCCCCCGCCTGGGTCGACATCGACCTCGCCAAAACAACCGGCAGCCCCCTGGACCCCTACCTGGCGCTCATCGGCGCCGACAACGGCACACCCACCACCATCGAGCAAGACGACAACAGCGGCACCGGCAACACAGCACACATACAAGGCCGGTATCTCGAAGCCGGCACCTACACCATCGAAACCACCGCCGCCACACCCACCGGCACCACCAGCACCGGGGCATACACCCTCACCGTCACCATCCCCATCCACGGCCTCCCCCAAACCATCAACGCCACCGTCGACGAGCAAACCACCATCAACTTCACCTACTGGCCCACCAACGCCAGAATCGACGCACGATCAGAAGACCTCGCGTTTGCGTTTCGGGCAACGAATGGAGTGTCGGTGCTCGCGCCGTCAATCACGGCACCAGACCGTCACACAATCGCGTTGACTAGGGCCTGTCAGGAATTTTGTGTATCGGGCGTGATCTGAGGGTCCGCAGCCGGGGGCTGTGGGCTGGAGAGGATCATGTCTGTGACTGATCATGACATGCCGGCTGTGCCGGCGAGCGAGGCTGCCGGCGAGGCGGCGATGGCCGACTGGGCCGAGCAGCTGGTGGCCCAGGCCCGCGCTGAGGGCGTGGAGCTGACCGGTGACGGTGGCCTGTTGACCGGGCTGGTGCGCCAGGTGCTCCAGACCGGTCTCGAGGTCGAGATGACCGAGCATCTGGGCTATGAGCGTCACGCTCCTGAGGGCCGCGGCACCCCGAACTCGCGCAACGGGTCGACGCCCAAGCGGGTGACGACCGAGATCGGCGAGGTCGACCTGGCGGTG
Organism: Candidatus Poriferisodalis sp.; assembly: GCF_965204195.1. Classification (GTDB taxonomy): domain Bacteria; phylum Actinomycetota; class Acidimicrobiia; order Acidimicrobiales; family Poriferisodalaceae; genus Poriferisodalis. The sequence continues at coordinate 1,464,618 of NZ_OZ241975.1, forward strand.
CCGCGTGACCGGGCGGGCACCTTCGAGCCGACCACGGTGCCCAAGCACCGGCGCCGTCTCGACGGGCTGTCGGGCAACGTGATCAGCCTCTATGCGAAGGGGCTCACCACCGGGGAGATCCAGGACCATCTAGCAGAGATCTACGACACCTCGGTGAGCCGGGAGACGATCTCGAAGATCACCGACGAGATCGTCGCCGACATGGCGGTGTGGCAGAACCGGCCCCTTGAGCCGGTCTACGCCGTGCTGCTGATCGACGCGATCGTCATCAAGGTCCGCGACTCCCAGGTCGCCAACCGGCCCGTCTATGTCGCCATCGGCGTCGATCTCGCCGGCGAGCGCGACGTGCTGGGCCTGTGGCTGGGCCCCGCAGGCGGCGAGGGCGCCAAGCAGTGGGCAGCGATGCTGACCGAGCTGAGAAACCGAGGCCTCGCTGACGCGTTGATCGTGTGCTGCGACGGGCTGCGGGGCCTGCCCGAGTCGATCCGGGCGACCTGGCCCCAGGCCACGGTGCAGACCTGCGTGGTGCACATGGTCCGCAACAGCCTCCGCTACGCCTCCAAACGGCACTGGGGGCCGATCACCAAGGCAATGCGGGAGATCTACACGTCGCCCACCGCCGAGGCCGCCGAGGCACGCTTCGAGAGCTTCGCCGAGGACTGGGAGCACACCTACCCCGCCATGATCGGCTCCTGGCGGCAGGCCTGGGACGAATTCGTGCCGTTCCTGGAGTTCCCCGCTGAGCTGCGCAGAGTCGTCTACACCACCAACGCCATCGAGAGCCTCAACGCCAGATTCCGACGGGCCGTGCGCCATCGAGGCCACTTCCCCAACGAGCAGGCCGCGATGAAGGTCCTCTACCTTGTCGCCAACGCCAGACGCAAAAACCGCAGCAACCTGACCGGAAAGACCAACGGCTGGAAGACCATCCTGAACACCCTGACCGTCCACTACGGCGACCGGATCGCCGACCACATCCGATGAACACCATCACGGCCGGTTACACAAAAAATCTGACAGTCCCCAACGGGACGGCCTCGGCGGTGCTGTCGGGCGTGGCGGCGGACTGCGACGATTCGCTGGGCAGTCTCGTGCACGGCGTCACCGTCACCCGCGACGGCGCTGTCGCCGCGGATGCGGGATGCACGTCGGCGGGTCGCGGCCTGAGCGGCACGTTCTATGCGCGTCGGCACACGTTCACGCTCGACGCCGCGGCGCGGGTCAGCGTCGATCTTGCCGCTGCGTCGGACGCGGCGCCGCTGGATGCCTATGTCGTGCTGTACCGCGGCCACGACGCCGCAGCGGCCGCGGTGCTGCACAGCGACGACGACTCAGGGCCCGGCAGCGACAGCCGCCTGAGGAACCTGCGTCTGGGGGCGGGCGACTACACGATCGAGGCCACCACCGCCGCAGCGGAGGCCGTGGGCGGCTACCGGCTGGGGGTGCGCGCCCTGTACAGCTCCCCGGTGCGCATCAGCGGCCTCACCGACGCCTCCGGGGCGGGAACGGGCGCGGTGACGGTGTCCGAGCCGTTCACGGTGTCGCCGTCGACCGCCGCCTGCACAGCGACACCCGACGCGGCGTCGGTCGCGGCGGGTAGCGGCAGGCGGCGCACTGTGTCCGCGACCCTCGACGCCCCCGGGCCGGTTGCGGTGACGGTCACCTGCAGCGCTGCGGGCCGCGGGCCCGCCCGCCAGCAGGCCACCCTCACCCACGCCGGCGCGCTCACCTCCATCACGGCGCGCACCGCCACCAGCGGCGGCGAATGCGAGACCGCAAGGACCCGCCGCGGCATCGATGCCGCTTATCGGTGCAGGATCGGGCGCGGCAACACCGTCACCATCGCCGCCGACGCCACCGCCACCGGTCCCGGCGTCGAGGTCGCCTGGGGCACCACCGGCGCCATCACCGCCACAGGCCACCGGCTGGGTGCTGCGACGCCGACCTTCGGGCCCGACAACAGCATCGCCGCATGGAAGCGCACCGCAACCGTCGATCTGGCCTGCACCGCCAACGGCACCGCCACCGCCAAAGCCACGCTGGCAGGCACCACCGCGAAGAAGACCGCCCGGCTGACCGTGGTCTGCGCCGACGCCGTCCAGATCACCGGCCTCGAAGACACCTCGGCCGAAGGCACCGGCACCGTCCCGGTCACCCGCGGCTTCACCGTTACGCCGTCGACCGCCAAATGCACCGCCGACCCCGCCACAGCCAGGGTCACCAAAGGCATCGGCGACGCCCGCACGCTCAGCGGCCGGGTCGCGGTGCCCGCCACCCTGGAAGTCACCGTCACCTGTAAAGCCACCGGCTACGCGGACGCCGTACGCCAGGTCGCCTTGACCGCCCGCCGGCCGTGCTCGACCCACCTCGGCACACTGGCCACCGGCACCATCACAAGCAGCGGCAATATCGCGGACGACGGCTGCGTCGCCAAGGCCCGCAAGCGGTCCATCACCAGCGTGTTCTACGCCCGCCAAGCACCCCACTGGGCCAAACGGCACACCTTCACCCTCGACACGCCCGGCTGGGTCACCATCAGCCTCGGCAACGCCCCCGCCAACGCCGAGGCGCTCGACACCTACCTCGTGCTGCTCAAGGATGACAACAACACCGGCACCCCGATCGAGCGCAACGACGACCGCACCAGACGCGACAAGAACGCCCGCCTGACTGGCATCTTCCTCCAGCCCGGCCGCTACACCATCGAAGCCACCACCAAAACACCCCGAACCGCCGGCAGCTACAACCTCGACGTCGAAGCGGTCGTATCAGGACTGCAAGACAGCTACACCGCCACCGTCGGAACGGCGAAGCCCATCACCTTCCATTATTGGCCGCCCGGGGCGCAGATCGCCGTCAAATCCGCCGCGAACGAAGAACTGCAACCCGCCATCGTCGCCAGAGCGGGCAGCACCTACGGCACCGCCACCATCACCCTCACACCGAAGCTCGTCCACACCCACGAGGACCTCTGGGTCCGCGTCCGCCACAACACCGCCACCGAACAGCTCCTCGGGCCCGTCACCCTCACCGCCCAATGCCCATCAGGAGAGACGCCCAGCATCAACAACAACGTGCTGTGCCTACCCAACACCGTCACCCAGAAGGACAAGAGCGGAAGCGCCTATCGAGTAACCCCGGGCACACTCAACGGCATCCTCGCAACCGCCGAAGCTGCGGTGGCTCGCAGGCCGTCCTGCGGTTTGTCGGCGAACAAGCTGGCTGCGTTCATGCTGTCCATCGGCTTCCATGAGGTTGGTGCTGGCAGGGCAGGCACAGCGGCTCCGTCGCCGATGGTCCTCGGGCGCAAGGACACCTTCAAGCTGCGCGATGACAATCTGTACAACTATGTGAATGACACCGTGTTGGGGGAACCTCGACGCGCCTTCTTCCACCCCGGCGTGGGCTGGTGGCAGCTCGACGACGAAGGAGATCTTGACTGGAGGAGGCTCAACCACGGGCAACGCGCCGACACCGGCTTGGGCCTCAACGGAGAATATGACAGCCAGGACCAGGACTCGGGTGGCGAGGTAATCGCGGAGAAGTTCGTGACGGAGTTCTGCCCGTCGAACCTCGCGAAGGCGAAGCGCTACATGTCGCAGAAGTGGTTCGCCTGCCGACCGAGCGAGTGCGCTGATACCTATGACAACCTCTACATCGATGGTTCGGATGACCTGCATGTGACGGTCGCCCGTAACGTCGGCCAGTACAGCACCGACGGCGGTGTCACTGAGCACAGTTGTCGTTGGGCGAATTCGGCGACGGCGCTGCATGGGCTAGTCAGCACGTTCGGTTGCTTCTGGTATGACACGACGCGGCCTCAGGGCGGCGCGGGCCTGTCGAATCCGTGGTCGTATCTCCCGAACCGAGAGGAGCTTGTCGCGGACGAAGACGAGCTCAGGTCCCCGCTGGCGGCACCTTTCGTGGCGTTCACCCATGACGTGAAGCGGTTCGCAGTGTTCCCCGGTCCGGTCATGACGGTGCTGAAGCCGGCGCGCCATTCGACATCGGGGGCGTTCGAGACATGGATCAAGGAGGTTCCCCAAGACGTCAACGTGCGCAACGAGAAGAAGGCGGGGGCGGGATTGTGGTCCGCCGGTGGTCTCGACCGGGCGATGACTCCTGAACAGGCCAGCGACGATTGGGTGCTGGAAGTGCGGGTTTGCGACGAGCCGGAGTGGGTGCTCGCGACCGGGGCCCGTGGATCGTGCCGGTGGTTGGGTGTGGACGAGGTGAGGTTCGCGAGCCAGATGGGGTTCAGCGGCGTGCCCCAGCCCGGCGGTGTGCTGTGAGGCGCGTCTGCGGAGCCGTGGTCGTAGTGCTGCTGGCGTTGGCAACGGGGTGCAGTGCTGCGCCGGGCGACCCGCAGGCCGATGCGTCGGCGACCTCTTCGGGGCCGAGTTCACCGTCGACCTCGGATGCTGGCTCCGCGCGCCGATCAGCGTCGAGCAGCGGAGAGGACGGCGGCTCTGCGCCCACCGGTCCATCGCGCACGGCGAACGCAGGCGGGCCCTTCGGCGACGAGGATCTGTGGATCGGCGCCGGTCCGCTGCCGACGGGTTTGCAGCGAAGTCTCGGCGCTGGCGACTTGCCCGGGCCGCTGCTGGATTTGCCGCACGGCGGGGTGGGTTTGTTTCGGGTGTTCGACATGTGCGGGAGGACCGAGGCTTCGTTTCATGACGGGGCTGATTTCTCGTCGTTGGCGTACTGGTACGGGTACGACACCGCGCGGCGATGGCACCAAGGCTGCACTGCGGGTCGGTTCTTGGCGGTGGCGCGAGGAGCGTGGACAGAAAGAGCGCGTGAGTACTTCGCGCAGCGGCCGGCTGCTGAGTCTTGGGTGGCGGACCGGCGCACGCGTGAGGCGGCGCTGCGGCGCAAGGGCGGCCCGCCGGAGTTCGCGTACGTGATGGGCTTCGTTGACAGCGAGCTGCACGGCTATCCGGGGCCGAGGTTGGAGTCTGCTCCTGCGCACCTACCGGCCGATGAGGTGCAGGTGCTGCCCGAGACGGTTGCGGTGCGTGAGGGTGTGCTGCGGGGTCTGGTGCGCAACCGGTCGCGTCGGCTGTGGGCCTACGAGGTGACGATTGCCGCGGGCGGCCGGGAGTTCAGATGGCCGCTGTCGATCCAGCCCGGCGAGGTTGTCCCGTTCGAGATCGCGGGCTGGGCCGGTTCGGGGGACCCGGAGGCGATCGACATCGCCGTCACCGCGGACATGTCGTGGCACGCGGACCCGTCGCGGGCGTTCGCCGAAATGTCCGGCGGCCAATTGAAGCTGTGGGTTGGGGAGCTCGCGCGGCGTGCGATGCCGGACGCGGTCCGCGACCGCTATCGGCACGTTGTCGCCGACACAGATCCCGGCTCGGTGTCGGTGGGCACGGTGTCGTGGACCGTCGCGCCGATCGAGCCGCCCGGGTCGCACCGGAGCCTGGCCGACGATCTCGAGCGCCTCGCAGTGCCGGATCTGCGTGCCTACGGCGTGGTGTACGACGGTTTCGGCCGGGTGATCGAGGTAGGCCCAGCAGCGATCCTCGACACTCCCGCATGGGGCCCCTTCGACGAAATGTTCTTCCCTGACGTATCGCCCACCGACATACGTGCTCTGTCGGGCTCGGAGGACCTCACGACATCGACGATGTCTGTGCGCTTCGATGTGCACGCCGACGTCGCGACCGACACCAGGTTCGCCGAAGGCGCGCAGGGCACCTACAGGACCAGAGCCGACTTCTACGAACGAGACGGACACGAGGCGGATGGCTTGGTCGAGGGCGGGTTCATATTGTGGATCGGCACCGCAGACCCGGCCCGGGCTGCTGAGTGAGCGCCGCTCAAGTCGTCATCGGCATCGGTCGTGAACCGCGCCGTATGGCGCATCGCGACCGGATGATCCGAAAATCGCTTGCAGAGGCATGGCCGGTGGTGGTTACGCTGGGGTCATGAGCGATGAACCGGCGCCGCAGGGAATGCCCTCGGTGGGCGAGATGCTCGACGAGACCTTTGCGGTTCAGCGAAGGTCGCTGCAGCGCATCGAGGACTCGCAGAAAGAGCTGGAGCGGTCGCAGGGCGAGACGAATGAGCGTTTGGGCCGGCTTGAGGACTCGCAGCGCGAGACGAATGAGCGTCTGGGCCGGCTTGAGGACTCGCAGAGGGAGCTGGAGCGGTCGCAGCGTGGCGTCAGCGAAACGCTGAGCGGCCACAGCGCGCTCTTGGAGGGAATCGCCAGCAAGCTGGACAAGCTCGCATCTTGAGGCCGCCCCGCGGGAGCAGGGAAGGCGCTCAGGGGGACGATTTTGGAGATCGGCATCTCGACGATGTCCGTCGCGCCCTGTTCGATCAGTTCGATTGAGAACGATTCGATGGATGTATGGGGATGCAGTGGACAAAACTGCTAACAAAGTAGCAACAAAAATTGTTGTAATGCTAAGACGAAATTACTGATAACGTTTCGACGAATATGCAAGTAAGGGGCCGGGAAGGCGAGTTCTCCGGTATGGACGAGTTGCCGCGGCGCCTTGAGCCGGTCATTCGGCAGGCGCTGTCGAGCTTCCGGGTGGTGGTGGTCAGCGGTGCGCGCCAGGCGGGCAAGACCACGCTGGTGCGGCGGACGCTCGACGGTGCGGGCACGTTCGCCCGCTTGGACCACGAGGCGACCCTGCGGGCTGCCTTGGAAGACCCGGCGGGCTTCGCGGCGTTCGGGGACACCCCGCGGGCTATCGACGAGGTGCAGCGGGCGGGGGAGCCGCTGATACGCGCGATCAAGAGCATCGTCGACGACGACGCCGGCCGTGGGCAGTTCCTGCTCAACGGGTCGGCCGATTTTCTGACCGTGCCGAGCATCTCGGAGTCGCTGGCTGGGCGAGCGGCTCTGTTGGAGCTGTGGCCGTTCACCCAAGGCGAGCTTGGAGGGGCGCCGGACGGCTTTCTCGAAGCGGCGTTCGCCGACCCGGACCTGCTGCTCGATGCCGAGCCGTCATCGCTGGGCCTAGCGGACTACCTCGAGCGCATCTGCGCGGGCGGCTTCCCCGAACCGGCGCTGATGGCGCCGCGGATGCGCGGAGCGTGGTTTCGCGACTATGTGCGCACCGTCACCCAGCGCGACATCAAGGATCTGACCGGCGCGCGCCGCGTGCGCGAACTGCCCAAGCTGCTCGCGCTGCTGGCTGCGCGCACATCAGGCGAACTGGTCACGGCGAGCCTGCTGCGCGCCAGCGACCTGGGCAGCCGGGACACCATGGAGGCCTATCTGGGCTACCTCCAGATGACCTACCTGGTGCTGCTCGTTCCCGCTTGGTCGCGCAACCTGTCGGCCAAAATCATCCGCCGGCCCAAGGCGCACCTCACCGACAGCGGGCTTGCCGCACACTTGCTCGGCCGCGACCCCCGCTCACTGGCCCGACCCACCGACACAGCGCGGGGACAGCTCCTCGAGTCGTTCGTCGTCAACGAATTGCATCGGCAGGCGTCTTGGCTCACCGACGAAGTGCGCCTGCACCACCTGCGCGAACGCGGCGGCCCTGAAGTGGACATCGTCGCCGAATCCCTCGACGGCCGATTCGTCGCTGTCGAGGTCAAGTCCGCCCCCCAAGCAGACCGTCACGACGCCCGACATCTCCTCTGGCTGCAGGACAAGGCCCCCGACGACTTCGTGTGCGGCGTGGTGCTGCACACCGGCGCACGCGCCTACCGCCTCGACGACCGCATCCTCGCCCTGCCCGTCTCGCGCCTGTGGACGACCGACCGTCTCAGCGACACCTAGCCCCCCAGATTGCGCAAGCGTCCCAGGAAACACCAAACGCTGAATCAGACCCACGCCAGTCGGAAACCCACATCCCACCCGATATGAGTGCTACGTGGCGATAGCGTGCAGATTCATGGCAACTCAACACCGCGATAACTGAGGATTATCAGATGGATCTTGCAATCGGCGGCATACGTCGGCTCTATAAGTTCCCGTTCATTCCGGAGTTCTCATCGCTAGCGTTGCTGATGGTGGGACTCCTCACCGATTTCTTCGGTATCGCCGAGGACAAGCTGTATAGCGTTGTACTGACATCATTGACTGCCATTTTCGTCCTTCTAGTTGGACATACGATTTCAAGTAGAGTTCAACTAGCTGCTGCAACGGGACTCTCCGATCGCTTGAGTGAGGCGATCAAGAACTACCTGCATGTAACGCGTGTCGGAAGCGCAACGCAAGCTCTTGAGTACATAACTAGCCGATTGCCGAGCCTGTCGGAAGTTCGTGGCACGATGCTCAATTACGAGGGCGAGGGCGAGACGGCCGACGACAGGCTCTATGACTCGCCGCAATACGCCGACTTCGAATCTGCTATTGCGCCGGCTACGGCGCGCGGACTCCGCTGGCGCGATATCGGCGACCCAGACACAGCGAAGCGCCTTCGCAGAATACTGACCACTGCTGATGCGCAGGCGGGAAAGCGACACGGCCACAAGTATCGGTATCGGGTGATCAAGTCCGATCTGCCTCAAATGAACTTCAGTATCCTGACTTTCGAGAACGGTGATGTTGAGTTGCTGTTTAACTGGGACTATCGTGACATTGGTCAAGACCCCAAGGTATTGCTCTCTCGTGACGAAGTTATTGTCAAACTGTTTTCGATGCACTTCGAGCTGTTATGGCGCAAAGCGAGCCCAGATCACGACATCAGCGCGACAAGTTCAACTTCGCACATATAGGCAGGCGAGTTCCCTGAGATAGCAGCCTCACGCTGCCGCCAGAGGGTGAGTTCGCGCTGTAGATCCTCTGAAATGTGGTCGTGCAACCAGTCGAGACTCAATTCGTAGTACTCGGCCTCGGCATCCGAAAATGGGGCCAGCCGCCAATACAGTTCGAATTCGACGCTCTTGTTGGCAAAGGGACTCTCGTGGATGGCTCGTAACGTACGGTCCATGGAGTAATGATCGAACTGTCCGCTTGCCATTAGTGAGGCCCGAAGGGCATTCTCCAGAGAAGAGCGTTGTGATTCCGCCATGGGCCCGTACCTTATGGTCGCTCCATCGTATTGCCGGATCGCCAGCAAGGCTGACGGACTTTGGTGCCGGATACTACTCAACAACTCCAACGGGCCGGCGACAAACGATGCCATGTTGAACAAGAGAATCAGGTCTGCGTCTGGAATGCAATCGAGCTGGGCCACGAAGTCACAGTGAACTGTGCGCGTCTGTCGATTCCATTTCAGCGACCTCTCGTGGACCCTTGCCAGCGAGTCTTTATCAGAGTCCACACCGACTAATTCACAGTCTTCAGGCAGCACTTTGTTGAGGCTCGACAGCCAATCTCCGGCGCCGCAACCGAGGTCGACAACACGCTTGGGGCGATATGCGGCCAGTCGCCGCGCGAATGCTGCCCGTTCTTGCTCCTTGGCGAGATGATGCACCTTGAGCCAGTGAGGATCGCTCAGGGGTCGCCCCGTGCTGTTCCGCCATGCACGATCGGAAGCCACGATAATCCTCAGTTATCGCGGCATTTGGATGCTTCCGACGACATCTGCTCGACAGACGGCACGTTGGAGGGATACGTCCGAGACGTGGGTGTAGACCTCGGTGGTGGCGATGCTGGCGTGGCCGAGGAGGCGTTGGACGAGGCGTATGTCAACTCCGGCGTCGAGCAGGTGGGTGGCGCAGGTGTGGCGCAGCATGTGGGGTGAGACTGTTCGCTCGATTCCTGCGTTGCGGGCTGCGCGGCTGATTCGGTCGCGCAGCGCGGCAGTGGTGAGTCTGCGGCCGGCCCGGTCGACCAGTAGCGGTTCGCAGATGCGGGCACCGCGCTCGGTTAGATAGCTGTCGAGACTTGCCTGGACGCGGCCCGGAGGCAGGTAGACCACACGTTCGCGGCGCCCCTTGCCGAGCACGCGGATCGATCCCAGCGCGGGATCGACGCTGCCGATGGTGAGCGAGACGAGTTCGCCTCCTCGCATGCCGGTAGCCACCATCAGCGCCGCTGCGAGATAAGTGGTGGCGGCGGGGCTGCGCCAACCGTCGGCCCGTCGGCGGGAGCGCATGCTCTGGGCCTCGAGATGATTCAGCAGCACGGACGTGTCGTGTCGTGACAGTGCCTTGGGCAGCGTGCGTTCTCGGGCGGGCTTGATCTTGCAGCCGTCGGCCGGGTTGGTGCCGAGCCATCCTTCAGCGGCCAGCCATGAACACAGCTTGCGCACCCCGGCGATGCGTCGCCGAGCCGAGCTGCGCTTGATGCCGCATGTCAGCAGGTGTTGCGCGAAGCGGTTGAGCGCGTCCGGGTTGAGGTCGGTTGCCGACGCGCCGGGACCCAGAAATCGGTCGAGGGCGCGCACGTCAGCCACGTACGCCCGGACGCTGTGGGGCGACAGGTCGTCGCCTGAGCGCAGCGTCTCGGCGAAGCCGGGAATCGCATCTTGCAACCGCATGGAGTACCTCCTGTCAACGGGCGCAGGACTCCAGCAGCGACGCGAGGCCAGATCAAACGCGGGACTGTCGGGCGCTCTTCCGCCTGCAAGCTGGACAAGCTCGCATCTTGAGGCCGCCCCGCGGGAGCAGGGAGCGTGCTCAGGGGACGATTTTGGAGATCGGCATCTCGACGATGTCGGTTGCGCCGCGTTCGATCAGTTCGGGGATGAGCACGTTGATCGTCTGCTTCGGGGCCACCGTCTCGACCGCGTAGGCCTCGCCGCCCCACAGCTCGTTCACGGTCGGGGCCTTCATCGACGGCAGCACATCCACCACAGCGTCGAGGTGCTCACGGCCGACGTTCAGTTTCACCAGCACCTTGCCGCGCGCATCCAGCACACCGTCGAGCAGCGTCTTGATCTGCGTCATCGCTCGCCGCTTGTCCGGGTCGGCGTAGGCAGCCTGGTTGGTGAAGATCTCGGTGTAACTCGTGAGGATCTCGTCGATGATCCGCAGGCCCGCAGCGTGCAGGGCCCGGCCGGTCTCGGTGAGGTCGACCACGGCGTCGACGATCTCGGGAGCCTTTGCTTCGGTAGCGCCATAGCTCAGTCGTACGTCCGCATCCACACCACGTTCAGCGAAGAACCGTCGGGTCAACTCGGGATACTCGCTCGACACCCGTACCCCGTCTGGCAGGTCGGTGAGCGCCTGAAACTTGCTGTCGTCGGGCACCGCCACCACGATGCGCACCGGCCGTGAAGTGGCCTTCGAGTAACGCAGCTCGCCGAGCGAAACCACGTCGCTGTTTGTTTCCTCGATCCAGTCGCGCCCGGCGATGCCCAAGTCGAACAGCCCGTCAGCGACATAGGACGGGATCTCCTGGGGTCGCAGGATGCGCACGTCGTCGATGCGCGGGTCGTCGATGCTGGCGCGGTAGTCCACCGTCGAGCCCCGCCGCACCGGCAGGTCCGCATCTTCAAACAGCTGCAGGGTCGCCGCCTCCAGCGAGCCTTTGGGGAGCACGAGCTTGAGCACGGGCGGTAACGGTACCCGCGGCGGTTCACTGCGCCCTGCTGATTTTTCTCGCGCCTGATGGCAACCCGCCCGAGCCCCGAGGCCGCGGTGCCCCAAGCGCCGCGTCTATTCGGCTGTGGTCTGGCGCTTGTGGATCTCGACGTAGGCGAGGCGGATCTGCTGCAGCGCGCCTTGCAGCGTGTCGCCGGCCGGCAGCTGGTCGGCGAGGTTGTCCACCAGCAGGCCCAGCGCGTCGATTGGGAGCCGTGCCTCGGCAAGATCAGGAGGGTCACGCCGCAGATGCAATGCCGCCAGCTCGAACAGCCCCATCATGTGGTTCTGCACGATCTCGGCCGCGGGTACCGAGACGAGCTGTTCCTGGGCCTCGCGCAGCTGCTCCTGCATCGCGGCCAGCTCTTCAGGATCGAACGGCTCGCCAGTGCGCGGATCGATCGGGAGCCCGGTCTCGGGGTCGATGTCGAGTTCGCCGGCAAAGGCTCCGCCCTCTCCTTCGTCGTCGGCCGGGGAAGTGGGCGCGCTCATTGGCTCCTCGGCGCTCTCGCGAGGTACCCGGTGCTCACCCTCGGGTGTCCACAACGTGCTCATCGGCAAACTTCCCCGCTCGTGCGGCTGTGCTGGCTCTCCCCAGCGCTGTTACCCTACGGCCCCTACAACAGGAACAAGCGGGGTCTGACCCCCACCGGACCGCCCGAGGGCGCGTTCTGGTACCGGGCTCGCACAGGATGCCGCGTGGACGAGGAGCGTCCTTTGGACAAGCGAGTACGGCCATAGCACGCGCAAGTGACGGTGACGCCCGGATCAACGAGGACATCAGGGTCCGCGAGGTCCGCTTGGTCGCACCCGACGGCGAGCAGATCGGCATCAAGTCGGTTCCCGAAGCGCTGCAAATCGCCCGCAACATGGACTTGGACCTCGTCGAGGTGGCGCCCAACGCCGCCCCGCCGGTCTGCCGGATCATGGATTACGGCAAGTACAAGTACGAGGCGGCCCAGCGGGCGAAGGAATCGCGACGCAAGGCGACTCATGCCGGGCTGAAGGAGATGAAGTACCGGCCCAAGATCGGCACCGGCGACTTCGGCACCAAGACGGCCAAGGTCTGCAAGTTCCTCGAGGACGGCCACAAGGTCAAGGTCACCGTCATGTTCCGGGGACGTGAGGTCTTCCATCCCGAACTCGGCGGCCAGATCCTCGAACGGGTTGCCGAGGCGGTTGCCGATGTCGGCAAGGTCGACCAGTTTCCCCGCCTCGACGGGCGCAACATGACCATGTTGCTGAGCCCCGACCGCGTTTCACGCCAGCGTCGCAAAGCCGCAGATCCGCCCAACGACTAACGCACGGCAATACGGGGACGCGGCAATTCGGGCGTCGCGTGCGGCCCGAGGGGCTGCGTCTGCCGTGCCGCCCGAGACCACACCGACAACCCGGCAATTTCAGATGTGTCGGGCCACACAGATCGAGTCACCACTAGCAAGGCAGCAACACCATGCCCAAGATGAAATCCCACAGCGGTGCCAAGAAGCGCTTCAAGACCACCGGCTCGGGCAAGCTCGTGCGCCGCAAGCGCATGCGGAATCACCTGTTGGAGAAGAAGTCGTCGGCGCGCAAGCGACGCTTGGCACTCGAAGGCGAAGTGTCGGCGGCAGACGCCAAGCGGGTCAACCGGATGCTCGGCCGCTGAGCAGAAGCTTCGCAGACCCGATTCGCAGACGAATCATCCGCGGACACACGATCCGCAGACAAGCAAGGACAGATCAACGTGGCACGAGTCAAGCGATCCGTAGCCAGCCGCACCCGTCGCAAGGCGACGCTCGGCAAGGCGAAGGGCTACTACGGCAACAAGAGCAGGTCATTTCGGGCCGCCAATGAGCAGGTCATGCACAGCGGGCAATACGCGTTCCGCGACCGCAGGGCCCGCAAGGGCGAGTTCCGGCGCCTCTGGATCCAGCGCATCAACGCTGCTGCCCGCCAGAACGGCACCACCTACAGCCGCCTCATCCATGGGCTGGATGTTGCGGGCGTCGCCGTCGACCGCAAGAACCTGGCAGATCTCGCCGTGAGCGATCCCGCAGCATTCGCTGCGATCGCTGAGCGCGCCGAGGCCGCCCTGACTGAAGCAGCAGCCTGAGCGCACCGCCCTCAAAAGCAGCGCTGGCGCGGCTGTCGCGGCTGGTGCGCGACCGGCGCCAGCGGGATGCCTCTGGCCTGGCTGTCGTGGAAGGGCCTCGGGCGGTGGACGGAGCGCTGGCCAGCGGGGCAACGCTCGAAGCTGTGTTCGTCCGCCCGGAGTTCGTCGGCCGCTACGCGCCGGAAGGTGCGCCCGATGATCATCCCGATGCCCTGCGCTTGGGCGCCGGTTACCGGCAGCGGATCGGAGCGATCCATTCGGTGCCCGCAGACGTGCTCGACCCGCTCGCCGATGCCATGAATCCCCAAGGTGTGCTTGCCATAGCGCGCTTCGCCGACGCACCTCTCGATGAGGCGGCGACTGCAGAGCGGGTAGTTGTGCTCGAAGCAGTCCGTGACCCTGGCAACGCTGGCGCCGTCGTGCGAAGCGCTGTCGCTGCCGGGTTCGGCGCGGTCATCACCACGCACGGTTCGACCGATCTGTGGAGCCCGAAAGCGCTGCGCGGTGCAGCGGGGCTCACGTTTGGGCCGCTGGTGTGCCGCGGGCACTCGACCGCCGAGGTGCTCAGCGCGCTGTCCGATGCCGGCCACGTGCGCGTGCGAGCGACGCCCGACGGCGACGTCGGTGTGGACCGGCTGCCGAGCGCTGAACGGATGACGCTCGTGGTGGGCAACGAGGCACATGGGCCGTCGGCTGAGGCGGTCGGCGGCACCGACGTGGCTGTCTCCATTCCCATGCAACGCCCGGTTGACTCGCTCAACGTTGCCGTGGCCGCTGCCGTGCTGATGTACACGATGAGAGAAGCGGCCGGTAATTCCTGACCATTCGGCCCGGTTGCGTCGTACCCTGCCTGCCGTGAACGGCCCGGCCACCGACACCCCCGCCAGCACCCCCGCCGACGTATCGTCCGAAGCGCTGCTCGCCAGCATCGACGCTGCGCGCGGCCAGGGATTGGCCGCGGTCGCTGCCGCAGAAACCAGCGACGAGCTGGCACAAGTCGAATCAACGCTGTTCGGGCGCAAAGCTGCGCTCGGGCAGATCAAGCAAGGCTTGGGTTCGCTGCCGCCGGAACAGCGAGCCGCGGTCGGGCGAGCGCTCAACGAAGCGCAGCAGGACCTGCGAGCGGCGCACGCGGAGGCCGCCGATGAGCTGGCCGCCTCGGCACGCCGTGAGCAGTTGCAGCGCGAGTGGCTCGACCTCACCGAGACGCCGCCGGGGCCTGAGCGCGGCCACCTGCACCTGGTCACCCAGACCACCGAACGCCTCGAGGACGTGTTCGTCGGCATGGGCTTCACGGTTTCCGAAGGCCCCCAAGCCGAGACCGACTGGTACAACTTCGAGGCGCTCAACCTGCCTGCGGCGCACCCTGCGCGTTCCATGTGGGACACGCTCTACCTGGACCTCGGCGAGCGCACCGAGCTCGGCGACGGCGAGGGCGGCGAAGCGTCCAACGTGGTGCTGCGCACGCACACCTCGCCAGTGCAGATCCGGGTGATGGAAGTGCAGCCGCCGCCGATCTACACGATCTGCCCAGGGCGCGTGTTCCGGCGCGACACCGCGGATGCCAGCCATATGCCGGTCTTCCACCAGATCGAGGGTCTCGTGGTGGATCGAGGCATCGCGTTCGCTGACCTTGCGGGCACGCTCGAAGAGTTCACCTCGGCCTATTTCGGCAAGGCGATCTCGTCGCGGCTGCGCCCTTCGTACTTCCCGTTCACCGAGCCGTCCGCGGAGTTCGACATCACCTGCGTGATCTGCGAGGGCGCCGGCTGCCAGACCTGCCAGCGCACGGGCTGGATCGAGCTGGGCGGTTGCGGCATGGTGCATCCCAATGTGCTCGCGAACTGCGGCATCGATTTCGAGGAATGGACGGGCTTTGCCTTCGGCTTCGGCATCGACCGTCTCGCGTTGATGCGCCACGGCATCGACGACCTGCGCGACATGTACACCAACGACATCCGCTTCCTCAGCCAGTTCTGATGCCCGCAGACCTGCTTGGGCGAGGGGGACAGCCCCGATGAAGGTGCTGCTGAGCTGGCTGCGCGAGTTCGCGCCCATCGAGGGCGACCCCGCTGAGCTGGCCGATCACTTGAGCGACCTCGGCATGGCTGTCGAGGAGATGCGCATGCTGCCGTCGCTCGACGGTGTCGTCGTTGCCCGCGTGGCCGGCTTGCGGCCTCACCCGGAGGCCGACCGCATCCAGCTGGTGGACATCGAGTTGCCCGGTGCCGCGGGTGAGGGAACGGGCGGCGCGCTGCAGGTGTGCTGCGGCGCGTTCAACATGTCGGTCGGCGACTTGGTGCCGTTCGCCACCGTCGGCACGACCATGCCGGGCGGCCTCGTCATCGGTGAGCGCCGCATGCGCGGTCAGCTCTCTCAGGGCATGTGCTGCTCCGCCGCGGAACTTGAGCTGGGAGCCGATGCCGAGGGCATCATGATCCTGCCTAGCGAATTTGAACTCGGCGCTCCGCTCATGTCGCAGCTCGGCCTCGCCGGTGACGTGCTGTACGACCTGGAGGTGAACCCGAACCGTCCTGACGCAATGTCGGTGGCCGGCGTGGCCCGTGACCTGGCCGCGCGGCTCGACGTGCCCTTCCGGATTCCTGTGCCGGTCGTCAGCGAGACCGGCGAGGACGTCTCGACAGTGGCATCGGTGGAGATCATCGACGCTGATCTTTGCGGTCGGTTCGGTGTGCGCGTCATCCGGGACGTGTCGATCGGCCAGTCGCCGCTGTGGATGCAGGCCCGGCTGACGCTGTGCGGGATGCGTCCGATCAACTCCGTGGTGGACGTCTCGAACTACGTGATGCTGGAGCTGGGCACGCCGAACCACACGTACGACCTGGCGCTTGTGCCCGGCGGTCACCTGGGGACGAGGCGCTCGGCGGGTGGAGAGCGTCTCGTCACGCTCGACGGCAGCGAACGCGAGATGCTCCGGGGCGATGGCCTGATCGTCGACCGCGACGACCGGCCCATCGGCATCTCGGGTGTGATGGGCGGCGAGAACACCGAGATCGGCGACAGCACCACGGCGGTGCTGCTCGAGCTCGCATGGTGGGATCGCCTGTCCATCAGCCGCACCTCCCAGCGGCTTGGCCTGCGTTCAGAAGCCTCGATGCGCTTCGAGCGCGGCACCGACCATGAGCTCGTACCGATCGCATTGGACCGGTTCTGCGAACTGCTGGACCGGGTGACCCCCGGCGGCGTGTCGGTGTGCAGCGGCCGGCTTGACGGCCGCGGCGATCTGCCCCCGACCACCCGCGTCCGTGTGCGCCCGGCCCGCATGAGCCACCTGCTGGGGCGGCGATTCAGCTCCGATGAGCTGCGTGGCCTGCTCGATCCCATCGGTCTGCAGTGCACTGAGTCTGATGACGCCGCTCCACGCGGCGCTGAGCCCGATGACGGGGCGCTGGAAGTGACCATTCCCAGTTTCCGACCGGACGTGGTCACTGAGACTGACGTAGCCGAGGAGGTTGCCCGCCACTATGGGTACCAGCGACTGGGCCGCACCGTCCCGCGTTCACCCGAGCCGGGTCGACTGACGCCGGCCCAACGATTGCGTCGCGACCTGCGGCGTGTGCTGGTGGGGGCGGGCCTGTCCGAAGCCATGCCTAACCCGTTCCTGGCTCCCGATGCCGTGCGCCGGGCCGGGATCGACGGCGCAGATCCAGTACGACTCCTGAACCCGCTCGCGACCGAGGAATCCGTCCTTCGACCGTCGCTGCTCCCGGGCCTGATTGCCGCAGCTGCGTACAACTCCTCCCATCGCAACGACTCCGTGTCGCTGTTCGAGATCGGTGTGGTGTTCGGCCCCCCGCCGGCGGGAGACGCCGACACAGCCGCTGCAGACACGTCTGCCGCAGCGGTGCTGCCCACCGAGACAGAACACCTCGGCGCCATCTGGGCGGACGGCGAAGCGGCCGACGCAGTGCATCTGACCGAGCTCATCGCGACGGCATTCGGTCTCCGCCTCTCGCTCACGAACGCGAACGACCTTGACGGCATGCACCCTGTGCGCGCCGCTCAGGTGTTGCTGGACGGGCAGGCTGTCGGCGTTGTAGGCGAGGTCGACCCGGTGGTCTGCGAACGCCACGGTTTCTTGCAACGCTGCGCCTGGCTCCAGGTGAACGTGGAGCCCCTGCTCGCGGCGGCATCCGCCGCCGCCGAGCGGCCCTACCGACTGGTCTCCACCTACCCGTCCAGCGACATCGATTTGGCATTCGCCGTACCGGACGGCGTCCAAGCCTCACAGGTGCGCAGCACGCTGCTCGCTTCAGGCGGCGACGAACTGCGCTCGGTCGACCTCTTCGACATCTACCGAGGCGATCAGATGGACCCAGGCACGCGCTCGCTGGCCTATCGCCTGCGGCTGCAGGCCGACGATCGCACGCTCACCGACGAGCAGGTAGCCGACATCCGCCAGCGCTGCATCGACGCCGTGGAGCACGCCCACAGCGCAGTGCTGCGCTGAGGCATCGAATGCACCGGATCGCTCCCGTCGAGTGTTGACGGATCGGCCTCAATAGCCCAGGTCGAGGTACACGGGGCCGATCAGTGGCTCGCCCGCAGCCCGCAGTGCCACGTTGGCGGTGACCCGCTCGGCCAGCAGCACGAGGCCCATCTCGGGCGTGTTGCCGATATGGGGCGTGATGAGGCAGTTCGGCAGGCTCCACAGCGGGTGGCCGTCAGGGAGTGGTTCGGGGTCGGTGACATCCAGAGCGGCGCCTCCGATCTGGCCGGCCCGCAGCGCTTCGACGAGATCTTCCGTGACAATGTGCCCGCCGCGGGCCACGTTCACGATCCAGGCGTGATCGGGCAGCGCCGCCAGCTCGGCCGCGCCGATGATGCCTGCAGTGTCGGGCGTCAGCGCCAGTGCGAGGAACAGCACATCGGTTCCCGGCAGTACCTGTGTCAACTCATCCGGTCCGACGACGCGTGCGGCTCCCGCTGTGTCGCTTGACGCCGCTCCGTGCGGCGCTGAGAGCATGGGGCGGTTGCGTACCACGGTCACCTCGCAGCCGAACGGTGCGAGCAGGCGCAGCAGCGAGTCGGTGATGCCGCCGCCGCCCAGCACGGTCACCGACGCGCCGAGCAGGTTGCGGCCCTCGGGGGCTGTCCAATCTGTCGCGCGGGCGTAGGTGGCCATGCCCCGTATGCCGGCCAGTGCCAGCATCAGCGCGTGCTCGGCGACGGGCTCCGCGTACACGCCCTTGCCGCAATACCACTCGACGGCAGGCCGGGCGGTCACGATGTCGACGACCGGTTCGATGCCCGCGTAGGGCAGCTGCACCCACTCAATGGCGGGATTGGCATCGACCAGTTCCCCGATCAGGTGGGCCTGGGTGGGCTCGGCCCACACGAGCGCCGATGCGCCGTCCGGTGTGCTGACCGTGCCCCCGCCCCGCACCACCGCTTCGGCCAGCACGGGGCGCCTCCAGCAGTCGGGCTCGACGGCTACCAGCACGCTCATCGGCGAGCGCTCAGCGGCCGGCGGCCATGACGCCGCCGTCGGGGAAGATGATCTCGCCGGTCACGAAGCTGGCGTCGTCGCTGCACAGGTACAGGCAGGCGTTGGCGATGTCATCGGGTTCGCCGAGCCGCCCGAGCGGCGTCTCGCGCTCGCGCGCCTGCACCCACCGCTCGTTGCCCAGCACAGCGCCGCTCATGGATGTCTGGATGTATCCGGGACCCACGGCGTTGACGCGGATGTTGTACCGACTGAGCTCGAGGGCAGCGCAGCGAGTGAGCATCCAGACGCCAGCCTTTGACACGCAGTAGTCCGAACTGCCCTTGAGCACATTGGTGCCGGCAATCGACGAGATGTTGACGATGGCGCCCCCGCCGTTGTCGCGCATCTTGCGAGCCACGGCCTGGTTCGTGAGCATCACGCCGGTCAGGTTCACATCGAGCACGCGCTGCCATGATTCCAGTGACTTGTCGATGAAGAACATGTCGCCGCGATCGAAGCGGTCATGTCCAGCCTGGTCTTCGATCTCGCGGCTCACATAGCCCGAGTGAGAGATCCCTGCTGCTGCCACGCACGCGTCGATGCGTCCGAATGCATCGACGGCCGCATCAGCCATCGCGTCGTTCTGCTCCTGCTGCGAAGTGTCCACCCGCACGGCGATGGCATCGCGGCCGAGCGCGTTGATCTCCTCGACGACGTTTGCCGCCCGGTCGGGGTTCAGATCGGCCACCACGATCGACGCCCCCTCGGACGCAAAGCGCAGCCCGCAGGCTCGCCCGATGCCCGACGCCCCGCCGGTGATCACCGCCACCTTGCCCGCCATCCGACCCGCTGTGTCGCTTGACGCCGCTCCATGCGGTGCTGTGCTTCCTGATGTCATAGCCCCTCCGCGTGCACTCGAGTGATCAGCAACGCTGACCGTGCAAGATCATGCCCCACAGGTGCGGCTCGAGTCGGTTGAAGCTGTTGATCAACCCGGTTTGCTGACCCGGGCCTTCAGGTTCTCGCGCCGCCCGCGGATGAGCCGCCACGTGACCCGCTCATGCTTCGGCGAGATGCCCATGGCCTGGCGGATGATGCGTTCGTCGACATCATCAGGTGCCGGGGAGAATCCGATCTCGGTGGCCATCCGGACCCCGTTGCGGGCAAAGAACGACGACGCGATGCGCTCGAATTGGGCCAGCACCTCCATCTCGGGCTCGAGTTCGCCGGTCACCGAGCACAGGTAGGCGAAATTCTTGATGAACAGCATCAGTTCCTTGGGAATGCGCGCACCGTTCGCCAGCAGTCCCGAGATGAGGGCCCGGAACTCGGCGGTGAACTCGTCCTCGGTGAGCTCGAGGGGGTCGAAACCGGGTCGGTCGAGGCGCAGATCTTCGATGACTCGCTCGGGGTTGCTGCCAGGTCCAAAGGCACCCAGATCGATCATGCCGGCGATCTGCGACTGCAGGTCGCCCGTCAGCAGTCCGACCACATAGCGCAGGAATGCAACCCGCTTGGGTCCTTCGAGCCGGCCTGTGATGCCGAAGTCGACCAGCCCGATCACCGGCGGCTGGCCCGGCGGCGTGCCTTCGGTGTCGATGAACACGTTGCCGGCGTGAAAGTCGCCGTGGAAAACGCCGGTCATGCACGCACCGTGCAGCAGGGCATCGTTCATCTGGCGGAAGATGGCAGCAGCTTCGCCGTCGGCCAGGTCATCCGAACGCAACTCGCTCAGCGGCCGGCCTGCTACCGGGCTCATCACGATCACTCGCTCGGTCACACCGTCGAGCACCGGCTCGGGCACCTGCCAGCGGCCGCTGGTGGTGGCTCGCAGCGCCCTGTCGACTTCGAAGAGGTTTGCCACCTCGACTCGGAAATCGAGCTCTTCGGTGATGGTCTCTGCGAACAGCTCCACGAGCGCCGGCGGGTTGGCCAGTGCAGCGATCGGGATGCGGCCCACCAGCTTGGGCGCGATCCACGCCAGTACTGCCAGGTCGCGCTCGACGCGCCGTCGGATACCAGGCCGCTGCACCTTCACCATGACTGGTGTGCCTTCCGGCAGCCGCGCCGCGTGCACCTGCGCTATCGATGCGGCAGCCGTCGCCTCGGTGTCGAATTCGGAGAACCGCGAATCGATATCGCCGAGCTCCGCTCCGACGACGTCGCGGATCGCGGTCCATGGCTCGGCAGGTACTTGGTCGCGGCACAGGCGGCACTCGGCCACCAGTGCATCGGGGAAGACCCCCTCGCCGGCCGCGATCAGCTGTGCCAGCTTGATGTACGCAGGGCCGAGCTTGGTGGCCGCCAGCCGCAGCCGCCGGTAGATCCGCTCCCGTCGCTCGTCGGAATCGAGTCGCCGGTCCAGCAGTCGTCCGGCGTAGACGGCCCAGCCGATACGAGCCGCCGTGACTGCGAGGCGAAATACAGGCGGGAACTTCGGGCGCGCGATCAGTTCGGGCACGCTGTCGTGGATCGCCCGGCGAATCGGGGCAATCGATGCGAGATAGCGGTCGCGCTCAGCGGATGTTCCGAGATCTGTCCGGGCATCGGCGGGCGGCAGCGTCCCGGCCGGAACGCGTTCGGCCAGCGGTGGCGCATTCAATCGCAGGTGCATGCGAGACGGTCCCCAGATGCCCAACGAGAGCGGCTTCCACTGCACGGGCTCGCTGAGCTCGAAGCTCTCGACATGCTCGACGAAGATGCGCAGCGCTTCCTGCAACTCCGCCCGCGCCAGGAATGCTCCCAAGCAGTGGTGTGCGCCGCTGCCGAATGCGAGATGCGGATGCTCTCGCGGGAGCGTCGCATCGAAGTCATACGGGTCGAAGCCGTGTCCGTCTGGGTGACCTTCGTGTGCGACTTCCTCACCGTTGCGCGACGACGCCGCGGCATCGGTTGCCGCATGAGCCGGACAACCGCCGCTGAGGCTGGCGGCGTGCAGGCCGATCATCACGACGGTGCCCGCGGGGAACAGCAGATCGTTCACGACGACATCGGTGGTGGCGATCCGCATCGCCGTGCGCACAGCCCCGATGTAGCGCAGCGATTCCTCCACGTAGGCCGGGATCCGATCCGGATCGGCACGCAGCGCTGCGTACTGCTCCGGCCGGTCGGTCAGCACCGCCAAGGTGGCACCGAGTTGGTTGCGCGTGGTGTCGGTGCCAGCGATGAGCAATGCCTCGACCATGCCGATGAGCTCGTCTTCGCTCAGGCGGTCGCCCTCGTCAGACACGCCAATCAGCTCAGTGAGCAGATCGTCGGCCGGCTCGGCCCGCCGGCGCTCGATCAGGTCGACCACGTATGCGCCGAGTTCGGCCTGGGCTGTCGCGATGTCGCCGAGCCTGCTCACGACGGCCTCGGCGTCGCCGTCGAAGAGCCCGAAGATGGTCTCGGCCCATCGGCCGAACCGGCCCCAGTCGTCGTCGGTCACGCCCAGCAGGCGGCAGATGACCGGCACCGGATAGGGGTCGCACAGCTCCGAGACGATCTCGCCCCCGCCGCCGGCCAACAGCGGTTCGAGCAGTCTCGTCGCGTGCGTGGCCATGAAGGGTCGCAGCCGGTCTGCAGCGGCAGGCGTGAAGGCACGACCGAAGAGCCGTCTCAGGCGGCGGTGATCGTCGCCTTCGAGCGACAGCACATTGGGCCGGGCGCGCATGGCCTCGCCGCCGGTGCTCACAGGCGCGTCCCGGCGAGCGCGAGCCATCAGCGCGTTGAAGTTCACCGTCGTGCGCCGCGCGCTGTCCGCCCCGCCGCTGCCACGCCCTATGCCGTCGGATCCTCCGCCGTCGAGCCCAGTGCCGTCGAGCATGGCGACGCCCGCGAGCATCGAGATCCACGCGGGATCGCGCAGGATCGTTCGGGCCTCGTCGTAGCCATGGACGAACAACCCGAACGGAGTGCGCACGACCCAGTCGCCGGTGCGGCTGAGTTCCCGGCTCATTGCCACCAGATCGGCAAACTCGCCGATCGCGAAGTCGGCGAAGGGAACGGCTCCTTCGTCGTCGACCGAGCGCGCCGATGCTCGCTGCGATCCGGGCGCTGTCGCAGTGCTGCTCACAACCCCTATCTCATCACGCACGCCGCCGCGTTCCACCGCGGACTGCGTCGGCGCTGGCCGGCCGTCACGACAGACTGACGCCGTGCAGCAATTCCGCCGCTTGATGGCGCTGAGCGTCGTTGCGGTGGTCTTGGTGGGTTGCTCGGTGCAGGAATCCACCCGCAGCGGCGGTCTCATCGCTCCAACCGGCCCCGCCGTGACCGCTGCGTCGCCTGCGCCGACGGTCGCGACAGTGGCTGGCCAGCCGACTGGCGAGCCCGCCGTGTCGGCCTCGGGGCCCGCCGAGCCAGCGGCTGAGCAGAGCACTGAGACCAGCGCCCCTGCCGTCGTCGCGCCCGAGACGCTTGTTTTGCCGACTGAACCCGATCCGGCTGCGGGCGCTCAAAAGGTGCTCGCCTCGGCCGATCCGCCAGCGGGATTCGGCGAAGGCCTGCTGGGCGTGACCGGTCCGGGAGGCACGCAGCTATGGCCGGTCATCATCGCGGACACCCCGCAATCCCGCCAGCGCGGGCTCATGGGCGTGACCGACTTCGCAGCGCTCGGGGGCTATGCCGCAATGGTGTTCATCTTCGAAGGGGACACCTCGGGTGCATTCTGGATGCGCGACACACCGCTGCCGCTGCGAATCACATTCGTCGGCGCAAGCGGTTCTGTGGTTTCGGCCAGCGACATGGTGCCGTGCCTGCCGCCGACGCCCTCGGGCGACTGCGAGCGCTATCACCCCGACGGGCCGTACCGCATCGCGATTGAGCACCCGCTCGGCATTGCCTTCGACATCGGCCTCGCTGCCGCCGAATTCGTCGAGGTGACCGTCGAGTAGTGCCGCTGCGCGTGCCGGCGGCGCAGAGCAAGGAAGCTGCATTGCACCGCTGCCAACTACGCTTCGGGCCGCAGCCGCTCGAAGCGGCGCCGCGACGCTGTCACAACAGGAGTTGAGCCAGGACCATGCTGAGATTTGCCGAGGAAATTCTGCTCCTGCTGCTGCGAGACGACGACGGCAAGCTGATCCATGTGCCCGAGCGGACGCTCGACCGGGTGATTGCCGGCTCAGTGCTCATGGATCTGGCGATGGAGAACCGGATCGACACCGACCTCGAGAAGCTCATGCTGATCGACTCCACGCCGATCGGCGACGGCCTGCTCGATCCCACGCTGGCCCAGATCGCCGCTCAGCAGGCCGAGAGCGATTCGCGCTACTGGGTGGAGTTCGTGGCCTCGCGGGCCGAAGGCATCCGCGAAGAGGCATTCGCCCGTCTCGTCGACAAGGGCATCCTTGAACGCAAGGACGACCGCCACCTGTGGGTATTCCGGTCTCGCCGCTACCCGATGGTCGACGGCAAGGCCGAGCGCGAAGTGAAGCTGCGCATCATGGGCGTGCTGTTCAGCGACGAGATCCCCAGTCCGCGTGACATCGTGATCATCGCGCTGGTAGATGCGTGCGGCATTTTCGGCGAACTGCTCTCCAAGGCCGAGCTCGAGCAGGCCACGCCCCGCATCGAGCAGGTGCGCAAGCTGGACCTGATCGGGCAAGCCATGACGCAAGCCATCCGCGACATCGAGATGTGGCTGGCCAGTTCCACGGTCAGCCGCTTCATGCTCTGAGCGGATCCGCGCCGCCCGCTTGATGCGGGAGCCAGATCGGTCGCTCAGTCCTCGAGGGTTTCGCTGCCGCGGTACATGGCCTGCCGGCGGACGCCGCTGATGTAGGTCTGCACGGCATCGTCCGCGGGCGTGCGCTCCGGGTCCCAGCGCCCCCAGTGGATGAGCTGCTCGAGCGGGTGGCGGTAGCGAGACTCTGCACGCCGGTGCGGCCAGCCGATGGGAATGGTGGCGATCGGCACCAGCGGCTCTGGCACGCCGAGCAGCTCGCGCAACTCCCGAGCAGTGGTGTCCTCGCCGCCGCCGCTCAGCCACGCTGTCGTCAAGCCGTACGCGGCAGCTGCCAAGTGCATGTTCTGCGCGGCGGCGCCCACGGATGCCAGCAGGATCTTCTCGTTGTTGGCGGCGTACTCGTCGCGCCAGCTGTCGTGGTCGCTGACCGGGTACGAGTCGACCCAGCGGGGATCGCAGAACAGCAGCACGATGGCCAGCGAGTTGTGCAGCCAGTGCTTCTTGTGCACGTGCGGGAATCCCCGGCAGTGCGCGACCAACCGGTCGGCCTGTCGCACGAACACGTCAGACACAGCGAGCATGTCGGCCCGATCCGCGGCGACCACGAAGTGCCACGGCTGCGTATTCGCGCCCGACGGCGCCCAGCGCCCGGCCTCGCAGATGCCACGCAGGACCTCGGTGGGCAGCGGCTCAGGCGGCGGCTCGAAGCTGCGCACCGACCGGCGCAGCCGCAAGACCTCCATGAGCGCATCGAAGCGCGGAGCCGTCAGGTCGTCATTGCTCGGCACATCCTCCGCCATGCCCGCAACCTACTTGCGGGCCCGATGCGCACCGCCGTTGCCGGCCGTGAACGGCGCGTGGATGTGCCCCTTCTAGAGTCGCGATATGGCGGCAGACCCGATTGAACCGGAGCAGCTTCCGGTCGAAGAGCTCGACGCCGCATATGCGGCGATCATGCGCGAGACAGTGGCGACTGGGGTGGCGCCTCACTATGCGGAACTTGCTCGCACGCTGGGCATCGAGCCGGTGCGTGCCAAGGCACTCGTGAGGCGGGTCATCGATCTCACTCCGGGCTGGCTGCACCCGGGCACCGACTACATCGCGTCGTTCCCGCCGTTCAACAATCAGCCCACCCAGTACCGAGTAAGCGTCGACGGCGAGCAGCGCTGGTTCGCGCAGTGCGCCTTCGAAGCGCTGGCGATCCGCTGGCTTGTTCCGGGCCAGACCGTCACGGTGGATGCGCCGTGCCTGTTGGGCGGCGATCCCTTGCGCATCGAGATGCGAGACGAAGAGATCCTCTCGATGGACCCGCCCGAGATGGTCGGCTACACCCGCAGCGTGGTCGGCGGCGATGTCGCCACCCGACCCTTCCGCTGAGCGGGCATGAATCTCTTCCGGTCGGAAGAGGACGCCCGCAACTGGGAGGAATACGACCCCGCCATGGCGCACTTGGTGCGACCCGTCGAATGGTGGGCCGACACGTTCTCAGCGCCGATGTTCCGGGAGCGTGGCCGGAGCGACTTCATCTCATGGGTCACGGGCCCCGATGCCGCCGGCACCTTCGCCGAGCTGCGCGAACGGATGGCGCCGCCACGAGCGGATGTACAGGCAACCACTGCTGCCGTCGCCGCGCTGGTGCGGGTGGACCTGTCGGTGCTCGAAGGCGCCTCGCCGCATGACCGCAGCGTCGAGCAGCAGCTCATGGGCGCATGGCCTGCCACGGTGCCCGTCGGGATCGCTCGACATTGGCGCGACGCCGCGAAGGCGATGATCGTGGCGATTCCCGCCGATCCGTTGCCTGATGCCGACCCGCAGGCGTGGATTGACACCCGGAGGTCGGCGGTGCGCGATGTGCAGGCCGCCACCGGCTGGCTCGCTCGGGCAGACCTCGCCGCCGGAGACGCGCGCATGGCCGAGCGGCTGCGCCAGATGGGCTGGCAGGGAGATACGGCCGAGCAGCCTGCCTGGACGGCCATGGAACAATCCGCCCGAGCGATCCTCAAGTGCCAAGCGCTGCGAGACCTGGCCTAGCGACTGAACCGGCAGCTGCAGCGGTGAGCGTCAGCCGGCAAGCGCGAGCACGGCGTTGAGCGTGGCCTGCGCGCCAGCTATGGCGTGCTCAGGCAGGATCGACTCGGCCTCGTTGTGTGACAGCCCATCGGCGCAAGGAATGAACAACATCCCGGTGGGCGCAACCATGGACACGTAGCAGGCGTCGTGGCCGGCCCCTGATGTGATGTCAACGGGCTCGAAACCCGCCGCGGAGGCGCCGTTGCGTACCGCACTGACGACTGCAGGGTCGAACACGATCGGTGGCGAGTACCAGATCGGGGTGATCTGCGGACGAGGGATCGACCGCTCCCTGGGCTGGCTGTCGCCGCTCGATGCGGCGCTGGGCTGGGGGCCGAACGCGGGACTGTCGGCGAAGGCCAGCAGTTCTTCATGCATGGTTTCCAGCTCTGCGGCGTCGGGATGGCGCAGGTCGACAGTCAGCGAGACTGAGCCGGCGACGGTGTTTCGTGAGCCGGTGCCGACTGACAGCGTGCCGACGGTGGCGCGTCCCTCCGGTGCGCGGCGAGCGGCGATCTCGTCGGCCTCGCACACCAGGTGCGCAGCGGCCACCATGGCATCTGCGCGGTGCTCCATCGGTGTGCTGCCGGCATGGGCCGACTGCCCCTCGATCGACACGTCGTACCAGCGGATGCCCTGCACTCCGGTCACCGTGCCGAGCGTCACTTCGGCGGCCTCCAGGATCGGGCCCTGCTCGATGTGCGGCTCGATGTAGTGCCCGATCAGCCGGCGACCGGCACCGTCAGGAGCGCCGCAAGGGTCGGCCCCGGCATACCCGATGCGGGCAAGTTCGTCGCCGAGGGTTGTGCCGTCCACTCCTGGCGCAGCGAGCCCCTCGTCCAGGCTGAACGCTCCGGCGTAGACGCCGGAGCCGATCATTGCCGGCGGGAACCGCGCTCCTTCCTCGTTGGTCCACGACACGACCTCGACGGGTGCTGCGGTGCTGATGTCCTGGTCGTGAAGCACCCGCAGCACTTCGAGGCCCACCATCACGCCGTAGGCGCCGTCGTACTTGCCGCCGGTGGGCTGGCTGTCGAGATGGCTGCCGACCACCACCGGTGCCCGCTGCGGATCGGTGCCCTCCCGGCGGGCGAACATGTTCCCCATCTGGTCGACATGGACGGTGCAGCCCAGCTCCTGCACCCACGCGACGAACTGATCTCGCCCTGCGCGGTCCTCGTCGGTCAGCGCCACCCGCGCCACGCCGCCCGCAGGCGTTGCGCCGATCTCCGCCAGGGTGTGGAGCGTGGCCCACAGACGCTCGCCGTCCACCGGGTACGGGCTCGTGTTCACCGCTGTGACCTCTCGCCTTCAGTTGAGCGGGCGCGCGGAGGGAGGTATCGGGTACGGGAGCGCCGTATGGCCCATGAGGGCCTCGTCAACCGCAGCCGCACAGGCCCGGCCTTCGGCAATGGCCCACACGATCAGGCTCTGCCCGCGACCCATGTCACCGCACACCCACACACCGTCGACGCTTGTGCGGTACTCGTCGTCGCGCACCACGTTGGAGCGCGCATCGATCTCCACACCGAGCTGAGCCAGCAAGCCCTCCTGCTGCGGCCCGAGGAATCCCATGGCCAGCAGCACGAGCTCGCATTCGAGTTCGAATTCGGTGCCGTCCACCTTGGCGAACCGGCCGTCGCTGAACACGACCTCGTGCGCCCGCAATGCCCGCACCGAACCTGCGCCGTCATTCAAGAACTCTTGCGTGTTCACCGAGTAGACGCGGTCGCCGCCTTCCTCATGTGCCGAGGAGACCCGGTAGACCATCGGATAGGTAGGCCAAGGGTTGGCGGAATCCCGCTCGTCGGGCGGCCGCGGCAGGATCTCGAATTGGTGCACTGAGGCGGCACCCTGGCGGTGTGCGGTGCCCAGGCAGTCGGCGCCGGTATCGCCGCCGCCGATGATCACCACGCGCTTGCCGGCGGCGTTGATCGGCACGTCGGCCGGGTCGAGGTCTCCTTCCTGGGCCTTGTTGGCCCACGGCAGGTACTCCATCGCCTGGTGTATGCCGTCGAGCTCTCGGCCGGGGATCGGCAGATCGCGCCATGCTGTCGCGCCGCCGGCCAGCACGAGTGCGTCGAAATCGGCCTGCAGATCCGCTACCGGAATGTCCACACCGACCTCGACGCCGGTGCGGAACTTCGTGCCCTCGGCGCTCATTTGGTCGAGCCGACGTTCGATGTGGCGCTTTTCCATCTTGAACTCGGGAATGCCGTACCGGAGCAGGCCGCCGAGCCGATCGGCCCGCTCGAACACCGTGACGTCGTGGCCGGCACGGGTCAGCTGCTGCGCCGCTGCCAGCCCAGCGGGCCCCGAACCCACCACTGCCACGCTGCGGCCCGTGCGCACGGCGGGCAGTTCGGGGCGGACCCAACCCATCTCGAAGGCCTTGTCGATGATCGCGACCTCGACCTGCTTGATCGTGACCGGGTCGGCGTTGATGCCCAGCACGCACGCACCCTCGCACGGCGCCGGGCACAGCCGACCGGTGAACTCAGGGAAATTGTTGGTGGCGTGCAGTCGCTCGATGGCGTCCTGCCAGCGGTCGCGGTACACGAGATCGTTCCAGTCGGGGATGATGTTGCCCAGCGGGCAGCCCGAATTGCAGAACGGCACGCCGCAGTCCATGCAGCGACTGGCCTGGGTGCGCAAGTCTTCGTCGGCGAATGGCTCGTACACCTCACGCCAATCGCGCAGGCGCACCGGTACCGGCCGCCGGGTCGGCAGCTCCCGGTCGTGCCGCATGAATCCCCGGATATCACCCATCTAGATCACCCATGCGCAGCCCTTGTGCCCGTCTAGTGGCGGCTGCGCTGAGCGGGCGGACGCAGTTCTCAGCCATGCGCAGCCGCCATGACTGCCTCGTCGGGGTCTTGGCCGAGCTCGGCCGCTGCTGCCCTCGCTTCGAGCACGCGCCGGTAGTCCTTCGGCATCACTTTGCGGAAGCTGCGCACCTCGCTGTGCCAGCGTCCCAGGATGCGTTGGGCTGGAGCCGAATCGGTCTCGGCGAGGTGATGGCGCAGCACTGTGCGTACCGTCTCGGCGTCGGCATCGTCGAGTTGGGGTTCGAGGTCGACCATCTCGGCGTTCAGGTTCCGCCAGAAGACGTCGTCGGGGTCGTACACGAATGCCACCCCGCCGGACATGCCGGCAC
Organism: Candidatus Poriferisodalis sp.; assembly: GCF_965204195.1. Classification (GTDB taxonomy): domain Bacteria; phylum Actinomycetota; class Acidimicrobiia; order Acidimicrobiales; family Poriferisodalaceae; genus Poriferisodalis. Next base: position 1,494,505 of record NZ_OZ241975.1, read on the forward strand.
CGAAGTTGCGACCGATGGCGCCGAGCACCACCACCATGCCGCCCGTCATGTACTCACACGCGTGGTCGCCCACCCCTTCGACGACGGCGGTCGCTCCGGAGTTGCGCACGCAGAAGCGTTCGCCGACCGTTCCGCGGATGTACGCCTCGCCGCCGGTTGCGCCGTACAGGATGACGTTCCCGGCGATGATGTTGTCCTCGGCCACGAAATCCGGGTGTGTGTCCCTCGGGGGTCGTACTACTAGGCGCCCGCCCGACAGCCCCTTGCCGAGGTAGTCGTTGGCGTCGCCGTGCAGTCGCATTGTCAGCCCACGCGGCACGAATGCGCCGAAGCTCTGCCCGGCCGACCCGTTGAATGTGAAGTCAACCGTATCGTCAGGCAGGCCGTCGCCGCCGTGGGCAGCGGTGATGCGGTGGCCGAGCATGGTGCCGACGGTCCGATTCACGTTGCTGATCGGCAGCTCCGCCCGCACCAGCTCGCGGCGTCCTGAGCTGATGCGCAGACTGGCGAACCCGTCTGCCGAGTCACCATTTGCTTCCCGCTCCTGTTCGCTGCGCTCACGGGCCGCTCGGGCCCCGGCTTCGCCATTCGGCTCAGCCTCCAGCGCCGGCGCCGCCAATTCGATGAGCTGCTGGTCGAGGGCCCGCTCCAAGCCGTGGTCCTGGCTCTGGGAGCAGTAGCGATCCTGCGGCCATGGCGTCTCGGGTTCCGCCAGGATCGGCGACAGGTTCAGCCCGTGTGCCTTCCAGTGGGCAACCGCCGCGGTCGTGTCGAGCCGATCCACCCGCCCGATGGCCTCGGGCAGCGACCGGAAGCCCAGCATCGCCAGGTACTCGCGGACTTCTTGGGCGATGTACTCGAAGTAGTTCACAACGAACTCGGGCCGGCCGCCGAAGCGCTTGCGCAGCTCGCGGTTCTGGGTGGCGACACCCACAGGGCAGGTGTCGAGATGGCAGACACGCATCATGATGCAGCCCGAGACCACCAGCGGTGCTGTGGCGAAGCCATATTCCTCGGCGCCGAGGAGTGCCGCAACGATCACGTCGCGGCCGGTCTTCAGCTGCCCGTCGGTCTGTACGACGATGCGGTCCCGCAGTCCGTTCAGCAGCAGTGTCTGCTGCGTCTCGGCAAGGCCGAGCTCCCACGGCGCGCCAGCGTGCTTCAGCGACGTCAGCGGCGACGCCCCGGTGCCGCCGTCGTGGCCGGAGATCAGCACCACATCGGCCTTCGCCTTCGACACGCCGGCGGCGACGGTGCCCACGCCCACTTCGGCCACCAGCTTGACGTGGACGCGCGCGGCGGGATTGGAGTTCTTGAGATCGTGGATGAGCTGCTTGAGGTCTTCGATCGAGTAGATGTCGTGGTGCGGCGGCGGGCTGATGAGCCCGACACCGGGCGTCGAGTGGCGGGTCTTGGCGATCCACGGCCAGACCTTGGGCCCCGGCAGCTGCCCGCCCTCGCCGGGCTTGGCGCCCTGGGCCATCTTGATCTGCAGATCGTCGGCGTTGGTCAGGTACTCCGAGGTCACACCGAAGCGCCCTGAGGCCACCTGCTTGATGGCTGAACGCCGCAGGTCACCGTTGGGGTCTGGCACATAGCGCTCCGGGTCTTCGCCGCCCTCGCCGGTGTTGGACTTGCCGCCGATGCGGTTCATGGCGATGGCCAGTGTCTCGTGTGCTTCCGCGGAGATAGAGCCGTAGCTCATCGCTCCGGTGGAGAATCGCTTCACGATCTCAGCAACCGGTTCGACCTCCTCGACCGGGATCGGCCCGCCGGGCGCCGGACGGAGCTCGAACAGGCCCCGCAAGGTCGCCAGTTCGGTGGATTGGTCATCCACCAGCTGCGTGTACTCCTTGAAGATCTCGTAGCGACCGGCGCGCGTGGAGTGCTGCAGCTTGTAGACGGTCTCGGGGTTGAACAGGTGGTATTCGCCCTCGCGCCGCCACTGGTACTCGCCGCCCGCCCACAGGTCACGGTGCGCCGCCTCGGTGGGGTTGTCGAGGTAGGCGAACCGGTGACGCTCGGCAACCTCGGCCGCGAGCACATCGAGACCCACGCCGTCGAGCTTGGATGTCGTCCCGCTGAAGTAGCGATCGATGAGATCCGCCCCCAGGCCCACGGCCTCGAACACCTGCGCCCCCGTGTAGCTGGCCACGGTCGAGATGCCCATCTTGGACATCACCTTGAGCACGCCCTTGGTGCACGCCTTGATGTAGTTGCGCTTGGCAGTGCGCTCGTCGACTTCGCTGATCACGCCGCTGCGCACCATGTCGTCGATCGACTCGAAGGCCAGGTACGGGTTGACGGCACTCGCCCCGTAGCCGAGCAGCAAGGCCATGTGGTGCACCTCGCGTGCATCGCCGCACTCGGTCACCAAGCCCACCATCGTCCGGGTTTTGTTGCGTACCAAGTGGTGATGCACGGCGCCCGTCAGCAGCAGCGAGGGAATCGGCGCTTGCTGCGGGTCGCTGTAGCGATCCGACAGGATGATGATCCGGGAGCCGCCGGCGATGGCCTCGTCAACCTGCTCGCACACGTCGGCGATTGCGCGTTCCATGCCGGCACCGCCGTCTGCGACCGGGTACAGGCCGTCGACGGCGAACGGCCGGAACCGGCGGGCATCGTCGTCGGGTTGCGCTGCGCCGTCCGATGCGGCGCCATTGGCTTGCGCCGGCGCCTGCTGCAAGTCCTCGTCGATGTACAGGATCTTGGCAAGGTCCTCGTTCGACAGGATCGGGTAGGGCAGCACGATCTGCCGGCAGGAATCCGGGCCGGGCTGCAACAGGTTGCCCTCCGGGCCGATCTTGGCCTTGGTGGACGTCACCAGTTCCTCACGGATCGCATCCAGCGGTGGATTGGTGACCTGCGCGAACAGTTGGCTGAAGTAGTCGAACAACAGTCTCGGCCGCTTCGACAGCACGGCGATGGGTGTGTCGGTCCCCATCGACCCGATCGGCTCGATGCCGGTGCGGGCCATGGGCGCCACGAGAATTCGCAGCTCCTCGGTGGTGTAGCCGAAGGTGCGCTGGCGCAGCGTCACCGAGGAGTGCTGAGGCGTCAGGCTGAAGCGCGGCGGCAGGTCCTCCAGGTGTGCGAGCCCGTCGGCGAGCCACTCCCCATACGGCTCCGCGGTCACCAAGCTCTGCTTGATCTCGTCGTCGCCCACGATGCGGCCCTGCGAGGTGTCCACCAGGAACATGCGACCCGGCTGCAGGCGGCCCTTGCGGATGATGCGGGTTTGGTCAATGTCAGCGACGCCGACCTCGGATGCCATCACGACCAGGCCGTCGGCGGTGACCCAATAGCGGGAGGGCCGCAGGCCGTTGCGGTCGAGCACTGCGCCTACGACGGTGCCGTCGGTGAAGGCGATGCTGGCCGGGCCGTCCCACGGTTCCATCAACGAGGCATGGAACTCGTAGAAGTCGTGCTTGTCCTGGGGCATGCGGGCATGGTTCTCCCATGCCTCCGGAATCATCATCAGCACGGCGTGGGGGAGACTCCGCCCGCCGAGATGGAGCAGTTCGAGCACCTCGTCGAAGCTGGCGGTGTCCGAGGCGCCCGGCGTGCACACGGGGTAGGTGCGCTCAAGCTGGTTCCGCCCATCGGCGTCTGCGAACAGCGGGCTCGACAGCGTGCCCTCGCGCGCGCGCATCCAGTTGCGGTTCCCCATGACAGTGTTGATCTCGCCGTTGTGGGCGAGCATGCGATACGGGTGCGCGAGCGGCCAGGAGGGAAACGTGTTCGTGCTGAAGCGCGAGTGCAGCAGGGCGAGCGTTGATTCCATGCGGGGGTCGACCAGGTCGGGATAGAACTCTGCAAACTGGCTGCAGGTCAGCATTCCCTTGTAGATGAGCGTCCGGCACGACAGCGAACCGAAGTAGGGCGCGGGATCGATGTCGTGCTCGGTGCGCTTGCGGGCGACATACACCCGCCGTTCGAGCGCCAGCCCTTCCAATAGGTGGCGCGTACTGGTGAACCCTCTCGTTGAGGCACCTGTTGCTTCCCGCTCTTGTTCGCTCCGCTCACGGGCCGCTCGGGCCACGGCTTCGCCTGCCGGCTCAGCCTCTGGCAGGGTGTGCTGATCGGGGGACGGGGCGGCCACGAACAGCATCCGGAACACCGGCATGGGATCGGTGGCGAACTTGCCGAGCGAGGAGGGATCGGTGGGGACGTCGCGCCAGCCGAGCACCTCAAGCCCCTCGTCGACCATGATCGCTTCGATCGACGCTGCTGCTGCGTCGGGATCGGTGCGGGGCAGAAACGCCGTGCCGACTGCATAGTGGCCGGCTGGCGGGAGCTCGAATTCGCAGACCTCGCGCAGGAATCGGTCGGGCACTCCAATGGTGATGCCGATGCCGTCACCGACGTTGGCCTCAGCGCCCGTCGCGCTGCGATGGTCGAGATTGACGAGGCACTGCAGGGCCTGATCGACGACGGCGCGGCTCGGCACTCCGGACATGTCGGCCACGAAGCCCACGCCGCAGGCGTCATGCTCGAATGCAGGGTCGTAGAGGCCCTGTGCGGCAGGCGGCCCCTCGTGGGGGTCGGTGCGTACGGCCGGACGGTCGTCAGTGCTTGGCGCGGCCGCAGTGTCATGAGTGGGCATCGGCGACGTCCCGGTGGGCTGAAGGAGTTCCGATGTCGGAACTCGGCGGCGGCAGGGACGTCGTTGGCCCTGGGAACAAGCAGTGTACCGATGCAGTGCGGAATGGCGGATGCAGGGGCTGAATAATTTTGCAAATTGATGCATACTGCGGGCGTGCAGCTGATACAGTGGGCATCGATCTGAGAGATAGGCACGCCGCCATGAACACAGACCCGGCACCGGCGCAGCCGGTGCGCATGGACACAGGACCGGCGCAGCCGGTGCGCGTCGGCATCGTGGGCGCGTCCGGCTACACCGGCGCGGAGCTGCTGCGACTGGCGGCGGCGCACCTGTCATTCGACGTCGTCGCCGTTACCGGCGACACGCAGGCAGGTGCCGCGGTCCGCGACCTGTATCCCAGCTTGGCGGCCGACTACGGCGATCTTCGCTACTGCGCATACGACCCCGAGATCTTCGTCGGACTCGACGTCGTGTTCCTGGGCCTGCCGCACATGGCCAGCGCGCCCGTCGTTGCCGACCTGTACAAGCGCGTCGGCTGCGTGGTCGACCTGGGGTCTGATTTCCGGTTGATCGACCCGGCGTTGTATCCGCAGTGGTACGGCGCTGACCATCCGATGCCGGAGCTGCTGGGCGAGTTGCCCTACGGGCTTCCCGAGCTCGGCCGTGAGGCGCTGCGCGGCGCTGCGGGCGTCGCCGTACCCGGGTGCTACCCGACTGCTGCTGCCCTGGCCTTGGCGCCGTTCGCCCGCGGTGGCCACATCTCGACGAGCGGTGTCGTGATCGATGCCGCATCGGGGGTCAGCGGGGCAGGCCGGGCTCCCAAGCCCAACACGACGTTCTCCGCTGTCGACGAAGACTTCGTGGCCTACGGCTTGCTGGACCACCGTCATACGCCTGAGATTGAGCAGGCAACCGGATGCCAGGTGCTGTTCACACCCCACCTGGCGCCCATGGTGCGCGGCATTCTGGCGACCTGCTACGCCAGACCGTCGGAAGGCCTGACCACCGATGATGCGCTCGGCGTGCTGGCAGATTTCTATGCCGATGAGCCGTTCGTGGTGGTGCATCGCGACGCTCCCCATACCAAGGCGACGCTCGGTGCGAACACATGCCATCTGAGTGCCCGGGTGGATCCCCGAACTGGCTGGCTGGTCGTGCTCAGCGCGATCGACAACCTGGTCAAAGGTGCGTCCGGCGGGGCCGTGCAGTGCGCCAACATCGCACTCGGACTCCCCGAGACGGCCGGCCTGCCGACGACAGGATTGATGCCATGACCATGGGCGATGTTCACGCCCAGCAGGTCGAGCGCGCCGAGCTGCTCGTGGAGATGCTGCCGTATATCAGCCGATGGCGGGGCAAGGTGGTGGTTGTCAAGTTCGGCGGCAATGCGATGGTCGACACTGCGCTCACCGACGGCTTCGCCGCCGACATGGTGCTGCTGCGCCAGATCGGCCTGGCGCCGGTCGTCGTCCACGGCGGCGGCCCGCAGATCGGCGATCTCATGGCGCGCCTCGGCAAGACCTCGGAGTTCCGCGATGGGCTGAGAGTCACCGACGCGGAGACGCTGGACATCGCACGCATGGTGCTGGTCGGCAAGGTCAACCGTGACATCGTCGGCGCCATCAACGTGCACGGGCCGCTGGCCGTGGGCATCTCGGGCGAGGACGGCCGGGTCATTACCGCCACCGCCCGGAACCCTGATCTGGGATTCGTGGGCGAGGTCACCGATGTGAACACCGACCTGCTCGAGCGCCTGCTCGCCGAGGGGTTGATCCCGGTGATCTCCACGATCGGCGCCGATGCCAAGGGGCAGGCATACAACATCAACGCGGACACCGTGGCCGGCGCTGTGGCCGCGGCTCTTGACGCCGAGAAGGTCGTATACCTCACCGACGTAGCGGGTCTGCTCGATGACGTCGACGATCCGGATTCGCTCGTGCGGCGGACAACGGCCGACTCGCTGGCTGCCCGGCTGGCCGGCGGCACGATCGCGGGCGGGATGATCCCCAAGATCGAAGCCTGCATCAGCGCCGTGCGCAACGGCGTCAACAGTGCACACCTGCTCGACGGCCGCGTTCCGCACGTCGTGCTCGTCGAGCTGTTCACCGATGCCGGCGTCGGCACCATGATCACCCGTGATCGGCCGACAACGCTGCAAGCCGGCCACTAGCCCAGACACCGTGTAACCCAGACACCCGAGTACCCGAAACGCAGAGAGCGAGCCACGATCTCATGACACAAATGACCACGGCAACAAGTGCAACGAACGGGCTGTCGCCCCACGCGGCCGCCATGGGCGCTGCGGAGCTGGAGCACTGCCCGCTCATGCCCACCTACGGGCCGCCGCCGGTCCAGTTCGTGCGCGGCAGCGGTTGCGAGCTCTACGACCGCGACGGCAAGCGCTACCTGGATTTCCTGGCGGGACTGGCGGTGACGTCGCTCGGCCATTCCCACCCGGCAGTCGCCGATGCGGTCGGTGAGCAGGCGCGGACGCTGCTGCATGTGTCGAACCTGTTCGGCACCGAGCCGCAGGTCGAAGTCGCGCAGACCATTGACCGGCTGCAGGGCGGCGGTGGGCAGGTCTTCTTCTGCAACAGCGGCGCCGAATCGCTCGAGGGGGCGATCAAGCTGGCGCGCAAGTACGGCGGCCGTGGCCGCTATGTCGTCGTCAGCGCGCTGCGGTCGTTCCATGGGCGCACGCTGGCGACGCTCCATGCCACGGGACAGCCTGAGAAGCACGAGACCTTCCAGCCGCTGCCGGACGGATTCCGACATGTGCCCTACAACGACGCAGATGCATTGGAGGCGGCGCTGGATCCCAGCTGCTGCGCCGTGCTGCTCGAGGTTGTCCAGGGCGAGGGCGGCGTGAACGTCGCCGACAGCGCCTACTTGCATCGCGTCCGTGAGATCTGCGACGAGCGCGGCATGGTGTTCATCGTCGACGAGGTGCAGACTGGCTTGGCGCGCACCGGCGAGTGGTTTGCCTGGCATCACCACTTCGACTCGGCCGGAGGACCGACCGGCGCGGCTCGACCCGACATCGTGACCATGGCCAAGGCACTGGGCAACGGTGTGCCGATCGGTGCCGTCTGGGCGCGCCGCGAGATCGCCGCCGCGTTCCAGCCGGGCGATCACGCGACCACGTTCGGCGGGCAGCCGCTCGCCGCGAGCGCGGCACGTGCCGTGCTGCGCACCATGGAGGCCATCGATGCGCCAGCGGTGGCTGCTGCCCGTGGCGAAGAACTGGCCGGCAAGCTCATGGGCGTTCCCGGCGTTGTCGACACTCGCGGCCTCGGCCTGCTGATCGCGGCCGAGATTGATACCGATGCTGCCGGTCGCAGCGGTCCCGAGGTGGCTGCGGCGTGCCTGGAAGCTGGCCTCGTGATCAACGGGATCACGCCGACGGCCGTGCGTTTCGCGCCGCCGCTCGTCGTGTCCAGCGAGCAGATCGACGAGGGTCTTGCAATCTTCGCGAGCGTGCTCGCCGGCAAGGAGTGACCGGTCTGATGCGGCACTTCCTCGAAGTCGATGACCTGTCACCGGACGAGTTGCGCTGGGTGCTGGACGCATCGTCGCGCCCCGCTGTCGACGCGCCCCCAGTATTGGACGGCAAGGGTGTGGCCTTGGTGTTCGAGAAGGCCTCGAACCGCACGCGCAACTCGATGGAGATGGCCGTCAAACAGCTCGGCGGTCACCCGGTCTATATCCGGCCGGAAGAAGTCGGGATGGATGTCCGCGAGTCCGCGGAGGACATCGTGCGCACGCTGGCCTGCTACCACGCGATCGTCGCAGCGCGTGTCTTTCGGCACAGCCACCTCGAACGGATGGCAGCGTGCGAGGTGGCGCCGGTCGTCAACCTGCTGTCTGATGACGCACATCCCTGCCAGGCGCTGGCAGACCTGCTGACCATCTCGCAATGCACTGGATTCGAACGCACCGGACGCGTGGCGTTCGTCGGCGACGCCAACAATGTGTGGCGCTCGCTCGCGATCGGCTGCGCCATGCTGGGAATCGAGAGTTCGCTGGCCGTGCCGCCGAGCTATGCACCCGCCGCCTCGACGCTCGAGCGTCTCGAGGCGCTCGGTGGCACGTGCACGGTCACGGACGATCCGGCTGAAGCTGTCACGGGCGCCGACGTGGTCTGCACCGATGTGTGGACCTCCATGGGTCAGGAGGACGAGCAGGCTGAGCGTCTGGCCTCGTTCGGTCCGTACCAGGTCACCGCAGATCTCATGTTCCATGCCGCCGACGGGGCAATCTTCCTGCACTGCCTGCCAGCACACCGGGGCGAGGAAGTGACTGCTGAAGTCATTGACGGTCCGGCGAGCAGAGTGTGGCAGCAGGCCGAGAACCGGATGCACGCTGCACGGGGCCTGCTGGCCTTCCTGGCGGGTTCAGCGCCGCATGGAGCGGCGTCAGCCAGTTCAGCGCCGCATGGAGCGGCATCAGCCAGTTCAGCGCCGCATGGAGCGGCATCATGAGCACCAAAACGCAGCGCCAACATCTCATCCGCGAGCTGCTGGCCAGGCACGAGATCAGCAGCCAGGCGCAGTTGGTCGGTCTGCTCGCGGAGCGCTCAGTGGAGGTCACCCAAGCGACCGTCTGCCGTGATCTGGACGAGTTGGGCGTGGCCAAGATGCGCACGGCAGGGCGCACCGTGTATGCGGTGCCCGAAGCCGACGCGCCCGAGACGCTGCCGTCCAACACCCTGCGGCGAGTGTTCTCCGACTGGGTGCTCGACGTGCGTTCCTCGCAGAACATGGTGGTGTTGCGCACACCGCCGGGATCAGCGCATGTCGTTGCCTCGGCGATCGACCGCAGTGCCTTTGACGGCGTGGTCGGCACGGTGGCGGGCGACGACACGCTATTCATCGTGGCCACTGAGGAACTCGGCGGCCCTGCGGTTGCCGAGCACTGCCGCGACCTGGCCGACTTGTGAGCGTGTTGCCTGATGCCTGCTGACGGCACTTCTGCCGACGACTTGCCCCCGCAACCGATCGGCCCGTCCCGAACCGGCCCCGCCACCCTGTGGCACGGCCGGTTCGCCGGCGCGCCCGCGGATGCCCTCGCAGCGCTCAACGACTCGCTCCCGTTCGACCAGCGCATGTTCGCCGAGGACATCGCTGCGTCGCGGGCTCACGTGTCGATGCTGGCCGCTGTGGGTCTGCTGAGCGACGGCGAGTGTGATGGCATCGTCGCGGCCCTCGACGAGGTGGAAACCGAGATCGCCGAGGGCCGTATGGTCTGGGCTCCGACCGATGAGGACATTCACACTGCAGTCGAGCGCCGGGCAACCGAGCTCTGCGGAGCCGCGGCCAAGATGCACACCGGTCGCAGTCGCAACGACCAGGTCGCGACCGACCTGCGCCTGTGGACTCGCCGTGCGATCGATGAGCTGACCGGGCAGTTGCTGGGCCTGGCGAGCACACTGGCCGCCAGGGCGCGAGAGGCGCATTCCTCGGGCCTGCGACTGCCGGGCTACACGCACCTGCAGCAGGCGCAGCCGGTGGGGCTCGCGCATCACCTGGCCGCGCACGTATGGGCGCTGTTGCGAGACGTGGAGCGTCTCGGCGATGCCAGGCATCGCACGGATGTCTCGCCGCTCGGAGCCGGCGCACTCGCAGGCTCGACGCTTCCGCTGGATCCTTCGGCGACCGCCGCCGATCTGGGGTTCGCAGCGGTCTTCGAGAATTCGCTCGACGCAGTCAGCGATCGCGATTTTGTCGCCGACGCCTTGTTCGCGTTGGCGATGTCGGGGATCCACCTGTCTCGCCTGGGTGAGGAAGTGGTGCTGTGGTCGAGCGCCGAGTTCGGATTTGTCGTGCTCGACGATGCCTTCGCAACCGGCTCGTCGATGATGCCGCAGAAGAAGAACCCAGATGTCGCGGAGCTGGCACGCGGCAAGGCCGGACGGTTGATCGGTCACTTGACCGGCCTGCTGGCGACGCTCAAGGGCCTCCCGCTCGCCTACAACAAGGACCTTCAAGAGGACAAGGAGCCGTTGTTCGACGCGGTCGACACCGTGCGCTTGGTGGTCTTGGCGCTCGACGGCTTGATGCAGACTGTCGAATTCGATGCAGAGGCCATGGCGGCGGGCGCCGACGACCCCTTCGCTGCGGCCACCGATCTGGCCGAATGGCTGGTGGCTCGGGGTATGCCCTTCCGCGACGCGCACGGGGTCATTGCCGGGCTCGTGCGTGAGGCACTAGACGACTCTGAAGTCTCCGAGCGCCCCCATCGCCTGACGGAACTGGTGACCGCCCACCCGGATCTCGGCCCCGAGGCTGCCCGCCTGCTCGCGCCCGGCGCGGCATACCTCAGCCGCACGACGCCGGGAGCGGGTGGTCCCGACGCCGTGGCCGCACAACTCGAGCGTCTCGACGCTGCACTCGCCGCGGCCAGCGACGCCCGAGCTGGGCGTTGACGGTGCCGGCGGGCGACCCTCTGCCGCAGGCGTTCTACGAGCGCCCGGCAACGGAGGTCGCTCCCGGCCTGATCGGCAAGCTGCTGGTGCACGATCCCGCCAGCACAGACGGACCGCTGCGGGCGGGGCGCATCGTTGAGGTCGAGGCGTACTGCGGCGACAGCGATCCTGCGGCACATTCGCGCAGCGGCCCGACGGCTCGCAACGCCTCCATGTTCGGACCGCCAGGACGCCTCTACGTGTACTTGATCTACGGCATGCACTGGTGCGCGAACGCAGTGTGTGCACCGGCCGGTATCGGCGACGCCGTCCTGTTGCGAGCACTTGAGCCGGTGCAAGGCGGTGATGTCATGGCGGCCCGGCGGAGTCGCACCGCAGGCGCGGTCGGCGGCAGGGACTTGTGCTCGGGCCCGGCCAAGCTCACTCAGGCATTCGGCATCGACGGTGCCCACGACGGCTGCGACCTCACAACCGACGGCGGACTCAGCATCCGCGACGATGGCTGGACGGCTGCGGAGATTGTGAGCACGGCGCGCATCGGCATCAGCCGCGGTGCTGAGCTTCCTTGGCGCTTCTACGACGCTGGCAACCCGCACGTGAGCAGACGGTGAGCGTGCGGGGCAGCCATTCGCCGGCGGGCGACAGCGGCGCTCGAGCACCGCGTTGGCGTGCGGCTGCCCCGGCGGGGAAGCGGCCTGGTTCCTCAGTTGCGCACGCCGGCCTCGCGGCGGCACTTGAGGCTGTGGAGCGATTCGAGCCTCAAGATCGCATCCAGGCTCAGCACCGGCGACGATTGGTCGGCTTTGCCGCTCGTCATCCCGATGCACTGCATCGCTCGTGCGAGGTCGGACATCTGACTGCATCGGCGTGGGTGGTGAACCACGACGCAACAAGGGGTTTGGTGCTGCTGCACCGCAAGATCGGTCGTTGGTTGCAGCCGGGCGGTCATGCCGATGGCGAGGGTTCCCTCGCGGGGGTCGCCCTGCGCGAAGCCACCGAGGAGACCGGCATCGACGGCCTCCAGGTCTGGACCGAGCCGGTTGACATTGACATGCACCTGTTCGTCAACCGCAGGCACACCGAGCCTGATCATCTTCACTTCGACGTTCGTTTTCTCATTCGCGCACCACGCCGTGCCGTGACACGCGGCAACCACGAGTCCGAAGAGCTGCGGTGGGTCGCAGGCGACCAGCTCGACGAGCCGGAACTGGGACTCGACGCCAGCACGCGCCGGCTGGCTCGATATGGCTTCGACCTCGCCCGCACCTTGAGGCAACACAGCGACGAGTAGGCGCGTTGCTGGCGGCGCGTACGGTGGCTACGTGCATCAGGTGCTGCTGCTGGTCGAGAACATCGTCCTGCTGCTGTGCGGTCTGGTGCTGGGCTGGATCGCCGTCACCTTCCTGCCGGGCTCGGTGCTGCCGGTGATCGCTGTCACCGTTGTCTTGGCCGCCGGCGGACGGCTGCTGTTCAATGGCACGTTCTGGACAGCAGGAATCGGCTTCCTCGTCGCAGGCATCGCCGGTGCCGGGTTCTACATCGCGGACGCCGTGACATCGCTGGGCGGCTGAAGGCATCGCCCGCTCCGTGCTTTGCGCTCTTGATCCTCATTCTGCATATGACAGCGTTCACGGGCCGCTTGGGCCCGGGGCTCAGCCTCTGGGCCGCACGCGGCGGCACCGGTAGCGTGGCCGGGTGGACCTCGGCGCTGTGCTGATCGCCGCAGCCGCTGTGGCGGCGCTGATCATGGCCGGTGGAATTGTCGACATCCTGCGGCTGGGTCGCGATCGGTTTCAGCTGGCCGGCAAGCGTCGTTGGCACTGGGTCCTGCTGATCATCTACAGCGGTCCGTTGGGCGTCCTGCTGTACGCAGCAGCGGTGCGGCCACAGGTCAGCCATCCCGAGCGCTACGCCGATGAGGGCATCGACGTTCCTGCCGGTGACCCCGTCGCTGACCGAGCCGACAACGCCGCCAGCAGTCACGGCAGTGCAGCGGTCGGCGGCCACACAAGATGAGCGACGAGGCACACCTCGCCATCGAGGTCACCCAGCTCCGCAAGCGATACGGGGAAGTCGAGGCGGTCGCCGGCGTCGACCTGTCGGTCGCGACCGGCGAGGTCGTGGCCTTCCTGGGTCCCAACGGGGCCGGCAAGACCACGACAGTCGAGATCCTCGAAGCCCTCCGCACCCGAACGTCTGGGGACGTGCAGGTGCTGGGCGTCGATCCGGCGGAGGCCACCGCCGACTGGAGGGAGCGCATCGGGGTCGTTCTGCAAGGGGCCAAGCATGAGGGCGACTTCACCGCTGCGGAGATTGTGACGATGTGGTCGGCGTACTACCGATCGCCCCGGCCGACCGCCGAGGTATTGGAGCTTGTCGGTCTTGCCGAGGCGGCCGGAACCCGCACTCGCCGTTTGTCGGGAGGGCAGCAACAGCGCCTGGCTGTAGCGCTCGCCCTCGTGGGCGACCCTGAGCTCGTCTTCCTGGATGAGCCAACAACCGGTTTCGACCCGGCTGCTCGCCGCGAGGCGTGGCAAACCATCGACGGTCTGCGGTCGCTGGGCGTGACCGTGCTGCTGACCACCCACTACATGGACGAGGCTGACCACCTGGCTGACCGCATCGTGGTGATCTCGCGGGGTCGCATCGTGGCCGACGGCACTGCTCCCGAACTGGCGGCACAAGTCGCCATGCCATCGCACGTCAGCTGGGATGCCGCAGAGCTGAGCCCTGTGGCGCTGCCTGATCGGCTGCGAGACCTGCTCCGCGGTGACGATGCGTCGGTGCGGGCTCGGGCCGCTGCAGGCACAGCTATCGCCGAGCGGCAGATCGAGCGAGAAGTCGAACGGTTCGCGCTCGTCACGCGTGATGTCGGCGAGGTAGTGCGCGATCTGCTCGCTGCCGCCGAGGCCGCCGGGACCCCGCTCGACTCACTGGCTGTGCAGCCGCCGACGCTGGAGGACACGTACCTGGCACTGACTGGAGACACATCTTCGGGAGAGGGTTCATGACCCGCCTGGGGCAGCTGCGCAGCGAGGCGCGATTCAACTTGTTGGGCTTCGGGCGCAGCCCGGCGGCCACCTTCTTCACAGTGGTCCTGCCGATCATCTTCCTGGTGATCTTCACCTCGATCTTCGGCAACGAGATCATCAGCTCGACCGGAGCGCGCGTCGCAACCGTGTACGTCCCCGGGATCCTGGCGCTGGCACTGGTCTCGGCCAACTTCATGAACGCCGCCATCGTCACGGTCATCAAGCGCGAGAGCGGCGTGCTCAAAGCCATGCGGGCGACGCCGCTGCCGCCGTGGGTCTATGTGGGCGGGCAGGTCGCCGCATCGTTGGTGCTGACCGTATTGATGACAGCGCTGGTGATCGGCATCGGCTGGCTCGGCTACAGCGTCGAGGTCCAGCCGGGTGCCGTGCCGAGCCTGCTCATCACGCTCGGGGTGGGCGCCGCGGCGTTTTCGGCCTTGGGGCTCGCCATCACATGCGTGTGCCCCAGCGAGCAGGCAGCTCCGGCGATCACGAACATGTGCGTGCTGCCGCTGTACTTCGTTTCCGACGTGTTCATCCCGTCGGACGGGGCACCGCGCTGGATGACCCTCATCGGTGACGTGTTCCCCATCAAGCACCTGGCTGTTGCGCTAGGACGCACCTTCGACCCATTCAGCGAAGGCGTGCCGATGCCGGCGTGGCACTGGTTGGTCCTCGGGGTGTGGGGCGTGTTCGGGGTGCTGGTCACCGTGCGCTTCTTCCGCTGGACGCCTCGCAACTAGCCAGGGGTCTCGCGGCGCTGGCTGTCCGGCAGACTGGCGGTGTGGACGTGCTGGCCGACCTTGAGGCGCGTGGACTGATCCATCAGACAACGGACCGCCGGGCGCTCGCGCAGCGCCTGGAGTCCGGACCGATCACGGTGTATTGCGGCTTCGACCCCACCGCCGCGAGCCTTCATGTGGGCAATCTCATGGGGCTGCTGACGCTCCGGCGGCTGCAGCTAGGAGGGCATCGCCCCATCGCGCTGGCCGGAGGCGCAACGGGCATGGTCGGTGATCCCAGCGGACGCTCGACCGAGCGAAACCTGCTCGATGATGACGCACTGGCCAGCAATCTCGAGGGAATCGTGCCGCAGCTGCGCCAGTTCCTCGACTTCGATGACGGACCCTGCTCGGCGCGGCTCTTGGACAACCGTGCGTGGACCGTCGGCATCGGCGTCCTCGACTTCCTGCGAGACGTCGGCAAGCACGTCACCGTGCAGCAGATGGTGGGCAAGGAATCGGTCCGCAACCGCCTCGACGAGGGCGATGGGCTGTCCTACACCGAATTCAGCTACATGCTGCTGCAGGCGTACGACTACTTGTGGCTGGCGGAAAACGTCGAGTGCGAACTGCAGGTCGGCGGCTCGGACCAGTGGGGCAACATCGTGCTCGGCATCGACCTGATCCGCCGCCGGCTGGGACTCGCTGCGCA